>NZ_JABEDH010000014.1 GCF_029285175.1 Sulfitobacter sp. M05 | reverse complement strand
AATATATCAACGGCTTCTACAATCCGCGCCGACGGCATTCAGCACTGGGTTGGAAAAGCCCCGTCGCCTTCGAACGGAAAGTGGCCTAAACGAGCACTTGGGGCGGCACAAAAGCGCGACAGGTCCAATCTGTCGATTTTTCGTCGAGGTCAACTCGTCTTTTCTGAAGCATTTCACTCGGGTCTGAACATTATTCGAGGCGAGAACAGCTCCGGCAAATCCACAATTATGGATTTCATTTTCTACGGTCTGGGTGGTGACCTTCTGGAGCACCAATGGCGGGAGTCAGCGCTTCTGTGTGACACCATTACGATGGGTGTCAAACTAAACGGGAAAGACGTCACTCTGCAGAGGGACGTCGAACAAAAGTCCTCACAACCCATGCGCATCTTTTTTGGCCCAAGCTCTGAGGCACTGAAGAGCAGCGGGGCTGGCTGGGAGCGATACTCCTTTCGGCGTAGCCAGTCTGAAAGCTTCTCTCAAGTGATGTTCCGGCTGCTCGGTCTACCCGAAGTGCAATATGGCGAAGCCAACACGAAGATCACGATGAACCAAATCCTGCGTCTTCTCTACTCGGACCAGCTTAGCTCGGTCGAAAAGCTGTTTCGTGGCCAGCCGTTTGACGATGCGATTACACGGCAGACTGTCGGACATCTTCTCCTCGGTGCCTTTAGTGACGATTATTATACAGCTAGGTTGAACCTGAAGACCTATGAGGCTGATATGAAGGATGTCGTTTCGAGGATTTCGACACTGATCAGACTTCACGGGCGCGACGGCCATCCTTTGACCGAGGATTGGATTGATCAGGAGTACTTGCGCCTTCAAAAAGGACTGGAAGATCTGAACAGCCAGATCGAAGAAACGGAGGAAAAGGTCTTTTCAGCACAATTTGAAGATCGGCTTTCGTTGAACGATCAAGAAACAACCTATGCGAGAGTAAAGGAGCTCCAATCACAGATCGGCAAGTTGAAGGAGGAATTGGATTTCCTTGAGCTGGAGGCTTCGGACTCTGCGGAATTCATTGCCTCTCTGACCAAGAAGCTTGATGCCTTACATGAATCTAAGTTGGTCGTTGACGAGTTGAATGCGCTGAAATTTGATTTCTGTCCGGCGTGTTTTGCTCCTGTCCAGGGCACTGAGGTTGAAGGCGCTTGCACACTTTGCAAACAAGCTTCTGATGAAAGCCAGGTTAAGGAACGGGCCCTGCGTTTGATCAATGAATATGCTCGGCAGAAGCAAAACTCGATTGATCTTCAAGCCGGTAGGCAGCGTCAGGTTTCCGACTTGAAGGCGAAGTTGACAAAGGTCACAGAGCTATGGGAGCAAGCAGGCCGTCACTATACGGTCTCCCTTCGCAGCCCAACAACAGAGCTCCGAACAAGACTGCGATCTCTGAATCGTGAAGCGGGCTATGCTCAGCGTAAGCTCGAAGAGTTGGCGACTCGCAAATCTGCAGTCGCTGAATTGAAAGAAGCCCAGAACCAGCGAGACGACCTACAACGTAAGATCGATGATGTTCGATCCGTGATCGAGACCGCTGAAAAGCGCGATCGTGATCAGATTTCGAAAGCAAGAAGGTCGATTGAACTTGAAGTCCTCGACTTTCTAAGACGCGACCTTGAGCGTCAGTCGACATTCAAGAACGCTGACAAGGTCGACTTTGATTTCGACGGTGACCGAATAAGTGTTAATGGTGAGTCGTTTTTCTCCGCAAGTTCTATGGTTTATCTTCGCAATAGCTTTATTGCCTCGTTTGCTGTTGCTGCGGCCAACCAAACATCATTCTCCCATCCGCGCTTTCTGTTGATGGATACAGTGGAAGATAAGGGTATGGAGCCGGAGAGGAGCAGGAACTTCCAAAGACTACTTCATGAAAAATCAAAGGCGGCAAAATCATCAAACCAGATTATCATCGCTACCTCGATGATTGCCCCAGAATTAGACAAGCCTGAAATCACTGTCGGTGACTTCTATACTCACCAAAATCGCACCTTGCGAATAACTAGCGCTTAGGGTTGGGCTACCAATGTCCCAAACAGAGCTGTCTCGTATGACTTGGGCACCTGAACCCTGGAGCGTACGAACATTTAACTGGCATCTACTGAGAGGGTTTGGCCAAAGTTTGCCAGCATCCATCACTATGAGTGCGCCGTTTGTGGGTTACATGATTTTGTACCATGCACAGATCGAGACCTATTTGGGCGGGCTCGGTGGATTGCTGGAGCAGCAAGTTGCTCCAGGCCTATGTGCCCCTTGGTTCGAGTTTTCGACGCGGTTGAACATCGTCTATATCGGCTTGCTGCTACTTGGTGTTGGTACCATCATTTATCGCGTTTTCGCGCCCGCAATAGTTAAACGAGCGATCGATATTAATGAGTATGTCATCGAAACGCTAGACAACGTGTCAGCAAGAAACCTCAGGTCAATGTATGCAACCATAGCATCAAGAAGGCCACAGGTAGCTTCCTCGTTTGATCAAAGGGCACCATGGCTGAACAGAGACAAGAGTCTCAAGGCAGCATCAGATGCTCTCAAGAAGGACGACGACAATCAGATCAAGATTGATGTACTTCGGAGCTTTTACAACGTGCAAGACAGGCACACATCGAGGGGTATGGTTTATACGGTCTTGGCATTTTATGTGGCCGGGTTCTCTCTATTGTCGGCCCCGGGTGTCGCTTTCACTGGTCGCGTTCTATGCGTTGTCGGGCATGACTTAGGTTTGGTTGGAGAATGAGCCCACAACACGCATACCTCCCGGTTTGACGTGCGTCCCGAGGATGCTCTGATGTCCGCTTTGAAGCTGACGCATAATCCTATTGCACACGCAGCGAAAGTCCGGAATCCGCCCATCTTCAAAGCAGTCACTTTCGCCGATACTGCAACAGCCTCTTCTTTGACCAGTCAGGTATCAGCTGTGCGATCTCATCTGTTGGTCTGATTTTGCTGTAGTACGCGTCGATCATCTTGGATGACGTGCCAACGTTACGACCCAGCAGATGATGCCCAACACCTTCGCGGATTTGCTGAGTGATGTAGAAGTGGCGGAAGCTGAAGCTGTCCCTGAGTTTTCCATTGCGGGCCACACGTAGATCGGCTGCGATCAGTAGTTTGGCCAAACCAATTTTGAAACTGCGAATGCGCTTGCCTTCGTGGTTGAAGAATACGGGATCACTGTCTTCTGGCATCCTTCCGGTGGCCACATAGAACAGTGATTTTAGCAGATTTATGAACGTGAGGGTCTCTGGCATCGCTGCCATCTCACGTTCTTTTCCCTTACCCCGCACCTGCATCACGGTGACATCGCAGAGTTCACCGTTCTCCGCGTGGATTTTCCTCGCTTCGATGTCGCCCCAGCTGAGATTGAACAGTTCGGTGGGCCGCATGCCAGTAAACGCTGCGATCATGCAAAAGCAGTGCAAACGAAGCCGATCCTGGTACGTTTTCTGGTTCTTGCCCGTTGGATCGTCTTGGGAAAATTCATACTCACGCACGCGATCTTCGGAGACGGATTTCAAATGCATGAACTCCTCCCACGTGAACCCAGGCCTACTGTTGTCTTTGCGTCGTTTGTCTTTGGGCGCATGGATCTCGGGGATTTCAATGACGTAGCCACGGCGTTGGCCGAACTCGAACAGCTGACGCAGCAGCAGGCTTTCCTTGTGCAGGGTCGATTTCGACGGGTAACCCTCTTTAACAGGGCGGAATATCTTGGTTTTCTGACCTTTAATGATGCGGGAGTACTCGATCAGCGGGTTCTTTGATCCTGGTCCGGTGATCCAGTATTCTTTGCGAAAATCCCAATACTCATCAATGTCATCTGCTTTCAGCGCACTCATCAGCTTGCCTTTGAAGTGCTCCACAAAGTAGCGGCGGACGATCATCGGGTATTGTTTGGCGTGATACCCTGCTTTCTCCCCGCGTTGGACAGCCAGTTCGATGCCCGCGATAAACTCTTCTGCGATCTTCTCGAAGTGCTTTTTGTTTACGGACAATCCCACTTCGGCCAGTGCACATGCTTTGATCCATTTGGATTGAGCGCGGCGTTCCGCCTCAATGGGGTCTGAGGTGCCCAAAGACAGCCGCTGCTGCCCCTGGCCCTTGATTGAGTACTGCACGTAGTAGCGCCCATTGGGTGGGCGTTGATAGAGCGTGTAACCTTCTGAAACTGGGTCCATTTTGATCTGCCTGAGGTTGATGTCGCCTTTGGCATAAAGCCAGCGCATCATCTGGGCGAGTTCAAGAAGTGGTTCTTGCGGGCTTAGCCTACGGATCACAGTCGACCCAAAGTTCATGCGCAAAAACAATATCTTCGCCAAACTTGAGGAGTGGGTCAGACCCAACGTGTCAACAAAGGAGACACGCAATGGAACAATCCAAAATCAACCGCTGGGTCGAAGTGAGTTTTCAACGCGACCTGGTTCATGGCGACAAAAATGTTGAGGTGCCCATTGGCCAGCAGCATCGTCATCGCGTTACGTTTTCCGTACGGGTGAACGTGCATCATGCGGATCGTGAAATCGAGTATTTTGCCCTTCGCAAGTTCTGCATGGAGCTTTGGTCCGGCGATACGCACCAAGTTGGCGATGCCAGCTTGGAGGCAATTGCTGAGAGCATGTTGGGCCAACTGGTGGCTGAGTATCCAAACCGTAACTGGGAACTGCGTGTTTTGGAAGATGCCGAGAATGGCGCGGTGATCCAATACGCAGATGCCGCCTAAGACCCAATAGGAAAGCCGCTGGCGCGAACCAGCGGCTTTCACAGCAACATATGGCTGGATTACCCTTTTGGCTTGCCAGCGGGCTTCTTTGGCTTCGATTTTACCATCTGCTCCAGCGCATCATCCAGCTCTCCGGCCAAAACTGCTGAACGTACAGTTTGCAGCACCTCAACCAAATTGGTGATCTCGCCAACCTCAATGCTGTTCTTGTCTTCCAACAGAGGCAGTTCTTTCGCACCATCCCGCAGGGTCAGCATCCAAGCGCCGGTGTGATGTTGCCACCACCATTTACGCACCGCGCGTTGTTCGGTGATTTGTTTGCGTTCGCCGTCCTCACCGCGCACCCATTTGCGGATGTCTTCGAGGAATTCTTCATCACGCAGTTCAGCTTCGGCGGCTTCGATTTGGGTTTCCAGCTTGCGCAGGAGGTTCAGACGCTTCTTTGCCACCGGCGAAACAGGTGTTTTCTGAGAGCTCACTGTGAGTGAAAGTTGGGAAAGATGTTGCATGGCATGGGCCTTCTTATGTGGAACATGCCGGGATCAGTTAATGCCACCTGGATCAGAGAGCGACTGGTTTATGCATCTTCCAGCACCTGCAAGTCATCCATCACCTCGACAAAGGTCATCTCCACGTTGATCCGTGCCACCAATTCTTCCAGCTGATCATACGCTTGGTTTAGATTGGCGGCATAAGGTTGCCGGAAATGCGGGTTTCCGACGAATGTGGCCATGATGGTTTTGGTCACACTCATCAGTGTTTCCAACACGCGCCGACTTGGTTGGCGGTTCCGCGTGACCATGCATGAATAATAGGATGGCCCCATTCCCAGAATTCTGCGTGAAAATGCCTGCTGGGAGCGTGTCAGGTTGTTTTGTCGATATAGTTGGAACGCATCTCGCAGGATGTTGTCGCCTGCGTATTCATTGTATCTCATGGATTATTTCCTTTGCTGCTCAGCTATTTATCCGCGCAGCAACG
>NZ_JABEDH010000013.1 GCF_029285175.1 Sulfitobacter sp. M05 | reverse complement strand
GCCGCATCGCAGATATTCAAGCGGAAATCAGAACTATCAACAATCTGATTTATCGACGAAAATCCAAATTTTTTGCTGAAAGGCAGGATGAGAACATCAACAGAAAAAACGTTGATCGACTGTTTTTTGAGACCCTCATTTTGGACACCTTGAAAACTGCTAAACGAGGCCTGAGAACGGGTGAGATACACACCCAAATTACCAAAGCGGGGTATGGCTTGAACTATAACACCCTGAGAAGCTACGTCACAAAGATGAGAGACAAGGGGCTTATAATGAAGGCCACGCCTAGCTCATATCTGTGGGTTATTTCAGGCAATAGTTAACCTACCAACCTAGCCCATAGCCCTTTGCGCGGTGGCTCTGCGACCTTCTCACGCTGATCCGTGAGCAGCGCAGTGAGCTGGCGACGTTCTGACTTTTCGTCAGACAACATTTGCTGCAAGCTCTCTATGCGGTCGGACAATTGTTCACGCTCACGAGTGCGCTCAAGCTCTGCTGTTGCGATCTGCTGACGTAATGCTTCAACTTCCGCCGATAAGACGCTGTTTCCACTGTGTTTTTGAGGTGTTTCTGATTGTTCATTAGATACTGTTTCCGTTTTCTTTGGAAACACTCGCAAGACCTCAGCAGGGTCAAGCTGGAAACCTGCTTTTGTTTTTGCATGAACGCTCATTTGGCCTGATTTTATGGCCTTTGAGAGCGCACCTTTTGACCAACCACACATCTCTGCAGCCTGCCCTAGTGTAAGATATGTACTGTTTCCCATAATGTTTCTGCTCGTTCATTGCCGTTGTTTTTATGGTGTTCACGATACACCAAGGTAGGGCAGGGGGAAAGCCTGCACCTGTTTACTGTCCACAGGATTTAGCTCTTGGGGTCTGGCCCCCTAGGCCCCTTGGGTTTCAAGCCAAGCCCGCGCCCCTGTCTCTTTCGACGGTTACTCGCTTCCTTGAACTGTATCGGGCCTTCGCGCTTCTGCATGTATTTCTTCTTTCCATCATCGAGCTGGCTCAGGTGATCGTCCATGCGGCGGCGTGGCGTGGCACGGTCGAGCGTGAGCCAATGGCCCAAAACACTGCGCGCTTGCTGGCGTTCACGCCGCTGTTTCTCCTGCATCAGCCGTATGGATTTTTGAAGCTGCCGCCGATCGCGCAGCTGGTCCGTTTTTAAGGCATGAAACTCGGCACGGTCGCGCTGCTGGCTTTGTTCAATTTCAGCGGCGAACTGGCGGGCGAGGGGGCCGGCGCCGAACTTGAGCTGCGCCTTGTCCCACAGCCCTGCAATGCCTTTTCGGATTCTGCTGGCTCGCGCCTGTGCTTCCTGTCCTTGGCGGGCTTGTTGCGCATCCATGAACGTGCGGCGGTCCTGCTGCTGCTCACTCTTGAGCTGTCGCACAGCCTGCACCATCGGGCGGCGTTCTTTGTCGTGTGTCGCCTTCAGGTCTTCCATTTGGCGCTCGGCCTGCGCGGTCATGCGCTCCTTCAGAAACTCCCGCGCCTGGTCAACCGTCTGAACGTGTTCAGGTTGACCAAGCCGCGCTCTGATATCTGCCTGTTTCACGCCAAGGAAACGATGCAAGGGCAGGGCTTCGCCCGAATGATGCAGCACGACAAAGCCGCGCTTGTCGCCTCTGGCAAGCTGCATGGCGTTCTGTTCCAGCACAGCGTTGAAGGCTTTGGGGCTGTCGGAAAACTCGAACGCCTCACCAATGATCTTTTTCAGGTCGCGGGGGTCTTCGCCAAGGCGCTGCGCCTGCTGCCACGTGGCACGGTCAAAATTGAGCGGGTCGCGCTTGGCGCTGTCCTTCATGCCTTCGGGCAGCTCCAAGCCTAGATCGTGGTGCAGGTCTTGGCTGATCTCCCGCAGGCGGGATTTAAAAAACGATAGCTGCTTGGCCTTGAGAACGGGCAGGGGGCGTTCCTCGCCCGTCTTGGGACCGTGTTCATAAGTCAAGCTGTTGTAGAGCCGCCCATAGACCACATGAGCATGCTCGCGCCCGTTCTTCTCGTGGAAGACAACGGCGCGGGGATGATCGGCCAGCCCCATATCCGCCTCGATTTTATCGAACGCAGCCGCGAACTGTTCGCGGGTGAGATTGGCGGATTCTGGCGGGTTCACGATCACCTGAAAAAACGGCTGCTGGCATTTTGTGCCGTTCGCGGTGGCTTCGATTTCAAGAAGCGCACCGCGTAGGTCTTCCGCAGCCGTGCCGCGCAGATCGGCCACATGCACGTGGTCGTTGTCGCGGGCGTTCAAAAGGTGCGCTGCGAGGTTTCGCCCGTGACCTCGCTGTGAGCCTTTGAGGATCATGGCCCTGATCGCTCCTGCTTGGTGGGCGCGGGTTCGCGGATGCCAAGCGCTTGCATGAGGGTGTGGCGCATCCATTGGATGTCTGCCACGGCCTGCTGCAAGGCGTGAGCGTCAGGCCATGAGCCTGAGTTGGCAACATGGGCGAGCTGGTTCGCGTTGTTGCCAATGCGCCCCACGGCCAGCAACAAGCTGGCAAGCTGCTCACCGTCTTTGACGGTTGGGCGGTTTGCCCGCTGTGGCCGTGGTGGCGGCAGAGGCTGCGACAGGGCAGACGCGCGGATAAAATCGCTCATGGTCACACCAGCCGCCCGTGCGGCCTGTGTGAGCCTGTCCCGTTCCCCCTCGCTAAAGCGGGTGGGGATGGGGCAGGAGCGGTTTTCTTTGCGCCGTTCTGGCATAGTATGGGCCTCCTTCGGTGTTTGCAGCTCGATGCTGAAAACGCCGAACCGCAAGGGGGGTGCACGGGGGGAGCGCAGCGTCTCCCCTGCCAAGTGAGCGTGTATAACACGCACATCTTGCATACAGACTATAACAGCAAATTTAGGAAATAGTTAACAGGTCAAAAAGAAACGCATGAACGGGTCACCCCATTCATGCTTTTGTTGCTCTATCAACATCTAAAGCGCTAGAGTTCCTGAACGTGGAGGACACTTTTTTGACTGAACCATCTTTAGCAGGCCTTTACATTACGGATGGCCGCATTTTCGGGATTGTAGGCTCAGATGAAATAGCCAGCATCCCGAAGCGTGAAATCTCAGAATTGAGTCTGTCCATTCCTACAAGTGATCCGACTAAGAAGCCGACGGTGTTTCTATTCTCGAAGAAAAAGCCTATCGAAGAAACCTTTGACGCTGCGTGCGCGTGGATCGCCAAAGCAGCCCCTAATGTCCGCTCAATTGGGGTTGGGTGCTACGGTCCATTTCGGAACATCAACCCAGAGGATCGAGACAAAGCAAGCTCAGACTACGGCTACCTACAAGCCACATCTCATGGAGAGCTTTCGAACCGTAATCTTGTCGGCATAGTGCGAAAGGGCTTGGCAAAACACCTCACGCACTCACCAAGAATTTCCATCAACATGGATGTTGCTCTCGATGCGATGGGCCTCATCTATAACAAATCAAGAAACAAAGCCCTTTGGGAATCCGCGCAGGAAAACACGATTGCGCTCCTCCGCATTGATCGCGGCATTGGCGGCTCGTTCATGAGAATGAGAGATGCCTACAGTTGGCTTGGTGCTCTTCATCCCGAAGTTGGGCAAATAAACGTCCAACGATGGGAGCCAACAAGCGGAACCGTCAGCCGCCAAGAGGCCAAACGTGAAGCATCAGGCCACGTCTCAGGTGTAATGAACAAAAACTCAGTCGAAGGCTTGGCATCTATCCCCGCAATCGAACGTTGGTTTGATGAATCATTCGCCACTCTGAAGTCAAACCCATCCCACATCGCATGGGAACGAGAGGCGTGGTATTTAGCACAACTTTCATGGGCAATCACATGTGTCGTCAGTCCAAGCAAGATTTACTTGTGCGGAGAAATCATGACCGTGAACGGATTGCATGAAAAAATTGTGCAGGCCTTCTCGAAGATCAAAGAAACGCCATCCTTTCCATCATATGCCGCGCTCGAGGATGTTGATACCTACCTCGAAAGCCTGACAACCGTTGACACTAAAGGTCAACTACGTAGTTTGAAGCCTGGCGTGACTGGTTCTCTTTGTGCTGCCGCTCTTGCTGTTCAAGGTATCGCTCAAGTTAAATCCATGAAAACAATTACGGGTTAATTCTTTGACAACTAAAGAAAATTTGCAAAATATTGCATCTTTGGGCTATGATATGTCTGTAGATGAGTGCTTGCTGGCATTTCCAGATGAACTGGAGTCGGACAAGCAAAGTGATTTGAAAGAAGACGGCAGACTAAAGAACGATCCAGAGTTTCAAAGATATGTGCGGGAGCATCTTTGGGTTAATCGGCGTGAGCATGCTGAGCGACAGTGGCCGTGGCACACCAACGTTTTTGAGTTCATCCGAGAAACATATGCACAATGGTTAGGAAACGGCCTGTTGCAGTCTGATCTTCGAGAACTTGATCCAAAGCTATACGCACAGCTTCACAAAACCCTATCTGCAATCCCCGACAAAGAAGAACGCAAAGATACCATTAACGCGCTCCCCCTCCCAAAAGAGCGAAGCGACGAAGCTCTCCGGTATTTAGCTGACTCAGAAGAAGACCCTGAACTGGCAAGACAGCGCCAAAAAAACCGCGAACGACAACGTCGATTTCGAGCAAATCTTTCCCTGAAGATGTAGGGAACTTTACCTTCGTTATATAATTTCTTTTCGTTACGTAGTTGACTTTGTAATTTTATTACTTACCTTCTGTTGTGTAGCCAGTTGATTTGACTGCTGCTTACACACTGGGAGGAATATCATGCACACCATCAACAACGGTTTTCCGACGGACTGGACGGGTGGCCACACGCCAAGCTGCAGCGTTTGTGGCAAACGTACCAGCTTTGGCGGGGCGTGCATGTGCAAACGTTGGGGCTGCTTCTACGGCTAAACTTCGCCCTACAACGTTTTTCTTTTCTTAACTTTACGAAAATGAAGAGCGGCATATTCGCTCGCTCAAATTGATGGAGAAATCGAATGTCCAACGGAAACGGCAACTTTAGTGATTACGCAACCGCACGTGAGACTGGCATGAATACGTCTGGGACACTGGCAGGTGCTTGGGGCTCTTACATTGCCCACCTCAATAAGAAGTAAAGACTACGAAGTGAAAAAATGTGGCCTGCCATAACTGGCGGGCCATCTTCATATCTATCTAGAGGTTTAGGGTCTCCTACTCGCCGCAAGGCAACCCCTTTGAATGGTATTCAAAGGGGTGCGCGAAAGCATAGGCCGCCCGTGTAGCCCCTCAAGCGCTGTCCTCTCCCCTATCGGGGCTGCGGGATCGCTTGACCGTCTCCACGGGCTTTATTCTCGTCTTGGGGTGGTTGTTGTTCGTCGGCTTGCTGGTCGATCCGTGCTTGCATGACGCGGGCCAGCTCCTTTGCAGCAGATGACGGCGCAGGCGCTTTCAAGCGAAGTCCTAGTCCTTTGCCGTCTTTTCTGTCTATCCTCTTACAAAATCGAATACTCACAACAAGGTAAGTATAGCTGACCCTTTAGGCGTGAGGCAAATTTTAGGGAAAGCCATGTCGCGAGAAGATCAGATCAATGCTGAACTAGCTAGCCAAGTCGATGTAAAACAACAAAAGGCTGCTTTAACGATAAAGTCCGCAATGGCCACTGATGAGCGTGTCTCAATTTTGACCGATGATGAGGCAATCATCGCGGCTGGCAACGTGTATGAAAAACTCGGAAAGCATCACAACACGACACAAAATATCTCCCTTGCTATCGGTTTTGGGGGAGTTTTCTTAGCGATAATTGGGCAGAATATGGGTCCAATCATTGTTAGTGTACCCCTCGCCTTTGCGTACTATTATTTTGCATGGACACGCAGAGTCGAAGGCACAGCAGCGGAGATATTAGATGCCTTTTGGCAAGCTGGAGATAGTAAAAAAATTCGTCTCCAAATAGCTCAGCAAGCAAACAGTCCAGCCACCTCAAACGCAACGCCTTCCGCCTTCGACGTACCGCCACAAGATGGGTAAAATCTCGCCGTTCGCCTTAGCTCGCGGCGCTTGGGGCATATACCAAGGCCTTGAATATATCGGTGGCCAGCAACGCGCCCGTGAGCAAGAAACACGTGTTCAGGAGTCTCTGAGACAGTCCGAACGGGTGCAGCGCTATGTGCAAAACCCTACCGCTTCGGACAAGCTCGGCGGTGGTCGCCTTGGCACGATAGAGGATGCTGCCAGAGAAGGCATGTTCGATAATCAGGGCCTGTTTCTCGGCTCCCTCGATGGCAAACCGCTGTTCTATAACGGCGATGCTCACCTGCTGAATTACGGCATGACACGCTCAGGCAAAGGCCGTGACATTGTGTTGCCGAACCTCGCCCATGTGTTCAATCGCTCCCTCGTCGTGAACGATATCAAGGACGGCGAAAACGCCTATGCCAGTGCGGACTATCGCAAGTCACGGGGCCACAGGATCGTAGCAATCAACCCTTACGGCCTGCTCGGTGCGCCGTCCTTCAAGCTGAACCCCTTCCAACGGGTGATCGACAAAGCCCAAAAAGGCGAAAGCATCACGGAGGATTGCTTGCAGCTCTGCATGTCTCTCGTGCCGCCCACGGACGGGGATTCAAAGTGGGTCGCCGCAGGCTCTCAACAAATCCTCGCAACGTGGCTCGAATGGGCCGCAATCTTCCGCCCTGATCGCTGCACATTGTCTGAGATGTGGCGGTTCGCCTTTCGGGAAACGGCGGAAACCGTCAACGCGATTATGGACTGCGGCAAAGATGGGCTGGAAGGCCAAGCTGAAAAGATCGCTGAAATCTCCGCCAGCAAGGACCAGTGGAACGCCTATGAAAGCGAACTGTCCACGGCGCTGTGGAACTTCCGCCCTGATACGCCTTTGGCTGAGGTGACAAACAGCTCGAACTTCGATCCTGCGGACATGCGCCACGAAAAAACGACGCTGTATCTCATGGGGGATTCTGATCGCCTAGAAGCCTGTTCACGGTGGGTGAGCCTGACCGTTTCCGCCATCGTCAACGCCTGCGCTCAAACGGCTGGCCCTGTGCCTGTCACCGTGCTGATCGACGAGCTGGCTAACCTGCCCTACATGGCCGTCATTCCCAAGGCACTGACTCTCTATGCAGGCAAGGGGGTGCAGCTCTGGGGCCTGTGCCAAGGTCGCCAAGCGCTGCGGGACAAGGGCTATTCGGAACACACCATCGGCAACTTTGAAAGCCAGTCTGGCATCCTGCACATGTGGCTGGTGAGCGAACCTGATCTGCTCAAAGACATTGAAACGTGGAGCGGTCAAACGACTGTCGCAACCCGCGGCGTGAACCAGTCGGGCGGGCAAGTATCAAGCGCCTCTTTCGGTGTTACTGAACAGAAACGGGCCGTCCTGCAATCTGAGGACATTATGCGGATCGGTGAAGGAAAACAGATCATCCGCGCAGGCAAGCATGACGGCATCAAGCTCTATGTTGCGGACCGTGTGCCATACTACACCGTGCCACGTTGGAATGAGGCGTTGAAGGACGTTCGAGAGGTTCACTTCGGCAAAATTCAGTCCCCGTAAAACTTGGCCCACCCCATGTTTTGCGCAAGGCGCTGCTGTTCTTCTAGGTCAAGATCGGCCATTTTTTCGAGCTGGTCTTTCAGGTCTGTGATGTCGTCGGCTGCATGCCTGACGAACGAATAGCACTCCGCAAATGAGTGCTGGATGCTGGCGGCGTATGCAGCCCGCAGCATAGCCCTGAAAACTCTGTCTGGTCTGCGGCCTTCCTCGATCAGCTCATTGGCAAGGCGGACGAACGCCACTTTTGAGGCGTTCCCGTCTTTGTCTGTGATAAGGTCTGAAAATGTAATGCTTTGATCTGTCATGGTGGTTCTTTCTATGTCTGAAAATCGCAAAGATTTCAGTGTATCAGCTTCGCTCACCGTTGAGCAAAAACGTGAGCAAGAACGTAATCTGATCTTGGATAAGGTCCGCCGTGAAAACGTCGAATCCATGATGCGCTATCGAGATGCAGAGATTGAAAAGCGCGAGAAAAAGCTGGCGGATGAACGCAAGAAAATCGCGAATGATATTCTGACCAAAAAGAACCAGCCAACCCCCGTTTTGGTCCCCAAGGGCGTGGTGGGCATGTCACCCGAGCAAAAGCGCCAGCTTGTCGAGAATGCAGTCAACAATCACTACGGGCCTGAACACCGCGAACAGGTTCATGAACTGCGCAAGTCACTCAACCAGAACATAGATCGTGAAATCAGATCCGCGCAACGTGCGGATCAAAGCGCAGATCGAGTGCAAACGATGGGCACTCAAAAGCCTGAGCGAACCCGTATGCAATCGAAGAAACAACAGTTCGCTGACAATGCCCGTGACACCACGGAAAAACTTGATCAAAGCCAAGGCTTACAGATCAAGCGATAGACCCCTGTATCTGCCTTACTCCCCAGAGGGGACGAAGCCCTTGCCAAGTGTGGTGCGAGTTTTTGGTGCTCTGTATGTGCAGCTATTATCTTCTTCGCTAAGCAACTGTCTCGATCTCTCAACAAGCGCCTGTGGTGGTTTTGGTGTGCATGGCTGGCTGTTTTTCCCCTGCTTTCCGTCGCCGTTTCGCAAGGATCAATAAACATATGGTTCTGATAAGAGCACAAGGGCAGAAGCGTTAGCGTCCCTTGTGCCGTTCAGGTTCTATGTTTTGATGTATCCTGAAACGAGCGCCAACAGGTGGAAAAATCCCCCTGCTTTTTGTTGTGTGAGCAAATCTTTAACGGCGTGACGGCTTTGCCGTCATAATCGCCGTTTGAGTATCTGCCGTTAGGTAGATTCCATTCTTATCAACAGCTCTGCTGTGTGTTCCTGTGTTCTAATATGGTGTTCCCCCCTGAATCAGGGAGCTAAATCAATACCTTAATGACATTAAGGGGGAGAAATTCGGCGTAAATCACGTTTAAGGGGGAGAAATTCGGCGTTAAGGGGGAGAAATTCGGCATAACCTCGGTGTCATAGATGTTGTTGTTCAGGGGGAGAAATTCGGCGGTATGTCGATCACTCAGGGGGAGATTGTGGAAAAGAATATTTCACATCTTCTCCCCTTGTCTTTGTTGCCGTATATTTAGCGAATGAGTCGGGCAGTCACACAAGATTTAGGGTTATTCACTGAGCAGGAGCTTGAAGGCATCCAGCCCACTGGCTCTGCATGGGTTATCTCGAACGACGACCCCGCAACTGTCCCAGTGCCGCTCCAAACGGTGATTGTGAGCGTCGAGGGGCCTTACACTGAACGTGATCGTAAGCTCTGGGTCTTCTTGCTCCATGCCGTGTTTGATGAATTAGGCAAGCAGCCCCTGCACACCCTGTCTGTGCGAGAGATCAACGCAGTGTTTCGTGAGCTAGGTGGTGAACACGGCACGAGCTGGCTTTGGGAAAGCGCCAAGCGTCTCGCAAAGACCACGATTGAATGGGAATACGCACTCGGCGATGATCGGGTTCAAGGGGTCGCCAATCTGTTCAGCGCAGAGGTTCACAAGTCGGCACGGGCGCAAGGCAATTTACGCTTTGGCTTCCCCCCTTTGTTGATCCCCATTCTGAAAGAGCCAACACGCTTTGCCCGCCTGCGGGTCCACTTCCTTCTCAAACTGTCAGGCAAGTACGCGGTGACGCTCTATGAAATTCTAGAGGGCTTTGTAAACAGGCGGGATGGACAGTGCCGCGTGTCGATTGACGAGCTGCGAACGTGGCTCAAGGTGCCAGAAGACAGCTACGCAACGTGGAAAGATTTCCGCAAGTGGGTGCTCGATCCCGCCCTTAAGCAGATCAACGATGATCCACTAGGGGCTGGCTTCTCAGTCGAATACACCCCAATCCGCAAGGGCCGCTTCTATGATGAGTTGGTCTTTCAGATCACGAAAACCCCTAAGCGGATTCAAACTGACAAACTCATCAAGCGTAGCGCAGGCGATGCCCGCAAAATCAAGGCTGCGAAGGCCAAGGGCCGCCCTGCCCTGCTCGATGCAGACATCAACCGTGCAGCTCAAGAAACACGCTACTACCTCGATATGGATGAGGTCCAAAAGCAGTTCTGGGCGCACTGGGAAAGCACAGGAAAACCAGACTTCAAAAAAGGCGTAGCGCAGGCCTTTATGGGTTTCACCAAGAAGAAATACGGCCAGATGAAGCATGGGCGGAAATGACACCAGCGTTAGCGGCTTATCTCGTTATTTCCAGATATCTTGATCAATCCAGTCTTCGGGAAAGCCCGCGCTTTGTAATGTGACATAGGGATTAGCAGGCAGTGTTTGCACATGCTCAATCAGTCGATTTGACCACTCTGTCGTGGGGTTTATTACCTTGAGCAAATGCCTCAAAATCACCACTGACGCATAAAATCTCGATAGGCTGTCTGACTTCCCCACAAGGTGATCAAGCTCAACAATGTCACCTGTAGAGGTCCACATAGGAATGAAAGGCATGCTACGGTTCCACAAACGCGAATGATGAGCACAGAAATTTCGCACATCGTTCAGGTTACGGAGCCATCCCTCCAGAATATCACCCGAAGGGAGACCATAATGGGCCGCAATAGTGTTTTGGTCTCCAATCTTCATCCCGCTGAAAAAGTGAGAAAGCGTCCCAAAATCCCATAGCTCAACCGCTACCCAAATTGGGGGCGTGTCGTTGGGGTACTTTTCTTTAAAATGCTTTGCGAAGTCTTCTTTTGATTTTTTGAACTTATCATCAAGACGAGAAAGCCACTCATCCAGCTTACTTTGGCTAGCTTTCCTTGGATTTCCGATCACAAAATTAACCGTCTTAACACTCACTCCAACAGCCTGAGCAATGGCTCGGCGAGTTGGTTGAGGTCGCTGTCTAGACAGGTTCTGAATTTGTGCAAGGCGAGAGGGCGGCACGTTTGGCCGAGAAAAATTACCGTGTAATTTAGATGGATCGCGGTGCACCCAAGGGTCGTGAGTACCAAGAAGAACAGCTATGTCAGTACGGATACCAACCTCAACGCGCTCAAGAGCATCCAACACAAGAAGCCTTAGCTTCTTGTCAAAAACATAAAAATCGAGCGCGTCAGAAAAATGAGTTCCATCTCGAAAATCGTCCAGAACACGCGTTTTCTCTCGGCCACTGGTTGCATCAATATACTTTTCAGACTTGCGGTTAGGATACCAGTACGCACTGAGACGATAGTACCCAATGCGGGACAAACAGGCTTTGGCTCTTGCCTCATCTGTTATCGACATTCCGCGCGATTTAAGAAGTGCGACCTGCTGGTCCGTAGTAAGATATGGCTTGTTATACGGGGCCAAAAAAGCATGCTCTAAAAATGAGAACTGACCCGTACACCTAGGTGCAGAGGGGCCAGTCATGTCACGGAAGACTTGGCCCCATAATGTGTTAAAAGCAAGTAAACAAGTGTTGAGCTTTCAACGCTCCTCTATCCAACAATCGCCTCTTCGGCGATTGTTGGATAGAGGAGCGTTGCGAGGTTGTCAATGTATTTTACGTATTGTAAGTGACTGTTTTACTTATCTACGTTAGATTTCCAATATGGAAAGATGTTGAGATAACACAATGCCTGACGAGACGGACACACACCTTGCAGAACTTGAGGAAGCAAAGGCAGCGTTAGAGCGCCGCATCGCAGATATTCAAGCGGAAATCAGAACTATCAACAATCTGATTTATCGACGAAAATCCAAATTTTTTGCTGAAAGGCAGGATGAGAACATCAACAGAAAAAACGTTGATCGACTGTTTTT
>NZ_JABEDH010000012.1 GCF_029285175.1 Sulfitobacter sp. M05 | reverse complement strand
GCCCGCTTGTCAATGCAATCCGCACAGCATCTTGGCGGAATTCGTCCGTCCGTTTCAGTCCCATAGTTCATCTCCTTTGCTGCAATAAATGCTATCAAAGGAGCGGCATCAAACCGTGACAGGTCCACTTTCGTGTTCAGAATTTCGCCGTAGCACTGTCCAAAGCGTTGGGGTCCGAGCCTCCCACACATCTGCTGATCAACACGCCGGAGGCTGCGTTGGCCGTACTGGAAATGGGATTGCATTGTGAAATCCCGACCACCTTTTATACCCACCACGAGAACCTAGTGCTGAACCCAATCCCGAAGAGTAGCAAATTCGGCCCAAGCTATATGGAAATGCTGTATAGGATCATTGGAACGGCTGGCGTCACCACGGCAACACAAAGCGATTACAACGTTGAGCGGATGCAGTATTTGGAATTTTCTGCCGCGCCCGTTGTGCTGCCGATGCCAATCCCTGATCCACAACTGCTGCAGCCATACGAAGGCGAACGAAGTGGTGTCCTTTTCATCGGCAGGCATGAACCTCGCAAGCAGCCAGCGGTATTTGCTCAAAAGGTCGCCCAAGCTGGACTGCCAGCCAAAGTGCTTACCCGGGCATCTGGTGAAAAGAAGTTTGAAGCAACTTTCAAAAAGTACGGCATTACCGATCACAATATCCAATCCGAGATCACTGGTCAGGAAAAGGCCGATTTCATCAAATCTGCCCGGATAGCGTTCCATCCGGCAAAGCTGGAATCCTATGGGTTCTCAGCCATGGAGACTTTGGCAGCTGGACTGCCTACGTTGCTGGTCCATGAGTATGATTGGTGGCAAGCCTTCATCGATGACGGCGTACACATCACGCCAATCCGTGATGCACACAATGCGCTGCTGGAACTCTACGAACGCCCCCTGAATACTGCTCCCAGCTTTGCGGCGCGCCGAGAGCAGGAGACTTTTGCTATTTGGGAAAAGTATCTGAATTCGGATCAACATCTTGGCTAGGCGCTGGCAAGGCAGCAGGCGGCATGAACATGTCCGTGTTTTCGACAAACCCACCGGCGAGGCCGACAATCAAAGGCAAAGTCATCTTGCAAGGGCCGGTTGGTAGCTTGCAGTTCAGCTCGATCCCAAATGGCGCGCCCGCCATGGAGAGAAGTTTGCCTTCAAACGTCATGCCGTAGTCTACGCCAAGACTGATTACGCTTTCCAACTGGCGGGTTTGTACAAGCCAGTCCGACCCAAGAGGCAATGCGCTTTGCTGCGTCGAGCTGATCTTCCCGAGCTTCTGTTTTTCACTGGGCTTGTCAGGGAAATGAACGTACAAATACCCGTTTTCCTCGGTGACATTGAGCAGTGTCGGGAACCGTCGCTTTGAGTTGCGCGGCAATGATTTCTTGAAAGTTTCGCGCCAACCGTGCAGCTCGTTCAGCACACCCTTCGTCAAGCTGAACTCATATTCAGGCTTCGCACCAGTTTTGAGCAGACGATACCCTTTCTTGCCTGGGGTAACTCCTGGAAACGCATACTGAATTGCGGCGCTGCCGCTGGATGCCAGATGGGAGAGCTTCGAAGTATGCTCGTCCTCCCATTCAAGTTGGCGCAAGAAATCAGATGCGAAGTTCTGTGCATCGATCGCTGCTATGCGCAGCTGACGCACCATCTGCTTGAAATCCTCCCAAGGAATTTGCGTTTCCAATGCAATCATCGAAGGCAAGATCGTTCCGTTTTCGACGATTGTCGCCGCATTGCCATCTTGCTTGGTAAGCCACAGTACCTGCCTTGCTTGATGCAAGTCCTTGGTGGTCAGACTTGCCTTTTCTTTCTTTTCGGCAGTCTCGTCTTCACTGTCATCTGTTGACCCATATCGCTCTGCAAGAGCCTCAGCGAATTCGTCATTGCTGGCGTTTTCATTGGCTTCCAATGCGGTCTTCATCGAATTCATGGCTTTGAGCTGCTCAAGCACATCAGCTTTTCCGGGCTGCAGCCGAGAAAATACATCGCAGATGACAAAGAACGCGTAGAGCCGCTTTTTGGTTAAACGTCGCTCTGTCCGATCTGTGATGGAGGGAACCAAGCTGATCAACGCACGTTCAAAGGTGGCTTGAGGCCCTGCTGGCAGAAATCCGACAATTTCAGCCCCATTCGCCGCCTCCCGAACAACAGCATTGGCATAACCGTGAACCATGTGCGGTTGCATAGCGTTCGATTGAAGTCCTGTTACGGAACCCAGGGATTGCGCGTCCAAAACTTGTTTGGCCTGCTTAAACTTTTCTGACGCATCATCTTCGGTGCGGGAGTCGCCGGAAGCCTTTTCAGTTTCCAGTGCGCGGCTATAGAGAGTTTTGATCGTCTCCCCATCCAAAAAAGCCTGGCGAAACTGGTCAACGCTCCAGCCTTCTCCTTGAACGTACTTCAGGATTTTCCGGTATTGGGATTTGCTATCATCTCGAGCATCTGGGAACGCGATACCAACCAACTCATGGAAGTCGTTGCCCTTTTGCTTTGCACTGATCGACTTGACCTTCAAACCAATGAACAGCGTTAGCATCTCCAACTCTTGCAGCTCAAGGCACAGTTTATAGGTGGCCACCAAAGCTTGATGGACGCGGGCATGATGACCTTTGAGAGCCTTTTCAGCTTTGGCCGATAGCTTCTGGATTGCCTTAAGTTCAGGGTCGAACTCAGCCAGTTTTTTGCTGGAGTTTGATCCAACGACGACAAGTGCGTTTTCCGTCATGACCTATACCTTTGCCAGCGCCAGTGCGTTCAACTCTCGCTCGGCATCTTGAATGAATTGCATGGGAGTTTCGGAGGTGAACACACCGTCGAGCAGCGTCGGAAGACACATCAGTTCTTTGGGTCGTTCCAAAACATTGCGGTCATCAAGGGTGCGGTACGCATGCCGGAACCCTTCGAAGTACGCATGTGTGTTATGATGGATCAGCAAAACCTGCTGCAATTTGCGGGTTTGCGAAGCTGTTAATCCAACCCAAGGCTTGTCTACGAAATCGTCAAGCGTCAGATGCAAACCCAAAGCAGTCTTTGTCGGCTTAAACTCAAGCGTCCGCTCACCCTTTCCCCAGATTTCGTTTAATGGCCTCTGATCGCAATCATGCGCTTCTTGCCGTGTTCGTGCAGATCGAAAACTCCAAACCTCAGGGGACATATCCACGCCGGTCACGGCTTCGTACCCGTTGCGCATGACATCCACCGGGCTACCAGAGTCAAAAGACAGTTGGATGTCTTTTGCATCGGTATAGCTGCGCAAAGCCCGCTGAAGCATGCTCAAGCCAACTCCCACCCGCAGAGTGGAAACGCCCAAAAAATGTAACCACTGGCCTTGCCGCAAATGCCCTAGGTCGCGCATTTCAATGAGCCGACGACACGTCATTGCCAGCTGCGAGTGGTGTTTTCCTGCGAATGTCCAGCCATCGAAATGAAACTGACGCATACGTTCGAACCAGAACTTGCTTTCCCGTTCGTTACGCCCCTGGATGATGTTCAGCACTTTGGTTGCGCCGGTCTTGCGATGCTTCCGGTAGTACCGGTTGTTGCGCACGGTTTGAAATAAACAAGCCAGAAATCCCGTATCGAACCCAAGCGCCTTGGAGAGTTTTTCCATCTCGACGCCTTCACGCATGAGACGCTGCACATGAATATCCACACCGCCACTGGCGATTGTCGCGAGCGGGAAATCCATCACCATGGAATGGGTGGCAACTGCTTCTAGCCACCGCAGCATCCGCTCTACTGTTGGCATGCCTTGGAATGCGATGGTGCCTTGCTGGATTTGAAAACCACCACTGTCGCCGATCAAAGTTACACGAGGATCATGGTTGCCACCGGTCAACCAATTCCGCTGCTTGGCTAGCTTTGTCGTTTTTGCCGCTTGGCCACCGCTGTAGAGAACCCAGGGGTAAAAGCAGAGCTTCGACTTTGGATTGGTGAATTGGAGGTCCTCTGCGGAAAAACCAAATCGGCTCGGCAGGCCTACCCTTTCCAGAGCATCGACGTATGTGCTGCTAAGCGCAGGCATGTAGTAAGCCACATTTTCATATGCGCTGACTAGGGTGTAGTCTTGTCCCTGAGGAAGCGTGCGCTGTTTGGCAGGATCGCGTGGAAACATGTCTTCCACAGCCTGATCCAGCTGCGTGCCTTCCAAACTGGTGCGAGGTTCATTGCCCATCACCCCAAAGTGCCGTTCATCGACTTCATCCGCTGGATCACGGATTATTGCTGGTAAGCTCTTATCTGAGGACGCTGGCATAGAGTTTACTCCCGTTAAAATACTGACGGCCAACGCGTTTCCCTAGCTCTTTCAGTTCTTTTGGAGCTGGTTCGTGAATCGCCTTTTGGATAGACCGAACAAGGTTCATTGCATTGCGCTGAACAGCGTTTGGGGACTCGCTCCACTTGGATGGATAGCACCAGTCCCGATAGATTTCGGTGTAGCTCAAACGCTTGGGAACGATGGGGGCTGCACCGGCCAGAATGCCCTCGTATGTTCCAATGCCTAGAGTCTCTTGTTTGCTTGCTGAAAACACCACCAGAGCGCGGGCCAGTTCATGATGATATTGTGCCTTGGAAAGCGGCTTTTTCTGCGCAAATACAATCCTGTAGTGGGACAGTTTCGCACTTAGAAGCTCAAAAGCTTCTGGCATCTTCTCTGGCGCAATTCGGTGCGGAAAAAGGATCGTGTCTTTTTTTGCCGAACTCACTAGTGGGGTCAAAAGTGGCTCCAAGTATTCCATTGGCCACCCGACGACGCGGTAGGTGCTTTGCTGACTTGGGTTGATCTTTTTCGTGAAGAGCTTCCTGTGGAACTTGGTCGCGAAATAGTTTCGGTCCGCAGCCTCGAAAATGGCTCTTTCGAAATTGTAGCTCCACTTCTTGACCTTCGGTGTCCGCCCCAAGAAATCATACGGATCGTACGAACCAGCGTGCCACATCACATCGATGGACAGCTCCAGCGGAAGCAAATCCGCCATGTATCTGAGCTGGATAACACCGGGGTGCCAAGCGTCAGCAAACAATGCGCGGTCGCCGTCTTTGACGCGCCCCTGCTGAACCATCAGGGAAAACTCCGCAATCTGACAAGCCTTGTAGGCATTGGTTTCCGCAAAATTCAGAAACGCACCCGGTGTAGTCTTCCCAGAAGTTGCTGAGCCATGAACCACTTCCAGCTTCCACGGCTTCTTTCGCCGTACCATCGCGGCGATGAGTTGGTTAGGCAGGTGCTCCCGCCATTCTATGGTGTAGCGTTGTTCGTGGGGTTCGATATCAAAGAGCCAAAGTGTGGGCATTACGCTGCTACTCCGGTGGCTTCGCGATTTCGGAGCACAACCCAGAACCCCAACGCCCCAAGCATCTTGGCAGCACTGACCAAAGCAACAGCTGTCCAGTCGAAGAAGCCAACCATGTGGAGGAAAACAATAGTATCCACGGGCACAGCCACGGCGGACGAAAACAAAATACGTTGGGACAGCGGCTTACGTGTGAACGTATAGACAGCCCAATCGATGGCTTCGGAGATTAGGAATGCCGTCACACTCGCCACAGCCACAACCGGCGCTGACATGAAGTAACTGATGCCACCTGCTACCAACATTGCGATGACCACCCAATGGCCAATCTCACGTTGGGCAAAATCCCGAAACACAAACACAAGGCCAACGACAAGCATCACGGGCGGGAACATCGTGCCCAGTATCGGCACCATCGGCACCACCACAAAAAGCCAATTGATCGCCACAACAGCAGCGATATAGGCGGTTGTCCAAAACCCTTTGGGCATAAGTTCCTCCACAGAAAATTGTTTGTGGGGTGAACCTGTCAGAGTTGATCTGTTTGATGTTGTGCACATCTGACCCAAAGGGCTGCAAAAATTGCCCAAACTAGGTGCTTTGACGGAGGCGAGAGGCAAAAAACTTGATTTGATCAAGTTTTCCCACTCATTCAGTCAATGATTTCATACGCCTAGTTGCGCCCCGAACCGACTTGGCAGCATGGGCAGTAAGTTGGATTTTTAGGCCGATGCAAATTCAATGGATGCTAAGTTCGGCTTCAAAGTGAACTTCGCGTCTAGCATCCGTGCAATCTGGCGCACGATCTCAAGCCCAAAGCCCGCCGGACCATTTGGACCTTCAACACATTTGATTTCATCAACCACATGAACCGCGATGCGGGTTTCATCAATTTCCGCTCGAACCGTTACGTTCAATCCATCTTCGCTCATGCGGACGGCATTTTGAACCAAGTTGGAAACGGCTTCCCAAACCAAATTAGCATCAGATGTCATTTGGTGGTTGGTGTGTATCACGTTCAAAACGACGCCACGCTGATTGGCTTCCGGCTCAAATGTCTGCAACACTTGGTCGAACACACGCTGAAGCGCGAATTCTTCGCAAATGATGTCAATCCTACCTGCCTCTCGCTTGGCATAAGAAAGCACCTTGTCGATGAACCCAGACGCTGTTTGCCCAATAGCACGAGCCTGCTCCAGTGGTGCACCCGCTGGGGTGTCTTTGTGTTCGATCACCAGCCCATCCAACATCATATTCACAGTATGCATGGGTTGGCGCAGGTCGTGGCCTATCGAGCGTATCAAATGCTGCTGGAACTCAAAGGCATCGCGCAGGTCTTTTGTCTGGTTGGCGACTTCTTCTTCTAGGTCAGCTTCATGCTGTTTGATGGCATTAAAGGCAACTTCACGATCTGAAACAGCCCCGCCAATCATCAAGGTGGAGATCGCCGTCAGCAGCAAAAGCACCTGCAGGGAGATACGCTCCCCCTCAAATCCAAACCAGTTGGCGGCAGGAGGCGTTAACAGCGCAGTTAACACAATCGCTGTTGCGGCAGATGGGAGACCGCCTCGTACGGCAAAAATCACAGGTGGCAGCAAGATCAGATAGAACAGCGAATCCAAATAGGTACCTTGGGATGGAGCCCAAAACGCAATGAACATCGCCAATAGGATCGTCACCAACTGAAACGCTATGACTCGCCACTCGGGTAGAACTGCCTGTACTCCACGGCCAAAAAACCACATCAGGAACGGAACCAATATTGGCAGTGGGATCAACGTCCCAATTGCGTCGCCCACGGCCCAAGGCAGCAGTATTTCCCAAGCAACAGGCCACGAGAAGTTGCCAACCGTCGCGTGAAGCGACACCCCGCTAAGAGCACCCAACAGAGCCGAAACCAATGCAATCGCAATCAACTGAAGTTGGCTTTTCAAGTCGCAGATCGGTAAGCTCACCTCAATCAGGTGGCGCGCGATCAACCCCGCCCCAGTGTAAATCACGTAGAGGCGAAACGCGTGAAGGATCGGGTCTCGGTAGTTGGTGAACTCAACGCCAAGCACTCCACAAACAGCTGGGATCGCCAGCAGCAGGTTTGCCAATAAGGGGGCTAAGAGGAACTTTCGAGGTGCCGTCAATGCGACAGCCAACGTGACGCCTGCAGGCAGGAACCAAAGACTCGCGTAGGTTTCAAAGAAGTCGAAAACACCAGCAGAAACATACGCAGCGAGCCACAGCAGAACGATCGCTGCAAATCGCAGCATGTCTCTGATCACCAAATCAAACTTCTTTTCCATATCCGATTTCTGCGTGAAACTGCTCCTCACAATCAATAAGAGAAATTTACCGATGAAACGCCTGCTCATTGCCGATGATCATCTTATGATTGGATCAGCGATGGTCTACTTGCTGAAGCAGCTGGACCCGTCGATCCACACGGTGTCAGTGGGTTCTGCAAAGGCTGCTCTCGAGACAGTGGCTGAAGGCAAGCCATTCGATCTGGTGCTGCTGGATTACGACATGCCAGGAACCAATGGGATCAAAGGCACGGGCCTGATCCACAAAGATCACCCAGAACAGACTGTCGGTATCATATCCGGCAGAACAGAACCTCAATTGGTGAAAGCCGCCATTGCAGCGGGTGCCGCCGGTTGGCTCCCAAAATCAATGTCTGATGAACCGCTGCTCCACGCTTTGCGCATGATGGCGGCAGGTGGACAATTTGTACCATCCGACGTGCTAGCTGAGCTCAAATCCAGCGATGACCGTTGGGACTTGTTCAGTGAAGCAGAACAACGTGTAGCAAAACAGTTGGCACAGGGTTTGTCAGACAAGGAGATTGCACTCGGCTTGGAGTTAGAACCCAAAACCGTACGCAATCACGTACGTAACATCCTTCGCAAGGCAGGTGCCGAGAGCAGAACCAAGTTTGCTCTGGCCTTTCACGAAAACCGCTAACCCCAACCCAAGGTCACAGGTTTAGGCTCGCACGACCTGAACATCCAACGACTTGCCCGTGTCAATGACATCCAACAGGCGATCAATATTGGGGTGCGCTCCAGGTCGACTCTTTGCATCAACCGTATGCTCAGCAAAAACTTCCAACCCATGTGCCGCAGCCTTTGCGTCGATTCTGCCGAAGACTTCTGCAAGATATTGATACACAACGAGTGAACCCTGCTTTCCAGGCTTGTTTTCAATAATGTCAACAATCGCACCAGCAGAATCCATAATGTTGATATGGCTAATGCCATCAACAGACGGCAGCAGTTGCAAGTTGTCTTTGAATGACGCTGTCGGCGTGAACATCTTTGCTTCCGAATTAGTTATCTTCGAATGCTCTTAGCAGGAGCGGCTTCACGCACCAAGGTGCGAAGAATAGGGTACGGCCCATTGCTGCCGATGGTCACAACATTGCATTGCTGTGACGCAGAGCGTCGAACCAGCCATTCGCTGCAAGTGCAAACGAATATGCCGCTCATTCCGCAGCATACTTTCTTCGGATGTTCTTTGCTGCTCTCACGGTATCGGTCACTTGCAGCCGGTATTGATACATCTGCCAACTAACTTGGTAGATCTCTTCCACCATTTCTCTGGAGAATGAGTCCAACACCATTTTGACTGTGGCCTTCTTTGGAAGTAACAGCGTCCCGCCCAACCATTTGGCCTCTTCTTCTGTGTTTCTGTCGTATGCTCGTTCGCCGTTGTCTTTGATCGGCGTTTCGAGATCGTGACCCATGATTATGTGCGCTAGCTCATGCGCCAGATCAGAGTTTTGGCGGCGAGGATGGTGAAAATCGTTGTGATGTATCTCTTTATAGCTTCCATCGGAGATTATGAGACCTGAAAAAGGGTCATCTGGGTGGTTCGCCCAGTGGTTTGTTATTTCTGACGGCAGTTTTGGATTTTTTCGAATGCCGAAGACAGGAACACCTAGATGCTCTGCCAGCTTACGCGGGCACATAGGCGCGTCCGGCCTTAGATCCAGCTCCGCTCTGAATTCTTCTGCATATCGCTCGGCCTCTGCCTTGAAACCGTGCTTGAACTTATGTCCCATCTGCTCTGCGTTTCCTCATATCCTCGTAGAGCGTTTTGATCATGAGCTCCATCGTTTGAGCGTCTTCGCCGCCGATGTGTCTGTCCGCGCGAAGCAAGGTAGTTATCTCCGCAAGCGTATCTTTTTGAGCTCGCGGTGTGCCGGTTTCGCGATAGAACTGGCTCACATCTAAACCCGACCACGATGCCAGCGCCGCAAGGCTGTCGACGTCGGGTCGTTTTCCCTGACCCATGCGGGTCAAAGTAGAAGCCGAGATTTTGGCTTTCTCCGCAACTTTCTTCCACGAAACCTCTCTATCTCGCCTGATCGCATCGAGGGCAGCATAGAAGCCCTCCGCATCAAAGAAATTCGACATGTGCTCTCCCGTTTCACTCTTGCAATATTTCGAGAATCGGATATCCCTGTGATTGCTAACTAGCAATACAACGTCACTATAGCAACAAAAGGAACCTGCTATGTACGCTTTCAGAATCGTTGATGCTGCAAACGGCCAATACCGCGTGCGCTTCACCTACAACTCAGAGATCATGGTGTGGTCAGAGAACTTTACCACGAAAGACGCGGCCAAGAGGAACATCTCTTCGCTGAAATCAAATGCCCCTGGCGCACCGGTTGTTGACCTCACGGTGGGTGAGACTGGAAGCGGGTATCGTTGGGAAGTCGCCAAGTCGAGTGATGGTCAGTACTTCACCCGCTTTGTGGCGTCGAACGGCGAAACCATGGTGCGTAGTGAGCGCTACACCCAGAAACACAACGCCAAGAATTGCGCTTCGTCTGTGTCCAATAACGCGGGCTCGGCTCGTGTCGTCGACGAGACCGAGGCTCAGGCTGCATAACCAAGACAAGGGACAAAATACTATGGCAAAGAAGAGCAATCGAACACGTGCAAGAAGTACCATTTCAGGTCGCTTCGTCACCAAAGCACATGCAAAGCGCAGCCCTCGAACGACCGTCAACGAGCGCGTCGGCGGAGGTTCAACTCATGGATCAATGCGGAGCGCCGTGACGGGGAAGTTTGTCGGCGAAACGTACGGCAGACGGAATCCTCGCACGACGATGCGCGATGGTTGAACATCAAATCCACAAAAGGAGCTTTAGTGGCGGGTTGTCCTTCGGATAAGCCGCCGCCAAATACATTTGAATCACAACATCAATCGCGGGGCTGTTTTGAGTAACTTGAACGCTCATTCTCGACTCGAGGTGTTGATGATGCTCAAATTAGGTTGCTTTGCGGAGACGATATCCGTCTACGAGCGCCCGCAATCCCGGTCAGTGAACATTTTGGACTGGCAATCAAGCAGGTACATGAAACGTTTAAGTCCTATTTGCTTACTATACTTGCTTGCGGGCAAGAAGTGCATATTCTGTTGACTACCCAATACCTTGTGGGCGCATAATGGAGCGTCGCCACATTTTGTCAGGAAAATCACTTTGTTGGAGCAGTCACAAGTTACCGGATTATTGGACCGTCTTGATAAAGAAATCTCCGAAGGAAATGTCTGCGTCGACGGGTTCATCGATGATTTACAGATGTTCCAAGACAGGCGAAGCGTAGTAGATTTAGTAGGTTTGGAAGCCAAGCTGGTAGCTGCGGAACGCCAAGACCAGCTCGAGGGAGCACAAGCCAAGAAAGAGCTTTTTGCAAAGCTGTTGGCCAAGATGCAGCACTATCCTTCTGCACAGAAGATATTTGCCTTGTTCCTCGCACGAATAAACGATGTTTTTGAGAACCACATCATTCCACACGCCTCAGCTCTTGATCGACAGCAGATTGATGAAATCATCGAGGACAAGATCGTCCTGCCAACACTTCAAGACATGGGGGTAGGTTTTGAACATTTCACCATCAACCATGCCCACGTCAGGGGCATGATCTACTGGCTTGCTGATAGATGCTATGTGAGGTGGAGCTAGTGTTCTCTCTCTCATATACTGCGGCCTATGACCCTTATCATGCCGTCTTTCGAATGCTCGTCCTTCTTGCTTCGACAGAAAACGGCGAAATCCCGTCAAAGACAGCAAGAGCAGCCGACTTCTTCTACTGCTTTCCCTGGATGCTAAAGGACATCCGAGCGCCAAGGAGCATTGAGGGCTTTGCTCGTATGCGGAACCAAATCGTGAGGAAATATCCCAAAACAAGCTACGATCGGTTTCCTAGTGCTCGCGTTGTGTATGATAGGATGGAGCTAATCCAGTCGACAGCAGTAAGCGCGCTAGCGGGCGCAAATATGATAGAACCAGTTGAGACTTCGTCGAAGATGCTGGCTCTCAAGCAGGAAAGTGTGCCTTCTGGACTTTTTACCGCTGTCGAGCAGGCAATCGAGAAAACGCCAGATTTATTGAAGTTTGTTGCAGTTATACTTCCGCAGATAGAACAACTCGGGAGTGATGGTCTATTTGCCCGCACAGGCCTTGGGGAGTACAGCTATGACGTTGTTTAGGCCAAACCTCGAAATAGTAGATCTGGACCTGTCACGGTTTGATGCCGCTCCTTTGATAGCATTTATTGCAGCAAAGGAGATGAACTATGGGACTGAAACGGACGGACGAATTCCGCCAAGATGCTGTGCGGATTGCATTGACAAGCGGGC
>NZ_JABEDH010000011.1 GCF_029285175.1 Sulfitobacter sp. M05 | reverse complement strand
CGAACGCACCTCACAGACTTCATGGCAGCATACAACTTCGCGCGTCGGCTCAAGACCGTCAACGGGCTCACACCCTACGAATACATCTGCAAGATCTGGACATCAGAGCCGGAAAGATTCATCTTGAGCCCGATCCACCAGATGCTGGGACTGAACACCTAGCGCGACATCAAACGGAATCGATTTGCGGACACGGAATTGCCCGAACTGAACGGCTACTATGCGCTGAACGCCCAGGACATGTATGAGAAGCGCCGTGCCATCCATCGCAAGATGATCGTCCATCCCGAGCTGAAAGCTGCAGTAGAGGATCGTCTCAAAGCTGGGTGGTCACCGGAACAGATTGCGGGTCGGATGCGGTTGGAACGCCACCCAATCCGGGTGAGTCATGAGACGATCTATCGCTTCACCTGCTCCAAAGACGGCCGCGCAGAACAATTCTATCGCCACCTGCCCGAACATCGGAGACGCCGCAGGCCGCGGGGCTATCAAGGCGCGGGCGGCGGTCGGATTGTCCTGCCTGATGAACAGATCGCTGCCAGAGATGAGATTCGACGCACGGTTGCTCGGGAAGCACTCGGCCGTTTCGCCGTTGGCGAGGAAGAATTGATCAAATGCTGCAAGTTCCTGGCGGAACGCTGGCATGCGTGGTCCCGAGAGGGTCGCCCGATCGCAGCTGCTGCGTACAAGATTTTCTCGCGGAGGGCGTGCGCCTGCTCCAAGTTCACCACGGCATGTCGTTCGACGATATCAATGCGATTGTTGGATTTCAGGGAGGCGGCGGTCAACGCACCCTCGAGATCATCTGGCCGGATTGGGCCAAGGAACAAACCGAGCGCTTAGTTGCAACACTCAAGGCCCAAGACCTAACGAAGGAGCATCTCGAGGCATTCGCCGCGTTCCTTCAGACCGCCTTTCAGGACGCTATCTTTCATCGCCTCCAATCCTTCGAAAGACATGCCTTCGAGTATGGTCACGCGCGTCTCGCCGGCATGCACAGTGATCTCCAAGGAATGTCAGTTGCCGACGAGCAAGCGGTGCGGGCCATGGGTGGGCAAGGAACGCAGCTTGCGTACATGTTTCGCGATCTTTGGAACGGCACCGACGTTGTGCGGATTATGAAAAGGAACAAGACGCTCTTGGAGCAAGGCAAACCTCCAGAGGAGTTGCTGGGTGCTATCAATGCGCTGCGGGAAAGGGGTGGTGCTCATGAGGTTGCTGCTGATCTGATTCTGGCCGCTCGAATTCGCGGGGCAGTTCATCACACGCTCCAAATCAGCAACCAATTGGAACTCGAAAAACGCCTAGTCCGTGACTTGCGTGCGGCGGCGCTGACGCACGTTCATCTAACTTCAATACAGGTCGACATATCTGAACTCCCCAATCCAGAATGACGGCGGTTCATCCGCTAGCAAGCATGCCAGAATCCTCAAGCTGCTCGCGTTCTGGAAGGTCCTCCAGAGATGCCAGATCGAAGGCCACGAGGAATTGTTCGGTCGTCACATAGGTGTAGGGCGCCCCGCGCCTAGGACTTCGCGGCCCGGTTCCAATCAGCCCCCGTGTGTGCAGTCTTCCGATTAAATCCCGGCTGATCTCCCTACCGAAGATGTCCTTCAGACCGTCGCGGGTCAGTGGCTGGTGATAGGCAATCGCGGCCAGCACTGCGACGTCGAACTCGTTCAGGTCCAATTGCTGATCACTGACATCCGCGGCAGCCCGGATCGCCGGCGCGTACGCAGCCCGGGTCCGGAACATCCAGCCGCTGACGACCTGGGCAAGTTCAAAGGAGCGACCCTCCAGATCAGCGGCGAGGTCCTCGACCAGCAGATCCACCGAAGCCCCCTGCCCTACGATCCGCGCCAGATCTTCGCGGGCGACCGGCGCAGCGCTGGCAAAGAGCACCGCCTCGATCCGGCGCATCCATTCCCGCCAGCGCAGCTCGGGCGGCAGGTCGGACAGCTCGCGATCCAGTTCGGGGTCAGGGCGATCCTTTGCCATCGCTACACCCCGTAGAGCCGGAAAGTATCGCGCCCGGTCAGCTCGCGCACCGCGCCGAGGTCGACCAGCCGATCGCAGAGCCGCCGCGCGGCGCGATCCGGCAAAGGCAGGGCCGATGGCGCCACCGCGTCGCGGGACAGGAGCATCTCGACCGCGTCCCCCGCCCCCTTGGCCCGCAGCTTCGGCGCGACCGCCTTCAGGTGCGCGGTCCGCCGCGCGAGGTCGGCGGCGAGACGCACAGCCTCGACCGCCGAGGAGACAAGCGCGCGATGACAGGCGAGACGCAAGTCGTCGCCTTGCTTGCGCAGGTCAGCGCGTTTCAGGCCCGGGGCCAGCAGCGGCACGACACGATCCCAGCAGAGTGCCTGAGCCAGGACCGCATCCGCGAGGATCAGTCCTGCTACGTCTGCGCGCGGCGTCTCGCGCACTAACGCCTCCAAAACCATCGCGGCCCGGGTCACCGGCGCCCCTTTTCCGGCATCAAGCCACGCAGCAATCTGGCCCGGCACGAGGGTCGGCAAAGCTCTGCCCAGAACCTTGATCGACACCGGCCGCTCCACCGCGCGTTGCCAAGACTGACAGACCGCGCCCGCCGGACCGGGCAGATCGCCCGGACGCAGCAGATGCACCGCATCGCGCAACTCCCCTGCCCGCTCGGGCCGACCGGCAAACGCGACACAAGCTTCGGCCGCGCGCAGCGCGAGGCGGTCCCGCAACAAGGCTTGGGGCACATCCGCGCGTCCCAACACAAGATGCAGGTGGGTCAGCGCGGCACCCGACAAAAACGCTACATCTTCAGGGGTTTCAGCACGCATGGAGGTGACCCAGGCGGGCATCCGGGGTAACGTGTCGGGGTCGCTGATGTGATCCGGTTGGGCAAATGTCATGCCCGGAGACTACACATGTGCGGCGCTTTAGTCCAGAAAATAGCGCGAAAACCGCCCCGCCTTGCTGTTCTGCACTATGTCCGGTAAGGTTGCCTTATCGGACGTTAAAATATATGCTGGGAAACAGTTCAATTTCATTACTGGATTTACTGGAAAATGGCCTCAGAGGACGAGAAACAGACTTCATCAAACTCTGGTGCATCTAGTATTGCTCAGAACGACGAGAGAGATCAAGAAAAAAGTGATGGCATCACTCTGCCCTCCCATGTCGCTGGATCGGGCTCTCTCGACCGTCTCGTGGATACAGCCCGTGACTATGCACGTCAGGCGACCTCCGAGAACACCAACAAGGCTTATGCCAAAGACTGGGCGCACTTTTCAAGCTGGTGTCGCAGGCGAGGCGCAAACGCACTGCCACCAAGCCCGGAACTGATAGGCCTCTACATTGCGAACTGTGCAGCGCCTGATACCGAGGCCCCTGCCCTCTCGGTATCGACCATCGAGCGCCGCCTGTCTGGCCTTGCTTGGCACTACCAGCGGCGTGGCTTCATCCTTGATCGCAAGAACCGCCACATCGCCACGGTGCTGGCCGGGATCAAACGCAAACATGCGCGGCCGCCGGTCCAAAAGGAAGCGATCCTGCGCGATGACATCCTGGCGATGGTCGCCGCCCTGCCCTACGATCTGCGGGGGCTCAGAGACCGAGCAATCCTGCTGATCGGCTATGCGGGCGGGCTGCGCCGCTCTGAAATCGTCAGCCTTGATGTCAGCAAGGACGACACTCCAGATTCAGGCGGCTGGATCAAAATCATGGACGAAGGTGCCCTGCTCACGCTGAACGCCAAAACCGGCTGGCGTGAGGTCGAAATCGGTCGCGGCTCTTCTGACCAGACCTGCCCGGTGCATACGCTTGAACAATGGCTGCATTTCGCCAAGATCGATTTTGGACCTGTGTTCGTCCGCACGTCCCGTGATGGCACGAAGGCTCTGGAGGCGCGGCTCAGTGACAAACACGTCGCACGTCTGATCAAGCATACTGTTCTCGACGCGGGCATCCGCAGTGAGCTTCCGGAGAAAGATCGCCTCGCCCTGTTTTCGGGTCACAGCCTACGAGCTGGTCTCGCGTCCAGTGCCGAGGTCGACGAACGCTACGTCCAGAAACATCTTGGGCATGCCTCAGCAGAAATGACCCGCAAATACCAACGTCGTCGCGACCGGTTCCGGGTCAATTTGACTAAGGCGGCGGGACTGTAGGACCTCCCCTGCCCTATCAGGCGACGTTCTGCAGCTTTTGCACCTTGATGTCGTCCTCATGTCGCCGCGCCTGGGCCAGCTCATAACTTGTCTGCATGCGCAGAAGCGTGTCGGCCTTAATGCCAAAGGCTTTCTCGAAGCGGATTGCCATCTCTGCCGACAAGCCTGCATTGCCATTCAGCAAAGTGCTCATAGCCTGCCGCGAGACGCCAAAATGATCGGCAAGATCCTTCACGCTGATGGACGCAGGTTCGACGATTTCCGTCTTTAGCCAGTCACCGACATGGACCGTCAGCGACGGATGCATCTCAAGAGCCATGATAATCCTCCAGTTCCATATCTATCAGCGCACCCTCTTCGTTCAAACGAAACGTGAGCCGCCAGTTTTTCGTCACGGTCATCGACCAAATGCCTTTTCGATCACCGGTCAATTGGTGCAATCCATAATTTGGCGGCGTCGCCAACTCTTCCAAGCTGCCGGCGGCATCGATGAAGGCCAGCATTTTGCGAAGCCTGCTCGTGTCGCCCACCAAACCTTTCGGGTTTCCTGTTTCGAAGAACCGCCTTAGACCCTTGTGGCCAATACTCTCAATTTTCATATCCGTACCTACAGAAGATGTGGCAATATGTCAAGCGTCACTTGACGCACGACGCATATCGCTAGAGTGCCCGCTCGCTCAATCTACCATAGAAGCTCCGATCGAGGTGCAATTCGCCCGTCTGTGCCTTCTGGATCATGCCCCTGAGATAGCCGCCTGGCGAGGAAACCTCTCCAGCGGAGTGCTTGTCGTAAATCAATGCAATTGCCGCGGCCGCAACTTCCGGCCCCAGCGCCCTTTGAGCCACATTCCAGGCGTGTTCGGAGATTCCGACCATCGGTCTGATCTTCGCGGCGGCTCTGTGGACCCCGTTCCAATCACGAATATATCCTTCCAGACCACGGGCCATCTCTCCAAACTCTGGACAGGTTGCCATCAACATCGGTACGTCAATGTCAGACCGTCGCTTTCTGGTTTGAGTGCTCCATTCGCCTTCCAGATTCACGCCCTCATCGCTATCAACCCGCTCCTCGGGTGGATATTCTGGCACACCACCCGCCGCGTGCTTTTTTTCAAAGCGGGTACTAATTACAGGATTAGGTTGATTTGTAGTTAGTATGTGGGTGCTGTTTTTCGCACCCATGGGGGCAGTATTTATACAAATAGATACAACATTATTATCTGTCGTATCGTCCTGTGGGACAGCAGACTCAGCGTCTGATCGCTCCGGCCAGTCAAAAGCGTCCTCAAACGCGGCTTCTACGCGATGCTGAAGGGCTTTGAACCAGTTCACGAGGTCAAGGAGCCTCTCGGGGCCAGTGGTGCGCTTAGGAAGCCGCTCAAGCAGCAAGCCAAACTCATCGTGCAGATCGCGCCATGGACCTCTCAGGCCGTTCTCCAGTGCCTTCTCGATCTTCGCACGGATCACACGCCGTGTGACGGTGATCGAATTACGCAGAGACTTGCAGAATTGGCGCTGCTCCTGCAGCTGCGCGTGTAACGCTTCGAACTCTTCGGCGCGGGCCGCTAGAGGTGCGAGATCAAAGCCGTAGGCCTCAACGATGTAGCCATCCCTGTCCCTGGCCCCGAAGCGCTTCCCGTTTGAACTGTCCTTCATCCAGATAACGCCAGCTTCACACAGGCGTCGGATATGGCAACGCAATGTTGTCAAAGAAAAACCTGTCTGCTCCATCAGGAAGTTATTGGAAGGCCAAACAATGGGCCGCCTGCCCTGCTCCCAATCCTGTGTCTGTGTAACGGCACCAAAAGTGTCTAGAAGCAAGAGATCTTGCGACTTGAGACCGATCGCAGCGGCCACCTTCTTTGCCGCAACTATTGCTCGTGTTTTGGGTATAGATAGCTGTTCACCGGCTTGTGCGTGCTTTTCAGCGACCACAAGGCCCGGTGTCGGCTTGCGCCAACCTGTATGTGTCATGAGTGTTTCAAACCTCCATCAGTTGAATGAAGGCAAAAGAATCCCGTTCACCAAATCGGTGTTGTTTCGTTGACTTCGATTCGCGAGAGAGTTATCTAAGTCTTGCAACAGAAATTAGATCAGCTCTCAGGCCGCGAGGTTTGGGGGCTTTTCTTTTGCCGTTAGATCACGTGACGTTCCTCTCTGCTCTTTGCCTCAATTGGGGTCGAGCGCCCTTCCCTGTCGTTGCAGGTGAGCGTTTCATTTCTTCGACCCATGTTCCTGTAGATAAGCTGCGATCATGTCGCCTAAGCCCTCTAGGCTCTGCTTATCCAAATCTACTCCCGCAGCGCTGACCGATAGCTTTCCACCTTGTGATGAAACAGAAAGCTTCTCTCGCCCGAACTTGCGTATGATTGTTAGCTTCTTCGTTTTGGCCGTACCTTTAGCCGCCTTATCCGGACCCTTGACCAGATCAGCAACAACTTTCTCGAGCTCTCGATGGCTAAGCGCATAGACATTCTTGCACGCGTGCAAGATCTCATCGCGTGCCTTCAACACGGCCTTCCCCCTCGAAACGTGGCTTTCGTGCACACCGATGATGCTCGCAAAACTAACAGCAGTTACCTTCTTGTCAGGGTTCGAAGTTTCATAGCGATCAAACATCTGGCCAACTGATAGAAGACGCTCGAAAGCACCGAGGTTTTCGCGCTCTTCATTTTCTCTGAAGCGCATGAACAGCATCTCAAACTGATCGTCTGAAACCCCTCTCTTCTCCGGCGACGCCAGAATGGCCCTGACAGGCCGACCGAGCTTCTGAGCAATGGCATGCCGTCTACGACCGGTAATTAGAAAAAATGGAACGCCAGCACAGTTCTTTGGATCTAGCGGATCGGGCTGCCAGCTCGGATCGACAGGCCAGACCTGAATCGGTGTGTCTTGGCCATTTTGTTCAATGCTTTCGAGTAGGGAGTTGAAAGCATCCTGATCTATCCAATCATCTCGTCTATCCGTTCCAATCTCATCATTGATTTGGGTGGGATCAAGTTCCAGCTCATGCTTTCCCTGTAGAATATGTCTTACGATCTCCGCACGCTTCTCATTCAGAAGGACTTGAGTGTCGCTAAGGGCTCCCGCTTTCCAAGCACTACCTGAGCCGCCCATCCTAGGTTTCAAACCTGTGGCAGGCTGAGGTGCGACAGCCGTAGCGTCCTGAACGCGCTCACTTACGACGTCTTTAGGTGGGGCGTCAGCGGTCTCAGCTGATTTCTTGCGTAAAACAGAGCTACTGATCGAACGCTTCATTCTGCATCCTCTCCAAAGTCATAGAAATCTTCCATCCAAGCGTCTGCATAACCTCTTTCCAAACCGGGCCACAGACGTGAGACGATCGCGTCGTTCACAGCATCAGCGTTGTCGATAAAACGATTGATGCCTTTCTTCTTGCCGGGGGTATCTGGCTCGTACTCATAAACTGATTGGTAGACGTCAGAGGCATTAGAGATAGCATCTGAACGCAAATAGAATACGGGAAGCACTTCGTCCGGACAGTTTTCCAGCAGGTTGCTTACCTGCTTTAAATCTTGCTCATTTGTTCTTTGGACTATGGTTGGCAGCAACATGTTTGCACCTGCGCCGATATCCAACCGCTCATTCGCGAATATGTGACGCAACATAGTCAGCAGTCCCGTGACAAATGTTGAAAGGGTAGCGATGTCGAACCCCTTCATCGTCTGCGGAATGATAAGTGAAGAAGACGCTATGACGTTGTTAAGCTGAAAAAGAGTAAGAGCAGGCTGATAGTCAATGATGATGCAATCAAGCGTCTCGACCAGAGCTGCATCGAGCTTTGATTTATCTACTTTCCCATCACTCAATAGCTCGTTGGGTTTAGTGACTGGGACGTGCCCATCACGCCATCGATCAATTGCGTCCTTCAGAAATCGATAGAACCGTTTACCAGGGATATCTGCGCGCAGAATTCTTGCGATCTGGATTTCGCCCTCTGACGTTTCACCGTGAGCAGGCAACAACCGTACGCCAGGCCACGAAGTCTTCTTGAAGAACGTGTCCAACGTCGGTGCATCGTAGTCCGTGAAAGGAAGATCTTCGGTTGTCTGAAACAGACCTGCAAAATCCACCATAGTAGGCGTGTTCTCATCCGGCATGGTCGGCATCTCTTCGCCACCGACAAAATACAGCGTTATTGTACTTTGGGGGTCTGCATCCATGATACCCACACGCATGCCGTAGTGCAGGCTGAGATATTGTGCGAAGTGCGCAGCTGACAGAGACTTTGCCGTACCGCCTTTCTGACTAGCAAAAGAGATAACCGGCAGAGGATCACCGGGCTTCCGCCATGCGAGATACTCGTATGGACGTTTTCCCGTACCTGCCAATAGCGCGCGAATATGCATCAGCTCCTTAAGAGTGAAGACGCGCTCTCTACCCACGTATTGTCCAGCCGGGAAATCTTCATGATCTTTCGCCAGCTTTGTCAGGTGCTGATGACTAACGTTGAGAAACCGTGCGCACTGACGCATTGACCAAGAGCGCTTGATGCGATCTCGCATCGTGAGCTCTTTGTTGACAGACACCATGGTCTTATCGAGCCCTCTGGAGAGCTCTTGCAAAAACTGTTCTAGATTACCGCTCATGTCGCATTCCGATTTTCCGATTCTCTTGTGGATTCGGTTCACACATGAACTAGCACGTTTTTTGATGTTTTGTATAGATACCGTACGCACATCAGACTTTCGCGCACATTTCGGGCTAGTATACGGCGTCACCGCCCATCTTGCACGCGTGCAAGATGGGCGGTGACGCTGATATGATATCGCCTCCAGAAGGACACCAAACACTATTCCACGCCCTTCAAATCAGACGGCAATGACACCTGCCGAAACGGTCCGGCAAACGATAGAACTGGAGCACGCCAAATCGGCGCTATCGAACTCTTGCACGCGTGCAAGAATCTCACATTTGCGATAGCGCTATTGGGGTATTCCTTTAGACACATATCTAATTCACATCTCTTCTAAGCGCATCAGATCCATAATCTACCATTGGCCGAAGCCGCGTATACGCCACAGCTGAGCGGAACGGTCCTACGAGTTTCGATCTAAATAAACGCAAGACGTTCTCCAGCGAGTATTTGAAGTAGTTCGCACTCGTGAACCCCGCGATGGCAAACACCAGCATCGCAAACGTCCACCACCGGATATGGAAGACGAACAGTATGATGAAGAAGATCAACCGCGCATCGAAAAACATCAGATGCGGCCGCGCCATTGCATAGCGCCAATGCACCGTCGAGCGATAGATGTTGTATCTGTCTTCAGCCATTGCCTCGCTCCATCACCCTCATCTGTCCGGCCACACAACATTGCTGGTGAACAGGACGCCAATGATCTGACGCGATCTCAGAGTGATCAGCGGACCGTTGGGCGCACTCCGCACAAACTCTCCGGCCAGATCGTTACCAACTTCCGCCAATCCCTTATACAGCCCCTGTTCGATAGTGGCTGCCGGACGTGTGACACCTGTGACACCGCCAAGATCGATGAGCGATGTCCCAGGGTCCGACAGGGCGTCACCTACCCCAGATACAAAAGCCGCTGCGACGCGCGGCGCATATCGTGCGAACAAACGCCGGTCCACATCCGTTCGCACGGCGAGTGACTTCTGACGGGCATCAACCGCATAGGCAGATATCGGGATCTCGGTTCCGTCCTCAAGCACCGCGGAGTCAAACTGGACCATAAGATGGGTGTTGTTCTGATTTGGTGCAAACCTACCAAGCAGACGCGCGCCTGTCAGCGGACCTTTCCGAATTTGTGCGACCACCGGTCCCGGTGTGTCGCTGTCATTGGTGATGATGGTCGTGGCAAGAACAACATCGCCCGCACGGATGAGAGGCTCTGAGCGGGCAGGGGTGCTGGATTGTCGTATAGTACCCTCGCTCGTTTGACCCGCCACATCGACGTCTTCCACGGGCACAAGGTCTTCTTCAACTACGACGGTCACGGCTGAGGGCTGGGCAGTCCATGCGCCAAGCAGTCCTTGCTGCTGCGTCGCCATCAATTGGGCGAGCTGGTTGATACGGGCGTAGTCGGGTGCTTGAGGCTGGTTTGGGATCGGTTCGGCTTGCTGTCGCACGGGCTGCTGACGGTCAATGACCACGGTTCTGGGTTGCTGAGTTTCAACAGGTGCGTTTGCCGGGGGCAGGGGGCGGTTCGGGGTCGGTGCGATAGCAGGTGGTTTCTCATCAATCTGACGCAAGGGTTCATCGGGTGTCGCAATAAATGAGGTATCAGTGTCTTGCGCAGTTTGCGCACCGTCCTCGTTTTGTTGCCGCAGATTGTCCTGATAGCGCTCTGACGTGCGCAACTGATCTCCGGCTGGCGTATCATCCACGTTCGGTGTGCCCGCAACACGGCTCGGGCCAATGAGGTCAGGGTTCTTCCAAACCTCGAAGCCAACAGCTCCTCCAACAACCAACACGGTGAGTAAGGCAATGTTTCTAAATGACAATAGCCCGCCTTTGCGTCCGCGCGTGACGCGTCCTGCGTTGGCCCGATCAGCGGAATCAGCTGGATTGGCTGCAGAGCCAATCTCCGCTTCATCATTGTTTTCATTCGGTTCTTTTGAATTGCTCATTGGGAAATCCTCACTTTTGAGACGCGCCCGTTCGAAGAAATGAGCGCTACAGATGTGGGTCTGATCCGATAGGCTTTGACTTGACCGGGGCCGGTTAGAATGCGGGACGCAGGCGGCGAGATAATCGCATCTGCCGATTGCAGATAGATTGCGCCGTCATAGCTCCATGCCTTAACGGCTCCATTGTCAGTGGACAGGCGCACGGCATTGCCCGGAATATCCGCGCCCGTCGCAAACGCCATCATCACATCGTCGGAGGCCCGCGCGACCGGTTCGCTCTGGCGGGTCTGGAGAGGCCTTGAAGTCGCATTTGGCCCCAACCCATGCACCGTGAAGTCGCGGCGATAGTGTGTATTGAGTGAGTTCGTGCGCACTTCGAATACCAGCGGCCGGCTCTCACCCACGAGGGACACAACGATGTTGGAAAACCCGTGCGGGACGAGCGGCGTGACCGCCAATTGGTTGGAGCCTTCCTGCATTGCATAGACCTGAAAGCTATTCGGCTTGCCGATCACATAAGATGCGATGGGCCATGCAGCACCTGTCTGGTCGTAGAACGCCATGACGCTCACTGTGTCCGGACCAGTCAACAGGACCTCTGGCTCCTGTGCAGCATCGAGGGTGAGCCGCTTTGCGTCCGAAATAGCATGCGGGAACTGGCCTGACGGTGGCGTTGCTGCCGCTTTCTGGCTTTCATCAACGCGGCGGCGATAGTCCTGGATCATTTCGGGCGTCATCGGGAACTGGCTTTGGAGCGCCGCACCGTAGGCCGTGATCTCTTCGGGCGTCAGGGGGCGGTCGAGATCGTCCATGCTTTGCAGCAGCTCTGTGGCACCCACGATTGGGAAATCACCCGGTGGCGTCGTTTGCTGCTGTTGATTCGGTTGAAGGCGCTGATTGATCTCGTTCTGTGTGAGCGGCTCTGCACCGGTGGGCAACGGCTGCTGACCGGGTGCGTGTTCTGCACCATTCTCAATGGTGACAACTGTCGTGCCAGTGTCGGCACCCGGCAATGTCGCTGCCGGCCGGCTTGTGATCTGGGGCAGGCGGGTCTGAACCTCAGTTCCAGGCGGCACGGTCTCATTGCCATTCGCATCTCTTAGCACTTGTTGTGCTTGGATCGGTGTGATCATCAAACCAAGCAAAAGGGCGCTTCCAAGGCTCGTCGATTGGCAAAGTTGCCTCAAAGATTGATATGTAGGTCGCATCAGGCGCCTCCGGGAGCGGCGATGAAACGGGAGATTGCCATCGCATAGGGGGATTCATAGGTTTGCAGCCGTTCAATATTGACGGTGATCATGAAGTTCTGACCTGTCACCTCGGAAGCTGATTGGTAGGTTACGCGCAGTGGGATCTGTACGATCCATTCGTAGACCCCGCGGTCATTGATGCCCTCACGGACGATGACTGCATTATTGGCGACAGCCGTCGTGTTGAGACGGCGGGTCTGCACCAATTCGAGCATCTGACTTTTCTGCACGGCATCGACGAACTGATTCCAGCCAATCGGCTTGGTGAAATACTGCATCGCGTTGTTGAAATCGGCACGATAGTTCGCAAAGTCATAGGTCAGAGAGGAGGTCACTGCTTTGACCGCGAAGTTACTCACCTCAGCGGCTGATTGGTGCGGCTTGTCGAGAGGCACAAGCGGTAAAAGCTGGCCATCTGTCGTGGTCGCAAAGTAGCGCGGCTCGGGACGGTTGACGGCGAGATAGGCGGTTGATGCCGCCAGCACGGTAGTAGAGAGACCAAGACCGAGCGCGATCTTGGCCATAACCTTGTAGGATATCTCAAAGGTGCGTGCCGACCGCAGGATGGATTCAGCAGCGCCAAGATGTTCATTATCTGGCAGCATCAGCGCATCCCATCACTGGCTTGCGGCTTTGGCGACACTCAGAATATTGGTGGGAAGCTCTGAGAAGGCGAACTGCGCCCCTTGATCGGTTTCATAGAGGAAGAACGGGACACCCGGCATCTTGTTGGCGCGCATCCAATTGATGTTATCGACGATTCCTTGGACGACTGCCTTATCGGCCCGGGTGGCATCCATCTGTGCCACGGCGGCCGTCCCTCGCGTCTGCGAGGTCATATGCGCCATGAAAGTCTGCGGGATATCTTGAGAATGCAGAATCGACAGGGAGGTGTTGAAGCCTTGAACGCCAGTGATTGGCGCTGGAATGATCCGCAAATCGATTGATCCAGATGTAATTGGCCCCAGCATTTGATCGATTGTCCACTGACAGTGCGGACATTCTGGATCGGCTAACATGTAGACGACGGGCGCACCGGGGTTTGGCGTTCCCGCAGAAAACCAGATCCGTTCCTCTCCTGCCTGTTTGAAAATGGTGTCGATTCCCTCCTGAACCTGCGCTGAGGGTTGTTCAACCGCCGTAATCGGCGCTGAGGCGATTGTCTCCGTTGGTGTGTCTGTGGTCGCAGGATTAGAGAGCGGAGCGGCTTGGGGTGGTGCGTCTGCCTGCAATTGCGACAAGACAGGTGATGTCGTCCCAGTCGGTGCAACTGCCGTCGTTTGTAAACTTGGTAGAGACGTCATCGCATCTTGGGTCGTTGGTTCTGGTGTCGTCGAGTTTGGTTGCGGCGTGAGTGCCGTGTTCGATGTGTGGGCCAATGATGCAGGGGCAATCGGCAGCTTGGCATTTGGATCGGGCACGGTTGCGAGCAACGCTGCCGTGATGTCTTCGCCTTGCGGCCCAATGATGCGCCCTACAATTGTCAGGCCATCTTCCGTTGTCAGTGCCGTCGCAGGATTTCCATTCTCATCTTTGATCGCCCAAGCCTGCATCTCACCAATTTTCATAAGCTGGCGAACGTCGGGATCTGTTGTGGAGATCATTGTCTCGATGAATGAAGACGTGCCCGTGCATCCTGCAAATCCCTCTTTCCAACTATGGTCCTGCGCGTGGCCGATCGATGCGGTCCCCACCAACATGATCAAAGCGAAAGCGGTCATCGATTGGCTTCCGGTGCTCGCGCGGACTGCTTTTTGCAAGCCGCTGCATCGGTGACTTGTTCTTTTTTCTACATTGATCATCACTGAAATCCTTTTCTCGTGGGGGGCCATCAAAGTGCTTTACTACAAGGTATCTATCGTTATATATAACGATATACTTTTTATAGCCATAGCGTAATTGCGAGATACCCTGACCTAACAGTTCTTGCCCAAACGCCTCATCCGGAAGGATCGTAAATGTCAGAGTCGGACAGAGCATTGAATGTGATGCCGATTCCGCATGCGGACAGTTTCGCCGACCACTTCCAATCCCCGCGCGACACGCAAAACAGAAGCACGATATTCCTGGCACGTCCCGAAAGACCACTCGCGGAGTTCATCAACGGCTTCTTCAAGCTCTCTCTCGGTATTGCCGTCTTGGCCTTGGTTGGGATTGGCAGCGTGTTTGCCGTCAATGAGATGGAACCTCGGCGTGAGATCGCACCGCTTGTTGTCGCGTCGGTCGCACCAGAGCAGTCTGCGGAACTCGTCGCGCTGCAGACCGAGGTTGCGCTGCTCACAGAACTGGGCGTTGAGATGCGCGCTGAACTGGCGCTGCTGACGGGGCAGGGGGGTGTTCTGCCTAAGCTGGTCATCAGATGGCAGGAGCAACGCCGCGTGAATGCAGCACATGCCAACGCGATCCAGCAACTTTATTCCACCACGAGCCTTATCGGAACTGCGATGCCACCTGCCGACGCCGCCGACGCTGCCGCTTCAGACGAGAGCACCGGACGCCCCGTCCAAGTCACGTCTGTCGTGGCATCGCAGGACGACACCCCAAAACGCGTTGTGCTGATCCCCGAAGCCGAAACCGATGTCCAGCCGAACACTGAGGGTGGGGCAGGTGAATGATGAAGGCAATTTTCTATGGACGAGCTGACCGCCTTCTTCATGCGGGTGACAGACATCCTGCCACCGGCGCAGGCGTTCGTGGCAGCGCTCTGTTTCGCACTGGGCATTATCCTCGTCATCATCGGCAGCCGTATGATGCTGGTCACGGCGGAAGAACGGTCCCACGCCCATCACAGACGCCACGGTTACTATCAGGCGCTGACGTACATCGTGTTCGGTCTGTTGATCATCTCCCTCGATCTGACGCTCTCCGCCTGGATCGCGTCTCTTTACGGAGCGAGCAACACGACGGCCAGTGCTGCCAGCGAGATCATGGCCTATGCGCCAGAAATGCTGTCGCCCGTCTCAGGTACGCCGGGCGAAGCCATCCTGATCGCGCTTGTGCGGGTCGCGCAGTTCATCGGATTGCTGGCCGTCGTGCGCGGACTCTTTCTTTGCGTCAAATCGGCGGACATGCCCGCACAGGGCCTGATGGGCAAAGGCTTCATCCACATGATCGCAGGGATCATGGCGGTCGATCTGCCCCGCACCGTCGGTCTTTTCGAAAACCTCTTCTTCGGCTGAAATAAGGAACCTCTCCATGCGTACGAAACGATCCAAATCTGACAAACCAACCCTACGTCGCAAATCATGGCGATCTGTTCTCACGCGGTCCGCTCTAGCATTCACCTTCGGAGCCTTCTGGGCAACGCAGGCTTTTGCGCAGACCTTTGGCGATATCTTCACCGAGATGCGCTCCAGCCAACTTGGTCCTGCCGCTGACATCCTCGGCACCATCTCGTTTGTACTCGGCGTGGTCTTCGCGATCATGGCCGTGATGGCAATGATCAAGCGCTCGCGCAACACCAACGACTCCTCTGTTGAGACCGGCCGCATTCTGATGCTCAGCGTTGCCGCCGCCTGCATGGTGGCGATCCCGACCTTCCTGAATGTCGGCGTCGCCTCGATCTTCGGCACCGGTGCGAACCAATCGTCGGTAGACGCTCCTTTGCGGTCGTTGAACTAAGGAGGCGTATGGATCGATGGTCGCATTCTGGCATCAAGCTGCAGCCCATCTGGGCCGGGGAGCGCTGAAAGCATCTCTGGACGGCTATTGCCGCCTGGAGACCGCCCACGGCAAAACTGCGCTTGTGGCTGACGACGGCTCGATGATGTCACTCTTTCGGCTCGACGGCTTCCGGTCCTTACCGGGAGAAGAGGATGTCACCGAGGCCTGCGATAAGCTGCGTGTGGGTCTGTCACCGTTTTTCTCCAAACCCGGATTGGCACTGCAGTTCTGGTTTGGGCACTCGCCAGAATTGGGTGCACGTGAGGTCGAAACCATCATTGATGACAGCGCCCGTGTTGCCCGCGACAATGCGCTCGACCTGCATGATCTTCTGGATGAGCGCCGCAGACTGCTTCCATCCAAACTCTATGGCGAGCGGTGTTATCTGGCGCTGTGGTCAAGGCCATCCCTGCTAACAGCAGAAGACCGGAATGCCAGCCTGAAGCAACGCACGAAGGTATTGAACGCCGCGCCACCGATCTCCCTGGGTCAAATTCCTGACACCGCGCTCGAAGGGCTGGCAATCCGGCATGACAGCTTCGTCACGGCGCTTGGACGCGAGTTCAACGCCGCCGGCATCGCCCTCGACCTGATGGACAACTATGAGGCGCTGAACGCCATCCGCAAGATCGTGGCTCCGGACACCTTGGGGTTCAACCATCCGTGGCGCGCGACTTTGCCGGGCGACTTCCTCAAAGCGCGGTTGCCGAGTCTTGGGCGTAATCTCAAGCGCAAGGACATTTCCAACCTCGTTTGGCCAAAGCTCTCGGAGCAAATTTTCACCGACCATGCCGAGGTGATCGACGGCAAAATCGTGCGTATCGGCAACACGGTGTTTTCAGGATTCGACATCGTGCTGCCGCCCGAGATCGTCGTGCAGTTCAATGAGCTGATCCGGCGTGTGATCGCCAACGGCACCAAGATTTCTTGGCGCTGCTCAATCCTCATGGAAAGTGGCGGGTTCGCGGGGCAGGTGTTTCGCGAACAGCTGGCACGGTTGCTGGCCTGGACGGCCCCAACCCATAATGGGCGCATCAAAGAGAGTTTCGAGCGGCTGCGTCAGACGGATGGTGACGGAAATACAGTCATCCGCTGGCGTGCCTCGTTCGCGGCCTGGGCGCCTGCCGACGAGGTCGGACAGTTGCGCGCCCATGTCTCATCGCTCCAAGAAATGGTCAAGTCTTGGGGCAACTGCCACACGAATGCGGTGGTTGGTGATCCGCTCGATTGCGTGATGTCATCTGCATTGGGTTTGTCGACCGCCTCCACCGCCGAAAGCTGTGCGGCCGATCTGCTCGATGTGATCGCCATGGCCCCCATCGTGCGACCGGCCTGTCCATGGGAGCGAGGCTCCATTATCTTCCGAACAGCTGACGGCAAACCGTTTCCCTATCAGCCGGGCTCCTCGAAACAGAACGCCAGCGTCGACATAATGGTCGGCACGCCGGGGTCCGGCAAATCAGTTTTGATGAACGCGATCAATCTCGGCGTGGCACTCTCACCCCAATCTGGCAGGGGTGGCAACAATCAGGCGATCCTGCCGCGCATCGCCATTATCGATATTGGACCGTCCTCGTCGGGCCTGATAAGCTTGATCCGCGACGCCTTGCCGCCGAACCGCCGACATGAGGCGATGTTCCACCGCCTGAAAATGGTGGACCGGGATGCGGTCAATCCGTTTGACACCCAGCTCTGCTGCCGCAGACCATTTGCCCACGAGCGCTCATTCCTTGTAAATCTGATTTCTCTGATCTGCACGCCGGAAGATGCCGATGCGCCGTATGACGGCGTCTCGCAACTAGCCGAAGCCTGTGTGGATGAGGCGTATCGGACCTATTCAGACGAGGTCAGCCCAAAGCGCTATTCGCCGACTATGGATCTCAGGGTTGATGACGCGCTCAAAAAGCATCATTTCGAAGTCGATGAGGAGACCAGTTGGTGGGAAATTGTCGACTTTCTCTTTGAGAAGAGCGAGCACCACGCGGCTGCCCTCGCGCAGCGGCTTGCCGTGCCGATCCTCGGCGATCTCATTCCGATCTCCAATGCGGAGACGGTGCGTGAGCCGTTCATCGAAATGCGCGTGCACTCAACTCAAGAACCGATGGTCGGTGCCTTCCAGCGTCAGATCACGGCAGCGATCAAGCAATATGTCATCCTGTCCAACCCCACCCGGTTCGATGTCTCAGGTGCACGTATCGTGGCCTTCGATCTGGCCGGTGTGACCGAAGCCACAGGCAAGCGCGGGCGCAAGCAGACCGCCGTCATGTACATGATGGCGCGTCAAACACTGACGTCAGATTTCTGGCTTGATGAGGATGAGATCAAAGGGTCCGATCTGCCTAACGATGTCCGCGCGCATCACTTGCTGCGGTTTCAGAACAACCGCCAGATGCCCAAGCGCATCTGTATCGATGAATATCATCTGACCGGTGGGCTCGGCATCCGCGATCAGATTGTTGCCGACGTGCGTGTCGGGCGGAAGGCAGGAGTGCAAATCTCGCTTGCCAGTCAGCTTATCGGGGATTTTGACCACGCAATCCGCGAACTCGCGACAAACATCTTCCTCTGCAACGTGCCGACCGCCGAGAGCGTGCGCACCGTTATGGATACCTATGATCTGCCCGCCAGCTTGAAGCCCGTCATCAGCCGGTTGACCGGTCCTGAGCCGGGCGAAGGCGCGCCAATCGTCGCCATCTTCAAACTCAAATCCCAGACCTATGTGCAGCATTTTTATAACCAGCTCGGACCCATCGAGCTTTGGGCGCTGTCGACAACAGCCGAAGACACGGCTTTGCGGGCGATCCTTTATGAGCGGCTTGGCAGTGCTGAGGCGCGGCGCATCCTGGCGCGACGCTTCCCGGCCGGATCAGCAAAAGCAGAGATCGAGGCGGAACTCGAAGGGTTGATGTCGTCGGGCAAGATGATCGACGAGTCCGCGCGCTCAAACGTTATTTCCCGCATGGCTGACGATCTGGCGAAAGGGGCATTCCAATGAAATTTGCACGCCAACCTCCGCGCACTCGCACGCGCTCGGCATCTCATTTCTTTTCTTGGCCGATCTACACAGTCGTGCTGCTGGTCATTATGTGGGCGCTCGCAGCCTTTGCGCAGGACACTGAGAACAACAACCAACCGGGCGGCGACATCGCGGTTCAACATCTTTCGTTCGCGCGCAACGATCCGCAAGCACTGAGCATCGCACGCCGGATGTATGGCCGCGAGTTTACCTATGTGAAAGCTGTTCGGGTTTGGCTCGAAGCACCAAACGATGATCCAGAGCAAATATTCCTGAAGATCGGCAAAAGTCGAAACTGCGAGACCGAGTGTTTTAACGTCGCACTGTTCCACAATGAACAGTGGCTGGAGATTTACCGCAGACCGGCCGTAGACGCGCTCGGGCTATCAGCCGTGACACCGACGGGTATGCGCTCGATCATCGAAGACGGCCGTGTCTGGACCTGGAATGGGCAGGCCTACGCGCCGCAACCCAATCAAGAAGGCATGGTCGAGCGCGAAGCCGACGAGGAAGAGTTGGCCCTCGTGAGCAAGGAGTTGGGTGCCAACATCGATGAGACGACAGCCCCGTCTTTCGGACCACCAGAGGTCGTTGTCTATGAGGTCGATATACTCACCGGCGGCGAGAAAATCATCGTTGTCAACTCGCCCTACTTTTGTGGCCAATCAACGTGCCCCGTCTTCTTGATCAACAATCTCGGCCAGTCTTACCGCATGATCCAGGCGCTTGAGGGTGTGATCGGCATTTCGAAGACCTTGCGCGATGAAAACGGCTTTCGCGGGATCGAGACATTGAGCCGCGGCGGTGTGACGGTGACCTCGCCGTCGACCGGTGCGCCCATGGAGACGATCCCAATCCAACCCGTTGCGGTTGCGGGGACTGTCAAATGATCCGTCGGAGATTCATCCGGTATCTCGCGCTTGTGCTTGTTTTCTGGGCGGCAGTGGCACTTGCGGACGAATATGCCGATCTGATCCGCACACAGGAGTCTGGCGGCAATTATGGGGCGCTGAACACACAAGGGGGCACTGCGGCAGGAGCCTACCAGATCACGGCAGGAACGCTCGCAAGCCTTGGCTATGTGCGCCACACCGGTGGGTCGCGCGGCAGCTGGAGCAATTACGAATGGACATCACAGGCGACGGGTCAGGGCGTCTCCTCGCTCAGTGGGTTCTTGAACTCTTCAGCGGGTCATTCCTTGCAGGATCAAGCGTTCAACACGCTGACCACGCGCAATTGGTCCGCTCTGTCTTCTCAAACGCGGGGCTTGGCAGGACAAACCGTCAACGGAGTCGCCTTCACCGAAAGCGGTCTGTTGACGGCGGCGCATTTCCTTGGCGCGGGTGCTTTGAACAATTGGGTTCAGAGCGGGTTCGATCCAACCGTGTTTCCGCCGGAATATCTCACCGCAAACGGCTTTAGTTCCTACGCCGAACTGCAATCGCATCTGATGAACCGGATCGGGGCGGCGTCCGGCACGACATACGCGGGCGGTGCCGACACTGGCGGCACTTATGAACAAACCGATGGTTTTCCGGGCTTTGGGGCCAAGAGACCCATTCTCATTCGCGAAACACCTCCGTTTCAGGGTGAACGGACCAATCTTGGAGGCACTCAATGATGAAACTACGGAAGCATGACGTCTGCTACGTCCTAAGCGCGGCGTTGATCGCGGGAATGGCCCTGATGGGTACGCCACATGCGCAAGCCCAAGCCAACGATCAAATCCTGCAACTTTTCCCGTCCGGCGGTCAGGGCTGCAGCGATACGGTGAAGCTGAACCTGACAAACGCAATCCGCTCAGGCATTGAGGCTGAGGTTTTACGCGGTGAAGAGGCGCTCAAGAAACCGCATTCCATCGCGGCTCTTGGATGCCTAGACAACCTGCTCGACGTTAATCTTGATATCGCGATCCAGGTGCCGAACCTGCAGGGCATCTTCCAAGCGGCGGTCAGTCAGGCACAGGGCCAAGTCTGGACCTGTCACGGTTTGATGCCGCTCCTTTGATAGCATTTATTGCAGCAAAGGAGATGAACTATGGGACTGAAACGGACGGACGAATTCCGCCAAGATGCTGTGCGGATTGCATTGACAAGCGGGC
>NZ_JABEDH010000010.1 GCF_029285175.1 Sulfitobacter sp. M05 | reverse complement strand
GATCACTTCGATCGCCGCAGCGACCAGCTGGCGGGCCATTTCCGAAAAATGTGCGCCGTCGCCTTGTTCGGGTTTAACCAAGCCGTCCGCAACCAGGGCCACGTCTCGCGCCAGCTCATGGGGCCGGATGTAGTCGAGCGGGTTGAACTGATCCTTTCCATCCTCGACGAGGCCGAAGGGGTTGAGGACGGCCACCTTGCGCCCGAGCTCTTCCCGGTGGCGGCGCGTGACGGCGAAATTCTCGCCCTTGATATCCAGGACGACGACCGGCCCCTGGTGATCGAGGATCGCCGGGATCACGGCGCTGACGCCTTTGCCGCCCCGTGTGCCGGAGACGACGAGGTGATGCCCACCGCGCCATCCCTTCGCATCGTTTTTGACGTAGCGCAGGAGCTTGCCCTTGTGCAGGGCGAGGGGCAGGCCGGTCTTGTTGCGCACAAGCTGGGCCACGTCACGCGGATCCATCCATCCCGCTTGCCACGGGCCAGTGCGCGATTTGCGGTTGCGGCCAATGCGCGGATTGAAGATCGCCACCAGCGGGGTGCTGACAGCGACAGCCACTCCGAAGGCCCCGAGCGCGAAGGAGATCGCCATGGCCTGTTTCTGGGGATCAGAATACCGCGCCAGCCCCTTGAGGCCCTCCCAGATTGCGCGGGGGAGGGGCCAGCCAGCGCCCGCCCATGTCTGGACTGTCGCCAGCACGTCGCTGAACGGGCCTCTGAGGGGCGTCAGGGCGGTGAGGACGGCCACGCACAGGCAGAACCATGCGAGGAGCTTCAGGGGTGTCCTGTGGCGCTCAGCGGTGGTCCCGAGGGTATCGAGGATGGTGGCCACGGCGATGATCGGGAAGGCATAGGTGGTCATCGGGTAGATCGCGACCGCTTGCGGAGCGAGGATCAGGGCGGCAGCGGCCAGGATCACAGCGCCGATCATGATCACCCAGTGGCGGGCTTCCAAAACAAAACTCATGACCGGTCCTCTTGCGCGTCAGGAAACAGAATCTGCCAGAGCCCCCGGTCGCGATCCCGCTGGGTGAGGCGGTCTGGCAGATAGCGCCGCACGATGCTCTGAAGAGCAGGTTCGGCGCTCAAACGGTCGAAGACCAAAGTGCCCAGGAGCCATTTGAGGCGGTCTTCGTCTTTCTTTTCGGAGAGACGCCGCCGGGCATCGAGCGCTGCGATCTGAGCGTCGAGCTGGGCTTTCTTTTCGGCCAGTTCTTTGATCCGGGCATCGGGATGGCGGCTTTGGGACATGGGGCAACCTCGGTAATAATGGGGGCGAATGTAGTGGCGGATTGATAGGTTGAAAAGAAACAAATGCGCGCTTATACGTCGTTGCACGACGTGCGCTTGCTCTGCGGTTCGGATGGCGGGGATAAATGGCAGTCGTTTGAAGGCGGCAATGCCGCCTGACGAGGGTTTCACCCTCGAACTCCCGACCAGCGCGACCAGGCGCTGGACCCTGTTTTGAAGAGAGGCGTGAGAGCTGTGGCGATCTATCATCTCAGCGCGAAAGTGATCAGCCGGGCAGGGGGCCGGTCGTCTGTCGCCGCCGCCGCCTACCGGACGGCTGGGCGGCTGCGGGATGACCGGCAAGGGTTGGAGCATGACTACAGCCGCAAGGGTGGCGTCGTGCATGCCGAAATCATGACGCCCGAGAATGCACCCGACTGGATGCGCGATCGCGACCAGCTTTGGAACGCGGTCGAGGCCGTCGAAAAGCGACGCGATGCACAGCTTGCCCGCGAGATCGAAGTTGCCCTTCCCCGCGAGCTCGATCGGAGCGCGCGCCTGGAGCTGTTGCGTGGCTTCGTGGGGCGGGAGTTTGTCGATCGCGGGATGATCGCGGACGTGGCCGTTCACGAGGGCAAAGCCCGTGACGGCCAGTCGCAGCCTCATGCGCATATCATGCTGACCATGCGCGAGCTCACGGGCGACGGGTTCGGGAAAAAGGATCGCAGCTGGAATGCGCCGGACCTGCTTATGGGCTGGCGGGAAGCCTGGGCGCGGGAGGCAAATGGCGCACTTGAGCGGGCAGGGCGGTCGGAACAGATCGACCACCGGTCCCTTGATGTGCAGCGCGCCGAGGCCGAGCAACAGGCCGAGCGGGCGCGCGGTGATCGTCAGCACGAACTGGCGCTTGAGCGTGAGAAGAAGGTGATCGAACTGAGCCGAGAGCCAGAGCCCAAAATTGGGCCATCCGCCAATGCTCAGGAGAAACGCGGTATTGCCACCGAGCGTGGCGATGCCTTCCGCGCGGCGCAGGACCGCAATGCGCAGCGCCAGGAACTGGGCTGGCGACAGCTGGAATTGCGGTTGGAGCTGATGGAACGCGGGCGCGCGTTCATTGCGTCCGCGCGCGAACGGCTGGATCAGCTTTGGGGCCGCGCTGAAGCGGCGATGTCACGGATCAAGGAGAGGGTTATGGGTGAGGTTGAGAGGCCGCAGGCTGGCGCAGAGCGGGGCGATCTCGATCACCGCCGGGCGGCGGTGTTGGGTCGCGACGTTGATCGTCCGGAGGCGCAAGCGCCGGATGTTGGGCGGGAACGCGTTGCGCCCGACGATCCCGACCGGGATCGTCGGGACGCCATTCTTGGGCGGCAGCGCGACACCGGCCAGGAGCGTGATGCGGCGGCGGCAGAGCGGGACATCGCCGCCCGTGACGGTGAGGGCCGTGATCAGGGGCGGCGGGAGTCCATTCTCGGGCGCGGGCGTGATAGTGCGCCGGAGCGCGGGCAAGGACGTGATCGCGACAGAGATAGAGATAGAGAGCGTTGAACATAGAAAGGAACCACACAGTGTTTGAAGATCGTTACCACAAAGACCAGCCCGCCGTGAAAGCGATGGCGCAGTGCATTGCGAGCAATAGCCCGCAAGTGTTCACAACCACCGACGATTGTGTTGCAGCCTACGGTCAGGAGGCTGCTGACGTGGTTGCCAAAGGTGGCCTGCTTGCAGCCCTTTGGGATATCGGGATGGATGCCGTTCCAGCGTTCTTTGAGGGAGCGGGGCGCGACCGGCCAAAGGGTCTGATGGTCAGCCCGGTTGGCACGGTTGCCTAATGTTCGGCCTTTTCAAAAAGCGAGCGCGCCAAACGCAGCCGCTTCCCAGGTACACAGACGTTTACGAAACCATGTTGTACCAAGCGCCAGAGGGCATCCCACAAGGGGCACTGCCCACTGTCTATGCATTTCGGGTGAAAGACGCATCGTTGTCGCCTGACCCCAGACCGGATTTTGTTGTTCTTGAAACCGACGATGAAGTTCATGAGTGGCAACAAGTTTTGGCCGGGCCGGTCAGCCTAAATGACGATGGGCATATCACGGACGCGCCGCTTCTCCGATGGAATGGCATTCCAAGTCTGTTGACCTCTGATGGCGAGATCGTCGCAACGTATTTTCCCGTGCGTGACGGTGAAGGGTGGCCCCCCTTGGCCCTTCAGGCGCATCCCTTTGATATGGCGTTGGCCATCAAACCTGCGCGGGATCGGTACTATTTTGAGCAAAATAAGGTTGTTGGTTTTCTGTAGTCCGTAGGAGTTTGTGACCCCGGCTGCGATGCCGGACTCGCTTTGATCGAGCAGCGTTCATTCGTTCGTAGCACAGCATCTTGATTGGCTGGAACGAAAAAGGAACATGATTGCTCTTGTGCCGACGGGAAGGGGCTCCCATATAATTGATATGGCGCTCAATTGGGGGCTGCCAGTTACGTGTTTAAACTGTCAAGGCCAACTTCCGGGGCGGTGCAGATTGCGAGTTCCATAATTCGGGCTCCTTTCGCCAGCCACGCGGGCGGCTTTGCGGCAATCCGGCAATACCACATTGCCAGGTGCGTCACAGTATACACGACCACGTCGACGACGAACGCACACCGCATAACGGCGGGGGCGGAGATGTTAAGGGTCAGTGCGTTGACCCGATGCTCCTGCCCCCTCTCGCGGAGGCTGATGGAAGACGAGTTCGATTTCACGGCCAAGGACCTCAAGCACTATCCGCACTTTGACGCGCCGATCACGCTCAGGGAAATCCGACAGCTCGTCACGGACCCCGAGCGGGTCGCGGCCAATTCATTCTACCCCTTCTTCCTATACGAAGAGTCATGGCAGCCGTACCGCTCAACGGACGCGGCGAAGCCGGACAAGAAGACGCGGCCCATACGGTACGGCGCGCGGCGCGATGCCTACATCTTCGCCTTTTACCGCCGGAAGCTCTCGCGCCTGTATGAGGTAAGGTTGCGGGACATGGGGATTGAGGACTGCCCGATCGCGTACCGCCAAGTGTTGAAGCCAGGGCGGGGCGGCGGGAAATGCAACATCGACTTTGCTAAGGATGCTTTCGATGAAATTGACCGGCTCGGGGACTGCGTTGCCGTTGCGCTGGACATCAAAGGTTACTTCGAAAATTTGGACCATGGGCGAATAAAGCGTATCTGGTGCGACCTTCTGGGGGTCGAGAAGCTGCCGCCGGATCACTACGCGGTCTACAAAAACATCACCAAGTATCGATATGTCGACCAGCGCGCGGTCTACTCGTGTCTGGGCTACTTCGGCCTGCGCGAGCGGAATGGACAGATGGTTCCCGGTTTCCTGCTTCCGTTCCGTGACATGCCTAAGCAGCTCTGTTCCAACGCAGACTTCCGCGCAAAGATTTGCGGCGGCGACCCCAAGCACCAGCCAACGCTTGTCCAGAAGAACACCCTGCCGCATGGCGTCCCGCAGGGCGCGCCCATCTCCGACCTGATCGCAAACTTCTACCTGTTGGAGTTCGACAGGGTGATGGCTGACTACGCCCGCGCGTGTGGCGGGCGGTATAAGCGTTACTCCGACGACATTTTGCTGATCCTGCCCGGCGGGAGCCCAGAAGCGCGCGCTGCCATCGACTTCGCTACGGCGGAGGTGCGAAGGCACGGCCCTGAGCTGCGGATCAAGGATGCCAAGACGTGCGTCGCCCAGTTCGCGCGCACGTCTGACGGTCTTCGCTTTCAACATCTGCGACAGCACCCTGACGAGCCTGCCAAAAACGGTTTTGAGTACTTGGGTTTCCGGTACGATGGCCGCCGGGTCTATGTCCGCGACAGCACCATCTCCCGCTTCTACGGCAAGGTGGCGGGAGCCGCGAAGCGAGACGCGAGGCGGCATGTCGAGAACAACCCCGCGATGGACGCAGGGGAACTGATAGGCAGCTTCGACTTCCCGCTGTTCTCTCAGCGATTCAGCAAAGTCAAAAAGTCGAACCTGACAAGCGACTATCGGAGCTGGACTTTCTACTCATACCTTAAGCGGTCTGCCGAGGCATTTGGCCCTAAGGGTGACCGCATCCTGAGGCAGTCGCGGGGCTTCGATGACTTCATGCGCGAGCGGGTCAGAGTGGCCGTCGTATCAGGGATCACAAAAAGAAAACCTGTGATCCCGGCAGCGAAGCCGGGCTCGCTTTGAGCGATAGACAGGGCAGGGGATCGACGGGCTGACGCCCGCTCACCCCAACCCTGACATTTTCCAAATCCTGTTGATCCGCCTGCCATCCTGGCAGGTCCGAGAAAACCGGCAAGCGCCGCCTGTGGCGTCGGTTCCGGTCGAGAATTCCGGTTCCTCCCACGCGCAGGCGCGCGGTTCCCTCCCAAATTCACGCCCTCCACCCGGTTGTCACGGCCCCGCCAAGCCGCAGGACGGGCTTTGCCCTTACCTGCTCTGCCGTTCGGAATGCATGGGCATTCCAAACAACAGAACAGGAAGGCCCGCCCATTGGCGGAAAGGGAAACAGACCTCGACCGCATCACGCGAGGAGGGTCACAAATGACCAAAGAGAAATTCGACGTTTACACCCATGTCACCAATCAGATTGTCGCGCAGATCGAGGCGGGAACGCCGCCGTGGCGCAAGCCGTGGACCGGTGGCGGGGTATCGGTCAGTTTGCCGGAACGGTTCAACGGTGAAGCCTATCGGGGCATCAACATCCTGATGCTTTGGGCCACGGCGATGACCAAGGACTACAGCTCAGCCCGCTGGATGACGTTCAATCAGGCCAAGCAGTTGGGGGGCCATGTCCGCAAGGGCGAGAAATCCGCTACCGTTGTGAAATACGGCACCGTCGAGCGCGAGGACGAGAACGGCGACGAACGCCAGATCCCCTATGCCAAGGCCTACCGGGTGTTCAACGCTGACCAGATCGAGGGCTTGCCCGCTGAATTCTACATCCTGCCCGATCCGCCCCGTGATCTTGGTACCGTTGCCGATCCCACGCTAGAGGCCTTCTTTGCCGCAACCGGAGCGCAGATCGACAGCACCGAGGAACCGCGCGCCTATTACAACATCAAGACAGACCGCATCCACTTGCCGCCAATCGCGACTTTTCACAGGGCCGCAGGATATTACGGCACCTTGGCGCATGAGCTGACCCACTGGACAGGGGCGACGAAGCGGCTGGACCGTTTGGGCCGATTCAACGATCGCAAGGCATACGCCTTCGAGGAGCTGGTCGCCGAGATTGGCAATTGCATGTTGTGCGCGCAGATTGGCGTGGAGCCTGAATTTGACCAGAGCGCGGCTTATGTCGAAGGGTGGCTTGTGGCGATGAAGGAAGACAGCCGCGCGATTTTCCGTGCCGCGTCCGAGGCGCAGAAGGCCGTGGATTACATCATGGCCCGCACCGCGCAGGCCGACCGGATGGCAGCCGAGTAACAGCCCGCACCGCCGAACGACCAAGGCCCCCGTCAGCAGGGGGGGGCCTTTTGCGTTGTGGCGTGATCCTGGTCGTGGGTGGTTTCAGGGTGACCTGTCGGCGGGCGACCAGAAGGCCACCCGCCAACAGGCCTGGCGCTTCGCGCGGACGGGCATGGCATGCCCGGTAGCCGTCGATATGGCACGCGATATCTACAAGATGGCTGATCCGGGAGGTCAGAAGCCCGGACTTTTCTAGGCAAGTGGCCGAACGACTAGATTGACAGCTCCCAAATAAGGTATGCTGTTAAGAATGGGGCACAATATAAGCGTTATCGTATGAGATTCTCAGAGATTTTTGGTCTTGGCCTAGAGCAACCACAGCTAGATTTTGTGGATATCGAGCCTGATCGCGACACTCCTCTATTTATTGACCCTTTCGCGATTTCCCTAAAGGGGGATGCTTGGTCCGAAATTTGCCATCAGCACATCACCCATTTTTTCCAAACCGCACTGGATCATATCCGCGCTGGTCGCGATCAGCAGGCACGACAGATGCTGAACGGCCTAAGCGAGCCGAACGAAACTTGCTTGGGGATGTCCCAGGGCGCTCCGGCTGGTCGCGGAGTTGGCGGGAGGCAGGCGTTCGACCTGTACGAAAGTCTTGCTGCTTCCCAAGCCGCTCAGAACGGTCTTCTCGAAGAGCTTGCTGAGTGTGACCTTTTCATTCCTGGAATCGGAAGCGACAAAATTTCCGATATCACCACCAATATCATTCGACGCCTGCTAATCGAGTACACGCAACAGCAGTGTGTGTTACATAACATTGCGCTCGATGGAGAATTTCCGTCTGGGCGTTTCTGGGACATGGACGCTGGAGCTTGGCGGCAGGAGTATGTTCAACTGCCAGTAGTCGCTCAGAATCGGCTCATATTGGTCCCGAAGTACACTGTGCGGAGAAAAATGGCCTTGGATTCCCAGGAGTTCTATTCGCATCACGTCCTAAATTTCATTCAGGAAGAGGAGTTTGCTCGTCAATCTCCACTAGTCAGAGTTTTAGCAAGCGGCGAGCGGCGACCACCGACCAAGAAAGTTTTAAAAGAGCGGTTTCCATTTTCTAAGGATTTCGTTGCGCGGTTCTCGGAAGCGCATCCTGAAGTGTTGGAGGGCTACAAGCATTTCTACGCGGAGATCGAAGGGGCTCGTGGACCGCTACGACATCAGGATTTTGACGACGAGTTTGACGAAGCGGTCTTTGCCCGAGCGTTGGCGGCGGCACTGCCGAACATCCCACCTGGAAACGCTGCGGCTGATCGCTATCACACTTTTATCATGGGAGCGCTGGAGTTCATCTTTTGGCCAAACCTGATCTATCCGAAGAAGGAGCATGAAGTTCACGAAGGCCGAAAGCGCATCGACATAACGTATACCAATGCCGCGCAGGACGGGTTCTTCTGGCGGGCTCACACAGCGCACAATATTGCATCCCGCTTGATAATGGTTGAATGCAAAAATTACAGCAAAGACCCTGCCAATCCAGAAGTTGACCAGTTGTCCGGACGTTTTGGCGCGAACAGAGGACAGCTTGGCATGCTGCTTTACCGGACGGTTGATAACTACGACCGTCTATGTGCGCGGTGTCGAGACACCGCACAAGATGGGCGTGGATACATGATCGCTCTGGGGGACGTACAAGTCATCGAGTTCCTAGACTTGATTGCAGAGGGCCAGCGCGCGGCTATCGATGCCCGCTTACAAGTGATTTTCAACCAACTGATCAACTAGTTCGAGTAAGACAGACAAGATAAAAACGGTCAGTTTTGGTTTTTCAGTGAATTCGAGTCAAAATTTGACACCGAAACCGCTGAGCTATTCTCTGGCGACAACCGTATTGTACAGGCCATAGCTCGACAGGCCCTCATGACTATCAATCCCAGTATAATTCAATGATGCATCTTCGTATCGGCGGAAGGCAAAAACTGCCTGATTCATCTGTTCTGTGTTGAACACCTTGAGCCGGACCAGAAGATGAAAATCTTGAACCGTCAGGCCAGTGACTGTCCGAAATAGGTCTGGCTCCAGCTTTGTGATCACATCCTGAAGAGTGTTTTCGCGGAAGTCAGTCAGGTACATGAACGCAGGAATGCGGGTGGCGAATTTGATCAGCTTTTCCTGGACCAACTTTCGTGCCGACTTGTATTCCTTTTCTTCAGCGGACAGCTCTTTCTTTTCTTGTGGTGTCAGGTCACGGTCTTTGGCCTTCGCCTTCAGGTCTTTGACCTTCTCACTCTTGTTGATGATGGTTTCGATGACCTTGTCGCCAAGGGCGCGCCATCCCTCGATGCGCTCGACAGCGGCCATCGCTTCGGGGTTATCCAAGATCCGGCGTAAAGTGTCGTTATCGACGTTGACCAGAAGTGCACTTTCCCATTTTCGGGCAAGCAGTGTTGCTGATGTCCCTGCCATAGCGATATCGAGTATCGCACCAGTATCGAGCTGCTCCATTACAGCTCCGTTGTAGGCTAGGACAGGTAAGAACGACACAAGCTCCTTCACTGCATTCTCAGGGTTCGCTTCGTTGGGTGACAGGCCGATCCCGTATTCTGACAACTGCCGCAATGCGCGAGTTGGCGCAAAGTCGAATACAAAGCACACTGGCTTCAGGATTTCTTCTTCATGTGGGTTGTTCCCGTTGGGGTTCTTGATGGACCAGGGTGATTGCACACGGAATGCCGCCTGAAAATATGTCTCGGGAGATTTCAGGTTCCGCAGCATGAGGATGGATGACCACTGTTTGACAGTGACGCCCGTGGTCAGCTTGCCGCATGACAGGGTTATGCTCTTGCTATCAAAACCGCTTCCGATCGCCCGACGCACGGGTGGTAAGGCTTCAAGCCCGATCCCGGCGCTCGCACCGGCGGCACTAATGACCTTGTAATCATGCCAGAACGGGTTCTGGCGCTCGGTCAACAGGTTTTCCATTGCATGACAGGCGGCCACGTTCGGCAGGAACCAGAACGAGTGTTGCAGGTAGGGCAAAAGCCGCACGTCAGAATAGGGGAACGGCGGGCGCGTTCCGGTCTTCAGGCTGTCTACAGCGCCCGGTGCATACTGCCCCCGGATGATGTCCAACCATTTCTGAACATCGCTCTTGTGCTTGAACTGCGCCTTGCTCCCGGTCCCGGTGGCTGCGAAAAACTCGTTCAGATCAAACTCGTCGAACTCTCCGGCGCTGGCAATGGCCAGCAGCTCGTCGGGCATCTGATAGGTCAGAAGCCGCATCTGCGGCAGGGCACCGTAAGGATTCCATTGATCCGGGTTTGCGGCAGCAAAGGCCGCTTTGGCGCGCTGCTCGTCGGTGTAGGTCCAGTTAAAAATCTGCTCTTCGATGAACTCGCCCGTGGACAGGGCCTTGAAGGGTGTTCCCGACAGATAGAGATAGGCCTTTGTCGTGATCGGCAGAAACTCGGTTTCAGGTTCCAGCGGCTCTTGCAGGTCCGCGATCCGGTCCTTCAGCTTTTTCGCATCCTCAAGCCGGGCTTCCTCGCGAGCGATCTCATCCTCTTCCCCTGCGAACAACTCTTTCGCTGTCTCGCGCCATGCGCCGAAATGGTATTCGTCAAAGACCACGAGGTCCCAATTTTCGGTGTGGAGCCATTCGTTTTTGGCCTTGATGTTACCGCGTGCATCGCGGCCCAGAAGGTCCTGAAAGGAGCCGAAATAGACCACCGGTTTGTTCCGGTCGATCTGCGTCGGGTCGCCGCCGGTCTTGACTGACAGATACTGCCAGCCGTCAAAATCTGCGTGGTTTTCCAGATCGCTTTGCCAGGCGTCCTCGACGGCTGGTTTGAAGGTCACGACCAGCACCCGTTTCGCCCCCATCTTCTTGGCGAGCTGATAGGAGGTGAAGGTTTTGCCGAAGCGCATTTTGGCGTTCCACAAGAAGCGCGGAACGGCGTGCATGTCCTCTTCCCAACGGGAATGATAATAGGCGTGGGTCTGCTTGACGGCCTCTGCCTGTTCTCGGCGCATGGGGAAGGTTTCGTGGTGTGTTCCGCTGAATCGCAAGCCTGTACGCAGTTCCGTCAGCACAGTCTGAACATCGGCCAGCGTGCAGCGCATCCATTCCAGCTCTGTATTCTCAAAGCCTTTGCGGACAAGCGCAGCGCGTACCTCATGGTCGGTGAAAATCGTGCCGTCTTTGCGCTCGGCGGGTTCGTTCAGTTCGATCCAGAAATTGGTGATTGCCGCCGTACGCAGCTGTTCCGCCACCCGTCGTTTCACATCCCGCGTGGTCTGACCGACCTTCAGCAGGCCTTTATGTGCCTCATCCGCGATGGAATAAGCATAGATGCGTGGCCGCGCTTTCGGTTTCGGGGAGAGGATTTCGTCGATGGTGGGTTTATGCATCGTCACCGTCATCAACTGAAACCTCACCAAACAAGTTGCCTACCAAATCCATTGGCCGGACGATTTTCTCAACGAAAGCAATCTCGTCGTCCGAAAGATCATACTTTTCGTATAGGTCCTGGTCCGTCCACTTTTTCGTCCAATCCTGTGTCGGCACGAAGGTGTAGACTTTGCGAGTGGTATCCTGTGACGGTTTATGCAGAAGGATAAGAAACCGGGTCAATCGGCAGGACAAGTAGGATAGAACGCTTTCGGCCTCATCCTTTGTTTCCAATGGCCCAATACACAAATAGGTTTCGGACGAAATTGATGCAGGCTCACCAATAAATGGTGTGCTGATAATACGGTGTGGGTAGGTGTCACGATTTCCCGTTCCTGGAGCAGCTCGCCCAGTATAAACTTTCCACTTGTCGATATACTGTAATCCGTTCGGGATTTTGCTTCGTGCAACGTATCCGGTACCGCCGTTCTGATAAATTTTCACATCATCGGCGTCACCGGTCTTCTTTCCCTTAAACGTTGTTTCTAGTCCAAAAGGCTTTCTAGAGCTGACCAATCTGTCGAACCTTTTGGCCTCTGGTAGCGAGAGCATGGCGTCTTGACCGGTTTCAACTGCCATGACTTTTTGAAGAATAGAAACGCCTTCATTGAAGCGGATGAAGACATCCGCGCCTGGCTCCAGCAAAGGCCTGGTTGCCGTTGAAACCGGCCAATCCTTAAAGTTAGTGGATACTCGACATGGGCCTGGATTTTTGTTGTTCCATAGGAAGTAGCACACCCCCCCTTTCAGGCCGACACCCGGGAAGACGTCTGCTGCGCTTAAAAAATCGTCAATGGATCGAAGGCGATTGTCAGAGAGCATGGATTCTCTGAAGTCATCCAGACCCTTTCCACCTGAAAACCACCGAGATGGAATAACCATTGTCAAATAGCGTGGTTCAAGATTCTTGGCTTGCTCAACGAACTTCTGATAGATCGGAGCAGCGCTTGTCCCGTGACCGCCATCATCCAACTGATATGGCGGATTACCTATGATTACATCAAATTGCATGTTGCCTCCAAACAGCTCGGCGATCCGAGTCTTGATATTGTCTGTATGTATGAACGCATACGCGTGGGATTCGCGGTCTTCGCCCCGGTCAAGTGTCGCTTTGCTGGCCCCGCAGTATTTGCACTTATCTTGCGTGGTCCAAGTGTGCTCTGTCCGCTCGAACCAGATGTTTCCAACTTCGCTGTTGAACCGGCGCGTCACGGAGTGTTTTCCGTTAGCGAATTTCGAGCAATAGACGCTGCGCCGCGCCATCAAGCTTGTAAGTTGGGTGGTTCCAATGCCAAAGACTTGCTGGGTCAGGATGTGGTCTACTCGCTCCTGAAGGTTCGGAATTTCGTTTTCCAGTCCTGCGATCAGGCGCTTTGTGATTTCTCGCAAGAACACCCCTGACTTTGTGAAGGGATCAAGAAATTTGACATTTTGGTCAGCCCAGATGTCCGCGCCATCATGATCGGCCGCCCAAGAGGCTGACACGGTGTCCAGCATCTGGCTGGCAAATTCCGGTGGGGTGAACACCTCGTCGTTTGACAGGTTTGCAATACAGGTCAGGACATCCGGGTTGCGCCCACGTAGGGCAAAGCCCTCTTCAACATTCATGCGGCCTCCTGCGGATTGCAGCCCATTGCGGCCAGATCACGAACGGTCATCGGCGAGTAGGTCTTGGTGGGCGTGAAAATCTCGTGCTTGCCTAGGTGCGAGAATAAGGTTCCTTCGGCGCTGAAGGCCGACGAGCCTGTTAGTACATCCAGCCGGAAATCGCGTCTTTGAAACTTACCCTTGCCCAGATACCCCCATTCGCAAAAGGTGATCGGCGCGCCATCATGCCCCTTCATCGACAGGGCATCGCCCTGGATCAGATTCAGAGACAGCACATGAGAAGCGGCCCGGTACAGATCGTCAGTCTCGTCGATCCGCAGGTAATCGGCCATCACTTCGAGCATGTTGGCGCGGCATTCGACGATGTTGTCTTCCAGAAGCTCGATGCCATAGGCGCACATAAGGGCGAGCAGTGCATATTGCCGCTTTTCAAAATCAGATTTCCCGAATTTCAATTCGACTGCACAGAGCTTCCGTTTCAGAACTTTTACAAGAAAATTACCGCTGCCGCAGGCTGGTTCCAGAAAACGCGAGTCGATCCGCTCGGACTCTTCTTTCACCAGATCAAGCATAGCATCCACCATCCATTCCGGGGTGAACACTTCGCCATGGTCGGCCACGCGTTTTTTCGACTTGATCAGGCTCATAGTTTATTCATGTCAGCAGGAAACACTTTATCCAAGGAAGTATTGATTATTATGATGAAATGACCGGGCTTTCCCGCACCAGCGCGTCCATCACTCTAGGCGTTCTGCGATCCACATCTTGATCAGCGCCTGACGGGTGATGCCGAGCTTCTGGGCCTGCCGGTCCAAACCGGCGACAACCCAGGTCGGGAAATCCACGTTCACCCGCTTGGCCTCAACATTGAGGCGGCGAGCCTTTGTCCAATCGACATGGGCGGACATGTCTTCGCCCGCGTCGAAGCGTTCGTCGAATTCAGTCGCCTTCATAGTGGTCAATCTCCTGCTTGCGAGCGCGGCGCACGGAGATGATCCGCACCCGGTCGCTCCGGTATGTATAGACAGCCGTCCAGTGCCTGGCCCCGATCATGCCAACCGCCAGAAAGCGCGGCTCATCCGCGACGATGGCGGGGGCCTCGATCAGATAAGGATCATCCCAGAGAGCCTGGGCCTCATCAAAGTCGATCCCGTGTTTTTCACGGTTCGCGGCGCTCTTGTCGGGGTCATACTCGAACTTCATGAGAGGTAATATATGCTGAAAATGGTATAATTACTATACCTTTCAGCCACCCCCGGCGACGAGATTATTCAGCTAATAAGCAGCAACGCCGCCCGCATGTCCTAAGGACATGCGGGCGGCGTTGCTAGGCTGTCAAGAGCCTTGTCCGGGTCCATCAAGCCATCACTCAAACATCGCCAGTTGCTGGGGCTCCACCCAATAACCGCGCTGGCGCTTGGCCGCTTCCAGCGTGATCAGAGCCGCGACCGCCTGGTTTTCATCCGCGAACCAATCCATCCGGACCTGACCGCCCTGCCCTATCCGGCCCCATTCCCGGTAGAGCGTCCATTCGCCAAACAGGTTGGGCAAGACGGCCATCCGGTAAAACCGGGCGACGTTCTTTGCTGGCAGTCGTTTTTCGAGATAGGTCCGCATGGGTCAGAGATGATACTTGCGCGCGATTTCCAGGGCTTCGGCCTGTTCAGTGCCGATGTATTCCTTGGTGCTTTCGATGCTGGCATGACCGAGCAAGAGTTGGGCCGCGCGCAGATTGCCGGTCTGCTGATAGATATGGGTCGGGAAGGTCCGGCGCAGCGAATGCAGGCCATAGAGGCTGGGGTCGAGGCGGGCCTTTTCCAGCCAGGACTTGAACAGCCGCCAGAGCTGGCTTTCGCTGAGGTGGGTGTGGGACCATCGTGCCCCCTGCCCCGTGAACAGCCAGCTGTGCAGCGGCTTTTCAGAGTCGGCGAGATAAGCCCGCAAACTGTCGCGCGTCCCTGAGGACAGCCGCGCCTGGACCGGGCGCGCGTTGCGCGTCTCGGTTTTCTTCTGACGGATTTCCACGATCTCGCGCACCCCTGCCGGGGTGGCCACGTCCGCGACCCGCAAGCGCACCAGATCAGAGCCCCGGAAGCTGGTATCGAGGGCCACGTTGAACAGCGCCAGATCGCGCAGGGCGCGGTCCTGGCGCAGCAGCAGCCGGATCAGAGCGACCTGGTCCGGCGTCAGGGGTGGCTTCTTGCCCACCACGCGGCCCTTGTTCCAGGTTGTCGCGGAGGCGGCAGACATAGTGCGAATCCTTGCGAGCTTTTAAGATACAATGACCCTAAACCTTGCATGATGGAAGTGACCTATCGCGGGATTTGTGGTTTTCCCCCTGTTTTCATGATGTTTTGATCTAGACTTTCATGCGAGCTTTTATTCAAAAGCTCGCATGGACCCGTAGGCGATGATTGCGCAATTCGCGAATGCCGTTCGACATGATCGGCCCTAAGCGGCCTTTCCGTCCCAAGAGCCGTCATCCAACTCAGAAGTGAACGGCCTGCGCGGCATTTCGTGCAGGTTCGATCGACTACCGGGTCAGAAGGGCAAATTAACGAGAGCCTTCTTCATTTTGCTTTTGGGGGCTTGCTAGATTTGCTAGGTTTGAGGGACGGTGTATTCCCTGGTGTGGTTTTGTTATCCCGGCGGCGCTGATCTGGTTTCCCTGTTGATTTTGCTATCGGCTTTGGTCCTGGTTTAAGTGCCATGAATGCTAACCTTCTTTGGTTTAAAAAATTAAGTCTGCGCGTACCTTCTTACTGGACTTTAGGACACAGCGATACTGTGTAACAGTCCGCACGAGTTCTAGCTGAAGTCAAGGTTGAATGGATATTCATACAGTACGGGACGTAGGGCTGAGCGGAACGGTGAGGTAGCTGCCATCGGTGCAAGCGGCAGCGAATGACCGCCCTTCGTGCCGAATGCTGCATCTGCGATGCTCGACTGGTAACGTTTGATGCAAGCTTATAACGTAAAGCTCGCATGATAACTAGAAGGGTTCTGTTGTGACGTCGCTAACTGTGACCAACAAAATTCTCTTTATTTGCAGGGATGTGGCCGTAAGGTTGCCTATGAAGCCAAGTAGGATAGCAAAATGAAAATTAGGATCAGCCAGTTCATTGATTTTGCATACGGAGACAAGCGTAAGGATAAGGCTAAAGCCCGAAGCATAATTGACGATTTCAATCTGCCGTATGACCCCATCAAGGATCGCTACAAACAATTTCGCGAAGCAATGACTGCCCTTGAAGAACAGAAGATCACAGCCAAACAGTTTTTGGACCTACATTCTAGCGTTTCCGCAAATAAGTCTGCTGGATACAAAGTGCTGTGCCAAAACTACCTTGATTTAAAGGAGGATCATGCGCTCATTTGGCAGGGGCGCAGCCCTATTGAGGCAAATATTTCTGGACTAAACATCACAACAGCTTGGTACTTGCGCACAGAAGAAAACAATCAGCGAAGAATTATTTTCTTACACTTTGGAAAAGAACAATTACCGAGAAAGAAGGAGCGAGGCTTTCTAACTGTACTACGATTGGCGAAGCCAGATTCGGCGGGAGTCGGCATTCTCAATATCCAAGCCGGTACTCTGATAACCGCAACGCGGCTGGATCAAAGCGAAGCTGATTATCTGCATGAGCGAGCCGCCAAATTCATGGAACTTGCCAAGGCCATCCAGGCAGGCGGCTAGCAGTTTAGGTCGCCTTGTCGGTTGGGCGGCGGGACATTAGAAATCTAACGCTTTGAGGCGACATATACGGCTCGAAAGAAGGCTTACGCTACTGTTTGCAAATTAAAAATCAGTCGAAGTTTATCGCTTCGAAGAACCCTTTCAGACCATTCTGGAACGGATCGAGCGCATCTGTTCGCTCTTCGGCCCAGACGATCCACTCGCTGAGAGGTCTATCTTCAATGGCGGTATCACCCTCAATTTGCAGGCGGTGGCGTAGTTCGTCGATGAACGCCATAAGCCGATCGCGCTCCCGCCAGTTGTTTGCGTGCTCCTGAAACCGACACCAGCGCTTGTGGTCTATCTCCAGCTGTCTTTGGCGCTCACGGCGTTCTGCCTGCTCTTGTTCGTAGCGGCGGTGCCATTCTGCGCGCTCCCGCGCCTCCTCTGCCAAAAGCGGCCCTGCCGCGATAATGGCGCTTACAATATCAGGCAGCATAATCGCCATCTTCTTCTTGGGCGTTTCAATCCAGTCGCGACTGCGGCCATTGACGTAGGTGTCGAACCTCACGCGCAGAAAACCAGAGGAAACAAGGCCTGTTTGGTGGTGATGAGGAAGGGCCGTCCACTTCCCTGCCCCTTCCATGATCTTTGTCGCCCTCGACATTTTCTCAGCGATTACGCACTTGAGCTCTTGCCCGCTGACAAGGAACGCCACCTTGCCTGTAAGCTTGGCTTCGCCGATCTGTCCCCCTTGCTTCTCGATCGCGCGAAACAGGGTGCTTGTCACCCTGAAGCGATATCGGTCACGCGCAGTGAGGTCGCTGATATGAGGAAGTGACCCTCCCCAAAAGTCGCGCGACCGTTGCCGGTTTTCCGCTCGACGGCTCTCCTGTAGCTGACGGTGCTCTGCGACCCATGCCTTCACCTTCGGGTGCAGCGCTCGCATATGGTCAAGGCTTTCGTCGTCTTCATCGAAGGGTGGTAGTTTCGCAACGGACTCAGCGTCGCGAGATGGGACGGACGCAGGTACTGGCGGTCTACCACTGCCCCGCGCTGGCTTGATTGAAGGGGAGGTCTTTTCGGGCGGTTCGAATGACGGCAAAGGAGGCATTTCAGGAGCACGGCCAACGGCCTTTTTCTGCCAGTAGCCCAAGGGTGGCGTAGGGATTTGGCGCTTTCGACAAAGAGCGGCCAAGCCTGGCCCGTTCGTCGCGAGTTGGGCACCAAGCTTGCTCATGGGGGTCTGCCAGACCAGTTCGTAAAGTTCCTCGCGAGAAATTTCCTCTGCGGGGCGGGTAACGATGTCATCCATGTGAGCCCTTTCTCTCTCGTAAATTCTCCATGAAATTGACTGCCGCCTTCGTACCACCCCTTTACTTGTACTTAATGTTGTACATATAGAGGGAAGCAAAGGAGAGTCGACATGGATGTTATGACCTACTCAGACGCACGAGCTCAACTGAAGGGCGTCATGGATCGAGCGATCCACGACAAGCAGGAAGTTATCGTGACGCGCAAGAAGGGCGAGTCCGTTGTGGTCGTGTCCTTGGACACTTGGAACGCCGTCAACGAGACGTTGCACCTCTTGTCCACACCGAAAAACGCATCCCGCTTGCGCGCCTCCATCGCGCAACTCGATGCCGGAGCTGGCGACGAGCGTGAGCTGACTGAGTGAAGCTGGTTTTCTCCGATCAGGCCTGGGAAGACTATCAATACTGGGTCAGCACCAACGACAAGATACGTGATCGGATCAATGAGCTGATCAAGCAATGCAAGCGGACCCCCTTCAAAGGAACCGGCAAGCCAGAGCCTTTGAAGGGTGATCTTATGGGCTGGTGGTCACGGCGAATTTCTCGGGAAGATCGAATGGTCTACCGCGTCAGCGGGGCTGGCGATGGCCAGAGCCTAGAGATTGCACAACTGCGGTTTCATTACTGAATTTCCTGTCTGTTGCCCCGTAGAGCTGGCTGTGAACAGACAAGAGCGCCGGAAGGACAGTAAGCGCCGCTCAACGAGCAAGGGGGTTAGCTCTACAGCTTCTCGCCAGTTTTACTTTCGTGCCATTCGCGTATGCGCATGCATAGAAGGCCGACCAACGGCGCTTCGAATAAGGAAATAGTCCTATCATCTGGCGCAAACGAAGGCGCTTCGTACTGGTCCATCGACCAAGTGCCGATAACCTCTCCGTCACGGGTCACGACTGAGCCATCATCGCAGAGATTGATCGGATAGATCAAAGCTCCATCAGACGGGACGCCGTAGCGCTGCCACGCTTCTCGAAGCGAGTCTCCCGTCAGCTGCGTTGGAGGATCAAGCGGCGGCAACTCGGGCTTCGGCTCGCGCTTCCCGGTTTTCCTCCGTTGTTTCCCCTGCCGCCAAGGTGGTGAAGGGTTTTCAGCTGCGCGCTCCATTTGCCGACGAAGGTTTCCCTCGTCGAAAGCACCGCCTGCACTGAGCTGATCCTGAAAGACGGCAGCGTAGCCGATAATTTCTGGCATCCGTCCCTCGCTCGCGGGGATGCTGGGGATCGATGTGTTGAACTTCGGTGCGAAGGAACGAATGGCTGTGCTTTCTCTTTCGTGCATTTCGTCAGGTGGGCAGGGTGCCAAAGCGAGAGACCACGGCAGTGATACATCAGAAACACGGTGGTAGAAGCGGCCCAAGCTATCAATCGGTCGCTCCGTCAGGTCCCATGACTGCCCGATATAGACAATCTCCTCCGCGCAGCCGATCAAGTAAATGCCGCTTCTCTGCTTGAGCCCAGCGTAAAGAGCATTCAGATTTCGATGCGGATTGCGGACAAAGACCTGCCGCCTCCATGCTACGAATTGTTTATGGTTGTTCAGCATCTAAGCCTATCGTCAGTCCGTCTGTGATCATCTTTCGTCATTGGCCTCAATGGCTTAATATCTATGCCTCACCATCCCACAAACCCACATTTGTTCATTTATGGGTCGCGGTGGGTTTTGCCTGACGGGTAGCCAATGATGGTGCCTGTGGCCGGATCAACAATTTTCTCAATGTCTTCTTGCAGGCCTTGCGTCCGGATCATTGAAAAAATACGGATTTCTGCATCCGGGCAGACAGCTCGAAGGAGCTCTGCGCAAGCAAAGCTTGTCCGCCCCATAGTCAGAACATCATCCACGATGGTGATCTTGTTCGGTACAAAGAACGGTCTCTCCGCTTCGATGCTTTCCAGGTGAATAGGGACAAGTGGCCTTTCCGCCGCCGGTGAGTTCGACGAACGCGGTATAGCCCTAGTTCTTTTCAGATAGGTTTGCACATCCTGACCAAACCCGTGCTCGTGCAACACGTCGCAGATCACCTTGGCAGGCCAAAGCGCCCCATCGGGGAGCGGCGCAGAGCGCGGCACCGGCACCAGGGTGACATCTGGACCGAGAAAAGGCCTCAGAGCGTCCGCCTTTGGGTCTTGCAGGTGCGGAACGGCCGAGGCGATGACATCAATCCGGCCAGCCTTGATCGCGCCACAAGCTTTTCGAGAGGTTACAGATAGTTCCGTGGTACCGCGTGGGGAATAATTGGCGAAGGTGCCATACTCATAGCTCGAAGGCACGAACGCCCCCGGCAGTGTAGTTCGGAATATCGAGCAGGATATCGGGCAGGTCTTCGCGGCGGAGTACTTGCGCCCCGTACTCGATAAGCTGTTTTGGCCAGGTCAGGTTCGGATTAGTGGCGACGTTGTCGAGCAGGTAGAGGTCCCGGCCAAGCCGGATAGCTTCCCAACCCTGGTGGCGTGTACCGCTCTTCTCGCTTGCCTCGATCACGATGGTCGCGTCGCAGATGAGCGCCATCGTCCGGTTGCGGCGCGGAAAATTCTCGCTCTTGCCTGGATAACCTTCGGGAAACTGAGAAATCGCTAGGTGATGACGCTTGATCTCTTCAAGTAGACCGGCATTCTTGGCCGGGTACGCCTTGGATAGAGGCGTGCCGAGCACCGCAATAGTGCGCCCGCCCTCGTCTATCGCCGTTCTATGCGCCACCGTGTCGATGCCTTCGGCTAGGCCACTGACGACGATGATACCCTGTTGCACCAAGGCACGGGTGACAGCCTGTGCTCGTTTGATGCCGTCCGGGGTGGCTTTTCTTGAGCCGACAATCGCCACGCGCGAGCCTTCGGTCAAAAGCGCAATATCACCCGCCGTGTACAACACGTCTGGCGCGTTCTTTTCTTCGATCGGGCCGAATGGCCCAAGGGCTTCTCTCGTTCTCAGCTCTGCATGCATTCTCATCATGCGGTGACGTTTCTTGCGCCACCGCCCTCCCCTCTGTTTTTAAGCCACAAATCCCACTTGCACAATATTTCACACAAACCCACATTTGTGCTTTTGTTCATTTGCGGGTTATACCCGCGTCCTCTTCCAATTCTTGCGTGCGCTGCTGAATGAAGGCTTGGAGTTCACCAACCATTTTCCGATCCGTCGCACTGCACGCCGTCTTGAACCGCGTGTGCAGGCTCGCCGGAAGGTCCAGGCTCAAGCGCTTGGTCGACTCATCCGGCACGGTCTTGACGACCGGCTTGTCTGTCCGTGTTGTGTCATGCCCTGCCCCGCCACGTTCAAACGCGAGGATTTGGTCATCCGTTGGCTGCTGCTTCGGCTTCGGAGCCGCCGAAAATGTCTTCTTCGACATACCGCTCAATCTCTTTCGTTAGTTGGTTGATTTCGCGGGCTGCATTGCTATCGCCAGCCCACTCGAAAATCGTTTGCCCCATGGTCATACCTTCAGCGAAGGCCACCCGTTGCTCAATCTCACTGGCCAGGATTGGCAAACCCGCCTCGGCAGCCATGTTGCGAATATCTCGCCCTATGACAGTTTTCCCTATCTTGCGGGAAACCACAAACCCACATTTTAAGGATGGCTTGAATTCCTGCGCCTCTTTGACTTGACGCACTGTCAGGTCAGATGCCCACGTCGAGAGGCCGGACGGCTCGATAGGCAACGCCACAAAGTCAGATGCAACGATACAAGATCGGGCAATCTCTTCCGCGTGCGGCGGGCCGTCGATGACAGTGTGAGTATAGTCCTGGGCAAGCTTGAGCGCATCCCGCGCCATATTCGCCCGTGCCATGCTGACAACCTGGAAGGGCGCATCTTCGCGCAGGCTCGCCCATGTTGTGGCCGAGCCTTGCTTGTCAGCGTCGATCAGCAGCACCCGGTGGCCTTGGCGTGCCAGACAGCTCGCCACGTTCACCGATAGGGTGGTTTTGCCGACGCCGCCTTTTTGGTTCAGGAAAGATATGATCATGAATATATTTCACCACATTCGTGGGAAGGCGTAAAGTCACAAACCCACATTTGTGCGTTTTAACTCTGGTATGCGCCTCGCTTATTGCAGAAGGCCAGAAAGTGCTTATCGGCATCCTTCACGTCGATAGCCTTGTCATGCACCCATGACCGCCACTCGTTTTCCAGCACGTAGACGTCCCACCCGGGCGCAAGACGCCGCGCCTCATCATGTGTGTCTGGTTTTCTGAATCGCAGCGCCAGGAAGGAGGGGGCGACCACCGCCTCAGCCCCCTTGGGGCGAAAGACAACATTATCGCTTTCGATGCTCATAGTGTAGTCGGGGAGATGGTCGTGCACCGCGTCATCCTCGATGATCTTCGAAATCAATCGCCTGAATTCTTTCGTGGTTGAGCCTGACCCGCACTTGTCGCGCAAGAGTTCGAGCCCACACTTCCACTTGGGTTGTGCGCCGCAATGCTTACGGGCCAGTTCATAGAGCCGCCGTTCAAGCGGTTTTCGGAGGAAAAAATACTGCTTGTTCAATGTCAGAACATGATTGTTCTCGATGGCATCAAACACCCAATCCGACAGTGTGATCTCGACATCCTGCATCCGACCGTCACGTGTCTCCCGAACGATTTCCGCGGACTCGATCAGGCCGAACACCTTAAAATATTCCTTGCCACCTTGGCGGATATTCGTCTCGATCTGCGTGCCTTGCAGACGCCGCAGCGCATCCTTCAAGAGCTGATAGCCTTGGCCCGAGGTCTGACGGTTCGTCGCCACCAGCAAATCATGAGCCTTGAACCGCATCGACCGGTTGACTTTGCGGCCTTCATTGAGTGCAGCCATGCACTGACTGATACAGTAGATCAGCACGTCACGGTCATGGACTGTGGCCAGCCCGTAGCGTGACGGTGAAACCTCAATCGAATTATCACCATTCTGGTAGCGTCGCGGCTTCATGTCCGGCTTGGTCGAGAGGGTAAACACTGGATGTTCCATCGAGGCCATGTCGCCCTTCGGCACCGCGTCCACAATGTCGCAAACGAACAGGTCTTTTTGCGGATGCCGGTCCGGCAGGAGCGGGGAGCGTGCATTCGTCATTTCACACACCCTCTGCTCAGCTCACGATTCGTCATTTCACACACCATGGCTCACTATCGTCATTTCACACACCGATCGTCAAGAGTCGTCATTTCACACACCAACAGCCTGTGGATAACTTTTCTAAGCTATCGTCATTTCACACACCCAGATTCGTCATTTCACACACCAAACTTCGTCATTTCACACACCGACCTTCTGGAAAACATTATTTGTTTCAAGGTGTTATTGGCCATTTTCCAAGGTGTAACTCTATTATAACTCTATTTAACTCCCTCAGAACGCGAAGCCTTTAACAAAACTCCAACGCCCAACTTTCAATTCAGCGGGTTCTGATCGAACCTTCCACGGTAGATCTTGCTCTTAAAATACACATTCTGCTTCGCCTTGAGCGGGTTGCGGTTACCCACCAACAGCAGCAGATCATCTGCCTTCATACCCGTGATCTGCTCAGCCGTCATGAGCTTCTGTCGCTGCTCTGAGTAGGAAAAATCCCGGCCTTCGTTCGGCGCTTTGCCCTCTCGAATTTGCTGAGAATAGACGGTGCTTTCCCCGAGGTGGCGCGCGGCCCATTCGGCAGTTTCGATATCGTTGAGGTTGAAGACGCGCTTGGTGATACAGGAGCCAAAGATCGAGCGTGCATCATTTGGCCCGTAGGCTTTTTCGACCTGACCCGTGTCTTGGGTGACGAACAGCGCTTCGACACCGGCACCGGCTGCGACATTGGCGATGTTCATGATCTGCTCCATGCGGCCCATCCGCACAAATTCATCGAGAACCAACAGGATCGGAGCCTTGACCTTGCGCCGCCCGTCCTGGCGCACAACCGTGCCCAGGACAAGGTTGATGAACAGGCGCATAAAGATCGCTTGCTTGTCCACCTGGTCGAGCGGCACCGCGATAAAGAGATCGACCCGATCATCGAGAAGATCATCCATGCGGAAGCTGGACCCAGCCAGGAAGTGGCGCATGTTGTCGGACTGCATCCACTCAAAAGCTTTTGAGACCGCTGTCTGAATCGACCCGCGTTCTCTGTCTCCCGCGCGCAGAATGGTGGCGGCGGTCTGGGCCGGGCGGTGGCCGACAAGGTCGCCATTTTCAGCCCAGGCCTCAAGCGTGCCGTCGAGGTTTGCTGACAGAAGCAGATCGGCGACGGCGATCAGATTGCGCCGGTTCAGTTCTTCCTGCGTCACGATCACTTCGATCGCCGCAGCGACCAGCTGGCGGGCCATTTCCGAAAAATGTGCGCCGTCGCCTTGTTCGGGTTTAACCAAGCCGTCCGCAACCAGGGCCACGTCTCGCGCCAGCTCATGGGGCCGG
>NZ_JABEDH010000001.1 GCF_029285175.1 Sulfitobacter sp. M05 | reverse complement strand
CGTTGCTGCGCGGATAAATAGCTGAGCAGCAAAGGAAATAATCCATGAGATACAATGAATACGCAGGCGACAACATCCTGCGAGATGCGTTCCAACTATATCGACAAAACAACCTGACACGCTCCCAACAGGCATTTTCACGCAGAATACTGGGGATGGCACCGTCATACTATTCCTGCATGATCACGCGAAACCGCCAACCAAGTCGGCGCGTGTTGGAAACACTAATGAGTGTGACCAAAACCATCATGGCCACATTCGTCGGAAACCCGCATTTCCGGCAACCTTATGCCGCCAATCTAAACCAAGCGTATGATCAGTTGGAACAATTGGTGGCACGGATCAACGTGGAGATGACTTTTGTAGAGGTGATGGATGACTTGCAGGTGCTGGAAGACGCATAAACCAGTCGCTCTTCGATCCAGGTGGCATTAACTGATCCCGGCATGTTCCACATAAGAAGGCCCATGCCATGCAACATCTTTCCCAACTTTCGCTCACTGTGAGCTCTCAGAAAACGCCCGTTTCGCCGGTTGCGAAGAAGCGACTGAACCTCCTGCGTAAGCTCGAGCTGCAAATCCAAGCTGCTGAAGCTGAGCTGCGGGATGAAGAATTCCTCGAGGAAATCCGCAAATGGGTGCGCGGGGAAGACGGCGAACGAGAGCAGGTGACGGAGATACACCGATGATCGGTGCCAACTCTGTCATGGGCTGGCTCCAAACCAACTTATGAAACTCCGCTCTGGAATATGAACCTGATGTTTGCAGCTCGAGGTCTTGGAATTGGGTGGCTCGGCACCTTTCTACAGGCCTATGTAAACATGATTTAATCAAGTTTCTCGCTAAACGGGTCTTCGTCGAGCTTTCTCAGCATGAGCCGAATATCTTCGAAGAGAGTATCACCACTATCCATCTCGATGAACTTTGAACGAAGGGTTTTGAGGCGGGCTTTGAGGTTTTCAGCAAGCTGCTCATCAACTTCATCGTTCGTCATCTATGTGATCCGTCCAAGGCTGTCTGCAAGCTATACATCTCTATCCATCCGTCAATAAGTGACTTGATTTCAGTTACTTGAGTTTCTGCCGCATCGCGGAAGACTGTGAAATTTCCTTGATTGATAGGAGTACTCTATTCGGATTTACGTCAGGATCGATTCGTGTGAACCCAAGGTCTGTGTAGAATTTCAGTCGTTTGGCATAGGCGTTGTCTTGGAGCACATCCAAAACCAAAGCCGCAGCGCCTATAATCTCTGAAATCTCTAGGGCTTTGGCCATTGCATCCGCCATGAGTGCACTGCCTAGTCCTTGCCCTTGAGCCGATAGATCAGTTGCCAAGGCAGAAAGGTACACGGCAGGGATCGGATGCCGATCTCTTCGAGTTGCAAGAGCAGGAGAACTGGAAGGTTCGACGGCATGGGCGGACAACGCATAGAAACCGACAACGTTGCCGGTTTGGTCAACCGCGCACCAAACGCGAGTTCGGTTGGCTTTGATCTGATCAGAGATGCTTTCGTTGAACCACCTATCCATGGCTGGAATGCCACAAGAAAAAGCCTCGTGATCATGCGAGGCTTTGTCGAATTTCTGAACCCTGAACTTCGGTTTAGTCATCGCCTAGCAATGCGCTTCGCTTTTCGAACAGAACAGACAAAGCGGGATTGGCTTGCGCTGGACGATCAACAGCAGCGGCAAACGCGTCAAAGGCCTCTGACGAAACAACTGTTTTGTGCTGCGCAGCTTCAACCTCCTGCGCGGCACGATACGCAGCTGTTGTGATGAATGTGCTGCTGTCCATGCCAACAGCATTCGATGCACGTTCGATTGCATCAATCACCGACGGCTTAAACCGAAGGTCTTTGCGCTGAGACTTAGGCTCGTTAAGTGCCGATGTTGGGTCGCTTGCGGGGATCATTAGACACTCCTAGCTCAATACCCATGTAATGTACGATGTACGTACATGTCAAGATGGTGCTGATTTCTCGTATCATTTGTCGAAGTATACTTGGTCCGCTGCTTTATGGTCCCAAAACATCAGTCCGCGTGTTCATGCCAAACTTAACACAAAGCTAGCACAGTTTGATTTCGGTTCAGCAATATCAATAACTTAACCCGTCGTTACGCGCATTGAAAATCCTCGTGTCGGTGGTTCGACTCCGCCCCCGGGCACCATTTTACTTTAAGTAAAAGCAATAACTTGCTGGAATTCTGCTTTGCGGCATAAATCACTAAAAACGCCAAAATACCCTAGCACAGCACGGTAGCAACGCTTCTTGCCGTGCGTATGGTGCTCTTTGAGTGATATTGTGGCGTTAGAGTTTTGATTTTGAAGTCTAAAATGTGAAAAGCTGTGTTACACATGATCGTCCTATGTACCGCTCGTCTTCTGAAAGCCGTTTGAACATCCAAAGAGTATTCACGTGCAATTCGAACGGTGCTCCGATGTAGTCTGACGCCGAATTGGCGGTGGCTAGCAATTCAGCATACAAAGACGGGTTGTCCACTTGCTTTACTAAGCCAGTGTTAGCGGTCCAAACAAAGGAAAAATCTGGCTTTGAGTTATCCCGTTCCGGCCAAGCGGTTCCGTGGGTCGCAGTGCTTGTGATGTGTATTGGCCAAATTTCCTTGCCAATGATGGCACCCTCTGGATCACGCAGCACAACATCCGGTCTCAGAAAGCTGTTGCCCAAGTCGACAAATGCCTCGTAGCTGAGTTCGCTTCCATTCGGCAGTTTGACACACTTACCAAACTTAACAGAGTACCCCAACACCAGAGCTGCCAGACCCAATCCACTCAGGATCGCAAAGCTACATAATGTGACGACAATTGCGCGGAAGGGTGCGATCATCTTGTGTACTGACTGCGAGACGGATCTGTATAGATTCGACCTTCAACGGAGCCGAACCATGTTCCGGTGATGGCATATGGCTTCCCGTCACGAACGCCCAATCGTTGCTGACCGCCAGTTGGCGATCCAGCGCGGCCTCTTAGGTAATCGCTCAAAGGCCTGTGAATATTGTCATACAGAATACTGCCAGGGCGGTAATCATCCACTTCCACCCCAACGTCCAATGGGTCTGCGAATTCGTCATCAAGGTACAGATCCAAGCTCCCCGAAAGCTCAATGATGCCGTTTTGTTCGATGCTTTGCCCAGAAAATGATCCGCCGATTGTTGTGTCGCTGATGCTGAAGACAACTCCTGTCATATCATACGTGTTTTCAAAGCCATAGGATATGGAACCGCCTCGAGTACTTCTTGCTGCGCTTGCTATTTGACCTTTAAGAGCCTCGCCACGCCGATCAAAAAAGGCCGATATGATCTTTTGGCTATGTCCGATTTGGTTAAGCGTAACGCCTCGCCCACCACCGCTAAAGTAGTGATTTACGAAGTCAGTGCTGGACCAACCGGACTTGGTGCCCAGTCCATTGATTGAGAGGCGCAAAAACTCGGATATTTCAGCGGAATAGGGTTCAGCAGTGCATCGACAGTTATAATCTTTCCCCGGATGACCACCAGTGGGAGGATCATCCCATGAAAAAACTTGTCCTTCTCGATCAGCATGCGATGAACGAACTTTGCCATCATTGCGGGTGCGCCAAACATAGTGGGTGGTTGGTCGTGCTTGCTTGATAGACAGTTCAATGGGCGTTCCTTTGCGAACGTATGCCTCAAACGCCTTTTTGTATAAGTTCTGATCGACGAACATCGTGGTGCCACCCTTTTCCAGACATTATCGCCCAGACTCGTTCGGAGCAGCTAATTTTCTGTTAACCAAACGAACGCTCTGCGTCTTTGTTCGAAATCACTCTTAAGTCGCTCTTTGAACCATATCGCCATAGCTGCACGGGACCCCACAGTTCAAAGGTCCCCAATGGCGTCACTCACAATTCAACTGATATCTGAACGCCTTTGAGACGGGCTCAGAGATGAGGGATGCGCTTGCCGTTCTGCATGGTCTCGCAGATCGCTAGTGCGCGTTTGAATTCCTTTTCTGTGAGGACCTTTGCTTGCTTCATGCCGAACGATCCAAATGACTGTAATATCAAACGTTTCTGCGTGTGAGTTGCATTTGTTATGTTGCCACCTGATGGGGAGAGCGACTGTTGTCAGATTGCCAAGGAAACGAATTTGGTAGGGTTCAGGCGCGACAAATTTGTATTTTGTTATGTTGTGAGCCTTTGCCTCAAGTGACAGGTGAAGCCGGTCAGTATGGGCCATCACAAACTCCACAGACAAACAATTTGGTACTCTTTGGCAAATGACATCTCAGAGCTTTGCCATCGTAAGGATCCCGTCGACGGGAACGATTACCATGTCGGGCGATATTGGCGCGATGCCCGCCAGCCCCAAAGCCGCGTTTGACCTCGGTATCGGATACCTGTCTGATGATCGACGCAAGGATGGCGCCGTGGCCCAAATGTCGATTGGGCAGAATATTTCCCTGTCGTCGCTGACAGCAGTATCCCGCAATGGGTTTATCAATCGCAACGCCGAAAAAGAACTGTCTGACGGCTACTTCGCCTCCATGGCGATAAAGGCTGCCGGGCCCGAGGCATTGGTCGACACCCTAAGCGGTGGCAACCAGCAAAAGGTGTGTCTTGGACGCGTCATGGCGACAAACCCACGTTTGCTGATCCTTGATGAACCCACGCGCGGGATCGATGTCGGGGTCAAGCAGGACGTACTACGGATCATTGATGAACTGACTAAAAAAAGGTGTCTGCGTGATCATCGTCTCCACGGATACGGATGAACTTGTCCATGCCGCAGATCGCGTCTGCGTGTTCTCGGGAGGCCGCATTTCAACGGTTCTACAAGGCGATGATATTCAGACGGACCGGCTGCGTCAGATCATGGGCACCGGATAACAATGCAAGGGGAGGAAGACATGACAGACGCAACAATCGGGGTCATCCCAGTGCAATCCACGCCGGCCCGTAAGGGGACGCAAGACAACAAGCTGCTCAAGTGGACATTGCAAAATGTCGTTTGGATCTGGCTAGTAGCGCTTGTGGTGCTCTTTGGCCTATTCAACGAGTTCTTTTTCACCATCTTCAACATGCAAAACATCATGGTTCAGGCCACGGTCTTGGGGATGTTGGGACTTGCGATGTGTTTGCCGTTGCTCGTTGCTGAAATTGACCTGTCGATCCCCGCGAATATGGGCTTTTCGTCGGCTGTTGGGGCGATAGCGATGGCGCAACTGGGACTGCCTTGGTGGATTGGAGGGCTTATCGGGGTTACTGTCGCGACGGGCATTGGCTTCTTTAATGGCTTGTGTATCACGCGATTGAAAATGGTCTCCCTCATTCAGACTTTGTCGATGATGATCATTCTTCAAGGCGCGCTTTTGGCGATGACACGCGGCAAAACCCTTACCGAGCTTGGTGATGGGTACACGTGGATCGGACAGGCGACTGTTGCAGGAGGTTGGCCGATTATGCCGCTGGTGTTTATCGCCTCAATCATTGGCCTGGGCGTGCTGCTCACTCGTACCGTTTTTGGGCGTTCTGTCTATGCTGTTGGTGGCAATCCGACGGCATCGAACTCAGCCGGTATCCGCGTCGATGCCATCAAGATCAAGACATATGCTCTTTCGGGTTTTTTGGCGGGCATTGCGGGCATGCTGTTAGCCTCTTGGCAAATGGCGATCACGTCGAATCAAGGTGAAAGCTTCCTTCTCTATGCCATTGCGGCCCCGATTACCGGTGGGGTTTCTGTTTTCGGCGGGCGCGGAAACGTTGTCGGCGTTTTAGGAGGTGTCCTATTGCTGACCGTGATCCAAGTCGGCCTGGCAATCATCTCGGTTCCGTCATTTTATGTCGGTATGATCGGAGGCTTTATGATCTTCGTGGCCGTGGCAATCGACGCCTTCCGGGTCCGCATGTTCGGCTGACCGAATTGACAAGGCGCTCTTGTTCTATTCGAGGCCGCATTTTCTTACACGAAATCGCGCTGTCCGATATCATCGGGCGGCGTTCTCTTTTTGACCTATTGAGATTTGTCGTCACCTAGGTGCGGGTACCCATACCCAGACATCAGCACAGCGATGATGCCGAGAGCATAGCATCAGACTGAATAACTGATGTCCGAAGGAACTAGGGCCTGCAATCTCTGCAAGTGCATTAGGCCGCAAGGAGCCCAAACTAGCCGATGCTGCGCTCGGTACGTTTGACCACTTCCGGGTAGACGGCAAAGTAACCTCAGGCCTCACGGGTCAAAGTTGCCGTTGCCTCATAAATAGGACGTTGCGGAGCAGCTGACCAAAAGCGGTCATTAAACAATCGTGAAGACCAAAATATGCTGAATCCCGATGACACGACCATCGCCGCTACTTTCAAATTTCGGCTTTGCACCAGACAAAATCGTGATCCGATAGCGGCTTGCCGTTCGCCATTGTCGACGGAGCGATGCCGTTGTCCAGATTTTTCAAACCACGACCGACGAGCCAATCAAGTTTCATCACACGATCTGGATGCGGTGTGATGAGGCTGGGGCGGGTTGTGTTCCCCGGCGCGGTAAACTCCCATGTGAAACCGTGGTCCTGTGCGAGTGAAAATAAGGTCTCATTGCGCCAGTCGAAGTGCGGGGGCAAGTGGTTTCCAGTATTCAGATCGCCCCCCAACAGGACGGGCATGTCAGGTGCAAAGACCTCAACCGCATCAAGCAATCGCTGCATTTGGATGTGTCGATGGGCGGCGTCTGCATTGCTTTCAAGATGTGTAGAGACAACGCACAGAGGTCCGCATTCGGTCGTAACAACCGCAGCGATCGCCATGCGCCCGCCAAGTCGAGGTTGCTTTGGATCCGCGGTCGCACTTGCATCGGCAAACCAATGCCCGTGGTCGTCAAGCCGGATGAGTGCCGTGCACTCAAACGGAACGCGCGACAGAATCGCATTGCCGTGCCATCCCAGAGCATTGAAATGATCTTGGCAATACGCGCGTTCAGTAGCACCGCCGAGATCGAGTTCATGAAACTCCACCCCGAAAGCGTAGGCCATGCCAAGCTGTGCGGCCATTTCCTTGGTGGTGTGGCGCTGGCCGGTGCGCGCCATCCCGTGGTCGACTTCGGACAAAAGCACGATGTCCGGGGCAACGGGCATAAGGTGGGACGCCGTGTCTTCAGGAAAAAGACAACGTTCCACATTCCATGCCGCGACCGTGAACCGAGCTGGCAAGGTAGTCGCCGAGGCCGTACCGCCCAGTTGCACGGCATTCATTGCGGGCATCTCTGCAAGCAAGGCGCGGTGGGCGTCAGCGGTGCGTGGCGCTGCCAAGATACGGCCTCGCTCCGCCTGCGTGATCGGCGGCAGATCAGACAGCTGTGTTGTGATCATAGCGCCAAACCCGTCTCGGGATTGAACAGAACCACCGCGTCTAGATTGATGGAAATTCGGATCGGACCTGCGGAAACGACAACATCTTTGCTGACGTGGATGGTAAGATCTTGTCCATTCAGTTGACCGTGTAGCAGGCGGTGCGCGCCCAGTTCTTCGACAATATCGACCGTGAACGGGATGTCCCCTGTGGGGTCGATCTCGATATCTTCGGGCCTAATGCCCCAGATGACAGGGCCGTCGGCGGTGCTGGCAGCAACGCTCATATCCCCCCCAAGATGCACACGGCCATCGGCACTCTCTGCGTTAAGCAGGTTCATCGGCGGAGCCCCCATGAAGCTGGCAACGAAAGTGGATGCAGGGCGGTGGTATATCTCGGTTGGGGTGCCGATTTGTTCAATGCGGCCAGTATTTAGCACGATGATCCGGTCAGCCATGGTCATCGCTTCGACCTGATCGTGCGTCACATAGATCGAGGTAACACCCAGTCGACGCTGCAGGGCTTTAATCTCGATCCGCATCTGGTGACGCAACTTGGCATCCAAGTTTGATAGCGGTTCGTCAAATAAGAACAACGCGGGGTCACGTACCACGGCGCGCCCCATGGCAACCCGCTGTCTTTGGCCGCCTGACAGCTGGCTCGGCTTGCGATCCAGAAACTCAGTGAGGTTCAACATTTTGGCAGCGTCTTGAACCTTTGCTTCAATATCTGACGCCGCAGTTTTACGGTTCTTGAGCCCGTAACCGATGTTCTTACGCACGGTCATATGTGGGTAGAGCGCATAATTCTGGAACACCATCGCGATATCACGATCAGCTGGATCGACGTGGTTAACGTTGCGATCCCCGATCGACAACTCCCCCACAGTGATGTCCTCCAGCCCTGCGATCATGCGCAACAGCGTGGACTTGCCACAACCCGATGGCCCAACCAGCACGACAAATTCACCATCGGCGATGTTGAAACTGGTAGGCACGACGGCCTCATAGCCGTTTGGGTAAACTTTACGGATATTTTTAAGCGATACTTGCGCCATTATTTCAGTCCTATTTATCGGATTCGGTCAGGCCCTTGACGAACCAGCTTTGGAAAAAGATCACGACCAGCACGGGCGGCAGGATCGCGATAAGGGCCAGCATATTGGCGCGGCCATATTCGGGGATGTTTGTCCCTTCCAGGTCTTGGGTCAGCTGTTTGATGCCACGCACGAGGGTGAACATTCCCTCTTCTGTCGTCACCATTGTTGGCCAGAGGTACTGGTTCCAGCCGAATACAAACATGATGATGAACATCGCAGCGATCATGGTCTGTGACAAAGGCACAAGAATATCGATGAAGAATTTCACCGGACCAGCCCCATCAATACGCGCAGCTTCGACCAGCTCTTCGGGGACAGAGCGGAAGAACTGGCGAAAGAAGAATGTGGCCGTTGCCGAGGCGATCAGCGGCACAATCAATCCGGTATAGGTGTTCAGAAGGCCCAGCTTTTGGGCAACCTCGTATGACGGAAGGATGCGCACCTCGAGCGGTAGCAGCAAGGTCGTAAAGATAAGCCAGAATGCAAGGGTGGCAAACCGCAGCCGGAAATAAACCAGCGCATAGGCGGCCATCATACCGATCACGATTTTGCCTAAGGCAAAGCCGATCCCAAGGATGAGCGAGTTCATTAACATCCGCAGTCCGGTGTTCTCGCCGGAAAATCCGGAAGCCTGAAACATGGCGGACATGAAGTTGTCGTCGAACTGATCTCCGATGACGAATTCAGGCCCGTTCTTGATGGTTTCTAGGTCGGTTGTGGTTGTTGTTTGCAGAACCATCAAAAGGGGGACCAGCATAAACAACGCCCCAAGGATCAAGATAAGGTGATCCATGACGTGGGTCCATTTCAGGGGGCGTTTGGCGATTGGAGTTGATGTGGTGTCGGTCATGATCTGGCCCCCTATGTGTAGTGGATGCGGCGTTCGACCAGCCGGAACTGGAAGACTGTCAAGGCAAGGACAAGAACCATCAAGATGACGGACTGTGCGGAAGAACCGCCAATGTCATTGCCGCGAAACCCGTCAACATAGACCTTGTAGACAAGGGTCATTGGGTTGTTGCCTGGCTCGCCCTTAACCAACACATCAACAACGCCGAAGGTATCGAACAGTGCGTAGGTGATGTTGATGATCAGCAAGAAGAAGCCCGTTGGGGCCAGCAGCGGGAATGTCACATCCCAGAAGCGGCGGAAGGATGATTTCGCATCAATCAGTGCAGCCTCGCGCACGGATTTGGGTATGGATTGCAGGCCGGATAAGAAGAAGATGAAGTTCACCGGAACTTGTTTCCAAACCGAAACCAGAACCATTGCCGTTGCCGTGTCACCGAAGTTCACACCGAGTTTGAAATCCCAACCGATGGATTTCGCCAACTCTGCAAGCGGTCCCCAACTTTGGTTGAACATCAACAGTCCAATAAATCCCGCGACAGGGGGCGCGACGGCGTAAACCCACATCAACAGGGTACGGTAGGCTTTTGCTCCGCGGATCACATTGTCTGCCTTAACTGCGAGCAGCAGCGCCAACGCGAGTGAGAAGAACGTGACCAATACAGTAAACAAAAGGGTGAATTTTGCGATGCGTCCGTATTCAGAATTGCCAGCAAGATGTGTGTAGTTGTCAAACCCCACAAAGCTAGAGCCAAACCCGAACGGATCTTCGAGATAGAAAGAAGACTGCACAGCGTGCGCGGCGGGCCAGTAAAAAAACACAGCGATGATCGCCAATTGCGGCAGCAACAATAGAATAGGAAGCCAACGCGTGGCGAAGCCTGCTCGTTTCATAAATTCCTCGGAGGTATTTGAAATGGGGGCGACCGCACCTGGGTGCGATCGCCATGATTAAACCGGAGTGGTTTAGTTCTGTGTTTGCGCGAAACGGGACAGAAGCTCGTTCGCGTCTGTTTCGATAATGTCGAACGCGTCATCAACAGATGTTTCGCCTGTCAGGATGCGGCCGAATTCGCGGTTCATCACGTCACGGATTTGAACGTAAAAACCCATGCGATAGCCGCGTGTGTTTTCGCTCGCGTCCAAAGACAGCTGCAGGATACCTGTTTCAGCAGCAGGGAAACGGTCGTAATGGCCGTCAGCTGTTGCCATTTCATACGCAGCCGTCGTGATTGGCACGTAGCCTGTTTCACGGTGCCACATGTACTGAACCTCTGGTGAGCTCAGGTATTCAAAGAAGGCAGCGGTTGCTGCGTTTTCTTCGGCAGGCTGACCAGACATCGCGAACAAAGCCGCGCCACCGATAAAGGTTTGCTTTGGTTCAGTTGTGACCGCTTCCCAGTAAGGGAGGTATGTCGCAGAAAAATCAAAGCCGAGGTCTTTCTGTGACAGACCGCCAAAAGAACCAGAAGAGCCGAACCAGATCGCGACGTCGCCTTCTTCAAACGGTGTCTGGTTGTCGTTCCAACCCGTGCCGAACCATTCAAAGTAGCCAGCGTCCTGCCATTCGGTCACCGCTGTAAAATGCGCCTTAAGCGGGTCAATGTTCACGAGGATTTCAGTACCGTCTGCACCATCATAACCGTTGTTGTTGGTCGCGAAGGGCAGGTCGTGGCGGGACATGAAGTTTTCAACGAAAATCCATGGCAGGTGTGATTGGGACAGGGCAACGTAACCGGCATCTTTCAATGCTGGTGCTGTGACCGTTTCAAATTCTTCCCACGTGACGGGTGGCTTTACGCCTGCTTCTTCGAGCGCCTGCACGTTGTAATACATGATAGGCGAGGACGAATTGAATGGCATGCCGATCATCTTGCCGTCGGCGTCAGCGTAGAAATAACGCACACCGGAAATGTAATCTTCGATCTCGAAGTCTGCACCATTGGTTTCCAATAGATCCTGAACCGGAACAGTTGCGCCCTGAGCCGCGATAACAGTCGCAGCGCCTGCATCAAACACCTGCATGATGTTTGGCTGCTCGCCTGCGCGGAACGCGGCGATGCCGGCTGTCAGGGTTTCTTCGTATGTGCCTTTGAATACAGGCGTGATCGTGTATTCGTCTTGGCTGGCGTTGAAACCTTCAGCGATTTCATTGACGGTTTCACCAAGGGCACCGCCCATTGCGTGCCACCATGTAATTTCGGTTTCGGCAAATGCAGAGTTTGCCAACATGCTAAGCGCAGCAGCTGAGCTTATTGCGATGTTCTTCATTATTGTACTCCGGTATCAGATAGTGCCCACTCAATGCAGGCAGTTGTTTTTCGGACGTCATAGGGCGCCCAAATTCGGATAAATCCGTCATGACCGAGAGAAGTTCCCCGCTTGACAGACATGCAGATCGTCCGCATGCCATGCCCGCTACTGCGGCTGGGTGACGTATTTATGAAGGATTTGTATATAAATTGTAAAAACGCAGTCGTACCGACACGTTTCATCCGCCCGTTACGTTCGTGTCATTCCAGCGTTACGAAATCCGCCAATCAGTGCCCCGCAAAACAATCATTAGGGGATATGGAATGTCTTTCAGGCTCATCGGCATAACGTCGACTTTCGCACTCGCGGCCACTGGCGCGCTCGCAGAGATGAACTTTAACCGCATCGCGAGTTTCGCGACCTTCACCAACAATGCCGACCCAGCGGCGGAATCCTCTGCCGAGATCATCAGCGCCTCTGGCGACGGGATGACGCTGGTTTACTCAGACAGCCCGCTTGGCGTAATCGGCATGATCGATATCACCGACCCCAGCGCACCCGTGGCCTTGGGCAACATCACTGTCGGCGGTGAGCCGACGGCCGTTTCCGTCTTGGGCAACATCGCCATGACGGGCGTGAACACATCCGAAAGCTACACCGCACCATCAGGTCTGTTGAAGGCCTTCGATATTACCACAGGGACCGAAGTGGCCGCCTGCGAATTGGGCGGACAGCCCGACAGCACGGCGATTGCACCGGACGGCAGCTTTATCGCGATCGCGATTGAAAACGAACGCGACGAGGATCTGGGCGACGGTGGCCTTGGCCAGATGCCTGGCGGTTTTGTTGTTACGCTCGACATCGAGGACGATGTTCCGGTCTGTGACAGCATGGTGCAGATCGATGTAAATGGTTTGGCCGACATCGGTGCTGATGACCCGGAACCCGAGTTTGTCGACGTGAACACCGCGGGCGAAATCGTTGTAACGATGCAGGAAAACAACCACCTCGTTGTGATGAACAAGGCGGGCGATATCCTCAGCCATTTTTCGGCAGGTTCGGTCGATTTGGCCAACATCGATACAACGGATGAACGTGGTGCGTTGCTGTTTACGCAGTCACAAGAGGGCCGTTTACGTGAGCCGGACGGGGTTCAATGGATTGACAACGTTCATTTCGCCATCGCCAACGAAGGCGACATGAGCGGCGGCGCACGGGGTTGGACCATCTTCAACAAAGACGGCACCGAAGTTTATGAAGCGGATAACAGCTTTGAGCACGCAATCGTTCAACACGGCCATTACCCCGACAAACGGTCCGACGCCAAAGGTGCAGAGCCTGAGGGCATGGAATTCGGTATTTTTGACGGCACGCCTTATGCATTCATTCTGGCAGAGCGGGCTTCCATCGTTGGCGTCTACGATGTCACCGACCCAGCCGCCCCCGTCTTAACCCAAATGTTGCCATCAGGGATCGCACCCGAAGGGGCCATCGCGATCCCGTCGCGCGGGCTGTTCATCACCGCCAACGAGGCCGACCTCATCGAAGACGGCGGCATTCGCAGCCACGTCATGATCTATGAGTACCAAGACGCGCCTGCGACCTATCCGCAGCTTACATCTGCCGGCGCGGACGAGCTGATCGGCTGGGGTGCGATCTCGGGCATGGTCGCTGGCGAGGATGGCATGGTCTATGCCGTGAACGACAGCTTCTATGGCTATCAACCGACGATCTTTACCATCGATACCACTGTGACGCCGGCCCAGATCACCTCGGCCTTGCCCGTCACACGCGGCGGGTTTGCTGCACAAAAGCTTGATCTTGAAGGCATCACACTGGACGGTGATGGCGGGTTCTGGCTGGCGTCTGAAGGGCGCACGGGTCGGATGATCCCCCATGGTCTGTATCACGTGAACAGCGACGGCGAGATTGAAGAAGAAATCGCCCTGCCAGCTGAGCTTCTTGCAGTAGAGCGCCGGTTTGGTTTCGAGGGTGTTACACTGGTGGATGGCACCTTGTGGATGGCTGTCCAGCGCGAATGGGCTGATGATCCTGCCGATCACGTCAAACTGGTGTCTTACACTATTGAGACCGGCGAATGGGGTGCGGTACTTTATCCCAAAGCTGCCGCAGATACGGGCTGGGTCGGCCTGTCAGAGATCGTTGCACATGACGGTGATGTCTATGTGATTGAACGCGACAACCAAATTGGGGCGAATGCAGCGATCAAAATGGTTTACCGCATCTCAGGCGACCAGATGATCCCTGCCGCCCTCGGGAGCGATCTCCCCGTCGTTGAAAAAGAAGCGGCCATGGATTTGATACCAGACCTGCAATCCAATAACGGTTACGTCGTTGATAAAGTCGAAGGTCTGGCGATCTTCGCGGATGGCACTGCATGGGCGAGCACCGACAATGATGGTGTCGACGATAGTTCAGGAGAAACCTTCTTCTGGTCCCTCGGAAAGCTCTAGACTTTCAAAGCCCGACACGGCGATGCGCGATGAAAATTGCGCATCGCCACAACAACGCTAATCCCACCTCACGAAACGAGTCTCTCTGCGCCTCGAAAACGTAAAAACACACCGCTTTAGGGCGGAAAATTACTTAGGCTTATGACCCTAGTTACCATGCCAGTCCGTTCCGAGTGACAAAGCGGCGGGGGTTCGACTGGTCTTGGGAAAAATCCGACATCTAGTTCAATACATAGATTGGGCTTAGAACACCTCACCTGGATCGCAGTTTTCTTTTGTTTGACCACCAAACGATTGGCCACATTTGCGAGACATGTATTCAAGCTACGCAACTGTAGGGCTTTGTCGCACAAATCGTCTGAAGGGAATCACTGTATGAATTCAGCGTGATAGCTGAAGTCATGAGCAGTTGGACCCCTTCGAAGTACAAGACCAAGAACTGGTCGTCTTACAATGACTGCTTTTAGCAGCGCGGATCGTTGTCGAATTGATTTGATCCGGAAATGGTTTGGACGCGGCCGCCAAACGGCAAGCGAGGTCGGCAACAGCAATTCAGGGATGCCGCCATTCAGACGTGTCTGACGTTGAAGGTCCTGTTTGGCATGCCGCTTCGGCAGACAACTGGGTTCGTCCAGAGCCTGTTGCGATTGGTCAGGCTGGACTGGACCGCGCCGGACTTCAGCACCTTATGTCGCCGCGAGGGAGCAGGTATCAAGGCCGAAGGTGAAGGCTGAGTCCCTCTGGCGTAAGGGGGAGCGTCCTTCGCCTGATTTGTGCAACAAAGCCGGACACGCGTCAGACCGTGCTCTCTTGTTCCTTGTTTCGCGTCGACATCGCCCGCGTCACCATTTGCCGCCGTATAAACGCGGCAATAAACATTGCCGTCAGGATCAGGATGATCGTCGGGGCAGGGGCGCTATCAAGGAAAAAGCTGAGGTAGCTGCCCGAAAGCATCGCAACCATGCAAACCACCACCGATACCCACAGCATCCGGCCAAAGGTGCGCACCAGCAGAAAGGCAATGGCTCCCGGCGCGATCAACAACCCAATGGCAAGGATCAGCCCCACCGCAGAAAGTGTCGCAACAATCGTCAGCGACAGGGCGGCCAGCATCCCGTAATGCAACCAGTTCACCCGCAGTCCCGACGCGCGCGCCTGTGCCGCATCAAAACTGTGCAACAACCAGTCGCGCCATTTCAGGGCCAGCATCAGGCCAACCCCAAGCGAGATAAGACCAGCGGTCCATAACTCAGCGGCATCAACGCCCAACATATTGCCGAACAGAATGTGATCGAGGTGGGCGTTGGTCTCGATCGAGACATACATCACGATGCCAAGGCCAAACATGCCGGAAAACACAACGCCCATCACCGTATCCTGTTTGATCCGCGAATTGCTGGACAGGTATCCCGTGGCGACTGCACAGGTCATGCCGGCGGCAAAGGCCCCGACGATCAGTGGCAGGCCGAGGATATAGGCCAGAACAATACCGGGCAGCACCGCATGGCTGACAGCATCTCCCATCAAGGCCCAGCCTTTGACCACCAGAAAACATGACAGCAAGGCCGTCGGCACAGAAACGATGATCGAAATCAGAAAGGCGTTCTGCATAAAACCAAAGCGGAACGGCAGGGTAAGCGTATCAATATCCATCACAGGGCCTCCTGTGTTGCAGGCCCATCGCGCAGGGCTACAGCGGCCTTGCGTTTCGCGGCCAGCAATCCGTGTTTGGGGGCAAGGACAAAGGCCACCAGAAAGATCACTGTTTGCAGGCAGACGATGACACCGCCGGTTGCCCCATCAAGGAAATAACTGACATAGGCCCCGACAAAGCTGGTGATTGATCCGATGGCTACTGACAGGGCGATCAACCGCGGGAACCGGTCACACAAAAGGTAAGCAGTGGCCCCCGGTGTGACGACCAACGCGATGACCAGAAACGCCCCAACCGTCTGCATCGCCGCAACCACACAGGCCGAGAGCAGGACAAAGAACACCGCCTTCAGCGGGCCGGGCCGCAAACCGATTGTGCGGGCGTGGGTTTCATCAAAGAACGTGACCATCAGGTCTTTCCACTTGGCCAGCAGCACGGCCAGCGACACAAATCCAATCAGCGCCAGTTGCAGCGTGTCCTCGGGGGTAATCGCCAGAATATTGCCCATGGTAATGGTCTGGACGGAAACCGCCATCGGGTTCACCGATACGATAAACAGGCCCAGCCCGAAGAACGATGTGAAGATCAGCCCAATGATCACATCGACCTTCAGGCCAGAGCGTTCTGACAAAAACAGCATCGCCCCCGCCGCAAGGCCACCGGCAAGAAAGGCCCCCAAGGCAAAGGGCAGCCCCAGCAGATAGGCACCGGCCACCCCCGGCACCACGGAATGGGACAGGGCATCGCCAATCAGCGACCAGCCCTTGAGCATCAGATAGGCGGACAGAAAGGCACAGACCCCGCCGACCAGTGCAGAAACCCACATGGCGTTAACCATATAGCCATAGCCAAACGGTTGCAGCAGGGTGTCCATCATGATCCCTGATCCGCCCGGTGTGTCTTGTCGTCGTATTGCACAAAAGGGCGTTCATCATCGGTAAAGATTGTGACGGCCCGTGCGTCTTCGTCGTCATGCAGCGTGTCACCGCCAAGGGTGATCTGGCGCAACACCCCGCCAAAGGTCTGTTCCAGGTTGCTGCGGGTAAAGGTGGTTTCGGTCAACCCATGCGCCAGCACCGTGCCCTTGACCAAAATCGTGCGATCACAGAATTCCGGCACCGAGCCAAGGTTGTGCGTGGAAACCAGCATCACCCGTCCTTCATCGCGCAGTTCGCGCAGCAGGGCGACGATCTGCTCTTCTGTCTTGACGTCCACACCGGTGAAGGGCTCGTCCAGCAGGATGACCTGTCCGTCCTGCGCCAAGGCACGGGCCAGAAAGACGCGCTTGCGCTGCCCGCCCGACAGCTCACCGATCTGGCGGTGGCGGAAGTCTTGCATGTTGACGCGAAGCAGAGCTTGATCGACTGCTTCATGATCTGCCTGTTTGGGGCGCCGAAAGAAACCCATGTGCCCATAGCGGCCCATCATCACCACATCTTCGACCAGCACAGGAAAGTCCCAATCAACCTCTTCTGCTTGTGGAACATAGGCGACCAAATTGCGTGACAGGGCGGTCTTAACATCCATCCCCAGGATGCTGATGGCACCCTTGGCTGTGGGCACAAACCCCATGATCGCCTTGAACAACGTGGATTTCCCGGCCCCGTTGATCCCCACCAATGCGGTCACCGTGCCGCGTGGGATGTCGAAACTTGCGTTCCACAGGGCCGTGTGCCCGTTGCGGTAGGTTACCGTGACGTCCTGCGCCGTCAGTCCCGCGCCCGTGACGTCGGTCTGGAGTGGTGCGGTTTCGGTCTTTTGCAACATGGGGTTTCCTTGCCGATCTATTTCGAGGCGGTGCTAAGCCCGTCGGTGACAGTTGTGGTCGTCACACGCAGCAGGTCAAGGTAGGTCGGCACCGGCCCATCTGGTCCTGACAGGCTGTCGACGTACAACACGCCGCCATAGGTGGCACCGGTTTCGCGGGCGACCTGTTTTGCGGGGGCCGTGTTGACGGTGCTTTCACAGAACACCACCGGAATGTCGTTATCCCGCACGCCGTCGATTACTGCGCGTACCTGTTGTGGGGTGCCGACCTGATCGGCGTTCATCGGCCAGAGGTACAGTTCTTGCAGGCCCAGATCCCGCGCCAGGTAGCTGAATGCTCCTTCGCAGGTCACCAGCCAACGCTGATCTTCGGGTAGGTCGGAAATGGCGGCTTTCAACGGCTCAAGCGTGTCACGCAGCTCTTGCTTGTAGCGGGCTGCGTTGGCGTCATAGGTCGCCGTATTTTCCGGATCGGTTTCGGACATGGCCCTGGCGATATTATCGACATAGATCAACGCGTTGTCCAAACCCATCCAGGCATGTGGATTGGGTTTTCCGGTGTAGCTGCCCGCGGCGATCGAAATCGGGTCGATGCCATCGGTCAATGTTGCGGCGGGAACATCCGACATGTTGGAGAGAAACTGCTCAAACCACAGCTCAAGGTTCATGCCGTTCCACAGGATCAGATCGGCGTCATGGGCGCGCACAATGTCTTGCGGGGTCGGCTGGTAGCCGTGAATTTCAGCGCCCGGTTTGGTCACGGATACAACCTCTGCCGCGTCACCTGCCACATTGGCAGCCATATCGGCCAAGACGGTAAATGTTGTCACAACCTTCATCTTATCGTCTGCCGAAGCGGTTGTTGCCAACGCGGTGGCCAACAGGCCGGCTGCAAGAGATGTCGCGCGTCGATTCGTCATTTCAAACTCCACTCTGAATGCGTCTCTGCGCCCTACATGCAAATCATTCGCAACAAATGTCAAGCCTGTTGCGAGTTATTCTCATTTGAGGGGGCTGGCATCGTTCTGAGCAGGGGAGGGTGCTATGGGGGGTCTTGATGGCTTTGGACATCCGAAAGACGGCCCCAGCTGATGCGTTGCCAGATGCGTTCATGCAGGACATAACTGATCGTGCCGGTTAGAAATGCTGCAACCGCCATCCCGCCCGCAGCGTTCAATGATCCCGTGGTGAAAAACCCGATGGCGATCATCATGAAGAAACCGGTGATCTGCCAAGTCATCGCCTTGGCGAACGTGCGTTTTTTCAAATCCATTGGTGCCTCCGGTGGTTTTAGGCTTGATAGTTCTGGAAGGGCCGAAGGTACCATTCCGAGAATTGTCATAATTTGCGACAACTGATGACAATCCAAAACAACTGTGATTTTTTTGAACGCTCGGGTTCTGGGTGGTCGGTCCGCAACAAGCGGTGTCGCTTACCGGTTCTTGACATCGTCCATGGCCATAGGCCACCTGAGGAAAACCTGATGGAGGACACCACGATGATGAAAACCCGCGCCGCAGTCGCCGTCGCCGCCGGCCAACCGCTTGAGATCATGGAGGTCAACCTTGAGGGGCCAAAACGCGGGGAGGTTTTGGTCGAGATCAAGGCCACCGGCCTGTGCCACACTGATGAGTTCACCCGGTCCGGTGATGACCCCGAGGGGATTTTTCCGGCCATTCTGGGCCACGAAGGGGCCGGCGTCGTGATTGAAGTCGGCGAAGGTGTGACCACGCTGGAAGTCGGGGATCACGTGATCCCGCTTTACACGCCTGAATGTCGTGAATGCGAATACTGTCTGTCGGGCAAGACTAACCTGTGTCAGGCGATCCGCGTCACGCAAGGGCGGGGTCAGCTGCCCGATGGCACCACACGTTTTTCAATGCTGGATGGGACGCCGATCCACCACTACATGGGCTGCTCAACCTTTGCCAACCACACGGTTGTGCCAGAGATTGCGCTGGCCAAGGTGCGCAAAGACGCCCCCTTTGACAAGATTTGCTATATCGGTTGCGGTGTGACCACGGGCATTGGTGCGGTGATCAACACCGCCAAGGTTGAGATCGGTGCGCGCTGTGTGGTCTTTGGTTTGGGCGGTATCGGCCTGAACGTCATTCAGGGCCTGCGGCTGGCCGGTGCGGACCAGATTGTCGGTGTCGATCTGAACGACGACAAAGAGGAAACCGGCCGCTATTTCGGGATGACCGATTTCGTGAACCCGTCCAAAGTTGGGGATGATCTTGTCGGGCATCTGGTCGAGCTGACAAAAGGCGGGGCGGATTATTCCTTTGATGCGACCGGTAACACCAAGGTCATGCGCGACGCATTGGAATGTGCGCATAAGGGCTGGGGCGAGAGCATCATCATCGGTGTGGCCCCGGCGGGTGCCGAGATCTCTACCCGTCCTTTCCAGCTGGTTACCGGGCGCGTCTGGCGTGGCACGGCTTTTGGCGGGGCGAAGGGGCGCACGGATGTGCCAAAAATTGTTGATTGGTACATGGACGGCAAAATCGAGATCGACCCGATGATCACCCACAAGCTGACCCTGGATGAAATTAACCACGGTTTCGATTTGATGCATGAAGGCAAGAGCATTCGTGCGGTAGTGGAATTCTGATCCACAAAACGTCGGGTTTTGCCCGATGACGTGAAGTCGAACTTGTCCAATAGGGGCGCGGCACCTACCTTTTCTGGATAATCCAGCCAGGAGCCGCGCCATGAAGTTGACTGTAAACGGAACCGAGCACGAGGTGGATGTCGAAGGCGACATGCCGCTATTATGGGTCCTGCGGGACGAATTGGGCATCACCGGGCCGAAATACGGTTGCGGGATTGCCCAATGCGGGGCCTGTACCGTCCATATGGACGGGGTTGCAGTGCGGTCCTGTCAGGTGGCAGCGGCGGATGTCGACGGGGACATCACCACGATCGAAGGGCTGGGCACGCCCGCCGCTTTGCATGTTGTGCAAAAGGCATGGGCAGAACATCAGGTCGCGCAATGCGGCTACTGTCAATCCGGTCAGATCATGCAGGCGGCCTCGTTTCTGGATCTTAATCCAGACCCTTCCGATGATCAGATTGACGCCGCGATGAGTGCAAACCTGTGCCGTTGTGGCACTTATCCGCGCATTCGGGCGGCTGTACAAACTGCGGCCAGCCGCTTGCAGGAGGGCTGATCCATGGGACGCATCAAAACAATTGCACGGCGTAGTTTTCTGGTTGGGTCTGCGGCCATACTCGGCGGTGTGGCCTTTGGCACCTATATGTATAAACGCGAGGTCGAGAACCCGCTTGAGGCGGGGCTGGCTGATGGTGAAGTGACCTTTAACCCCTTCGTCAAGATTGACGCAGGGGGGGTTACATTGATCACACCGCGCGCGGATGTCGGGCAGGGGGCCTATTCGGTACAAGCGCATCTGATCGCTGAAGAACTGGATGTTGATCTGGACAGAGTAAGGATTGATCCGGGACCGCCTGCGCCGGCCTATTACAACGGTGTCGTTGCCGCCGAAGGGATGCCGATTGCCGCAACCTCTGACAGCTTTATGGCCCGTGCAGGGCGCGGGGCCTCTGATGTGGTGGGCAAATTGATGGGTCTGCAATTGACCGGTGGATCCAGTACGGTGCCCGATATGTATGATCGTCTGCGCATGGCGGGGGCCATGGCCCGCGAGACGCTGATTGCGGCGGCAGCGTCCCAGACGGGCCTGTCGGCGGATCAGCTGCGCACCGAAAAAGGCGCGGTGGTGCTGCCGGATGGGACGCGGATGGACTATGTTGATCTGGCGGCCACGGCGGCAGAAACACCCGTAGTTGAGGATGTTACTTTGCGGGATCCGGCCACATGGCAGAGCTTGGGGAAACCGCACCGGCGCACTGATATTTTGGCAAAATCCACAGGTACGCAGGAGTATGGCATTGATCTGATGATGGACGGGATGGTGCATGCCACCACCCGCACAAATCCGGCCATTGGCGGCGGCATCTTGGGATTTGACGCAACCGAGGCCAAAGCCATGCGCGGAGTGAAGGCCGTGGTGGCAATCACCGGCGGCATTGCCGTGGTGGCCGACAATACCTGGCGCGCGTTCCAAGCAGCGCAAGCGGTAGAATGCGACTGGGGGCCGTCGCCCTATATCGGGGATACCGCAGATCAGTTTGACGCGGTGGCTGCATCCTTTGTCGCGGAGCGGCAGGACAGCCAGTTCAAGGACGAGGGCGATGTGACTGCGGCGCTGGAGGGCGCGTCAGAGGTGATGGAGGCCGAATACCGCATTCCCTATCTGGCCCATGCGCCGCTTGAACCGATGAGTGTTGTTGTCCAGCTGAGTGCAGGGCGGCTGGACATCTGGACCGGGACACAAATCCCGCGATTTGTTCAGCAGGGGGCCGCGGGGGTTTCTGGTTTGGACCCCGAACAGGTGCATGTGCATGTGCTGATGTCGGGCGGCAGTTTTGGGCGACGACTGGAAGATGATTATGTCCGGCAGGCCGTAGAGATTGCCATGCAGATGCCCGATACGCCGATCAAGATGGTTTGGAGCCGTGAAGAAGACATGACCCATGATTTCCCCAGACCGCTGGCGATGTCGCGGGCGCGGGGTGTGGTCGCGCAGGGAGCGGTGCAGGCTTTTGATTTGTCGATTGCAGCCCCTTCGGTCACTGAATCCTCCCTCGCGCGGTTGGGGCAGCCGGCGATGGGGCCTGATGTGGCGATCGTTGGGGGGGCGTGGGATCAACCTTTTGCCATCCCGAATTACCGCGTCACCGGATATCGGGTGCCGGCCATGGTGCCGGTCAGTTCCTGGCGGTCGGTCGGGGCGTCGGGCAATGGTTTCCTGCACGAGAGCTTTCTGGATGAGCTGTGCCATGCCGCCGGGGTTGACCCGATGACCGAGCGCCTACGCCTTTGCGCGGATGATTTGTCGCGCGCGGTGCTTGAGGAAGTGGCCAAGATGTCCGGTTGGGGCAGTGATCTTGGGCCGAAACGCGGACGCGGATTGGCCTTCACGCTGGCCTTTGGCGTGCGTACTGCGCAGGTGGTCGAGGTCACCGATACAGACGAGGGCATCCGGATCGACAAGGTTTTTGTTGCCGCTGAAGTCGGGCGTGTGCTGGACCCGGTGAATTTCGAAGCCCAGTTGTCGGGGGGCGTGATATGGGGATTGGGCCATGCGATGAACTGCGAGACCACCTATGCGGAGGGTGTTGCAGAGCAGGATAATTTCCATGCCTTCGAGGGGATGCGTTTGTACCAGACTCCGCAAATAGAGGCACGCGGGCTGGAAAACGGCGACAAGATACGTGGCATCGGTGAGCCCGGTGTGCCGCCTGCCGCGCCCGCTTTGGGCAATGCGATTTTTGCCGCTACGGGTCAGCGGATCAGGGAGTTGCCATTTTCGAAGTCGGTGGATTTTGTATGAGGGGGATGCTTGTCGGATTAATGATCGCCGGTTCCGGGGTTTCGGCGCAAACCGTGACCCGTGAAGAGGGGCTGGCGGCATGGGACCGGATTTATGCTGTGGCCTCGCATCCGCGTTGCACGAACTGCCATGTCGGGGCGCAAGAGGCACCGATGTGGGCCGGGCTGGGATTTGGCCGCGCTGTGCCCCACGGGATGGGGGTCAAGGCGGATGACAGCCGCATCGGTGCCGAGAGCATGCCCTGCCGGACCTGTCACATTACGGCGGCGGGACGCGACGTGGCCTCCCCCTCGGCGCCTCAGATCGAGGATGCCTGGCGGTTGCCCCCGGTCGAGCTGGACTGGTTGGACGAAACCAGCGCCACCCTATGCGCGCAGCTGCGCGACCCCGCGCGCAATGATAGTCATGATATTGCGGAACTGGCCGAACACCTTCGCAGTTCGCCCTTTGTGGCTTGGGGTTTTGCCCCCGGTGCTGGCCGGTCAAAGCCGGCAGGCAGCGCGGATGCCATGGCACACGATGTGGAGATATGGGGCGCGGCAGGGAGCCCTTGCCAGTGAGGGGCGCTCTGAGGTGAGTGCGGACAGTATTTAAGGCCAAAAAGAGGGGGAAGGGAGCATTTGTCGGCTAGGGCATTGTGCCGCCTCGCTGGAGGGCCGGATGATTTTGCCCGCTGCGCGGCGTTACTGCGTGCCAAAGGGGCTGCGGCGTATTTGATGAAACATGCCCTGCGCGTCCTGTCCCATCAGGGTCACGGCATCAATGAGCAGGGTTGTCGGCAAAACCGGGGTGATCAATGCGTGGGCCTGCGCCAGAACAGGGCCATGTGTGTTTTCGCGCAAGGGACCCGTCAGAGTCATGTGAAACTGGAAATCCTCCATGACATAGGGATAGCCCCAGTTGCATAGATATTGATCTTGTCGCGGGGTAAGGCGTGATCTGCGCCGACGCGCAATATCTTCTTCTTTCAGGGGCGCGCGAAACCTATCCAGTTTCGTGACAACTGCTGCGGCCAGTTCTTGCAGCCCCGGCTGAGCTGATGTTGGGCGCAGGGCGAGGAAGCCATGGGTTGTGCTGACCTCCAGCGGGCCAAGGCGGACGGCGGCGTGGTTTTGTGCGAACTCATCAAGCGCTTGGCGCAAGGTTTCAGGGGATGCGGTTTGCGCCAGATGAAATGGGGCTTTGAGGGTGGCGTGAAAGCCGTACTGGCGCGGTCTGGCGGTAAGTTTTGCTAGATCAACCCCGGCTATCTCAGGGCGGGCAACGTCTGCGCTTTTTGCCGAATCCCAGCCCAGCCATGCCGCCGTGCGCTCTGCAAAGGGGCCGGCGGCGGGGGTATAGAAAATCGCGTATCGTTCGAAAACCTTGTCCGTCATCTTTCGGCTGCTCCTTAGGGTCAGGACCCCTTAGTTCTGTATCGCCCGGCGGGTTTTGCCGCTTCCATCATCACATCTATTTTAAGCAGAAGCACCGCTGCCCGACAGGGGATTTCTGCACAGATGTTCCTTGTTGGCGAACAAATCTGGCAAACTGACGGCAAGGGATTAAGGGGTCCCGGCCCTAGGGGCAGCAAATAACGATCTTATGCCGCAAATGGGCGTCCTTGCAAAGGGCTGTGTGACTTTCAAAGAAGTAAGGCGGCTGAGTGAATGGTGTGAAAAATGCTTGCCAAGGCACTGGTATTTGCGCCATCAGAGGGCACGGGTTGGCGATGGCGTCGCCGGCATCATGCGATGCACATCCCGTTCACCTTCCTGAACGCCGGGACTTTTGTTGCTGCTTGCGCGGTGAGAAGGGTGCGGCCCGATCACAGTGCGCCAGCAGCTTTTTCGAAGGTTGTTTGCCATGAACCGTCCAGAATTCTATCGCTTTCATCAGGGGGAAAAGACCCTTCCTTTTGCCGGTCAAGAATATGAAAGCCGTCTGTCCCTGTTGCGCGCTGACATGCGGGAGGCGGGCGTCGAGGCCTGTGTTTTTACCTCGATGCAGAACGTCGCCTATTACTCCGGTTTCCTTTATTGTGCTTTCGGGCGTCCTTATGGTCTGGTTGTGACCCTGACCGATGCGGTGACGTTAAGTGCTGGTATTGATGCGGCCCAACCGTGGCGGCGCAGCCATTGTGATGCCATCACCTATACGGATTGGCAGCGTGAAAATTATTGGCGGGCCGTTCGCTCTGTCACAGGAACGGGGCAGGTTATCGGCATTGAAGGGGATCACCTGACCTTGACCCAGAAGGCGGGGCTGGATACCTATCTGGCACCCAAGTCGATAATTGACATGGCACCTGCCACCATGCGCCGCCGGATGCATAAATCGCCGGCCGAGATTGCGTTGATCCGTGCCGGTGCCCAAGTGGCGGATGTGGGGGGCTATGCCGTCAAAGAGGCTGTGCGTGCAGGTACCCGCGAGATTGACGTCGCGATGGCAGGGCGTGATGCCATGGAGCTGGAGATTGCCAAGCGATTTCCCGATGCCGAATACCGCGATACATGGGTCTGGTTCCAGTCCGGGATCAACACTGACGGGGCGCATAACCCGGTCACGGCGCGTGCGTTGCAGGCGGGTGACATCCTCAGCCTGAACACTTTTCCGATGATCTCGGGCTATTACACCGCGTTGGAGCGGACGATGTTTGTCGAAATGGTTGATCCGGCCAGTCTGGCAATCTGGGAGGCCAATGTCGCAGCCCATGAATATGGCATCAGCCTGTTGAAACCGGGGGCGCGTTGTTCAGAGGTAACCGAACAGATCAATCAATTCTTTGAGGCACGTGGTTTGCTGAAATATCGCAGCTTTGGCTACGGGCATTCTTTTGGCGTGCTGTCGCATTATTACGGGCGCGAAGCGGGGTTGGAACTGCGCGAGGACATCGACACGGTTCTGGAACCCGGCATGGTCATTTCCATGGAGCCAATGCTGACGATACCTGAAGGCACTGATGGGGCTGGCGGGTATCGCGAGCATGACATTTTGATCATTAACGATGAGGGGGCAGAGAATATCACGGGTTATCCCTATGGGCCGTCCTTTAATGTGATTGCCTGAAAAGCGGCAGTGCGGCGGGTCTTTGGCCTGTCGCACTGCCCCTTCTTGATTGTACTGCAAGCGGTGCAAGTGCCGGTTTTCGTTTGCAGTGGATTGAGATTTGATCATAATTTGGGCTGTAGGCGACAATCATTGTCGGACTGGTGTGTCTGCTGCTGCGTGTTGCAAGCGTAATTACAACCGCCCCCGAGGTTCCCGGGGAGGCCTTCCTTGCGGAGAAATGCCATGACGATCCTCCCTGATATTATCATCCAGAACGGCGCATTGGTTACCTTTGATCCAGCGAACCCCGCCGCAGAGGCGCTGGCGATCACCGGTGGTCTGATTTCTGCCGTTGGCAGTAACGCCGGAATTGCCGCGCTGGCCGGCCCGCAGACGCAGGTGATTGATGCCTGCGGAGGTACGGTTCTGCCCGGGTTTATCGACAGCCATGTGCATTTGTTTGGCGGTGCGGTCGAACTGACCTGTCTCAATCTGTACGGTGTTGTCGGTCTTGCGGAAATGACACGGTTGATCCGCCCCTATGCGGCGGCCCATCCAGAGGATGAATTGGTGTTCTGTGTGATGGCGGATTACGGCATCCTTGGTACTGGCACGACACCAACGCGCCACGACCTTGATCAGATCATCGCGGACCGCCCGATGGCGCTCTATGCGCCGGACCATCACACGATTTGGGCCAATACCGCGGCGTTGGAGGCGACAGGGCTGATCGACGCCCCCGAGGTGGATGCCGGATCGACCATTGTGAAAGGTCAGGACGGCAAAGCCAGTGGCGAATTGCTCGAACCCGGTGCCTATGGACCGATCCTTGAGATGACCCGCCACAAGGGCCGCGACATGCTGGGTTTGGTCACAGGGCGTGATCCGAGCCCCGCCGCCACCCCGGCACAGCGCGAGATGGACAAGGATGTGATCGAGACGGGGCTGCGCCATTGCGCCGCGCAAGGCATCACCGGATTGCATTTGATGGACGGTAATCTTTACCAATTGGAACTGCTGAGCGAGCTGGAGGCCGAAGGCCGGTTGCATTGCCGGACCATGGTGCCGTTCCACTTTAAAGGCACAGATGCCATCGCCCGCATCGCGACCGAAGGCGTGGCCATGCGCGACCGGTTTCAGGGCGACAAGGTTTGGTGCGGCCATATGAAAATGTTCATCGACGGGGTGATCGAAAGCGGTACGGCCCTGATGCTTGAGCCTTATCCCGGCAAGATGGGCGAAGACGATAACCAAGGCGATGCGGTGTTTTCGCAAGACCATTTTGTTGCCGCTACCATCGAAGCAGATCGCCACGGTTTCCAAATTGCGGTTCATGCCATCGGGGACGCGGGTGTGCGGCGCACAATTGACGCCTATGCGGCGGCGCGAAACGTCAATGGACCTCGTGACGCCCGCCACCGCATCGAACATCTTGAGGTAATGCACCCTAGCGACATTCCGCGACTGGCTGCCTTGGACATCGTCGCATCAATCCAGCCCGGTCATGCGCCTATCGGGCATATTTTCCCGTCTGATGACATCGGTGCCTGTTTGCATCCCCATCAGATTGAAGGGGCCTATGCATGGCAAACCATTCGCGACAGTGGCGCTCGGGTGATCTTTTCAACGGACTGGCCGGTGATGCCTGTGGATGTCATGCCCAATGTAAAGGCAGCCATTGCGCCGCTTGATCTGGGCCCCGGCTGGGTGGACCAGACCCAAAGCCTGACGGATACGCTGGCCAGCTACACCCAGGATAACGCTTGGGTGGAATTCAACGAAGACGTCAAAGGCATGTTGAAACCCGGGATGCAGGCCGATGTGGTCGTGATGAGCTGTGATCTGTTTGCGCTGGCACCGGACCAGATCACTTTGGCCCATGCGGTCAAGACGATATGCGACGGGCAGATCACTTATTCAGCCGTCTGAGGCACTGGCTTTTTCTGCGGCTCGGCGACATCGGTTTGTTTCTGCGCGGTGCGCAACTTCAAAGGGTAACATCGTCGGGGACACACATATGGTCTATATAAAAAGGCCCCCGCAAGGGAGCCTTGATCGTTTCGTCCTATGCCACATCACCCCGCACAATAGGTCAAGCGGGGAAGGTGGGTATGCGGGGTTACGCGCTTTCATTCATCCAGCTGTCGACCTCTTCTTTGGCCTGTTCTTTGGTCTTGCCGTAACGCTTCTGGATCAAGCCTTCGAGCTTCTCACGCTCGCCTGCGGCTTCTTCCAGCTCATCGTCGGTAAGATCGCCCCATTTGCTGCGTGCCTTACCCTTCATGACTTTCCATTCGCCTTTAATCTGGTCCCAATTCATTGTCGAACTCCTGTCAAAACTTCAATTTTTGTCGTCTGCAAGGTCAACTACGCTGTGGCGAAAGCGTTCCAAAAACGATGACCGGAACCATTTGCGTTACAGTTGGTTGTCCCCCTTTGGTCCGGAGAACGAATATGTCCCTCAAAAGCGCTATCTTTGCTGCTGCCCTCACGATTTTTCCCGTTGCCTCGCTGGCCGAACAGGTTGGCAATGTCGACGTTGACTGGCTTGGCAACGACATTCTGATCGAGGCGTTTTCCGATCCCGAAGTGGAAGGGGTGACCTGTCATGTTGCCTATTTCGACCGTGGGGTGATTGACCGTCTGCAAAAAGGGAACTGGTTCGAAGACCCCTCGAATGCCTCCGTCTCCTGCCGCCAGACCGGTCCGATCACACTGGGCGACATTGAGCGCGATGATGAGGGCGAGCGGGTGTTCTCGGAACGCCGTTCAATCATCCTGAAATCCTTGCGCGTCACCCGGATTTTTGACGAGGCCAACCAAACTTTGATCTACATCGCCCATGCCAATGAATTGCAAAACGGATCGGCCAAAATGTCTATTTCCACGGTTCCTTTGTTCGATCCCGCCGTTGCGCGCAAAAACTGACGCTGCAAGAGGGAACGAAGCGCGTCCACATCGGTTGTTTTGTGGAAAGGAGACTTCAAATGACAAATGCTTTGAAACCAACCCCCGAGGTCGTGGAAATCAAAACTGGTGTGACAGACGCCAAGGTTGTGGCCAAGGACTTGGCCAAGGTCCTGTCGGATACCTACAATCTGACGATCAAGACTCACGCCGTTCATTGGAATGTGGAAGGACCGATGTTTTACGCGGTGCATAACCTGACAGAAGCACAGTATGGTGACCTGTTCGCTGCCGCAGACGAGATCGCCGAACGTATCCGTGCGCTGGGGCATCTGACTGCCATGTCGCCCTCGGCTTTGCTGAAAGGATCGGTTGTAAATGACATCACTGAAGCTGCGGATGCGATTACCTTGTGTAATAGTCTGGCAGAGGATCACAGCAAGGTTGCCAAGCGGTTGCACGATGTGATCGAAAAGGCAGCAGACGCAGGCGACCCGGTGACCGAAGATCTGGCTACCGCACGGGCGGCGTTTCATGAAAAAGCAGCCTGGATGCTGCGCGCCCTTGCGACCACCTAAAAGGTAAAATGCCCTATGTTCTTCAGTGCGCGGATCAAGAAATATCTTGATGACATAAGGGCAAGTTACTGGTTCGTGCCCACATTTTTGGTGCTGTCCGCGATTCTGCTGGCCTTTGCGGCCCTGATCGTGGACGGCCATCCCGAAATTTCCAAACTCCGCCCCCGCTGGATGAACGATGTGGTCAGTGCCGAAGGCGCGCGTGCCATTGTTTCGGTTATCGCCCAGGCGATGATTGGCGTGGCGGGGGTGATGTTCTCCCTTACCATGCTCGCAGTGTCCTTTGCCTCGGGGCAATTCGGTCCGCGCCTTGTTGGGAATTTCATGCGCGACAGGGGCAACCAATATACCCTTGGTGTGCTGATATCGACCTTCACTTTTGCTCTGTTGGTGCTACGTGCTATTGAAAGCCCACAGGACGATGTGGCGGCTTTTGTCCCGCATTTCTCCATCATTCTTACGATGATCCTCGCGCTCGTGTCGGTGTTTGTGATGATTTACCACGTCCACCATGTGCCCGAAACAATCAGCGCGTCCAATATCGTGGCAGGGTTGGGCCAGCGTTTTGGCCGTGATATCGAGGCCTTGCTGGACGCTGAGCCGGTGGCAGTGACCGTGTACCAGTCCGACGCGGTCGATGTGTATTTGCGCACCTCGGGATATATCCACAATATTGCACAAGACAGGCTTGGCGACCTCGCCGCGGAAAATGGTTGGGTAATCGAGATACTTGAAACCCCCGGTGCGTTTATGAACCCGCACCGCCCCGCCTTGCGGGTCTGGGGTGCGGTGTCTCCCTTGTCCCAAGAGGTGGAGCGGTGCCTGCGGGAAGCCGTGGCGCTTGGCCTGACAAAAACAGAGAAACAGAACCTGATTTTTATCGCGGAAGAACTGGTCGAGATCGTGGCCCGCGCGATGTCACCGGGGCTGAACGATCCGTTCACCGCGATCAGCTGTATTCAATGGATGGAGGCCGGCTTGGCCGCGATGGTACGGGTGGACAGGCAGCTGCATATTTTTCGCTGCGAGGGCGTTCTGGCAAACCCGATTAAATTCGACGCGTTGCTGAACGTGTCGTTGGGGGGATGTGTCAGTTATATTCAGGATGACCCCCTTGCACGCAAGGAGATGCTAAATACGCTTGAACGCCTTTCCGATTTGGCCACTGACACCAATCGGGCCGCCGTGGACGATTTGGCCAAGCGGATCAGATCAGGGGTCTGACCGGTTCCGCTTCGGGATCAACCGCAGCGATTTTGGCCAGCTTCGCCAGATCGGGAACGCTTAGGCGTGCCTCTTTCCAAACCGCCAGCCCCTTGCTGCGAAAGCTGCTTAGAATTTTGTTGGTATGCACCAGCGATAAGCCCAAAGCATCCGCTAGATCCTGTTGCCGGTAGGGCAGGGGGACGGAATTGCCTTTCTTCAGATCAAGCGCCGAAAGGTGGATGAACAAGCGTACCAAAGCCCAGGCAAGACGTTCTGTGCCGGTCCGTTGGCCCAATGATGCGACGGTTTCGCCAAGAAAATGCTCTTCTACCGCGGCGACCCAAGTCAGATCAAAAGCACGTTGCGGTTCATGTTTGAACAAATCCCAGAGGGCAGACCGGTCGAAGACGCAGAGAACCATATCGGTTGTCGCCTCAACAGAGTGCTGCATCTCTCCCATGACCGCAGCTTGCAAGCCGATAAAGTCACCCGGCATGATAAAGCTGATGACCTGTCGCTCGCCGGTTTCCAAGGTCTTATAGCGCAGTCCCATGCCGCTGAGGGCGGTAAACACCTGCGGCGTGCTCGATCCTTCGGATAAGAGGGGTGTGCCTGAATCAACGGACAGCTCACCCACCTTAAATCGCTTCATAAACGTCAGGGTTTCAGCATTAAAGTCTTTGAAAATGCGTTTCGGGCGAAGTGGACAGTTGTCGCACGAAACGCCATTTTTACTGCGACCGGATTTTCTCTGAAACAAGTTGGTCACCTAAAAGATTAGAGTTGCTTTAGACAGAGCGGTCCTTGTGGCGCCCCTGTTCGAAGCCCTGCAAGAACGACAAGACGACCATTTGCAGCGGTGTCATATCTTGCGGCAGTTGCTGCTGCTGTTGCGCGGCTTTGGCTGGGCGATTGGGCTCTTTCAGGCCGGCAGCGGCGGCAATCGCCGCAGCCCCCAGATAAAGGGCCCCGATGACGGTTGCTGCGAACAGATCTGAACGCAACTCGCTTAGCACCATCCAACCCGCGGCGGTCAAAAATGCCGCACCGACGCACCCCAACAGGGCGGCTGCGGAAAAGGCCGCGCCTTTGCGGGCGGCCTTCTCTACTTTCTTTTCGATGCCAAACATTAGCGGCGTGCCGAAATCATGCCGACCAGGAAGCCGATGCCCGCCGCGATGCCAACGGCGGCACCCGGGTTTGCCCGCACAGCATCCTCTGCGTCGGAATAGGACTTTGTCGCTTTCGCCTTCACCGCGTCCGCCGCTGCGGTGCCGTTTTCGACAACATTGTTGGCCTTGGACGTCGCCGCCGCTTTCACAATGTCGCCCTGTGCCTTGCCGTATTCGGCGACGGTTGCCGTCAGATTGGCGATGTCGTCGCGTAGGATAGCCATCTGTTTGGTGACGTCTGTGTTCAACTCTGCAATGTTGCTCTTTGTTGACTGTGCCATAAGGTGTCTCCTTTGTTTACGTTCACCATCCAAACCCCGGCGCAGCGGAATGGTTCCAAGTATTTTGATCAGTGCCCCTCGATAATTTCGGAAGACGAGAAGAACATGGCCTGACTGACAGCAGAGCGCACTTGATCTTCGGTGTAGGGCTTTGAAATAAGGAACGCTGGTTCCGGACGGTCACCGGTCAGCAGGCGCTCTGGGAAGGCGGTGATAAAGATCACCGGAATGTCGCCGGCGTCTGCGAGAATTTCATTCACAGCATCAACACCAGAAGAACCATCCGCCAGCTGAATGTCGGACAGGATCAGGTCGGGGCGTTCGGTTGCCGCCAGTTTGACCGCGTCTTTATGCTTGCGGGCGACACCGGTGACATTGTGGCCCAGTTCGGTGACGATCTTTTTGATATGCAATGCGATGATGGCTTCGTCTTCGATGACAAGGATGTTGCCGGCGACGGATTTTTCGACTTCCTGCTCAGCGATCCGCAGCAGTTCGGTTGCTTCGCTCTCTTCAATTTCCATGATTTCGGCCACTTCCGCCACAGAAAAATCTTCGATGGTGTTCAGCAGCAACGCCTCGCGTGTGTTTTCTGTCAATCGTGACAGATGCAGCTGCGCTTGTGCGGTCATGCCGGTCTCGTCGTCCTGCACCGGGGCACCAAGGCTGGACCAGATGCGGTGAAAAGCACCAAAAAGCGCGACTTTGTGACTGGAGGCCGTTTCAAAAATGGAACGATCTGTCAGGAAGGCCTCTAATGTGGTTGCGGCGTACCGATCCCCGGTTTGCTGTGAACCGGTCAAAGCCCGCGCATAGCGGCGCAGGTACGGCAGCAGGTCCGCGACCACGCGCGAAAGAGGCTTTTCTGATGCGGTCTGTGTCATTGTGTTTCCTTGTTTTCTTTATTTTCTTTGGAACCAAACTCGACATCCGTGGTTTGGTTCCATCTAATATGTGAAATTTTTCCGTTTTGCGGGGTTCAGAAAATCTATGGAGAGCATCCGGGCCATGAACAATGAGAATAGACATGAGAACCAGCGTTCCGCGCTGATAAAAGAGCAATTACGCAGGTCCTTTCAGGAAAAGGCCGAGGAAGAGTTGCCGGCAAACCTTACTTCCCTGATCGAGCAATTGCGACAACAGGATGAGCAAAATGGCAAATGACGTCATCGCGGATATAGATCCGAGAGACGAGCTTGTGACACATCTGGGTGCTTTGCGGGCCTTTGCCCTGAGCCTGTGTCGTAACGGTACGCTGGCTGACGATCTGGTGCAGGAAACCGTGATGAAAGCTTGGAAATCAATCGGCAAGTTTGAAGCGGGAACAAACATGCGCGCCTGGCTTTTCACAATCTTACGGAACACATATTATACAACCTACACGAAATCGCGCCGTGAAGTTGCGGACGTGGACGGGGTGCTGAGCGGCAATCTGGCTGTGAAACCTGAACATGATGGCAAGCTGGCCTATAATGACTTCCTTGAGGCCTTCGAGACCCTGCCGGATGACCAGCGCGAGGCGTTAACCCTCGTCGGGGCGTCGGGGTTTGCCTATCACGAGGCGGCAGAAATGTGTGGTGTCGCCACCGGCACGATGAAAAGTCGTGTGAACCGCGCCCGTCAAAAACTGGTCGAGTTGCTTGATCTGTCACCTGACGACTCGCTTGAGTTGACGGATTCGGGGACTATGGCAGTAGTCGTTGCGGGGCAAAGTGTCCGAAAAAACTGATGGCACTCAACGCGGTCCGTCCAGACAGGCAGGCTTTGAGGTTCTGGTCACAGCGCAAGAGGCTTATCCAAAGCTTGAAGCACTGTTCCTGGATGCACAGCACAGGGTCGACATGGGGTTTCGCCTGTTTGACCCGCGCACGCGGTTGCTTTCGCGGCGTGCGCGGGAGGTAGGGGAAACCTGGGCTGACTTATTTCAGCATACCCTTAACCGTGGCGTGCCGATTGACCTAACCTTGTCCGATTTTGATCCGGTCATGGCGTTCGATCTGCACAGTCAGGCGTGGCATTTTGTTGCCCAGACAACCGCGCTGAACGAGCTGACGCACCGTGGCGCGGCGACGATAACTGTGCGCTGTATCCTGCATCCGGCCAGAGGCGGGATTGTCCCAAGGATGATGTTTGCCATTAAAACACGGCAGGCGCTTTCCAAGACGATTGCAAGGTTGAATGACGATCCTAATGGGCTTGACCGGCTGCGTTTTGCGCCCGGCCTGCACGATTTGATACGGGTTCGCGAGGGCAGGATAAAGATGCGCCCGACGGCGTTGCCGAGGCTGCATCCGGTTTCCCTGCATCATAAAATGGCAATTTTTGACCGCAGTGCCACCTATATCGGCGGGTTGGATCTAAACGAACGCAGGGTTGATGATGCCGGCCATGATCTGCCGGCGCAGGATACATGGCATGATACGCAACTGGTGTCGACTGATCCGGCCCTTGCGCGTGATGCTTGCACCTTTTTGACAAGGCTCCCGGATGTGATCAACCGTAAGGGGCAACCGCCCGAAACAAGCTCTGCGTTTCGAATGACGCTGTCGCGGCGGCGGGCCCGGACAAGCTTTCGACTGGCCCCGGAAAACGTCAAGGACACGCTGTTGCAGGAGCATCTGAAGCAGATCGCTGCGGCGCGCGAACTGATCTATCTGGAAACCCAGTATTTCCGCGACCGCCGGATTGTGGCCGCGCTGGTGGCTGCGGGCAAACGCAAACCGGACCTGCGGGTGATCGCATTGGTGCCTGCCGCCCCAGAAGAAGTGGCATTCACCGACGAGGTCTCATTGGACGCAAGGTTCGGCGAACACCTGCAAGCGCGCGGTCTGGGCCACATCCGTAAACAGTTTGGCGATCGGTTTTTGGTCGTCAGCCCGGTGCAGCCCCGCCGCCCGGACAAGCGTGATACGCGGGCTGCACGTGCGACGCTTGCTGGTGCGCCCATCGTCTATGTTCATTCGAAAGTCTCGATTTTTGACGATCACGCTGCCATTGTGTCATCGGCAAACCTGAACGGACGCAGCATGAAATGGGACGCTGAGGGCGGGGTGGTGGTCACGGAGGGGGCGCAGGTCCACGCGCTGAGCGACAAGGTTTCATTCCACTGGTTGGGGGAGGCACCGGAAAGCGGGTTGGCCGCGCGGTTCGAACAATGGAAGCAACGCGCCCTGTCAAACGAGGCCCTGCCACCGGAAGCGCGCAAGGGATTCATTGTACCTCATGCGCTGGAACCAAGTCGCAGCATCGGCACGGCCCTTCCCGGTGCCCCCGAAGAAATGGTCTAGGCGCGGGGCCGCGCAGCACTGCTTATAAATCTCGGAACCAATTCCCGACGCTCCGGTTATTTTTGCAGAAACTGAAACTGCTAAATTATTTGTGGAGACAGACCATGCTAGGTTGGGCTTTAACATTTCTCGTTGTCGCGTTGATCGCCGGGGCGCTGGGCTTTGGCGGCATCGCCGGTGCCTCTGCGGGTATGGCGCAGATCATCTTTGTGCTGTTCCTGATCCTGTTTGCCATCGCGATGGTGGCACGGGCCGTTCGGGGAAAACCACCGGTGTAAGCGCGTCTTGCGCTGCCGTTTAAGACCCTAAGCAAAAAGACCTCGCTACATAGCGGGGTCTTTTTTTATCTATGGGGGGTGTCTGCCGATGCCAATCCTTTGGCGGGTTCAGCCCTGTTCTGTCAGCGGGTCAATTGGAAAGGTCAGCCTGACCTCAAACCGGTCCTCTTTGATGCTGGCGGCAAAATCACCGGACAGCTGCATGGCAAAGGCTTCCATAAGCTCGGAGCCCAGACCGGATGAGCGTTCGGGGTCCGCAGGGGCGGTCTGAGGGGGGATAGAGTTGGTGATCAACACTCTGGCGATGTCATCCTCCAGCACCTCAAGGCTCAGGCGCAGGGTTGTGCTTTGGCCTTCAGGCGCGCCAATGTATTTCAGCGCATTGGTCATCGCTTCGGTCACGAATAGGGACAGGGGCACAGCCTGATCCGGTACCAGTCGGATTTCCTCGAATTCGGTTTCCAGCTTGATCGCGGTATCGCGCGCCGCAGCCATTTTGACCACCTGATTGACGATCACATTCAGATGTTCGTCCATGCTGATGTCGGCCTGTCCCGATGTCTGGTACAGGCTCCGGTGGATCGTTGCGAGGCTATTTACCCGATCATGCAGGCTTTGCATGATCTGTTTTACTTCCTTTGACCGCGTCTGGCGCATCTGCATACTCATGATTGACGCAATCAGTTGCAGGTTGTTTTTCACCCGGTGGTGAACCTCGCGCAACAGAACATCCTTTTGGCGCAGCGCGTCTTCTATTTTGGCTTCGTCGCGCAAAACCATATCTGTCATGCTGATGTAAGTGTCTGCGACGTCCCGCAATTCACGCGGGGCCCATTGGAACTCCTGATCTGTGGTGGTGCGTCGCGTGCTGGCAAACTCACGCATAGTGCGGCGCAGCCTGACGACATGGCGGGTAACAAAAAGCGACGTAGCAAACCACGCAACGGCCAGGCTGGCCAGCCACATCAAGGCCGGAAACAACGCCGGATTCGTGAGATAAAAACTGCCTCTGACGTCATGATCTAGGGGCCAGGTAGACAGAGCGTAAAGCTCTCCGTTGACCACCGGTACCAATGCGTAAAGCCGTTCCGTTCCGTCCGCACCTTCTGCGCGAAAGCTCTTTGGCTCTTCTGAAATATATTCGCTGGGATGCAGCTGGGGCATGACCGCCTTGCCCTTTTCCAAAGATTCAGGTGCTGTCAGCACAGAACCGAGCGAATTCAAGGTGATAAAGACCGCGTTTGTGGGCACTGACGCTGACTTGCGCAGCTCTTTATGTGGGATCGAGACCCCTATGAACCCCATCAGGCCACCGGAGCTGTCATAGACGGGATGGGAGGCATAAATGACTGAGGTGCCCGAGGCCGGTGCGTCCTCGTTTACCAGAACAAGTGGTTTGGGGTCCGCAACCTGTGCCTCAAGCTGTGGTGTGACTTCGAACGAAAAGGGCGCAGGGGCGCTTGAACAGGTGACATTGCCGGCAGGGTCGTAAAAACCGGCGAATGAAAATGCTGTGTTTTGCAATGTCTGGCGCATCAAACGGCTGCATTCCTCGGGGTTTTCGATCAGCCCCGGCATCAGATGGCTAAGTGACTGGGCAACAGCCTTGGCCCCCTCGATGCTAAGGATCTCGTCTTGAACCGCGTTCAGCGTTACCCCTGTCAGCGCTGCACGTGACTTAGCGAGGGCCTCGTTTACCACGCTTTGTGAACGGACAATCGACACGATCATCAAAGGAAGCAACGCCACTGCCAGAACGACAGCCAGCCGAATACCCAGACGGTCCACACCGGCCCAGAGGTTTGCTAAGGTCTGCTTCATATGTCGGAATCCTTCGGATTTAGCCCGGGTTTTTACGACATATAGGCTGTGCCGGGTTCAAGGAAACCGGAAATTCACGGATTGTATCCAAGAAGCCCCAACACATCATCCCCTGAAAAGGGGCGCATCAACACCGGAAAGGGGCTGTTGCTTGCCGCTTCCTCTGCTGCGTCCCCTAGCAGGATAACCTTGGTCTTGAGGGCACCAAAAAGGGACGATAGATCACTGGCGGCAAAATCGTCCGGTCCGATATTAAGGAAAGCGAACTCAACGCCTGCGGGCTGCTTGGCCGCTTCGATCGCCTCGCTCTCGGTCTCTACTGTGACCGCTTGGGCGGCGGGAAAATGCTCTGCGATTGCGCCAATTAGATCGAATTGTACCAGTCCGGTAATGCCCATCACCAGAAAACGGCTGTCATTAGTCGTCATTAGATCGCCCCAGAAGCCAAGTAAAAGCCTTACCTAACTAGTCTGATAAAGACTGTCTTTAATATTTGACATAGTAAGGGAACGAAATCCACATTTGCCGGTTGGTTCGAGAAGGTTGCGTTCTGGACGCTCTGGTCCGATGGGGGGCACGACTTGGACGATTTACGTAAAATCAAGAACTTACTGACGTTTATTGCGGTCATTTTGGCATTTGCGGCAGTTTATGTGGCAAGGGATATGTTTCTGCCGATTATGATCGGTATGATCGTCGCGTTGACCTTCAGTCCCGTGGTGCGCAGTTGTTCCCGTGTTGGCATCCCTACGCCGGTGTCCGCTGCTGCAATCATATTCGGAACCGGTTCGATCCTGTTTTTGGGCTTTTACCTGCTCAGCGGCCCAGTGTCCCAGATCGTGTCTGATGCACCCGCGATGGGCAACGAGTTACGCGAAAAACTGAAGGGAATTCTGGCATCCATAGAAAACGTCAAGAACGCCAGCGAACAGGTTGAGGATTTGGCCAGCGGAGGCGACGGAGCGGCGGTTGTGGCGGTGAAACAGCCCGGTTTGCTGGCCTTTGCCGCGGGCAGCATCTTCAATTTCATGGCGCTTACCGGCCTTGGTCTGATTTTTGCCCTGTTCATTCTGGCTTCCGGAGACTTGTTTTATGACAAGTTGGTTGATGCTTTTCGGACATCATCCGACAAACGCCGGGCCAAAAACACAGCCCGGGCCATCGAACGCCAGATTTCTCGCTATTTCCTGACCATTACGTTGATCAATGCGGTACTCGGCCTCTGTGTCGGCTTTGCGATGCACTTTGTTGGCCTGCCAAACGCAGTTCTTTGGGGCGTCGTGGCCTTCGCGCTGAACTTTCTGCCCTTCCTCGGCAGCCTGTTTGGTACCGTGCTTGTTGCCGCCTTCGGCGTCCTGAGCTTTGATACGCTGGGGTTGGGGCTGCTGCCGGCGATGGTCTATGCGCTTTGCACCTCATTCGAGGCCCAGTTCGTGACACCGACAATCCTTGGCCGCAGCCTGAACATGAACACGGTTTCGGTTTTCCTGACTGTGATTATTTGGAGTTGGTTGTGGAGCGTTCCGGGGGCGTTGATGGCGGTGCCGTTTCTGGTGATGTTGAAAGTGATCTGCGACAATGTGCCCAGCTTGGCCGTCTTGGGTAATTTTCTGGGAACAAAAACGCTTTCAGAGGCAAAACAGTGAACATTTTCTGTCGGATCTGACATGCCGCCGCGCCACGGGGGAAACCGACAGGCGGGCAGGGCGCAGCCCCTTTGGGTGCTACCCGACCTCTTAACAAGAAACGCGTTTCGCCCTGTGGGCGCTGGGACTTTCGCTGTGACGCAAGGCATTCAGCCAAACGGTCAATTGCTGTGCCCATAAAACTTCGTCCCGTTGTCATCTGCTTAGTTGACGCTCTTTACCGTATCAAATAGAGAAGGCATTGCTGAGCGGGCGTTGTGTAATGGTTAAGACCTCAGTTTTCCAAACTGAAGATGAGGGTTCGATTCCCTCCGCCCGCTCCAGTGACACCCTGCCTTTGACATGCTCTGGACTTGACGCTGACGGCCAGCCGCGCCATCAGGCAGGAACGCTATAGAGGAAGTCCAATGGCAGCTGCGCCACTCCCCGCGCCGAATGGCAATAAGGAACGCGAAAAATCGCGCCGGTTTGGATCATTGCGGGCCTTGGTGCCTTTTCTGATGCCATATCGCTGGCTGATGCTGGCCGCTGGTGTTGCTTTGGTGACAACGGCCATGGTCTCGCTGGCAATGCCGCTTGCGGTGCGCCGTGTGGTCGACAATTTCGACACCGCTGATGTGCAGTTGCTGGATCAGTATTTCATGGCGGCCTTGGCGGTTGCTGCGCTTTTGGCGCTGGGCACGGCGTTGCGGTTTGCGCTGGTGACGCGGCTGGGGGAACGGGTTGTCGCTGATATCCGGATGGCTGTGTTTGACCGTGTGATCGGCATGAGCCCGGCCTTTTACGAACGTATCCTGACCGGCGAGGTATTAAGTCGGATCACCACGGACACCACGCTGATCCAGTCGGTGATCGGGTCCTCGATCTCCATTGCGCTGCGTAACTTCCTAATTTTTATCGGTGGTTTGATCCTGATGCTGCTGACCTCGGCCAAGCTGGCGGGGCTGGTCCTGTTGATCGTGCCTGCTGTGGTGGTGCCGATCCTGACACTGGGCCGGCGGATGCGCGCGCTAAGCCGCGAGACCCAGGATTGGATTGCAGCCTCGTCTGGCAATGCTTCGGAAAGCCTGTCTGCGGTGCAAACCGTGCAGGCCTTTACCCATGAGAACGCCAGCCGTTCACAGTTTGCCACCATCACCGAAGCCTCGTTTGACAAGGCCAAGGAACGGATCAAAATCCGTGCCTTTATGACTGTAATCGTTATTTTTCTGGTGTTTTCCGGGGTCGTCGGGGTGCTGTGGATCGGTGCCCGAGATGTGCGCGGCGGTGACATGACCGCGGGTTCACTGGTGCAGTTCGTGATTTATGCCGTAATGGTATCAGGGGCGGTTGCGGCGCTTTCGGAAATCTGGAGCGAACTGCAACGCGCCGCCGGTGCCACAGAGCGGCTGGTTGAGTTGTTGCAGACCGATGACACGGTGCTTGACCCTGACGCGGGCAAAATGTTGCCCCAGCCGGTGCGCGGCGAGATTGGCTTCGAAGCGGTGCAGTTTACCTATCCTGCGCGGCCCGATGTTATTGCCCTTGAGGGGGTCACGCTTGATATCAAGCCCGGTGAGACCGTCGCATTTGTCGGCCCGTCCGGTGCCGGTAAAACCACCATCATTCAGCTGTTGTTGCGTTTCTATGATCCTCAGTCCGGGCGGGTCACGCTGGATGGTGTCGATCTGCGCGACCTAACCCGTTCAGAGTTCCGCGCCGCGGTGGCACTGGTGCCGCAGGATCCGGTAATTTTCGCAGCCAGTGCCGCAGAGAACATTCGCTTTGGTCGGCCTGATGCCACCGATGCCGAGGTCGAAGGGGCGGCCCGTGCGGCGGCTGCGCATGACTTTATCGCAGCATTGCCCGAAGGTTATGACAGCTATCTGGGTGAGCGCGGTGTCATGTTGTCAGGTGGCCAGAAACAGCGTATCGCCATCGCCCGTGCCATTCTGCGGGATGCACCTGTGTTGTTGCTGGACGAGGCCACCAGCGCATTGGACGCCGAGAGCGAGCGCGCCGTGCAAGAGGCGGTTGATATCCTCAGCCAAGACCGCACCACTCTGATTGTGGCGCATCGTCTGGCCACGGTGAAAAAGGCCGACCGCATCGTGGTTCTGGATCAGGGGCAGGTCGTCGCGACCGGCACCCATGACGAGCTTGTGGCCAAGGATGGCCTTTATGCACGGCTTGCCCGCCTGCAATTCACGGATGGGACAGCAGCCCCGTAATTCCCCCTTTTACCCGTGATGCAAAACGGGCCATACTCCGTCTGAACGCATATAAGGAGAGAACCAAATGGGTTTGTGGAGTTTTGTTAAAGGTGCTGGCAAGAAAGTATTCGGCGGCGATGATGACGCCGAAGTTTCCGGCGCAGCGCTGCATGACGAACTGAAAGACCTTGGGCTGGATGCCGAGGGCCTTGAGATCACCGTTGAAGGGGATCAGGTCAAGGTCAGCGGCAATGCTGTTAGTCAGGAAATGAAGGAAAAGGTTATTCTGGCTGTGGGCAACGTCGAAGGCGTGTCGGCAGTGGATGACCAGATCGCAGGGGGCGAAGGCGAGCCGACGTTCCACACAGTTGAAAAGGGCGATACCCTGTCCGCGATTGCGCAAAAGACACTTGGCAAAGCATCCCGTTATCCTGAGATCTTCGAGGCCAACAAGCCCATGCTGACCCATCCGGATAAGATTTACCCGGGTCAGGTTCTGCGTATTCCAGCGGCTTGATATCAACGACGGCCCGCTTTGCGGACGTCAGAGAGAAACAAGAGCGGCGGCACCTGTTGGTGTCGCCGTTGTTTTTTGGTTTTGTCAGAAGTTACGCCGCGTTTTGCCCCAACCGATACTTGCGAAAAAACCGAATAGGCCGCATCCTTTCCCGACAAATAAGAGAGGCCGAAAACCGGCTGAATAGGGAGGAGAGGCGATGCCATACGCCGGGATGACAGACCGCAATGCGATTGTTGCGCAGATGCCATGGGCTGACCGTGATGTGCCCACGACACTTTACGGACAGCTGAGTGAAACCACACAGAAGTTCCCCAATCACAAAGCAATTTCCTATCAGATCCTGTCGGGTCCGAAGGACAAATCGGAGACCTTTACCTGGACCCAGCTGCACGGGCGGGTGTCGCAAACAGCAAACATGCTGCGGGGGCTGGGCATCGGGCCAAAGGACGTGGTGGCCTATGTGCTGCCCAATTGTAACGAGGCGGTAATGACCCTGCTGGGTGGGGCGGTTGCAGGCATCGCGCAACCGATCAACCCGCTGCTTGATCCGGAACAGATTGGGTCGATCCTGCGTGAAACCGGGGCTTCTGTTGTTGTTACCTTGCGGCCTTTCCCCAAAACGGACGTGGCCGAAAAAACGGCGCAGGCGGTCAAACTGGCCCCGGGCGTGCATACGGTTCTGGAAGTGGATCTGGTGCGTTACCTGACCCCACCAAAGTCGTGGATCGTGCCTTTGATCCGGCCCAAGGGGAAGGTGGGAAATCAGGCCAAGTACCTTGATTTTAATACTGAAGTTGACAAGCATCCGACGAAACTGGCGTTTGAGGATGTCCAGCAAGATCGCGTGGCCTTTTACTTTCACACCGGCGGCACCACGGGAATGCCCAAGGTTGCCCAGCATCTGTATTCCGGTGCCATCTATAACGGCTGGGTAGGGGCGCAGACCCTGCTGACGGCAGATGATGTGATGTTGTGTCCGCTGCCACTGTTCCATGTTATGGCCTGTCAGGTCATGCTGATGGGGGCTGTTGCTTCTGGTGCGCATGTGGTGTTCCCGACGCCGCAAGGCTACCGCGGGGAAGGGGTGTTTGATAACATCTGGAAGCTGGTGGAACGCTATAAGGTGACCTTTGTGGTCTCTGTGCCCACAGCGCTTGCCGCCACCATGCAGGTGCCGGTCAATGCGGATATCTCGAGTGTAAAAACCGCGTTTTCCGGGTCGGCCCCGCTGCCGCTTGAATTGTTCCGGCGGTTTGAAAAGACCACGGGCATGACCATTGTCGAAGGCTATGGAATGACCGAAGCCACCTGTCTGGTGTCAGGCAATCCGGTGGATGGTGAAAAGAAAATCGGTTCGATCGGCATTCCGTTTCCCTATACGGACGTCAAGATTGTCAAAGGCAGTGCAGAGGGCGATGTCGAGGCCGGTGTGGACGAGATTGGCGAGATTTGTGTGTCCAACCCCGGCGTTTATGTCGACAACACCTATACCGAAGCGGAAAAGAACAAGGGATTGTATTATCAGGGTAAATACCTGCGTACTGGCGATTTGGGGCGCGTGGATGCGGACGGGTACCTGTGGATCACGGGGCGTTCAAAGGACCTGATCATCCGGGGTGGTCACAACATTGACCCCGCCGAAATCGAAGAGGCGCTGCTGGGTCATCCCGCGGTCAGCTTTGCTGGTGCGATTGGCCAGCCGGATGCGCATTCGGGTGAATTGCCCTGCGCCTTTGTCGAGCTGGTCGAGGGGGCGACGGTCACGCCGGAGGAGCTGATCCTGTATTGCAAGGAGCATGTGAAAGAGCGTGCAGCGCAGCCCAAGCACATCAAGATCATGGGCGAGCTGCCCAAGACGGCGGTGGGCAAGATCTTTAAGCCTGATCTGCGCAAGGACGCGATTACGCGGATCTACGACGATGCGTTGACCACGGCGGGCCTTGCGGCGCGGGTGGATCATGTGATCGACGACAAAAAGCGTGGGCTGGTCGCCAAGATTGCCATGAACGGTACGCAGGACGCAGAGGTTAACCGCGTGCTGGGCGGCTACACAAGGCCATGGGATGCTGTTTGATGGCCACTGACTACACCCGGCTGATAGACGCGCAGACATGGGCTTATATCGCCCGTCTGGATGCGGCCTATCCGCCGGATGCAGTGCAGATGAGCATCGCAGAGCAGCGCGCGGCCTATGATGACATGTGCCGTGTGTTCCATGCCCCGCGCCCGGCGGGGGTGGGGGTGCGTGACCTTGCTTTTGGCGGTGTGACTTGCCGCCAATACACCCGCGCCAAAAGTGACGTCACAGTGATCTATTATCACGGCGGCGGCTTTGTGGTGGGGGGCTTGGACAGCCATGACGACATCTGTGCGGAACTCTGTGACCGTACAGGTTTTGACGTGATATCAGTAGATTACGCCCTTGCCCCCGAGGCGGTATTTCCCCGTTGTTTCAATGATGCATGGGCAGCGTTCGAGGCCATCGCACAAGAGCGCAGCGGCGACATCCTGCTGTGCGGGGACAGTGCGGGCGGTAACCTTGCGGCGGCAGTGGCCCATCATGCGCGGGGCCGTGTGGACGGGCGGATCATCGGACAGGTGCTGATCTATCCCGGGCTGGGCGGGGACCAAAGCAAAGGGTCTTATGTGACCCACGCCAATGCGCCGCAACTGACCATGGCGGATCTGGAGTTTTACAAGACAGTGCGCACTGGCGGGGCAGATGTGCCCGAGAATGACCCCCGATACGCGCCGCTGCATGATAATAATTTCAAGGGATTACCTGCCACAGTTGTCATCAGCGCGGAATGTGATCCATTGGCCAGTGACGGCGAGGCCTACCGCGATGCGGTGCGGGGCGCGGGCGGCAAGGCGGTGTGGTTTAACGAGGCGGGAATGGTTCATGCCTGCCTGCGCGCGCGCAATATGAGCGCACGGGCGGCGGTATTTTTTGACCGGGTGGTCGAGGGGGTCACGGCCCTAGGGCGGGGCGACTGGCCCTATTGATCTAAGGCGTCCCGCCTTTAACCTGAGCCCGCATATATCGCTTTTCGCGTTCGACCAAAGGGAGAGGCGGCGCATAAGCGTCTCATGTTTAAGGTGGATCGCTCTAGCTTAGAAAACTCTTGGCTTTCATGGTGTTAGCGGCTTGTGCCCCGAGCCTGTGCAGGATCGTCGGGGCCAGCTGCACCTGATCAATCACGGTGTCCGCGGGCGGGCCTTCGGCGGGCCCGAAGTAATACAGGGCAGTTTCCTGTTGCAGTGCCCCGCGTCCGCCATGGTGGCCGCGTTCGTCCTGTCCGTGATCGGCGGTCACGATGATTTCATAGCCTGCGGCCAGCCATTGCGGGATGAAGGGGGCCAGCATCTCGTCCATGACGTGACAGGCGTGGTCCATCTCCTGACTTTCGTGGAAAAACCGGTGGCCCATGCTGTCCAAGGTACAGGTGTGCAACATGCCATAGTTCAGCCCGTGGCGCAGACAGAGGTTGGTCAGCGTGGCAAAGAGATCGACGTCTGACGGGGTCATCTGATTGATCAGCCCGTAACCCGTCATGGTGTGGAAGCGGCCATGGTTGATGGTGTCGCTATCGGGTTCGTCATATTCGATATCACGAACGTAATCAAAGGGATGGCGGTTAAAGAACTCGGACCAGAAGGAATGGGCAACCGCCCCTGTCACGCCGCCGGCGGCGCGGGTCTGTGCAAAAACATCCTTGTGTTTCAGGCGGAAGACATTGCCGTTGCCGGTGCAGCCGTGTTCCTGCGGGGTGACACCGGTGTGGATCGTTGCATAGCAGGAGGCCGAGGTGGAGGGCAGGGCGGCGCGGTGTTTCCAGACGCGGGCATCGCCGCTGTCGACCCAGCCTTCGAGATTGCCGAACAGGCGGCGGAAATTGCGGTGAGGTACACCGTCGAGAATGATCAGCAGAAGTTTGTTGTCCATGGTGCGGCTCCGTTCTGGATGAGGGTATGGTGGCCGAGGGGGCCGTTGCGCGCAATGGTTAATGACGGATGACCAAGGGGCCGGCGAATCGGGGTGAACCCGTTGTTAAGGATGGGAAAACGGCGGATCACCCCGGGTACACCTCCCGTACACCTGTGATGCACCGGCAGGCGCCTGATTTGCGGGGTTAATGCAGGGTTCGATGGGGCAGGCGGGCACTTGGCCCGCCATGCCGCGTTAGTTTCCGGCGCTTTCCATTTTGCGATGCGCAAGCACCTCTTCCAGCCAGCCGAGTTTCATTTCCGGCACAGATGACAGCAACAGGTCGGTATAGTCATCAAAGGGCGGTGCCAGCACCTGTGACTTGGGACCGTAGCGCACCACCTTGCCTTGCAGCATCACGGCGATACTGTCGGCGATGGCTTTGACCGTGGCCAGATCGTGGGTGATGAACAGATAGGAGACATCCTCGATCTTTTGCAGTTTCAGCAGCAGTTTCAGAATGCCGTCTGCAACCAGCGGATCGAGCGCTGAGGTGACCTCGTCGCAGATGATCAGCTTGGGTTTGGCGGCCAGCGCACGGGCAATGCAGACACGTTGTTTCTGACCGCCGGAGAGTTCCGCCGGATAGCGGTCCTGAAAGCCGTCGCCCAGTTCGATTTCATCCAGCAGTTCCTGAATGCGGGTCTGTTTGGCCTTGCCCTTGAGGCCGAAATAGAATTCCAGCGGTCGCCCGATGATGGTGCCCACGGTCTGGCGCGGGTTCATCGCAGTATCGGCCATCTGATAGATCATCTGTAACTCACGCAGGTCTTCGGGGCTGCGGGTTGGCAGATCCGGCGACAGGGTGCGCCCGTCAAAGGTGATGCTGCCCTGTGAAGGAGGCAGAAGCCCGGTGATGACGCGGGCGAGGGTGGATTTGCCGGAACCGGATTCGCCGACGATGGCCAGTGTTTGCCCGGGGTGCAGATCGACACTCACATCCTTGAGGACGTCAAAATCGGTGCCGCGATAGCGCGCGGTGATGTTCTCTACCCGCAGCAGGGGGGTGTCGGTTGGGGTTTTCTCTTCATGGGCGATGGAGCGGACCGACACCAGCGCCTGTGTGTATTCTTCCTGCGGGTTATTGATGATCTGGTCGGTGGTACCGTATTCGACCATGGCCCCTTGTTGCAGCACCATGATGTGATCCGATACCTGCGCGACAACGGCCAAATCATGGGTGATATAAAGCGCGGCCACACCGGTGTCGCGGATCGCTTCCTTGATCGCGGCCAGCACGTCGATTTGCGTGGTCACGTCCAGTGCGGTGGTGGGTTCGTCAAAGACCACCAGATCGGGTTCGGGACAGAGCGCCAGTGCGGTCATGCAGCGTTGCAGCTGGCCACCCGAGACCTGATGCGGGTAACGCTCGCCGATGTTTTCGGGATCGGGCAGGCCGAGTTTGTCAAACAGGGCGACGGCGCGGGCTTCGGCTTCCTTCTTCGAAAATTTGCCCTGAAAGATTGCCGCTTCGGTGACCTGTTCCATGATCTTTTTGGCTGGGTTGAAAGAGGCGGCAGCAGATTGCGAGACATAGGTGACTTCCCCGCCGCGCAGTTTGCGCACGTCGCGCAGGCCGGATTGAAGGATGTCACGGCCATTCACGTGGACCTCGCCGCCGGTGATTTCGACACCACCGCGCCCGTAGGCCATGGCGGCAAGCCCGATGGTGGATTTGCCGGCACCGGATTCCCCGATCAGGCCAAGGACCTTGCCCCCCTCAAGGTCGAAGTCGACGCCATGCACGATTTCAATCGCGTGGGGGCGTTCACCGGGGGGATAGACGGTTGCCCCGATCTTGAGGCCGCGAACTTGCAAGAGAGGCTGTTTGAGAAGTGGTTCTGACATCAGCCGCGCCCTCCCTTAAGTGATGTGGTCCGGTTCAGGATCCAGTCGGCCACGAGGTTGATCGAGATGCACAGGGTGGCGATGGCATAGGCCGGATAAAGTGCCGCCTGAATGCCGTAGTTGATGCCTTCCTTGTTCTCCTTCACGATGCCACCCCAATCCGCCAGCGGCGGTTGTACGCCAAGGCCGAGGAACGACAGGGTCGAGATGAACAGCACCGCAAAGATAAAGCGTAGGCCCATTTCCGCGATCAGCGGTGACAGGGCGTTGGGCAGGATTTCGCGAAAGATGATCCAAGCGGTTTTCTCGCCACGCAGGCGGGCGGCTTCGACATAGTCCATCACTGTGATGTCGACGGCAACGGCGCGTGCGAGGCGGAAGACGCGGGTGGAATCCAGCAGGCCCATCAGCAGGATCAGGATGAAAGTGGTGGTTGGCATGACCGACAAGACCACCAGCGCAAAGATCAGCGAGGGGATCGACATGATCAGATCGACAAAGCGCGAGATTGCCTGGTCAACCCAGCCGCCAGAGACCGCCGCGAAAAAGCCGAGGACAGAGCCCAATGTGAAGCTGAGGATGGTGGCCATGGTCGCGATAAAAATCGTGGTGCGCCCGCCATAGATCAGGCGGGTGAGCAGATCACGCCCGATGCTATCCGTGCCCAGCAGGAACTGTGACGAGGAGGGTTCCCAGACATCGCCCACCACCTCGGCCATGCCGTAGGGGGCAATGAGCGGGGCAAACAGGGCCATCAGGAAATACAGGCCGGTGAAGAACAGGCCGATGAGGGCGGAAATTGGAATGTTCTTCATTTTGGATGCCTCAACCGTGGATTTGCTAGGATTGAGACGATGTCGGCAATCAGGTTCAGCCCGATATAGACCGCGGCAAAGATCAGCCCGCAGGCCTGCACCACAGGCACATCGCGTTTGGCAACGTGGTCCACAAGGTATTGCCCCATGCCGGGATAGGCAAAGACCACCTCGACCACGACCACGCCAACCACCAAATAGGCAAGGTTGATCATGACCACATTGACGATCGGGGCGATGGCGTTGGGAAAGGCGTGTTTGGCGATGATCTTTAGCATCCCCATGCCCTTGAGTTCCGCGGTTTCAATATAGGCCGATTGCATCACGTTCAGGATCGCGGCGCGGGTCATGCGCATCATATGGGCCAGCACCACGAGGGTCAGCACCATGACGGGAATGGCAATGGCGTTCAGCTTTTGGCCCAGTGACATGCTGTCATTGATGATGGCGACAGAGGAGAACCAGCCCATCTGGATGGAAACCCAATAGATCAGGACATAGCCGATCATAAATTCAGGGATCGAAATGGTTGTGAGGGTCACTGCCGAGATCAGCTTGTCGGGAATGCGGTCTTTGTAACGCACCGCCAGCAGGCCAAGGAAGATGGCCAGTGGTACCGATATCAGGGCTGCCCAGAAGGCGAGGAAAAGTGTGTTTTTGAGGCGTCCACCAAGGCTTTCGGCGATATCGCGTCCGTTGGTAAGGGCGGTGCCAAGGTCGCCTTGCAAAAAGCCTCCGAGCCATTGGAAGTAGCGCGCGACAGGCGGGTCGTTCAGGCCCAGTTCGGCACGCATGTTGGCGAGGCTTTCGGGGGTTGCAGACTGGCCAAGGATTTGCTGGGCCACGTCGCCGGGCAGCAACATTGTGCCGCCGAAAATAAGGATGGATGCTGCGAAGAGGAGCATCAAGCCCAGCGCAACGCGCTGAGCTATCAGTTTCAAAATGGGGTGCATGATCAGGCCGCCCTTAAGCGTCCTTCAACCAGCATTTGAAATGCGACATGTTGTTCATCACCGGGCCGTTTGGATCGTTGACCCAGCCACCGATGTTGTTGGACACACCGTTCACAAAGTCGTTGAACATTGGCAGGATCAGACCACCTTCTTCGTTCAACATGCGGCCCATCTTGGAATAGAGTTCCTTGCGCTTGGCGTTGTCCAGCTCGGCCTTGGCCGCGTTGAGCATCGCGTCGAACTCTGGACGTTTCCAGCGGGTGTCGTTCCAGTCTGCGGTCGACAGATAGGCGGTCGAATACATCTGGTCCTGTACCGGACGGCCACCCCAGTAAGAGGCGCAGAAGGGCTGTACGTTCCAGACCTCGGACCAGTAACCGTCGTTTGGCTCGCGTTTGATTTCCAGCGGGATACCTGCCGCTTGGGCTGATTGCTGGAACAGGGCAGCGGCATCCACAGCACCGGGGAAGGCACCGTCGGCAACACGCAGAACAATCGGCGAGCCATCGTGGCCGGATTTCGCGTAATGCTCTTTGGCCTTTTCGATGGAATGCTCGCGCTGTGGGATGGTTTCGTCAAACAGCGGGTAGGCGGCGTTGATCGGCATGTCGTTGCCTTTGGTGCCATAGCCGCGCAGGATTTTGTCGACCATTTCGTCGCGGTTGATCGCGTATTTCAGCGCCAGCATCACATCGTTGTTGTCGAAAGGTGCGGTGTCCTTGTGTGCGATGAACACATAGTGGCCACGGCCAGCAACGGATTCAACGCGCAGGTTTGGCGCACGGTCGAGCAGGGCGGCAACCTTTGGGTCAACGCGGTTGATGATGTGGACCTGACCGGATTGCAGCGCGGCAGTACGGGCGGTGGCATCGTTCAGCACCAGCTGTTCGATTTCATCGGCAAAACCACGGTTGTCCGCATCCCAGTAATCATCGCGACGTTTGAAGGCATGGCGCACACCGGGTTCGTCGATTTCAAGGGTGTAAGCACCGGTGCCGATTGCGGCACCCGGATCATCCATGCCGCCGTTTGGCTGGATCATCAGGTGATAGTCGGCCATCAGGAACGGAAGGTCAGCGTTTGGTGTTTCGAGATTGACGATGAAGTTGTCGCCGTCGACCTTCATCTCGGAGATGCCTTTCATGATCCCCAGCGCGCCGGACTTGGAGTCCTCATTCGAGTGGCGCTGCATGGTTTTCAGGACGTCGTCCGGCGTCATGTCTTTGCCGTTCGAGAACGGGATGCCTTTGCGGATCTTGAAGACCCACTGCTTGGCATCGGCAGATGCTTCAACGCTTTCGGCCATGCGGTTTTCGATTTCGCCGTTGGCGTCGACTTCGACCAGCAATTCCCCCCACGAGCGGATGTTGTTCAATGGCGCTTCGGAAGCAACCAGTGCCGGGTCTTGGGTGTTTGTGGATTCACCGCCTGATGAACCGATTTTCATCATGCCGCCACGTTTGGGCGTGTCTGCGGCAGCGCTGCTGGCCAACATGGTGTTGGCAACCGCAGCGGTGACGCCAAGAGCGGCAGCGCGGCCAACAAATTCGCGGCGTGTCATCAGGCCCGAGGCAACCTTGCCCGTCAGATGCTTTAGTTCGTTATTCATAAGATATCTCCCGTGAGGTGTCTGCGCTTGGGCGCAAGTTTTTGTTGATTGATGAATCAACGTTAATCATTTCCGTTCATGTCGCAAGCGTTATTACGGTCGTCGGTTGTTGGGTTTCGGTTAAAGGTGTTCCCTATCAATGCTTTCTGAGACGTCGCGACTGTAGATGCAAGTGTCGTTTTCGAATGCTTCCACGCGGGCTGTCAGGTAAAATTTGCCGGCGTCGCAGGTCATTTCGCAGTGGGTTTCGGTGCGCAAATTGATGTCATCACGGGTCAGGCAGTCGGTCCAGTGGCAGCGCCCTGTGGCGGATAGCGGGTCGTCGGGATGGATAGACCAGTGTTCCCGCGCCACGGAACTCGTGATCAACCCGTGGTCTGAATCACGCGTGGCACCGAAATCATCCTCGATGATCAGGCTGACAATTCCCGTTACCGTATCGGTTTCCTGTCGGCGCACGTGGCTGTCGGCGCGTAGGGTTTCGACCTGCCAAGGCTCTGCCGCGGTAGGTGGTTCAAAGAGATGTTCATCGCCGCCACTGGTCGGGCGTTGCGGCAGGGTGATCTGGCCTGCGGTCAGCCGCAGCGAGGTTGCGGCAGGCGAGGGCCAGAGCAGGGGCCAATAGGCATCCGATATCGACAGGCGCAGGCTGTGGCCTTTGGGGATGCGGTAGGCGATGTGATCCAGTGCAAGGGTCACCTGTTGCGCGGTGCCTGCGGGCATCGGTTTGGGATCAGAGGCGCTGTTGCGGTGCGACAGGTTTAAAACGCCATAGGTGATGCGTGTCGCGGCCCCGTCGGGGTGGATGTGGTTCAGGCGCACGGCAATCTGTGCTTGGGGGTGATCGCTGGTTAGGGTCAGGGTGACCTGCGGTGCCCCGACGATATCCATGTCCTGGGTCAAGGGGGTGCTGTCAAAACACGTCGAAAGTGCATCATCGCCGCGTTGGTCGCCCGGGGTTTCCGGCCCCAGCCATATGGCGCAATATTCGCCGGCCTCGGCACCGCAATGGGCGTGGGAGGCGATGGTGCGTTCTAGCGGGGCGGCGGTGTCGGCAAGGGTCGCGCCGTTGAGGTGCAACGTCTTGCTGGGCAGGTGTGATGTCGCCCCGGTTGCTTCTGCGATCCAGCGCCCGGGGCGGGTTGCATAGGCCCGCGCGGGGCGCACACCGTCCATCAGATAGGCGCGGTAGTCGGGATCATCCTCAACGCCGGTATCTTTGTCCTTGAGCCAGCGGTCCCACCAGCGCAGTGCCTCTTGCAGGAAACCGATGCGCGGTTCGGGGACGGCGAAATGCGGGTATTTATGCACCCATGGCCCGACGATGCCCTTGGCCCCGGGCAGGGCCTCGACCAGCTGTGGAACAGCGTTTTTATAGGCATCGCCCCAGCCGCCAACGGCCAGCACCTTGGCCTTGATGGCGGGGTAGTTGTCGATCACGGAGCCATGGCGCCAATAGGCATCGCGGCTTTGGTGGCGCAGCCAGACCGCCGGCAAAAAGGGTTCCGCCTCTAGCCGGTCAAGCCACATCTCGCGCCAGTCGGAACGCAGGGCGGGATCAGGTGCGCGTGAGGAGTAGGACCACATGGTCGCCCCCCAGCCGAGGTTTTCGTTCAGCAGGCAGCCGCCTTTGTAGTGGATGTCATCGGCAAAGCGGTCGACGGTGGAACACAGGGTGATCACCGCCTTGAGGGGCGGCGGCGCAAGGGCCGCAACCTGAAGCCCGTTGAATCCGCCCCAGCTGATCCCCATCATCCCGACACGGCCATTGCACCACGGCTGTGCGGCCACCCAGTTGATGATCTCTACCGCGTCGGCCTGTTCCTGTGGGGCGTATTCATCTTCCATTAACCCGTGACTGTCGCCATTGCCGCGCATGTCGACGCGCAGGCAGGCATAGCCGCGTTCGGCAAACCAAGGGTGTGTGAGGGCGTCACGCGCGCAGGTGCCGTCGCGTTTGCGATAGGGCAGGTATTCAAGGATCACCGGGACCGGATCGTCACCGGCGTCTTTGGGCATCCAGACGCGGGCCGAAAGGCGGCATCCATCAGAAAGGGTGATCCCAAAGTCGGGATTTTCGGTGATTTCGCGCAGGGCGTTAGGGGCTGTTTTCATGTGGCGAGCGTTGGTGTTAACAGATTTTTTGTCAACTGTTGCTTTGCTGCACTGAAGGGGCTCGTGCAGGCAGAATTACTGGCTTTGGGGCGCATGGGGGTGCCGATTGCGGGGGTGTTTTTACCTAAGTATCCTCCCGCATAGCGAGCATTCTCGAATCGGTTCAAAAAAGCGTCTGGTCAAAATGGCCTTTTCAAGGTAATTATTTGTCCAAGAATAACAGCAGGCACGGGGCGCTTGAACGGCCCGGTCTGGAACATAAAAACGATAAGCTCCGCATAGAACGGGTGCTTTGAGGTAGAGTGGTGAAGCTATGAAGGCGATTGATTTCGTCGTCCGCGATAGTGCGGGCGGTTTGCAGCGTGGTACGGTTCCGGATGGTGCGCAGGCCCACGCAATTCAGGCTGGCGCAGGTCAGGAAATTTCTCTTAATCTGAGACAGGTCGATCTGGCATCACAAGTGCGTGAGGGCAGCGATCTGGTGATCACGCTGACCGACGGGCGTCAGATTACGATCGACAATTATTTCAACGGTTCCGGCACGCCGAACCGCTTGTTTATCTCGGCTGATGGCTACCTGAACGAGGTGGCCTTTGTGGATACGGGTGCAGGCGAGCTTTATGCGCAGTTTGGCCCGACCGAGCAGTGGGGCAAGTGGTCTCCTTCGGATGATCTGATCTATCTGGGGCGCACCGAGCTGGCAGCAGCCGGTTATGCCGATAATGAAGTGTCTATGTTCCCCGCGCCCCTGCTTGGGGCCGGTTTGCTGGGCGGCGGTTCCGGCGTTGCGGCGGCGGCTGTTGTTGGCGGCGCGGCGGTTGTCGGTGCTGGTGGCGGCGGTAAAGGCGGCGATGGCGGCGGTGGTAGCACCGGCGGTGGCGGCGGAGACCGTGATCTGGTTCAGGACCCTTATGTCAATGACCCTGACAGCGTTGGCCAGATCGGTGGCGATGGCGCCGAGCAGCAGATCGTCATCACAGGTGGCGGTGCGCCGGGCGACAAGGTTATCGTGAAGCTGGGCGATGTTCAGGTTGAAACTGTCATCGACACAGAAGGTCACTTTACCTGTAGTTTTGTCCCGCCGAATTTCCCACCGGATGGCACGTATGAGGCTGTCGTGACTGTTGTCACCGAGGGTGGCGAAGTGGTTCTGGACGGTCCGGGATATGTGATCGATTTGACGCCGCCGTTGGTGGATGTCTCGACCGGTACGGATTCAGTTGGTGATTTCTTTAACGCGGTCAGCTTTGCGGGCGGGGTGACCCTGTCCGGTACAGGTGAGCCGGGTGCCTCCATTCTGGTGACCATTGCCGGAATCGAGCAGACAACCACTGTTTCCGAAGGCGGCACATGGTCTGTCAACTGGGCGTCAGGCACGCTTGAGGGGGGGGAATACTCCACCGGGGTTACAATTGTCAGCGCAGATGCATTTGGCAATACAACAACCATTACCGACACTGTTGTCATCGACACAGTGTCCAATGTCACCATCGACACGGCAAATGTTGAAACAGACGGCATTGTGAACGCGGTAGAGCAGCAGGACGGTGTAACCCTGACCGGTACCGCACAGGCGGGATCAACCGTGGTTGTCAACTTTGGCACCGGATCGCACAGCGCGACAGTGGACGCCAATGGCAACTGGTCTGCGGATTTCGCCATGAGCGAAGTGCCAACCGGCGAATTGCAGGCGACAGTTACAGCGGTTGCAACCGATGCTTTGGGCAACTCAAGCACGGCCACAGGTCTGGTGGACATTGATACGCTGGTGCGTGACTTTGCCTTTACAGGTTCCACAGGTGGCACGGATGGCGTCATCAACAATGAAGAAGCGGCACAGGGCCTTGTCATGACAGGGACTACCGAGCCGGGGTCTTCGGTGATGGTGACCTTTGGCGGCAGTACGCAGGCGGCGACGGTTGCTGCGGATGGCAGCTGGACCGTGAACTTTGCATCCAATGTCATTCCGACAGGAGAACAGACCGCAGTGATGACTGCGGTGGCAACAGACATTGCCGGCAACGTCGACACCATCACCCGCAACGTCGAAATCGACCGTGACGGCGGTATTCTGACCATCAGCCCGGCACCGGTTGAAGGCGATGACATCATCAACCAGCTGGAAGCTTCTGATGGTGTGGTCCTGACCGGTACGTCCAACCCGAACGCGGTTGTCACTGTGACCATGGGTGGCGTGGCCAAGACCGTGAACGCCGATGCGGCGGGCAACTGGACGGCGCATTACTCTAACGCAGATGTGACGCCGGGCGTTTATACAGCCCAGATCACAGCGACCACGACGGATTCTGCCGGCAACACGCTGAATGCATCTGACAGTGTCGAGGTCGATACGCGGGTGGATAACCTTGGGGTGCAGGCCAATATCATCGAAGGCGACGGCACGATTAACGGTGCCGAGCGTGTAAACGGTGGCGGTGTGCAGGTTACTGGGACCACAGAAGTGGGGTCAACTGCGGTTGTGGTCACGCTGAACGGTGTGGCGGTCAATGCGCTTGTTGCACCGAACGGCACATGGACGGCAAACTATGCCGCCAGCCAGGTTGCCGAGGGCACCTATACGGCGACTGTTTCAGTGCAGGCGACGGACCGAGCGGGCAACACGGCCACGGTATCCAATGTTGTGAATGTAGACACCGAAGTTGTGCCGTTGAGCATCGACGGCGGGGTTGGCGGCGCTGACAACACAGTCAACATTGCCGAAGCGGCCACAGGCATTGATCTGGGTGGTGAAGTCGAGATCGGCAGCACCGTATCGGTCAACTTTGATGGCACGCCTTACGCGGCTGTTGTGGATTCAGCGGGCAACTGGAGTTTGACCATCCCGCCCTCCGCGATCCGCGACGGCAGCTATAACGCAAACATCGTGGTCACGGCCACGGATGCGGTTGGCAACGTCGACACGATCAACGACACGCTGGCGATTGATACATCGGCCCCTTCCGGTCCGGCAATCGAAAGTCTGAACGAAGGCCGGGTTGGCTTCCGTGGGATGTCGACTGATCTGACCGATGATGAACTGTCGGTGTATCAGGTGCAGGACAATGGCAGTGTGACCGAGGTGGCCTCGCAGAGCGGCGCCAGCATGACCCGTCCCGAAACCAACATCGAGTTCAACTCGGATGTGCCGGACGGCTCGCATCTGGTCATCACAGCGACTGATGATGCGCAGAACACCACTGGCACCTATGTGGTTCTAGACGACGGCGCGCCGAATTCAACGATTGCGATCAACAACCCGGCGCTTGGCACCTACAACATCGAAACAGTGGACATGACCTTTGCCGAAGAGGGCAATCTGACCATTGATGAAGCTGCCTTGCTTGCGCTGTCCAGCAATTCCAACCAGCTGATGATCTTGGGTGGTGCGGATGACACGGTTACGATGCTGGGCGCGACACGCGGGACCAGCAGCGGTGGTCAGACCACCTATTCACTGGGTACCGAGGGCACGATCATCGTTGACGACCAAATCGACGTGATCACCTAAACAAGCAGAAACGGAGAGGCGCGGGCGTCAAATGACCCGCGCCCCCGGTTAATATCGGCCGCAAGGCCGAGGCTTTGAGGGCATGATATGGGGCAAGGTGTGAACAGGGCAGTCGGCGTGTGCGCGGTTGCGTTTACCCTGACAGGATGCCTGTCAGACGCAGGCAGTGAGGCGGGTGACTTTGTGGCGCGGCTGCGGTCCCCTGATGCCAGCTCTGTTGCCCGGCCCAGCCATGCGGAAAAAGTAAATTCCGAAAGCGCGATCATTCAGGGATTGTCGGCCCGCCGTTCGGCTCTGCCCTCCGGCAGCAGCTATGAACAGGTTGCCACGTCGGTATTGGCGGCAAGTTCACGGGCCGCGGAATCCGATTTGCGCGCGGCGCGCTTGCGTTCCGAGGCGGCCTCGAAGAACTGGTTGCCCAAAATCGGACCGGACATCAGCCTGACCTCACTGGGGTCGTTGGTGGCAAATCTGGTGGTGGATCAGGTGCTGTTTGACAATGGCCGTCGCAAGGGGGAACGCGAGTTTGCCATTGCCGACGTTGAGGTTGCAGCGGTGAACCTGGCGAAAGATACAAACGACCGGGTACATACAGCACTTGCGCTTTATGTGGCGGCGGCGGAGGGGCGTGAAAAGGCGGCCCTGTCGGATGCCTCGCTGCGCGATATGGGGCGGTTCGAATATATCATGTCGGAACGTGTTAAGGGCGGGGTGTCGGACAGATCGGATTTGAACATCCTGCGTCAGAAGCTGTCGGAGATCCGTGCCGACCGCGCGGCCAATATCGAAGCTGCCAATACAGCGATTGCCGAATTGAACGCCATGTCCATCGACCCCTTAAGCGGGCTGCGCGGTGCGCCGTCCTTGCGGGTGTCTGCCGAGGCGGCACAGCCTCTGGACGTGGTGCTGGCCGAGGCCGAGAAGACCCGGGCCATCGCGGCGGCAAAGATTGACCGTGCGAACCAGTTGCCCGGTTTGTCCGCGGGCGGAACAATCGGCGAGAATTCCGATATCGGGTTGCGGGTCAGCTCGGATACCTTGCTGGGCTTTGGCACTGGCGCAACCCTGCGGGCCATCGAAGAGGCCAAGGAAGCGGCGGGGCGGCAGGTGGCGCAAGCCAATGAAGATGCCAACCGCAAGCTGCGCAAGCTGGAAGGGCAGATTGCCGCCAAGTCACGGCAGGCGGATGAGGCTGCCGGTCTGACCGCGCAGGCACAGCGCAATCTGGAGGTGTTTCAGGAACAATATGACGCCGGTCAGCGGCAGGTCATGGATGTTGTGAGTGTTTACGAGACCTTTGTGCGCCAGCAGCAGACAGAGGTGACGTTAAAGTATGAGGCTGCGCAGTTGCAGCTCGATCTGGCGCGCCTGTTGGGCGTGCTGGCTGATGGGGACGAGATTTGACCGAGAAGCGCGCGTTCACCCTTAAGATCAGCAATGGAAATCAGGGACGTCTGGCGGCGGCCAATGGGGACGGGCGTCCTGCTGATGTCTCGAAACCCTCTAGTTTTGAAGAACGTATTAACGTGCGTGCCCAGCTGGCCGTAACCTATGCGGGTTTGCTGGGGGTTGAGGCCGTCCGGCGCGATTTGTTCGAAGCCATTGGGGGGGCCACCCGTGAGGGGGCCAAGGACAAGGACGAGGCATCGGCCATTGCCCACGGGTTGCGCACGCTGGGATTGTTGGCGCAGGTGACCAAGGAAGGCCCTTTGACGGCGGATCTCTGGCCGGCGCTGGCCTATATGACATCCGGTCAGGTCTTGTTGGTGATGGGGCAGTCGCGTGGCGATCTGATCATTTTCGACACCAGCTGCCCTGACAACCGGGCATTTGTGCCGGTCAGCGATTTCAAGCCATTTTTTGCCGGCTTGCTGGTGCGGGCCGAAACCCCGCTGGCCAAGGTAGCCGAAACCCACAAGACCGAAAGTGCCGCGCCGCATTGGTTCTGGGGGCAGTTTGGCCGGTTCAAGCGCCAGATGGCCGAGGTTGCAATGGGGTCGTTTGTGGCGAACCTTTTGGCGGTGGCCGTGGCGCTGTTTTCCTTGCAGGTTTATGACCGGGTTATTCCGCACCAGTCCGAAGCCACCCTGTGGGTGCTGGCAATTGGTGCCGGGCTGGCCCTGTTGATGGAAGCCTTTATCAAGATTGCGCGGGCGCGTCTGATGGATGGGGCAGGGCGGCAGATCGAGATTTCCGTGCTTCAGGTTCTGATGGACCGGATTTTGGGGATGAAATCGGATGCCAAGGGGCAGGCCCCCAATCAGGTGTTTTCGGCGATGCGTGAATTCGGATCGGTGCGCGAGTTCTTTACCGCCTCGACCATTGGCACGATTGCGGATGTGCCGTTCATCTTTGTGTTTTTGTTTCTGGTGGCCAGCATTGCGGGGAATGTTGTTTGGGTACTGATACTTGGCGGTATCCTTATGGTGATCCCGGGGTTCTTTTTGCAGCGCAAGATGATCCGCCTGACCCAGGAAACCCAAGGGGCTTCTGCGAAATCCTCGCGCTTGTTGCATGAAACGATTTTTGAGCTTGATACGATCAAGACCCAGCGTGGTGAGGATCGTGTTGCGCGTCTGTGGCAAGAGCTGAACACGGTGCAGGCAGTGAAATCTTCAGAGCAGCGCAAGCTGGCTTCGACCCTGACATTCTGGTCGCAGGGTGTGCAGCAGGGCACCTATGTGGCGGCGGTGATCACCGGTACATATCTGGTGTTTGCGGGTCAGTTTACGGTGGGGTCGATCATTGCGGTTGGCATTCTGACCGGGCGCACCCTGTCGCCGCTGACACAGCTGGCGGGCACGATGGCGCGTTGGGGCAATGTGAAATCGGCGCTGGACGGATTGGAAATGATTGCCGGTGCCGAACAGGACGCAAGCGAAGACCGTACCTATCTGCGCCGCGAGAGCCTGAAGGGGCATTTCGAGCTGCGCGATGTGACCTTCCGCTATGAAGAGGACGGTGCGCCGACACTGAACATCAAAGGCATGGCGATCCTGCCAGGGCAGAAGGTTGCGGTGTTGGGGGCCAACGGGTCGGGCAAGTCGTCCTTGTTGAAGCTGCTCAGCGGTCTTTATTCGCCGGAAACCGGACGGGTGATGATTGACGGTACCGAGATGAGCCAGATTGAACCGCGCGATTTGCGCCGGTTGATTGGGTATCTGGGGCAGGATGTGCGCCTGTTTGCTGGCACCCTGCGCGATAACCTGAACCTGACGATGCTGGAACGCGATGACAAACGCTTGCAGGCGGCGCTGGATTTTGCTGGCTTGGGGCCGTTTGTGAAAGAACATCACAAGGGGCTGGACCTTGAGATCAAGGACAATGGCGCAGGGCTGAGCATTGGCCAGCGCCAGTCGATCGGCTGGGCCCGGTTGTGGTTGCAGGACCCCAAGGTATGCCTGCTGGATGAGCCGACGGCGGCGCTGGACCAGACGCTTGAGCGCACTTTGGTCAGCCGGTTGGAAACCTGGATGGAGGGGCGCACCGCGATTATCGCGACGCACCGTGCGCCGATTCTAGCGCTGACCGAGCGGACGCTGGTTTTGCAGGGCGGGCAGATGACAATTGACGGACCCAAGGACAAGGTGCTGAGCCATCTTGCGAGTACAAAAGGGCAGGCGGCATGACACTAGTGAACCCCACCACGATGGATGCGCAAATGGGGCGCCAGATGCGCGGCCCTTCTGCGGTGATCTGGCTGTGTGGCGGGGCGGTGCTGGTGTTTATGATCTGGGCGGCTTTTGCCTGGGTTGACGAAATTGTGCGGGCAGAAGGATCGATGATCTCATCCTCGCGGCCACAGATCATTCAGAACCTTGAGGGTGGTATCCTGGCCGAGCTGGCCGTGGGCGAAGGCGATATCGTGGAGCGCGGTGACGTGCTGGCGCGGCTGCATGGCACGCAGTTCCAATCGTCGGTGGATGATCTGCGCGACCAGATTTCAGCCTTCGAAATTCGCCGACTGCGGCTTGAGGCCGAGCTGGCCGGGCAGTTTGACTTTACCGTGCCCGATGAATGGGCCGCGCGCACACCTGATATTGTTGCCTCGGAGCGGTCGCTGTTGCGGGCACGCCAGTCTGATTTTGTATCCCGTTCGGACGGGGCGAAACGGGTGTTGATCGAGGCCGAGCGCGAAGCAAACCTGATGAACGATCTGTTGGAGCGCAATATCGTTTCCCTGATCGAAGCGACGCGGGCGCGCAAATCTTATGCGGATGCGCAGATTCGCCATGACGAGGTGACGACCCGGACCGAGCTGGAACGGGCACAGGAATACTCCGATGTGTTGAAAGAGCTGGCAACATTGCGCCAGAATTTGAAATCCAGCACCGACCAGTTGAACCGCACGGTTCTGGTCAGCCCGATGCGGGGGATTGTGAACAACCTGTCGGTCACGACCATTGGCGGTGTTGTGCGCCCGGGCGAAGAGATTTTGCAGATCATCCCTTTGGGTGAAGAGCTGTTTGTTGAGGCGCGGGTGAAGCCCGAGGATATCGCCGGCGTGCGTCCCGGGCAGGAGGCGACTGTGAAGCTTTCGGCCTATGACTATACAATTTTCGGGACGTTAAAGGGCAAGGTGACGTTGATTTCCGCCGATACGTTCAAAGACGAACGGGCACGTGAGGCGGATGGGAACCCGCATTATAAGGTGACCTTACAGGTGGATACCGAACATCTGACCGAGCGGCAGGCGTCCTTGCGGATCAGGCCGGGGATGCAGGCCAGTGTGGAATTGCACACAGGGTCGAAGACGGTTTTACAGTATCTGCTGAAGCCCTTGTATAAGAGCAAGGAAGCCTTCCGCGAGCCATAGGCGCGGGGCGGCGCGGCGATAGGGGCCGCAATGGTACAAGAGAGAAAAGAGGCTGCGGGCCCACCAAAACCAAGCGGTTTCAGAGCCGCCCTTGATTGATCTCTGTCTGACAAAAGCCACGCCACCCGCAAAGGAAAATCAACGTATCCCCAAAGGGGCCCCGCGTAGATTTGCCTTGGCAGCTGTCGCGTCTTATGTCCGCCTGTTCTCAAGCAAGGGCGGCTCCGAAACCAAGGTTGATCAGGTGTCGGTATCGAGCCAGATGGTGACCGGCCCGTCATTGGTGAGGGCGACGGACATATCCGCACCGAAGCGGCCGCGTTGGGTGGGGATGCCAAGGGCGGCGATGTCATCGGCAAACCCTTCATAGAGGGATTTGGCGAGGTCGGGTTTGGCGGCATAGGAAAAGCCCGGACGTGTGCCGCGGCGGGTGTCGGCGGCCAGGGTGAACTGGCTGACCACAAGGGCCGCGCCGCCGGTCTGGGGCAGGCTGAGGTTCATTTTACCGTCAGCGTCTTTGAACAGGCGCAGTTTGGCGACTTTGGCGGCCAGCGCCTTGGCGGTTGCCGGGGTGTCGTCGGGCATGGCGCAGACGAAGATCAGCAGGCCATGGGTGATTTCGGAGATGGTTGAGCCGTCCACGGTGACACTTGCCGCGGTGACACGTTGCAAAAGGGCGCGCATTTAGAAGGCCCCCGATGTTGCAGGCAGATCACGGGGCAGGGTGCCTATGCGCGGGGGGCAAGAGACGGGGCAATTTGCTGTTGAGGGGATCGGGAACATTTCACTCTTTCCAGTCGATGATGTCTGCGGCGGTGGCCCGGCTGGTGCGAAATCCGTTGGCGGGGTGATCGGGGTCGGCATAGCCGAAGGATATCGCGCAAAGCACCAAGCGGTCGTCTGCAATGCCAAGGTGGTCGCGGACCTGCGGGGCATAGGCGGCAATCGCGGCTTGGGGGATGGTGGCGACGCCAAGCGCTGTTGCAGCCAGAGTGAAGGCGGTGACAAAGCCGCCACTGTCCATGGCACCATAGGGGCCAAGTTCGCCGGGGGAATGGATGATGGCCACATGGGGGGCGTCAAACAGGGCATAGTTGCGCATCATTTGGGCTGTCCGGCCAGCGCGGTTGGATTTTTCGATGCCAACAGCATCATAAAGTTGAAAACCGCAGGTGCGGCGGCGGTCGGCATATGCGCCTGTATAGTCGCTGGGCCAGGCAAGGTCGGGGGCGGGCAGGGTGCCGTTGGCGGCCAGATCGCTGAGCATGGTGCGAAAGGCCTGCGTTGCGTTCCCTTTGGTGATCGTGACCTGCCAAGGCTGGGCATTGCACCAGGAGGGCACATGGCGGGCGGCCTCGACGATTTTGGTGATGGTGCTGTCGGGGACGGGATCGGGGCGGAAGGCGCGGCAGGAATAGCGCGATTTCAACGTGTCGTTCAGCGTGTCATATGCGGTCATTTTTGTGCTGCCAGATAGCCGATGACGCCTGCGGCTATCGCGCCGAGGATCACTGCGATGGTGATTTTGATGGCCGAGTAGGGGCGTTCGCCCTGTACCCGTCCGGTGCGTCCGTTGACGACAAAGCGATAGGTTTTGCCACGGTATTTATAGGCTGCCAGCCAGACCGGCAGAAGGATGTGCTTGAAGGTCAGGTTGCTGAGGTCTGTGTCGATGGAATGCACCCGCTGGCGGTCGCCACCGATGTCGAATTTCACATCCCGTTCAATCACCCGGTCCATATGGGCGCGGGCCTCGGCAAAGCCGTCCCTGAGCGGGACCGAATAGGCCTCGGCGTGGAACCCGGCGAGGTATTCCGGGGCGTAGGGTTCCAGCGCTGACAGATCCCAGGGTTCCAGCGCATCGGTGTATTTCTTGGGCAGGGAGTTTGAGGCCAGCACCAGAACATCATCAAAGAACCGCGCCACCCGCCCCGATGCCGCGCGCCAGCGGACCTTGGCGACCTGACGGGTGGTTCTTTTGCCATCGCGCACCACGGTTTCGCTGACGTAATAGACCGTGCCGCGTTGGCCGGAATAGCGGCTGCGGGTGTCGGCGTCATAGGTCCAGTAGGGCACATAGATGCCCTGCATCTGGCGTCCCTTGCGGGCGTATTCCTGTAGACCGTTTGGGGCGAACCAAAGGCTGCCTAGCCAGTCTTTCATGGCGTCGCGCGCCCCCTCTTGGGGCACGGCAAAGGGCAACACCGCGCGGGGTTTGATATGGCGGTTGGTGCCGGTGTCCACCACCACAGGGGTGGCGCAGAACGGGCATTCCGTGGCGTGTTTGGTTTCGCTGAATTCGACCTGTGCGGCACAGTTAGGGCATTGGGTGACCCGGGTCTCTTCCATCTGTTCGGCAGGAAGGTCCGCGTCCAGCCCGGCGTGCAGATCCTGTTCGGTGATCGGGCGCAGGCGAAAGCCGGCCCCTTCGATGGTTTCGCTATTGCCGCAATGGTCACAGACCAGTTGTCCCACATCCGGCGCAAAGCGCAGGTCGCTGCCGCAGGTGTCGCAGGGAAAGCGATGTTCGGATTGGGGGGCGTCTGGGATCAGTTGCTCGGTCATAGTTCAGACATAGCGCCCAAAGCAGCGCTCTGCCAGCGTGGTTTGCCCCGTTGGTGTGGCGGTTGGGGCGGCGGGCAGTGGGGCGCGGGGATAGGAGGCAAATTGGTGGAGGGTAAAGCAAGGGAACACTAATGTTTCCGGGCCCCCTTGCGATTGATTTATGCCATTGAAGCCGGGCGATTACGCCGCCGGCGGAGGCGGTGGCATCACGGTAAAGAGCTGCGCCAGTTCGGTCACGTCCTCGGCCCGCTGCCAGCCGTCCTGACCAGGGGTCCAGACATAGGTGTTGCGGGTCAGGGCACCTTCGGTCACTTTGCGTCCCATCGCAGCCTTGGAGAACGGGCCGGTTGTCTCGCCTGCGACAGCGATGTGCCAGACATGTTCCACCGGGGGCGGGGGCGGTGCCATCGGGGCTTGCGGTGCGGAGGCCTGTGGTGCTGCGGGTCTGGCCCCCCATGGGCCGGCAGTGGCGGCGGCGGCCTGACCGATCTGAATACCAAGGCCCGCGCCCAAGCCTGCCTGAATGGCACCTGCGCCCGCCCCGTCACGCCCCAGTGCCTCTGCGGCCTGAAACTGCATATACTCATTAAGGTTGCCGATAACGCCCATCGAGGAACGCTTGTCCATCACCGCCTCGACAGCAGGGGGAAGCGAAATATTCTCGATATAGAGTTCCGGCAGGGTCAGCCCATACTCCGCCAGCTGTGCGGCAATTTCGCGGCCCACCAACTGGCTGAGTTCGCGGGTATTGGCGGCCATGTCCAGCACTGGGATCTGGGCGCGGGCGATGGTGCGGGAGAATTCCTGTACGATGATGTTGCGGATCTGATAGCTGATCTCGTCCATGGTGAATTCGCCGTCGGTGCCGACGATTTCAGTCAGGAACCGCGCCGGATCACTGACCCTTACGGAATAGGTGCCATAGGCGCGCAAACGGACCGGGCCAAATTCGGGGTCACGTACGATGATCGGGTTTTTGGTGCCCCATTTCAGATCGTTGAACCGCGTGGTGTTGACGTAGTAGATTTCCGATTTAAACGGGCTTTTGAAGCCGTGGTCCCAATGTTGCAGCGTGGTCAGGATCGGCATGTTGTTGGTTTCCAGCATATACATGCCGGGGGTAAAGACATCGGCCAGCTGGCCCTCATGCACAAACACCGCCGCCTGTCCTTCGCGCACAGTCAGCTTGGCCCCGTATTTGATTTCATGGGCTTCACGTTCAAAGCGCCAGACCATGGTGTCGCGGGTGTCGTCGACCCAGTGGATGACGTCGATGAATTCGCCGGAGAGGAAATCGAAAATACCCATGTGATTGGTCCTTTACGTCAGTTTCTTAGCGCGGAAAACTCGGGAAGGGGTTACAATGGCCCACCCGTTAATTCACGTGCGATGATGCGGGTTAGGGGGGCTGCGTCTTTGGCGTTCATGCCGCTGTGCAGTCGGGGATCATAGAGCATTTTCAGCAGCAATTCGTCATGGTCGGTCAGCAAGGCGAATTCGTCGTCATCGTTAAAGATCGAGGGGCGCGCGGCGGGGCTGTCATTGGCCAGGCCCAGCCCTTGAGCCAGTTCCTCGTGGATGCAGGACAGGCGCAGCAGATCGGGGTTTTCTGCACGGATCACCGCCACAGCAGCCGTATAGGTGGTGTCATCCGCCCCGCCGGCAAAAGCGGCTACGGCGCAATAGGTGTCGCGGCGCATATTCTGGAACGCCACAAGCGAGCTGGTCGAAATGCCCGGCACGCTGGCGGCGGCCTGTGCCAGCGTCTCGGCCCGGTCATCTTCGGAGGCAATGATTACGATAAAGTTTGGCGCGCCCTTGGTTGCAACCGGATGGCCCGTGACCCGCGCCAGACGGCGGGCGTAGCTGTTGACCGCATTCCGATCGGATGTGCGTTGTGAGGGCGGCACCCCTTGGCCAAAGATCACTTTCATGCGCACCGGGGCGGACCAACGGCGCAGCGGGCTGGCCCCGCCACGGCCGGAAAAATTGCCGTCGTATTCGTTAAAGAAGGCAATCTGTTCAAAATTGCGCGCCAGCATGTCGGCGGTAAACGGTGTGTCGGAGCCACCACCATCGACGCGCAACAGGCCCTGACTGCGCTGAGCCCGTTCCACCTGATTGAAGTACTGCCGCAATCTCGCGCTTTCTTGCGAGGTTGGTTTGGCGACAACCGGGGGGGGGGCGACAACGGCGGGTCGCGCTTGCGGTTTTTTGACCGGCGTTACCGGCGGTTCAACCGCGCAAGAGGCAAGGAACGCGGCACAAGCTGCCACGCCCCAACGCCGGATCATATCAGGGGCCCGCCGCGTCATCTGTGCTTAGCCTGAAACGGAGCCGGCTGTGGTATCGCCAAGGCCGGTCTTTTTGGCTTTGGCAGCGGCCAGCGTGTCGCGCAGTTTGGCTTCCATTTCCTTCAGCTCGACTTCGGCGGCAGCACGGTTGGCTTTGCCTTCATCGGCGATTTGCAGCGATTCCTCGATGGTGCCGATCAGATCGGCATTTGCCTTTTTCACGGCTTCGATGTCGAACACACCACGTTCCATTTCCTGACGGATGATTTTGTTGCTGTCGCGCAGGTTTTTGGCATTCGAAGTCAGCAGCTCGTTGGTCAGATCATTGGCTTCGCGCACCGCAACTGCGGCCTCGGCAGAGCGCTGGATCGTAACGGCCTGTGCCAGTTGGGTTTCCCACAGAGGCACGGTGTTCACGAGGGTCGAATTAATTTTGGTGACCAGTGATTTGTCGTTTTCCTGTACCAGACGGATAGACGGCAGCGATTGCATGGTCACCTGACGCGTCAGTTTGAGGTCATGCACACGGCGTTCCAGGTCGTCACGCGCGGCGCGCATGTCCCGCAGTTCCTGTGCCACCATCACCGCGTCATTCTCGGGGGCGGCTTCGACTTCTTGCTCTTTGGCGGGGATGGCAGTTGCGTCCAGTTCGGCCAGCTTGGCCTCGCCAGCTGCGATATAGAGCGCCAGTTCATCATAGAACTGCAATGTCTTTTCATAGAGCATATCCAGCGACTTGATGTCCTTGAGCAGCGTATGTTCGTGGCTCAGCAGGTTGTCGGTGATGCGGTCGATCTGATCCTGAACTTCTTCGAATTTGGCGGTGAATTTCGCAAAGGGCGCGGCGCGGCCCAGCAGTTTTTCCCACCAGCTGCGGTCGCGGCGCACGTCCAGTTCCGACACAGAGAAACCGCGGATGGTGGTGACGATATTGCGCAGTGAGTCGCCGGCCGGCCCGACATCCTTGTTGCGTACATCGGCCAGCATGGACTGGCTGATTTCCTGCAACTCGGCCTGAGCGGCAGAGCCGAAAGAAACAATCGACTGGGTGTCGCCCATGTCAATCTCAGCCATGCGGCGCTTGATCTCATCGCCCAAGGGTTTGTCGGCCTTTTCAAGCGGGACAATCTCGTTTGCCTGCATCGGTTCGGGCAGGACAACGGCGGTCACCTCTTCAACCAGTGCGATGGATTGGGCGGCTTTTTCTCTTACGGTGTCAGACATGTATTCCGGTTCCTTAAAGTGATGGGAGGGGTCAGCGTTCCAGACGCACCCCTTCACGCGACAGCCGCTCGCGCAGCACGTCGATTTCAATGGTCAGGTCACTGCGGTCATCCAGCAGCGATTTCTGGGTGCGGGCGGCGAAATTCTGTTCCAGGTCATCCAGCAGCGCGATGTAGTCGTTGCGTGCATCGGTATCCTGGGTGCGGCTGTAGATATCGGCAAATTTGATCGAGGCATCGCGCGCCCCTTGCAGATAGACGCCAAGATATTTGCGGGCGGCTGTCAGGTCACGCGGGTCTTCTTCGACTGTGCGGATCAGGGTGCGGGCCGCGTCCTGAAAATCTTCCAGTTTGGCACGGGCCTGACGATCACCGGCACGCAGCAGTGCGTCTGTCATGGCGCTGAGGTGTTTTTCGGCCTCATCGACAACACGGGCCACGCGATCTTGCTGGAAGGTGTCGATGCCCTCCATGCCCTTGGATTTCAGCGGGTCGATGCCAAAGGCGGCCAAATGCAGCGCGGTGGTGCAGATGCCGAACAGCAGCGGGGAAAGGATGTCCGCGGTGTTCTGATGCGCCATGACGGCCAGCGCGGTGCCGAACCCGAAACCGACGGCTGCGAAAATCTTGCGGGGCAGGGCCGGGCGGCGGGCGACCTTGCGGTCCTCAAAGGCGGCATGTGCCATCAAGCCCTCGCGCAGCAGCCATGCCGACAGGGTCCACAGACCGGCACCGGCCAGCCCCAGTGTCATTGGCACGGCACCATCCCCCAAGGTCGTGGCGACCAGCGGAATGGCGGGGATAAACATGACGTTGCTGCGTCCGCCAGCCGGGTTGACCTGCACGCGCCGCCGCCGTTGCTCGGCGGGGGGGCTGTTGTCGCCGTCAGGGCTGTATTTGCCGCCAAAACGTTGCGCCATCGCTTAAAGCCCTCCGAGCCAGCCGGAAGCCGCGCCAAACAGGACAACGATCAACGCGATATAGGCGGCCTTTTGAATGCCGGATGATGCCATGACTTGTCCCTTTGTTATCCCCGATGCGGGGCTCAGCCTGTCGCGGCCTGCTTGTGTGATAGCGGTCCAGAGTGCGTGTAATATGACAACCAGTGCAACACAGGCTGCGACGGCAATCAAAATGAACAGCAAACGGGCCATGGTCCCTCTCTGGGGTTAACATAGGTGTTCCGGCGGACCGGCGCTAGTGACGTGTGCCGGTGCGCCGCTCTGCATTGAGTTTGCGGGTATAGCCCGACTGGATCACCTCGACGGCGACCAAAACGACAACCGAGAAGTAGAAGGTGGTTTTGGACATCGGCACCACTTCGTAGCCGAAGAAGCGCAGGGCCAGATCGGGATCGTGCATGGCGTGGGCTGCGGCCTGACCGGCCTCGCCCAGCAGGACAATGCCGACGATCAACAGGATGAACAGGCCCAAAACCTCGTACATGCGGTTGGATTCCAGAAACCGCGTAACACTGTCAGCAAGCACCAGCATGGCGATGCCCGACAGAATGATAGCGGTCGCCAGAACGATAAAGACATCCGTGATCGCAAGGGCGGAAAGCACTGAATCAAATGAGAAAATCAAGTTCATCATTACGATCAAAGCGACCACTTGGGTGGCGGACTTGCCTGATTTAGCTTCGACGTCGGTGTCCAGGTGTTCAATCGACAGCATATGTCCGATTTCCTTGACCGCGGTGTACATGATGAAGGCACCTCCGATGATGAAGACCAGCGTGGCAAAGTTGACGCCGCCGGTGATCACACCCTCCCAATTGAGGATAAAGAAGGGTTCCGACATCGCCTCAAGCAGACGGATGATGACAAACAACAGCACGATGCGCAGGGCGACGGCGATGATGATGCCCCAGCGGCGCACAGCGGCTTGTTGGGCAACCGGTGCGCGTTGGCTTTCGATCGAGATATAGAGCAGGTTATCAAAGCCCAGTACCGCCTGCAAAAAGCACAGCACCAGCAAATTGCCAAGGTTTTCAAGTGTCAGAAGATCGGTCATGGGGGCTCCGCATTTGTGTTGTCTGCGTGTTTACGGAGATTGCCAGGCGAAGGGAACGGGGAATTTTGCAAACGGCTTGCCAGCGGGGGCCGGAAATTGCGGGGGTTTCCGGCCTGTTTCCCTGACTGGCTGCGCTGTCAGCGGCGCGGTTTTCCGGGCCGCTTGCGCGATCCGTGCTGCACGGCTTTCGGCTTTTTCGTGGCGGTGCCGGTATTGTCCTCCAACACCAGCCCCAGCTGGTCGCGTACTACTTTGCGGCGCAGCTCTTCGACCTCGCCTTGTTTCAGCTCGCCCAGCTGGAAGGGGCCATAGCTGATGCGGATCAGCCGGTTCACCGACATGCCGACGGCATCCATGGCGCGGCGGATTTCGCGGTTCTTGCCTTCGCGCAGGCCAATTGTCAGCCATGCGTTTGCCCCTTGCTGGCGGTCCAGCGTCACGGCCATGGGCAGGAATTTCTCGCCTTCGATGGTGATTCCCTTGCGCAGAGGTTCCAGCGCTTCGTCCGAGGGGCGGCCGTTCACCCGCACGCGGTAGCGGCGCAGCCAGCCCGTGCTTGGCAGTTCCAACTGGCGTTTGATGCCGCCGTCGTTGGTCAGCAACAGCAAGCCTTCGGAGTTGAGATCAAGCCGTCCGACGCTCATCACCCGCGGCATGTCGGCGGGCAGATCATCATAGATTGTGGGGCGTCCCTTGTCGTCGCGGGTGGTGGTCACAAGGCCGGTTGGCTTGTGATAAAGCCACAGGCGCGGTGGTTCCGGTTCGGCCAGCGGTTTGCCGTCGACGCTGATCCGGTCCTTGTCGGTGACGTTCAGCGCTGGCGAGGAGATCTGTGTTCCGTTGACGCTGACGCGGCCGGCTTCGATCATCCGTTCGGCTTCGCGGCGCGAGGCAACGCCTGCGCGCGACAGAACCTTGGCGATGCGGTCGCCCTTGGGTGTGCCGGTATCGGGCTTGTCGGTATGGGGTGTGTCATTCATAAGCCTGCCTTAGCGCCTTTGACGGACTTGCGAAAGGGCGTGGTTTGCGGTCCGGTGGTGCAATGGTATTTCGATCTTACATGGATGTGGCCCTGCGCGAGGCGGAGGCAGCGGGCGGGCGCGGCGAGGTGCCGGTGGGCGCGGTTGTGGTCAATGCTGCGGGTTTGGTGGTGGCACAGGCTGGCAACCGGACCCGCGAGTTAAGTGATCCCACGGCCCATGCCGAGGTGCTGGCGATCCGTGCGGCCTGTGCGGCGCTTGGGTCGGAGCGCCTGATCGGGCATGACCTCTATGTGACGCTGGAACCTTGCGCGATGTGTGCCGCCGCGATTGCGGCCAGCCGGATCGGGCGGCTGTATTACGGGGCGGGTGATCCCAAATCCGGCGGCGTGGCGCAGGGGGCACGGGTGTTTGCCCATGCCCAGTGCCATCACGCGCCCGAAGTCTATGACGGGATAAATGCTGCCGCGTCCGAAAAAATGCTGAAGGCATTTTTTGCGGGGAAAAGAGGCGGTTAAACCTCGATGGCCTGCAAGACCTCCGGTTCGACGACATTGACCCCAGGCAGCCCGTCGGCCAGCACTTTCGCGGATTGTTCCAGAACGGGCATGGTGCGGTAGTGGCAGGGGATCACGGTCTTGAAGTCGAAATAGCGTTTCGCGGCATAGGCTGCCTCGGCCATGCCCATTGTATAATGCCCGCCCGCGGACAGGATGCCGACGTCGGGTTTGTAGAAATCTCCGATCCAGTCCATGTCGGCCATGATGCCTGTATCGCCCGAAATATAGAGGCTATGCCCCTCACCGCGCAGGATAAAACCGCTCTCATTGCCCATATAGCGGCGGGTGTTCGCCACATCGGCTGATGATGAATGCGAGGCGGGCACCATGCTGGCCGATACTTTGTCGCCAATTGCAATGGTGCCGCCCATGTTAAAGGCCTGACCTTCCACAGCGCCCTCTGCGGCCAGGAATTGTGCAAGCTCGTACATCCCCGATACCGGTGCGCCGGTCTGTTTTGAAATCGCGACGACATCCGTAATGTGGTCGAAATGCGCGTGGGTCACCAGAATATGCGTGGCCCCGGTGATGGCTGCGGCATGTTGGTCCTCTGTCATCATGGGATTGCCGTTGAGCCAAGGATCAAGCAGCACAACCTGATCCTCAATTTCAAAGCGGAACGAGCCGTGGCCAAGCCAGATGATTTTCATGTAAAACTCCCTAAGATTTGGCCCGATCTTAACGTCTTTGCCTTCAAGCACCAGCCTCCCCTTGCGAGGGGGCGCTAGGGGCGGTATTGGCAGGGAAAATGAGATCGCTGCAAGGGAAGCCCCATGTCCATTGATGAAAACACCGCCGCGCGTGTGGCAAAACTGGCCCGGATCAAGGTCGAGCCGGATGCACTTCCGGCTTTGGCGCAGGAGTTCAACGGAATTTTGGGGTTTATTGAGCAGCTGAGCGAAGTGGATGTCGAAGGTATTGAGCCGATGACATCTGTAACTCCCCAGCGGCTGAAGCGCCGTGTGGATGAGGTGACGGACGGGGATCAGCAGGAGAAGATCCTGAAGAATGCGCCCGATGCGCGTGAAGGTTTCTTTGCTGTACCGAAGGTGGTGGAATAATGACCGATCTGAACAAACTGGGCCTTGCCGAAGCCCGCGATGCACTGCGTGCTGGTGAAACCACGTCGAAAGAGCTGACCGAAGCCTGTCTGAAGGCGATTGACGGGGCAGGGGCGTTGAACGCTTTTGTCCACCACACCCCAGAGATTGCGCTGGAGCAGGCGGCCAAGGCCGATGCACGTCTGAAAGATGGCGATGCGCCCGCGATGTGTGGCTTGCCGATTGGCATCAAAGACCTGTTTTGCACCAAAGGTGTGCCGTCGCAGGCGGGTTCGCGCATTCTTGAAGGGTTCCTGCCCGAGTACGAAAGCACCGTCAGTCAGAACTTGTTTGATGCAGGGGCGGTGATGTTGGGCAAGCTGAACATGGATGAATTCGCCATGGGGTCGTCCAATGAAACATCCGTTTACGGCAATGCGGTCAACCCGTGGCGGCGTGGCAATGACGATGCGGCGCTGACACCGGGTGGATCATCAGGCGGCTCTGCGTCGGCTGTGGCGGCGGACCTGTGCCTTGCTGCAACCGGCACCGACACGGGCGGCTCCATCCGTCAGCCCGCTGCGTTTACTGGCACTACCGGGATCAAGCCTACCTATGGCCGATGCTCGCGTTGGGGTGTTGTGGCCTTTGCATCTTCCCTCGACCAAGCTGGCCCGATGACCAAATCCGTGCGGGATGCGGCGATCATGCTGGAAGCCATGTGCAGCTATGATGCCAAGGATTCGACCTCGGCTGATCTGCCTGTGCCGAATTTCGAAGCGGCCCTAACAGGGGATGTGCGTGGTAAGAAAATCGGGATTCCAAAAGAATACCGGATGGAGGGTATGCCCGAGGAGATCGAAACCCTTTGGCAGGACGGCATCGCGATGATGAAGGATGCAGGCGCCGAGATCGTCGACATTTCCCTGCCGCATACCAAATACGCGCTGCCGGCTTATTATGTGATTGCCCCTGCCGAGGCCTCCAGCAACCTCGCGCGCTATGACGGTGTGCGCTATGGCCACCGGGCGAAACTCGACCACGGCGACGGCATCACCGAGATGTACGAAAAAACCCGCGCCGAAGGATTCGGAGCAGAGGTGCAGCGCCGTGTGATGATCGGGACCTATGTGCTGTCGGCGGGTTTCTATGACGCCTATTACAACCGCGCCCGCAAGGTGCGCACCCTGATCAAGCGTGACTTTGAAAACGTCTTTGCACAGGGCATTGACAGCATTCTGACGCCGGCCACCCCGTCTGCCGCATTTGGACTGGGCGAAATGGCCGAGGCCGATCCGGTGCAGATGTATCTGAACGATGTTTTCACCGTCACTGTGAACCTTGCCGGTCTGCCCGGTATCGCGGTACCCACCGGGACGAATAACAAAGGCCTGCCCATGGCCTTGCAACTGATCGGACGGCCATGGGAAGAGGCCGATCTGCTGTCCTCCGCCTATGCGCTGGAACAGGCCGCAGGATTTGTAGCCAAGCCCGAGAAATGGTGGTAAACCCGCGGCAATAAGATCGTCAAAATGACAAAGCAGGACCCATGAACACACGTAGTTTCCTTGTTATCGCCGCTGGCGTGGCTCTTGCCGCCTGCCAGCCTACGATCCCTGAATCCGGTCGCGGTGTGGGTTTTGACAATCAGTTCAACGCTGAACGGGCACGCCGTGACGCGGCGCTGAGCGGCGTACCGGCACCGGCCTCTGTCACCGCGGCCCCGCTGGGATCAGCAGCAGCAACCGCAGCCGAAACCACACGTGTTCTTGATGCCACCCGCCCGAATGGTCTGGGCAATGATGCGGCTACCAATTCCGGTGTTGCCCCATTGAACGCCAGCCCGTCCAATCCGCCGCCGGTGCTGAATTCTGCGGGCATCTCGAACGAGAACAACTTTGACGCGGTTTCAGGCCAGCGCAGCATTGACGCAGATGCCGCCCGCCTTGCTGCCAACCGGTCACAATATCAGGTGATCCAACCCGAAGCCCTGCCCAGCCGGGAAGGGTCGGGGCCGAATGTGGTCGCTTATGCGCTGCAAACCTCGCACCCGCGCGGCACGGCGCGCTATCGCCGGTCCGGGTTCAACAAACAGGCGAAGTTTGAGCGCGCCTGCGCCGAATTCGCAACCGCTGACGAGGCGCAGCTGGAGTTCCTGTTGCGCGGGGGGCCGGAAAAGGACCGCAAAGGCATGGATCCGGATGGTGATGGCTATGCCTGCCGCTGGGATCCGGCACCCTATCGTCGGGCAACCCAGCAGGGATAAGCGGTGGCCACGCCACAGATCACCACGCGGCTGTCGCCCAATTGCGGGCCACGGCGTGACGGGCTGCGGCCCGCGCTGGTGGTGCTGCATTATACCGCGATGCACAGCGCAGAGGCCGCCATTACACGGCTGTGTGATCCGCAAGCAGAGGTGTCGGCGCATTATCTGATTTCCGTGGCGGGGGCGGTCACCCAATTGGTGCCGGAAGACAAACGCGCATGGCACGCTGGCGCGGGATCATGGCACGGACAGGATGACATCAATTCGCGCTCGATCGGGATTGAGCTGGATAACAGTGGCGGCCACCCCTTCCCGGAGCCACAAATGGCTGCTTTAGAAACACTGCTGTCCGGCATCATGCACCGCTGGAGCATCCCGCCGGCGGGTGTCATTGGTCATTCGGATATGGCACCGGGCCGCAAGATTGATCCCGGCCCGCATTTCGACTGGGCGCGGCTGGCGCGGCAGGGGCTCGCAGCAAGACCAGCGGCTCAGACCCCTGCAACCCTTGATGAACACAGCTTTGCAACCTGCGCCCATGCGGCGGGCTATCCCCAAGATACCCCATTTAAGACCTTGCTTGCCACCACCCGCTTGCGCACTGCACCTTGGCGGCGGGGCCCCTTGACGCTTGCGGATTACACACTGCCCTCGAACTGAGCCTCTCCTCTTTTTGGCCTTATATACTGTAGCGCGCCATTTGCTGCATTGACGACAGATATGTTCACGCGCTAGGCCCGCCCCACATGCGGAAGGCTGGATGACCGCGGTGACAGCAATGTTATCGAGGAAAGTCCGGACTCCAAAAAGCAACGGTGCCGGGTAACGCCCGGGCGGGGTAACCCGACGGACAGCGCCACAGAAAACAGACCGCCATGAACAGGTCGGGCAACCGAAACCATTCAGGGTAAGGGTGAAACGGTGGGGTAAGAGCCCACCACGTCTCTGGCAACAGCGACGGTGACGGCAAGCCCCACCAGGAGCAATGCCAAATAGGGACCGCGCGTCGGTTGACCTTCGGGTCGCGACAGGGCTGCTTTTGCCCCAGCAGGTTCGGGTTGGCAGCTGTAGCTGCAGTGGCAACACTGTGGTCAGAGGAATGGTCATCCAACTTCGGGTTTCGGCCCGGGGGGGGACAAAATCCGGCTTACAGGTCTTCCGCGTGTAATTATCGGGGGCGTTTTCTTTGAAAGAAAGCGATCAGGAAATTACAAAAATTTCCGTTCCCCACCGCGCGGGCGCAAAGCTTCAGGCAAGCGGGGCTTTTGCTGTTGACTCGGACCTGCATCCGGTTAAAAGCCAAAGCTCAGAATTCACGCATCCCCGAAAACTGTGGCGGTGCAGCAGGAGAGACTATCATGGCGAAGCCAACCACGATCAAAATCCGTCTGAACTCGTCCGCGGGCACAGGCCACTTCTATGTCACCAAGAAAAACGCACGCACAATGACTGAAAAAATGGTTATTCGTAAATACGATCCCGTTGCGCGCAAGCACGTTGAGTACAAAGAAGGCAAGATCAAGTAAGATCTGACTTTCGTTTTACGCAGGGCCGCGCAAATTGCGCGGCTTTTTGCGTTTTAGGGCTAGAGCTGTGATTCAATCTGAAAATTCAATGATGGCTGTCGCCTCCGCGAAGCGCGTAATGATCGTTGGCGGACCGGGTTCCGGCAAATCCACCTTGGCGCGTTTGCTGGGGCCGCGACTGGGATTGCCGGTTTTTCACATGGATAAAATCCATTGGCAGGAAAACTGGGTAGAGCGTCCGATGATCGAGAAACTGCCTATGGCACAGGCGGTGGAAGAACAGGACAGATGGGTGTTCGAGGGCGGCATGTCGGTGACCTATGGCAACCGGATGGAACGGGCGGATATGCTGATCTGGCTTGACCTGCCGGTGGGGCTCCGTTTGTGGCGGGTCACCAAGCGCCTGTTCCGCTATCTGGGCAAGGCGCGGCCTGATCTGCCACCGGGCTGTGTTGAACGGCTGCACCCGGAAACACTGACCTTCTACAGGTTCATCTGGCAGTCCCGCCATGACGCGCGGGAAAAGATTGTCAAATTGATCGCAGACGCCGGTGGCAGGCTGGTTGTGGTGCATCTGCGCAACCCGCGTGAGGTGCAGGCCTGGCTGGACCGGCTGCCCTGACCTCGCCGGGTTATCGCGCCCGACCTTAAACATGAATCCCCAATACCCTGCCACGCTGCGCGTTCTCGGGACAGCGGGGATACGAAATGCTTCAGGTTAAAGGTCGAACGCTTTAGCGCTGCTCTGGCGGAAGGTCTTTGGTCGCGGCAACCAATGCTTTGATATTATCCATATCGTGTTTCAGGCTGCGCCGCTTGTCACCTGGCGGGTGATGCAGGCGACTGGTGCTGGTGCGGCGCGCCATTGCCGGGCGGATCGGGCGCGGGACAAAGCCGCCGGCGCAGTTGGGGCAGACGTTCTGCAACACGGTGTCGACGCAGGTCGCACAAAAGGTGCATTCATAACTACAGATGCGGGCATTAGTGGCCTCTGGCGGCAGATCGCAATCGCACATCTCGCAGTTGGGGCGCAGTTCAAGCATCGCAGACCTTTCGAAAATGGGAGCGCTGAAATGAAAAAGGCCGGTCCACGGGGGACCGGCCTTTCGAGACGTTCTGGCGAAAGCCGCTTATTCGCGGTTGCCGAAGAGTTGCAGCAGCATCATGAACATGTTGATAAAGTTCAGGTACAGGCTTAGCGCGCCCATGATGGCCGCCTTGCCCAGCCACTCTGTGTCGCCGTGGTGCGCATGTGAGATATAGTCGGTCTTGATCCGCTGTGTGTCATAGGCGGTGAGGCCTGCAAAGATCAGCACACCAATGGCAGAGATGGCGAACATCAGGGCACCGGACTGCAGGAAGATATTGACGATAGACGCCACAATCAGGCCAATCACACCCATGATCAGGAAGCTGCCCCAACCGGAGATATCCTTTTTCGTGGTGTAGCCATAGAGCGACAGACCGGCAAAGGCGATTGAGGTCACCAAGAAGACCTGCGCGATGGAGTTGTTTGTGTAGACCAGAAAGATCGAGCTGATCGACACACCCATCACGGCAGCAAACAGATAGAAGACGGTTTGCGCCGTGGCCGCAGACATTTTGTTAATCGCGGCCCCAAAGCCGAAAACAAAGGCCAGCGGTGCAAACATCACAACCCATTTCAGCGGTGAAGCGTAAAGGGCATAGCCAAGGCCGGTCAGGTATTTGTCAGCGCTCAACTGCGCGGAGGCCGCGGCAGGATCTGTGGTGACCGCAAGGCCGGCAAGGGCCCATGCGGCAGCAAATGTAATCAGCATACCGATCGACATCGTGCTGTATACTTTGTTCATGTGGGCGCGCAGCCCCGCGTCGATGTCGGCGGCGCGGGTTCCGGCTGTGCTCCGGATTGTATTCACGTCAGCCATGAAAAACCTCCAATTGGCAAAAGGGTTTGGTTCCCACGCAGGGCGTGGGGTGTATTGCACCAAATATCGGAATTAGTTGCCAAGTTTACAAGGTATAACACGCCTTTATGGGGCCGAGATTGGAGATTATTTGATCCAATGCGCCGGAACGTCCCAGATCGGGCGATTTGCTTCGCTTTGTGCTGATGCCGCGCTGATGCCCAGATCGTCCAGCCGGTCTTGGTCCAGCTGTGCGAGGTGGCGGCGGCTGCGCATGACTGCAAATGCGGCGGCAACCCGTGCAAACAGGCCGGGGTTTTTGGCGCAACGGTCAACGGGGCGGGCAAGGACGGAGGAGGGGAACATGATGTGACCTTTCATTTCGCGTGATGTATTGATGATTTGTATTTCGATGCTTGATATATGCCGGATCACGGGCAATAATAAAAACGAATGTTTGTTATCCCTTTCATCACAAGGTCTGATATATGAGAAATCTCGACATTACGACGCTACGCTCTTTTGTGGCGGTGGCGGATTCCGGTGGCGTGACGCGTGCAGCGGGTTTTCTTCATCTGACCCAATCGGCGGTCTCGATGCAGCTGAAGCGGCTGGAGGAGATGTTGGGCCTGTCCCTGCTGGATCGCAGTGGGCGGACCATTGGACTGACGGCATCAGGAGAACAACTGCTGGTCTATGCCCGCCGGATGGTGGCCCTAAACGACGAGGTGATCGGGCGGCTGACTCATCAGGCCTATGAGGGCGAGATCAAGCTGGGCGTGCCGCATGATGTTGTCTATCCGGCGGTGCCGCAGGTGCTAAAACAATTCCACGCAGTGTTTCCGCGGGTCAAAGTGCAGCTGGAAGCCTCTTATACCAAAACCCTCAAGGAACAATACGCCAAGGGAGACTGCGATGTGATCGTGACCACCGAAACCGGCGTGGACCAGGGCGGGATGGTTGTGGCGCAGAAACCATTGGTTTGGGTCGGTGCCCCCGGCGGCACCGCTTGGCGGGCGCGTGCCCTGCCATTGGCGTTCTGCCGGCATTGTGTCTTCCGGGCGCAGGTAGCGGTTGCGTTGGATGCGGAAGGGATTGCCTGGGAAATGACGGTGGACACCGAAAGCGACCGCACCATTGAGGCTGCGACCAGTGCGGACCTTGCGGTATGTGCGATGATTGAAGGGACACAGCCGCCCTATCTGGAAGTGATTGATCATGGTGGGGCCTTGCCAGCCTTGCCGACCCAGCAAATTAACCTTTACAGTAGGGGGGAAGGCGGCGGTGAGGTGCATGATACGTTGGTGAGTCTGCTGGAACAGGCGTTTTCCGGCTCCACATCACAACGCTTGCGTGCGGTCTGAGGGGGCGTTTTCTGCACAGAGCGCCCGCATCGGCGGTATATAGCCGATATTTAGTACAGCGATTTTGCCACAGTTTTGGTGCAGTTGGGCGCCAAAACTGCAGGGGGGAGGGAATTGGATGTTCTACCTAGAGGTGCAATAAATTCTGTCAGAACAAGGCATAGCAGATGAGTGCATCGGAAACCTCTGTGCATATGCGCACAAGCGTGTCTCGAAAAAAGTAGGATAAATTCCACTAAATTTTGCTGAGCGGGCTCTAGACAGAAGTGTGCAAGTCGCCCATTGCGTAATTCTCCGGAATTTAATTTGCGCGCTTGAAACGGCGTAGTAAACTAGCCCGGAACGCCGGATAGAACAGGCGATTAAAGAAAGCTCGCTCTTGCTCGTGATGTCATGAGTGGGAGGGACGTATGAGAAGGTTGAAATGAATGCCCCATAAAGTTGATGTACATGTTGGTCAGAAGATCCGTCAGCGCAGATGGCTCACCGGAATGACCCAGCAGCGGCTTGCAGAGTTGGTAGGCATCAAGTTTCAGCAAATTCAGAAGTATGAAACCGGCGCAAACCGGGTCAGCGCGTCGCGGCTTTGGGACATTGCCGATGCGCTGGACGTGGATGTGTCGTTTTTCTTTGAAGGTATCAAATCCGAGGAAGAGCAAGCGCAGGAAGTGGTCGAGAATGTCCCCTCCGATCTGCTGGGCGACAAGGAAGCAATGGACCTGATCCGGTCCTATTATTCGATCCCCGAAGACCAGCGCCGCCGGTTGTTTGAACTGGCCCGTGTGCTGAGTGATGTGGCATAGTTCACCACAGAAACAGACCTGAACCCGTGACATCCCTTCCTTCCTTCGACGCTGATGTGCGGCGCGTTGCCCATTTAATGGCTGATGCTGCGCGGGCGGTGATTCTGCCGTATTTTCGCGGCAGTGAACTGGCCACGCAAAGCAAACTGGCCGACGGATATGATCCGGTGACCGTGGCCGATCGCGCCGCCGAAGAGGCCATGCGCGCAATTCTTGCGCAGCATCGTCCGGATGATGCGGTTCTGGGCGAAGAATTCGGCGCAAAAGCCGGCACTTCGGGGCTGACCTGGGTGCTTGATCCTATTGACGGGACCCGCGGGTTTGTCAGTGGCACCCCGACATGGGGCGTTTTGATCGCCCTGTCGGATGCAGATGGGCCGTTTTACGGGATCATTGACCAACCCTATATCGGTGAACGTTTCGAGGGGGCCCCGGACGGGGCGGCGATGACCGGTCCCTTGGGTCAGCGTGACCTGCGCACCCGTGCGGCCCGTGACCTGAGCGAAGCCATTGTGCTGACAACCTTTCCCGAGGTCGGCACCCAAACCGATCATGACGGATTTCATGCGGTGGCCACACAGGCACAGCTGACCCGCTACGGAATGGATTGTTACGCCTATGCGCTGCTGGCAGCGGGGCAGGTGGATCTGGTGATCGAGGCAGGATTGCAATCCTATGATATTCAGGCACCGATAGCGGTGATTGAAGCCGCGGGCGGCATCGTGACGGACTGGCGTGGCGGGCCGGCGCATGACGGCGGACGCGCCCTGGCGGCGGCAAACCGCGAAATTCATGCTCAGGCGTTGGATATTCTGCGAAATTATTGACCCGGATAAGCAACTTGTACTAGAATTCTCTTGCACAGTCTCTTTCCCGTTTTCCGTCTGTGCGCTTCGGTTAATTGAGATGGGCCATCATGTTTTCAGGTGTCCTATATGTCAGAAACCCTCATCCGTAATGCCGACGTTATCATCACAATGGACGACAGCCGTCGTGAGTTGAAAGCCGCCGATCTGCGTTTGCAAGAAGGGATCATCACGGAAATCGGTCAGGGGCTGCACAGTGAAGGCGCGGTGGTTGACGCCAGCGGTTGTGTGCTGACACCGGGGCTGGTTAACACCCATCATCACCTCTATCAAAGCATGACCCGCGCGGTGCCGGCGGGGCAGGATGCGCTGCTGTTCGGCTGGCTGAAAACGCTGTATCCGATCTGGGCGCAGATGACGCCGGAACATTTCCACGTATCAGCACAGGTTGGGCTGGCCGAGCTGGCTCTGTCCGGCTGCACCCTGAGTACCGATCACCTCTATCTTTATCCGAATGGCACCCGGTTGGAGGATACCATTCATGCGGCGGCAGAGCTGGGGATGCGCTTCCACCCCACGCGCGGCTCGATGAGCATAGGCGAAAGTGCCGGTGGCCTGCCGCCGGATGCTTTGGTCGAGAAAGAAGCGGATATTCTGGAAGATTGCATTCGGCTGGTTGATGCTTTTCACGACAGCGGGGAAGGGGCGATGTGCCGGGTGGGGCTGGCCCCTTGTTCGCCGTTTTCAGTCAGCCGTGATCTGATGCGCGAAACGGCTTTGCTGGCGCGTGACAAGGGCGTGATGTTGCACACCCATCTGGCGGAGAACGAAGAGGATATCGCCTATTCGTTGGAAACGTTTGGATGTCGCCCCGGTCAATATGCCGAAAGCCTTGGCTGGGTCGGAGAGGACGTTTGGCACGCCCATTGTGTCAAGCTGGATGCGGCTGAAATTGCGCTGTTTGCTCAGACGGGCACCGGCGTGGCGCATTGCCCTTGTTCGAACTGTCGCCTTGGATCAGGCATCGCGCCGGTGCGTGCCCTGCGGGATGCTGGCGTGCCGGTGGGATTGGGTGTCGACGGATCGGCCAGCAATGATGCCGGAAATCTGATCGCCGAGGCGCGTATGGCGATGTTGTTGCAGCGGGTGGCGCAAGGCGCGGATGCGATGAGTGCGCGCGAGGCCCTGTTGATTGCGACGCGCGGCGGGGCGGATATGCTGGGGCGTTCGGATGTTGGGCGGCTGGCGGTTGGCAAGCGGGCCGATATTGCGGTCTGGGATGTCAGCGGGATTGCCACGGCAGGATCATGGGACCCGGCCGCAGTGCTGCTGGCCGGCCCTACGACAGTGCGTGATCTGTTTGTTGAGGGCCGTCAGATCGTGCGCGATGGGCAGGTGACGACGCTTGATCTGGGGGCGGTGATTGCACGGCAGAACGCAATGGCACGCGGGCTGATGGACCGCGCATAGGCCCGCAACCGTTCAGGCCTGCCGCGCCCCCGCAATCCAGACGTCCGCAATGGCGCGGTCGTCGCCCATCATGATGGTTGCAAACAGGCTTTCCCAATGGCCCTTGGCCTGCGCATGACGCTGCGCAATGGCAGGAGTCGAGGACAGGTCTAGAACCGTCAGGTCTGCCTCGTATCCGGTTGATACGGAGCCAACTTTGTCCCCCATATGCAGGCTGTGGGCCGAACCCGATGTCGCCAGCCAGATCAACTGTGCCGCATGCAGCGGGGTACCGCGCAGCTGGCCGATTTCATAGGCCGCTGCCATGGTGCGCAACATTGAAAACGACGATCCGCCACCGGTGTCAGTGGCCAGGCCAATCGGGATCTGGCGCGCGGCGAGGCCGGCCATGTCAAACAGACCGGAGCCGATAAAGGTGTTGGAGGTCGGGCAATGCACCAGCGCCGCACCGGTCTCGGTGATCCGGTCCACTTCGCGCGGTTCCAGATAGATGGCGTGGCCATAGACCGCCCGCTCGCCTAGCAGGCCGTGTGCCTCGTAGGTGTCCAGATAGTCCCGTGCCTGCGGGAACAGTTCGCGCACCCATGCAATCTCGTCGGTTTGCTCGCTAAGATGGGTTTGCATCAGACAGTCGGGGTGTTCCCCCCAAAGTGCGCCAAGAGCGGCCAATTGGTCAGGGGTAGAGGTGGGCGAAAAGCGCGGCGTGATGGCATAGGTCGCGCGGCCCTTGCCGTGCCAGCGTTCGATCAGTGCTTTGCTGTCATCATAGGCGCTGGCCGCCGTGTCACGCAGCCCGTCGGGGGCGTTACGGTCCATGCAGGTCTTGCCTGCGACGATGCGCTGGTTGCGCTGGGCGGCCGCTTGAAACAGGGCGTCGACCGAATGCGGGTGGATCGTGCAATAGCTGGCAACCGTTGTGGTGCCATGGGCGCGGGTCAGGTCCAGATAGCGGGTCGCGACCTCATGGGCGAAACTGGCATCCGCCAGACGCATTTCCTCGGGGAAGGTATAGTCGTTCAGCCAGTCAATCAGCCGTTTGCCCCATGACGCAATGATACCGGTCTGCGGATAATGCACATGAGCATCGACAAAGCCGGGACAGATCAGGTGATCCGCACCATAGGCGACTTCGTTCAGCTGTGGATGGCGCTGGCGCAGCTCTGGCGCAGCGCCGACTGCGGTGATCACACCATCGGCAATCAGCACCGCGCCATCGGTTTCAATACGCACAACATCCTGCCATGGCTGGTGCATCGGGTTGCCATCAAAATACAGGGTCGGGCCGGTCAGTAAGGTCATATTTGTCATCCCCCGTTCATAGGCGCGCGTGCGGCAGGCGGCAATGGGAGGAGTGGTCTTTGTGGCATTGTCTCTGCACGGGCGCATGCCTATGGTCTGGAAAACTTTCGGAGGCAAATGCGATGTCGGACCAACTAGAAGAAACCGCAAACTCCGCTGAAGATGAGGAGGGCCAGAACTATCAGCTGGGTCCGAAAACTGTCGCATCTGTTCTATATGCCGTAGAGATAGACGACCGCGCGCGCTTGATCGAGCTGATGGATCCGCTGCATCCGGCTGATATCGCTGACCTTTTGGAACAGATCAACGTTTTCGACCGCAGTCGGCTGATCCGGCTTTATGACAAGGAATTTGACGGTGAAATCCTGTCGGAATTGGATGACGCGATCCGTGAGGATGTAATTGCGATTCTGACGCCGCAGGTGTTGTCACAGGCGGTGCGCGAGCTGGACAGCGACGATGTTGTCGACCTGATCGAAGACCTTGAGGATGCTCAGCAAGAGGCGATTCTGGACGTCTTGGAAACCGCTGACCGCGAGGCGGTGGAAAAGGCGTTGTCATGGCCGGATTACTCTGCTGGCCGTCTGATGCAGCGCGAGGTTGTGATGGCCCCGCAGCACTGGACTGTGGGACAGGCGATCGACAATCTGCGCAACACGCCAGAGGATGATCTGCCGGATCAGTTCTACCATATCGTGATGGTCGATCCGCGCGGGCATCCGGTGGGGCAGGTGACCCTGGGCAAGCTGATGCGCTCGAAACGAACAACTGCCTTGCGCGATTTGCTGGAAGAAACGTTTCAGATCATTCCCGCCATGCAGGACGAGGGCGACGTGGCCTATGCCTTCAACCAGTATCACCTGATTTCCGCACCTGTTGTCGACGACGAGGGGCGTCTTATCGGGATGATCACCATTGACGATGCAATGGCGGTTCTGGATGACGAACACGAAGAAGACATCCTGCGCCTTGCCGGTGTTGGGGAAAGTTCGCTGTCAGACCGGGTTGTCGAGACGACAAAACAACGGTTGCCCTGGTTGGCGGTCAATCTGGTAACGGCGATTGCCGCCTCGATGGTGATTTCGCAATTTGAGGGGGCAATTGCCCAGATTGTGGCGCTGGCCGTCTTGATGCCGATTGTGGCATCGATGGGGGGCAATGCCGGCACCCAAAGCCTGACCGTGGCGGTGCGTGCCATCGCGACCAAAGACCTTACCGGGTCAAACGTCTGGCGGGTGATCCGGCGCGAGGGGCTTGTCGGGCTGATTAACGGGGCGATCTTTGCAGTGGCAATGGGGATTGTCGGGGTGATCTGGTTTGGCTCTCCGGCCTTGGGTCTGGTGATTGCCGCCGCGATGGTAATCAATATGGTGGTGGCCGGGATTGCCGGAACCGGCATTCCGATCCTGTTGGAGCGGATCGGCATTGATCCGGCGCTTGCATCGGGGGCTTTTGTGACGACGGTGACAGATGTTGTGGGCTTTTTCGCCTTTCTAGGGTTGGCTGCGGGGTTCTTGCTATGAACAATTTAACAGAGATCAAGGCCGCAGCCCGCAAGGCCGCCTTTGTGCGGCGCAAGCCATTGTTTGAAAACGCCAATGCGGCGCAGTCCGGGTATTTGAGCGAGGTTCTTGCCGGGTATCGCGGGGTGCCGGTTTCAGGTTTTATGCCGATCCGGACCGAGATAGACCCAACCCCTGCAATGGCAGAAGCCGCAGCCCATGGTCGTGTCGGCGTGCCGGTGATCGAAGCTGCGGCGCAACCGTTGAAATTTGCCGAATGGGTGCCGGATACGCCGATGGTCAAAGGGGCGTTTGGCGCGCAAATTCCGGAAACGCCACGGTTCTTTGAACCGGAAATCCTGATTGTGCCGCTGTTGGCGTTTAACCGGGCGGGCGGGCGTTTGGGCTATGGCGGCGGGTTTTACGACCGCACGCTTGAACTGTTGCGCGGCAAACGGCCAACGCTGGCCATCGGTTTCGCCTTTGCGGGGCAGGAGGTAGATGATCTGCCGCTGGAGGCAACCGACCAACCGCTCAATCTGATTGTGACGGAAACCGGTGTGATCGAGGTAAAGTAGCCCCGCCCGCGGTCGCGCGGACGGAGCAATATTTGCAGGGCCAGCCTTAGTGGTGGGCGTGGCCAGCTTCGGTCAGGGCAAGACCGGGGGCAGGGCCGTCGATGTCATGCGGGTCTTGCCCGTCGAGCGGGATGTTGACCCATTCAGCTGTGCCATCCGCGCAGGTCTGGACCGTCGGGAAATAGATCGTTTCCCCTGCTGTCAGCTTGGTCGAGAGTTTGGCGCGAAACACAAATTCATCGTAATGTGCGTCGGACAATTCACCGCTCCATTGAATTTCGCGCACCCCTTCCGTCAGGGTTTTGCCGTAGTAATCATAGGTATCGCTATAGGCTCCAATGGTAGTTTCAAGAGTCCAGCCGGCCTTTGGCATCGGCTTGACCGAAATCACGCCTTCGGGGATTTTCACCGATACGTTCAATGTCGCCTGACCTTTGCAGCCATGGCCAATGCGCATTACACCTTTGTAGGTGCTGCCAACGGCGGCGCTTTGTACTTCGAGCGTGGCATGGGCCGTGGCACCGGTTGCGCCGGCAAAGGCGAGGATCAGGGCGGAAGTCATTGATTTCATGTTCATGTCGTTTTCCTTTGAACAAGTCATAGTGTTGCGCAACGTCAGCGCCGCCTGCGATGGCAGGGGATGGGCGTTGGCGGGTTTGGATTGTTGTTACAGGTTCAAAGGAAGGGGGGCGCGCGACAGGGGGGCGGCAGGCCAGCAGTTTGCGCAGCCCGCACGGTTTGCGTTTTTAAGGCGGTGGGGCATTCAATCTGGCGTGCCAGGCGGTGCCAATCGGGCAGGGTGGCCGGCCGCACCAGCGTGGCATGGGCCATCAGACAGGGCGCAGTTTGCGCATCGGTTTCACCAACCGGCGTGCCGCTTGCGTCAAGTGTAACGGTGCGGATCCCGTCGGGAGTACAGATCGTGATGGTGCTGCCATAGGTGGGCAGGATCAGGGCTAGTGCCGCCGAGGCCTTGGGCAACAGAATGCCAAGCGCCAGCAGCAGAGCTAAAAAGATTTTCATCACACGTCCCATGCTTTACTTTTTGCCGATCAGGGTTTTGTCGGCAAGGCCCAAAGCGCCTGCGACCGGTGATGACAATTCACTTGATGTAGCCGGGGCAAAGCCCTAGGTCTGACGGCCATGAAAATACTGTTTTTAGGCGATGTTATGGGCCGCGCCGGACGGCGGGCGATTACCGAAAATCTGGCGCGGCTGCGCACAGAGTGGAAGCTGGATTTCGTTGTGGTGAACGGCGAGAACGCAACCGGTGGCATGGGGCTTTCCGGGGCCCATGCCAAAGTCTTGCTGGATGCGGGGGCCGATTGCCTGACGCTGGGGGATCATGCTTTCGATCAGAAAGACATGCTGAGCTTTATCGAGCAGGAACCGCGCATTGTGCGGCCGCTGAATTTTTCCAAAAACGCACCGGGCAAGGGCGCGCGTCTGTTTACCGCCAAGAACGGGCGCAAGGTGTTGGTCACGCAAGCCTTGGGGCAGGTGTTTATGAAACGCCCGTTTGATGATCCGTTTTCCGCGCTTGATGGCGTGTTGAAAACCCATCCTTTGGGTGGCATGGCCTCGGCGATCATTGTTGACATGCATTGCGAGGCGACCTCGGAGAAAATGGCGACGGGGCATTGGTGCGACGGGCGGGCATCGCTGGTAGTGGGGACACATACCCATGTGCCTACGTCGGATGCGATGATCCTGTCCCGCGGCACGGCCTATCTGTCGGATGCCGGGATGTGTGGTGACTACCATTCAGTGATCGGCATGGAGAAAACCGAACCTCTGCGCCGGTTCATCACCGGCATGCCGAAAGAACGGTTCACCCCCGCCAATGGCGAGGCGACCCTGTCCGGCGTCTATATCGAGACCGATGATAAAACCGGCAAGGCCACCCGCATCGTGCCAATCCGCACCGGTGGCGCGTTACAAGCCAGCACGCCGTGATCCTCTGATGTCCCCCCGCGAAATTGCGTTTTACACCTGCTGCCTTGTGCTGATGGGCGCAGGCTGGGGGGCGACGCAACCGATGACCAAACTGGCGGTCAGCACCGGATACGGTGCTTTCGGTCTGCTGTTCTGGCAGACGGTGATCGGGGCTGTGCTGATGGGGGTGATCTGTGCGGTGCGCCGCAGGCCATTGCCGTTGAACACCGCTGCGCTGCGGCTCTATGTGATCCTTGCGCTGATCGGCGCGGTTTTGCCCAATTCTATCAGCTACCGCGCGGCGGTGCATCTGCCCTCGGGCATCATGTCGCTGCTGTTAAGTGTCATTCCGATGTTTGCCTTTGTCATCGCCCTTGCGCTGGGCAGCGAGACCTTTCGCTGGCGTCGGCTGATCGGCCTGTGGTTCGGGTTGCTGGGGGTGCTGATGATTGTCGCGCCTTCGGTCGAAATGGGGCAGGCGGTGCCGTCAGGCTGGGCGTTGATCTACCTGCTGACGGCGCTGTTTTATGCGTTCGAGGGCAATTTTATCGCCAAATGGGGCACGCAGGGGTTGGATGCGTTTCAGGTCATGCTGGGTGCGTCTTTGGCTGGGCTGATCATCGTGACTCCGGTTATGTTGTTCACCGGCCAGACGATCCTGCCGCAGGTGCCGCTGCCCTTGCCGCAGCTTGCACTGGTGGGGTCTTGTGTGATCCACGCCTTTGTTTACTCGGCATATGTCTGGCTGGCGGGCCGCGCGGGGGCGGTGTTTACGGTTCAGGTCAGCTATCTGGTGACAGGGTTTGGTCTGGTTTGGGCCCGGCTGATGCTGGGTGAAGCCTATGCTGCGACGATTTGGCTGGCCTTGGGGGCGATGTTTGTCGGTATGTACCTGGTGCAGCCACGCCCCAAGCTTGCAGAGCCCTTGCCGATGGGCGAAACTTAACCGGCGATAAGCCCGTGCTGAGGTGACTTTGATGGACTTTTTTTCCCTTTCCCAGACCGGCAGTGCGGTGCTTGCTCTGACGGTTGTCGCGGTGATGTTCATCCTGTTTCTGCGCGAGTATTTCCCCACAGAAGTTGTTGCCCTTGGCGGGGCGGCAGTGCTGCTGGCCAGTGGTGTGTTGCCCTATGAGGATGCGCGCATGGTGCTGTCCAACTCGGCACCCTGGACCATTGCTGCGATGTTTATTGTCATGGGGGCGCTGGTGCGCACAGGGGCGCTGGACGTGCTGACGCAACTGGCAGAGCGCTATGCCCGGACCCATCCCAAAGCGGCGGTGATCGGGGTGATCCTGTCGGTGATGGGGGCCAGTGCCATTATGAACAACACGCCGGTGGTTGTGGTGATGATCCCGGTGGTGGTGCAGCTGAGCAAGACATTGGGCACAAAAGCCTCCAAGTTGCTGATTCCGCTGAGCTATGCCGCGATCATGGGTGGGTCGTTGACGCTGATCGGAACCTCGACCAACCTGCTGGTTGATGGGGTGGCGCGATCACAGGGAATGGAACCTTTCGGGATTTTCGAAATCCTGCCGATTGGTCTGGTGGTTTGCGCATGGGGGCTGACCTATATGGCGATCTTTGGCCGCAAATTGTTGCCGGATCGGGACAGCATGGCAGCGATGTTGTCGAGCCGTTCCAAGATGAAGTTCTTTACCGAAGCTGTCATTCCGCCGGAATCGAACCTGATCGGGCGCGAAGTTCTGGATGTGAAACTGTTCAAACGCGAAGGCGTGCGGCTGGTTGACGTGGTGCGCGGTGATCAATCGCTGCGCCGTAACCTCAAGGATGTAACCTTGCAGATCGGTGATCGGGTGGTGCTGCGCACAGAAATGACCGAGCTGTTGAGCCTACAGGCAACCAAGGAATTGAAACGTGTCGATCAGCTGTCCGCGGTTGAGACCAGCACGGTTGAAGTGCTGATCACACCGGGGTGCCGCATGGTGGGGCGTGCGCTTGGCGCGATGCGGTTGCGGCGGCGCTACGGTGTTTATCCGCTGGCGGTGCATCGGCGCAACCAGAACATCGGGATGCAACTGGATGAATTAATTGTGAAAGTTGGTGATACCCTGCTGCTTGAAGGGGCGGCAGAAGACATTGCACGGCTGGCGGCGGATATGGATCTGGTGGATGTCAGCCACCCCTCTGCGCGGGCCTATCGGCGTGGCCACGCCCCCATCGCGATTGCAGCGCTTGTGGGGATTGTGGCTTTGGCGGCGCTGAATGTTGCCCCGATCCTGATGCTGGCGGTGATCGCGGTTGCGCTGGTGCTGGTCACCGGCTGTATCGACGCAGAGGAGGCGTTTTCCTTTGTGGAGGGGCGGTTACTGGCGCTGATTTTCTCGATGCTGGCGGTGGGGGCCGCCCTGCAGAACTCGGGCGCGATTACCATGCTGGTGGATGCGATTGCGCCGACCTTGGGCACCCTGCCGCTTACCGCTGTGATCTTCTGCGTGTTCCTTTTGACCACTGTGCTGACAGAAATTGTGTCGAATAATGCGGTGGCCGTGATCATGACGCCCATTGCCATCAGCCTTGCCGCTGCGCTGGGCATTGATCCGCGCCCTCTGGTGGTGGCGGTGATGATTGCCGCGTCCTGCGCCTTTGCCACGCCGATTGGCTATCAGACAAACACACTGGTCTATGGGCCGGGGGGATATAAATTCACCGACTTTATGCGTATCGGTGTGCCGCTGAACCTGAGCATGTCTTTGTTGGCAAGTGCGGTTATTCCGATGATCTTTTGACCACCGGTCAGGGCAGCTGGTCCGGTAGAACCCGGCCAATCACTGTCACCAGATAGGCGGTACTGACGCCAAAAATAAGCATCCCGTTGACAGAAGCAAAGGCCGCGAACACCCGAACATCATCGCTCAGGACCAGATCGCCGTATCCCAGTGTTGTGTAGGTCGACAGAGCAAAGTAAATCGCCGGCTCCAATCCTTCCAGCGCGCCCAGCCAGAGAAAGGACAGCGCCCATATCCAGACCTGCACCGTATGGCCAATGACCACAACCAGCAGTGCAACGGTGACGATGATCCCGGCGCGGTGATGGCGATAACGTTCTTTTTGTGCTTTGCCGATCAGCCGCAGCCAACCGTTGGTGCCAAGGATCAGCACGAGGTGAATCCCGCTGCACAGGGACAGGAAAGCGGTGCCATAGGCGATTTGTGTCGATAGCCCCATATTACAAGGGCCAGAAGACAAGGATTGCAGGGATTGAGACAGCAACCACGATGATCTCCAGCGGCAGGCCCATACGCCAGTAATCGCCAAAGCCATAGCCGCCGGGCCCGAGGATCAGCGTGTTGTTCTTATGGCCGATGGGGGTCAGGAAGGCGCTGGAGGCGGCCACAGCCACGGCCATCAGAAACGGATCGGGCGAGACATTGAGGGTCTGTGCCATCTGGATGCCAACCGGGGCGGCAACGATGGTGGTCGCGGTGTTGTTAAGCACATCCGACAAGGTCATGGTGACCACCATCAACACGGTCAGCACGATCCACGGGGCCATGCCATCGGTAAGGCCGATCAACGCGCCAGCGATCAACTCGGTGCCGCCAGAAGTTTCAAGCGCAGCCCCTAAAGGGATCATTGATCCTAATAAGACAACAACAGGCCATTCAATATGGGTATAAAGCTCAGATAGAGGTACGATTTTTGCAAGTACATAGGCGATCACCACAAGGCCCAGAGCCACCGGCAGGTAGATCAAACCAATGCTTGCGGCAACAACAGCAACGCCAAACAGCCCGATGGCCAGCCAGACCTTGGTATTTTCGGTGACGGCCAGACCACGATCTGCAAGCGGCAGCACGCCAAGCCAATCGGTGACATCTGATGCGGTGTCACGCGGCACCAGTAACAGCAGAATATCGCCTGCTTTCAATTCGGTACTGCGCAAACGTGATGTAATCTTGCGGCCCTGACGCGAGATGCCCATCAGAATTGTGCGCCGGCGCCATGCAAGCCCGACAGCCTGAGCGGTGCGGCCATTCAGCCGCGAGGTTTCCTGTACGACAACTTCAATAATTTCAACGCCTTCGCCGCCGGCTTTCAGGCGTTCTTCGCGATCGGAATCGGCCAGAGCCAGATCTAGCGTGCTGCGGAATTCATCCAGCGCGTCGGGTGTCGCTTCGAGGACCAGCGCATCGCCGGCTTGCAAAGCGACGGAGCGCGATTGGCCATAGCGGCGTTTGCCGTCGCGGATCAGGCCCAGGATTGCGACATCTGCGCCTTCTGCAATCGGGACCAGTTCCAATAGACGTTTGCCGATGTGTTTGCTGTCCTCTGGGACCACCAATTCTGCGATGTATTGCGACAGGTCATCGGTGCTGATCAGCGCGTCTTCGCGGGCCGGGATCAAGCGCCAGCCAATCAGGGCGACAAAAGTCAGGCCGGCAATTGCGGCAATCCCGCCAACCGGCGCGAAATCGAACATGCGGAAGGGTTCGCCCAGAGATTCCTGCCGGATCGAAGCAATGATGATATTGGGCGGGGTGCCGATCAGTGTGACCATGCCGCCCAGAATGGTGGCAAAGCTGAGCGGCATCAGGCTGAGGCCCGGCACGCGGCCAGCCTTGCGCGCGGTCTGGATGTCGACAGGCATCAACAGGGCAAGGGCGGCGACGTTATTCATGAAAGCGGACAGGATGCCGCCAATCGCCCCCATCAGCGTGATATGCGCCCCGAGCGAGCGCGAGGCATCAATCATTGTGCGGGTGATCAACAGGACCGCGCCCGACCGTACCAACCCCGCCGAGACCACCAGCACCAAGGCGACTACCAATGTGGCAGGATGGCCAAAGCCGGAAAACGCGTCCTTTGTAGGTACCACCCCCAGGACAACCCCGATCATCAGCGCGCTAAAGGCGACGATATCATAGCGAAACTTGCCCCACAGCAACATGCCAAAGACTGCACCGAAGAGGGTGAAAAGGATAATTTGATCTGTACTCATGCCCGCACCATCTTTGCTATCGTCAGTCAGAGCAAGCGGATATGTGGCATCCGCTTGTCGTACAAGCGGTGCTGGCCTATAGAGGCGCAAAGTATAAATTCAGACGAGGTATCTCATGGCCGGCCATTCCAAATGGGCAAACATCCAGCACCGCAAGGGGCGTCAGGACAAGATCCGCGCCAAGCTGTTTTCCAAGTTCAGCAAGGAAATCACCGTTGCGGCCAAAATGGGGGACCCCGATCCAGACAAAAACCCGCGTCTGCGTCTGGCGGTAAAAGAGGCCAAATCGGCCTCTATGCCCAAGGACAACATCGACCGCGCGATCAAGAAATCGGTTGCGGGCGAGGGCGAAGATTACAAGGAAATCCGCTATGAGGGGTATGGCCCGAATGGCGTTGCGGTGATCGTCGAGACGATGACCGATAATTTGAACCGGACGGCATCAACCGTGCGCTCGACCTTCTCCAAGAACGGCGGCAATCTGGGTGAAACCGGCAGCGTCGGGTTTATGTTCGACCGCAAGGGCCAGGTAACTTACGCGGCTGACGTGGGCGACAACGACACGGTGATGATGGCAGCAATCGAAGCCGGTGCCGAAGATGTCGAAAGTGCCGAAGATGGTCACGTGATCTGGTGTGCGGATACCGATCTGAACGATGTGGCAACGGCGCTGGAAGCGGAGCTGGGCGAGTCTGAATCAACCAAATTGGTCTGGAAACCCACAACGACCACCGAGATGGACCTTGAAGGTTTGCAAAAGCTGATGCGCTTGGTGGATGCTTTGGAAGATGACGATGATGTGCAGCGCGTCACCACGAATTTTGAAGCCTCGGATGAGGTGATGCAGCAGTTCGAAGAAGCGGACGGGTAAATCACGAGGGCCGCCGCGATATAGCGTTTCGAGAAAAACTGGCCCCCCTCGTTCGGGGCCTCTTTTCTTGGTCGCGCGCGAACAGAGGGGCGTGATGTCCCAAGTTAAACTCGTAGAGCTTTGCACTAGGCCGTCCATAATCCCCATAAACGACAAATGCCGCCTGTTCAGGGCGGCATTTTTGTATGTGGCGGCGGTGGTGGGTATGGCGTCAGGTGGTGTCGCGCGCCCTAGCCGGAAATGCGCGACAGGCCGCACCACGGAAACCCCATGCGTCCGGCGGGCTTCTGTTCAACCGGCTTTTGCTGTGCGAGACGCGCCAGCACCTGCTTGACTTCATTCAGCTGAGCTGCCGCCGCTGCGTCACCTGATCCGGCCTGTACGTTCAGGATCTTTGACTGCGTATGCAGGGCTGCCTCCATTACAGAGATTTCATGGGCGCTGACTTCGAGCGTCTGTTGTTTGTCGAACATCTTGTTTTCCTTTGGCTCTGAAAGGGCATGTAGGTGTGGCACCGGCCATTTACCAGAGCAGAAACTGATGGATCACTTTCAATTGTACACAGTGACATCATTTGCCGCAGGGCGGGCGCAGGTGGGTCTTTGCTGTTGCAAGAATGGCGGCGGTCAGAGGTGCGAGGGCAGGGGCCATAACGCGGGTGGTCTGCCAGTACAGCGGCACGTCCATCGGCAGGCCGGCGTCCAACGCAACCAGACGCCCGCTGTCTATATGCCCCCGCACCAGTGTTTCCGGGTTCATCCCCCACGCCATGCCCGCCAGAACCGCATCCACGAATGCGTGGGTCGAGGGCATTTGATGTGACGGCGGCGACGGGGAGGTACCGGTCTTGGCGGTGATCCAGCGTGCTTGTAACTGGTCCTTGGGTGTAAACGTGAGCATCGGCGCGCGGGCAAGGGTTTCCGCAGTCACACCGGCGGGGAAATGGCGCTTCATAAAGGCGGGGCTGGCGGTTGCGACATAGCGCAAGGCCCCCAGTGGATGCAGATCACAACCTGTCACCGCGCGGTTGTGCCCGGTGACGGCGGCGCTGACGCTGCCGCGCTTTAACCAGTCATCCGCCGTATCCTGATCATCGACCCGCAGATCAAACAGCATCCCGGGAACAGCGGCGAGGGCGGGCAGCAACCAGGTGGCGATACTGTCGGCGGGCACGGCAAGGGTCAGTCGGGCGGGCAGGGACCCATCCCGGCGAATGTCCCCCAGTGCTGCGGCCTCAAGCAGGGCGACGTCTTCGGCATGTTTGGCCAGCCGCGCGCCAAGCGGCGTGGCGGTGCAGGGGTGGCTGCGGTTGACGAGGGTCGCCCCCACCTGTTCCTCCAGCGCCTTTAGCCGCTGCGAGATGGCCGAAGGGGTGACATTAAGGTTGCTGGCTGCGGCATCGAAACTGCCAAGGCGCAGGATGGCAGACAAGGCCGCCAGTTGGGTGGGGTCGATTGCCATTAAGAAATTCTAATCCATGATTACCATCTTTAATTTGAGTAATCCACGGTCTTTGGCGTAGTCAAGGTTCTGCACGAGCTACATCCGACGGAGCCGCATCATGTTTTCCTCTTTTCTGCCCGGCTTCGCGCTGAGCCTGACATTGATTTTGGCCATCGGAGCACAGAATGCCTTTGTGCTACGTCAAGGGTTGCGGCGCGAGCATGTGTTCTGGGTCTGCCTGACCTGCGGGGCATCCGACGCTGTGTTGATTGCCGCAGGTGTGGCAGGGTTCGGGGCCTTGGCGACGGCGGTGCCATGGTTTGAAACCGCAATGCGTTATGGTGGGGCGGCGTTTTTGGTCTGGTATGGGGCGCAGAATGCCCTGTCCGCTTGGCGGGGCGGCGCAGCACTGGAGGCGGATGCCGGCGCCGCACAAAGCCTGCGCCAGACCATCCTGACCCTGCTGGCCCTGACCTTCCTGAACCCGCATGTCTATCTGGATACGGTGGTGCTGATCGGGTCGATCTCTGCGCAATATCCGGACAAGCTGGCCTTTGGCAGTGGCGCGGTACTGGCCAGCCTGACGTTCTTTTTCACCTTGGGCTATGGCGCGCGTCTGCTAAGCCCGCTGTTTGCCAAACCGGCAAGCTGGCAAGTGCTGGACGGGGTGATTGCCGTAACGATGTGGGCGATTGCCGCAAAACTTTTGTTTGGCTGATCTTGCCCTTTGCCGCCGACAGGATCAGTCTGGCGCAATGACAACAGCTCTTCCTCACCGCCCCTTAACGGGAATATTCTGGATGCTGGTGACAGGGGTGTTTTTCATCATGGTCACGGCATTGGTTAAATACATGGGGCCACGCCTGCCCGCAGCAGAGGCCGCCTTCCTGCGGTATGCCATAGGGCTGGTGTTCCTGATACCGGTACTGAACACGCTGCGCACAGCGGGATTGACACGCCGTCAGGTGTCGCTGTTTGGGTTGCGCGGATTTTGCCATGCTTTTGGGGTCATGTTGTGGTTTTTCGCGATGACCCGCATCCCGATCGCCGAAGTGACGGCGATGAATTACCTCGCGCCGATTTATGTGACCATCGGGGCGGCGGTGTTTCTGGGCGAGAAGCTGGCCGCACGTCGCATCATTGCGGTTGTGATGGGGCTGGCAGGGGCGGCGATTATCCTGCGCCCCGGCTTTCGCGAGGTCAGTGCCGGCCATATGGCTATGCTGGTGGCGGCAGTGGTCTTTGCGGGGTCTTACCTGATTGCCAAGCTGCTGGCAGACGAGGTGCGCCCGGCGGTTGTGGTGGCGATGCTGTCGGTGTTCGTGACATTGGGGCTGGCACCCTTTGCGGTGCCGGTGTGGATCACCCCCACCTTGACCGAGGTGCTGATTCTGGTCGCTGTCGCCTGTTTTGCGACGGCGGGGCATTACACCATGACCCTCGCATTTGCGGCGGCACCCGTCACAGTCACCCAGCCCGTTACCTTCCTGCAATTGGTTTGGGCCACGGCGTTGGGCGCGCTGGCATTTGCCGAACCGGTGGATATCTGGGTCGTGTTGGGCGGCTTTGTGATCCTTGGGTCGGTCACCTTTATCACGTGGCGCGAGGCGATGCTGAACCGGCAGATCACGCCGAACGCGAATGCGACCAAAATGTAAAATGGCGTTATTGATTGACTAGTCAATAAAGGGCGAATTACTTTAAGGGTGTAATCGTCAAGGACCCGAATCCAAAATGCCCAAGGTTGGAATGGAACCCATTCGCCGCTCTGCACTTGTGCAGGCGACAATTGCTGAAATCGGCGCAGCCCATTCGCTCGACGTGACTGTTGGGCAGATTGCCAAACGGGCAGGGATGTCGACCGCTTTGGCCCACCATTATTTCGGCGGTAAAGACCAGATTTTTCTTGCTGCGATGCGCCATATTTTGGCCGAATACGGTTCCGAAGTCCGCGCCCGCCTTGCCGAGGCCCGCGGCCCGCGTGACCGCGCCGCCGCCATCGTCATCGCCAGCTTTGATGAAACCTGCTTTGCGCCGGCGACGGTCAACGCATGGATGACCCTCTATGCGGCGGCTCCGACCAATAGCGGCACCCGCCGCCTGCTGCGTCTCTACCAGCGCCGCCTGCGTTCTAATCTGACCCACGCCCTGCGCCCGGTCAGTAAGACCCCCGAAACAGATGCCGAAACCATGGCGGCGTTGATCGACGGCTTGTATTTGCGCGCGGCCCTGTCGGCCAGCGGCACCGCCTCAGCAGCCCGTGCGCGGGCGCTGTCTATATTGCACCTTTTGCTGGATGCCTCCGAATGAGTAACCCGAATATCCTGATCCTGATGGTTGACCAGTTGAACGGCACCCTGTTTCCCGACGGGCCTGCCGATTGGCTACATGCGCCCAATCTCAAGAAACTTGCGGCGCGATCGACCCGTTTTGCAAATTGCTACACCGCGTCGCCTCTCTGTGCGCCGGGACGGGCGGCGTTCATGTCAGGCCAGCTGCCCTCTGCCACAGGCGTCTATGACAATGCGGCAGAATTTGCCTCGTCTATCCCAACCTACGCGCACCACCTGCGCCGTGCAGGATATCAGACCTGTCTGTCGGGCAAGATGCATTTTGTCGGCCCCGACCAGATGCACGGGTTCGAAGAACGGCTGACCACGGATATTTATCCGGCGGATTTCGGATGGACGCCGGACTATCGCAAACCAGGCGAGCGGATCGACTGGTGGTATCACAATATGGGCTCGGTGACCGGTGCCGGTGTGGCCGAGACCAGCAACCAGATGGAATACGACGATGAGGTCGCCTATAATGCGACCCGCAAATTGTATGACCTGTCGCGCGGGGCCGATGCACGGCCATGGTGCCTGACGGTCAGCTTTACCCATCCGCATGACCCCTATGTCGCCCGCAAGAAATACTGGGATCTCTACGAGGATTGTGACCACCTGCTGCCCACGGTCCCGATGATGGACTACAACGATCACGATCCGCACTCGCAGCGTATTCTCGACGCCAATGACCGTGGCAACTTTGACATTACCGAGGACGACATCACACGTTCTCGGCGCGCCTATTTTGCGAATATCAGCTACCTTGACGACAAAATCGGTGAAATTCTGCAAACCCTGGAGGACACCCGGCAAGAGGCGATTATCGTCTTTGTTTCGGATCACGGGGACATGCTGGGCGAACGCGGCCTGTGGTTCAAAATGTCGTTTTTTGAGGGTTCGGCCCGTGTGCCGATGATGATCAGCGCGCCACAGATGCAGACCGGTTTGCAAAAAACGCCGGTCAGCAATATCGACGTCTGCCCGACGCTCTGCGATCTGGCGGGGGTGTCCATGCAAGAGGTCATGCCCTGGACCACCGGCCAATCCCTTGTCCCGATGGGGCAGGGTGTGGAACGCAGCGAACCTGTTGCCATGGAATATGCCGCCGAAGGCTCTTATGCGCCAATGGTGTCGCTGCGCTATGGCAAATGGAAATACAACCGCTGCGCGCTGGACCCGGATCAACTGTTTGATCTTGACGCTGATCCGCATGAGCTGCGCAACCTTGCGGATCACCCGGAGTATCAGGGCACAGTGACCAGCCTGCGCGCCAAATCGAAAGCGCGCTGGGATCTTGACGCTTATGATGCACAGGTGCGCACCTCGCAGGCCCGCCGCTGGGTGGTGTACGAAGCCCTGCGAGAGGGCGGCTATTACCCTTGGGACTACCAGCCGCTGCGCAAGGCGTCAGAGCAATACATGCGCAATCACATGGACCTCAACGTGCTGGAAGAAAACAAGCGCTTCCCGCGCGGTGAATAACCCCTTCATCTTGCCCTTAAACCTCCCGCCGGAGGCATGAAAGTTCTTATCCGATGCCCTATGATACACAGCCCAAGGCCAGCCATTTCATCAACGGTGAATATGTCGAAGATACCGCTGGCACCCCGATCGACGTGATTTACCCGGCCACAGGTGAAAAAATCGCCACCGTTTATGCCGCGACACCGGAGATCGTGGAACGCGCGCTTGCCGCTGCAAAGGCGGCACAGGCGGCGTGGGCCGCGATGACCGGGACCGAGCGCGGACGTATCCTGCGCAGAGCCGCAGATCTGATGCGCGCGCGCAATCATGATCTGTCGGTGTTGGAAACTTATGACACGGGCAAACCTTATCAGGAAACCAGCGTTGCGGATGCGACCTCCGGGGCGGATGCGCTTGAGTATTTCGGCGGCATGGCGGCAACCCTGACCGGGGAGCACATCCAGCTGGGCGAAAACTGGGTCTATACCCGCCGCGAGGCGCTGGGCGTTTGTGTCGGCATTGGCGCGTGGAACTATCCGACACAGATTGCCTGCTGGAAAGGCGCACCAGCGCTGGCCTGCGGCAATGCAATGATCTTTAAACCCTCCGAAACCACACCGCTTTGCGCCTTGAAGGTGGCGGAAGTCTTGCATGAAGCGGGTTTGCCCGCAGGGCTCTACAACGTGGTGCAGGGCATGGGCGAGGTTGGCAATGCACTGGTTACAGATGCCCGTGTCGACAAGGTATCCCTGACCGGATCGGTGCCGACGGGGCGCAAGGTCTATGCTGCCGCAGCGGCCGGGATCAAACATGTTACAATGGAGCTGGGCGGGAAATCACCGCTGATCGTTTTCGAGGATGCGGATGTCGAAAACGCGGTCAGCGGTGCCATTCTGGGGAATTTCTACAGCTCTGGTCAGGTCTGTTCCAATGGCACCCGGGTGTTTGTGCATAAGGCAATCAAGGAGCAGTTTCTGACCCAACTTGCCGAGCGTCTGGGCAATGCGGTGATTGGTGATCCGATGGACCCCGAAACCAGCTTTGGTCCGATGGTATCACAGCGCCAGATGGATATCGTGCTGGGCTATATTGAGAAAGGGCAGGCCGAAGGTGCGCGTCTGGTCACCGGGGGCAAGAAACTGGAACGCGATGGGTATTACCTTGAGCCGACTGTTTTTGCGGATGTGACCGACAGCATGGTCATCGCCCGCGAGGAAATTTTCGGGCCGGTTATGGCGGTGCTGGATTTTGAGGAAGAAGACGAGGTTCTGGCCCGCGCCAATGACACGGAATTTGGTCTGGCCGCTGGTGTGTTTACCCGTGATCTGGCCCGCGCCCATAGGGTGGCTGCGCGGTTCGAGGCCGGCACCTGCTATATCAACACCTATAATGATGCGCCGGTCGAAGCGCCGTTTGGTGGATCAAAGAGTTCCGGTGTCGGGCGTGAAAACGCAAAGACCGCCATCGAACATTATACGCAGCTGAAGTCGGTGTTTGTGCGCATGGACGATGTCGAAGCGCCGTTTTGACCGGGCGTGATCCGAAGGTGTGCTGACGCACATTATATTCTTGGCGTGCCCCGGGATGTGCTGCCCCGGTTTTCTGATGGGATCGGTTGAGGTTAGGGCAGCGAGTTAAAGCTGCTGAGAGGTGCTTGAGGCCACATACTGTGGCTCAAGACACCTGTTCAATTTTTAGGTGCGATTCTGCGCAGCCTCAAGGACAAGCCGGGCAAAGCCCGGTCGCGTTGCGATCCTTGACCCCGCGCAGAATCACAGGAGTGGTGAGATGAAGGCTGAATTTGTAATTGTGGGTGCGGGCAGTGGGGGCTGTGCCATGGCGTATCGGCTTGCCATGGCGGGACGGCGCGTGATTGTCATCGAACATGGTGGCACCGATGCCGGGCCGTTTATTCAAATGCCGGCGGCCCTGTCTTACCCGATGAACATGAAACGCTATGATTGGGGCTATTCTTCCGAGCCAGAGCCACATCTGGGCGGGCGCAAGCTGGTTTGTCCGCGTGGCAAGGTGATTGGCGGCTCTTCGTCGATCAACGGCATGGTCTATGTGCGCGGTCATGCGCAGGATTATGACCATTGGGAAGAGGCCGGCGCGCAGGGCTGGGCCTATGCTGATGTGCTGCCCTATTTCAAGCGGATGGAGAATTGGCATTCTGGTGGGCATGGAGGTGATCCGGCCTGGCGTGGCACGGACGGGCCGTTACATGTCAGCCGGGGCAAGCGGGACAATCCGCTGTTTGAGGCCTTTGTGCGGGCGGGGGAGCAGGCCGGATATCAGGTGACGGATGATTACAACGGCAAGCAGCAAGAGGGTTTCGGCCCGATGGAGCAAACCGTGTGGAAAGGCCGGCGCTGGTCTGCTGCCAATGCTTATCTGCGGCCAGCGCAAAGGACCGGCAATGTCGAGCTGGTTCAGGCCCTTGCCCAGCGGGTGGTGATTTCTGACGGGCGGGCCACCGGGGTTGAAGTCTTGCGCGGCGGCAAGCGCGAGATAATTGAAGCAGAGCGTGAGGTGGTGCTGGCCGCCTCGTCAATCAATTCGCCGAAATTGTTGATGTTGTCGGGGGTTGGACCCGCGGCACATTTGGCGGAGCATGGTATCGAGGTGCTGGCCGACAGGCCCGGTGTCGGCGCAAACCTGCAAGACCACCTTGAAATGTACATCCAGATGGCGGCTTCGCAACCGATCACGCTCTATAAACATTGGAACCTTTTGTCCAAGGCCGTCATCGGGGCGCAATGGTTGTTCACCAAGACCGGCATGGGGGCATCGAACCAGTTCGAAAGCGCGGGGTTCATTCGGTCCAAAGCGGGGGTGCCCTATCCCGATATTCAGTTCCATTTTCTGCCGATTGCGGTGCGTTATGACGGGCAGGCGGCGGCGGAGGGGCATGGGTTTCAGGCCCACACTGGCCCGATGCGTTCACGGTCGCGCGGCAGTGTCACTTTGCGCTCGGGCAATCCGGCGGATGATCCGAAAATCCGCTTTAACTATATGTCCCATCCCGAAGATTGGGAGGAATTCCGCACCTGCATTCGCCTTACCCGCGAGATTTTTGCGCAGGAGGCGTTCAAGCCTTTTGTCAAACACGAGATTCAGCCCGGTGCGGCGCATCAGAGTGATGCAGAGCTGGACGCGGTGATCCGCGAACATGCCGAAAGCGCCTATCACCCATGTGGCACCTGCCGGATGGGGCGTGCAGATGATCCGGATGCCGTTGTGGACCCGCAGGCACGGGTGATCGGGGTGGACGGGCTGCGTGTGGCGGACAGCTCGATCTTTCCACGGATCACCAATGGCAACCTGAACGGGCCGTCGATCATGGTGGGTGAAAAAGTGTCCGATTTGCTGCTGGGGCTTGATCCGCTGGCCCGCGCCAACGATCAACCTTGGAATCACCCTGCATGGGAGACCAAGCAGCGTTAGTGGTTTGTGCCGCGGTGATTCACCATATGTTGTGATTGTTGTTGAATGTTAAGAAGGGCTGCTTCACTTTAACGATATGCTAAGACTCATGTCGTTTCTCGCCCTGATTGTAACCATTGCCCACGCCACCCAAGCGGCTGAGCTGCGTGGTAAACTGCGTGTTGTGGATGGCGATACGGTGGATGTCGGTGATGTGCGCGTACGTTTACACGGCATCGACGCCCCCGAGCGGAACCAGCCCTGCACGACGCTTGGCGGACAGAACTGGGGCTGCGGCGACTGGGTAACGCGACAGGTGCGCGACCGCTATCAGGGGGCGCAGGCACGATGCGAAGCCACCGATTGGGATCGGAAATACAACCGCGTTGTGGCGCGCTGTTTTGTGGCAGGCGAAGACATTGGCCGGCAGATGGTCGCGGACGGGTTGGCCTTTGCTTATCGGAAATATTCCAATGACTATGATCTGGAAGAAAAATCCGCATATGTCGCTGATTTGGGCATCCACGGATTCATCATCGAGGCCCCGGCGCGCTACCGGCTGACGCGGACCAAGGGGCGGGTTGCGCCAGATCCCGATTGCCGGATCAAGGGCAATATCAACGCCAAGGGCGCGCGTATATTCCATCTGCCGGGGCAGAAATATTATGACAGGACCGGCATTGATCTATCCAAGGGGGAACAGTGGTTCTGTTCCGAAGCACAGGCCCGTGCATCCGGTTGGCGCAGATCAAAAATATAGACTATTCAACGCGATAGGGCAGGACGTCGCGTAGGTTTTGATCCACCACCAAATGTCTTTCGAGGGGCGGCACAGCCCGTTGATGGCAGGCTTTGCGCTCGCATATCCGGCAGGAAATACCAATCGGCTCAAACGCCGCATCGCGGGTCATGTCCATGCCGTCCGCATAGACCAGTTGTTCCGCGTGGCGCATTTCACAGCCCAAAGCGATGGCAAAGCGGCGTACCGGTGCGCCGAACCGTCCTGCTGGCTTTGAGATGTCGCGTGCCAGCGAGATATAGCGCGCGCCATCGGGTGTTTCGGCCAGTTGCCGCAAAAACCGCCCCGGTGTTTCGAAGGCGCGATGCACGTTCCACAACGGACACGCGCCGCCAAAACGGGCGAATTGCAGGCGGGTGGCAGAATGGCGCTTGGTGATCGTCCCGGCCTGATCGACGCGGACGAAAAAGAACGGCACACCTTTGCTGCCCGGGCGTTGCAAGGTGGAAAGCCGATGGGCCACCTGTTCAATCGACGCCCCGAATTCACTGGACAGTAGTTCCAGATCATGGCGGTTGTTTTGTGCTGCTGCATGAAACCGGGCATAGGGCATCAACGCCGCACCGGCAAAGTAATTGGCCAGCCCGATCTTGGCGATGTCACGCGCCGCCGTTGTGGTGAAACGCGCCAGATCAAGCGTGGCTTCCAGCAGTGCGTCCTGCTTGGTAAAGGCGACCTGCAACAGCAGTTGGAAGGTCTGGGTTTCGGGGGCGGCCCGTGCCGAAATGCGCAGCGCTCCGGCCGCTTCATCAAACTGGCGCAGCACGTCCATATCCTCGAAGGACACGGTGATACCGGCATTGCCAAGGGCGGAAACGGCGGCAACGCGCATGTTGCGATGCCCACCTTCACGGCCAGCGAAATGTTCGGCGGCATGATCGACCGAGTCGATGTAATTATCGCAATAGTGAAAGAAGTCGCGCACCTCCTCCCAAGGGGACGGCGCACTTCTCGCGTCTTCGCGCCCCAGTGCTTCATCTAGGGATGCAAGGCGTTCATGGGTCTGTCGGTAGCTTTGGTGCAGGTCCAGAAAGGCACGTGCCAATCCCGGGGCATTCGATGCAGTAAGTCGGATATCTGCAAGGGCGGGCATCTTGCCCTGAAACACCGGATCGGCCATGGCTTCACGCATGTCACTGACCAGGCGTTCACTGTCACCGGCGCTTAACTCGGTGACATCAAGGCCGAACTCCGAGGCCAGCGCGAGGACAACCGTTGTGGAAATCGGCCGGTTGTTGTTCTCCATCTGGTTCAGATAGGGCAGGGATACGCCAAGGCGCGCGGCAAAGTCCTTTTGTGTCAGGCCCAGTTTGGTGCGCACTTCGCGCAGCTTGGCGCCAGCATAGAGTTTTTGAATGGCCATGTCGGGCCCTTTGCAGCTTTGCAGATCGCTTTAGCCTAGCTTTGCAAACTCAAGACTGCAATGCGAGTATTCTGGCGCGCCGGATCACCAGCAGGATCGAGATGATGCCCAGAAACGAGGAAATCAGCATGATCAGGATCAAGGGGTAGGCCCCGGATTGCGCCGTCAGCAAATGCCCCGCCAGCACCGCAAGCGCAGAGCCGCCGCCGATCATGATCGCCCCGCCTAGGCCGGATGCGGTGCCGGCCAGATGCGGGCGGACCGACAGCATGCCGGCGGTGGCGTTCGGGATGCACAACCCGTTGCCAAGACCGATCAGGGTCATCATGCCAAAGAAGGTTTCGGCGTTTCCGTGCCCGGTCAGAAAGATGATCAATGACAGGGTTGATCCCAGCGTGGCCGCGATACAGCCGAAAAGCACCAGTGCATTCACGCCAAAGCGGGTTGCGAACAGGCCGGTGATCCAATTGCCGCCGAAATACCCGATCGCAGGTGCGCCAAAGTAGATGCCAAGCCAGAAGGGATCGAGGCCGAAAACCGTGGTGCCGACAAAGGGTGCGCCCCCCAGGTATGCAAAGAAGGCACCCGAACAGAAGGCCGAGGCCAGCGCATACCCCCAGAATCGCGGCGCGCGCAGCAGTTCGGGGTATTCCCTGAACTGGCGCAGGATCGAAATGCTGGACGGCTCTGCGGTTTCCCCCATGTCCAGTATCACCAGGGCCAGAACGCCGGCGGCAATGACGAACATTAGCCAAAAGGTAAGGTGCCAGTCAGCGACCTGTTCGATGGCCCCGCCAATTGCCGGGGCCACCATCGGCACCAACGCCATGCCCATCGTCACATAGCCGATTTTTGATGCCGCTTGATCTTGGGTGTAGAGGTCGCGCAGCACCGCCCGGCTTAATACCATGGCGGTGGCGATGACGGCCTGTGCGATGCGGAATGCCAAGAAAACGCCGGTATTCGGGGCGAAGATACAGCCCAAAGTCGCCAACATGAACAAAACAAGGCCGGCAATCATAACCGGTCTACGGCCCAGATTGTCGGAAATCGGCCCGATGAACAGCTGGATCACCGCGCTGCACAGCAGGTAGAGCGGCACCGTCAGCTGCATCGTTGCGTAAGAGGTGTCAAAGTATTCGGCCATATGTGGCAGGCTTGGCAGAAAGATGTTCATGACCAAGGCACTGAGGCCGGCAAGCGTGATCAGTGTAAAAACGGCGGGCGGGGTGCTGCGATCCAGAAAGCGGATGTCGGGCATCGGGGGGGAAGCCTTATTCATGCAAATGGAACTATGCCTCTAATTGGGGCTTGTCCATGATGTCACTGAATATTTGCAATGTTGCAGTTTGCGGATATCACGCTGAATATACTTTGCAAATATGCACAATGGCCCTTTCCTCAGGGGTATCCCTTTCGGTAGTATCGCCGAAATATTAAGCAGAGGTTAGCGATGAAAGATATTCTTGAACAGCTGGAAGAGCGCCGCGAAACTGCCCGTCTTGGTGGCGGTCAGAACCGGATTGACGCGCAGCATGGGCGCGGCAAGCTGACAGCGCGGGAGCGGGTCGACCTGCTGCTGGACGAGGGCTCGTTCGAAGAATTCGATATGTTCGTGTCGCACCGCTGTACCGATTTTGGTATGGAAAATCAAAAGCCTGCAGGTGATGGCGTGGTTACGGGCTGGGGCACGATCAACGGACGTCTGGTCTATTTCTATTCTCAGGATTTCACCGTTCTGGGCGGCTCTGTGTCAGAAACCCACGCGAAAAAGATTTGCAAGATCATGGATATGGCGATGCAGAACGGCGCGCCGGTGATCGGGCTGAACGATTCAGGCGGCGCACGTATTCAGGAAGGTGTGGATTCGCTGGCCGGATACGCGGAAATCTTCCAGCGCAACATCATGGCGTCCGGTGTTATTCCGCAGATCAGCGTGATCATGGGGCCTTGTGCGGGGGGCGCTGTCTATTCGCCGGCGATGACCGATTTCATCTTTATGGTCAAAGACAGCTCTTACATGTTTGTCACCGGTCCAGAGGTGGTCAAGACCGTCACCAACGAGGTGGTTACCGCTGAAGAACTGGGCGGGGCAGGGACCCATACCAAGAAATCTTCCGTTGCCGATGCTGCGTTCGAAAATGACGTGGAAGCCTTGGCCGAAGTGCGCCGTTTGGTTGACTTGCTGCCGGCGAACAACCGTGAGGGGGCACCGGTACGCCCGTTCTTTGACGAGCCCGACCGCATTGAGGCGTCGCTTGACACGCTGGTGCCGAGCAATGCCAACACGCCCTATGACATGAAGGAACTGATCCTGAAGCTGGGCGATGAGGGCGATTTTTACGAGATTCAGCAAGACTTTGCCAAAAATATCATCACCGGCTTTATCCGCATCGAAGGTCGCACCGTGGGTGTCGTCGCCAACCAGCCGATGGTGCTGGCTGGTGTTCTGGACATCGACAGTTCGCGCAAGGCCGCGCGGTTTGTGCGCTTCTGCGACTGTTTCGAGATTCCAATCCTGACGCTGGTCGACGTCCCCGGCTTCCTGCCTGGCACCTCGCAGGAATACGGCGGCGTGATCAAACATGGTGCGAAACTGCTTTATGCTTACGGCGAGGCGACAGTGCCCATGGTCACATTGATCACGCGCAAAGCATACGGTGGAGCCTATGACGTGATGGCGTCCAAGCACCTGAAATCGGATTTCAACTATGCCTGGCCCACTGCCGAGGTTGCCGTGATGGGGGCCAAAGGCGCGTCCGAGATTATCCACCGTGCGGATAAGGATGATCCAGAGAAACTGGCCCAGCATACCGCGGATTACGAGGCCCGGTTCGCCAATCCCTTCGTGGCGGCAGAGCGCGGGTTCATCGACGAGGTGATCCAGCCACGCACCACGCGCAAACGCATTGCCCGGGCCTTTGCTTCCTTGCGGAACAAAAAGGTCGAAACCCCTTGGAAGAAGCACGGTAATATTCCGTTGTGAGGATTTGAGGGTGTCAGATTCTTTGAACTGGAGTTTGCTGGTCGATGCAGTGAGCGGTAACTTAAAAAGTGAATTTTTAGCAACTGTGTTAGGTGTAGTAGGGATGGTGGCTGTTGCTGGTTTCCTAGTTCCTCTTTACCTAAGGGCGCTCAAGAGTATCATCGAAAACAAGAATAGTCTCAAGTTGTTGGAAGATTCAGCGTCTCTAACATCAAGATATATTAGCGGGTTGCTTGGGGTAGTCTTAGATAGCCGTAGCAAAGAAGTAAGAAAAACAACCATAATTGAACTCGAAAAAGAACGAGACGACGCAAGATCGCTTCTGTCTTTGGCTAGAAGCGAATTGGATCGGCTCTCGGTTATAGCTTTAGATCGGTCTGATCCAGATAGTGGTGATAAGTGGAAAGATGCTTTTGCGACGAGCCAGATGCGGTTGCTCGCAGAAAGTGACAGGTTGAGGAACCGTTCGACCACAAACCTTGCATTTGGCTTGGGTTTCTCGATATTTTCTGTTGTTGCTCTTGGTGTTCTTCTTTTTTGGCTAACTCCAGTTCTCTCGACAAATACTTTTTCTGAGTTTGCTACTGTGTTTTTTCCGAGGCTCACTATCGTTTTGCTTGTCCAGTTAACAGCTTCGTTTTTCCTTCGCATGCATGCATCCAATGAATCTGATATTAAGCAAAATAAGAACGAGATTACTAATCTAGAACTTAGATATGCAGGTGCGTGCCTCAAGTCAGGCGGTACTGAATTTTCCAGTCTCGCCGAAAGCCTCATGAACGAAGAACGTAATTTCATTCTGAACAAGGATCAGAAAGTTGCGGGTGCGACTAGAGCGATATCTGTAGAAACCATACAGGGATTGTTAGAAAAGTTGGTTGAAAGAAAATGACCTCCCCCTTCAAAAACCAATCCTTCACCATAGCCCACGCAGACTCCGGCACGTTTAAAGGCGCGGGGCTGCGTCCGTTCTTTGAATACCGCGACCTTGGCATCAAGGACGCGACCAAAGGCACACACGGCGCGCATGTGATCCGCGCGGTGCCTGGTATGGAATCCCCCGGTACGTGGCACTCTCACGACCTCGATTTCCAGATGGTCTATGTCACCAAAGGCTGGGTGGTGTTTGAATATGAAGGCGAGGGGGAACACCTGCTACGCGAAGGTTCCTGTGTCCTCCAGCCCGCTGGCATCAAACACCGCGAACTGCGTCATTCCGACGATATGGAGCTAATCGAAATCATTTCGCCTGCCGATTTCCCCACGCAAGACGAGGAGGCCCCGTGAAAGCCATCCTCGCTGCCTTTCTCCTTGCCGCCAGCCCTGCGTTGGCCGCCGATGTCCCCTCGGGACAGCCGGTCACCCTGCATGAGGTGCTGGTGGATGCGGTGGAAAGCGAAACATGGCTGCGGTTTCGCTTTATCGCGCCGGACATTGCGCGCGCGGGCAGGGCGATGGCCTATGACGTTGCGGCGGAAGATATGATGCACCTTTGCACCGCATTGGCGCTGCCCTACTCCGACACCCATGCGCTGGCAGGGGATATGATCATCATCTCTCTGGCAGATCGTGTGACGGAATTCGGTGTGCCAGCCCCCGAAGCGACACAATTTTTCGAAGCTTTTCGTCCTGTGGATAACACCTGTATCTGGGAGAGCTTGTAATGCAACCACAACATCTTGCGGTTAACTTCTCATGTGGGCGGAATACTGAGGCTTTACCGTCACAGACCCGCCGATTGCGACAGGCTGGATATGTTTTCAGCGCAGACTACCTTATGGTGCGGACGAGGAATACCCAAGTATCCCTTACCTCAGAAACGGGGCGTGCGAGGCAGATTTACAAAGCACGCGCCACTTACATAGACAGGAGACAGAAATGTCAAAGAGCATCAAATTCCTGGCAGCCATTGGTTTCATCGCCACTGTTGCTGCCTGTACATCCGGCCAGACCGAAGAAGAATATGTTGTTGTCGAGCCCGAGCCCATCTCGGTCGAGCCAACATACACAGGTAAGTACAAGTAATCTTGCCTCGGGGCAGGCGGTTGCGCCTGTCCCGACACCCATGATGTCAACGCGCCAATCACGGCCCCAAAATCGGAGGGCCGTCTGATGCCAGCCTATATGTTGAAACATCGTGGATTTCCGGGCCGCTTGCCCAGTACCGATTTTCAATTCACCATCCGCCGCCCCAATCCAAAGGGGGTCACGCCGCTGAGCCAGCGCGAGCGCCGCTCTGACCGGCGTCCCGCAGACAGGCGGGCTGACGCCGGCTTTATGAAAGCGCTGTGGGAGCATTTCGGCCCGCACCCGTTTGAGCGGGGCAATCTGGATGCCGGGCGTCTGTCATGGCTGTTTGGCCGCGAAGTCTTGCCCGCTACCGATCCGTTTGACCCGGCCCATTACGAAAGCCTGCTGGTGATCGACGAGGCCGCAGCCCGTGCCGCATTCCCCGAAGCTTTTGAGGATTGATCGGCATGAACCTGCCCGCACGTCCTCTCAACCAGCGGCAGACAGCCGAAACGGCGCTGATTCGCGCCGCCTGCTTGGGCTTTGCGGCAGAGTGTTCCAACGTGGATTTTGCTGAAACCCGTGCCCTATCGGTACCGTTTTCAGGACAGCAGAACCACACCTCTTCCCCTTTGGGGCAGCAGGGCAAATTTGCCGCGCTGCTGCCCTCTTTTTTGGGAGGCGATTGTCCCCCTGCGGCGATTGTTCCGGGTGAAAAGACAAAACCGTCTGCACCCGGCATGGAACCCTGCACGGCGTTCCGCGTTGTCTGTGCAGATACGAGCAGACAAGGAACAGAAAAATGTCCATCAAACCCGCTCTTGCAGCGATCCTCTTGTGCGCCGGCCTTGCTGCCTGCGGTGACACGCTTGCCGAACAGGGCCTTGTTGGCACCGCTGTCGGCGCAGGTGCGGCGGCAGTCACCAGCGGCAGCGTTTTGCAAGGGGCGGCCATCGGCGCGGCTGGCAACATTGCCTATTGCCAACTCAATCCGGGCAAATGCAGATCCGTCAACTGACCTAACGTTCACGGCGCATTCCGCGCGCCGTACCCGATTTAATCACCCCGCACAGCAGCCGCTGTCGCGGGGTATTCGTGTTTCTCTCAAGACTCTAAAGGACACCCCATGTTCAAAAAAATCCTGATCGCCAACCGTGGCGAGATTGCCTGCCGTGTTATCAAAACCGCCAAGAAAATGGGGCTGACCTCTGTTGCGATTTATTCCGATGCGGATGCGCAGGCGCTGCATGTGCAGATGGCAGATGAGGCGATCCATATTGGCCCGCCCCCTGCCAACCAGTCCTATATCGTCATCGACAAGGTGATGGAGGCGATCAAGCAAAGCGGTGCCGAAGCGGTGCATCCGGGCTATGGCTTCCTCTCCGAAAACTCCAAATTTGCCGAGGCCCTAGAGGCGGCCGGCGTCGCCTTTGTTGGCCCGCCAGTAGGGGCCATCGAAAAGATGGGCGACAAGATCACCTCGAAGAAAATCGCGCAGGAGGCCGGGGTTTCCACGGTGCCCGGCTATATGGGCCTGATCGAAGACGCGGATGAAGCCGTGAAAATCTCTAATGAGATTGGCTATCCTGTGATGCTCAAGGCCTCTGCGGGCGGCGGCGGTAAGGGCATGCGTATCGCGTGGAACGACGAAGAGGCCCGCGAAGGCTTTCAGTCCTCCAAGAACGAAGCGGCCAACAGCTTTGGCGACGACCGGATTTTCATCGAGAAATTTGTGACCCAGCCACGTCACATTGAAATTCAGGTACTTTGCGACAGCCACGGCAACGGCATCTATCTGGGCGAGCGTGAATGTTCGATCCAGCGCCGTAACCAGAAAGTTGTTGAAGAGGCTCCAAGCCCATTCCTTGACGAAGCAACGCGTAAAGCGATGGGCGAACAGGCCGTCGCGCTGGCCCTTGCGGTGGATTACGCAAGTGCCGGTACGGTTGAATTCATCGTCGACGGGGACAAGAATTTCTACTTCCTTGAAATGAATACGCGTCTTCAGGTGGAACACCCTGTTACAGAACTGATCACCGGTGTTGATCTGGTGGAACAGATGATCCGCGTCGCCAATGGCGAAAAGCTGACGATCAAACAGTCGGACGTGAAATTAAACGGCTGGTCCATCGAGAACCGGCTTTATGCCGAAGATCCCTATCGCGGTTTCCTGCCCTCCATCGGGCGTCTGACCCGTTACCGCCCGCCACAAGAGGTTGCTGCCGGCCCATTGTCTGACAATGGCAAATGGGCGGATGATGCGCCCACCGGCACCTTTGCGGTGCGCAATGACACCGGCGTTTATGAGGGCGGCGAAATTTCGATGTATTACGATCCGATGATCGCGAAACTTTGCACATGGGCCCCAACCCGCGCCGAGGCGATTGAACAAATGCGGGTGGCGCTCGACAGCTTTGAGGTCGAGGGCATCGGCCACAACCTGCCGTTCCTGTCCGCCGTAATGGATCACCCAATCTTTATTTCTGGCGACATGACCACCGCCTTTATCGAAGAGCAGTATCCCGATGGTTTCGAAGGGGTTGAACTGGCCGAGGCAGAACTGCGCCGCATTGCCGCCGCGACAGCCGCGATGCATCGCCTTGCGGAAATCCGCCGCGCCCGCGTGTCTGGACGGATGGACAACCACGAACGCAAGGTCGGTACGGATTGGAATGTCACCCTGCAAGGGCAGTCCTTTGATCTGGTGATTGAGGCGGACAAGGATGGATCGACGGTGCGCTTTGAGGATGACAGCACATTGCGTGTGTCAGGCAACTGGACGCCGGGCGATCAGCTGGCCTCGATGACAATCAACGACGCGCCGCTGGTGATGAAAGTTGGCAAGATTTCGGGCGGGTTCCGCATCCGCACCCGTGGTGCCGACGTCAAGGTGCATGTACGTACCCCGCGTCAGGCTGAGCTGGCGCGCCTGATGCCTGAAAAGGTTGCCCCGGATACTTCCAAAATGCTGCTTTGCCCGATGCCGGGCCTGATCGTCAAACTGGATGTGGCCGTGGGCGACGAGGTGCAGGAAGGGCAGGCCCTGTGTACCATCGAGGCGATGAAGATGGAGAACATCCTGCGCGCAGAGAAAAAGGGCGTTGTCAGCAAGGTGAACGCAGAAGCCGGTGACAGCCTGGCGGTTGACGATGTGATCATGGAGTTTGAATAGGTGCCAGCCACCGCGTGGATAGGCCCGGCGATTATCGCAGCCCTGGTGACAGGGCTGTTGGGCCTTTTGCGCGACTGGCTTCAAAGCCGAAAATCCTCGCGTGAGGAACGCAAGCGCACGGCGTTGCGCGATGAGCGCAGACAAAAGGTTTCCGCCGCACTTCTGGCGGAAATCGCTGCATTTGAAGAAGCTTTCGTTGAACAGGACCTTCAGCGCAATTCGGAGGAAATTTCTGCACGCTTTGCCGGGGATCCGAATTTCAAACCGGTTCTCTTCCGTCAAAAGTGGGACTTCATCTATGAACAACTGGTGCCAGACCTTGGGCTTTTGGGGCCTGAACGTCTGGTGCCTGTTGTCCAGTTCTATGGTCAGCTCGCACGTGTCTCGACGATGATCGAAGATATGCGCAGTGACAGCTTTGGCCGAGATTTGTCGGTTGAGCGTAAACAGGCAATCTATGCCGATTACATTGGTATGGTTCTACGGGCGACACAGGATGCTTGCGCCGCACGCGAGGCTTTGAGTGATGTTATTGATAAAGGCTGAATCGTCGCGCCCTGATTGTCTTCAACCGCCTTTTGCATCGCGGATTTCGCGCTGTCGCATGGGCATTCTGTCGATGCTGCGGGTGATTTCGCGCACGCTCCACGGAAACGGTTTGCGCAGCTTGTTGCCGCCATCCTTGCCCATCAGTACCAACATAAATCCCCGGGGCCGCATTTGCAGCCGCAGCGGCGCGCGCGCCTTCGGGTCTGTGTCTGTCAAAACAATGACGTCGCGCTCAGCAAGCGCTTCCTTGCGGGCCTCCAGCAATTCCATCTGTTCGATAAACGCCGGATCATCTTCACTGTCCGCAAAGACCAGAACGGGCCGCTTTTTCCAGCGGAATTCGCTTAAATCGGCCATATCCGCCGGTGCAAACAGCATTGGATCATCGGCCTGCGTGACCTCCTGTGCAAGCGGCGCAGTGGCAATAAGTCCTGCAATAACAACAGCTGTAAGGCGTTTCATAGGTTCTCCTGTTGATCATGATATAAGCAGGATTTGTGCAAATGCGATGGCAAATGTGCAAACTGCCAGCATTAACGCCGATGCAAGGGGTTATACGCCATGACGGGGGCCATCCCCGCTGCATTGCCGAACGGGGCGGCATTCTGGCAAAGTTTGGGTCGATCCATCATGGATGTCATTCTGCATTTGGGGGCGCATCGCACGGCGACAACCACCTTCCAGCATTATATGCGGGATCACGCCGAAGCCCTTGCTGCGCAACAGACCGCCTATTGGAGCCCGGAACGCGCGCGCACCTCCGTTTTCCCGGGGCTGTTTCGCAACTCCACGGCACCCAAGGGCCGCAATCTGGCCCGCCGTGCCGAAGGGCGCATCCGGTTGTTTGCCGCGCAGGCCCGCGCCAGCGGCATTGCACAATTGCTGGTTAGTGATGAAAATCTGCTGGGCAATTGCAAACAGAACATCCGGGCGGAACAGTTGTATCCGGCTGCCGGCGAACGGATCGCGCGGGTGTCTGCGGCCTTCGGCGGGCGGGTACGCCGGATTGTGCTGTCGATCCGGTCACAGGATCTGTGGTGGGCCTCGGCCTGTGCCCTGACTGTTTCGCGCGGCCATCCGGTGCCAACCGATCAGCGGCTGGAGAATATTGCACAGAGCCGCCGCCGCTGGCGCGATGTGATCACCGATCTGGCTTGCGCGGCCCCCGGCGCGCAGATTGATGTGCTGACCTTCGAGGCGGTGAATGGACGGCCCGAGCGGCTGTTGCGCAGCGCCCTTGGAAAGACCCCGCCAACCGACACCCGCCGCCGCTGGCTGAACCGCTCGCCTGATGTGCAGACCCTGCGTGCCGCGCTGGCCGATCAGGGCAGTGACCCGGATTTGCTGCCCGACGGTCTGGGCCGTTGGCACCCCTTCACCCCCGAACAATCTGAAATGATGCGGGAAAATTACGCAGATGATCTGCACTGGCTGCTGGCCGGTGCGGATGGTCTGGCCACATTGACAGAGGATACGTGCCCCAACAGAGCAGAAACATACCTGCCATCCGGTGCATTCACAAAAGGACAAAGATATGACCAAGGACCAATCAAAGGCAACGTGGCGTAGCACTGCTGAAGCGGAATTGCGCGGACGCAGCGTTGATGACCTCACATGGAACACGCTGGAAGGTATTGATGTTCAGCCGGTATATACCGCTGCTGATCTCGACGGGGTTTCGCATCTTGGCTCGATGCCGGGCGAGGGGCCATTTACCCGCGGCGTAAAGGCCACAATGTATGCAGGGCGCCCTTGGACAATCCGCCAATACGCGGGCTTTTCCACCGCCGAAGAATCCAACGCCTTTTACCGGCGCAACCTTGCTGCGGGCCAGCAGGGGGTGTCGGTGGCCTTTGATCTGGCGACCCACCGCGGTTACGACAGCGACCACCCCCGTGTTGAAGGCGATGTCGGCAAGGCCGGCGTGGCAATTGACAGTGTCGAGGACATGAAAATTCTGTTCGACGGCATCCCGTTGGATAAGGTCAGTGTTTCGATGACAATGAACGGCGCGGTGATCCCGATCCTGGCCAGTTTCATCGTTGCAGGGGAAGAGCAGGGGCATGATAAATCCGTGCTGGCCGGCACCATTCAGAATGACATTCTGAAGGAATTTATGGTGCGCAACACCTACATCTATCCGCCGGAACCCTCGATGCGGATCATTGGCGATATCATCGAATATACCTCTGACAACATGCCGAAATTCAACTCGATCTCGATCTCCGGTTACCACATGCAAGAGGCCGGCGCGAACCTCGTGCAGGAACTGGCCTTTACCCTTGCGGATGGCCGTGAATATGTGCGCACCGCGATTGCTGCGGGTATGGACGTTGACCGCTTTGCCCCACGTCTGTCGTTCTTCTTTGCCATCGGCATGAACTTCTTTATGGAAGCCGCGAAACTGCGGGCCGCGCGTCTGCTGTGGCATCGGATCATGTCCGAGTTTGAGCCGAAGAATGCCAAGTCCTCGATGCTGCGTACCCATTGCCAGACTTCGGGCGTTTCTTTGGCCGAGCAAGACCCCTACAACAACGTGGTCCGCACCGCATTCGAGGCGATGTCGGCGGTTTTGGGGGGCACGCAATCGCTCCACACCAACTCGCTGGACGAGGCGATTGGCCTGCCAACCGAACACTCAGCCCGGATTGCGCGTAATACACAGTTGATTTTGCAGGAAGAAACCGGCGTAACCAATGTGGTCGATCCTCTGGCAGGCTCTTACTATGTTGAAAAGCTGACCCATGATCTGGCCGAAGCGGCTTGGAAAATGATCGAAGAAGTCGAAGAAATGGGCGGCATGACCAAGGCGGTTGCCTCCGGTATGCCCAAGCTGCGGATCGAGGAAGCTGCGGCGACCCGACAGGCCAACATTGACCGCGGCACCGAGGTGATCGTCGGGGTGAACAAATACCGCCGCGACAAGGAAGAGCCGATCGACATCCTTGATGTGGACAATGTCGCGGTGCGAGAAAGCCAGATTGCGCGGCTTAAGGAAATCCGCGCCAGCCGTGACGAGGTCGCCTGCACCAAAGCGCTGGACGCGCTGACACGCTGCGCTGGCGAAGGCGGAAATTTGTTGGAGGCGGCAGTCGAAGCGGCCCGCGCCCGGGCCACAGTTGGGGAAATCAGCATGGCGATGGAAGAAAAGTTCGGCCGCCACCGCGCGGAAGTGAAAACCTTGGCGGGCGTCTATGGCGCGGCCTATGAAGGCGACACCGGTTTCGCCAACATTCAGAAATCGGTGGAGAAATTTGCCGAAGACGAGGGCCGTCGCCCGCGTATGCTGGTGGTGAAGATGGGGCAGGATGGGCATGACCGCGGGGCCAAGGTTATTGCCACCGCCTTTGCGGATATCGGTTTTGACGTTGATGTCGGCCCCTTGTTCCAGACCCCTGCCGAAGCGGCGCAGGATGCGGTGGACAACGACGTGCATGTCATCGGTATTTCGTCGCAGGCCGCCGGTCATAAAACGCTGGCCCCGCAACTGGTTAAAGCGCTGAAAGACGCCGGTGCCGAAGATATTCTGGTGATCTGTGGCGGGGTCATTCCGCAGCAGGACTATGAATTCCTTTATGATGCGGGGGTAAAGGCGATCTTTGGTCCGGGGACAAATATTCCGGCTGCAGCCGAGGATATTCTGTCACTCATCCGTGCGGCGCGGGACTGAGAATTTGGACAGTATTTAAGGCCAAAAAGAGGAAAATATGGGTGTGATGGTATTTGACCATGTCGCCGTTGCGGGCGAGACTTTAGCGGCGGCGACGGGACATGCAGAGCAGGCCTTGGGGCTTGATTTGAGGAAGGGCGGCGAACATGCGGTCTTTCACACCCATAACGCCCTGCTTGGCCTTGAGGACGGGCTGTATCTTGAGGCGATTGCCATCAACCCGGATGCCCCCGTGCCCGACAGGCCGCGCTGGTTTGATCTGGACCGGTTTTGCGGGGCACCCCGGTTAACCAACTGGATTTGTCGCTGTGATGATCTGGACGCGACATTGGCGGCTTTGCCAGAAGGGTTTGGGCGGCCTGTGTCCTTGCAACGGGGGGATTTGTGCTGGCGGATGGCGGTGCCTGATGATGGGGTGCTGCCGTTCGACAATTATGCGCCCGCCCTGATCGAATGGGAGAATGACGCACATCCTTCTGCACTTTTGGGCAGTTCGGGGGCAAAGTTAACCTCGCTCACGGTCGCCCATCCCGAAGCGGATGCATTGGCGGCGCTATTGGCCCCATTTCTGAACGATGAGCGTATCAGGTTCGAAAACGGGCCGCGCCGTCTTGGGGCGGAATTTGAGGTCGGCGGGGAGGCCCGCAAGCTATAGTCGGGAACTCTTGGGACCAAAGGTCTCAGCGGTTTCGATGATGTTTTGCACGGCAAGTATTTCGACGGATGCATTAAAGCGTTCCGCCTTAAACATGACTCCCCAATACCCTGCCACGCTGCGGGTTCTCGGGACATCGGGGATACGAAATGTTTCAGGTGAAAGGCCGGACACTTTAACCTGAAATTGATGCGCAAACCTGCGCATTCGCCCTGACATCTTTTCCAGCAGAGGTTAGGGTCGCGTCATGTCTATCTGGCTCCGTATATCCGAAGCGCTCTCGGCGCTGACTTCCGGCGAAGGCTTGGGCGCGGTTTTTGACCGGCTGCGCAGCCCACCCGAACGTTCCGTCGCCTTTACCATCGCGGTGATCGCACTGGGGGCCAAGATGGCCAAGGCGGACGGGCTTGTGACCCGCGACGAGGTGATGGCCTTTCGCGAGGTGTTCCAGATTGCCGAGGGGGATACCGATGGGGCTGCGCGGGTTTTTAACCTTGCCCGTCAGGATGTTGCGGGTTTTGACGATTATGCGCGCCGCATAGCGAGCATGTTCAATGACCAGCCTGAAATGCTCTGTGATGTGATGGAGGGGCTGTTTCACATTGCCATGGCCGATGGCACCTACCACCCCAACGAAGACGCGTTTTTGGAAGATGTTGCGCGGATATTCGGCATGTCCGATGCCCGTTTTGCGGCGCTCAAGGCCCGGTTTGTGCCCGATACCTCGCCTTTGCCGCATAGTGTTCTGGGGATTGAACCGGATGCCACCACCGACCAGGCGCGCGCCGCATGGCGCCAGTTGGTCCGGGACAACCATCCCGATGCTCTGGTGGCGCGGGGATTGCCAGAGGAAGCGGTGCGCATGGCCGAAAAGCGCATGATCGACATCAATCGCGCATGGGAAACCCTGTCAGGCAAACGGGCCTGATGCGGATCGCGACCTATAACGTCGAGTGGTTTTCGGCGTTGTTTGATGACGCGGGTCGGTTGCATGATGATGGCGGGTGGTCGGCGCGCTATAATGTGACCCGCGCCCAGCAAACCGCCGCTTTGGGGCTGGTGTTTCAAGCGCTTGATGCGGATGCGGTTATGGTGATCGAAGCCCCGGATCAAAGCCGGAAGCGCTCGACCATCGCCGCCCTTACGGGGTTTGCCGCAGATTTCGGTTTGCGCGCCCGCGCTGCGATAATTGGCTTTTCCAATGACACGCAGCAAGAGATTGCATTGATGTATGACCCTGACGTCCTGCAGGTGCGCCATGACCCGCGCGGCGATGTGTCCGGCCCAAAGGGGGCGCAGGGCGCGCCACGCTTCGACGGGGTCTTGCGGATTGATCTGGATGTGGATGCAGATGAGGACCTTGTGGTGTTCTCCAAACCGCCGCTTGAACTGATGATTGAAACCATGTCGGGGTTTCAATTCCGGATGATCGGGGCGCATTTGAAATCCAAGGCCCCGCACGGGGCCCGCAACGAGGCCGAGGCCCTGACGATCAACATCGCCAACCGGCGCAAACAGCTGGCACAGGCGATCTGGTTGCGGGGGAGAATCGACGAACATCTGGCCGAAGCCACACCGCTGGTGGTTTTGGGGGATTTGAACGATGGCGTCGGTCTGGACAGTTTCGAAAACCTGTTTGGCCGGTCCTCCGTCGAGATCGTGATGGGCCACGGGCAGGCACAGCCCTTGTTTGATCCCCACGCGCGTCAGGCATTATCGCGAAAATTGGGGGCGATGCCGACTTCGGCGCGGTTCTGGATCCGGCAGGAAAAACGGTTTTTGCAGGCCCTGCTGGATTACATCATGGTCACAGATGGCATCCGTGCCAAGAGCGCAGGCTGGCGTATCTGGCACCCGCTGGATGATCCTGAATGCTGGAACACCCCGGCGCTGCGCGATGCTCTGGTGATGGCGTCGGATCATTTTCCGGTGACGCTTGATCTGGACGACACTTTGTAATCCCGCGCCGGTTGTCCTATATTGGGCGTATGAAACACGCTCTGGCTTTTGTTCTTGCTGTTACCCTTACGGCCCCGGCCGCCCAGGCAGAGGAGGACCCCGGTCCGTCTCTGATGGAGCGGGGCGCGCAGATGTTTCTGGAGGGTATCCTGAAAGAGATGGAGCCCACGATGGAGGAGCTGCAAGGCATTGCCGAGGAAATGGGGCCGGCCTTGCGGGAATTTGCCAGCGAGATGGGGCCGAAACTCACCGAACTGATGGCTGAGGTCGAGGACTGGAGCGTCTATCTGCCCCCTGAAATTCTGCCCAACGGCGACATCATCATCCGGCGCAAGCCCGAACACCCGATGACCCCGCCGGAAACGCCCACCGAACCCGCACCACAGATTGATCTGTGATGGCCTCCGCCTTTGATGCAATAACGGCAGTGGATTACACTGTGGTCATTACCCGCGATCTGGCGGCGATGCGGGACTTTTACGAGGGTGTGCTTGGGTTTGTGCTGGATCGTGCCCTGTCCGATGGCTGGTTTGAATACCGCGTCGGGGGCACTGTGCTTGCGCTTTGCCTCCCGGGGTTTACCGTATCTGACCAGCCGGTGCCGCAGGGCACTGCCGCGCTGCAACTGGCGTTTCGGGTGCCGGTCCCTATCGTTGATGCCTGCGCGGCAGAGTTGCGCGCCAAAGGCATCGCGATTTTATCGCCGCCCACAGATAGGGAATTCGGCCATCGCACCCTGTTTTTTCGCGACCCGGATGGCAATCTGATTGAGATTTACGCCGAAATTTGAGACGGCTTGCGGTCTCGGACCGTTTTGATCTCGACCTCCGCCCCCAAGGAGTCAGCAAGCGAATTGAGCCGCGCTTCGGCCACTTCACCAAACAGCGGTAACATATCGGATGTGAGCCGCAGTTGAAGCTGTTTCTTTTTGGAAAACCAACGGATTTCGCCCCGATCCTCATCGGGATCCATCCACAGCATCGCGCCAAACCGCATCGCCTTGCCCAAAACCTCGGCTTCGGCCCGCTGGGTTTCATCCAGCATTTCATAGAGGTCATTGAACCGCGCGTTCTCGCGTTTGTTGGAATAGCGGTACAGCAACGCCAGCCCTAAAAAGACCCGTTCAACATGTTTCAATCCGCCCAGATTGGCGCGGGTCGCATTGTCGAAACAAACTTCGGCACGATAATCAGGATGCGCCCGCCAACTGACGTCATGCAGCAGGCAGGCAGCCTTAATCAGTCGTTTGCGTGGGGCAGGGGCGGATTTATAAAGCGGCAGGATCAGGTTATACAGTGTTTTGCCAAATCCGGGCATTCGCGCATCTTTGGCTTCGGCGAAACGGCAGGCTTCGATCAGCGGATCGCGGTCACGCAGGCGTTGTGGCATTTGCTCGTACAACATGCCTTCGCGGATGCCATAGCTGGAAATTGCAATGTCTTTGGGGCGGAAGGTCTTGACCAACCGTGACAGCACTTCAGCGGCAAAAGGCACCAGTGCCATCCGGCTGCTTGATACCCCGGACGCCGCCCGAAGCACATCGGCAGGTGTCTCTTTGATATATCTTACGGTGGCGGAAACGGCCCGTGGTGTCATGCGGTATTCGTGCAGCACCTGAAGAGGGTACCCGCGGCGCAGCATGTCGATCCGCGCAATTGCCCGCCACGATCCACCCACCAGAAACAGGCGATCACGTTGCGCGCCCATGGTGTCCTTCAGCTTGTCCATAACCTCGCCGATATGGACCTTGCGTGCCCTTGCTCCGCCTTTGATGTCGCGCAGTTTCAGCGGCCCCAATTGCGATGTCACCCGCTTGCCAACACGGCCGCCGGAAATCTCGGCCAACTCCATCGAGGAACCACCAATGTCACAGACCAGCCCATAAGCCCCGGGCCACCCGAGCAAGACGCCCTGCGCGGACAGACGCGCCTCTTCCTTGCCGTCAATCACCCAGATGCGCAGACCGGTTTCGCGCAGCACCTCGTCGCAGAAATCGCGCCCGTCGCGGGCATCGCGCACGGCAGCAGTGGCCACCACTGACAGCTCCGACAGCCCCATGCCATCCGCCAGTTTTTTGAACCGCCGCATGGCCGATAGCGCCCGCACCCGGCCTTCGGGGGACAAATGCCCGCTTTCGGCCATACCGGCACCCAAAGCGCACATGATCTTTTCGTTGTAGAAATACGCAGGCGAACGTGCCGCCCCGTCAAACACCACCAAACGCACAGAGTTCGACCCGACATCCACCACGCCGACCCGCGCCAATGCCCGCGCCGAGGGGTCTTCAAACAGGGGTTTGCCAAACAGCCCGAGTTCAGCAATGCCGGTTTCGGGCACGGGCGAGGGCGGCCTTTCGGTCAGATCTACCATGCGGTCTCCTGCGGGTTTTGTTGGGCGCAGGATGGGTCAGCGCCGCCTTCGGGTCAATCGTTTACCCTCAGTAAATTTGCAAAGTCGGGCGCTGGCGTTAATCTTCTGTATGGGTCAGCTTTGGCACATCCGAGGCCCCGGCAGACCCGCGTCCCGACAGCGAGGGGTTCTCCATAAAGAACCTGTGGCAGTTGAAGGTGAACTGCCCTTCCTGAAAGGCGGGACGTTTGAAGCTGCCATCAGGAGCCATGATCCAGCTTTGCGCCACATCGGCCAGATTGGCGGCCATGATCTGGCTGACAATCTGCGCTTTGACCGTGGCGTTCTCGATCTCGATCAGTGTTTCCACACGCCGGTTCAGGTTGCGCCCCATCCAGTCCGCAGAAGAGATAAACACCCGCGCTTTCTTATGCGGCAAGCCTGCGCCATTGGCAAAACAGACAATGCGGGAATGCTCCAGAAAACGGCCAACGATGGATTTCACCCGAATGTTCTCTGACAGGCCCTTGATCCCGGGCCGCAGCCCGCAAATGCCCCGTATCACAAGGCTGATCTGCACCCCGGCCTGCGAGGCGGCATACAGCGCGTCAATCACCTCGTCATCAATCAGCGAATTCATTTTCGCCCAGATTGACGCCGGACGCCCGGCTTTGGCGTGGGCGGCTTCTGCAGCGATCATCTCGATCAGGCGCGGCTTGAGGGTGGTGGGCGAAATGGCAAGGTTATCAAGGCTGTCTGGCTGTGCGTACCCGGACAGATAGTTGAACACTTTCGTCGCATCGCGCCCCAGCTTCTGGTCACAGGTGAACAGCGACACGTCGGTATAAATCCGCGCGGTAATCGGGTGGTAATTGCCGGTGCCATAATGGGTGTAGGTCACCAGCTGATTGCCTTCACGGCGCACCACAGTAGAGATTTTTGCGTGTGTTTTCAGATCAATAAAGCCATAAACCACATGGGCACCAGCGCGCTCCAGACGGCGTGACTGGCGGATATTCGCGGCCTCGTCAAAGCGGGCCTTAAGTTCCACCAGCGCGGTGACTGATTTGCCATCCTCTGCCGCTTCGCACAGGGCCTCGACAATTGGGCTGTCGCGCGAGGTGCGGTAAAGCGTCTGTTTGATCGCCACCACATTGGGATCACGGGCCGCCTGCGCCAGAAAACGCACCACCATATCAAAGGTTTCATAGGGGTGATGCAACAGCATATCCTTGTGGCGGATTGCTTCGAACATATCACCGTCGTGGTCCTGAACCCGCTCGGGGACGCGTGGGCTGAACTGCGGCCAAAGCAGATCGGGACGCGCATCGGTGACCAGTTCGGACAGATCGTCAACGCCGATCATCCCGTCAATTTCAATCACATCACGGTCATGCACGCCCAGCTCGGCCATGATCACCGATTTCAGTTTCTCTGGTGCGCCGGCAGAATGGGTCAGGCGCACGACCTCGCCCCGGCGGCGGCGTTTCAAAGCAACCTCGAATTCCCGTACAAGGTCTTCGGCCTCGTCTTCGACTTCTAAATCACTGTCGCGCAGGACGCGGAATTCAAAATGCGACTTCAGCTTATAACCGGGAAACAGGTCGGGGATATGGATGACCAGAAGGTCTTCAAGCGGCAGATAACGCAGGGTGTCACCGTTGGCGGGCAGGGAGACAAACCGCTCGATCTGCGCCGGGATCGGCAGCAGGGCCTGTAACGGGCGTTTGTCACTGGTGCGTTCCAGTTGCAGTGCCAGCGCATAGCCGGTGTTGGGAATAAACGGGAACGGGTGTGCGGGGTCGATGGCCAAGGGGGACAAAACCGCAAACACCTGATTTAAAAAGACATTCTTGAGGTATTTCAGATCGTCTTTGGTCAGGTCGGCGATATGTTCCAGATAGATGTTCTGAGCATCCATTTCGGCCATCAGATCAACCAGCACCCGTTGCTGGGCTTGCATCAGATTGCGCGCGTCCTCGTTGATCAACACCAGCTGTTCGGCTGGGGTCAGCCCGTCAAAGGCGGGGGTTGTATTGCCCGCTTGCGCCAGCTCGCGCAGGCCCGCCACACGTACGGCATAAAATTCGTCCAGATTATGGGCCGAAATCGACAGAAACCGCAGCCGTTCCAGCAAGGGAACACGAGGGTTCTCGGCCTCTTCTAAAACACGCCAGTTAAAACCCAGCCAGCTGAGTTCGCGGTTGAAAAAGCGCCCCGGCCCGTTCAGGTCAAGGTCGGGCATATCTACAGCGGGCGGGAAAGCACCCGTCAAAAAATCGGTTTGAGTCATGGCTGCCTTATTGGGTAGAAATGTAATGAAATTATGACGGCAATCGACGCAGTTATCACGCGTCTGGGGTGTCCTTGTCCAGCACCGCCGCCGCAAGTTTAACAGTGATCGGTTTCTTACGTGCCAGGCTGGCAGCATCCAGGCGGGCCACCAGATCAATCGCCGCCGCAAAGGATCGGTCCATCCGGCCCAGAAGATAGCTGATCAATGCCGGTTTCGGCGTCAGCTGGCGGTCGGCCAGCAGCTTGACCAGCAGGGCAGAAAGCAATGCGTCATCCGGGGCTTCCAGCGCCGCCGCGGTGGTGCCTTGCAGCCGACTCATCAGGTCGGGCAGGCGCAATCCCCAGTGCGCCACGGCCGGTGTACCGGTCAGCAGCAGGGTATGTCCTTCCGCCAATGTCAGATTGTGCAGGTGGAACAGGGCGGTTTCAGCCCGCTCATTGCCGGCGATGGCGGGCACGTCTTCAACGGCGATATGGTTCTGGGCGAGGGCCGGAATATCCGCCTCCTCCAGATCGTGGGCGGCAATGATTGTCGCCTCCGCCACGGCGGCCCAGACATGGACCAAATGGGTTTTACCCGCCCCCTTCGGGCCGGTCAGCACCAGTTTGCCGCTTGCCCATGCCGGCCATGTGTCGATCATCGCCAAAGCCAGGGCATTTGACGGTGCGACGAAAAATGCATCGCGCCCCAGTGCGGTGCGGCTGGGCAGGTTCAGTCCAAGTTGCTCGGCCATATCAGCGTGATGCCGTGTCGTTCTGGCGCGCGTTTTCGGTGCCCTGATACAGCAGGCTTTGCCGGTATTGTGCGGTCGCAAAACGCGCAAGCACACCGATGGCAGCGGCCAGAGGCACGGCAATCAACATCCCAACAAAGCCGAACAGGGTGCCAAAAACCGACAGGGACAGGATGAGCCAAACCGGGTGCAGCCCGACGGAATCGCCAACCAGTTTCGGGGTCAGCACATTGCCCTCGATCACCTGACCCAGCATGAAAACACCAGCAACCAATCCGATCGACAGCCAGTCCCCCCAGAATTGGAACAGGGCAAGACCAATTGCCAATGCCCCGCCCAACAAGGCCCCGAGGTATGGAATAAAGGTCACCAGACCGGCGATAAAGCCGACGACAAGGCCAAATTGCAGCCCGACCAGCATCAGCGCAATGGCGTAATAGGTGCCAAGGATCAGGCAAACCGTCCCCATGCCGCGGATGAAAGAGGCCAGCGTCCGGTCAATTTCGCCCGCCAGTTTGCGCACGGTTGCTACGTGGTCGCGCGGCAACAGCCGGTCAATGGCTGCGACCATCCGATCCCAGTCCAGCAACAGATACACCGCAACGACAGGGACGATCACAAACAGGATCACAATGTTGATGATGGATGCGAAAGACGCCAGCGCCGTTTGCAAAAGCGCGCCACCGCGTTCCTGAATCGTCGCTCCGATAGAGGCCAGAGAGGTGCTGAGCGTAGAAGTATCATCCAGAAGTGCGGGAAAACGGGTGGTCAGAAAGGTGGTGAAATCCTGAAACAGCTGAGGGGCGGTCTGCACAAGGCTGAGGGCCTGCTTGATCAGGGTAGGCATGACCAAAAGCGCCATGGCGACAAAGATCACCACGCCAACCACGGTAATCAGCGCCGTCGCCAATGCCCGGCTCAGCCCCATCCGCTCCAGCCTGTCGGCAACCGGATCAAGGAAATAGGCAATCGCCCCCCCCAGTAGAAACGGCATCAGCACATCACCGATAAACCACAAAACAGCGAGAAACACCGCTGTCGCGATGCCCCAGTATTTCAGTTGTTCTCTGATCGGCAAGGCCATCCTGCTCTCCATCTGGTCCCCTCCTGACATTGCGCGAAAGGGGGTATCTTTCAAGGGCGGGCGGGTTGAAACATCATGGTTTTTCGCGAAATCCCGGTGCCCGTGGCGGCTTTCTGCGCGATTGTGATCAAGAGCCCGTCTTGACACGCCACCTGCAAGGCCACCACATCACCGCAAAGGAGATCCCGATGACACGCAGCGAATTTGATACTGAACTAGAGGCGCGTCTTCTGCGCTATGCGGCCATTGACAGCCAGAGTGATGCATCCTCTGCCAGCCAGCCAAGTACCGATATCCAGCTGGATATGTCGCGCCTCTTGCTGGCCGAGCTGAGCGAGATGGGCGCGCAGGATGTTGAACTGACCGACTATGGTGTGGTTCTGGCAACCATCCCCGCCACAGCCGAGGGGCCGGTCATGGGCTGGTGCGCCCATGTGGACACCGCCCCGCAGTTCAATGCAACAAGCGTGAAACCGGTGGTGCATCGCGGCTATAACGGTGGCGATATCACCTTTGCCGATGCGCCTGATCTGAAACTCTCGCCTGAGAATTCGCCCTATCTGGGGGAGAAACAGGGCGAGGACATCATCACCGCCAGCGGGCTGACCTTGCTTGGTGGGGACGACAAGGCCGGCGTGGCGATTGCCATGACCGCCGCGCGGCATTTGTTGCAGAACCCACAGATCAAACACGGGGCAATCCGGCTGGCCTTTACTCCGGACGAAGAGATCGGGCGCGGCGTTGATGCACGTCTGCCGGCCGACTTTGGCGTTGATTTTGCCTATACCTTTGATGGTGGCAAACCCGGCGAGATCGAGTTCGAGACCTTTTCGGCAGATGGGGCCGTGGTGCGGGTGACAGGGGTGTCGGCGCATCCGGGGTTCGCCAAGGACAAGATGGTGAATGCGCTACATCTGGCCAGCAAGATCGTGATGACCCTGCCGCATGTTACCATGACGCCTGAAACCACCCAAGGCACGGAAGGCTTCATCCATGTGTCCGAGATGACCGGCGGATCCAGCGAGGCGGAAATTGTGCTGATCATCCGTGATTTCGAACTGGAGGGACTGGCCGCCAAGGGGGATTTGCTGCGCCAGGTTTGCGCGGCGGTGGCCGCCGGAGAGCCGCGGGCGCAGATTGCCTGCGAGATCACGCCACAATACCGCAACATGCGCTACTGGCTGGAAAAAGACATGACGCCGGTGGATCTGGTGCGCGCAGCGGTGGCGGATGTCGGGCTTGACCCGGTGTCGGTCCCGATCCGCGGCGGTACGGACGGATCAAGGCTGACCGAGATGGGGGTGCCATGCCCGAACGTCTTTACCGGTATGCAGGAAATTCATGGCCCGCTCGAATGGATTTCGGTGCAGGATATGGCCTTGGCAACCAAAGTGGCGATTGCGTTGGCACAGCGGGCGGTGAGCTGAAGGAGCGGGCAAGCCCGCATTCGATTTTATGAATTTTCCTGAAGGAAAATTTGTTGAGGGCTCTGCCCTCAAACTCCCGCAGGATTTACGGCCAAAAAGAGAAGGGCAATTGTGTTGGCCGCTGCGTTCAATTAGGCAGCGGGGAAAGTAAATTGAGTTTCGAGGAGCGTCGCCATGCGTCTGAGCCGTTATTTTCTGCCTGTCCTAAAGGAAAACCCCAGCGAGGCGCAGATTGTCAGCCACCGGTTGATGTTGCGCGCCGGCTTGATCAAACAGTCCGCTGCGGGGATTTATTCCTGGCTGCCGATGGGGTTCAAGATTCTGCGCAAGCTGGAAAATATCGTGCATGAAGAGCAGGCGCGGGCCGGCCATCTGGCGATGTTGATGCCAACAATCCAGTCGGCCGATCTGTGGCATGAAAGCGGGCGCTATGATGCCTTTGGCGATGAAATGCTGCGGATCAAGGACCGGGGGGGGCGCGAGATGCTGTTCACCCCCACGGCGGAAGAGTTGATTACCGATATTTTCCGATCCCATGTCAGCAGCTACAAGGATTTGCCGCTGACCATGTATCAGATCCAGTGGAAATTCCGCGACGAGGTGCGTCCGCGTTTCGGCGTGATGCGGGGCCGCGAATTCCTGATGAAAGACGGGTATAACTTTGATCTGTCAAAAGAAGACGCGCTGCATTCCTATAACCGCCATCTGGTCAGCTATCTGCGGACCTACGAGCGGATGGGGTTGCAGGCGATCCCGATGCGGGCGGATTCCGGTGCTATGGGTGGGGATGACACGCATGAGTTTCTGGTACTGGCCGAAACCGGTGAATCCGAGGTGTTCTATGACAGCGCCGTCACCGATCTAAGCTTTGGCGACCGCGAGATCGACTATAACAGTGTTGCCGATTGCGCCGCTGTGATGCAGGAGTTCACCACGAAATACGCCCGCACCGACGAGACCCACGACGAGGCCCTGTTTAACGAGGTGCCCGAAGAGCGCCGGCGCACTGCGCGGGGTATTGAAGTTGGACAGATTTTCTATTTCGGCACCAAGTATTCCGAAGCCATGGGTGCGACAGTGCAGGGGCCTGATGGCAAGAACCAGCCGGTCCATATGGGCAGCCACGGCATTGGTGTCAGCCGCCTGTTGGGGGCGATCATTGAGGCCAGCCATGACGATAAGGGCATCATCTGGCCCGAAGGGGTGACACCGTTCCATGCCGGGATTGTGAACCTCAAACAGGGCGACGCCGAAGCGGATGCCGCTTGCGAGGCGCTCTATTCGGCCCTTACCCAGATCGGGCTGGAGCCGCTCTATGACGATCGCAACGAACGCGCGGGGGGCAAATTTGCCTCGATGGATCTGATCGGCCTGCCTTGGCGGATCACGGTCGGGCCACGTGGGTTGAAAAACGGCGTTGTTGAACTGACCTCACGCCGCACCGGTGAAAGTGAAGAGATGCCACCGGAAGCCGCTGTTCAGAAGCTTGCGCAAATCTATGCCGGAATTGCCTAGGGCTGGATAAACAAGAAGGAGCCGCCGTAAGATGATCCTGCGCAGTCTGACTTTGGCCGGCGGGATTGCCGGCGCGGCGGCGGTGTCGCAGTTTCCTGAGTTCTCCCAGCAATACGCCCAGCGGTTGGGCGGTGCGGTCGATGCCCTGGCCGAGGTGGTCGCGGATTTTGATGCCTCAGCCGCCGCCGTGGGGCTTGAGCGGGAGACTGCGCTTGCGCAAATGCAGGGCAGCGCGTTCCTTGAACGCCGTCAGGCCGACATGACCCGAACGTTTACACGTTTTGAGCGGTTGCGCGTCGATCTGGCGGCACTTGAGGGGCAGGGCCCGTTTATGCGCGCCTACCACCTGCCGCGGCTGCGCGATGCAGAGATTGCGCGGGCGGCATGGGTGGCTTACCAGCCTGCCGTGCCGTTGAATTTCGCAGGGGTCAGTTTTGCGCTGGTTGGCTTTTTGCTGGGGGCCGCGGCCTTGGGTGGCGTTCTTAAGCTGTTGTTCTGGCCGTTTCGCCGTCGTTCAAACCCGGCTTGACGGCCCCCAGCCAACCCGCCACCTTGCGCGACAAAAATCAGGAGCCTGACGCATGGCGCAGACCACCCCTTTTGCCCCTTTTGAATGGATGATTGCCTGGCGCTACCTGCGCGCGCGCCGCGCTGAGGGTGGGGTCAGTGTGATGACCTGGATCAGCTTGATCGGGATCACACTGGCGGTGTTTGCGCTGATTGCGACCCTCTCTGTGCGCTCGGGGTTTCGGGCCGAATTTGTCGATACGATCCTTGGCGCAAACGCCCATGTCACGGTCTATCAATTTGGCGAAGTTGCGGCCAACGGCCAGATCGACCGGACCATCTCCGATTATGAAACCCTTGCCGAGCGGTTGCGCGGAGTGCCGGGTGTCACACGGGTCGCCCCGCTGGTGCGCCAGCAGGTGATGGCCAACAAAGGGCAGTCGACCGCTGGTGTCGAGGTGTTTGGCATCGCTGCGCAAGACCTGAAAACCATCCCGCGCATCGCTGTTTCCGAACAGGCCATTGGTGACATTGACCGCTTCGACGAAGGCATCGCCATTGGCATCGGTGTGGCGCGCACCCTTGGGGTCAGCGTCGGAGACCGGATCAAACTTATTTCGCCCAACGGGGTGAAGACCGCCTTCGGGACCAGCCCACGGGTAAATGCCTATGAGGTGGTCTATGTCTTCTCTGCCGGACGCTATGACATTGACCGCACGCGGGTCTATCTGCCGCTTGTACAGGCGCAGTCTTTCTTCAACCGCGAAGGTGTGGCGGACGAACTTGAGGTTATGATCGAAGAACCGGAGCGGGTTGACGACATGGCTGTGCCGCTGTTGCAGGCGGCGGGCGCGCGCGGGCAGATCTGGACATGGCGGGACGCTTCTGGCTCATTCCTCAGTGCGCTTGATATCGAGGATCGCGTGATGTTCGTGATCCTGTCGGTACTGGTGTTGATTGCGGCGATGAACATTGTGTCGGGGCTGATCATGCTGGTGAAAAACAAGGGACGCGATATCGGTATCCTGCGTACAATGGGGCTGACCCAAGGGGCGATCATGCGGGTATTCTTTATCTGCGGGTCCTTCACCGGGATCATCGGCACGGTGATGGGGGTGATCCTTGGCTGCCTGTTTGCGCTCTATGTGGATCAGATTTTTGCTTTTGTGAATTATCTGTCGGGCGGCACGGCTTGGGATGCCTCGGTGCGGGGCATCTATTTCCTGCCGGCGAAATTGCAACTGGGCGATGTCTTGTCGGCAGTGGCCCTGTCCCTGGGCCTGTCCTTTATCGTTACAATCTTTCCAGCCCGCCGTGCGGCGGCAATGAACCCTGTTGAGGCGCTGCGTTATGAATGATCCGGTCCTTCAGCTTTCAGGCATCACCAAAGCCTATAACCCGGGCAAGCCGAATGTAGTCGAGGTGCTGCAAGGCATCGACCTGAGCCTTGCCGCAGGCGAGGTCGTGGCACTGGTTGCGCCCTCGGGGGCTGGCAAATCGACCTTACTGCATATCGCGGGCCTGCTCGATACACCGGACAGCGGCACAGTGCAGATCGCAGGCGAGGATATGACCGGCCAGCCTGACCGCCGCCGCACCCGTATGCGCCGCGCTGATGTTGGGTTTATCTATCAGTTCCACCATCTGCTGCCCGAGTTCTCCGCGCTTGAAAACATCGTATTGCCACAGCTGGCCAATGGGGTGGCGCGCGCCGACGCCAATGCGCGCGCGCGCGGATTGCTCGACACGGTGGGCATCGCGGCCCGCGCCGATCACCGACCTGCCGCCTTGTCGGGCGGCGAACAGCAACGGGTGGCCTTCTGCCGGGCGCTGGCCAATGGTCCGAAACTGCTGCTGGCGGACGAACCGACGGGCAACCTTGATCCGGCGACCTCGGATCAGGTATTTGCTGCTTTGCTGAAATTGGTGCGTGAAACCGGTTTGGCGGCGCTGATTGCCACACATAATCTTGAACTGGCAGCCCAGATGGACCGGCAAATTCGACTTGATGCGGGGCAGTTGGTGCCGCTCTGACACGTATCCTTGCTTGACGTCCCTGATGAGGTTTCGCAAAGTTAACGGCAGCGTTTCAAAAACAAGGGATGAAGATGGCAAAAATTTCTCTGGAACAAATCCACAAGACTGTGCAAAGCGCGTTGCTGGCCCATGGGGCCGAACCCTTTGCCGCGGCCGAAGTGGCCCGTGCAGTCGCCGCAGCGGAGTCTGTCGGGAATAAGATTTGTGGTTTGTACTATGTTGAAAGCTACTGTCTTCAACTGAAGTCTGGGCGTGTCAAAGGCGATGTCATTCCCACCGTGTCCACGCCGCGCAGTGCCGCTGTGCGGGTGGATGCGCATTTCGGGTTTGCCCAACCGGCCTTTGCCTATGGCTTGCCTGTTGCGCTCGACGCAGCACGTCAGGCGGGGATTGCGTCACTGGCCGTTGGCCACGCCCATACCTGTACCTCTCTGGGCTATTTCACCGAACAGATTGCCCGCGCTGGGTTTATTGGCATTGGTTTCACCAATGCCTCACCGATTGTCGCTGCACCGGGGGGCAAGACCCGCGTGATCGGCACCAATCCGATGGCCTTTTCCGTGCCCGACGGGGCGGGCGGCATCGCCATGCAATTCGACCAGTCCACCACCACGGTTGCACTGGGAAAAATCACCATGGCCAAAACCGCCGGCGAAAGCATTCCCGAAGGTTGGGCCGTGGATTCAGAAGGCAACCCGACCACGGACCCGACTGCGGCACTGGCCGGCTCGTTGGTGTCGATGGGGGGCTACAAAGGCTGGGGCTTGGGCCTGATGGTCGAGATACTGGCCGCTGGGATGGCTGGAGGGACCTTGTCGCGGGATGTCAAACCGCTGAAAGCCCCCGAAGGGGAGCCGCATGATCTGGGGCAATATTACATTGTAATCGACCCCTCCACGTCGTCGGATTTTGGGGCCAAAATCGCAGCGCTCAGCGCTTCGGCAAGTGAGGACGACGGCGCGCGGATGCCGGGGCAACACAAAGCGCCCATGGATCCGGTCGAAGTGGCAGATACGGTCTGGGCTCAGATGCTTGAGTTTGCCGGCACTGATGCGGGTTAGGGGCGCGGGCAGGCGCAGGTAGGATACCAGGCGGCGGTCCTCCTTGAAATGGCTGGTGGCTTCTTCTTGCCGCTTTGACCGGATGCGCGCCCCCGTTGCAATTGCACACCGGCAGCGCGTCCCGCACAAAGCGCCACGCTGCTTTACCGGACGTGACCCGGCTTCTGCGGATGGCGGGCGAAAAGAAGACTCCAGTCCGACGATTTTCTTCGAAAAATATGCACCGCTCGGTGTACGGGGGGTGCATCGGGGGTGTACGGCGGGTGCCCCCATTGACGGCACTCTGAAAACAACCAAACTCGCGCCATGTTTAACCTTGCCAATCCCCCCGCCGATTTTACCGAAAACCCCTTCCCGCATTATGATGACTGGCTGCAAAACAGCCCCGTCATGCCGCAGCCTGATGGCTCTTTTGTGATTGTAAAACATGCCGACCTGAATGCGATATATCGGGACACGGACACCTATATTTCAGATAAAAAACAGGCGTTTGAACCCAAGTTTGGGGCCGGTTCACCGCTGTTTGAACACCACACCACCAGCCTAGTCTTCAATGATCCGCCGCTGCACACTCGTGTGCGCCGGATCATGACATCGGCCCTGACACCGCGCGCTTTGGCGCGGATGGAGCCGGGGTTGATTGCAACCGTCGATACGTTGCTTGATGAAATGCCGCAGACCCCTGATCTGATTGAAGATTTTGCATCCACCATCCCGATTCAGATCATCGGAAATCTGTTGGACGTGCCGATGTCCGAGCGTGGCCCTCTGCGCGATTGGTCGCTGGCGATTCTGGGCGCTTTGGAGCCGACCCTGACTTCAGATCAACTTTCCCAAGGGCACGCGGCAGTGCGCGAATTCAAGGCCTATTTACAAGACCTTATCGCCCGTCGTCGGGCCCGTCCGGGGGATCCTGATACCGATGTGCTGACCCGTCTCATTGCAGGCGACAACAGTGGTCAGTTGACCGAAATCGAACTGATCCAGAATTGTATCTTCATCCTCAATGCTGGCCATGAAACCACCACCAATCTGATCGGTAATGGCCTTGCCTTGTTACACGATGATCCGGCGCAAAAGCAGATTGTTTTGAATGACTTCTCTGTCATTGACAGTGCAGTAGAGGAAATTCTCCGGCTGCGGTCTCCCAATCAGTTTGGCAACCGCGAGACCACCCGCGAGGTTATCATTGGCGGGCAGGCGATTCCGCCGCAAAGCAACTTGCATCTGTGTATCGGTGCCGCAAACCGTGACCCCGAGGTTTTTGACAATCCGACGGATTTTGATGTGACGCGACGGCCCAACCGTCACCTGGCCTTTGCTGGCGGACCCCATATCTGTGTTGGCCTGACGCTGGCGCGGATGGAGGGGCGAATAGCGATCGAACGGTTCTTGCGCCGCTACCCCGACTATGCCCTCACCCAGAACAGGGGGGCAGGCGGGCGCATCCGGTTTCATGGGTATTCTTCGCTACCAGCGCAGTTGGTGCGGGGGTAAAAAGGTACAGTTTATGGAGCAGACTATGCCAGCGCTTCCCTAACGGATGGAAGAACTCCGATCGACAGGCGCTTGCCTATGTGTGTTCAATCTGGTTCCTCTCTGCCCTTGGCATTTGTTCGGCCGTCTTGTCGCTGTTGCAAGTCACCGCGCAGCGCAAGGTCTTCCTTCTTCAAGGGGCCGATTTTCGGCCCGCTGGTTACCGATCAGCAGCACTCCCCGACGTTACCTGTTGTGGCATGCCAGGTTTGTCCCCGTCTAACGTCAAGGTGTCGTTCCCGCGTAAGAAGTCGCAACCATGGCACATGTGATACCGAAAATGGCGCGGCGAACCTGGATTGCGGACATCACGGGGGCGGTGATCTACTGGTGCTTGTGTACTATCTAAAGTGTACCCACCGTTTGGCTACGATAACGTTAATCTCCGATGATCCTGCTTTGCAGCGGATCAAAATCGTGTAGGTATCTGGGAACAGCGATAAGGGGCGAGGGACTGACTGTGTTACTATACGGGCTGAAGAACTGCGATACCTGCCGCAAGGCGATGAAGGCATTGCCGGAAGCACAGTTGCGGGACGTGCGGGGCGATGGCGTGCCGGAAAACGTATTGACCGCCGCGTTTGCGCAATTTGGCGATGCCCTTGTGAATACACGATCAACCACATGGCGCGGGCTGGATGAGGGGCAAAGGGCAGCGGATCCGGTTGAGCTTTTGAAATCCCATCCTGCCTTGATGAAACGGCCCCTTATTGATGTTGAAGGCGCGCTTTTTCTCGGCTGGAACAGTGCGGTAGAGGCCGAAGTTAAAGCTTTGCTTTAGTTTGAGTTCGGCCTCTGTCTTGACGGTGTTATCCCTTTTTCGGCGTCAGGGCGCGGTCAAAAGACAGCGGGCCGGCCCCTTTGATCACCAGCACCACTAAGAGGAATACCCAAAGGCTGCGCTGATCCAGGATGATAGCGTCAGGGAAGCGATCAAACCAGGCCCCCAATGCGTCCGTGGCGCTGTGACCGTAGATATCTGTCAGCGATTGAATGACAACAAAACCGATCATTCCCAAGGCGGCAAGCCGCGTCAACAGCCCCAGAACGATCAACACAGGCAAGATGAACTCCGCCCAAGTCCCTGCAACCACTACGAGTTTATGAAAAATCGACAGAGCGTCTGTGTCATAGCCGGCGGCCTCCAGAACGCGGGGAAAGATCTGTGCGTAGGCGCCAACTGATGGGGTCCAGAGGCCGGAAATACCGTCGCCCAGTTTGGTCAATCCAGAATTCAGGAAATAGACCAACAGAACCGCTGCAAACAACAGTCTTGCGAGGGTGGGAACCAGCCAATCGGCGCGTTCCAACCTGTCGACGAGCAGGGCGTAGATGGCAAAGATGGCACTCATATCAGGTCCTTATGATTCAAAACAGCAAATGCGCCAGTCGCCAGAGCGAGGCCAAGACTGGCACCTAGATCAAAGTCGGGAACGGCGGCGACTGCGGCGTCATGTGCGATGCCAAAGGGCGCGCCAGCCGCGAGTCTCTCCAGCCAGAGGCCTGCACCGGATGGAAGAAGATGGGGCGCAGGGTCAAACGCCTGCCGGGTGATCAGAACCTCCTGCGAGGCGCTGCGCGGCTTGCCCGCGCCAGAGTTTTGATTGTAGGCCCAGATGTCAAAAAGCGGCCAGTCTGAACGCAGGATAACGCTGGATGGCGCGAGGGTCAGCCTTGCATCAAGCAGGTCGTTGGGCGACAGGGTCTGAAAGCCGGCCGGATCAAAAGGCGGGGTGTCGGCAGCGTGATAGGAGCGGCGCATTGCCAGATCAAGGCGGGCGGCGTCTGGCAGATATCCGATATGCGCAAGTGGCTCGAATCGTTTGATAAAGTCAGGAAATTCAACACCATAATGCATCATCAATGGGGAGGCGGGCGGATGGCTGCGCACAAAGCTGCGGGCAAGTCGCGGAAAGTTCTTTTCGCCGATCAGCTGGGCGACCAAGGGGAATGCGGATGTCATCGCCTCGGTCAGAGAGACGGTGACGTTGTTGCGATAAACGTCATATCGTTTGCCGGCTTCCTGCGCATTGCCGTCCAGCAGGCCGGTCGGGGCCGCGACGGCAGGGTCCAGCAGGCCCGCGCGAAAGGTTGCTTGATCGCTCATAAGGTCAGCGCAAGTGCTGCGCGGGCGGCTTCTGCCTTCAACGTGGGCCAGTCTGGCACGTCGTTGTCCCATTCGACCAGCACCGGTGCGGGGCCGGTTTGAGCCAGTGTATAATCCAGCAAAGTCCAGACAGGATCGGTGACCGGCTTGCCATGGCTGTCGATCAGCAAAGGGGCCCCGTGATCATCGTGGTCTTCGTCATGTCCGCCAACATGAAGCTCGCCGACCTTGTCGGTTGGAAAGGCATCGATATAGCTCTGGGCATCTATCCCCAAATTGGTGGCTGAAATGAACACATTGTTGACATCCAACAAGAGCCCGCAGGTGGTTCTGTGGGTAAGTTCTGACAAAAAGTCGGTTTCAGACAAGTTTGATTCCGCAAAGGTCAGGTAGCTGGACGGGTTTTCGAGCAGCATCTGACGGCCCAACACGTCCTGTACCTGATTGATATGATCCGCGACCCGAGCCAAAGTCTCTGGTGTGTAGGGCAGGGGCAGTAAGTCATTCAGGAAGGCGCTGTCATGGGTAGACCAAGCGAGGTGCTCGGAGAAACTGGCCGGTTTGATCCAGTCACACAGTTTTTTCAGCCGGACCAGATGCGCCGTATCAAGCGGAGCCTCGCCGCCGATAGACAGGCCGACACCGTGTACCGAAATGGCGAATTCTTCGGATAGGGCAGCAAGCTGCGCAAGCGGGCGGCCACCGTCTCCCATGTAGTTTTCGGCGTGGATCTCAACCCAGTCCACAGGACCAGGATCGGCGCGCAACGCATTGAAATGTTGGGGTTTGTATCCAACGCCTACGGCATTTGGAAGGCGATCAAAGCGGGCGGAGGTGTCAAGCATGAACGTCTGATCCTCTTTGAACGGGGGGCCTTGGGCGGGCGATCCGCCCAAGGTGGAGGGGCTTATGCGGGCAGGTCGCGGTCCAATGCTTCAAGCGAGCCTGTCCGCTCGGTGCCGTCTTCCATTGCGGGCAGTTCGATTTCGGCGCAGGTGCCTGCGTCTACCAACGTCCATGCGTCGCCCTGATAATCCGTAACAGAGGTGCCTGCACAAGTGGTGCCGGGGCCGGCGGCGCAGTCATTGGCACCCGCCAGAGAAACACCGTAACACTTTTCTTTTGAAGCGGCATCTGCGGCAGTGGCATGAGCGGTCATTGCGGCAGCAACAGCACCGGCAATGGCAACTGATTTCATTACGTTTGACATGTGATCTTCCTTTTTGTTCATTCGGGTCACGTGGTGATGGGAACACTAAAGCACCCGCTGGATCATAAATCCATTCACGAGCCAGTGTGTCACGATCCTGTCAGGGATTTTGCCCGAATTATTGCTAATATTACGGGAATTTGCTGCAACTGTCACGTTTTGTTACAGTTTTTGGGGGCCGGCAAGGTTGTGGCTTGCCGGCCCCCGGAGGAATGTTACAGACTCGTTATGCCCGCAGATCGGGTGGGGTGGCTTCGACGGCCAGTTCTTGCGCAACGGCGCTCAAGGCCTGCACCGAAGTCTGTTTTTGCCCCAAACGACGCACGGAAACAGTCTTTTCCTCAACCTCGCGGCCACCTACGGCGAGGATCACCGGCACCTTGCCAACGGAATGTTCACGGACCTTGTAGTTGATCTTTTCATTGCGCATATCGGCTTCGGCGCGCACGCCTTCGGCTTTCAGGGTTTCGACAACTTCCAAGACGTACTCATCCGCTTCGGAGGTGATGGAGGCGACAACAACCTGACGCGGGGCGAGCCAGAAGGGCAGTTTGCCTGCGGAATTTTCGATCAACATGCCAATGAATCGCTCAAATGATCCAAGGCAGGCGCGGTGTAGCATGTAGGGGCGATGTTTGCTTCCATCTTCACCGATGTAGGATGCGCCAAGGCGTTCGGGCAGGTTTGGGTCTACCTGAAACGTGCCACATTGCCATTCGCGCCCAATCGCGTCGGTTAGTTTGAAGTCAAGTTTGGGGCCGTAAAACGCACCTTCACCCGCGTCGAGTGTATAAGGATGGCCCGCAGCTCTGATGGCGTTTTCCAGCGCATTTTCCACATGATCCCATGACTCCTCTGTCCCGACACGTTTTTCAGGGCGGGTGGCGAACATGATTTCGAATTTTTCAAATCCGAGATCTTTGTAGACCGATGCCAGATAGTCGATGAAGGCGGCGCATTCCGCTTCGATTTGGTCTTCGCGGCAAAAGATGTGTCCGTCGTCTTGGGTAAAACCGCGCACGCGCATGATTCCGTGCAGGGCGCCTGACGGCTCGTAACGGTTGCAGGAGCCGAATTCAGCCATGCGCAGGGGCAGGTCACGGTAGGACTTCATGCCTTGGTTGAAAATCTGGACGTGACAGGGGCAGTTCATCGGTTTCAGCGCGTTAACCGCTTTTTCCCGCGCATGATCTTCGTCGACCTCAACGATGAACATATGCTCTTGATACTTGTCCCAGTGGCCAGATGCTTCCCAGAGTTTGCGGTCCACGACCTGAGGCGTATTGACCTCAACATATCCGGCGGCACGTTGTTTGCGGCGCATGTAGTCTTGCAGTTCAGTATAGACGGTCCAGCCGTTCGGGTGCCAAAACACCTGACCGGGGGCTTCTTCCTGCATATGGAACAGGTCCATCTCGCGGCCAAGCTTGCGGTGGTCGCGCTTGGCGGCTTCTTCCAGCATGTTCAGATGCGCTTTGAGTTTTTCTTTGCCGGTGAAGGCCACGCCGTAGATGCGTTGCAGCATGGCGCGGTCACTGTCGCCGCGCCAGTAGGCACCGGCGATGGACATCAGTTTGAAGGCGTCGCCCGGTACCTGACCGGTGTGTTGCAGGTGTGGCCCCCGGCACAGGTCTTGCCAGTCACCGTGCCAATACATGCGCAACGGCTCGTCACCCGGAATGGCCTCGATCAATTCGACCTTATAAGGTTCGTCATTGTCTTGGTAATGTTTGATGGCACGGGCACGGTCCCAGACCTCGGTGCGGACCTCATCACGCTTGTTGATGATTTCCTTCATCTTTTTCTCGATGGTGGCAAGGTCTTCGGGGGTGAAGGACTCAGTGCGGTCGAAGTCGTAATACCAGCCGTCCTTGATCACCGGACCGATGGTCACCTTGGTATCGGGCCAGATTTCCTGAACCGCGCGGGCCATGATGTGGGCCAGATCGTGGCGCACCAGCTCGTTCGCCTGTTCTTCATCGGCCATGGTATGGATGGCAATGTCGGCATCTTCTTCAATCGGCCAGGCCAGATCAACATGTGCGCCGTTCACTGTCGCGGAAATCGCTTTTTTGCCCAGAGATTTGGAAATATCGGCCGCGACTTCGCCCGCAGTGATTCCTGCGTTGTACTGTCGTGCATTGCCATCGGGAAGGGTGAGTGAGATTTGAGCCATCTAAGGGCCTCCTCGTCAGTTTGGCGCCCACGAGACGCCCGGTTGCGGGTTATGTGTGGCGCTCTTTTGGCGCGGCTGGCCGGTCAGGTCAAGTAGGGGGCTGGTATGTGTTCGCTGCGACAGGTAAGAAGTTAATTGCGACGTAGGGGCTGGCATCTGCGCTGGTCTGTAGCGAAATGGGGATCTGCCGATGCAAGACTATAACCGCACTTTCGAGTTGACCATTAACGATGTTGAACTGATCGAAGAGGCGCTGCGCGCCCGCGGTCGCGAACTATGCAGAATGCGCCGTGCGTTAAGCGATGAAGACCTGGCCGGCATTGAGGCCATTCGCGTGCTTGAACAAGACCAACGCGATGGTGAGGAATTGCTGGGCCGGCTGCACGATCAAAAGATCTTTTACCGGCCCAAGACATCGACCTATATCAGCGGCTAAGCCATTGAGCTGGTAAAGACAGCGTAGCCAAGCAGGATGCAACAGGCCCAGCCAATGTTATAAAGCATTGGGCGCAGTGGCATTTTGGCTTTGCCTGTGATCATGCCAACAGCATGTGCAATCCGGACCCAGAAGAACACAATCGCGACCCAATAGGTCAAGGATGTGAAACCGTCGATCCGGTCAAGGATCAACACCAGCACCGCAAAGGGCACGAATTGCTCTAGCAGGTTGAGGTGCGCCCGGTGGGCACGATGGACCCATGCAGGCAGGTCGTTCAAGTCACCGGGGCGCAGGAAGGTATCCGGCGCATCCTCGGGCAGGGGATTGCGAACCACCCCTACAACATAGGGAATCCACATTGAGGCCGCGAAGAGGCTGAGGCAGGTCAGTATGCCCAGTTCAGTCGGAAAAGTTTCCATCAGTTCGCCCCCTACATCGCGAATTTCATTGCGGTGCCGGTCTCAAGCCATGACTTGAGCGAGGCCGCCAGTCGCGCCCAGCCTTCGGCGACACCGTCCTGACCTTCCGGGATATCATAGTGTTCTATGGTCAGCTTGCAGGCCTCGCCCTGTGGCTCAATGATGAAGGCCATCCGCGAGGCAGGGGCGTCGGGGCCAAAGAAATGCGGTTCAAAGGTGGCCTCGATCCGGGTCTTGGGCTCGATTTTGCTGGGGCGCTGGGTCAGCATCTTATTGCCGTCGGGCAAGACCCATGTCAGCGCACCGCCCTCGACGGCTTCGCCTTCGACGCGCTCGCACATGAAATGATAGGCCGCCATGCTGTCGGGGTCGCTTAGGGCGTCCCAAAGGGCATCTTGGGTGCAGCGGATAAATGTCTGCATTACAAAATCAGGTTTTGTCATCAGGTGGTTCCTTTCCAATGTCGTTTTCAGGTCAAGTACCGCTCGGGCCGCCGGTTTTGCGCGCATCGGCTCAATCCAGCGATCAATGGTTTCTTGCAGGGGCACGGCGTTCAGGTAGTGATATTTGAACCGGCCCTTTTTTCGGGTCACAACCAGCCCGGCATCCTCCAGCACGCCAAGGTGCTTCATCACGCCAAACCGAGTCATCTCAAGCAGCTCTGTTAACTCTTGCAGGCTTTGGCCGTCCTTTTGGCGCAGGGCGTCCAGCAGGGTGCGGCGGGCCGGATCGGCAAGTGCTTTAAAGACTGCATCCATGGAATCGCTTATAGGTGAATAATTAGTCACGTGACAAGATGGTCACTTGTAAAACCTGACTGTTGAACTTGCGCAGGCCGGGGCGCATTATTGCAAAAAACCAAGGAGACACCCGTGGCCGAACCATCATTTTTGTCAACAAAACAGGGCCGCAAGATTGCGTATCATCGCATCGAAGGGCAAGGGCCGTGGGTTGTGTTTCTGGGCGGGTTAAAATCCGACATGCAGGGCACCAAGGCGGTGTTTCTGGAGGAATGGGCCCGTGCCGAAGGGCGCGCATTCCTGCGTTTTGACTATTCCGGGCATGGCGAATCATCGGGCGAATTCACTGATGGGTGTATTGGCGACTGGGCCGAAGACACCGCCGAAGCGGTCGCCGCGCTGACCGACGGGGCGATCCTGCCTGTCGGGTCGTCCATGGGGGGCTGGCAGGCGTTATTGCTGGCGCGTTCCCAGCCCGAGCGGGTGGCGGGATTGGTCACCATCGCGGCTGCGCCTGATTTCACAGAAGATGGATATTGGGCCGGTTTTACCGATGCGCAAAAGCAGACGCTAAACACGGTCGGCCATGTCGAACTGCCTTCCGACTATATGGAACCTTACATCATCACCAAGCGGATGATCGAAGACGGGCGCGATCAGTTGGTGTTGCGCGCGCCGCTGGATTTGCCATTTCCTGTGCGGTTCCTGCAAGGCACGGCTGATACGGCGGTAAGTGTCACGACGGCGGTGCGCTTGCTTGAACATGCGGGCGGTCCGGACATGCAGCTGCGTTTGGTCAAGGATGCGGATCATCGGTTTTCCGACGGTCCCTGTCTGGGAATGATCACGCAGGCGCTGCACGAGGTTCTGGGTGCAGAGAATTGATTGGATTGGATAAGGGAGCGCTGGGATGCAACAGAGAGTTTCACTGATCACGCTTGGCGTGCGGGACATAGCGGTGATGTCTGCGTTCTACGATGCGCTTGGCTGGCACAGGGTGGATACGCAGGACGGTGTGATTGCCTATGATCTGATTGGCCAGACCCTGGGGCTCTATCCGGTTGAAAAGCTGGCCGAAGATATTGGCCTTGATGTGAACAAACTGGGCCAAGGGGCGTTGACCCTTGGCCATAACGTTGCTGAAAAAACTGAGGTGGCTGTGGTTCTGGAGGCGGCCAAGGCGGCAGGTGCGACCATACTGAAGCCGGCGGCGGATGTATTTTGGGGCGGGCATCACGGCTATTTCCAAGATCCCGAAGGGCACATTTGGGAGGTGGCGCATAATCCGTTTTCGCCATTGCGCGATGATGGTGCGTTTCGCTGGAACGGTTTCGGCTGATGCGCAAACCGGCCAGCATGTGGAGCCTTGAGACCTTTGGCCGGCAACGTCTGTCCCAGTATTTTTTCATGCGGGATTTCATGTTTTCCGAGATTTCGGCGTTCCATGGCATCCCGAACATTCCCGAAAACCCCGATCTGGTGCTGGAGAATGGCCGCGCCTTTTGCACCAGCTTGCTTGATCCGCTGGAAGAGACCTTTGGCCGCATCGCCCTGCGCTCGGGCTACCGATCGCCGGCGCTGAACCAATTCGGCAACGAGAACAAGTTGAACTGCGCACGTAATGACAACCCAATGGAATGCCATATCTGGGATTGGGGCACCGGCAAGCAGGCCGTTGCTGGTGCCACCATTGTGGTGCCGTGGTTTGCCGATCAATACCAACAGGGGCGGGACTGGCGGGACCTTGCATGGTGGCTCCATGATCATTTGCCCTATTCGGAAATGTGGTTTTTCCCCAAGCTTGCCGCGCTTAATCTGGTCTGGCGTCCCGATCCGCAGCGCACGATTTCCAGCTATATTGCGCCAAAGGGCATGTTGTTGCGACCCGGGGCAATAGCGGGCGAAACAGCTGAGCAGCGCCAGCAGCGATATGCGGATTTCCCGCCGTTTCGGGGGTTGAGGCCGCCGCTTGCCTCAGCGTATGCTGCGCCAAGTTCGCGGTAAACAGCGGGCGACGACCGATCTCTGCGGAGCCAATACCCAATGCATTTTCAACGAGCAGTACATGACGCCTGAACCCTTGGTCCTCTTGCCGGGCATGATGTGTGATGCACGTCTGTTCGGCCCGCAAATCGCTGAACTGTCTGCCGATATGGCAGTAATGGTGGCACCGGTGACACAGGGCGAACGCATCGAAGAGATTGCATCAGGGTTGCTGGATCTCTTGCCCAAACGCTTTGCCCTTGCCGGGTTAAGCATGGGCGGCATTGTGGCAATGGAACTTTTGCGCCGTGCGCCGGACCGGGTTTCGCGGATTGCCCTGTTGGACACCAACCCTTTGGCAGAAACGCCGGTTGTGGCGGCCAATCGTGAGCCGCAGATCGTCAAGGTCCGATCCGGGCGGATGCTTGAGGTGATACGCGATGAAATGGCTCCGAAATATCTGGCCCCCGGTCCTTACCGTGCCGAGGTGATGGATCTGGTGATGGATATGGCCGAGACACTGGGGCCGGAGGTGTTCATCCGCCAATCCCGTGCATTGCAGCGGCGGCGTGACCAGCAGGCGGTTCTGCGCAAATGCCGCACACCGGCGCTGGTTCTATGTGGGGAACATGACCAGCTGTGTCCGGTGAAGCGACATAGTTTCATGGCAGAGCTGATCCCATATGCGGAACTGGTGGTGATACCGGATGCGGGACACCTGCCGACGCTGGAAAAACCGGACGAAACAACTGCGGCCCTGCGCAACTGGATGCGCCAACCCTTGGTCTTGCAATAATCCTTTGCGCGTGGCTCTGGCGTTTTCGGAAACACCCTGTCTAAAGAGATGTCGCCGAGACGAAATGCTTCAGGTTAAAGGCGGGATATTTTAGGTTAATTTTCCTGCCGCAGGTGTTTCGAGAGCCCGCTTTACTGGGCGCTTTGCGCGATGAGTCTGTCGCGCTCACCTTTTGGTAAGACCTGCACATCGGTTACCGGCGCTGATGTGTCAGTGTTAAAGAACGGTGTCTGTTTCCAGCGCCCGTTTATGCGCCCGACCAACGCCCGCCATAACATGCCCAAAGCCATCTGACCGGCCCCCACGTGACGATGTTTGCCGCCTTGCATCGGGATAAAACCCCGTGAAGCAATAGGGCCCAACGCGCTGGTGTCAGCGATGCGATCGGTGCGTAGGGCCGCAAAGGGAATGCCGGGCGCGCGCAGGGTGTTGAACATCAGGGCACCGCAGCAGGATGCCTGCCAGCGCAGCAGGTTTTTGGGACCAAAGGAAAACACCTTCAGCTGGTCCTGACCTGATTGAAAACTGATTTTGTCCGGTGTGGTCTGGTACAGCGTGACCCCGTCGTCGCCGGGATCAACCGCGCCAGTATGGATGTCCGCCGCGCGACAGGAACGGCAGAAACAACGGGCGTGATTGCCCCATCCAATATCTGCCAAGGTCCCTTTCACGGTGCCGCAGCGACAGGAGAAAGGGACCATGACCATTTCCTAGGCCGACTTTTTGTTTTTGGACGCTTTGGTGTTCTTGTTAGAGGCGGGCGGCATCGCCTTTTCGCAATGGGCGTCAATGAAATCCAGCACCAGAGGGCGGATATTCTTGCGCCAGCTCTTGCCGGCAAAGATGCCATAGTGGCCAGCGCCGTCTTCCAGATGGCTGGCCTTCTTTTCGTCTGGCAGCCCCGTCAGCAGGTCAAGTGCCGCGACACATTGGCCGGGTGCCGAGATATCATCCTTGGAGCCTTCCACGGTCTTGACCGCAACGGTTGTGATCTTGCCGATGTCCACATGCCGACCCGCGACGGTGAATTGATTTTTGGCAATCTCGCCCTCTTTGAAAACCCGGTCGACTGTGGACAGATAGAATTCCGCCGGCATGTCCATCACTGCCAGATATTCATCATAGAACTTATTGTGCTTGTCATGCTCGTGCGCTTCGCCGCGCATCACATTGCCGATCTGGTCCTGAAACGCCTTCATATGGGTTTCAGCATTCATTGAAATAAAGGAGTTCAACTGCAACAGGCCGGGATAGACCATGCGGCCGACGCCCGCATATTTAAAGCCCACACGCTGGATCATCATTTCTTCCAGCTGGCCCATGGTGACGGAATGGCCGAAATCGGTCACATCCGTGGGCGCGGCGGAGGGGTCAATTGGCCCGCCGATCAAGGTCAGGGTGCGTGGCTGGGCTGCGGGGTCTTCTTCGGCCAGATAGGCGGTTGCAGCCAATGTCAGCGGGGCCGGTTGACACACGGCAATGACATGGGTGTCCGGGCCCAGTTCGCGCATGAAGTCGACGAGGTAAAGCGTGTAATCCTCGATATCGAACTTGCCGGCGCTGACCGGAATGTCGCGAGCATTGTGCCAGTCCGTAATATATAGGTCGCAATCAGGCAGCAGCGAAATTACCGTCGAGCGTAGCAATGTCGCGTAATGGCCGGACATCGGGGCGACCAGCAGAACCTTGCGTTTCGGTTCCGTGCGGCCCTGTACGCGGAAATGCAGCAGGTCGCCGAAATCTTTCTTCACGACAATTTCTTCGACAACGATACGGTCTTGACCATTTGCTCCTACGAAGGGCGGGATGTTCCAATCGGGTTTTGTCACCATGCGCGAGAAACTACGTTCCGTAACTTCGCCCCAGGCGGCCATCCATTCAAGCGCGGGGTTTGGAAACATAGCGAAAGCAGGGTATGATGCCATGGCTAGCGCTGAAGCACCCATCCATTGGTTCGTGTTCCGTACCGTTTCCATAAGGTCGTAAGTTGCCATGTAGCGCATGTGGGGGGTCTCCTTTTGGGCCCGTGAATGGGCATGCCATCGCTCCTGCCCCTGAAGAGGGCGATGTTATGCTGCAAGTGCGAAGATAGGAGAAAAAGGGTAAGATGACAACAAAAACCACGGATAACGCTGCATCACATGATGTTTCGGCCATTCGGTTGGCAGAAAATCTTAAAAAAGTTGAGGCTCTGAGCGAACGGCTCGGGCAGGTGATGAGCAACCGGCAGGGGCATCAGGCCGCCCTTGATGGACCGAATCAAGAGTTGTTTACCAAGGCCGGACAGGCCTATGCCGCCGAAGCCATCAACAATCCCGCCAAGTTGATGGAACACCAGATGGATTATTGGTCCAAAACGGTTACCCATTTTGTCGAGGCGCAGCAGGCGCTGGCCAAGGGCACGCTGGCCGCCCCCGAAGACAAGACCGGCACCGACCGGCGGTTTGCCAATCCGTTGTGGGAGACGCACCCCTATTTCAATTTTGTCAAACAGCAGTACCTGATTAATGCCACGGCCATGGAGCAGGCCGTCGAAGATGTCACCGACATGGAACCACGCGAGAAAGAGCGGCTGGCCTATTTCAGCCGCCAGATTGTCGACATGATGAGCCCGACGAATTTTCTGGCGACAAACCCCGATGCCTTGCAGCGCGCAATTGATACGGATGGTGAAAGCCTGATCAAGGGATTGGAAAACCTGATCAGCGATCTGGAATCCAACAATGGTGAGTTGATTGTGAAGCTCGCGGATGAAAACGCCTTTGAGCTGGGCCGCAACATTGCCACCTCACCGGGCAAGGTGGTGTTTCGCAACAAGATGTTCGAGCTGATCCAGTATACACCAACCACTGAAAAAGTTCATGCCACACCGATTTTGATTTTTCCGCCGTGGATCAACAAATTCTACATTCTGGACCTCAAAGCGCAGAACTCCTTGGTTAAATGGCTGGTTGATCAGGGTCACACCCTGTTCATGATCTCATGGGTGAACCCCGATGCGACCTATCGTGATGTCGGCATGGAGGACTATATCGAAGACGGTTATCTGGCCGCGATCCGCGAGGTGAAGGACATTACCGGCGAGAAAAAGGTCAATGCGGTGGGCTATTGCATCGCCGGCACAACCCTGTCGCTGACCCTAAGCTTGATGAAACAGAGGGGGGACAAATCGGTTAAATCCGCCACTTTGTTTACCGCGCTGACCGATTTCTCGGATCAGGGAGAATTCCGGCCATTTCTGACGGATGATTTTATTGACGGGATCGAGGCCGAAACGGCGGATAAGGGCATCCTGCCGTCGATCATCATGGCGCGGACGTTTTCCTCACTGCGGGCGAATGACCTTGTCTACGCCCCGGCGGTCAAAAGCTATATGATGGGAGAGACCCCGCCGGCCTTTGATTTGCTCTACTGGAACGGCGATGGGGCAAACCTGCCGGCGAAGATGGCAATGCAGTATCTTCGGGGCCTGTGTCAGCGAAACGAGCTGGCGGATGGCGGGTTTGATCTGATGGGCCATCATCTGGTCCTGGAGGAGGTGGATGTGCCGCTATGCGCCATTGCCTGCGAAACCGACCACATCGCCCCGTGGAAAGACAGCTACCGTGGTGTTCGGATGATGGGCACGAAGGACAAGACGTTTATCATGACCCAGTCGGGCCATATCGCGGGTATCGTCAATCCCCCCTCAAAAGGGAAGTATGGGCATTACACCAACGCGGATATGGGGCTGAACCACGAGGACTGGCTGGAGGGGGCCGAGTTCCACGAGGGATCCTGGTGGCCACGTTGGGGGAAATGGCTGGAAAAACACACGGGTAAGATGATTCCCGCACGTTTCCCGGGAGATAATGGCAGGAAAATTATCTCGGATGCCCCCGGAGAGTATGTGGCGAAGAAGGCAAGTCACTGAATTTACGTTAGATTTACCCTAGGTAAATAAAATATGCTGCACCGCAGAAAAACCTTGAAATGCTGCGGTGCGGCATGTATATCGTTTGCAGACGCAGAAACACGGGGCATCCCGGTTGGCGCCAAGTGAATACGCAAACAAAGGATAGACAAATGACAAAGACACCAGACATGACAGCGATGCTGAAAGACGTAATGGGTTCTTTCCCGGTCGATACATCTGCAATGGAAGGCGCGTTCAAAACTTCCGCGTCCCTGAACGAAAAACTGTCCGGCGTTGCGCTTAACGCTGTTGAGAAATCCACTGAGATTTCCACAAAATGGACAAAAGACACCGTTGCCAAGATGACTGAAATGGCAAAAGCAAAAGCCGAGCCAGCTGACTACGCAAAAGCAATGACAGATTTCGCATCTGCTTCTGCTGAATCCGCAGCCGAGCATATGGCCGCGTTCGCTGAAATCGCCAAGAAAGTCCAGATGGACACAGTTGAGTTGATGATGGCTGCTGGCAAAGACGCGCAGGAAGAAGCAACTGCTGCTGTTAAGAAAGCATCTGACGACGTTCAGGCTGCTGCGAAGAAAGCAACATCCAAGTAATAACCGTTTCGACGGTTATGATATCTCACGGATCCTGTTTCAGGAATGTGAGGTAAAGGCGGGCTTCCCTGAGCCCGCCTTTTTCTATGTCTTCCAGAGGCTATACCTGGCCGCTTGACAGTTTCCTGCCCAGCATTTCCCCAAGCGCATCATAAACTTTACGAATACGCGGGGTCTGGCGCAGCTCCGAATGCGCGGCCAGCCAGACCGGTAATTCTCCCACGGGGCTGGGCCCAGACACACAAACCAGATCCGCTTCGCTTTGGGCAATTAGGTTTTGGTTGAAACCGATGCCAAATCCGGCCCGCACCATTTGCCAGCACACAACCTGATCGTCACTGCGGAACTTGAAAGCGGCGCGGTCCACGTGCATCCCCATGGCGGCCATCCCGTCGATGATCATGGTGTTATTGTCATATCCGACCAGATCGTGCGCAAGGATGTTTTCCAGCGCCCCAAGCATACCACGCCGGGCGATGTAATCGCGACTTGCATAGGCCCCCATCTCCAGAGTGCCGATGTGCTTTGCGATGACGTCTTTTTGTGTCGGGCGATACATGCGCACGGCAATATCCGCCTCGCGCCGCAACAGGTTGTTGGTGTCATCTGACGCCACCAGCTCGATCTCGATGTTCGGATGACGCTGGTGCAGTTCCGTCAGCACAGGCGGCAGAATATAGGTCGCGACGATCTGGCTGGCGGTGATCCGCACGGTGCCTGTCATGGTGTTCTCGCCGCCTTCGGACAGGATCGAAAGCCGCGCCGCAGCATCGGCCATTTCACCGGCATGAACCATCAAAGCGTGCCCCTTGTCGGTCAGGGTGACGCCGGTCTTGGTCCGGTTGAACAATCGCGCGCTCAGGCTTTGTTCCAGCAACGCAATATGGCGGCTTAGGGTCGGTTGGCTGCTGTTATGCGCACGGGCAGCGGCAGAAAGGGATCCATGCTCTGCGACGGCGACAAAAGAATGCAGGTGAGACCAGTCGAGGTGTCGCATAAGGTATCCATATATGAATGAGTATAGGCAAATTTAGCGGAATGATATTCGATTATTGATGGAATAGCTATTGGTATGGCCAATCAGATAGGAGAAATGACATGGGCAAAGTAATCGTCTTAGGCGCGCGTGGGCGTTTTGGAAGCAACGCTGTAACCGCTTTTGCAGAGGCTGGGTGGCAGGTGACGGCGTTTGCGCGCCATTGGGACAGGGCCCCCGCTGGTGGTGTGACCACCAAGGCAGGGGATGCCATGAAACCGGATGCCCTGACGGAGGCCTGTGCTGGTTTTGATGTGATCGTGAACGGGCTTCACCCGCCATACGAGAACTGGGCGCGCGACCTGATGCCGATGACGCAGAAAGTGATCGCTGCGGCACAGGCCAGCGGTGCCACGGTCGTCCTTCCGGGCAATGTGTATAATTACGGTGCGGACGGGCCTGAGGTTTGGTCGGAAACCACGCCATGGCACCCCACGACGCGCAAAGGTAAACTGCGGGTGCAGATGGAAACCGCCTATCGCACCGCTGGCGTGCGTACGATTGTGCTGCGTGCTGGCGACTTTATCACCGGGGGGGAAACCAACATGTGGTTCGAAGCGCATATCGCCAAAGCTGCCCACAAAGGCCGCTCTATGTACCCCGGCCCTACAGACCGGGTACATGCATGGGCCTATTTGCCCGACCTTGCCCGCGCCGCTGTGATGTTGGCCGAGAAGCGGGATCAATTCGCAGCTTTCGAAGAATTCGGATTTGGGGGGTACAACCTGACCGGGGCAGAGCTGGTCGCCAAAATCGCAGAGGCGACAGGGCAGCCGCAGAAAATCTCCGGGTTTCCATGGCCTGTGTTGCACGTGCTTGGCTGGTTCAGCCGCGCGATGCGCGAGGTCCCCGAAATGCGGTATCTGTGGAACGTACCTCACCGTATGGATGGCGGAAAACTTGAAGCCGTTTTGCCAGAGTTCCGTCCCACACCGGTGAAACAGGCGCTGCAACAGGCGCTTGGCGTTACCTAATTCCGTCAGATCGTACAGTCATGCTTTCATTTTCCGAAATCTGTGCGTAAGCTGCAGTGCAGCACGCATCCTGGGAGGAACACCGTGGCGGATACACCCAAACCCCTGTTGATCAAGCGCTACGCATCGCGGCGGCTTTATAATACCGAAACAAGTGATTACGTGACCCTTGAGGACATTGGTGGTTTCATCAGGGATGGCCGCGAGGTTCAGATTATTGACCTGAAGTCGGGCGACGACCTGACGCGTCAATATCTATTGCAGATCATTGCAGAACACGAGAGCCGTGGTGAATCCGTGCTGCCGGTTGAGGTGCTGAATGATCTGGTACGCAGCTATATGTCCGGCAATGTCTCGGTGGTGCCGCAGTTCTTGCAAGCCTCCTTTGATATGCTGCGCGACGGGCAGAGCAAGATGGTCGAAAACATGAGTTCGATCAATCCCTTAGCCAATATGCCGGGCATGACTGGTATGCCGGGAATGGAGGCGATGCAAAAACAGCAGGAAGCCTTTATGAAGGCGATGACAGGTGGTTGGGCAGGTAGTGGCGGTTCCGCTGCTCCGACGCCCAAAGCGGCTGAAGCCCCGGTCGCTGAACCTGCCGAAGACCTTGAGGCGATTAAGAAGCAATTGGCCGACTTGCAGGACAAGCTGTCCAAGCTCAAGTAGGGACTACAGACCGGGGCCGGCCATGGGTGGCCCCGATCCGACGTTCTGGCAGAGGGGCAGTTGTTCCCGCCGATAGAATTTGGCGAAACTCGGACCATCTAACGCAGTCTAAAGCCCCAGCCGGTCCCGCATGGCGTACCAGCTCATCGCGAGGGCCAGCAATGGCGTGCGCAGTGCGGCCCCGCCAGGAAAGGCGGGTGTAGGGATCACCGACATGGTGTCGAACCCGTCGCCGTCGCCCTGAACCGCGCGCGCCATCAATGCGCCCGCATGGGTTGCCGTGCCCACCCCATGACCCGAATATCCCGAAGCCGAAAGGATGTTGCGCCCGACCCGTGCCATATAGGGCAGGCGCTTCATGGTGATGGCCAAGGTACCGCCCCATGCGTAATCTATTTTCACATCTTTTAGCTGTGGAAATACAACCGACATCGGTTTGCGCACCTTTGCGGCAATATCCGTGGGGAATTTATAGCCATAGCTTTCGCCGCCGCCAAACAAGAGCCGCCCGTCATGGCTGAGCCGGAAATAGTTCACCACAAACCGCCCGTCCGCCACCGCCACATCACGGGGCAATACGTCTTTGATGCGATCCCCCAAGGGTTCGGTTGCGGCGATGAAATTATTGATCGGCATAACCCGCGCTGCGACCTTGCGGTTGAGACCGCCCAGATAGCCATTGCAGCCCAAAATAAGGTGATCCGCCACAACATGGCCCCCATCGGTCTGTACCTTGATCTTGGGGCCTTCCTCGATGTGATGCACCGCGCTGCCCTCGTAAATCCGTACGCCAGCGTCTTGTGCCGCCCGCGCCAGCCCCAGCGCATAGTTCAACGGGTGCAGATGGGCTGCGCCCATATCAAGGATGCCCCCGCGGTAATCTGGCGAGGGGCAGACTGATTGCAGCGCTGCATGATCAAGGGTTTCGATCTGCTCATAGCCGTATGAGGTGTTCAGGAACTCAGCATATTTATGCAAATCGGTGACATCGCCGTCATTCGATGCGGTCCAGGCGACACCGGGTTTCAGGTGGCAGTCAATGTTATGGGTCTCGATCAACTGTTTGGCCAAGGCGACGGCCTCAAGCCCCATATCCCAAAGGGTCGCGGCGTGATCGGCACCGGCCATCGCCTTTAACGTATCTTGTGTAACACGTTGCCCGGTTCCCAACTGGCCACCATTGCGCCCCGATGCCCCAAAGCCGACGCGCTGCGCCTCAAGCAGGACAACATCACGCCCCGCCTGCGCGAGGTGCAGGGCGGCAACCAGCCCGGTATAGCCCCCACCAACCACGCAGACATCCGCCGTTATTGCCCCTTTCAGGGGGGCAAGCCGGTCATGAGGTGTGGCGGTCGCGGCATACCAGCTTTCAGGGTACTGACCGCGCCGGTCATTGGCATAAAGCAGGTTCATGGCGTTATACGTTCAACAGCAGGTGTTCGCGTTCCCAAGGCGAGATTACCTGTAAGAACTCGTCATATTCGGCACGTTTGACAATGGCGTAAACGCGGGCGAATTCTGGGCCGAGGACCTCATGCAGCGCGGTGGCTTCTTCAAAGATATCAAGTGCTTCACCCAGAACCCGGGGGATATCCCCGTCGCCGTCATAGGCATCGCCCTTGAACTGCTCTTGCGGGTCTTTGGCATCCATCAACCCCAGATAGCCACAGGCAAGAGAGGCAGCGATGGCCAGATAGGGGTTGCAATCCATCCCCGCCAAACGGTTTTCCACACGCCGTGCGGACGGGCCGGACAGGGGCACACGGATGCCGGTGGTGCGGTTGTCATATCCCCATTCCAGATTGATCGGGGCGGCGTGATCTTTCACATAGCGCCGGTAGCTGTTTACATAGGGCGCGATCACGGCCAGCGCGGAGGGCATGTGGTTTTGCAATCCGGCGATGAAATGCTTGAATTCCGGGGTCTCGCCGCCGTCTTTGTCGGAAAAGATATTCTCGCCGGTTGCCTTGTCCAGAATCGAATGGTGAATATGCATCGCCGATCCGGGTTCATCGGCAATCGGCTTCGCCATGAAAGTGGCGTAGCAATCGTGGCGCAATGCGGCCTCGCGGATCAGGCGTTTGAAATAGAATACCTCGTCCGCCAGCTTGACCGGATCACCGTGCAGCAGGTTAATCTCAAGCTGGCCGGCCCCGCCTTCCTGTGTGATGCCGTCAATCTCGAACCCCTGGGCCTCGGCGAAATCATAGATGTCGTCGATTACTGGGCCGAATTCGTCCACTGCCGTCATTGAATAGGCCTGACGCGCCGCAGCAGGACGGCCGGAACGCCCGATCATCGGCTTGATTTGATGCGCCGGATCAAGGTTGCGGGCAACAAGGAAGAACTCCATCTCGGGTGCCACAACCGGCTCCCAACCCTTGTCGTGATAAAGCTGCACGACCCGTTTCAATACGTTGCGCGGTGAGAATTCGACCGGCTTGTCGTGGCGGTCAAAGGCGTCGTGAATAACCTGTAAAGTCCAGTCACCGGTCCATGGTGCCGCCGTTGCGGTACTCATATCCGGCTTGAGGATCATGTCCTTTTCGGTAAACCCGTCTTCGCCTGCGGCCTCACCCCAGTCACCGGTGATGGTTTGATAGAAAATGCTGTCAGGCAGGTGAAAATACTGCTGGCGCGCAAATTTGGATGCGGGCACGGCTTTGCCTCGGGCGATGCCGGGCAGATCCGAGATGATGCATTCAACCTCATCCAGCCGCCGCCCCTCAAGATAAGCAGTAGCAGCTTCGGGCAATGTGTCTTTCCAATCGGCCATCAGGCCCTCTCTTTCATGAAAAATTCAGTCATCCTTGCGGCGACTTTTTCGCGGTCCAGTTTGGTGTCTAGTTTGCTTTTTGCGGCCTCGATTTGCGGGTCGGGCACAAGGCCTTTGCCGCGATATTCCAGCAGCCCATCAATAAAGGCGTGGTCGTATTCGGGGTGGGGTTGGATGGTCCAGAAGGTATCGCCATAGAGCAGCGCTGCATTGGCGCAGAAATCGGTAGCGCCAATAACCTCGGCCTCGGCGGGTTTGGTGACGACCTGATCCTGATGCCATGCGTTAATGGTGACGGTGTCGCCCTCCAGAGCATAATCAACCGCCCCTACAGACCAGCCACCGGCGAATTTCTCTACAGTGCCGCCCATGGCCTGCGCGATGATCTGGTGGCCGAAACAGACGCCGATCATCGGCACTTTTGCTGCGTAACAGTCACGGATGAACTGTTCCAGTGGCGGTATCCAGCTGTGGGTCTCATAGGCCCCATGGCGTGATCCGGTAATCAGCCAGCCGTCAGCGTCCTGCACGTTGTCAGGCATGTCGCCATCAACAAGGGACCACGCCTGATAGGTAAAATTTTGATCCCCCAGAAGCCGCTGGAAATAGGCATCATAGTGGCCATTGGCAGAGAGTTCTTCAGGCGGGTGGCCCGTGATGAGAATGCCGATTTTCATGGTGTTTCCTTACACGGTTTCGAGGTAAATTTCGACCTGCTCTTCACGGCTGAGATCGGCCATGTCCCGCAGTTCCTGCCGCTTTGTCATGACCAGATTGCGGATGAGGTCCGCCGGGAAGATCCGCGCGACTGCCGGATCTTTTTCGAACAGGTCGATTGCGGTTTGCCAGTCACCGGGAATCTGGGGCAGCTCAAGTGCATAGGCGTTGCCGGTGATCGGGGCCGGCGGTGTGGCCGCGTCTTCAATCCCGGCGATGGCCGCCCCCAGTACTGCACTTAGCATCAGGTAGGGGTTCACATCCCCTCCCGCGACGCGATGTTCAATACGGCGGGCCTTGTGGTTGCCCGAAGGGATGCGGATTGACGATGTGCGGTTTTCATAGGCCCAGCATACACTGGTGGGGGCATGGGCGTCCGGCAGGATACGGTCATAGCTGTTGGCATGTGGGGCAAAGATCAGACCGGACCCCGCCATCGCCTCAAGGCAGCCGGCCACCGCGTGGCGTAACATATCGGTGCCTTCGGGACCGCCGTTGTCAAAGACATTGTTGCCGTTTTCATCCAACACCGAAAAATGCATGTGCAAGCCAGAACCCGCATAATCGGGATAGGGTTTCGCCATAAAGCTGGCGGCAAACCCGTGTTTGCGGGCCAGACCTTTGACCAGCATTTTAAACAGCCACGCATCATCTGCCGCACGCAGGGCATCGTCACAATGCATAAGATTGATTTCGAACTGGCCCAGCCCGGCCTCGGAAATGGCGGTGTCTGCGGGAATGTCCATCGCTTCGCAGGCGTCGTAAAGTTCGGTAAAGAAGTTATCGAATTGGTCCAATGCGCGCATACTGAGGATGTCACCGGCCTGCCGGCGTTTGCCACTGCGTGGCGAGGGCGGCACTTGCAGTTTACGTCCGGAATCGTCGATCAGAAAGAACTCCAATTCGACAGCGCATACAGGTGTCAGGCCCTTCGCCTTGAATCGCTTTAACACTGCATCCAATGCATGGCGTGGGTCACCTGCAAAGGGGCGGCCATCGTCGTGGTACATCCAGATCGGCAACAGGGCCGTGGGTGTTTCCAACCAAGGCATCGGCATAAAGCCCCGCTCGGTTGCACGCAGAACGCCGTCCTTGTCGCCGCTTTCCATGACCAACGGGCTGTCTTCGATATCTTCGCCCCAGATATCAAGATTAAGAACCGAAAACGGAAACCTTGTGCCGTCCTCCAGCGCCTTATCGGCAAAGCGGGTCGGAATACGTTTGCCACGGGGCTGACCGTTCAGGTCAGCGGCAGCAACCCGCACAGAGCGGACAGCGGGATTTTTGCGAAGCCAATTGTTCATAGCACACCATTAGGGCTGTGGGCCATGCGGTCTGACGTGATCCGGTGGATCCGTCAAAAGCGTCCGTCGCCCACGCGTCGGATAATTTGATCAAATATTGGATACTACCGGATCAGATTAAGACGCAAGCGTATTTTTTTGTGCTGTTGTTGGGGCAAGTGGCGGTTCAGACGTTTGTTGATCATTCCGAAGACCCCGATAATGACCAGCGTCAGCAGGATGAAATAGCCGGCAAGGATCGGGTAAGGGATGAAGGGGTTAAACGTTTTGTCGGCGAAATAGCTGGCATAATACAGCGCATCACCGCGTTGCTGTTGTGCTGGAAAACCAGTGAAAAACACCAGCGTTGTGGCATGAAACAGAAAAATCGCCTCGTTGGTGTAGGCGGGCCACGCCAGCCGCAGCATCGTTGGCCAGATTACCCGTTTGAAGCGCGACCAGCCCGACAAACCGTAGGCGTCTGCGGCTTCGACATCGCCCTTGGGCACGGATTGCATCGCCCCGAAAAAGATTTCGCCGGTATAGGCCGCGGTGTTGAGAAACAGCACGACCAATGCCCCCAGCCAAGCCGCTGAAAAAGCACTGAATACCGGTGCCATCTGTTTTAATGACAGGAACAGAAAGTAGCCGAAAAAAAACTGGATAAACAGCGGCGAGCCGCGGAACAGAAAGATAAACCAGGCGGCAGGTTTGTGGAAAAGCGGGTTCTTGCTGGCCTTTGCGACCCCCAAAAGCGTGGCCAGCAGGAAGCCGAAGCCAAGGGCGAAGACCCCGAAATAGACGTTCCAGATCATGCCAGAGCCGATCAGGGTGACCTGTTCACATAGGGTAAACCCTTCGCGCGGCAGTAGGCGTTCGCCATAGCCCAATGAGCGCAGGCCATAGTCCTGAATGGTTTGCAGACAACTCATCTTTGCGGCTCCCTCAGGGCCGATACCGCCGGGACAGCCGGTGATAAGCGTGCGGATTTGATCCCGTTGTCGATCACAACGCAGCTCATGCGTTTTTCCTTTGGGCTTCGCCGCCGGTGGTTGCTTGTCCGCGTGTCAGTTTGCTCATCAGGCGGTCCAATACGATTTCGGACACACGTGTAAAGGCAAGGTAGAACACCAACAGCACCAGAAAATAATAGACCCGCCAGTCGCCATGAGGATACTCGGTAAAGCGCGGCGTCTTGGCGCTGCCCAAATCACGCGCCCAATAGACAATGTCTTCAACGCCCAGCAGGAACAACAGCGGTGTGGCTTTGATCAAAACCATCCAGAGGTTCGACAAACCGGGCAGGGCATAGACCCACATTTGCGGCACAGTGATACGCCAGAAGGTTTGACGGTGTGTCATGCCGTAAGCTTCGGCGGTTTCAATTTGGGCACGGGGGACGGCCCGCATCGCCCCGAAAAGCACGTTGGCAGCGAAAGCCCCGAAAACGATGGCGAATGTCACAACAGCCAGCGAAAACCCATAGACCTCGTGAATCCATTGCGGGGCGTTCCCCAGCGGCATCTTGGCCGCCTGACAGACAATAAAGTCGCTGCCTTGTCGCAGGGGCTCGTCCCAGTCAGGACATTTCACTTTGTGACGCAGGTATTCCAGACCCTGATCCAGCGCGATCACAAAAAACAGGAAGAACGCGATATCGGGCACACCGCGCACGACGGCGATATACCCTTTGCCAAACCAGCGCAGGGGCGCAAACCGTGCCCGCGCCGCAATAGCGCCGCCAAAACCAAAGGCCAGCGCGGTAGGGGCGGTGATGGCCAGCAGCAACAACACGGTTCCAAATGCAGAGTAGAACGCCAGATGTTTGCCGGTGGTGAGGTAACAGCTCAGCCATTTCAAGCCTTGAAGGCTTGATGGGTCAATACAATACTCAAACATTGCACAGGCCTTGCTGTACGCGCCGAGAGGGATGGCTGGGGATCAGATGCATAGGGAAAAGAGGGGCAGGCGCAGGGCCCGCCCCAAATATCGCTTAGTCGAAAACGCGGGCGTCAGGGCCGAACCATTTCACAATGGCCGCGTTGATGGTGCCGTCTTCTTTCATCGACGTGATGGCCACGTTGAACTTCTCTTTCAGCTCGGTGTCGCTTTCGCGCAGACCCAAGCCGATGCCGCCACCCAAGGGGACGTCGTCGCCTGCAAACATCAACTCGCCGCCGGATGCTTCGACGGTTGGGGCCAGGGCATCCTTGTCAGCAAACACCGCATCTGCTTCGCCGGACATGACAGCCGCGACCGTGTCGTCATACGTCGCGAACTCCAGCAGGGTTGCGCCAGATTCCGCAACAAAGCCGGCCTGAATCGTGCTGGTCTGCGCCGCGATTACGCCGCCTTTCAAGTCCGCATCCGCTGACTTCGCCATATAGGCAGAAGCGGCAGGTGGGAAATAGTTTTGTGTGAAATCAATGACTTCTTCGCGCTCGTCGGTAATCGACATGCCGGCGATGATGGTGTCGTAGTTGCCCGAGGTCAGGTTTGGAATGATGCTGTCCCACTCGTTTGTGACCCATTCGCAGGTCAACTCGGCACGTTTGCACATTTCATCGCCCAGTTCGCGCTCATAGCCGTCAACCTCGCCTGCGTCGTTGAGGAAGTTATAGGGAGGGTAGGCCCCCTCGGTTCCCATGCGGATGGTTTTGGCGTGGCCGTCTGCCAGCGCAACACTTGCGGTCAAGGCAAGTGCCGCAGTTGAAAGGATGATCTTTTTCATGAGGTATACTCCCGTTTTGATTTTATTGTTTACGTTGCAAGGGTCGCTGAAAGGAACCCGCGCAAGCGTTCTGATTTGGGTGCGCCAAACAATGTGTCCGGTGCCCCTTGTTCTTCAATCAGCCCCTGATGCAGAAAAATCACCTGATCGGATACATCTGCGGCCAGTTTCATGTCATGGGTCACAATGATCATGGTGCGCCCTTCGGCAGCCAAATCCTTGATAACTTTCACAACTTCCTGCTCCAGTTCGGGATCGAGTGCGGATGTCGGTTCATCGAACAACAGGGCTTCCGGCTCCATGCACAGGGCGCGTGCAATCGCCGCGCGCTGTTGCTGGCCACCAGAAAGCTGCGCTGGAAAGACATCGCATTTATCGCCGATGCCGACTTTTTCAAGATACCCGCGTGCGGCTTTCTCGACCTCGGCGCGGTCACGGTGCAACACGGTCAGAGGCGCTTCCATGACGTTTTGCAGGATGGTCATATGTGCCCACAGATTGAACTGCTGAAACACCATGGAAAGGTTGGTGCGGATACGCAAGACCTGAGCCGCATCAGCGGGGCGGCGCTCGTGGCCGGATCCCTTCCAAGTCAGGGGCTCGCCCTTGAACAAAATCTCGCCTTGCTGGCTGTCTTCCAGCAGATTGCAACAGCGCAGCAAAGTGGATTTGCCTGATCCGGAGGAGCCAATCAGCGAAATCACATGTCCGCGCGGGGCAGACAGGCTGACGCCTTTTAAGACTTCCAATGCACCATAGGCCTTATGAAGGCCGTCGATCTGGATCACGGGGGGCGGTGTGCTCACGCGGGGTACTCTTGCTGTTTACCACTTGGAATAAGGGGGTAAAACGCTTCGGATTGCAATGGATTCGGTAGCGTACGGAGAAAACTGCCCCAAAGTCAGCGGCTCAGCTGTTGCGTGCCACGCGTTGGCGGGCGGTATGGCTGTCGGTGTCAGTCACTCCCAGCAGGCTCGCCACAAGGCGCAACAGGGCGTTTTCCTCGTCTGAACGCGCGCCGTCTGTCAGAACCACCTGCCACAAGGCCTCGATTACGGCCAGACGATCCTCGTAGGCAACCGCATCTTTGATCGCACGGGTAAAGCGCACGGTGTCAGGGGCCTCGCGTTCCAGCGCCTCGCCCTGCGCGCGCAAATCCCGCGCCTGTCCGGCGTCCAGACCATAACGTGCGGCGGCAATTTCTTCGATCCTGCGGGCTTCCGCGTCGGCATAGTCGTTGTCAGACCGGGCGACACGCACCAAAAGCGCGGTAAGGGCTAGACGTGCATCACCATCTGCCAGCGGGGCGGGGTCAGGCTGTGTCAGCCGTTTTAGGAAATCACCAAACATAGAGGTTCATATAGGGGCGTCAGATCAAAAGGCCAAGTCAGAGCGTACGCATTGCTCTTTCGTGCAGGTCCTCAATATCTTGATCAGTCAGACCCAGCGCGGTCTCGATCGCCAGAAGCTGGATTTCTTCCTTTTCATGTCGGTGCCCGTCAGACAAGGCAACCGACCACATGGCCTCGCCCAATGCCAGCCGATGCGCATAGTCGACTTCTTCGCGCAGGATACGCGCAAATTCCGGCGTTTCGGGGGCGTCCCGTTCAAGCGCTTCGGCGGTGGCGCGCAGTTTTGCAGCCTCTATTGGGCCAATATCAAACGTGCGGGCCAGAATGCGGTCGATCTGGCCGATCTCGGTGGCGCGGTAGTTGCGATCTGCAAAAGCGACCCGCACCAGCAAGGCACCAAGCGCCAGTTGCGCGTTGGGCTGGGGCAGTGGTTTCGGCTCCGGCGCGCGGCGGGGGAAAAGACGATCAAACATAACAATAACTGTTAACTCATCTCGGGTGGTTTTCCAAAGCGTAAAGTGTCGATTGCCAACCCCTGCGGGTCAGTATTTGTGATGATAAGGCCGGCAATGTCCGCATGTCCGCCGCTGCGCAGAAAGGCCACGGCGAATTCGCCGGTGGGCTGGACGGGAACAGGGGTGATCAGGCTGCCATCGCGGCGGTAGAAATGCACCAGCGCCGTGCCGGCCTCGCCGCCGCGCAGATCAAAGGCGAGGGCAGACTGATCCTGATCAAACTGTACCGCTATGGCACCTTCGCCCTGTGCATCACGTTTCGGGAAACCAGCGCGGCCATAACCATTTAAGACATTGTTTCCCTGAAAGTTCACCAAGGATAGGTTTTGTCCCGCAAGTCCTGCCATCAGGGTCAAAGGCGCTAAGGCATGTCCCTTAACCTCGTCATGTGGGCCACGGGCAGCGATATGTTGGCCGGCGAAATGTTCACCGAACTTCGCCCCCTGTAAGGGTAGAACATCATCAATCTTGTGTCCCGGTCCACCGCCGGCGCGTTCGCCTTCAAACGTGATGACACGCGTCAGGCTCAGGCTGTCGGGATCAACAAGGCAGACAGGAGCGCCGCAAGCGGAGGCGGTGATGGGGGCAAAGGCCAGAAACAGGGCTGCCAAAGGTTTCATACCCCATCTTAGGGCCTTTGGACACTCATTGCATACCCTCAGTTTCAGTCGAATTTTCGTTCGCGCCGGCATTTGAGCGCAGGACTAACGGGTTAATTCAATCTCAAATAGCGAAGTGCGGGCGAAAATGCGCGAAACCGCACAGCGGCGCGGCAGATTTTGCCCTGCTCTTCAGTATTGGCACTTCGTATGCCGGCATGCCTTCGCGCGGAATACTTCGCACAAGGCAAAATCTGTCTCGCGCTGAGGGCATGCAGTGAATGTCCACAGATCCTAGCACAGTTCGTGCGGATTTTGGGGTTTTTCCTGAGACTGGGGGGCCTCGCCTAGTTTTCGTACCCTTCGACAATCACCATGTTATTGTCCGAAACAGGCAGCCGGATGTCCTTGGCGGCTTTGTAGCCTTCGCTTTCATAACAGGCGATGGCATCCGCATAGCTGTCGAATTCGATGACCACGGTGCGGCTCCGCCAGGTGCCTTCGGTCTGCACCTGTGTGCCGCCCCGCACCACAAACCGGGCACCGAAATCCGCCAGCGGTTTGGCATTGGCCGCGCGGTAGGTGTCGTAGACCTCGGCGTCTTTTACGTCCATCGTGGCGATCCAGTATCCTTTGGGCATGTCGGGCCTCCCTTAAAGCGTGTTGAATTTCTGACTGAGTTTGCCGGCTTCGACATCCATCCCATAGGGTGGGTTTATCACGAACATGCCTGATCCGACCATCCCATGACCGGGGCGCGCAGGCGGAAACCGGACCTCGTGGCGCAGGGCCTGTGGGTGGTCGATCATCAAAGCGTTAAGCATCGGCAAATGCGCCTTGTTGGTCAGGATCGGGTACCAGAGCGCAATAATACCGACATTCCATGCGCGGGAAAATTTGGCGATATGGCGCGGGATGGCAAGGTAGTCGTCTTTGATTTCATAGCTGGGATCAATCAGCATCATGCCGCGGCGCGGGGTTGGCGGAGTCAGCCCATGGGCCATGTCAAATCCGTCCCGCAGGTGGATTTTCGCGGGATAGGGGGACATGGCCAAGGTCAGGGCCGCATGTTCCTGCGGGTGTAACTCGGCCAGATGGATGCTGTCACTGGCGCGCAGCAGGCTGGCCGCAATCAACGGAGAGCCGGGATAGCTGTCCGGCCCATCGGATTGCGCGGTCTGTTGCAAAACGCGGGAAAACGGGTGCTGGGGACCGAACCAGTGACGGGTTTTCTGGATGCCTTGCGCGGCCTCGCCGGTCTTGCGCGCGGCCCCGTCGGCCAAATCGTAAATCGCCCGCCCGCCGTGGGTTTCAATATAGGTCAGCGGTTTGTCTTTGTGCGTGAGGTAGTCCAGCATCCACGCCAGCAGCCCGTGTTTATGGACATCTGCCAGATTTCCGGCGTGATAGATGTGTTGGTATGAAAGCATCTGTCACCTTTGCCGAAAAGTTCAGAACCCTTGCGGGTTCTGATGGGTACATTGAAACGGTTCGGGCCGTTACACCAGACGCGACATGTCTTTTGCCGCGCGTACGAAATCCTTGAACAGCGGGTGCGGATCAAACGGTTTTGATTTCAGCTCGGGGTGAAACTGGACCCCGATGAACCATGGATGATCCGGCCATTCGACGATCTCGGGCAGTTTGCCATCAGGTGACATGCCGGAAAATGCCAGACCGGCTTTCTCCAACTGATCCTTATAGGCGATATCGACCTCGTAGCGGTGGCGGTGGCGTTCATCAATCGTCGTGGTGCCATAGGCCTCGGCGACGCGCGATCCGGCGGTCAGGGTTGCGTCATAGGCACCCAATCGCATGGTGCCGCCTTTGTCATCGCCGACCTTGCGTTCGACCTTGTGATTGCCCTGTACCCATTCCTTCAGGTGATAGACCACTGGCTCAAAACGTTTTTTGCCGGCCTCATGATCGAACTCTTCGGAGCCGGCGGTTTTCACGCCGGCCACGTTGCGGGCCGCTTCGATGACCGCCATTTGCATTCCCAGGCAGATGCCAAGATAGGGCACCTTCTGTTCGCGGGCGTATTGTGCGGCCTTGATCTTGCCTTCCGTGCCGCGCTCGCCAAAGCCACCGGGAACGAGGATCGCGTGATAGCCCTCAAGGTGGCTCGAGACGTCTTCGCTGCTGTCAAAGACTTCGGCGTCGACCCATTCGACCTTGACCTTAACCCGGTTGGCCATGCCGCCGTGGGTCAGGGCCTCGGCGATGGATTTATAGGCATCTTCCAGCTGCGTGTATTTGCCGACAATCGCGACCCTTACTTCGCCTTCGGGGTTGTGAACGCGGTCGTAGACATCATGCCAGACGCTCAGGTCGGGCTTGGGGGCGGGAGAGATGTCAAAGGCGTCCAATACCGCCTGATCCAGGCCCTGTGCGTGATAGGCCAACGGGGCCTCATAAATCGAACTCAGGTCATAGGCGGCGACCACATGTTCCTTACGCACGTTACAGAACAGGGCGATTTTCTCGCGTTCTTTCTCGGGGATCGGGTGTTCTGACCGGCAGACCAGAATATCCGGAGCAATACCGATGCTTTGCAATTCCTTGACCGAATGCTGGGTCGGTTTGGTCTTCAACTCTCCAGATGCCGCCAGATAGGGCAGCAGTGTCAGATGCATAAAGATGCATTGGCCGCGCGGCTTGTCATGGGCAAACTGGCGGATCGCTTCAAAGAAGGGCAGGCCCTCGATGTCGCCAACCGTGCCGCCGATTTCGCAAAGCATGAAATCAACTTCATCATCGCCAACCTTAAGGAAGTCTTTGATTTCATTGGTAACATGGGGGACGACCTGAATGGTTTTACCCAGATAATCGCCGCGCCGTTCTTTCTCTAGCACGGTGGAGTAGATCCGCCCGGAGGAAACGGAATCGGTCATCCGTGCTGGAACGCCGGTAAAGCGTTCGTAGTGGCCCAGATCAAGGTCGGTTTCGGCCCCATCGTCGGTAACAAAAACCTCGCCGTGTTCAAACGGGCTCATCGTGCCGGGATCGACGTTCAGATAGGGGTCAAGTTTGCGCAGCCGGACAGAGTAGCCGCGGGCTTGCAGTAATGCCCCCAAAGCGGCCGAAGCCAGACCTTTGCCAAGGGATGAAACCACACCGCCGGTGATGAAAATATAGCGTGCCATGTGCCCGAAGACCCCCGTGAATTTTTGAAACTGTGCGGAATCTCCGCAAGTGGCATGGGCTCAAAGCCGCACCATCACGGGATTTAAGAATAACAGGATTCGCCGCACCAAAGCAAGGCCAGCCCGCAACATCATGTTGCAATAAATGGCTGGGCCTCAAGGTTTAGATGTAAGTGGTTATTCGGAAACCGGAACCAGTGGCGCGTCGCTGTCCGCAGGGGGCAGCAGCAGATCACCGGAAGGCACCGATGTGTCGCTCTGCACAGGGGCAGGCGCTGCGGCACCCAGGCGGTCAATCACGGAAGCGCCGGAAGATTTCTGGGCCACGATGATCGTCAGGGTGATTGAGGTGACCAGAAAGGCCGCCCCGAGGATCCATGTCAGTTTGCCCAGTGCCGTTGCCGCCGAACGTCCCGGAACGGCCCCACCGCCGCCGCCGCCCATGCCAAGGCCGCCGCCTTCGGATCGTTGCATCAGCACAACGGCAATCAGGCCGAGGGCCAGCAATAGGTGGATAATCAGAACGACATTTTCCATGGTAGGGCTGCTTTCGGTTGGCGTTTGCGGCTATCTATTCATCTTTGCGCGGCGGGGCAAGGGAGGAACGCCTGTCTGAGGCGGCTCATTCGGGAAGAATGTAAATGGCGTGAAGAATATAAATCGCGCGAAGAAAGCAAATGGACAAGCCGTGAAAGCTGGGGCAGGTTTCGCATATGCCACATGATCACGCTTCACATGATGACCCGCACGCGCTTTTGCCTGTTGATCCTGCTTTGCGGGTCAAGGCATTGGAATCCCTGTTGACCAAGAAGGGCCTGATTGATCCGGCCGCTCTGGATGAGATCATAGATACCTATGAAAACAAGATCGGACCGCGCAACGGGGCGCTGGTGGTGGCGCGCGCATGGTCCAACCCGGCGTTTCGCGCAGCCTTGTTGGAGGACGCGACCGCAGTTGTGGCCGATCTGGGGTTTTACGGACGCCAAGGCGAACACATGGTCGCGGTAGAGAACACAGATTCGGTGCATAACATGGTCGTCTGCACCCTGTGCAGCTGTTACCCATGGCCGCTGTTGGGAATTCCGCCGGGCTGGTACAAATCCGATGCTTATCGCGCCCGGGTGGTACGGGAACCGCGCAAGGTACTGGCCGATTTTGGGGTGGTGTTGCCGGATGAAACGGCAGTGCGGGTCTGGGACAGCACGGCCGAGATGCGCTATCTGGTGATCCCCAAGCGTCCTGCGGGGACAGAGGGCATGGACGAGGCGGCGCTGATGGCCCTTGTTACCCGTGACAGCATGATCGGCACCGGACTGGCGGGCCAGCCATGAGCCGGCTGCATGATATGGGCGGGCGTTTTGGCGATGGCCCGGTTGAGCCTGAAGCGGAGGGGGTGATTTTCCACGCTGACTGGCATCCGCGCGCCATGGCGCTGACTGTGGCCACCGGGGCGGTCGGGGCCTTCAACATTGACATGTCGCGCCATGCCCGCGAATGCCTGTCTCCCAAGGATTACATGCGGTTTTCCTATTATGAAAAATGGCTGGGCGGGTTGGCGAATATTCTGGTTCAGACCGGGGTTATCACGCGCGACGAACTGGCAGGACTGACGGACCCTGCGCCCAGCCCGCTGGCCGAGCGCCGGTTAAGCGCGGATCGGGTCGCCGGTGTTCTGGCCAAGGGCGGACCCGTCGAGCGTCCGTCAGATGTGGCACCGGCCTTTGTCGCCGGGGATGTGGTTGTTGCGCGTAAATTTGCGCAAAATGCGCAGGTCAGCGGCGGGCACACCCGTTTGCCGTCTTATGCGGCTGGGGCACGGGGGCGGATTCTGCGCCTGCATGGGGCGCATGTGTTTCCCGACAGTAATGCCCATGGCGGCGGCGAAGCGCCGGAACCGCTTTATGCGGTGGGGTTTGCGGCTTCCGCGTTATGGGCGCACCCCGAACACCCGCAGGATGAGGTGGTTGTGGACATGTGGCAAAGCTATCTGGAGCGGGGCGAATGAAGCCGGAACCGGTTTTCCAAGCGCCTTGGCACGCGCAGGTTTTTGCCTTGACCGTTCATCTGAACGAGGCGGGACATTTTGAATGGGCTGCCTGGGCGGAGCGGTTCGGCGCGACCTTGAAGCAGCACGGTCTGGCGCGGGAACTTAATGGCGGTGAAGATTATTTTGCCGCTTGGCTGGAAACGCTGGAAGGGTTTCTGGCCGAGATCGGCATGGCCGCCCCTGCGGAGGTCACCGCCCTGCGTGATGCTTGGGAAGCGGCCTATCTCAGCACGCCACATGGCGCGCCGGTCACGCTGGCGGACGTCTGAGGGCGCTTTTGGCCGATGGCCAAATCACTCCGCTTGCCGCCCTTTATTCGTCGACATCATCCATATCGGCCTGCCCTGAAAGCATGCGGCGCACATGGCTCCAGCTGAGGCCGATGCCCAATACAAAGCTGAGCGCCCCGAGCCCAAGCCAGAGGTTGAAGTTGCGGTCATCGAGGCGCAGCACGCCCAAATCATACAGCACCCAGAGGCAGGCCCCGACGAGGGCCATCACCAGAACCATGCCCGCGGCACCGATCGAACGCAGGGTGGCGCGCAGGTAGATGATATAGCCGATGCCCAAGAGAAGCCCTGTCAGCACGGCGATCGACAGGTTGGCATTGCCGTAACTGCGGACCCAGCTGATATAGTTGTATGGCGTCGGATTGAAGGTCGCACTCAGCAGGAGGAAGGCGCAGAGCCAGCGCAGAATAAAGCCCATGTGGATGTCCTTGTTGCGGATTGTGGATGCCTAAAGCTTTTCGGGTTTAACTTGAGGCATCACCAAGCACTTTTTGCGGTGGTCCAATGGGACAGGCTGCGAGCAAGTGATTCAAGTGTTGTTCGAAATGCTATAGCGCGGGCAGGTGGTAAATGTCTACGGCCGGTGCGGGCAGAGAGTGCGGACAGTATATAAGGCCAAAAAGAGGGGAAAGGGTGCGTTTTGCGGTTTCCCGGACGCGGCGTGGCCGCTATGACGGGCGCGGATATCTGCAAAGGAAAGAACATTATGGCCAATGTCGTTGTTGTCGGAGCCCAATGGGGTGACGAGGGAAAAGGCAAAATCGTCGACTGGCTGTCGGAACGTGCCGATGTGATCGCGCGCTTTCAGGGCGGGCACAATGCGGGTCATACTTTGGTGATTGACGGCGAAGTGTTCAAACTGGCCGCATTGCCGTCGGGGATCGTTCGGGGTGGCAAGTTGTCGGTGATTGGCAACGGGGTGGTTCTGGACCCTTGGCACTTGATGAAAGAGATTGCGCAGATTCGCACGCAGGGCGTCGAAGTTTCGCCCGAGACCCTGATGATTGCAGAGAATACACCGCTGATCCTGCCAATTCATGGCGAGTTGGACCGCGCGCGCGAGGCGCAGAATTCCGTCGCCAAGATTGGCACAACCGGTCGCGGGATCGGGCCGGCCTATGAGGATAAGGTGGGCCGCCGGTCTGTGCGTGTCGCGGACCTTGCGGATGACGCGACACTGGAGATGCGGGTGGACCGTGCCCTTGTACATCACGATGCCCTGCGTCGCGGATTGGGATTGGAACCGGTTGACCGTGACGCTTTGCTGGCCGCCCTTCGCGAGATTGCGCCGGGCATTCTGGAATATGCGGCACCGGTTTGGAAGGTGCTGAATGAAAAGCGCAAAGCGGGCAAACGGATCCTGTTTGAGGGGGCGCAGGGCGCGTTGCTGGACATTGATTTCGGGACCTATCCCTTTGTGACCTCGTCCAATGTGATCGCTGGACAGGCGGCCACGGGCACGGGCGTTGGGCCGGGCACAATTGATTTCGTGTTGGGCATTGTCAAAGCCTATACCACACGGGTTGGCGAAGGCCCGTTTCCGGCCGAGTTAGACGATGCGGACGGTCAGCGCCTTGGTGAGCGGGGCCATGAGTTTGGCACCAACACCGGCCGCAAGCGCCGCTGTGGGTGGTTTGATGCGGTGCTGGTGCGCCAGACCTGTGCGACCTCGGGGGTGAACGGGATTGCCTTCACCAAGCTGGATGTGCTTGACGGTTTCGAGACTTTGAAAATCTGTACCGGTTACGAGCTGGACGGGGAGCGGCTTGAGTATCTGCCGACTGCCGCGGATCAGCAGGCGCGTTGCACGCCGATTTACGAGGAAATGCCGGGCTGGTCCCAGTCAACCGAAGGCGCGCGCAGCTGGGCAGATTTGCCTGCCGAGGCGATTAAATATGTGCGGCGTGTTGAGGAATTGATTGATTGTCCGGTGGCGCTTTTGTCGACCTCACCGGAGCGCGAAGATACGATTCTGGTGACAGATCCTTTTGCGGATTGATCGGAGGCACCTGTGGCACTGAGTTACAAAGCACGCAGGCGTTGGTCGCTGGTGATCCTTCTGGTGGCGATGCCGCTTTATGTGATCGTTGCCCTTAACATCGTCGCCTTGTTCGAGCGGCCTTCGATGCTGGTCGAGCTGCTTATCTATGTGGGGCTTGGCGTTGCCTGGGTGTTGCCGCTCAAGAGCATTTTTAAAGGGGTCGGACAGGCTGATCCGGACGCGAAGAGTGACGACAGCAGTCGCTTGGATTAAGAAAACGGGGCCGCTTGTTTGAAGCGACCCCGATACTCGTTACACAACAATGGCTGGTGTCAGTCAGCCGACGGCACGTTCATCCGGGCGATAACCGATGTCGTCGGAAACTGTGAACCGGCCCCCTTTGATTTTTTCGATCTTACCGGCGCGCAGCAACTGACCGAATGAGCGCAATCCCTCTTCGCGGCTGAAACTTTCGGGGCCGCCGGCCTGGCGTACCTTGGTCATCAGCTGCGGACGCGAGAACTGGTCGTGACCTTCGACGAATGACATATAGGCTGCTGCGGCTTCCAAAAGTTGGGGCAGGGTTGTGGCCCCCATTTCCGCGGCAAAGTCGGAAAAGCTTTCTGCATTGGGGTTTGGCGGCACATCATCGGCGGCAGCGGTAATGCGACGGGGACGTACCGGGCCTGTGTTGGCCGGTGGTTTTTGAACATCAATACGTTGCTCTGCCACCAGTTTCAGCGGTGCCGGGCGGGCGTCGCCAGGGCGTTCGGTGCGTGCGGCGGCGCTGGTCGGGCGGCGTGGTCGCACCACTTCGGCCAGATCCTCACGGTAGGCACCATCGCCATCTTCGGCATCTCCGGTGTCGCCCATGGCTACATCGGCTTTTCTAGCGGCGACGGCAGCGCGCAGGTGGGCAAAGGCGTCGCGCCGAATTGTGCTTTCCGGCTGGTCCATCTGATGGTCGGTCTCAGCCAACAGGCGGTTAACGTCTGTTTCCGAGGTGTCGTCAATCGCCGGCAGGCTATGGCGCGCCGCTTCGGTACGGTCGCCAGCTTGTTTTGCGGCGGGGGCCTTTGTGTTTTCCTCATCCAGCTCGGCCAGTTCGCGGGCCAGATCGGCGGCATCCTCGTCTGAAAGCGCAGTTTGCTTTTTGCCGCGGGCCGGAGCGAGGTCGTCCAGTTTCGGGGGCGTGACCTCTTCAGGCTGGTTGTTTGCGCCTTCGGGCTCGTCACCGTCGTCGCCGTATTCCTCAAGTTCACCCTTCTCAAGAGCGGCTTCAAGATCGGCACGTTTTACCTTGATCACACGGGCACGGGGCGCGGTTTTGTCTGATGTTGCATCGGTTGCATCCGCGACATTGGCCGTTTCTGTATCATCCGCGACCTTTGCGCTGGACGAGGCTGGCGCGGTATCAAGTGGGGCCTCGTCTTCAAACAGGTTGCTGACCGTATCTTCGACACTTGGTTGCGCCGGCGTGTCCGCAAGGGGGACATCCTTCAACGGTTTGGATTCCGCTTTGGCGACGGCAACCGGGGTGCCGCTTGCCGCGCTTTCCAGGCGGCTTAGGATCGCGCTGACATCATCATCCTGTTCGTCGCCCGCTTGGGACGGCGCTTCGGAGGTTGCGGTTTCGACCGCGTCATCGGCGTCAAGCGCGTCTTTGATCTCGGTGCGGGCATCCGCAATCACATCATCGGCTGACAGGTCATTGGCAGTGTCTTCTTCTTCAGCATGTTCGTCTTCAAGGTAGTCGTCGTCTTCCTCGTCGTCGTCTTCATGCTGTGCCACCACGGCGCGGATGCGCTGAAGCTTTGCTGTAATGCTGTCGGGTGCCGGCGCTTCGGAGGCGGGGGAAACTGTTTCCACCGGCGCAGTCTGCGTTTCATCGGCAAGGTCGGCGGCCAGTTCATCGTCTTCCGGCGGTAATTGTGCTTCCTTGCTGCTTTCGGCAAAGAAGGCTTCGACGTCTGCGTCGGGTTGGCCGGGCACAATGTCGTTTTCGTCTTCGACGAATTCCGGTGCCGCTGAATCGGTTTCAGCCACCTCTGCCACCGGCGCGTTAATTTCTTCTGGCGCGATTTTTGCAATGTCAGAGGATGTGTCGACGGCAACAGGCACGACGGATGCCGCATCTTGGGCGCTTTCCTCGATGGTGACGGTTGGTGCCGGCATATCTACCGCGGGCGCGGCTGTTGAGACCTCGACCTTCGCGTCAGCCGAGGGGGCGGGATCGGCGAGGGCGGCTGTGGCGGTGGCTGGCATCGGTGCCGGCTGTGAGGCAACGGTTTGGTCTTCGATGGCGCTGAGGACTATTTTGCCATCTTGTTCGCGGGCCTGAACACGGCGCGACACTTCTTTCTGTGCAATGCGTGCCAGCATATCCGCATCGGGCTGTGGCGGTTCCGCGCCAAAATACCGGTCATCGGCGGCGAGATCTCTAAAATACTCTGCAATAGCCTTCATCGTGCCAAAGGAATCGTCGAATCCCTCCAGCGTGCACGAAAATGTGCCATAGGAGACCGTAAGAATTTTGTTATTATTCATCATCGGATGCTCGTCCTCTGCGGTTTTCTAATTTACCGTTTACCACGATGTCCAAGACCAAAGCGGCCCGAATCTGTGCCCTGTAGCGTATCATTTTGTGGCGAGAATGTGATGAGTTTCCGAGAAGGCGCGTAATTGCCCATATTTGACCCCATTGTTTCCAGTCCTGATCTTGTTACCCTTGTTGGTGGCGGAGAGGCTACGCCGCAGGACCTAGCAGAAGCGTTAACGCTGGCCCCGGTTTGTGTCGCCGTGGATGGCGGGGCGGCATTGGCCTTGCGTTGCGATGTCGCACCAGCTGCCGTGATCGGTGATTTTGACTCCGTGTCCGACAGGGATCTGGCCGGTGTCCCGGCGCACCGTCAGCACCGGATCGCCGAACAGGACAGCACAGATTTCGAAAAGGCCCTGAGCAGGGTTGCCACGCCTGTGGTGCTGGGTGTCGGGTTTCTGGGCGGGCGGGTGGACCACCAGCTGGCCGCTTTTCACACCCTTGCCGCGCGCTGTGAACGGCCCTGTGTTCTGCTGGGGCGGGAGGAGGTGGTTTGCCTTGCGCCGCCTGCGATTTCCCTGCCGACACAGGTAGGGGATGTAGTTTCGTTGTTTCCACTGGCGGCGGTCGCGGGGCAAAGTACGGGGTTGGAGTGGCCCATTCAGGGCTTGGCGTTTGACCCTTTGACGCAGATCGGGACATCAAACCGGGCCACAGGACCGGTAACATTGCAAATGCAGACCGCAGCCATGATCTTGATTCTGCCGCGTCGCCTTATGCCCGAGCTTCTGTCAGCTCTTTCGCAGACAGCGACCGCGCGATGGCCCGCTCGCGCAGAATAACATACAGACCGGCAACAATCGTAATTGCGATACCGAGGCAGGCCAACCTGTTGGGAAATTCGCCAAAAATCAGCAAGCCCAACAAGGTCGCAAAAGGGATTTCGAGGTATTGCATTGGGGCCAGCGTCGCAGAGGGCGCAAAGCGCAGCGACCATGTCATCAGGAGGTGGGCGACTGTGCCTAAGCCCCCTAGACCTAACAGCATGGCCCATTGCCCGCTGGTGGGGGCGGCGATCTGAAGTGTTGGAATATCCTGGGCACTGCCGATCGCCAGAACCGGGACTATGAGTATCAGCGCCATTGCGCCACTGACGGCTTGCAGGCTGATCGGATCGGTTTCTTTGGCAATCTTGCGGGTGACGAGCATGAACAGCGAGAAGATGGCCGCAACGGCAACGGGCAGTAACGCTGGCCACCCGACGCTGACAAAGCTGGGCTGGATCACCAGAAGCGTGCCCAAAAAACCGACAAGGCAGGCGGCCAACCGCCGTTTACCGACTTCTTCGTTCAGGACGAATTTCCCAAGGATCAACATGAAGAAGGGCATGACAAATGCGATTGCGACGGCGTCGGCCAGCGGCAGATAGGTTAGGGCGATGAACATAGTCGTGATGCCCAGAATATGCAGGACGGTGCGCAGCAGAACCAGCCAAAAGGTGGCACCGTGTACCTGCCATGCCCGACCGGAAACCCAGACCAGCGGTGCCAGCAACAGGAATTGTACGGCAAAACGGATCATCACGACCTGCCCAAGGGCAACCGACGTGCCCAGCATTTTGGCGATGGCATCCGCCAGAGGCGCGATCAGGCAAAACCCGAGCATCAGGGTGATGCCGATGAAGGGGCGGTCTTGGGGCATGGGCAAAATCTAATGAAATCGGAGGGATTCTGCAACGCGTGGTTGTTTTGAGGCCGTTTTGGTGGATACGGCTGTCCGGTAAGACTGGCAATGCGGGAGAGGCTGGGCTGGCGAATACGGAAGCGGGCGGTTGGCGTGATGGCGGAGCAGATCAGGTGAGGGCGCGGTGGTTCTGTCGCCCTGATGCCAGCCTATAGGATTTGGAAGATCCGCTGTTATCCGGCACACGCCGCGAGCAGAAATGAATCGCCTGCGTGTTTGGCCCGTCTTGCTTGGTCTGCGACTGTCGATAAGGATCAACCGGTCGGGCGGCTTTGTTGTCTCCTCCGAGCCGGTTCTTGGCTGGGCGACAGCATCTGGTCCTCCCCTCAGGCTGCGGGTCGTCCCAGATTCACCTGATTGCGGCCGCGTCCCTTGGCCGCGTAAAGCGCACTGTCGGCTTCCTCCAGAAGAGTTTGGCCATCGCTGGTCTGGAGATCATGTTCTCCGGTATCTCCGCCGCCGATTGCCATGCCGATGCTGACGGTCACGGCGATTGGCGTCGCACTGCCCGGCACAATGAAAGGGGTGGACGAGATATCGCCGCACAGACGCAAGGCGGCTTTGCGCGCTTCCGCCAGATCCGCGGCGGGCATGATGACCAGAAACTCCTCGCCGCCGACGCGCGCAACCATATCAGAGCTTCGCAAGGTGCGGCGCAACCGGTTTGCCACCTCGACCAGCACCGCGTCGCCGGAACTGTGGCCATAGACGTCATTGATCCGTTTGAAATGATCCAGATCGGCCAACATCACCGCAAAGGTTCTGCCGGTCCTGTCCGCATGTTCGCAAATGCGCGCAAGGTGGGGCATGGCGTATCGGCGGTTGTAAACCCCCGTGAGCGGGTCAAACACCGCGGCTTGCAATCCGGTACGCACACTGGCGCGCAGCTGTTCACCCATCCGTTTCCGCCGCATCACGGCTTTGATCCGCAGGGACAGTTCGGCGGCGTCAAACCCGTGGGCCATCAGGTCATCAGCCCCTAGATCAAGCGCCTGCGCGCCCAAGCCTGCATCGGGCGCGGTCTGCAAGACGATAACGCCGGTATGTCGCGCGCTGGCATTGGCCCGTAACGTCGAAATCAGCCGCAGATCTTCAACTGCGGCGCTGGCATTTTCAGGCAGAACCAGCACGAATACATCCGGCAGGGCGTCTGACGTGACCTCAGCCATCAGGGTGGCGGCGCTGGAAAGGGTCAGTTTGGCCCGCAACACAGGGCGCAGATGCATGGCGAACTTCTGTAACTGCGGTGTATCCGAGCTGACGAGAACACAGCGGCATTGTTCCTCGAACCCGGTTTCCGGTTCTGCCAGTCCAAGGGCGCGGCACGTATCTTCGCGCATGCGCCATTCGGCGGTTGTGTTATGCGCCCGAATTAGGCTGCGCACCCGGCCCATCAGTAGGGTTTCGTCGACAGGTTGCGAGAAAACATCACGCACGCCGACCTCCAGCGCAGCCATGCGCGCTTCGGCATCTTCCTGCTGGCCAATGGCGATCACCGGAATATGGTCGGTTGCCTGATCGGTCGCCAGAACGTGGCACAGCTCGGCTGCACTGCCATCCGGTAGGGAAAAGGCAGAAATCACCAGACCGGGCAGCTCCTCACGTACAACGGCAATCGCCTCTTGCATGGATGTGGCATAGCTGACGTCATAATACACCTTGCGCAGCTTGACCTTGAGGATGATACGGTTCGTTGCGATCGCATCTACAATGAGGATTTTTCCCTGCACGCAAGCCGCCTTTCCACGTAAAAAGAGTTTCACATTTCATGGCGCAGTTTTTGCCGCTATTGGTTAACAAAGCGTTTCCACAGCTTCTAAAAACGGAAAGACACGATGCAAAAAACGCAAGAATCCGCCGAAACCCTTGGCTTGCAGGTCTTGGGCTGGTTGGTGGGCAATGATGATCTGATGTCGGTGTTTCTGGGCAGCACAGGCATATCAGAGGCGGACATCAGGGCGCGCGCTACCGATCCGCTGTTTCTGGGCGCTGTGTTGGATTTTCTGATGATGGATGACGCATGGGTCATCCGGTTTTGTGATGAACATACAATAGCTTATGATCGAATTATGCAGGCGCGCGCCGCCTTGCCAGGTGGGGAACAGGTGAACTGGACATGACAAAAATTACCGGAATTGTGTTCGACAAGGACGGCACGCTTTTTGATTTCTCCGCCACTTGGGCGGCTTGGGCCAGTGCATTTTTGATGCGGATTTCCAAGGGGGATCGGGCAAAAGCCGCTGAGATAGGCACTGTGATCGGTTTTGACATGGCGCGCGAAACCTTCGCTGCGGACAGTCTGGTTATCGCCAGCACGGCAGGCGAGGTGGGCGCGGCCCTGCATCCGTTTTGTCCGCATCTGACGATGCAGGAACTGATGGTCGCATTGAACGATGAGGCCGAACAGGCTCCTCAGGTTCAAGCCGTGCCGCTTGACCCCTTGCTGCGCGGGTTGCGGGCCGCGGGCATATGCCTTGGCGTGGCGACCAATGATGCTGAAAAACCAGCGCGGGCGCATCTGGAGCAAGCCGGAATCGGCGGTTTGTTCGATTTTATCGCGGGCTATGATTCCGGCCATGGTGGCAAGCCGGCACCGGGGCAACTGCTGGCCTTTGCCGCTGATACTGGTCTTGATCCCGCGCAGGTTCTCATGGTGGGGGACAGTACCCATGATCTTCATGCCGGCCGGGCCGCCGGGATGATCCCTGTTGGTGTGCTTACCGGGATTGCCTCGAATGCGGATCTGGCCCCCTTTGCGGAGGTTGTTCTGCCGGACATTGGGCACCTGCCAGGGTGGATTGCGGCACAAGGCTGACGGTTTAGCGCCCAAAAACGACAGAGACCGTCGCGAACGGCAAGGCTGTGACCGTGGCCTTGGGGCCTTCTGAAGACAACTTCAGGAGGACACAATATGACCGATGGACCTACGAAACGCAGGACACGCGGCGGCGGACGGGCAGGGGCCAAAGACCGGCGCGGCACCTCGGTTATTGAACAGATGCCCTGGAACCCGCCCGTGAACATTGACCGCCCGGTCGAACCGCTGGGCCCTGAGGGGGTTGCGGCCATTCACGACGGCGCTATGCGCATCCTCGAAGAGATCGGGATCGAATTCCTGAACCCCGAAGCACTGGACATCCTGCGCAAGGCGGGCTGCAAGGTCGAAGGGGAGAACGTCCGCATGGGGCGTGATTTTGTGATGGAATGGATCGGCAAGGCGCCGTCCGAGTTCACCCTGACGCCACGCAATCCAAAGCGCCAGATAACCGTCGGCGGGAACAACCTGTTGTTTGGCAACGTATCCTCGCCGCCCAACTATTGGGATATGTCCATCGGCAAGAAGATGGCCGGCACCCGCGCACAATGCAGGGATTTGTTAAAGCTGACCCAGTATTTTAACTGTATCCATTTCGCCGGTGGCTATCCGGTGGAACCCTGCGATGTCCATGCGTCGGTGCGCCATCTGGATGTGCTGTATGACAAGCTGACGCTGACCGACAAGGTGATGCATGCCTATTCGCTGGGGGCGGAACGGGTTGAGGATGTGATGGAGATGGTGCGCATCGCTGGCGGTCTGACCCATGAGGAATTCGATGCTAGCCCGCATATGTACACCAATATTAACTCTACTTCACCGTTGAAACATGACTTTCCGATGATGGACGGCTGGATGCGTATGGCGCGGCGCGGGCAGGGTCTTGTGGTTACACCGTTTACTTTGGCGGGGGCGATGGCACCGGTAACCATGTCCGGTGCTGTGGCGCAATCACTTGCCGAGGCACTTTGTGCCGTGGTGCTGGCCCAGATCATTCGCCCCGGCTGTCCGGTGGCGATTGGCACCTTTACCTCTAATGTGGATATGAAATCAGGGGCCCCGGCCTTTGGCACGCCTGAATATATGCGCGCGACACAGATGACGGGGCAAATGGCGCGGTTTTATGACCTGCCTTTGCGTTCTTCCGGCGTTTGTGCGGCCAATGTGCCAGATGGGCAGGCGATGTGGGAGACATCAAATTCCCTGTGGGCGGCGGTGCAATCGGGTACAAATATGGTTTATCACGCGGCGGGCTGGTTGGAAGGCGGGCTGATCGCGAGCCCTGAAAAGTTCATTATGGACTGTGAGGTTCTGCAACAAATACAGCGCTATATGCAGCCGGAGATTTGCGCGACCGGGCCGGATGAGATTGCTCTGGACGCGATCAAATCGGTTGGCAATCAGGGGCATTTCTTTGGCATCCAGCATACGCAGGACCGATATACCACAGCGTTCTATCAACCTTTCCTGTCGGATTGGCGGAACTATGAGGGCTGGGAAGTGGCAGGCGGTGTCTGGACGGCAGAACGGGCACATCACATGTTCAAGGAAATTGTCACCAGCTTTGAGTCACCGGAGATGGACATTGCGATCCGTGACGCGCTGGCCGATTTTGTGGCGCGTCGCAAATCAGAAGGGGGGGCTCCTACCGATTTCTGACACGGTGCATTGCCAATGGTGACTGCCACAGGAAAGTCCTTAAAATCAGGCATATTGGGTAAATTTTAACTCCGCTTGGTCTAGAACCCTCTGGGGCACGAGGGAGTAGAACAACATGCACGGGCTAATCAACCGCAGCATTCAGCAGTATGTCAGCCACACCTATGGCAGACCGGTCTGGGAACAGATCACACATAACGCCGGGCTGGATTTCTCAGATTTCGAGGGCATGTTGCGCTACACGCGGTCCTATACCGCCGATCTGCTTCAATCTGCCCAAGAGGTACTGGGGCGGCCACGCGGTGACATCATGGAAGATATCGGCGCGTTTCTGGTGTGCCATCCCGGTTTCGAGGCCGTTCGCCGCCTGTTGCGCTTTGGTGGCGTTGATTTCGTGGATTTTATGCATTCACTTGACGATCTTGATGACAGGGTGCGCCTTGCTGTCTCGGACCTGATCCTGCCCAAGGTCGAATTGCAGGTCTGCGCCGATGGCCATTTCATCCTGATCTGTGATGCCTCGATCAAGGGTTATGGCCATGTGATGATGGGGGTATTGCGGGCGATGGCGGATGATTACGGGGCTTTAGCCCTGCTTGAGCATTCCAAAGGTCGGGCGGCGGGAACGGAAACGGTCTCAATCACATTGGTCGAAAACGATTTCGCCGAAGGCCGCGCCTTCAGCCTTACGGCAGGTGCGCCATGAGGCCTGTCGAAGATTTCTCGGCGCTGGATGTTCTTTGTCCGATGCATCTGATACTTGGCCCTTCGGGCCATATTTTGCATGCGGGGCCGACCTTGCGCAAAATGCGCAAAGGGCAGGGGCTGACCGGCAAGCGTTTTCTTGAGGTCTTTGAGGTGAGGCGCCCGCGCGCTTTGCATTCTATGACCGACCTTGTGTCGAAAGAGCCGCAAAAGCTGCGACTTAAACTGCGCGATGCGCCGCATACGGCGTTGAAAGGGGTGCTGGTGCCGGCGGTGGACAGTGGCGGGACGATGATCGTCAATCTGAGTTTCGGGATATCCATACTGGACGGGGTACGCGACTTTGCCCTGACCAATGCGGATTTTGCTGCGACGGATCTGGCCATTGAGATGCTCTATCTGATCGAGGCGAAAACCGCCGCGATGGAGGCCTCATATAATTTGAATTCGAAGTTACAGGGGGCAAAGATTGCCGCTGAAGAACAGGCCTATACCGACACGCTAACCGGCCTCAAAAATCGCCGTGCATTGGATACGGTATTGACGCGGTTGCTGGCGACCAGCAATTCCTTTGCCGTCATGCATATTGATCTGGATTACTTCAAGACGGTGAATGATACGCTGGGCCATGCGGCGGGGGATCACGTGTTGCAGTATGTGGCCCGGATTATGGTGGATGAAACCCGAAGTCATGACCTTGTTGCACGGGTGGGCGGGGATGAGTTCACCCTCGTCCTGCCGGATGTGCGCGACGAGGGGGTTTTGAGGCGGGTCGGGCGGCGGATTATCCAGCGATTGGAGGTTCCCATCCCGTTTGAGGGCACCGAGTGCAAGATTTCCGCCAGCATTGGGACGGTCTGGATACAGCCCGGTGACAACCCGACGATGGAGGATCTATTGTCGGATGCCGATGTCGCGCTTTATGCTTCCAAACATGCGGGCCGCGCGACGCAAACACTTTATACGCCTGATTTGCGGGACGCGGCGAATGCCATCGGTGCCCCCTCTGTGCGGACGCCGCGCCCGGCCTGAGACGCGCCGCGTGAATGCCGGTTTGGGGCAGAAAGCGCAGGGCAAGAGTGGACCGCGCACGCGCACTGGCGTATCAGACCTCTATGAAAAGCCCCGCCCATATCCTGCGCCGTCTGTGGCAGCGCGCTGCCGAACGCCGCCGCGTTGCGCGGTTCAAAAAGACGCTGCGCCATTTACATGGCCCCAAGACACCTGAGATTCCGGCAGATGAGGTGTTGGCCATCGTCTTGGTGCGCAATGGCAGCTATTATATGGACGCCTTTTTTGACTATTACCGCGCGCTGGGTATCAAACATTTCGCTTTTATCGATAACGGGTCAACGGATGATACCATTGACTGGTTGCGATCCGAGCCGGGGGTGATCCTAGATCAATGCGTTTTGCCACTGGCTGGCTACGAAGACTTGCTGCGCGCCTATCCAGCCCAGACCTACGGGCAGAACCGCTGGTGCCTTTATGTAGACATGGACGAGGTGTTCGAATTCGAAGGCCGCGAGCGGATCGGGCTGGCCGGGCTGATTTCCTATCTTGAGGGGCAGGGCGCGATGGCGATGGTTTCGCAAATGCTGGAAATGTTCCCCAAGGCCCCGTTGGCCGCTGTGGCGAACTTCAGCTATGTGCAGGCGCTGGATGAATTTGCCTATTTTGACATCAGCAGCCTGAACCGTTTTGACTATCACAGCACTGAAATTCCGTTTTCCGCTTTACTGTCGGGGAATGAAGTACCTGATCCGGCACCGGAATTCATCTTTGGCGGGGTGCGGGGCAAGGTGTTTGGCGAAAACTGCTGTCTGACCAAACATCCGCTGGTCTTTAACGGGCCAGGCGTTATGCCGGGGCTGCATCCGCATTTGTCTGCAGGTGTGCGCTGTGCGGATATCACCGGGGTGATCAAGCATTACAAATTTGCCGGCGATACGGCGGCGCGGGATGCCGCGTCACTTTTGTCGGGTGATTTGGCCCATGGCGAGGATGCGGCGCGGGCGGCAGTTTTGGAACAAGCCCCTGATGTTACGTTGTTTTCGCTGGATGCACGGCGCTGGAACCGGATTGAGCTGCTTATCCGTGCCGGTTTCGTCATCAGCTCGTCCCGATATGCCGCCCATCTGGAAAAGGCGCAGATCTGACACGTCAGGCACGATTGTTCCGCGCAGCGCTTCAGCGTTGCCGCAACGCCTGCACCATCAGTCCGGGTAAGATTGCAAAACATTTGGCATAACGCGGCACCATGCGCATGGGGCTTTGCAGTGCCCGCCAGAGCCATTCAAGCGCCAGTGCCCGCATGATTTTTGGGGCGCGCACCTGATGACCTGAGAGGAAGTCCAGCCCGGCTCCGATCGAGGCAAAACCGACCGTTGGTGCCTTTTGACGGCCCCGGGCGGCAAAAAGCTCTTGTTTGGGTGCGCCAAGGGCGATGAAACACAGGCCGGCACCGCTGGCCGTCAGATCGTCAAAGATTGCATCAGCCTGCGCCCCCGCCGGATCAAACCCGTAAGGGGGGGCATGGGTATAACTTACGTTCAACCCGGCAACCCTTGCCTTCAGCGCCTCGGCTGCCCCTTCAAGGGCTGCGTCAGAACTGCCGACCAAGGCGATGGGCACGCCGAGTTCAGCACAGAGCGCACAGAGTGGCAGGATCATGTCGGAGCCGGGCATCAGCTCAAGCGGTTGTTGAGCCATATTGGCCAGCCAGACCACGGGCCTTCCGTCGGCAACCACAAGATCATGGGCGTGGTAAGCCGCCAGAAACGCGGGATCGACCGGCAATTTGGTCAGATGGTCAAGGTTCAGTGTCGCAAGGGCAAAACCGTCACGGGTGGTCAATCGATCTCTTACGGCCTGAAACAATGCTTGTTTCGTCGCTGTATTGACCTCGACTTGATGGGGGGGCTTGCCAAATTTCACAACGCTGGGGGCCGTGATGCTGTTGCTGTTTGGCCGCAGGAAATGCGGAGGGTTGGCAAATTTATCATATACTTCAAAACACTAAGGTCCTGTGGTTTAGGGTCGTTCAAATCTGTTGCTGAACCTAGCGGGATGACAGCCCCTGCGCCAAGTGCTAATTTGCGCCTTACCTCTGAGGCAAGAAAGCAAAGCGATCATGGGAAACGGACTTGCACATTTGATGCTGGCTGTCTGGCCGGTAGTTTGCCTTGTGCTGTTTCGCACCCAGAAGGTCGAACGCGCCCTCATCTGGTCGATTATGGGCGGCTATCTGTTCCTGCCTCCGCTGACGGAATTTGACCTGCCGTTGGTACCCAGCATGGATAAGGTTTCGATCCCCAACCTGTCGGTCTTGCTGATTATGGTGTTTGCGATGCGTGAGAAAGTCAGGCTGGTACCAGACTCGCGGGCGGCGTTGTTGTTGGTGGTGGGGTTGATCCTTTGCGCCGTTCCGACGGTGTTGACGAATACCGATCCGATTATTTTTCAAGTGCTGAGCGGCGCTGATCCGATCGTGTTCGAAGTGGATGCCCTGCCGGGGCAGTCGCTGCGCGACGTGGGTTCTGTGTTGATTGCGCAGGTGCTGACCGTGGTGCCGTTTCTGCTGGCGCGCCAGTTCCTGTCTTCTGAGGACGGGCTGCGTGAAATTCTGCTGGCGCTGATGGTTGGCACCTTAATCTACTCTATTCCCTCGCTGATCGAAATCCGGCTTAGCCCGCAGATGAACGTCTGGACTTACGGGTTCTTCCAGCATTCGTTTGCCCAGACCATGCGCGCGGGCGGGTTCAGACCGATTGTGTTCCTGCCGCACAGTCTCTGGCTGGCCCTGTTTGTTTGTATGGGGCTGTTGGCATCAGCCGCCTTTCTGCGTACGGCTCAAACAGAAGAACGGCGCAAGTTCCTGTTTGTGATGGGCTATATCGCGGTGTTGCTGGTCCTGTGCAAAAGCCTGGCTTCTTTTGCCTATGGGCTGGTGCTGACGCCAATCGTGTTATTCCTGCCGACCCGCTGGCAGATCAGGATCGCCGCCCTGTTTGCCTTTGTCGCCATCACCTATCCGATGCTGCGCAACCTTCAGCTGGTGCCGCTTGATGCGATTCTGGCGCAAGCCGAGGCGATCAGCGCAGACCGGGCGCATTCGCTGGGGTATCGGTTCTTTAACGAGGAACAATTGCTGGAACGGGCTGCTGAAAAGCCGCTGTTTGGGTGGGGTGGATGGGGCCGCAGCCTGATCCGTGATCCTGAAACTGGCGTCATCACCTCTATTCCTGATGGGCGATGGATCATTATTTTCGGTACTTTCGGTTGGCTTGGCTACCTGTGTGAATTCGGTTTACTTGCCCTGCCTCTGATCCTGATGTGGCGCTATGTGCGGGCCCAGGGTGATGCTGGGCTGTCCCCGTTTATTGCACCGCTTTGTCTGATCCTTGGGATTACGATGATGGATATGTTGCTGAACGCCACACTGACGCCGCTGACATGGCTGACCGCGGGTGCCATTCTGGGGTATGCGGAAAAGACCCGACCCCAGAAGGTGCGTCCCCCAAAGTTCGCCTTGGAAGGCGTCCTGATGCAAGGGGATGATCCGATAGAGGGCAAACGCACCGTTCTGTAAGGGAGGGGGCAATCCCATTAAGGCGGAAAACCGGACGCCCGGCTTTGGATGCTGGGGCTTATTGTTGCCGTTTTGGAAAAAAACCCCGCCGCATTGCAGGAATTGTTGTGGTATTCCCCTCAATATCCGCCGTCTGATTGGTGTAAGATCTCGGATATGCCCCGCGCATGGCGAAAAATGGCATAAAAATGCCCGAATTGCGCGATAGATCATGCGGGTATTTTTGAGGTAAACCATGGGGCCCACGCCCGGATTTTATCAACGGCGGGGTAGATTGCGAACGATGAACACAACAGCCAAAACCGCTTTTTCCGGCGAAGACATTGCGATTGTTGGTCTTTCTGTCAACGTACCCGGTGCTGCCGATGTAGAGGCCTATTGGGCCAATCTGCGCGACGGTGTGGAATCGATCCGCCGTCTGAGTGAACAGGAATTACTGGACGCCGGCGAAAGCCCCGAGGTGCTTGCGCGCAAGAACTATGTGCCCGCCGCCGCTGTTCTGGAGGGATTCGATACATTTGATGCGGATTTCTTTGGGTTTTCTCCGAAAGACGCCGCCATTCTGGACCCCCAGCACCGCAAATTCCTAGAGGTTGCCTGGGAAGCGATGGAGCAGGCGGGCCATCCGCCGGAAACCATGGCCGGACCAATTGGGGTCTATGCGGGCTGTGGCATGGGCAGTTACTTCTATTTTAATATCTGTTCGAACCCCGATCTGGTGGATGATGTGGGCATGTTCCTGTTGCGCCACACGGGCAACGACAAGGATTTCCTGTCAACGCGGGTCAGCCATGTGTTTGACCTCAAAGGCCCGTCGATCAACCTGCAAACCGCCTGTTCTACGTCTTTGGTGGCGATCCATTACGCCTGTCAGGCCCTGCGTGCGGGCGAAGTTGACATGGCGTTGGCGGGGGGCGTGACAATCGAATTGCCGCAGGGCAGAGGCTATGAATTCAAGGAAAACGAAATTCTGTCGCCGGACGGCCATTGCCATGCTTTTGATCACCGTGCCCAGGGTACGGTTTTTGGGTCAGGTGCTGGCGCGGTCGCGCTGCGTCGGCTGAGTGATGCCGTTGCGGATGGGGATCACATCTGGGCCGTGATCAAAGGCTCGGCTGTCAATAACGATGGTGCTGCCAAGGCAGGGTATCTTGCCCCTTCTGTTGACGGACAGACGCAGGCCATCGCCGCTGCATTGGATGCCGCAGGCGTGGCCGCGCAAAGCATCGGCATGGTCGAATGTCACGGCACCGGCACATATCTTGGCGATCCCATCGAAGTTGCTGCATTGACCGAAGCCTACCGTGCCGAAACCGCCGCTGTGGATTTCTGCCGTCTTGGATCGGTAAAGACCAATATCGGCCATCTGGATACCGCAGCGGGTGTTGCCGGCCTCGCCAAGGCGACGCTTGCTTTGCATAATAAACAAATCCCCCCGTCCTTGGGGTATGAAGCGCCCAATCCGGCGATTCCGTTTGACGGCTCGCCTTTCCGGGTGAATGCCAGCCTTACGGACTGGGCCGTGGGCGACACGCCGCGGCGCGCGGCAATCAACGCGCTGGGCGTGGGCGGCACAAACGCCCATATGATTCTGCAAGAAGCGCCTGAAGCTGCGGCTTCTGAGGAAAGCGACTGGCCCTTTCATGCGCTGGTGATTTCCGGTGCCTCCAAAGCAGCACTAGATGCTAATACCGCCGCGCTTGCGGCCCACCTGCGCAGCCATCCGGATCAGCCGTTGGCAGATGTCGCGCATACTTTGAAACAGGGGCGCCGCGCCTTTGAAAAACGCCGTGTGGTGGTTGCCGAAACCCACACCGAGGCGGCCGAGCTGCTAGAGAGCGCCGACACGCGGCGCGTTTTTACCCACGAGGCGCTGGGCGAGAACCCCGAGGTTGTCTTCATGTTCCCCGGTGGCGGGGCGCAATATGCCGGCATGGCGCGTGATCTATATGAAACTGAACCGGAATTCGCCGAATGGATGGATCGGGGACTGAACCATCTGTCGCCTCAACTTGACTATGATATCCGCGCCCTGTGGCTGCCCGAGGCGGATGAGACTGATGCCGCGTCGGAACGACTTAAACAGCCTTCTGTCCAACTGCCGCTGATCGCCATTGTCGAATACGCGCTGGCGAAACTCTGGATGTCATGGGGGGTGCAACCCGCCGCGATGGTGGGGCATTCCATGGGGGAAAACGTTGCCGCTTGCCTTGCCGGAGTGATGCGTTTTGAAGACCTGATCGACCTTGTTCTGCTGCGGGGCCGTCTGTTTGACGAAGTGCCCGCTGGTGGCATGTTGTCAATCTCGGCTCCCTTATCCGCCATCGAACCTTTGCTTGGGGATGACCTTGATATTGCCTCGATCAATGCACCTGAATTGATCGCTGTTTCCGGCCCGCAAGCGGCACTCGACGCTATGCAGGACCGTCTGAGCAAGGCTGACATCGACTACCAACGCATTGCCATCGACATCGCGGCGCACAGTCGAATGCTTGAGCCGATTCTTGCGCGATACCACGCCTTTCTGGCCGATCTCGACCTGCAAGCGCCGACCATGCCGTTCATTTCGAACCGGACAGGGGCGCCGATCACTGTGCAAGAGGCGACAAGCCCCGATTACTGGGTCGCGCAATTGCGCAACACGGTCAACTTTGCCGATTGCATCACAACGCTGAGCGCGCCGCGCCAACGCATCTATCTTGAGGTCGGACCGGGCAAGGCCTTGTCGGCGCTTGCACAAATGCATCCCGAAGTTGGCGCGGCACAGGTTTTGTCAACCCTGCGCCATCCCGATCAGGACATCGCGGATGACAAGTACTTCATCTCAGTAATCGGCCGCCTTTGGGCCTGTGGTCTTGAGGCCGATTGGTCGCAAATATGGGGTGAGGCCAAGCGAAACCGCGTGGTGCTGCCAACCTATCAGTTCCAGCGCGCGCGCTATTTCATCGAACCGGGCCAGACCGCACTGGCCGCGCCCATCGCACCCCTGACGCGCAGTGACGTGATCGAGGATTGGGGATCTGTTCCCGCATGGCGTCCGCGCTTTGCTGATACCGATATGGATGTTGCTACCGATCTGGGTGATGTGGGGCTGACATGGGTAATGTTTGCGGATGATGCCGGACGTGCCGCCCCCGCTGTGCAGCGGTTACGCGATGCGGGCCACAGGGTCATCACCGTGCGCGCCGGCGATGCCTTTGCCCGGACTGACGACACGACGTATACGCTTGCGCCTGAACAGGGGCGTCAAGGTTATGACCAATTGATTGCGGCGCTGAAAGAACGCGATCTGATGCCGGACCGGATTGGCCATTTCTGGCTGACGGATGACCATCTGCCGCCGCGTGCCGGGTCTTCGCTGTTTGACCGCAACCTGGAACAGGGATTCTGGAGCCTGACATGGCTTGCGCAAGCGCTGTCCGACGCAGGGCTTGATAAACCCCTGCATCTCAGCGCCTTTACCACCGGAGCCGCGCTGGTACGTGGCGAGGCGGTGCCCCATCCCGAGGCGGCGCTGATTGCCGGACCCGTTGGCGTCTTTGCCCGAGAAATGCCGGGTGTAACCTGCGCACAGATCGACATTGACCCGCGGGCCGAGCAGGCTGTTGTGTCAAAAGGTTGGTTTTCCAAGCCGGTCGAAGCCACGCCCGATGAGGGTTTGACTGAGCGTCTGCTGGAAGAGCTGATGGCGACCCCCGCGAATACTGTTGCGGCCTTGCGCGGGGCCAAACGGTTCGAACAAAGCTATCGTGACATCAAGCTGCCCGCGACAGAGACACCGGTGTTTCGCGACGATGGCACCTATCTGATCACCGGCGGCTTTGGCGGTATCGGGCTGACACTGGCGGCTGATATCCTTGGCCAGCATAAAGCGACTGTCGTGCTTTTGTCGCACGGCCCGATGCCCGCACGTCAGGCTTGGGATGGCTACCTCAAGACCCATGCCACCACGGACCGCACCGCGCGGCGTATCCACGCAGTGATGCGCCTCGAAGAGCTTGCCAAACCCTTGGGTGGTTCCATCGAAGTGGCACAGGCCGACGTGGCAAACCTTGCCCAGATGCGCCGCGTGACACAGGATCTTACAGCGCGCTATGGTGGGCTGACTGGGGTCATTCATGCGGCCGGTACGCTGGATGATGCGCCTTTGCTGGCCAAGACGGATGCCAGCATCGAAGCGGTGCTGTCCCCTAAGGTGCAGGGGTTGCGCGTGTTGGATCAATTGCTGCCTGACGGCACGCTTGAGCTGATGGTGCTGTTTTCATCGACTTCCACCGCCACACGTTCTGCAGGCCAAACAGATTATGTCGCGGCCAACGCATGGTTGAACGCCTTTGCCGCTGCACGGCGCGGGGCCAAAACCCGGGTTGTTGCGATTAACTGGGGCATCTGGGCCGATGTCGGCATGGCCGCCAAAGCGCTAAGCGGGGCGGCCAGTGATGTTTTGCCACCGCGCCGGTTGGAAGCTGCATTTTTGGAAACCGCCGGTGCGGATGCTGTTGGTGATATGGTGTTCACCGCACCGTTCACCACCGAGAACTGGATGCTGGATCAGCACCGCACCGCAGAGGGGCAGGCGATCCTGCCCGGCACCGGCTATATCGAACTTTTGGCCGAAGCAGCATCTGCGCAGGGCATGACAGGGTTTGATATTCAGGACCTCTATTTCCTGCGGGCCATGCCGGTTGAAGCGGATACACGCCGTGAAATGCAAATCACCCTGCGCCCCGAAGGCGGCGGATATGCAGCCGAAATGCGCAGCGATTGCACCCATATGGGCAAGGACGGTTGGCAGCTTCATGCGCAGGCCACAGTCACGCCACTGAGCAAAGCAGTGCCGGAAACGGTTGATCTTGCCGGGCTGGCCGCGCGGTGTACCACGGTTGAACAGGGCACGCACGAAAGCCGGCTGAAATCCCCGCAAGAAGCGCATCTGAACTTCGGGCCAAACTGGCACGTGCTGTCAGAAACGCGCATGGGCACAGCCGAGGGGGTGGCCAAGCTGTCGCTGCCATCGGGCCTGCAAACGACTGAAAATGCGCCGATCCTGCATCCGGGGTTGATGGATCTTGCCACCGGCTGGGCCATTGGGTTGGTGCCCGGATACGGCGCGACCCATCTTTGGGTGCCGGTGTCCTATGGGGCGATCCATGTTCACGCGGCCTTGCCTGCCGAGCTTTACTCATGGGTTCGTCTGCGCGAGGGGCAGGGTGATTTTGCCCGCTTCGATGTGACACTCTGCGACGGGGCAGGTCGCGTTCTGGTTGAGGTTAGCGATTTTGCCATGAAACGGCTGGAGGGCGGGTTGACGGCCATGCCGCTGACTGCCGCCGAAATCCGTTTCGCGGATGAGGATGACGGGGAAGGCACCCGCAGCCCCGCCGAAGAGCAACTGGCCTATCTGGTATCGCAAGGTATTCGCGCCAGTGAAGGCCCCGACGCCCTGCGCCGCGCCATCGCGCTGGACCGGTCACAGATTATGGTGTCCTCCCTGCCGTTGCAGGGGCTGATCGAGCGCGCCAATACGCCTGTGTCCGACAGTGCCGTGTCAGGGCAGAGTTTTGAACGCCCCGATCTGGATGGCTCTTTTGTGGCACCGCGCAATGGCATCGAGGAAAAGCTGGCTGAACTCTGGTCAAACCTTCTGGGCGTCAGCCCGGTCGGCGTTGAAGACAGTTTCTTTGACCTTGGTGGGCATTCACTGATTGCTGTGCGCCTGTTTGCCGCCGTGAAACGCGAATTCAAGGTAGAATTCCCGATTTCGGTTCTGTTCGAGGCACCGACTATTGCCAAATGCGCAGCTCTGATCGCGGCGCAGACCGGTGATCTGGGCGAGATATCAAGCGGGGAAGCCCCTGCCGCTGCCCCCGAAAAATACGAATTCCTTGTGCCGTTGAACCAAAGCGAACAGCGTGACGCACCGCCCTTGTTCATCGTGGCGGGAATGTTCGGCAATGTGTTGAACCTGCGCCATCTTGCGCTGCCTTTTGCGTCAGAACGGCGGGTGTTTGGCGTGCAGGCCCGCGGATTGATTGGCGACAGTGAGCCGCACCGTGATGTCGGTGCCGCAGCGCGTGATTATCTGGCGGAAATGCAGCGCCTACAACCCGAAGGGCCCTATCTGATTGCTGGTTACTCTGGTGGCGGGATCATGGCCTATGAGATGGCGCAACAGCTGCGTGATGCTGGTCACGCGGTTGGCGTACTGGCGATGTTCGACACACCTCTGCCGGTGCGTCCACCGCTAAGCAAGCCGGATAAGGCGTTGATCAAGCTGGCTGAACTGAAAACCAAGGGGCCCGGCTATTTGGTTGAATGGGCGCAGAACCGTTGGGCGTGGGAGATGCGCAAACGCAAAGGCGAAGCGGTTTCTGACGTGCCTGCGGGGGCCGAATTCAACAACCTGAAAATCCAGAATGCTTTTCTTGAGGCGGTGGGCAAATACCGGACGCCTGACTGGGACGGCCCGCTGACCTTGTTCCGTCCGGCGCTTGATTTGCATTGGCCGGTGACGGGCGGCAGGTTCGTCAGCAAGGAACGCGAATATGTCTTTGAGGACAATGATTGGCGGCATTACGCAACGCATCTTGAGGTGATCGAGGTGCCGGGTGACCATGACAGTATGATGCTGGCCCCGAATGTCACCACGTTGGCGCAGGAACTGCGCGAGGTGATCGGGCGGGCGCTTGAGGAGGGGGCGGACGATTGGCAACAGGCAACGGCGGCACAATGATGGCTGTTTCAACCCCTCGGGTGCTGGTGGTTCTGCTGAACTACCGGACCGCTGAAATGACCCTGCGCGCGGCTGCGGCCGCTTTGGCGGATATGCCGCAAGGGGCCGAATTGGTGATTGTCGATAATGCCTCTGGCGACGGATCGGCGGCGGTTCTGGGCAATGCCATCACGGAACGCGGCTGGGATGCGCAGGGGCGCGTGCGCCTGATCCCGTCGCCGGTAAATGGCGGTTTTGGCGCAGGCAACAATATCGGGTTCAAAGCGGGCATGTCAGACGGCAGCCAGCCTGACTATTTCTACGTCCTGAATTCCGATGCGTTTCCCGATCAGGGATGCTTGCGGGGGTTGATCCACCATCTTGAAACCACGCCAAAGGCGGGAATGGTCGGCAGCCATGTGCGCGGCGAGGATGATGCGCCCCATACTACAGCATTCCGTTTTCCTTCGATTGCAGGTGAATTCGAGGCGGCGGCGCGCACCGGGCCGATCACCCGCCTGTTCAAATCTTCGGTTGTCGCACCAGCCTTACCGCAGGAGCCCACCAGTGTGGATTGGGTGGCGGGGGCCAGCGTATTGATGCGGTCCAGGATGCTGCAAGAGATCGGCGTGTTTGACGAGACGTTCTTTCTCTATTTCGAAGAAACCGATCTGTGCAAACGTGCCGCTGTGGCCGGCTGGGAATGCTGGTATTTGCCGCAGGTGGGGGTCGTGCATATCGGCTCTGTCTCAACCGGGATGAAGGAATGGCAGCGCATTCCGGATTATTGGTTCGCCTCGCGCCGGCATTACTTTGTAAAGAACCATTCGCGGGCCTATGCGGCTGTTGCCCTGATGGCCAAGCTGGCCGGTGGGGCAATTCACCACCTGCGATGCAGGGTTTCCGGTGCCCCCCCGCAAGACCCGCCCGGTTTCAACCGTGACCTACTGCGTTTTGGCCTTGGCTTGCCATTGCGCCGCGAGACCCAAGTAAGCCGCCGTTCCGTATCGAAAGAAAACCAATGACTGTTCCCTTTAATTCACAAGCTTTTGACGCCTTTCTGATGGGGGATGAATCCCTGACCATCGCTTGCGGTGATATGATACTTGCGGGTGGGCACCGCCTGAGTGGTGTGATCACCTGCGACGCGACGGTGCGCGGCTGGGCCAAAGCCAAAGGGGTGGCGGTATTCGAACAACCCAGAGAGATCCTTGGCGCGGGTATCGGGGCGGATTGGCTGCTGTCCATTGCCAACCTGCGGATGATCCCGGCGGATGTGCTGGCTGTGCCGGGTAAGGGTGCAGTTAATTTCCACGACGGACCGCTGCCACGTTATGCGGGGCTAAACACGCCGGCTTGGGCGGTGATCAACGGTGAAACGTCACACGGCGTCAGCTGGCATGTGATCGAAGGTGGCGTCGACGAGGGCGACCTGCTGGCGCAGAAAACGGTTGCTATTGCGCCGGATGAAACCGCCTTTAGTCTGAATTCCAAATGCTATGCCGCCGGGATGGAGAGCTTTGCCGCAGTGCTGTCGCAGCTTGAAGCCGGCACGCTGGACCGCAGTCCGCAAGATTTGAGCCAACGCAGCTATTTCGCCCGTGACCAGCGGCCAGAAAACATGGGGCTGTTGGATTTCGCCAAGTCCGCCGCGCAGTTGGATAGCATGGTGCGGGGACTGGATTTTGGTGACTACTGGAACCCGCTGGGGCGGGCGAAGCTTGCGGCAGGGGGGGCGTTTTACAGTGTTACGGCGCTTGATCTGCTTGCGGATCAGACTGGCGGTGTTGGCGAGGTTCTGTCGGTCTCAGACGATCGCGTTACAGTGGGGACCGGCACCACGGCTGTGACCCTGCGCGGCCTGCGCAGCTTGGAAGGCGGGGCGGTTTGCGTTTCTGATTTGTTTGCGGTTGGGGATATGCTGACTGCGCCGGATGTGCCAACGCTTGATCTGAAAGACGAAGGGTACTGGCGCGCTGCGCTTACAGGGGCGGCACCAGTGCAGGTGCCCCTTGTGACGGTGGAAAATGGTGCTTCCATGGCGGAGCGCAATGGCGCTGACATGAACCGCCAGCCGTTATCCCTGCCTGCGGGGATGTCTGTTCAGGATCAGATCACGGTTGCAATGGCGGTGCTGTTAAGAGGCACCGAAGCCGGGCAGGGCAGTTTCGCGCTGAAATCCTCAAAACTCCATCCGATGGCCGCAGATTGGGTGCCGCTACAGGTGCGCGCTGTCCAGGACACGGATGTTAAAACGCTCAGAGAGGCGGTCGCCGGCCAGATGGAACGCGCAGCGACGTCTGCCGGCATGATGCGGGATTTACTGTCGCGCGATCCCGATATTGCGGCGCAAGGGCGGCCACCAATTGGCATCTCGCTGGATGCTGATCCGGTTGAAGGGGTCGCATTGTGCCTGTGTCTTGACGGGGAAACGGCCCATCTGTCCTATGATCCGGCAAGGCTGAAGGACGAGGCTGTTGGCCTGATCTGTGCCCGTATCCAATCGGCTGCGACGGCATTGGCCACAGCGCAGACCTGCGCCGACCTGCGGAGCTTGCCCGCCAGCGAAATGGCGCTTCTGGAGGGCTGGAATGATACTGAACGCAGCTATGAACGGACCACGATCCACGCCGCATTCGAGGCGCAAGTGGCCCAGACACCGGACAGTGAAGCGGTTGTTTTTGAAGGTGAAAGCCTAAGCTACGCAGCCCTGAACGCGCGGGCCAACAAGTTGGCGCATGTTCTGCGGGATCAGGGAGCCACCCCCGGCACCCCTATCGGTCTTTTCACAACCCGCAGCCTTGATCTGTTGATCGGGGCGCTGGGCATTCTCAAAGCGGGCGGGGCCTATGTGCCACTTGATCCTGCATACCCTGCCGAGCGGATTGCGCATTACATCAGCGACAGTGCCGCGCCGCTGATTGTGACGCAAGCCGCGCTGGCACAACAGCTGCCGACTCATAACGCGCAGGTTGTCGCGCTTGATGCTGATCCGCGCATTGCGGCAGCACCGGATGCCCCACTTGCCGAGGCGGCGACAGCGGACGATCTGGCTTACCTCATCTACACCTCCGGTTCGACCGGCACGCCAAAAGGCGTGATGGTCAGCCATGGCAATGTGGCCAACTTCTTTGCTGGAATGGACGACCGGATCGACCATGACGCAGGCGCAGTCTGGCTTGCGGTCACTTCGCTAAGCTTTGACATTTCGGTGCTGGAACTGTTCTGGACTCTTGCGCGCGGTTTCAAGCTGGTACTGGCCGGGGATGACTCGCGGACAATGGTCTCAAATGGCCCCATCGCGGCCTCAGACCGCAAGATTGATTTTAACCTGATGTATTGGGGCAATGACGATGGTGTCGGTCCCAAGAAATATGAATTGCTGCTGGAAGGGGCGAAATTTGCCGATGCCAACGGTTTTAACGCCGTCTGGACGCCCGAGCGCCATTTCCATGCCTTTGGCGGCCCTTATCCAAACCCATCGGTAACCGGCGCTGCGGTGGCTGCGGTGACGCAGAACCTGTCGGTCCGGGCTGGTTCTTGCGTGGCACCGCTGCACCACCCTGCGCGGATTGCCGAAGAATGGGCGGTGATCGACAATCTGACCAACGGACGGGTCGGCCTTGCCATTGCCAGCGGCTGGCAGCCGGATGATTTTGTGCTGCGCCCTGAGAACACACCACCCGCAAATAAACCCGCGATGTATGCGGCTATCGACCAGCTGCGCCAGATGTGGCGCGGCACGCCTGTGGAATTCCCCAAACAGGACGGCACCATGCACGCGGTTGTCACGCAACCGCGCCCGGTGTCCAAGGAGCTGCCGGTTTGGGTGACCACAGCGGGCAATCCGCAGACCTGGAAAGAGGCGGGCGAGATTGGTGCCAATGTGTTGACGCACCTGCTGGGGCAATCGGTTGATGAGGTCGCAGGCAAGATTAAAATCTATCATCAGGCGTTGCGCGATGCCGGCCATGATCCGGCGGATTTTACCGTTACCTTGATGTTGCACAGCTATCTGGCCGAGACCCGCGCGCAAGCCGAAGAGGTCGCACGTGGCCCGATGAAGGATTACCTGCGCTCTGCTGCCGCGTTGATCAAACAATATGCTTGGGCATTTCCGGCCTTTAAACGTCCGGAAGGCACCTCAAACGCCTTTGATCTGGACCTTGAAGGGGTGTCGGACGAAGAACTTGATGCGATCCTTGAGTTCGCCTTTCAGCGTTATTTTAATGACAGTGGTCTGTTCGGAACCGTGGCCGATGGCGTGGCGCGGGTTGAGCAATTGAAGGCGATTGGCGTCGACGAAGTTGCCTGTCTGATTGATTACGGCATTGATCCGGCATTGGTGATGGAGGGGCTGAAACCGCTGGCCGAGGTGTTGCACATGTCAAACCAAGGGACGGTGCTGGCGGATGATGATTTCTCGCTGGCCGCACAGATTGTCCGCCACAAGGTCAGCCACCTGCAATGCACCCCGTCAATGGCGCAAATGCTGGTGACCAATGACGGCGCTCGGGCGGCTCTTGGACAGTTGCAGCATTTGATGGTGGGCGGCGAAGCCTTGCCCGGTTCACTGGTCGGCGCGTTGAAATCTGCCACCCACGCCAGCCTGCAAAACATGTATGGCCCGACCGAAACAACGATCTGGTCAACCACCCAGATGATCGAGGATGCTGCAACAGCAACCGCGCCGATCGGAACGCCGATAGCCAACACACAAACCTTCATTATTGACGATAAGATGTGCCAGCAACCTGTTGGTGTGGAAGGAGAATTATGGATTGGCGGGGATGGGGTCACCCAGGGGTATTGGCAGCGCCCCGAGTTGAGCGATGAGCGGTTCGTGGCCAACCCCTTTGGCGCAGGCAAGCTCTATTGCACCGGTGATCTGGCGGCATGGGATGCGCAGGGCAGGTTGCATTTTGCAGGCCGCGCCGACGCACAGGTCAAGATTCGCGGCCACCGGATCGAGCTGGGCGAGATCGAGGCACGGATGGCCGAATTACCCGGTGTTTCCCAAGCGGTTGTGACCACGGTCAATGCGTTTGGTGGCGAACATCTGGTTGGCTATGTCACAGCGCAACCGCCGCTGGACCCAGAGCAGACCAAGGCGGCCCTTTCGGCGGTGTTGCCGGCCATCATGGTGCCCGGTTACTACGTGACTGTTGATGCCATGCCGTTGACACCAAACAAGAAAATTGACCGCAAGGCGCTGCCGCTGCCAAGGCACCGCCAGACGCCGCGCAGCGAAACTCCAAGCGTGCCGGCCAATGCCACACAGGCAACCATCAGCGAAGTCTGGACACGGCTGCTGGGGGTTTCTGACATCCGCGGCGAGGATAATTTCTTTGGCCTTGGCGGGCATTCCCTGCTGGCCGTGCAAGCCCATCGCGATATCAAGACAGCACTTGGCAGTGACAGTCTGACCATCACCGATATTTTCCGCTTCCCGACGCTTGCCGGGTTGGCGGGGCATATCGACAAGGGAACCGGCGGCGCGGCTCCGCAGGTCGCCGCATCGGCCCAGCCCGTTGCGACGGAGGCCATATCGAAACGGCGCGCCATGCGGGCTGGGCGCAGCAAGTCGGGGGCGTGAGCGTCTCACAGAGCGCCGACATGCTGGACCAGCTTAGGGCGGTAATTCCGCCACTTTTTGACTACCCCGTGGCAGTGGGGGTAAGTGACCCACGGGCGCCACAACCGCCCGTCATGGCGGGCGAGATGGCACATGGTCAGCGGGCCTTGGCATCTCGTGTGCAGGAGTTTGCCGCTGGCCGTGCTGCGGCGCGCCAAGCGATGGCGCAACTTGGCCTGGCGCCGGGGGCGATACCTGTGGCGGCGGACCGTTCACCGGTCTGGCCTGAAGGTTTACACGGCAGCATCTCGCATTGCGCAAGGCTTTGTGCTGCCGTGATTACAACCGGCCCGCAGTCTCTTGGCCTAGATATTGAAGAAAACACGCCCCTTTCAGAAGAGCTTTTACCGCTGATCTGTTCGGATGCCGAACAGGGCCGCATGGCGGGCCCGGATCTGTTTTGGCGGGCCAAACTGGTCTTCTCGGCCAAGGAAGCCGCATATAAGGCGCAATTTCCACTGACCGGCATGGTATTCGGATTTGATCACATCGACCTTAATCTGGATCTGCCGACACGCGCATTTACGGCCACCTTTTTGAGACCGGCGGGCTGTTTTGCGGCAGGCGACGGGTTGGCGGGGCGGTTCGATGAAATCGACGGTCACCTTGTCACGGCGGCGTGGGCTGATAAGTCTCTGTTAAAAGGAGCGTAAATTTATGCAGCCATTGACCCGACGTGCCGCCCTTGGGCTTTTGACTGTGGTGCTTGGGGCGGGTGGTTTGTTCTTTGCCCTCCGTCAACGCGGTGCTAAAATCGCTCAAACCCTCTATGCGCAGCCATTGCCCATGCCGGAAGGGGCGCTGCGGGTGTTTCATTTGGGGCATTCGCTGGTGGGGCGGGACATGCCCGCAATGGTGGCGCAACTGGCCGGTGCGGGGCATCACTATGACAGCCAGCTGGGGTGGGGCACCTCCTTGATGCAACATTGGGAGCCGGACCAACCGATCAACGGGTTTGATGTTGAAAACAACCATCCGCGATTTCGCGCCGCGAAAGAAGCGTTGGGAACGGGCGAATATGATGCGCTGGTGCTGACCGAGATGGTCGAGATTGCGGATGCGGTCCGGTATCACGACAGCGCCGCATATCTGGCACGGTGGGCGGGATTGGCGCGGGATGCCAGCCCGCAGACACGGATTTATCTCTATGAAACATGGCATCACACCGATGATGCGGCGGGATGGTTGACGCGGATCGACGATGATCTGCGCGGCTATTGGCAGGAAGGGATCACCTATCCCGCCTTGGCCGAAAGCGGTGCTGCGATCCATCTTATTCCGGCGGGACAGGTTATGGCCGCGTTTGTCCGGGCTGCCGCGGCGCAGGGGGGGCTGGACGGGCTGGATGGCGCAAACGCCCTAATGGCAAGAAACGAGGATGGCACGGTTGATACGATCCATCTCAATGATTTGGGGGCCTATCTGGTGGCCCTGACGCATTATGCAGTACTCTATCACAAGACGCCGGTTGGCCTGCCGTTTGCATTGAACCGTGCCGATGGCACGCCCGCGGATGCGCCGTCCCCCGCGGTGGCCGCGCTGATGCAGCGCACAGTATGGGAGGTGGTACGCCGCCATCCCGAAACAGGAGTAGCAGCATGAACGGTTTGGCATCCCTGTTTTCGGTTTTGATGGTGGGGCACAGCCTGTTCGGGACCACCGGCCCTACCATGCTTGAGCAGGCACTGCTGGCGGGCACCGGCGACGCCGAGGTTCAGGCGCAGATTATCAATGGGGCGCCCCTGCGCTACAATTGGGTTGAATCCCATACCGCAGAAGGGGTCGATGCCCGCGCGGTGCTGCCCGAAGGGGGGGTAAGCCATCTGATTCTCACCGAGGCGGTGCCGCTTGAAAACCACACGCAGTTTTCTGAAACCGGTGTATATGCACAGGCTTTTGCGGGGCTGGCGACGGCTGCTAATCCGGCGGTGCACATCTATGTTCAGGAAACCTGGCACAGTCTGAAAAGCGGCAGCGGCGAGCGCGTGGAACATGACGCCAAGGCGGATGTGCCTTGGCGCACACGGCTGGATCAGGATTTGCCGGTCTGGGAAAGTATCGTCGCCGAGGTGGCGGCAGGTGCGCGCTCTGACCGGGCCACGGTCACGCTGATCCCCGCCGGGCAGGCGATGGCACGGCTTTATGATGAAATTTCCGCCGGTCAGGTGGCGGGAATGGCTGACATCGCCGCACTTTTTGCCGATGATATTCATCTGAATGACAAGGGGCATTATTTTGTTGCGATGGTGCAATATGCAACCCTGACAGGGCAGAACCCGCTGGGTCTGCCGGTGGATTTCAAAGACCGGTTCGGCACAGCCTATGACACCCCGGACGAAGATACGGCCCGGGTTTTGCAACGTATCGCTTGGGAGGCGGTTCAGGCCTACGGCAGCCTGCCCGTGGCCCCTGTTTCATTGACCACAGCGGGGCGGGCCAGCATGGCTCCTGCCGCTCCGACCGGCCCACCAGCAGACCTGAGTGTTGTCAATGAGGGCGCTGTCGAGGGCAGCTCTGCCGTTGCCATCGGATTGGCGTCGGTCACAGACTGGAGTACGCAGGTGCCCTTCCTTGATCTGATGAAGACCGCCCGCCCGTGGATCGGGCACAAGGCGGGGCAATGGGGGGGCATGGAACAGGCCGAGCTGCGCGCAGAAGGGTTTCTGGATGCGGATGGTTGGCCGCTGAAGATGCCGCGCAGCCTGGGCAGTATTGGGACGCTGATCCTGACGGATATGCCCGAAGCTGCGGTATCGTTGAAGGGGCGCTACCGGCTGAAGTTTGATGGCAAGGGTGTGATTGAAGTCTCCGGGCGGGCGCAGAATGTGCGCTATGGCAAGGGCGAGGTGACATTCGATTACACACCGGGGCCGGGCAGTGTCGACATCCGCATCCAGCGTATCAACACCACCAACCCGCCGCGCAACATTAGCGTGGTACATACCGATAATGTCCGCCGTTTCGCGCGGGGCGCGGTGTTCAATCCGGCATGGACCGCCCATATCGGCCAGTTTCGCGCATTGCGGTTTATGGACTGGGCCGAAACCAATAACAGCCAGCTTTCGGACTGGGCACAGCGGCCACAGGTCACGGATGTCAGCTATGCCGAGGGGGTGCCCGTTGAGGTGATGATTGATCTGGCCAATGAGCTGGAGAGTGATCCGTGGTTCAACATCCCGCATCTGGCGGAAGATGATTTTGTCCGCGCCTATGCAGAGCTGGTGCGCACCCGGCTTGATCCCGAACTTACGGCCTATGTCGAGTTTTCCAACGAAGTCTGGAACTGGCAGTTTGCGCAGGCGGTTTGGGCGGATGAGGTCGCGCTGGCGCGGTGGGGGCAAAAGGACAAATGGATGCAGCTTTACGGTCTGCGGGCCGCTGAAGTGGCGCGAATATGGTCGGAGGTCTTTGCAAAAGAGCCGGAAGGGCGGCTGGTCAACGTGATTTCGTCACAAACAGGCTGGCTGGGTCTGGAAGACGAGGCCTTCACCGCGCCTTTGGCCGTGGCCGAGGGGCTGTCACCGCCGGTCGAGGCATTTGATGCCTATGCGGTCAGCGGTTATTTTGGCGGGGTTCTGGGGTTGGATGACCGTCAGGACATGGTCAAAGACTGGTTGGCGCAAAGCGCGGCCAAGGCCCAAGGGCAGGCGCAGGCACAGGGGCTGACGGGCAAGGCGTTGGAGGGTTACGTCGCGGCTCGCCGGTTTGATCATGCAAGCGAGCTGGCCGGGCGCGAGTTAACAGACGGCAGCGTCAGCGGCAGGTCCGAGGATACGTTGCACGATCTGGTTGGGCGGGTCTGGCCTCATCACGCACAGGTTGCCCGCAAGAATGATCTTGATCTGGTCATGTACGAAGGGGGCAGTCATATTGTCGGCATTGGCGGGCTGGTAGAGGATGCAACCTTGACCGAATTTATGCATCACCTGAATTACTCTGACGAAATGGGCCATCTTTATGCGGGTTTGCTCAAAGGGTGGAAGGCCGCTGGCGGGCAATTGTTCAACGCCTATTCGGATGTCTATGCTCCGACAAAATGGGGATCATGGGGGGCGCTGCGCCATCTGGACGACAGCAATCCGCGCTGGGATGCTTTGGTGGCGTTTCAATGAAGACCTCGGTTCTGATCCCCGCCCATAACGAAGCGGCCTATTTGCCGGCCTGCCTGTCGGCGCTGCTGGCCTCAGAGGCGGTTGCGGGGGACGTGCAGGTGGTGGTTGTCGCCAATGGTTGCACCGACAATACGGCGGAGATTGCCCGTGGTTTTGCCCCGCAGGCTGTGGCCAGGGGCTGGCAGCTGAAGGTGCTGGATCTTGCGCAGGGCGGCAAGTTGAATGCGTGGAACAAGGGCGAGGCGGCCGCCGTAGGCGAGGTGTTGATTTACCTTGATGCGGATGTGGTGGTTTCGCCGCAGGTGATCCCCCAGATCGCACAGGTTCTGGATGTGGATGCACCGCGCTATGCCAGCGGGCGCCCCAATGTTACGCTCAGCGGGGATGACGCGCTGACGCGGCATTACACGCGGTTTTGGCTGACCACACCGTTTATGGTCCATGGTGTGCCCGGCTTTGGTGTGTTTGCGATGAACCGCGCGGGGCGGGCGCGGTGGGATGACTGGCCCGACATCATTTCTGATGACACCTATGCCCGATTGAACTTTGCCCCGGCTGAACGGTTGAGTGTGCCCGCGGGCTATGACTGGCCGATGATCGAAGGGTTTACCCGTCTGGTTCAGGTGCGCCGTCGTCAGGACATCGGGGTGGCCGAGATCGAAGAACAGTATCCCGAGTTGATGGTCAACGACGACACCCATGATCAGACGGTGCCGGTGTGGAAACGGGCCCTATGGGATCCGGTGGCCTTTGTCGCTTTTGTCGCGGTGCGGATCGCCATTCGCCTGCCCATTCTGCGCAGCGGCAACCGTTGGGTGCGCGGGCGTTAGGAACCGCTGATATGGGTGGCCAGTTTGGCCGCTTCGGTGGTGATGTCGTGGCGCTCTAGCACCCGCTGACGGGCTTTGGTGCCCATGCGGGTCAGTTGGTCCAATGGGGTTTTTGCAAAATCGTCCATCGCGTCGGCCAGTGCCGCCACATCTCCGGCCGGTACCAGCCAACCGTGGGTGCCATCTTGCACCAACTCCGGTGTGCCGGCGATATAGGTGGCGATAACGGGCCGGGCGGCGGCCATGGCTTCCATCACCACCATCGGCAGCCCCTCGGCAAAGCTGGGCATGACCAACCCATGAGACGCGGCAAGCGCGCCATTCACCGCGGCCTCGTCAAGCCAGCCGGTCAGGGTCACGCGGTCTTGCAGTTTGTGCCGGGCAACGGCGGTTTCGATCACACCGCGCATTTCACCATCCCCGATCAGGGTCAGGTGGATGTCGCCTTGCGCCTGCGCCAACGCATTGATCAGCGCCAGTTGGCCCTTTTGCTCTACCAGCCGCCCGATGGCCACAAGGCGACGCGTACCATCAGGCATTGGTGCAGGGTCTGCAAACTTCTGCGGTTCAATCCCGCAATGTACGACCTTGATCTTGTCCCAATCCGCAGGGATGGCCCAGCGGCACAATTGCGAGCGGCCAAATTGGGTGATGGCCACGGTGAAATCCGAATGCGCGATCTTGGTCCCCAACGACAGGGCGCGGGGGGCGTCGTATTCTTCCGGGCCATGCACAGTGAAACTGTATTTCGGTCCACCAAGCAATGCGCTGAACATGGCTACAGCGGCGGAATTGGTGCCGAAATGTGCATGCGCATGGGAGGCACCCTCGGCACGGCAACGCTCGGCAACAAAGGCCGCTTCAGCGAGGTAGATCAGATGCCGCAGCACGCCAACTTCGGATGCGCGGCCCACAGAAAGGGCGGTTCGTATGGCCTGCCAGAACAGGGCAAAATCGCGTCTCGCGGCGCGCCAACTTGCCGCCAGCAGGGGTATCTTGCCGCCGGCCAGCACATATTCGGTGCGTTCGGCCTCTTCCCGGTCTTGCGGGTCAACCAGTGGGTCACTGCCCGGGCGCATGGCCAGCCGCAACACCTCTTGGCCGCTGGCTTCAAGCGCGCGAATTTCGCGACGGATAAAGCTTTGTGACGGTTGCGGATAGGTGTTCAGAATATACGCGATCTTCAAGGGGATTTTCCGCCTTATCGGTTTGCGGGATGGCGGGCCTGCCGTGCTGCGCGGCCCTGCAACCCGGCTTCGCTACGTTCCTGCCAAAGTTTGGCAATTCCTTTGCGTTCTTTGGGGCTGCGCGTTTCGGGGATAGAAACCACCGGCAACAATCCGGTTTCGCGCTGCATCTGGCGTGCGGTGCGGATCACGGGGCGGCGCAGTTCCAGTAAAAATGCAATAAGCAGCCCCAGACCGGTGGCGCCGGCAACCCCCAATAAAACCCGTTTCTTACGGCTCATGCTGATTGGAAACTCGGGAACCCGCGCCTCCTCAAGCGTGACAAAACGTTCACCGCGCGAGGCACTTTCCAGCGTAAATCCGACTTCGGCTTCACTGCGGCGGGTTGAAATATCGCCCAGCCGCTCGTTCAGCTGTTCAGAGCGGCGTTCGAATTCAGCCAAAGTCCGCTCCACTTCCGGGCGGGTTTCGATGCTGGCGCTCAGCGCGGCGCGCCGGTCCAGCAACAGCTGGCGCTGGGTGTTCAGGCTGTCCAGCAGCCGGCCCAGTTCTTCTTCCTCGCGTTTGACGGTTGCGGCGCGGGTGTTTCCGCTGCGGTCAATGTTTTCAAGGGCAAGCTGCGCCGAGATGATTTCACGGTCCAATGTCAGCAGGGCGTCATTGAGGCTGCCCAATTCCGAGCGGCTAAAGTCCAGTGACCCTTCGATGGAAATGTCGTTGGCGCTGCGAAACTCTGCCAGTTCTGTCTCCAGTTTGGCAATCTCCGCCTGCACGGCCTTTTCCTGTTCTTCAAAAAAGGCAAGCGTCTCTCTGGTTTGCACTTGGCGTTGCGAGGTTGCAAGGGCACGGGTCTGATCCGCAAACAAATGGGCGATGGCCTGTGCGGTTTCGGGGGAATCCATTTCGGCGGTAATGGTCAGCACCGCAATTGCACCATCATCGGCGAAGCCTTCACGGACCGCGGCAACGCCGGTGATCGTCACGGCTTGACGCAGCAAGTCAACCTTTTCAGACATCCCGGAAGTGCCAGCATTGCCGTAAAGGCCAAACTGGTTGATGACTTTTACCAGATTGTTATGCGCCATCAGTTGCTGTTCGATCAGCTGCAAGCGCCGCGCGGCAGAGCTTTCGACGGTTGAACGCGCCAGTTCGTCGGATATCTGCGGCTGCTCAATCTGCAAAACTTCGGAGGATTGGTAGAGGTGAGGAACAGATACGGCCCAGATCACCGACGCAAAGCAACCTGCAATGATCACAGCCGAGATCACACCCACGCGACGGCGCAGCATGTCCAAGAAATCGGCCATTGAAAAAATTGGTCCCATCAGTCCCTACATATCCCAGTTTTGATTCTCCGACAAACGCCAAGCGTGCCGGAAGATATGCCCTTTGATCAGAAAATTCTGACCAGAATAGGGCAAAAACAATCAGAAGATGAGAGGTTTCGCCTTAGGATCGGAAAAACCAGAGGCGGGCGCGATAACGCCCGTTCTCAGTTATAGCGCGGGACAGAATCCGCACGGGCCCGGTTCAGCACAACGCCCAAGAGTGGCACCTGATTGTTCAACAGGCGTTCGCATTCCATCAACTCACGGCCCATGGTCTGGGTGCCGTCGGAGACCAGCAAAACACCGTCAAGCTGGGGCAGGAACGCGGACACGTCATCATGGGTCAGCATCGCCGGAAGATCATACAGCACGATTTCGGGCTGCAAAGCGGCGCGCATCTGCGCCATTGTCTGGGCGGTTTCTGCGGACTGAAGTGTTTCTGCGGCTTCGGTATCGGGACTGTTGTTCAGACCCAGCGCCAAGGTGTCACTGACCTTGACCATATGATCCCCGATCGGCGCGTGGCCCATCAGGAAATCGCGCATGGCACCGCGTGGGGTGATGTCAAACGCCTTGGCGATGCCCGGGCGGCGCAGGTTGAAATCCATCAATACAGTCCGCGATCCTTTGACCCGCGACAGGCTCAGCGCAAGGTTCATCGCGGTGAAGGTGTTGCCACAGCCCGAGGTCGGGGTGGTGATGCCGATATTGGTCCAGCCATGTTCTTGAGTGATCTGACGCAATCTTGTGCGCAGCTGATCAAAAGCACGCACCGATGCGCTGTCACGGGCGGCGTCGACGACCGGCAGGGCGGTCCCGTCTTTGCCGCGGGTACCGGGTTCGACGCGATCCAGTTCGTGCCAGCGGGGCAGGTTGGTATCAGGAGCATACTGCCCCGGAAAGGCCGGTGCCATATCTGCCGTCAGATCAGCAGGAGTCTGAGCTTGGGATACCTGCGTCTTTGCGGTGGCAGGCAGTGCCCGCGTTGGCGTTACCTTGCCAGCGTCATCAATCAGTGCGCGGCGTGGGCGGATGCTGTGCCGCATGCCCGCTTTTGACATCACGACCGGCGTGTCCAACATCTCGGCGTGGAGATCCTCTGTGATTTGCAAATCACGCATTGTAGTCTCCTTCGGATCTTTGGGCATCAGACCTGTTTATACCTTTTTGTACCATCTCAACATCGTCCCTCATATCTAGTGACCTGTTGGGCGCAAAACCACACCAATGGTTTTGAAGAGGATTGTGAGGTCAAGTTTCAGCGTCAGGGATCGTTCGTAGGCGCTGTCTACTTCGTTGCGGTAAGTAAAGCGTTCACTGTTGCGCGCCGACACCTGCCATAGACCGGTGATGCCGGGTTTGACGGCATTATAATGGGTCGGATCGCCGTACATTTCCAACTGTTCAGGCATCATTGGGCGGGGACCGACAAGGCTCATGTCGCCGAACAACACGTTAAACAGTTGTGGCAATTCGTCCATCGAGGTCTTGCGCAGGAAATGCCCCAACGGGGTGATGCGCGGATCGTTGCGCAGTTTCTGGATTTCGTCCCATTCGCGGCGCATTTCGGGGTCTTTGGCCAGATAGTCTTCCAGAACCTGATCGGCATTCGCCACCATGGTGCGCAGCTTGAAGATCGAGAATTGTTTGCCGTCGGCACCCAGACGTTGCTGTGTGTAGAAGGGGGTGCCGCCGCTCAGCCACAGGGCAAGAGCGGACAGGCCGATAATAGGCAAGGAAAACGGCAGGGTCAGCAGAACAAACAAAATGTCCATGACGCGTTTGCCAAGGTGACGATACAAATTTATCGGTCCGGGCTTGGCGGCAAGTGCAGCATCCCAAACCTGACTTGGATGGGCCACGGCAGAGTCGCCAAAAGTGGTCCCATTTGAAAATGGAAAAATCCCGAAATCGGCGGAATTTGTTAAATTATCTTTCATTCCAACCCCCCAGGGTCAAATACGTTCTAAAAAAGGCAGACACCCTTTGGATGCCGGAATACTGTCCTGTCCGAGTGCTGGGAAGGGGAAAGGTTGGGTTTCAACGCCAAAATTAACCACTTCCTGCAACGATCCAGCTCACTTTCTGACAACAACTCGCTCAAACAGAGTGACCGAAACTTGTCAGGTTCTCGACGGGAACCGGGCAGACGCAATATTCACACCGCATCTATAACTCATTTTCGCCTCATTTGATGAAAACCCGGAGAAACAGTCTGTTTCTGGCAGGTTTTGACAACATTGGGGTTTCAGGAGGAGGATTGTTTACAAATGCGCATCCACCTTGCCACAAACTCCCGTTTGGAGGGAGTTATGTCCGGTCCCGCTTGTGCTTTGAAATCCCGTCAAAAGGGGGGGAAGATAGAATCAGTGCGGGCCGATCTCTGGAAAAGTTGAAATTTCCGCGCGACAATTTTTAAACTGTGCCGTAAAGTTTCTCTGCTGGTGACATAATGCATCGTAAGGATTTTGCGCGCCCTATGGAATACACGAAAATCAGGAACATGGAGGAGTTCGCCTCCGTCAGCGGATTGTCGCGCCCTACGGTCTCGAAATATTTCCACGATCCCAGCTCTGTGCGGGCAACCACCCGTGCGCGGATCGAGGCGGCGCTGGAGGAGCATGACTACCGGCCTAATATCTTTGCGATGAACCAGAACCGCAAACTGACCAAGAACGTTGGCATTCTTGTTCCCTATCTGGCGGACCCGTTTTTCGCCGAAATTGCACGGAACATAGAACAGCGCTGTATTGATGCAGGGTACAGCCCGACTTTGTATAGTTCACATGGCGACCCAAATTTGGAACGCGAGATTCTTGAGAACCTGCGGGCGCTTAAACCGGCCGGGGCCTTGATCGCGCCCTTGGGGCGGGTTTCGGACAACGGGGCAGTGGCGTCATTTTGCGAAGATGTGCCGACCGTGCTGTTTGACAGTAATCTGCCGGATGTCGGGCTGGCGTTTATCGGGTCGGACAACCCGCAGTTTTCCATGTTGATGGTTGAATACCTTAGCCGCACCGGCGAACCGCCGTGTTTTTTCGAGATGAAAGACCCCGCCAACCCCAATGCCAACAAGCGACGTCAGGGGTATCTGGACGCAATGGCGCAGCTGGGGTTCGAACCGACGATAGTTAAGGTGGACGGGCAGGGGTGGTCTTTTGAGGAAATTGGTCGTGCCGGCGGTATCCAGACGCTGGAGGCCGGCGGGTTTTCGACAAACACCGTATTATGCAGCAATGACCGGCTTGCCATTGGGCTGTTGACCGCTTGCTATGAAAAAGGTCTGCGTGTGGGGCGCGACGCGGACTGCGAACTGCGGGTCGCGGGGCAGGACGATCACCCGTTTTCGCGATACACCTGTCCGCCGCTGACGACCATTGCACAAGACTATGATGCGATGTCACGCCGCGCTGTGAAGACCCTGTTTGATGTTGTCGAATCCGGTGAGCGCAGCCGCCCGCATGAGACCGTACTTTATGAGGGCAGGCTGATTATGCGTCAGTCTGCCTAGGCTGATTTCCGTAAAGACGACTGAAAGGAGTGTGCCAAAGGATTGGGAATGTTTAACTTTTCTCAAAACTTTCCGCGCGTAAAAAATTATTTGACGCCGCGCTTTGTTTTGGCTTACCCTCAGGTCACATAACATCTAACGCTAGGGAGGATTTGGATGTCTTTGAGGAACGCACTTGGTGCGGCGACAGCGCTATCGCTGATTGCTGCAGGTGGCGTATTTGCCGAAACGCTTACAATCGCGACCGTGAACAATGGCGACATGATCCGAATGCAGGGTCTGACCGCCGACTTTACCGAAAAGACCGGCCACGAGGTTGAATGGGTCACATTGGAAGAGAACGTCCTGCGTCAGCGCGTTACCACGGACATCACGACCAAGGGCGGATCGTTCGACATCATGACCATCGGCATGTACGAAACCCCGATCTGGGGCAAAAATGGCTGGTTGGTGCCACTCGATGATCTGTCCGCAGAATATGATGCGGCGGACATTCTGCCGGCGATGGCGGGCGGGTTGTCTTATGAGGGAACCCTCTTTGCCGCCCCGTTTTACGGCGAAAGCTCAATGGTCATGTACCGCACCGATCTGATGCAGGCCGCCGGTATGGAGATGCCCAAGGCACCGACATGGGAATTTATCCGTGATGCGGCGGCGGCGATGACAGACCGTGAAAAAGAGATCAACGGCATCTGCCTGCGCGGAAAGGCCGGTTGGGGCGAGGGCGGTGCCTTTATCACCGCGATGTCGAATTCTTTCGGGGCGCGCTGGTTTGACATGGAGTGGAACGCACAGTTCGACACCGAGGCCTGGGCAAACACGTTGAACTTTTACAAGGACATGATGGACGCATCGGGGCCTTCCGGCTATGCGACCAACGGGTTCAACGAAAACCTGTCCCTGTTCAATCAGGGTAAATGCGGCATGTGGATCGACGCCACGGTTGCGGCTTCATTTGTGACCGGTAAAGATTCCACAGTTGCAGATCACGTCGGTTTCGCATTGGCACCCGACAATGGTTTGGGCAAACGCTCCAACTGGCTCTGGGCTTGGGCGTTGGCAATTCCGGCTGGCACACAGAAAGAAGCTGCGGCGAAGCAGTTCATCGAATGGGCCACCGGCACTGGCTATATTGAGCTGGTCGCTGCCAATGAGGGCTGGGCCAACGTGCCTCCGGGTGCGCGGACGTCGCTCTACGAAAACCCTGATTACCAGAAAGTGCCTTTTGCGCAGATGACGCTGGACTCGATCTTGTCGGCTGATCCGAACAACTCGACTGTTGAGGAAAGCCCCTATGTTGGTGTGCAATTCGCGGCAATCCCAGAGTTTGCAGGTATTGCAACCGACGTGAGCCAAGAGTTCTCGGCAGCCTATGCCGGTCAACAGACCGTCGAGGAAGCACTGGCCAAGGCGCAGGCTTTGACCAATGACGCAATGGAAGCTGCTGGATACAAATAACGAGACAGCGTGTGACTTGTAACGAGTAGCCGAAAGTATCCGAAGGGCGGCGGTATGCTGCCGCTCTTCACCCGCAAGACCCAATCCCTAACCATCCGCAACCTTAGACGGCGTGTCTGTCAACAGGAGAGGTGCATCCCATGGCAACCAAAGCATCCAGATCAGCCGCCCGCGTGATGATGGCACCCGCAGTGATCCTGCTTTTGGGATGGATGTTGGTGCCGCTCACCATGACCCTCTGGTTCTCGTTCAGAAAATACCTGCCGCTACGGGGCGGCGATCTGGGAGGGGCGGGTTTTGACAACTACCTGCGCTTTGTCAGCTCAAGTGCATTTTGGCCGTCGGTAATTACCACCTTGCTTATTGTCGGTTCTGTGCTGGTGATCACCGTGTGTCTTGGCATCCTGCTTGCGATGCTGCTGGATCAGCCGATGTGGGGACAGGGGGTTGTACGCATTCTGGTTATTGCCCCTTTCTTTGTCATGCCCACCGTCTCGGCGTTGGTCTGGAAGAATATCTTTATGGACCCCAACAATGGGTTGTTCGCACATCTTTGGAGGTTTTTCGGTGCTGATCCGGTGTCGTGGATGTCTGCGGCGTCGATGCCGTCGATCATTCTGATCGTCAGCTGGCAATGGCTGCCTTTTGCCACGCTGATCCTGCTGACTGCAATCCAGTCGCTGGATGGCGAACAGCTGGAGGCGGCAGAAATGGACGGCGCACCGCATCTGAAACGCTTCTGGTACATCGTGTTGCCGCACCTCAGCCGCGCCATCACTATTGTTATTCTGATCCAGACGATTTTCCTGCTGTCGATCTTTGCCGAAATCTTTGTGACCACCGGCGGGGCCTTTGGCACCAAGACTCTGACCTATCTGATTTTCCAGCGGGTGCTGGAAAGCCAGAATGTCGGGCTTGGGTCTGCGGGCGGTGTCTATGCCATCATCCTTGCCAATATCGTCGCTATTTTCCTGATGCGTATTGTGGGGAAGAACCTTGATGCTTGATCTGACACACCTCGCATCCGCGTACCGCGGCATTGATTTTCCGCCCTGTGAGACGCCAGCCGAGAGGACCGCATAATGGCACGTTCCGTCACACCTCAGCGCAAGGCGCTCAACACTGCGGCCGCATGGGCCATCGGTCTGCTGATCTTTTTCCCGATCCTCTGGACCATCATCACCAGCTTCAAAACCGAAGCGCAGGCAATCAGTGATCCACCGGTATTCCTGTTCTTTGACTGGACGCTGGAAAACTACGGCGCGGTGATGGAGCGGTCAAATTATGGCCGGTTTCTGTGGAATTCGATCATCATCGCGGGGGGCTCGACCCTGTTGGGGGTGATCATTGCCGTACCTGCCGCATGGTCCATGGCCTTTGTGCCCTCTAACCGCACCAAAGATATTTTGCTGTGGATGCTGTCAACCAAGATGCTGCCGGCAGTTGGGGTGCTTTATCCGATGTATCTGATCTTTATCAAATTCGGTCTGCTGGACAGCCGTACCGGCCTTGTCATTGTGCTGATGCTGATCAACCTGCCGATCATTGTCTGGATGCTCTATACCTACTTCAGGGAAATTCCCGGCGAGATACTGGAAGCGGCCCGCATGGACGGGGCGACCTTGAAATCCGAGATCATCTATATCCTGACACCAATGGCCATTCCGGGCATTGCTTCCACCATGCTGCTGAACTTCATTCTGGCCTGGAACGAAGCGTTTTGGACGCTCAACCTGACGGCCGCCAAGGCGGCACCGCTGACGGCGTTCATCGCCAGCTATTCCAGCCCGGAAGGCCTGTTTTATGCCAAACTGAGTGCGGCCAGCACCATAGCCATTGCGCCGATCCTCATCCTTGGCTGGTTCAGCCAGAAACAACTTGTACGCGGCCTGACCTTTGGCGCGGTGAAATAGGGACATCCGAAATGGGACGCATTACACTGGACAAAGTTACGAAATCCTTTGGCGAAACCGAAGTTATTCCGCCGCTGGACCTGACCATCGAAGACGGGGAGTTCACGGTTTTTGTCGGCCCTTCAGGCTGCGGGAAATCCACGCTGTTGCGCCTGATTGCGGGGCTTGAAGATACCACCAGCGGTCAGATCCGCATTGATGGCAATGACGCCACACAATTGCCCCCGGCGAAACGCGGTCTTGCAATGGTGTTCCAGTCTTACGCGCTTTATCCGCATATGTCAGTGCGCAAGAATATCGCCTTTCCGCTGAAGATGGCCAAGATGGCGCAATCCGAGATCGACCAGCGCGTCGACAATGCCGCCTCGGTGCTAAATCTTGCCGATTATATTGACCGCAAGCCGGGCCAGTTGTCAGGCGGGCAACGCCAGCGGGTGGCCATTGGCCGCGCGATTGTGCGCGAACCTTCGGCCTTCCTGTTTGACGAACCGCTTTCCAATCTTGATGCAGCCCTGCGCGTCGGTATGCGGATGGAAATTTCCGAACTGCACAAAAAACTTGCCACAACCATGATCTATGTGACCCATGATCAGGTCGAGGCGATGACCATGGCGGATAAAATCGTGGTCCTGCGGGCGGGGCATATCGAACAGGTCGGCTCTCCGCTTGAGCTTTATCGTGAACCGCGCAACCTGTTTGTCGCGGGGTTTATCGGGTCACCCAAGATGAACCTGATCGGCGGGGCAGAGGCAGAGAAACACGGGTGCCACACCATTGGCGTGCGACCGGAGCATATCGAAATATCGGCCAGTGAGGGCCCGTGGAGCGGCACGGTTGGCGTTTCCGAACATCTTGGGTCGGACACGTATTTCCATATCCACGACACCGGCCTTGCCGATACCATCACAGTACGGGCGGATGGCGAAGTGGGATTTAACTACGGGGACCGGGTGCATCTGAGCCCGCGAAAGGATGTGATCCATCGCTTTGGCGCAGACGGGCTGCGTATTGCATGAAGCGGCTGGACGGAAAAACCGCATTGATCACAGGGGCTGCGCGGGGCATCGGGTTAAGCTTTGCCAAGGCCTATGTGGCCGAAGGCGCGCGCGTCGCACTGGGGGACATCAATATCGACCTTGCCCGCGCCGCCGCAGCCGAGATTGGCGAAGCAGCAATCGCAGTCGAAATGGATGTGAGTGATCAAAAAAGCATCGACGATGCCGTGAGCGCAACACTTGGTGCGTTGGGCCAGATCGACATCCTGATCAACAATGCCGCGCTCTTTACGGCAGCACCGATCACCGAAATCGCGCGCGCAGATTTCAGTCGCCTGTTTAACATCAATGTTGCTGGCACGCTGTTCACGATGCAGGCCGTGGCGAAACATATGATTGATCGCGGCATTAAAGGAAAAATCATCAACATGGCCAGTCAAGCGGGCCGGCGGGGTGAACCGCTGGTTGCGGTCTATTGCGCCACCAAAGCATCAGTCATCAGCCTGACGCAATCGGCGGGGCTGAACCTGATCAAGCACGGCATCAATGTCAATGCCATCGCGCCCGGTGTGGTGGACGGTGACCATTGGGACGGGGTGGATGCGTTTTTTGCCAAACACGAAGGCAAGGCACCGGGGCAAAAGAAGGCCGAGGTGGGGGCGGCTGTGCCTTACGGGCGGATGGGGCGACCCGAGGATTTGACCGGTATGGCGGTGTTTCTGGCCAGCAAAGAGGCGGATTACATTGTCGCGCAATGTTACAACGTGGACGGCGGCCAATGGATGAGCTGATGGCAGATGGTGTGCAAAACATGGGACTGACCAGCCTGGGAAACGCGACGCTTGCGCAATTGCCCGAGGGCATCGTTCGGCCCACCTATGATCGCAGCAAGTTGACGGCGGGGATTGTTCACATTGGACTTGGCAATTTTCACCGGGCGCATCAGGCATGGTATCTGCACCGGCTGATGCAGCAGGGCAAAGCGTTGGACTGGGCGGTGATCGGGGCCGGTGTGCGCCCTGCGGACAGGATACAGCGGGATCGCTTGCTTGCACAGGATTGCCTGACCACACTTATTGAACTGGACCCCTCCGGAAAGTCAGCTGAGGTGACGGGGGCGATGATCGACTTTTTGCCGGTGCAGGATGGCAATGGCGCATTGATCGCAAAGATGGCTGATCCGGCCATTCGCATCGTGTCGCTGACGGTGACCGAGGGCGGCTACTACGTTGATCCCGTGACCGGCGGGTTTGATGCCAGCCATGCAGACATCCACCATGATGCTGCCCATCCAGATAAACCGCGCACGGCTTTTGGCGCGATGATTGCCGCCTTGCGGCTGCGACGGGACGCGAATGCGGGGCCGTTCACTGGGCAAAGCTGTGACAATTTGCAAGGCAATGGTGATATCCTGCGCCAGACGGTGGTATCGCTTGCGCGGTTGTCGGATCCCGATCTGGCCGAGTGGATCGCGAAAAAATGCAGTTTTCCCAATGCGATGGTGGATTGCATCGTGCCTGCGACCGGCCCTTCCGAGATGGCGTTAGCCCGCAGTTTTGGACTTGATGATGCGGCCCCCGTGACTCACGAGAATTTTCGTCAATGGGTGATCGAGGACAAGTTTTGTGCAGGCCGTCCGCCTTGGGAGGAGGCCGGTGCCACAATGTCCGACGCGGTACATGTGTTCGAGGCAATGAAGCTGCGGGTGCTGAATGGCGGACACCAGATCATTGCGGTTCCTGCCGAAGTGTTGGGGCTTGAGACAATATCGGGCGCGATGGCCCATCCGATGATCCATGCCCTGCTGGACAAGGTTGTTCGCGAAGAGATTGCCCCGCATGTGGCGGCGGTGCCGGGCATGACGCCCTTGGCCTATCTTGATCTGGTGGCCCGCCGGTTTGCCAATCCAGAGATCAAGGATACCACCCGGCGGGTGGCTTTTGATGGTTCCAGCCGCCACGCAGTTTTCCTGTTGCCCTCTGTGCGGGATGGGTTGGCGGCGGGCACGTCGGTTTCAGGGTTGGCTTTGGTCTCAGCGGTTTGGGCGCGGTATTGCATCGGTCAGCGCGAAGACGGCAGCACTGTGGTGGCGAATGACCCGGCGTGGAGTGCGTTGCAGAAGGTTGCAACCGCGGCAATAAGCTCGCCGGCTGCTTGGCTGGAAATGCGCCACATTTATGGGGATTTGGCCGGGGCGGCGTGCTTTGCCGATGCCTTTTGTGACTGGCTGTCGATGCTGCACCGGGACGGCATTGAGGCCACCTTAACGCGTTATATCGATGGTTAGGAGCGCACCATGATCATTTGCTGCGGCGAGGCCTTGATGGATATGATTCCGGTTGCGATGCCGGACGGTAGCACGGCCTTTACACCACATACCGGTGGTGCGGTCTTCAACACCGCCGTCGCCCTCGGACGGTTGGGCGCACCGGTGGCGATGATCAGCGGTGTTTCGCGGGACGAGTTCGGGGAAGAACTGGCTGAAACCCTCGTTGCAAATCATGTCGAAACCGCTCTGCTGGTGCGGTCAGACCTGCTTACGGCACTTGCCGTTGTCCATCTGGACAAGGGGCAGGCGACCTATGGGTTTTACGATGAGGGTTCCGCCGGGCGGATGATCGTTGCCAGTGACCTGCCAAAGCTGCCCGAAAATACCACGGCGCTTTATTTTGGTGGTATCAGTCTGGTGAGCCAGCCTGCCGCAGATGCCTATTGCGACCTTTGCGTCAAAGCCGCGGGCCGGTTTCCGGTGATGATTGATCCGAATATCCGGCCCGACTTTATCACTGATGCTGCGGCCTACCGGGCACGGTTGGACCGGATGCTGAAGCAGGCTGATATCGTCAAAGTATCGGACGAGGATTTGGCATGGATCACCGGCGGTGTCGGAAGCCTTGCTGAACAGGCAACAACCCTGCAATCCAAAGGACCACGGTTTGTCATCGTCACACGGGGTGCCGAAGGGGTGATGGCCCTATGTTCGGACAGGGTAATCCACGTCGCGGCGGAGCCGGCAACCGTGGTAGATACTGTTGGGGCGGGGGATACATTCAATGCGGGTTTCTTGGCGTATCTGGCACAACAGGACCGGTTGGATAAAGCTGCCTTGGTGCAGATGCCGCTGGAAGAATTGCGTGGCGCATTGGCCTATGGTGCGCGTGTTGCGGCAGTGACCGTGTCGCGCAGTGGCGCCAATCCACCCTGGCTGCACGAGCTGTGACAGGGGCGTCCATTGACCGGCGCGGCGCGGGTTATTTGCAAGCTAGGTTTGGGGAAAGCTGTATTTCGACAAGGGGGCCTTGCGGGGAAAATGGTTCGCAGGGATTCGCGGCAGTCATAACGCACCAAATACACGCAACAACTACCGCACCCTCCACAGGCGGGGTCACAAGTACCCCTCCGCGGAACCGCAAAAGCCTGACAAAAAGGCAGTTGCGCATGGCGGCGACCCAATTTCGCCTCCGAAGCCTTGGCACATCCGCAAGAATTGCGGACCAAAGCCCCGGAATTTCGACCCACACCCGGAGATGCGGGTTTTACGGTGGCGACAGCGTACCAATACCCGCCATCTCCATCGTAACTGCCGCAAGCCAGACAGAGACTGTCCATCTTGCGGTCTCCGTTCGCGCCTGACAAAAAGGCGTTTACGGCAGGCAGCGCGGTAAATTCGCGCTCGAACGCTGTGGCGTCCCACGAGACCGTGTTCTGCCAACCCGAAATTGCGGGTCTGGTTTTCCGAAGGAGTAGGTGACCGGTAACAGGTCGTTCCTTCGGAACCGGGCCGTGCCATAGCCCGACGAGCATTCTTTTGAGACGGCGCGGGTGCGGTGCAAATGCAGCCACGGGTGCGCGGTCAAATTCGTTTCCGGAGCAGATTGAAAGCCATAGCACCGGTGCATCCGTATCGGAAAATCATGGTGTCAGGGTATCGACCAAACCCGGTGCTGTCGGTTGCCACCTTTGTCCTGAACATCGGGGTGGTGGTTGTTGATTTCCTATCTTTCTTGTGTCCTCCGTCGGGTCTTTACGGACCGTAAAACAGGAATGCCATGATCCGGCCCGCTGATCTGCGAACCTGTTCACACAAGGTTAGGAAATTCAGTCAGGATTGAAGTTTTTTAATCTTTCAAGGGCTTCGCTGTCGCGTACTTTGATCCGGCCCCGCGACAGGCTGACGATTCCTTCGCGGCGCCATTCCGACAGAATCTTTGACACGACTTCGCGGGTGACGCCGACATAATCGGCCATCTGGGCCTGTGACATCCCGATTTCGCCGGTGTCGCCGGCCAGATAAAGGACCTTTGCCGCCAGTCGCGGGGCGGGGGGCAGGAACACCTGCTCCTCCATCTGCTGGCTCATCCAACGCATACGCTTGCCTGCCAAGCTAAGTAACTCTGCCGCCAGATGCGGCTTGCGGGCGATTTCGGCAATCAGGGCTGCCTGCCGGATATAACGCAGTTGGCAGTCCTCAACCGCTTCGATACGGGCGGTGCGCGGACCGGGGTCGAACATGGCGATTTCGCCAAACACACTTTCAGGGCGTAGCAGGTTCAGCGCATGTTTGCGCCCGCTTGCTGAATAAACACTGACTTCCAAAAGCCCCTTGTCCAGAACAAAAAGCCGGTCGTCATGTTCGTCTTGCTCGAACAGGGTTTCGCCCGCGTTCAGTTTTTGGGACACAAAGGCCTTGTCGAACAGCCGGCGCAGCTCTTGTGATGTTTCGAGAAAGAAACTGGCCTTATCCACGACTGGGTCTTTCGCATACAAACATAGCTGTTTGTATACCGGCGGTTTGCAGCGCAGTCTTTAGCGGAATGCGCCCAGAGCAGAATTTCGTGGCGTTTGACATCTGTAGCGTTGGGCCTGGGGTTCTTACCCTAGGCCTGCTGCAAGCGACCGTCCGCGGGTACACCGCATGATCCGCAGAACTTGTAGAACGAATTCTCCCGCTGGCCGCAGTTTTCACAGGCTTTGAACAGGCAAAACCCGCAATGCACGCAGAAATCCACTTTTGTCTCCGGTTTGGCACCGTCCTTGACCTTGCGGGTAGACTGTTCTGCGAACTGTCGGTCGCAACTGGGGCAGACACAATTCGAGATTTTCTTGATCGCGGTTTCATAGGCAATCAACTTGCGTTTTTCCGGCTCGGTGCGGGTTTCCTCCTTCTGCTTTTTCTGAAGGTATCGCGCCATGCCCTTGATTGAAAAATGCGCCAGCAAAAGCGCCAAAAGGATGCCAACACTATATCTGACATATCCGCCATAGGACGGCAGGTAGGGCACCAGTTCAACGAAAAATGCAAAGAGCGAAAACAGGATGAACCCTCGGTAGACCGGCCAATAACTTGAGCTGCGTTTCTTTGCGACCAGCCAGCCGGAAATCAGCAACAGGGGCATTGTCAGGCCCAGTCGCAGCAGGAACACCTTTAGAACCTCGCGCTTCTGCGCCTGTTGGTAGGGGGCGTTGGCGGCCGCCAGAAGCGCCGCATTTTGGCTGCTTAGGCTTTTCAAAGCGCGGTTGGTTTGAACCATCTCTTGCTGCAACTCTTCGACCCGCCGCGCGGCCTTGCGCTCTTCCTGCTTCAGTAGCTCGATTGCCTCAACACGTTTAACAACTTGGCTGTCTTGCGCCTCTGATCCGGTGGCAGAGCGGGTCTTGACCCAGTTTTCGAAGCTTGCACGTTGGTTCTGGTAGTCCAAACTACGTGAACGCAAGACGAAACGGGCATCTTCAAGCTCGTTCGCCTGAACCCTTTGTTCGTCCTCGCGTTGGTTAATATTGGCCTGCGTGATGTTCAGCTGGCTTGCGTCAACAAAATCGTTCCGTTCAAGCCGTTTGCCGGCTGTCGGAACATCCGACATGATCAATGCGCCAAGCTGAATCAGCAGTGAGGAGATCACAACCGACAGAAGCCACATTGCAAGGCTGTACCAAAATAGGGGGCGACGAACGGCTTTCATATCGGATCCAGTGCGGTGTGTGGCGGATAAGGTATGTCCACCAGTATAGCGTTTAAAGAAAAACTTGAATTCCTTGTTCACAGCCTCCCCCCTTGTGCGAACGTGAATAAGGGGGCGCGAAGTCTCCAGTTAAGCTTGAAGAGCTATAGTTAGGGTGTTCGGAACGATGTGACAACTGGCGGGCAAGATTGCTGCTGTTGGGCAAAGCTGTCGGGAAACACATTGTCGGCGCGAAAATTCGCCTGCACGTGGTGGATCTAATTACGTTCAACTGTTTGGGAAGATTAACAAGATGGCAGCCCGTAGGGGAGTCGAACCCCTCTTTTCAGGTTGAAAACCTGACGTCCTAACCGATAGACGAACGGGCCACTATCTTGTGAGGGCTTCACTAAGGTCTGTGGCGGTTACGCGCAAGAGAAAATTTGCCCCTGTTTGCGAAAAAGTTGCATTACGTACGGGCAGCATCTTCCAGGCGCAGCTGAACCGAGCGGCGGCCACGCCAATCGTTGATGTCCAGACGTCCGGCGAGGTGGAAACGGGCACCACCATGCGCCTCAAGGGCGGGGCCAAGGGCCGTGTTATACGCGCCAAAAGCAATGGCATCCATCTTGCCGCCCAAACCATCGCCAAAGCTGATCTTCAGGTGGTTTTCGCCAACCCGTTTGGCAAACAGAATTTGCATGTCTGCAAAAACATAGCGCGGGGCAGGGGCCGCGGCGCCAAAGGGGCCGGCCTGTTCGACCATCTCGGTCAGTTCAACTGTCGCGGCCCCCGGCATCAGCAGGCCGGTCACCTTCAGGTCTGCCGGTCCGCCCAGATGGGCACCTTGTTTTGCCATCAACTCACCCAGCCGCGTCATGGCGGCTTCGATTTTGTCCTCGGCAACCGTCAGCCCGGCGGCCATCTTGTGCCCGCCGCCCTTGATCAGCAGCCCCTCGGCGGCAAGACGCTGGATCGGCGCGCCAAGGTCGATCCCGGAAACCGACCGGCCTGATCCCTTGCCGATTCCCTCTTCCACCCCGATGACAATCGACGGGCGGTTTGAGGCTTCCTTGAGACGCGAGGCAACGATGCCCACCACACCAGGATGCCAACCCGGGCCTGCCGCCCAAGCCAAAGGGGCGTCAAATCCGCGTTCTTCGGCTTGTGCCATGGCGGCGGCACGCACGCTGGCCTCCACGTCGCGGCGTTCGGTGTTCAAGGTGTCCAGACGCTCGGCCAAAGCTGCGGTTTCATGCGGATCGTTCGAGGCCAGTAAACGCGCGCCCAAATCGGCCTGTCCGATGCGTCCGCCAGCATTGATGCGCGGCCCCAGCAGAAACCCCAAGTGATAGGCTGTCGGCGCGGTTTCCATCCGGGCGACATCGGCCAGCGCGGTCAGCCCCGGGCGTTCGCGCCGCGCCATGACCCGCAGGCCCTGACGAACAAATGCGCGGTTCACACCGGTCAGCGGGGCCACGTCTGCCACAGTTGCCAAGGCCACCAGATCCAGCAGCGCCATCAGATCGGGGCCCTTGCGATTCGCCGCACGCAATTGGCGTCCGGCCTCGACAAGCATCAGGAAAACAACACCGGCGGCGCAAAGATGCCCGCAAGCCCCGTCCTCATCCTGCCGGTTCGGGTTCACCACAGCCAGAGCATCAGGCAAGGTTTCGCCACCCAAATGGTGATCCAGCACAACCACATCCGCCGCGCTGGCTGCCGCTATCGGACCATGTGACAAGGTTCCGCAGTCGACACAAACAATCAGGTCGTGATCTGCGGCCAATGCGGCCATGGCTTCCTCGTTCGGGCCATAACCTTCGTCAATTCGGTCCGGCACATAAAGCGTCGCCGCCGCGCCCATATCGCGCAGCCAGATCAGCAACAAGGCAGCAGAACTGCCCCCATCCACGTCGTAATCTGCAAAAACCGCGATTCTCTGCCGCTGTGCCACCGCGGCCAAAAACCGCGCAGCCGCATTTTCCATATCTTTCAGCGAACGCGGGTCTGGCATCAAGTCGCGCAAGGAGGGCGCAAGAAAACCCTCGGCGTCCTCTGGGGCGACACCGCGGCGCGCCAGCACCTGACAGACGGCTTGGGGCAGGGCGGTTCGCTGCACCAGCAACTCTGCCGCCCGTTCGACTTCTACACCGGGACCAACCCACGTCCGCCCCGTCAGAGATGCCTCAACGCCCAGATAGCTCATGCGTCACCCCCAACTTCATCTTGCAAATTAAACTCAATCCCGCAGCAGCAACGGGGCGCAAACTTCACGCCCCGTAACGCCACATTCAGTCGTTTTCTACCGGTGTGCGGTAATTGATACGCCGCACAGAACCGGTCTTGGAACGCATGATCAGGGTCTCTGTGGTCATCCAACCCAATTCACGCTTAACACCGGGCACAAGGGCACCATCGGTCACGCCGGTTGCTGCGAAAATCACATCCTCGGTGACCATGTCGTCACGGGTATAGATGCGGTCGAAATCGGTGATCCCTGCCTTGGTGGCGCGGGCCTTTTCATCGTCATTGCGAAACAGCAGGCGGGTGAACATCTGCCCCCCCATGCATTTCAATGCGGCGGCGGCCAGCACCCCTTCAGGGGCACCGCCGGCACCCATGTACATGTCGATCCCGGTGTCAGGGTCTGCGCAATGCATCACCCCGGCCACATCACCATCGGTGATCAAACGGATCGCGGCCCCTTTGGCACGTACTTCGGCAATCATTGCTTCGTGACGCGGACGCTCCAGAATGCAGACCGTAATGTCGGATGCGGCACATCCTTTGGCTGCGGCCAAGGCATCAACCCGTTCACCCGGTGTCATCTCAAGGCTGACAACACCCTCAGCATATCCCGGCCCGATCGCCAGCTTGTCCATATAGGTATCCGGGGCGTGCAGCATGGAACCGCGTGGCCCCATGGCAATCACAGTCAGCGCATTTGGCATGTCCTTGGCGGTCAGCGTGGTACCTTCCAGCGGGTCCAATGCGATATCTACGCCGGGGCCTTCACCGGTGCCAACTTCCTCGCCGATGAACAACATCGGAGCTTCATCACGCTCGCCTTCGCCGATGACCACAACCCCAGCGATGTCCAACAGGTTCAGCTGTTCGCGCATTGCGTTGACTGCTGCCTGATCCGCCGCTTTTTCGTCGCCTTTGCCCACCAGCTTGGCCGAAGCCAGCGCGGCAGCCTCGGACACACGGGCAAGGCCCAGAGATAACATGCGGTCTTGAAAATCGGCTTTGGTGGTCATGGATATCTGTCCTTGATGGGGTTTTGTTGCCCCTCGTCTAGCGATAGGGGCGGATTACGGCAAGCCTGTCAAATCCACGCGAGGGCGATCAGGGCCAGAAAAACATAGCGAAAAGCCTTGGCCAGAGTGACCAGCAGTAGAAATGATGGCAAGGGTTCGCGCAACACGCCGGCCACAACTGTGATCGGGTCTCCGATCACCGGCACCCAACTGCCCAGCAAGGACCAGCGGCCGAACCGGCGATACCACCCTTCTGCACGCGCCAGCTGGGCTTGCGAGGCAGGAAACCAGCGCCGGTGACTGAACCGCAGCAGAAACCGGCCAAGCGCCCAATTGAGGACAGCGCCCAGAACATTGCCAAGGGTTGCCACGATTAGCAAGGTGGCAACCGGATGATCGCCTTGCAGGATCAGCGCGACCAGTACCGCCTCAGACTGCATTGGCAGGATCGTGGCCGCGATAAGAGCCGAGGCAAAAAGACCAGCATAGGCCAGCATGGTGTTGTGCTAGCCTTGTAGGGTCAGACTTCTTCGATGCGCAGCGCCACGGGGGCACCGGCCATCACGCCGGTGCTGTCCATTGAGGCAATGGCGGTTTCGATGTCCGCTTGGGTGGTTTTATGGGTGACAATCAACACCGGTGCCGAGGTGTCCTCATGGGCGTATTGGCGCATACGGTCAATGCTGACTCCTGCTTCGCCCAGAACTGTCGCGATCTTGGCCAATGCACCGGGTTTGTCCACCAATTGAAGGCGCAGGTAATAGGCGGCGGGCAGTTTGGTCAGCGCTGCTGTGGCATTCACAAGGTTCGCCGCAGGCTGGCCGAATACAGAGCCGCGCAGACCGCGGGCGATATCGCACACATCGCCCATCACGGCGCTGGCCGTGGGACCTTCGCCTGCGCCGGCACCGCGCAGCACGATCTGGCCGACCGCGTCGCCTTCCAGGACCACCATATTGGTGCCGCCATCCAGCTGTGCCAGTGGCGAGGTGTCCGGCACAAGACAGGGCTGCATCCGCTGTTCCAACCCGCGGCCGGTTTTCTGGGTCACGCCCAGCAGCTTGATCTTGTAGCCCATGTCAGCCGCGGCGCGAATATCCTCGATGCTGACCCGTTCAATGCCTTCCAACTGGATACCGTCGAAATCAACCTGAGTGCCAAAGGCAATGGCCGATAGAATTGCCAGCTTATGCGCGGCATCAATGCCGCCCACATCCAGTTGCGGATCCGCTTCGAGATAGCCCAGCCCGTCGGCCTCGGCAAAGATGTCCTGATAGGTGCCGCCGGAGGTTTCCATGCGGGTCAGTATATAATTGCACGAGCCGTTCATCACGCCCATCACGCGGGTGATTTCATTGCCGGCCAGGCCTTCCATCAAGGTCTTGATCACCGGGATACCGCCAGCCACTGCGGCCTCGTAACGGATGACGCGCCCCTTGTTTTCGGCAAGCTCTGCAAGGGCCTGACCGTGAATTGCCAACATTGCCTTGTTTGCGGTTACGACATCCTTGCCGGCTTTCAACGCGGCCTCGGTGGCGTCCTTGGCCGGGCCTTCGTCGCCGCCCATCAGTTCAACAAAGACATCGACGTCATCACGGGTCGCCAGTGCAACCGGATCGTCTTCCCACGCGTAGCTGTCCAGTGCGACTCCGCGGTCACGCCCCTTGGTGCGTGCCGATACCGCTGAAATGGTGATCTTGCGCCCTGTGCGTGCCTCCAGCACTGCCGCCTGCTGGCGAATAATGCGCACCACGCCGACACCGACGGTGCCCAAACCAGCAATACCAAGGCGAAGAGGGGCTGAGGTGGCATCAGACATGGCGGATGGTCCTTTTCAAAGGGAGGTTCAAACGAATTGGTGTTGCCTGGCGATGTAGCGGTTTCGCAGCGGCCTTGCAACGCGGCAAAACCCGGTTGGCCGTTATATATAGGGGGATGTCAGCGCAGGCCGGTTTCAAGCCGCCGCTTTTCTGCGTTTGACAAAACCGTGCCGCGCATGGCATTTGCCCGCGCCCGCAGACCCGCCAGCCGGCTGTCCAGATTTTCCTGCGTTTGCACCGGATCGGGACCGGGAGCATTGGCACGTGCCAAAAGCGGTTCGATCGGCACAAGGGCAGGGTATTCCGCCGCTTTCAAAGCGTCACTTTGGGTATGATCAAGATCGGGAAACTGGGTACAACCGGTCAGCGCGAGGGCGATCATGCAAAAGGAAAGGGCAAGTTTCATATGTTGTTCTTGCACCACTGTCTGCGACCGCGCAAGCGGGCTTTGCTTTTGAACGGATGTTCATTAATTTGGGGTCATGGCACGCACCACAGGATCACACGCCGGAATCACCGGCCCCAAAATACGGCAAACCGCTTTGCGCCTTTTTGCGCAGCGTGGCTATGCTGCGGTTTCGATGCGCATGATTGCCGCAGAGGTCGGCGTGCAGGCCGGTGCGCTGTATAACTACACACCGGACAAACAATCGCTGTTGGTTGATTTGATGCGCGGACATCTGGAGGCGCTACTGGCGGCGGCTGTCCCGGCAAAAGGAGATCCTCTGGCCCAGTTGGAGCAGTTTGTCTCTTTTCACATCCGTTTCCACGCCGACCGCCCCGACGAGGTCTTCATCGCCTATATGGAGCTGCGCAATCTGGAACCGGCCAACTTTACCGAGATCGAGGCGCTGCGCCGTCGGTACGAGGACCGGCTGGAAAAGATCCTGCACGATGGCGCGGCGGCAGGGGTGTTCGAGGTGACAGACAGCAAGATCGTTACCCTTGCCATCATTGCCATGCTGACTGGCGTGAACACATGGTTTCGCGATGGTGGCCGCTTGTCGTTGGATGAAGTTGTGGCACAGTATTGGGATATGGTGCGCAAAGCCGTAGGGGCCTAAGCGCCCGAACCTGGGGTCCTGACCTTAGAACAAACCGCGCCGCACGAGCTGGCGCATGGGGTCAGACACGTGAAAGGCGGGCTGGTTGTTGCCGGCGTGGCCCAATGCGATGCTGACCCCTGCACGCAATGTGGTGCTTGCATCCGCACGGTTGCGCCCATTCAGCCAATCGCGTGATGCTTCGGCAAAGAGAGAGGCGGGCGTGTTACCCAGACGGGTCTGCAAGCCAAATGTCGCTTCATGGGCGACAGCTCCAAAGTTCTGCTCGTCAAATTCGGTGATGTCATATTGAGCATAAAACCGGGTCGCATCCGTGGCTTGCCAGTGCAGACCCGCACCTGCGGTGATCCAATCCAGATTATTGTCAGCGGACAGGCCCGCAGCCGTGCGCAGCTCGAAATTGAAGTCTTTGGCCACAGTGAACATGCCCGCCGCACCAATCTGGCCATAGGTTGCAGAGGCATTGTTTTTATCGGCAACCATCAGCGTTAGCCCGTATTTTTGGCCGTCGCGCGGGGTCATGTACAGCACGCTGCCAAACCGGCCGATGCCGCCATTGGTGCGTTCTTCGTATTGCAGATCAAGTTGCAGGCCGTGGTTTTGAGTGATGGCAACATCCACAGTGCCAGCTACATATCCGCCTTCCCACTCCTGATCCGAGCCCCCCAGGCGCAATGTGCCCCCGATGATGCCCAAACCGGAATCAGCATGGGCTGGCAGCGCCGTCAGCGTGGCAAGAGCAGCGGCTTTTAACAACGAATGGAACATAGTGACTTTCCTTTGCTCAAATCAGCAATGCACCGGCCCCCGTCGGTACTCGGGCCTGTGTCGCGTGTTCTTGTGCTTTCGGAAAGTTGAAAGTAAACAATTGGTTAAGTAGTTAATTGGTTAACCCAACCAGTACCTCATTGTAGCGCGACACCAATTTTTGCAGTGAATGACAGAGATATTTGCTGTAGCGTGACACGAAGTTTTGCAGTGAATGACAGACATTTCTGCAGCAAACAGTTTTTGTTTTAATGCTTCAAATACGGCCTTAAACACCGTTTGAACAGTTGATTGTAGTGAATGTCAGCTTCGGAGCCCTGAGCGGCCGCCATCGAGCTGCGAACAGACTAAGGTTTTTAGAAATTCATACCTGTGAAGTTAGCCCCGCGACCTTCCATTACGCTACGGGCGATAGCAGCGGAGTCATTTCCAGAGTTTGGACTGTGTGGCTGATGTGTTTGTACAGGCTTTTTCTTTTTTGCTCGTAACAACTTGATGATCGCAATCACGAACGCTGCGAATATTAGCATCGGCGCTAAGAGCGAAAGAACTTGGTTAATTGTCATTGTTTACTCCATTGCCGAATAACTTAGCACACAGACCGAGAGTACTTGCAGAGGATGTCATAATTTTGACGGGTAACAAAGTCCGCACAGCCGACATCTAACCATCTTTAAGCAGGTACCGAAACACCGAGTTTGAAGGCCCCTTTAAGGGGCCATTAACACCCCCTTCAAATAACGCCACGCATTTGCCGCAGCCAAGGGGACCACCCCGTTGCCGGCCGCAGCGGATCGTTCCACCCAGAGGGCCATCCCATCATCCAGTCGCTGAACGCTGGGTTTAAGGTCAAGGCACCGGTCGAGTGTTTTTCGCCATTCAACAAGATCACTCGGCATGGGTGGGAATGGGGGAAGGTTTGGCCCTTCCGGTCACTGAAATAAGCTGTGTTACCTAACGCTCAATGCGCAGGTTTGATAAACGTCCCGTTGCGCAGTTCCGCCATGGCTGTTTGAAGCTCTGCGCGGGTGTTCATCACGATCGGCCCGTGCCAGGCGACCGGCTCTTCTATTGGGGCCCCTGAAATCAGCAGAAACCGGATGCCTTCGGGACCGGCCTGAACCGTCACTTCGTCACCGCTGCCAAAGCGGATCAGAGTACGGTCGCCAGACATGTCACGAATGTTGACTTCCTCGCCCGCAACCTCTTTCTCAAGCAGGACGCCAGCGGGCGCGGAGGCATCGGCAAAGGCGCCGGACCCGCCAAAAACATAGGCGAACGCGCGCCGGTAAGTGTCTATCCGAAATGTCTTTTTCACGCCGGCGGGTACGGAAATATCCAGATATTGGGGGTCAGCTGCAATCCCGTCGACGGGGCCTTTTTTGCCCCAGAAATCACCGGTGATCACTTTGACACGGGTGCCGTCATCCTCAGTGACCACGGGAATGTCTGCACTGGTGATGTCCTGATAGCGTGGCGCGATCATTTTCTGGTCGGCAGGCAGGTTGCCCCAAAGCTGGAAACCATGCATTTGCCCGTTGGCATTTCCCTTGGGCATCTCCTGATGCAAGATGCCGCGCCCGGCGGTCATCCACTGCACATCACCGGCCCCCAATGTGCCATCATTGCCCAGTGAATCCGCGTGATCGACAGTGCCTTCCAGCACATAGGTAATGGTTTCGATCCCGCGATGCGGGTGCCAAGGAAAGCCCTTTTCGAAATCCTCGGGGTGGTCATTGCGGAAATCGTCAAACAGCAGGAAGGGGTCCAGTTCTGACGGGTCCTGAAAACCAAAAGCGCGGTAAAGTTTGACGCCGGCCCCTTCCAGCGTGGGGCTGGCGTGGCGGGTTTCAAGTGTGGGTCTGATGGACATATTGACCTCCTTCAAAGGGTGTCCGGTGAAGATAGGCAGGGGGGAGATCTGCGACAACACAGCAAAATTGAACCACCTCTGTGCAGGTTTGCATGTCATCACCAATGGTGATGTGTTTGCTAACATATATTCGTTTTTAGAATTTAAATGTATCCCGTAAACAAGACCTGAACAAAACTCAGGAGGCTCCGATGGCGTGTCAAGATACAGATCACTCAATGAAATTCCCAAAAATCTCCCCGGCTCTTGTCATCGTGGTGCTAAGCTTTGCGGTTGGGCTTTGGCTTCTTTTGTCGGGCGGCGGTGGCTCCCTGATCGGCGCTTCACATCCCCATCAAAGCGCGATTCCCGGGGAGGACTGGCACGGCAATGTGCGCCGCTCCCGGTGACATTGGCCTTGGTGTAAAGCAGTCCCTGACCTCGCGCGGGCGCGCTGAGCGCTGACCCACAGCGTAACCGGTGCGGCAAAAGTCGCAGCTGGGCGCGACATGACGGTTCTGTCCCCGCTTCATGGGGTGAACAGCACAGGGAGAGCGTTATGAAAGTTGGGTTTATCGGGTTGGGTAATGTCGGAGGCAAGCTTGCAGGATCACTGCTGCGCAACGGGGTTGATCTGGCGATCCACGATCTGGATGCGGGGTTGGTTGCAGGTTTTGTGGCGCGTGGGGCGCAGGATGGTGGATCGGCAGCGGGACTGATGCAAAGTTGTGATGCGGTGATCACCTGTCTGCCCAGTCCGGCGGCCTGTGCGGCTGTGCTGGCCGAAATGATGCCGCATGTGGGGGGCGGCAAGATCTGGATGGAGATGTCGACCACGGATGCGGATCAGATCAAGGCGCATGCAGAGGCTGTGCTGGCCCGGGGGGGAGAGGCCGTGGATTGCCCGGTTTCGGGCGGGTGTCACAGGGCCGATACCGGTAATATCTCGATTTATGCGGGCTGCACGCGCGAGACCTTTGACAGGGTGCTGCCGGTCTTGACCCATATGGGCCGGCGCATTCTGCATGTGGGGGATGTGGGTGTATCCAGTACGTTAAAAGTGATGACCAACTATCTGGCAACAATAAACCTTTTGTCTCTTTGCGAGGCGCTGACTGTGATGAAGGCAGCGGGCATGGACCTTGGCGTGACCTATGAGGCGATTGCGGCGTCATCCGGTAATTCCTTTGTACATGAAACCGAGAGCCAGCTGATCTTATCGGGCGCGCGGGACGTGAATTTCACGCTTGATCTGGTGCAAAAGGACGTTGGCCTGTTCCAAAAACTTGCCGATGATCACAATGTGCCGTTGGAGATGTCGCCGTTGATGATTTCGATGTTGTCGGACGCGCAAGCGCGGTTCGGAGAGCGCGCCCAGTCTGACCGGATGATCGAGCGACTGGAAGAGGCAACAGGGCTGAGCATCACTGCGCCGGGGTTTCCGACGGAGCTGGTCGATGATGAACCCGAAGAGCGCGGATATGAGGTGCCGGTGCGCGGGCTCGGTTGATCCGCCGGACGCGCTTGCGCGCGATTACATTTTAGGAATTTGGGGGCGGCGTTCTCGCAGAATAGCGGTGTGGGGACACGCAGAGAGCTTCGCCCGATTTGCTGAGAGGTGCTTGAGGGATCACTGTGATCCTCAAGTCACCTGCGCAAGGGTGGGGGCGATTCCGAACGGCGTAAAGGACGGGCCAATCACAGATTGGTGCCTGCGGCATCCTTGACCCCGTGCAGAATCACCGCTGCGGGGATGTCAGCAGTTGGGCACATTGACCGCGAGACCGCCCAACGAGGTCTCTTTGTATTTCTCGCTCATGTCTGCGCCGGTCTGGCGCATGGTTTCAATACAGGCATCCAGCGGGACAAGGTGGGTGCCATCGCCGCGCAGGGCCAGAGAGGCGGCTGAGACGGCTTTGATTGCGCCCAGCCCGTTGCGTTCGATACAGGGCACCTGCACCAGACCTTTGACTGGGTCGCAGGTCATGCCGAGGTGGTGTTCAAGTGCGATTTCGGCAGCGTTCTCAACCTGTTCCGGCGTGCCACCCATCACAGCACAGAGGCCGGCGGCAGACATGGCGGCGGCCGAGCCGACTTCGGCCTGACAGCCGGCTTCGGCCCCTGAGATCGAAGCGTTGAATTTCACCAGCCCACCGATGGCCGCGGCAGTGAGCAGGAAATCCTCGATATGCGCCTCTGAGGCACCCGGTACATGATCGAGGTAATAGCGCAGGGTGGCGGGCAGCACGCCAGCAGCCCCGTTGGTGGGGGCGGTGACGACCTGACCGCCAGCGGCGTTCTCTTCGTTCACAGCCATGGCATAGGCGCTCATCCAGTCGTTGATTGTGTGGGGTGCGGGTTGGTTCAGGCCGCGTTCCGCGACCAGCGCATCATGGATACCTTTAGCGCGGCGTTTGACATAGAGGCCGCCGGGCAGGGTGCCTTCGCTGGTCAGCCCGCGATCGATGCAATCATTCATCACCTGCCACAGGCGCTTGGTGCCGGCACGCAGATGGATTTCCCCATTACGGGAGACTTCGTTGGCGCGCTTCATCTGGGCGATGGTTTTGCCAGATGATTGTGACATCTCCAGCATCTCGGTTGCGGATTTGAACGGGAAGGGGATTGGCGCCCCCTCGTCAGTGTCCTTGCCCGCAGCCAGTTCACTTTCGGTCATCACAAATCCGCCGCCGATGGAATAATACGTCTCGCGCAGGGTGATGTCGCCCTGGGCATCAGTGGCCATCAGGATCATGCCATTGGCGTGGCCGTCCAGTTTGGTATCATAGTCAAAGATCAGGTCGGTTTTGGGGTTGAAGGCAAGGGCGGGCAGCCCGTCCAAAGTGATCTGATGGGTGTCGTTGATGGCCGCCAGCGCCGCCTCGGCCTTTTCGGCGTCATAGGTTTCCGGCGTGAACCCTGCAAGGCCAAGGATTGTTGCGCGATCGGTCGCATGGCCGACGCCGGTAAAGGCCAGCGAGCCGTGCAGCGATGCCCGCAGCCCTGCAAAATGGAACGGCGAGGCGCGCATGGCTTCCAGAAACCGCTGTGCCGCAACCATCGGCCCCATGGTGTGGGACGAAGACGGGCCAATGCCCACTTTGAACATATCGAAGACGGAAAGAAACATCAGGTGGCGCTGCCTATGGGAGGGGTTGAAGGATGCGGATTGCTAAAAGGATGTGTGCCCAAGCCTTCGGTCAGGTGCAAGCAATCAGTGAATGGCAAGGCATCAAGTCGGGTGCAAATGCATTGAAGTGTTGGGAAAGCGGCAAGGGAAAACCAGGTCTTGGGCCGATCCGTTGGATAAATCGCTGACCAGCGCAACAGGGCTGCGGCGTAAAGATCAAGTGCTGTTGGCGTGCCCCCGCCAAAGATTGCAGGATGGTCGGCGGCGGCTTGGTCCAATATGTGAAAGTTCTGGTTCAGGGTTTGCTCAAGCCCGTCCCGCAGGGCCGCGGCGTGGTCTTGCGCGATGTATTTCTGAGGATAGAACAGCATCCGAAGCGCAGGGTGGAGCGTGTTTGACAGGAAGAACAGCCATTTCAAGAAGTCTGCCCGATTTGGGGCACCGGGGCCGGGGCCAAGCCCGCCATGGGTATCCGCAAGCCAGAGCAGGATTGCGCCGGTCTCAAAGATCGGTCCTTGCGGGGTTTCCAGTACCGGTATCAGTCCCGCAGGATTCAGTGCCCGGTAGTCGGCAGAGGCTTGTTGACGGCTGGCGCGGTCCACCAGACGGGTTTCATAAGGCTGTCCGCACAGCTCAAGGGCGGCCCGGATGATCAGGGAGGCATTGTCAGGGGCGTAGTGCAAAACATAGGTCATGGGAAACATCTAGGGGATCGGGCGGGAGGTGCAGGTGTGAATGCGACCTGATATACGCCATAATGGGCGTATGTGTAATGGATGGCCTGCGCGTTCTCTGGCTGTGGGGCCGCGAAAATCGGACAAATGTCACAAATCCCGGCCAAAAAACCGGCTTCCTGCCCCTCGCGCCCACAAGGGAATCTTTCTATAAGACCTGCAAGACGACCTGCATCTCACTTGCATCGGAGCTGACCCATGGCCGGAGAACTGTCCCCCATCGACAAGGCAAAGTTTGTCGCGGCCAAACGTGCCGCGCAATATGTCGAGGATGGTATGCGTGTGGGACTGGGGACCGGATCGACCGCCGCTTGGCTGGTGCGCTGTCTGGGCGAGATGGTGCGCGATGATGGGTTGCGCATCAAAGGGGTGCCGACCTCGTCCCGCACGGCAGAACTGGCGCGGGCTGTCGGAATTGAGGTGATTTCGCTGGACGAGGCCAAATGGCTGGACCTGACAATCGACGGTGCGGATGAATTTGACGGGGACTTAAACCTGATCAAAGGCGGCGGCGGTGCCCTGTTGCAAGAAAAAATCGTGGCAACGGCAAGTGACCAGATGGTGGTGATTGCTGATGTGGGCAAAGAGGTCGAGACTCTCGGGGCCTTTCCCCTGCCGGTCGAGGTGATCCCATTTGGCTGGCAGACCACGCAGGCATTGATAGAGGAAACGCTGATTTCCATGGATGTTCTGGGGCGCAGGTCGACGCTGCGCATGAGCGGTGACGTGCCTTACATCACAGATGAGGGGAACCACATATTGGACCTGCATATGAACCGCATTGGCAATGCCCGTCAGTTGGCGCTGGTGGTCAACCAGATGCCCGGCGTCGTCGAAAACGGTTTGTTTATCGACATTTGTGACGCAGTTGTGATCGGCTACGGGGATGGTCGTGTCGAGGTGCGGGACATAAATGATGGCACAGTCGCCACCGAGCGGCTGGATTTTGTCGAGGCGGACAATCTGTTTTCCGATCTCTCTGATTAAGGACTATTTGCATGGCTGAAACCTTTGATTTCGACCTTTTTGTTATCGGCGGTGGCTCTGGCGGCGTGCGTGCTGCGCGGGTTGCGGCGGGGGAACACGGGGCCCGCGTTGGCCTGGCCGAGGACGACCGGTATGGCGGCACCTGCGTGATCCGGGGCTGTGTGCCCAAAAAGCTGATGGTGTTCGCATCGGAATATGCCGGCATGCCCGCCGAGGCTGCGGCCTATGGCTGGGACATCAAGGCGGGGGCGTTCGACTGGACCGCGTTTCGCGGCAAGATGACCGATGAGCTGGACCGTCTTGAGGGGGTCTACCGCAAGCTGTTGGCGGGGTCGGGTGTCGAAACATTTGATCTGCGTGCCTCGATCAAGGATGCCCATACGGTGGCCTTGTCGGATGGCACCACCAAAACGGCGAAACATATTCTGATTGCCACCGGCGGACATCCGGTGCGCCCCGATCTGCCAAACGCAGAACTTGGCATCGTTTCTGATGACATCCTTCATTTGGAAACCCTGCCCAAGTCGATGCTGATTATTGGTGGTGGGTATATTGCCTGCGAGTTTGCCTGTATCCTCAATGGCTTGGGTGTTGAAGTCACGCAATACTATCGCGGCGCGCAAATTCTGCGTGGTTTTGATGACGAAGCCCGCGGGCTGGTTTCCGAAAGCATGTGTCACAGCGGCGTTGATTTGCATCTGGGCACAAATATCCTTGAAATGTCACAGGCCGAAGACGGCATTCGCGTCAAATCGACCAATGGCAGCGAGCGGAGTTTCGATCAGGTAATGTTTGCCACGGGCCGTGACCCCTCCAGCAAAGATATGGGGCTTGAGGATGTTGGCGTCGCGCTGGGCCGCAAGGGCCAGATCGAGGTCAACGAATACAGCCAGACCGCGGTGCCGTCGATCTATGCCATTGGTGATGTGACCGACCGCGTGAACCTGACCCCGGTGGCGATCCGTGAAGGGATGGCTTTTGTACAGACGGTATTTGCCGGCACTCCGACTGCCATGGATCACGACCTGATTGCCAGCGCAGTCTTCACTCAGCCCGAGATGGGCACCGTGGGCATGAGTGAGGAAGAAGCAAGCGAACAGGAAGAGATTGAGGTCTACAGCACATCGTTTCGTCCGATGCGGACGGCCTTTGCCGATCAGCCGGACCGGGTTTTGATGAAGCTTGTGGTTTCTAAATCCAGCCGGATTGTTCTGGGGTGTCACATCGTCGCGCCGAATGCCGGGGAACTGATCCAGATGGTGGGTATTGCCGTTAAGGCAAAGCTGACAAAAGAGCAGTTCGATGCGACCTGTGCGGTGCATCCGACCATGTCTGAAGAGCTGGTCACGATGCGCACGCCAACGCGCACCGCATGAAAAGACAGCCGCCACGGGGAACGGGGCGGTTGAAATTGATGGTTTAACAACCACATCAAGACGTAATACGACGGTCGCAAAGCTGCGGCAGAATGAGGGGAAGACGAATACATGGCTGGTAACAACGGCGGTCCTTGGGGCGGCGGCGGAAATTCAGGCGGTGGCGGACGGGACGACGGGCCCGATGGTCGCGGCAATCAGAACGGCGGCGGCGGGCGTGGACCCGGCGACAACAAACCGCAAATCCCCGAGATCGACGAACTGGTCAAAAAGGGGCAGGAACAGCTGCGCGTCTTGATGGGCGGCGGCGGTGGCGGCCCAACACGGGGCAACGGCTCTGGTGGCGGGCGCGGCAACGGCAGTGGGCCGGCGCTGACCCGCGGTACTGTTGGACTGGGGATTGTCGCGGCGGTTGTGGCATGGGGGCTGGCAAGCTTTTACACAGTGCGTCCGGAACAACAGTCAATCGAACTGTTTCTCGGGAAATTCTCGGCTGTTGGCACCGAAGGTCTGAATTTTGCGCCTTGGCCGGTTGTGACCGCCGAAGTGTTTGACGTCACAACCAACCGCACCGAAGAACTTGGTGTGCGGCGCGGCGGCGGCGGCAACGACGGTCTGATGCTGACCACCGACGAAAACATCGTTGATATTGATTTCCAGGTGGTTTGGAACATTAAGAACCCTAAAGATTTCAAGTTCTCCTTGCGGGACCCTGAATCCTCTGTGCGCGCGATTTCCGAATCTGCGATGCGCGAAGTGATCGCGCAGTCCGAACTGGCTCCGATCTTGAGCCGGGACCGTGGTGCGGTTGCCGATCAGGTCAAAGTTCTGATCCAGTCGACATTGGACAACCGCGAGACCGGTATCAATGTGCTGCGTGTCAACCTGAACAAGGTCGATCCGCCCAGCCAGAATGTCATCATCACCTATGCTGATGGCACGACGAGCCAAGGCTCTGTTGTGGATGCCTTCCGCGATGTTCAGGCCGCTGAGCAGGAACGCGATCGGGTGGAGCGTCAGGCAGATGCCTATGCCAACCGCAAAACCGCCGAAGCCCGTGGTGAATCGGCGCAATTGCTGGAAGCCGCCGAAGGTTACCGCGCGCGGGTGGTTAACGATGCTGTTGGTGAGGCCAGCCGCTTTGAGGCGGTTCTGACTGAATATGCCGCTGCACCTGATGTGACGCGCAAACGTCTCTATATCGAAACCATGGAAAAAGTACTGGGGGATGTCGACAAGATCATCCTCGAAAACGGTAATGGCGGTTCCGGAGGGCAGGGTGTTGTGCCTTATCTGCCCCTGAACGAGCTGCGACGCAGCGGAGGATCAAACTAATGGGTAAGTTGGGTTTATTACTGCCCATTGGGGTGGTTGCGATTGTTGCGGCCTTGTCTTCGATCTTTGTGATTGATGAGCGTGAAAAGGCTTTGGTGCTGCGGTTCGGGCAGATTAAGCAGGTGGTGACAGAGCCGGGTATCGGTTTCAAAGTGCCCTTGCTGGACGAGGTTGTGCGATTTGAGGATCGTATCCTGTCGCTGGAAACGGAGCTGATCGAGGTAACACCGGCGGATGACCGGCGTCTGGAAATTGACGCATTTGTTCTTTATCGGATCGATGACATCGAACAGTATCGCAAAGCCATTGGTGCCGGCGGTGAACGTCAGGCCGTTAATGACCTGAGCGGTATTATGGAATCCCAGATCCGGGCAGTTCTTGGTGCGCAGGGTGTGACATCGAACACCATCCTGTCACCTGAGCGTTCTTCCTTGATGGAGCAGATCCGCGAACGGGCAGATGCCCGCGCCGATGCGCTGGGTCTTGCGGTTGTGGATGTGCGTCTGCGTCAGACCAACCTGCCGGAACAGAACTTTGCCGCGACTTTGCAACGGATGATTGCCGAGCGGGACCGCGAAGCGACGGATGAGCGCGCAAGAGGCCGTGAGGCGGCACAGCGGGTAACTGCTTTGGCGGATCGTACCTATGAAGAGATCCTGTCAGAGGCCCGCCGGGATGCGCGGATCATCGAAGGTGAGGCGGATGCGGAACGTAACAAGATCTTTGCAGAAGCCTATGGCAAGGATCAGGAGTTCTTTGAATTCTACCGTTCTCTAACGGCCTATGAGGAAGCGCTGAAAGGCAATAACTCTACCATGGTTCTGTCACCGGATAGTGAGTTCTTTAACTATTTGCGCTCGGACCAAGGTGGAGCGCCGGTTCAAGGTGCGCGCAATTGAGCTTGATCTTTCTGGCTTTCGGGCTGGTGATGATTTTCGAGGGGCTGGTGTACGCACTGGCCCCTTCGTTTTTGGAACGCATGTTGGAAGCGCTGCGTCAGATGCCCGAAGCGGCTGTGCGCCAGATCGGGTTTCTGGTGATTGTAGCGGGTTTGATTTTTGTCTGGATCGCCTTTCAAATTGGGGCGTAACCCAAAGGCGCAGGCAAGCCTGCACGACATTTTTTTGGGGCTCTGCCCCGTCATCAAAGATGACTCCCCGCAGGATTTAAGGCCAAAAAGAGAAACGAAGAGGCGGCGGTGCGCAGGGCATCTGCCATCGGGGCAGTTGAATTCCCTGTGATAAGCCACATGTTTGATGTTGCGGCAGGGGCAAGAGCGTTGCAGTCTGTTTGCAAGGAATTTCCGGGCGCATATGCCCCACAAAAGTACAGCAGGAGAACACGGATGCAGACACAGGCCAATTTGCGGCGGCGCAGCGGTGCGCAGGTCAAGGTGCAGGCAAAACCGGTGTCGGAGCGTTTTGCCTGGAAGTCGATGATGCTGACTGTTCTGGCTTTTGCATTGGTGTTGTTGCAGGCGGTGGCGGCGTTTGCCAAGCCTGAAAGTCTGGCTCCTTTGGCCGAAAAGATCAGCCCGTCTGTGGTGAATATCACCACCTCGACTGTGGTCGAAGGGCGCACCGGTCCGCGTGGTATTGTGCCGGAAGGATCGCCGTTTGAGGATTTTTTCCGCGAGTTTCAGGATCGCAACAATGGCGGTGACGGGGAGGGGCGCAGGCCGCGCCGGTCATCAGCCTTGGGGTCAGGGTTTGTCATTTCCGAAGACGGGTTTGTTGTGACCAACAACCACGTCATTGAAGGGGCTGACGAGATCACCATCGAGTTCTTTTCCGGTCGTGAGCTGAAAGCCAAGGTGATCGGCACAGACCCCAACACCGATATTGCCTTGTTGAAAGTCGAGGCCACCGAGCCACTGCCATTTGTTAACTTTGGCGATAGTGATGCGGCGCGGGTAGGCGATTGGGTGATTGCCATGGGCAACCCGCTGGGACAGGGGTTTTCGGTGTCTGCCGGGATCGTGTCTGCCCGTAACCGTGCGCTTTCGGGGACTTATGATGATTACATTCAGACCGATGCGGCGATCAACCGAGGCAACTCGGGGGGGCCTTTGTTTAATATGGACGGAGGGGTGATCGGTGTTAACACGGCCATTTTGTCGCCAAACGGCGGGTCGATCGGTATCGGGTTTTCCATGGCGTCCAATGTGGTGACGCGGGTGGTGGATCAGTTGAAGGAATTCGGCGAGACGCGCCGTGGCTGGTTGGGGGTACGCATTCAGGACGTGACCGATGATGTGGCTGATGCCATGGGGTTGGCCAAGGCGACCGGTGCTTTGATCACAGATGTGCCAGAGGGGCCGGCGAAAGAGGCGGGCCTGTTGACCGGAGATGTGATCCTGTCGTTTGACGGTGTTGAGGTGGCGGATACCCGTGCGCTTGTTCGGCAGGTGGGCAACAGCCCGGTTGGTGCTGCTGTCCGGGTGACCGTAATGCGCGAGGGCAAGAGCCAGACCATCAAGGTGGTTCTGGGCCGGCGAGAGGATGCCAACGGAGAGGGTACGCAAACGGATGGCCCTGAAGCCGAGGCTGAACCGGAAACCAAAGATTTACTGGGGTTGACCCTGTCGCCATTAAACAATGCCATTCGCAAGGAGCTTGACCTTGAAGAGGAACTGACCGGATTGGCGGTGACAGAGGTAGATGAAACGTCGGAAGCCTTTGAAAAGGGGCTGCGCACCGGGGATGTGATCACCGAGGCGGGGCAGCAGAAGGTTGTCAACATTGCCGATCTTGAAAAACGGGTTGCGGCGGCAAAAGAAGCGGGACGTAAGTCACTGTTGTTGCTGGTCCGTCGCAACGGTGATCCACGGTTTGTGGCCTTGGCTTTGGGCAGCTGAGCCGCTCACAGAGGTATCTGCTTGCGACAAGAAGGGCACCTTACCGGGTGCCCTTTTGCGTTACTCTGACGGCACGCGCGGCACGGCGATCAGGCCCAATGTGCGGGCTGTGGCCAAGGAAAGCACAGCGCTGTCGAGACCCTGTGCGCGCTGGAACCTTTCTACCGCGGTGCGCGTTTTGGCATCAAGCTTGCCGGTGATGGCACCGCTATAGCCGCCGCGGACTTGCAAGGCGCGTTGCAATGAGGACAGGAATTCCGGGGTCAGAACATCCGGACAAGGGGTCTGGAACCAGTTATCGCGGCGCGGTGTCACAATCACCTGACGTTTTTCGGTGCGGTAGACGGGCAGGCGACCAATTGTGCCATCCGGATTCACCAATGCCGGCTTGATCTGCACCTGTTCGGTGACACGCTCCACCACGGCGGGGCTGATGGTCTTGCCCCAACAACTGCCTGCCGGCGCGTCGGCGGGCCCGTTGCGCGTGGCTTCCAGAACGCCGGGTTCAGGGGGCTCCGCTGGGGACGGGGAGGTCACGGGATCACAGCCGGCCAGCGCTGTGCAGGTCAGCAGTGCGAGTGCCAGGTGCCACGCCCGCCTGTTCTTGAAAATTGCCTGTGTCATTGCCCGCTGCCTTTGGGTCTGGTTTTTCAGGCACAATAGCGCGTTTTTGGCGCGCTGCAAAGCGGCAGAGGTGACTGCGAAAAGGGGCTGGCAGAGGTGGACGGCCCCCGTTAGAAACAATCTAAACTTTAAGACAGGAAAACAGATATGGCAAAAATTACCTATGTCGAGCATGGCGGCAAAGAGCATGTGGTCGATGTGGCCAACGGGCTGACGGTCATGGAAGGCGCACGCGACAATAACATCCCCGGCATCGAGGCTGATTGTGGCGGGGCCTGTGCCTGTTCCACCTGCCACGTCTATGTGGATGAAGCATGGGTAGAAAAAGTGCCGGCCAAGGACGACATGGAAGAAGACATGCTCGATTTCGCATTCGAGCCTGATCCAAAAACCTCACGTTTGACCTGCCAGATAAAGGTCACGGATGAGCTGGACGGTCTGCGCGTCAAAATGCCAGCCAAGCAGATTTGATGCGGTTGCTGGGCATTTTGTTGTGCGGGCTTTGTGCCCTGCCGGCGGATGCCCAGCAGATCACCTCGGCAGTTTTTGTTGAGCCCACGTCCCGCTATGCGCATGGCATTCTGGGGGATGCAATTGAATGGGGCGGGTTGCAGATAGATGTTGCAGGGCAGGGCCGCGTGACAGTGGATCTGCCGAAGGATCATGTATTCGAAGATATCGCCCCGCGATTGTGGGATGTCACCGGTGATGGACAACCCGAGGTCGTGGTGGTTGAAACCGATATGGCCAAGGGGGCGGCGCTGGCGGTTTATACCGCAGAGGGTAAAATTGCCGAAACCCCGCATATCGGGCGCAGCAATCGTTGGCTGGCCCCGATTGGCGCGGCTGATCTGGACGGGGACGGGGTGATTGAAGTCGCTTATGTTGACCGCCCGCATCTGGCCAAAACCATTCGAATCTGGCGTTTCGAAGCGGGCAATAAACTGACACCGATTGCTGCGCTGCGGGGGTTCACCAACCATAGGATCGCAGAGGCGGACATCGCAGGCGGTATCCGTAGCTGTGCGGGCAGACCTGAAATGATTGTGGCCACAGCGGATTGGGTGCGGCTTGCCGCCGTCAGCTTTGAAGGCCGCACTTTTGCGGTACGCGATATCGGGCCACACACGGGCCGCGCCAGCTTTGCAGCAGCGCTGGCCTGCGATTAGAGGTTTTCAGGTTTCTTTGGAAACACTGAAGGGCCTAGGGTCAGGACCCATTAATCCTGTGCCGTCAGTTTGCCTGATTTTTTCGCTAACAAGGAACATCTTATGCAGGAATCCCCTCTCGGGACATTGCTGCGCAATGCCCTGTCGGGCAGTGGTGGTTCTATTTCAAATAGATGTAACGCCCCCTCTCGGGATCATCCTTTGGATGACCCTGCCGGGCAATGGGAAGCGGGAAAATCCGGCAAACCCGCAGGGCAGTAATTTCACTTCATTTCAGCGTCTTGGACCGCTTGCAAATAGAACCACTATTGACCGCGCGGCCCAAACCATTGAAATTTCGTGGAATTGCCGCTGACGATACAGGATTATTGGGGCCTGACCCTAATCCAGCGCCCGCCAGCCAATATCACTGCGGCTAAACCCTTCAGGCCAGTCGATCCGGCTAAGCATATCATAGGCGCGGTTGCGGGCTTCTTTCAAAGTGTTCCCCCGCGCGGTGACATTCAGCACGCGGCCACCGGTGGCGGTGAGGCTGCCGTCTTTGGCGGTGGTGCCGGCATGGAAAACCATATTGCTGCTGTCCTCGGGCAAACCGTCCAGCCCTTTGATCACCGTGCCTTTTTCATAGGCGGCAGGATAGCCTTTGGCCGCCATCACAACTGTGATCGCGTGGTCGTCTGCCCAGTTGACCTGCACTTGCGAAAGGCGGCCCTGTGCGGTGGCATGGATCAGATCAAAGGCCTGTGCACCAAGACGCATCATCAGCACCTGACATTCGGGATCACCAAAACGGGCGTTGTATTCAACCAGACGCGGCTGGCCGTCCTTGATCATCAGGCCGGCATAAAGCACCCCTTGATACGGGATGCCGCGTTTTGCCATTTCGGCCATGGTCGGGCGGATGATTTCATCCAACGCCTTTTGTGCAATCTCGTCGGTTAGAACCGGCGCGGGGGAATAGGCCCCCATGCCGCCGGTGTTCGGGCCGGTGTCGCCGTCGCCAACGCGTTTGTGATCCTGTGCGGTACCGATGGGCAGGACATTTTCGCCGTCACATAGAACAAAGAACGACGCTTCTTCACCTTCCATGAACTCTTCGATCACCACCTCGGCACCGGCGTCGCCAAAGGCACCATCGAACATTTCATCCACTGCTGCGGCGGCTTCGGCGTCGGTCATCGCGATGATCACCCCTTTGCCAGCGGCCAGACCATCGGCTTTGATCACCAACGGCGCGGGGGTTTGGGCGACATAGGCACTTGCACTCGCGTGATCGGTGAAATGGGCGTATCCGGCTGTGGGCGCATTGCTGGCAGCGCAGATCTCCTTGGTGAAGGCTTTGGAGGCTTCCAGCTGTGCCGCCGCAGACGAGGGGCCGAAGACCAGAAACCCTGCACCGCGCAGGTCGTCGGCAACACCGGCGGCGAGCGGCGCTTCTGGGCCGATGATAACAAAGTCGATGTTGTTTTCTTCGCAAAAGGTAATGACCGCCGCACCATCCATGATGTCGATACTGGCGCAATCGGCGATTTTCGCGATGCCAGCGTTGCCCGGAGCGACGATCAGCTTGTCACATTTGGGGTTTTGCAAAGTGGCCCAAGCGAGGCTGTGTTCGCGTCCGCCGCTGCCTAAAATCAGGATGTTCATCAGCATGTTCCCTTGGCCTTTGATTGCGGGCGTTCTAAGCTGTGGGGCGGCAAGGGGCAAGGCAATCTAAAACGTCTGGCCTTTTGAATGAACCGAACTATATCGCCAATGTCCCGAGGGCGGCAAAGCCGTGGCAAGGTATGGGCGGTGCGGGTTAAAGGCGAGGCGATTTGATGGACATGTTTGACGATACACCTGACGAGGTGGCACCGGGGCAGAACAGCCCGGAGTTTTCGGTTACCGAACTGTCGGGTGCGATCAAACGGGTGATCGAGGGCGAATTTTCACATGTGCGCATCAAGGGTGAAGTCGGGCGCGTCAGCCGGCCACGCTCGGGGCATATCTATCTGGACCTGAAAGACGATAAATCGGTGATCTCCGGGGTGATTTGGAAGGGTGTTTCTGCCCGGCTTGAGACCCAGCCTGAAGAGGGGATGGAAGTGATTGCCACCGGGCGGATCACCACCTTTGGCGGGCAGTCAAAGTATCAGATCGTCATTGAAGATATTAAACCCGCCGGTATGGGCGCACTGATGGCGCTGCTGGAAAAGCGCAAAAAGATGCTGGCGGCGGAAGGCTTGTTCGATCCTGCCCGCAAGCGGCCTCTTCCCTATCTGCCGGAGGTCATCGGGGTGGTGACCTCGCCCTCTGGCGCTGTGATCCGCGATATTCTTCACAGGCTGCGGGACCGATTCCCGCGCAAGGTGTTGATCTGGCCTGTGGCAGTGCAGGGGGCAAAATGCGCGCCTGAAGTGGCCCGTGCCATTGACGGGTTTAATGCGATGACGCCTGGCGGGGCCATGCCCCGTCCTGACCTGTTGATCGTGGCACGAGGCGGCGGGTCGGTCGAGGATCTGTGGGGGTTTAACGAGGAAGTTGTGGCGCGGGCCGCAGCGGCAAGTGCCATCCCGCTGATTTCTGCTGTGGGGCATGAGACCGACACGACATTGATTGATTTTGTCTCCGACAAGCGCGCGCCGACGCCAACCGCGGCTGCGGAACTTGCTGTGCCGGTGCGCCATGAACTGGTGGCATGGTTGGAAGGGCAATCCGCGCGTATGGGGCAATTGCTGAGCAACGGGTTGAGCGCGCGGGGGCAGCGTTTGCGCGATATGGCGCGGGCTTTGCCGCGTGCGGAAACTTTGTTGGATGGTCCGCGCCAGCGGATGGATCGTGCGGGCGAGCAACTTGGCCCCGCGTTGATTGCCGGTGTACAGCGTCGTCGGGTGCGTCTGGCGGATGTGTCAGGGTCGTTGCGTTCTGCAACCCTGCGCCAGCGGCTGGCAAATGACCGGCGGCGTCTGGATGCGCTGGCCGTTCGGTTGGGGCCGGCTCTGGGGCGTGGTGTCGCGGCCAAGCGCGACCGTTTCGAAAGCCGCGCCAAGGGGTTCCGGCCCGAGGCCCTTGCACGCGACCGGGCGGTCAAGGCCGAGGTATTCGAGAAATTGGCGCAGCGCCTGTCCGATGCTGGCGTGCGGCAGACAATGGGCTGGCGGCAGCGGTTGGCCGGGCTTGAGCGGTTGCGCGAAACGATGAGTTACAAAGCCACGCTGGCGCGGGGGTATGCGGTGGTACGGGGCGACGGGGCCGTGGTGACGGATTCCAAAGCGGTGCGAAAAGCCGTTGAGCTGGAGATTGAATTTGCCGACGGGCGGGTCAAGGTCGGTCAGAAACCGGCCCCTGCGCGTAAGAAGGGAACACCGGAAGCACCGGAGCAGGGAACGCTGTTGTAACAGCTTGGCCGCTTGGGCAATTCGGCGAAGAGGGCTGTCAGGGGATTGAACGCAGCTGACGGCGTCCGGTCGAGGGTGAGGACAGTATATAAGGCCAAAAAGAGGAGGAAGAGGCGGCTGGCGCGGCTCTCAGACTCCGACCTTAGGGCCGAGGCAGAGCATTTTCTGATCCCCTTCATTGGCTTCGTATAGTTCGGTGGTGTCGGGGCGGTTTTCGAATCTGGCGATCAAGCCGTTGGCACCTTTACTGAAGCTCCAGCATTGCGGATCGGGATTGTTTTCATAGACAAAACAGATCAACCCGTTGGCGTCGTACCATTCACCTTCCTTGCAATCCCCATCCAGAAAGGACCACTCGACACGGCGGTTTTCGTAGTAGATTTCAGCACCATAAGCCTGACCGGATTTGCCGTAGAACAGGGTTTTACCTTTGGTATAGGCATCGAACTCTTCAGGGGTGAGGAGATCCTGTGCAGCAAGCGGGGTGGTCAGCAATATGAGCAGCAGCGCGTGTTTTTTCATAGTGCGAGACTGGCAGAAAACCGGTGCAACGACCAGAGGTTCAGGTGGAGTTTTGCCGCGTTAAGTCATGTCGCGGCCTATGCTGGCTGTTTCTTATTGGCGAAACCGGGCGCGTCACAGGAGAATTGTGATACCTGTAGAAACATGCCGAACGCGCAAAGGACAAGGGAATTGTCGTTTTCGGATCGTAGTGTGCGGCGTGTTTTTGCTAGAAAGGGCGCAATACTGGATGGAGGGACAGGAAATGGCGCTGGATCAGCACGACAAGGCCGCAGGCAAAGGCCCAGAAAAGGGCGTTTGGAAGTCGGGCAAGGGGAAAGGTCGGCGTCATACCAAGGGTCGACAGTTGCTGGACGGTCCATGGGAAGAGGTGCGAGCCCTGTTGGGAGACCAACCGCGCCGCGCGGATTTGCTGATCGAGTTTCTGCATCTGATACAGGATGCCTATGGTTGTCTATCCGCAGCGCATTTACGCGCTTTGGCCGAAGAGATGCGGATGTCGATGGCCGAAGTCTATGAGGTGGCCAGTTTTTACGCGCATTTCGATGTCGTGAAAGAAGGCGAGGTGCCGCCACCGGCCTTGACGATCCGAGTTTGTGATTCTCTGTCCTGCGAGCTGGCTGGGGCGCAAGCGCTGAAAGCGGCATTGGAAGACGGGCTTGATGCCAGTGACGTGCGTGTCTTACGCGCGCCCTGCATGGGGCGTTGTGATACGGCACCGGTGCTGGAGATCGGGCATAATCATATCGACCATGCAACGGTAGAGAAGGTTGAGGCGGCGATTGCGGCGGATGATACCCACGTGCATGTGCCAGCCTATGAAGGGTTCGACGCCTATGTCGCCGAGGGCGGCTATGGCAAGTTGAAAGAGCTGCGTGCATCCGGCAATTGGGAAGAGGTGCAGGAGACCGTGCTGGCATCAGGATTGCGCGGTTTGGGCGGCGCGGGTTTCCCATCTGGTAAGAAATGGGGGTTTGTGCGTGCCAATGCCGGCCCGCGTTATATGGCCGTGAACGGGGACGAGGGCGAGCCGGGCACATTCAAGGACCGCTATTATCTTGAGCGCGTGCCGCATCTGTTCCTTGAGGGCATGTTGATTGCCGCATGGGCCGTGGAAGCGGAAAAAGTATTCATCTATATGCGCGACGAATATCCGGCGGTGCTGGATATTCTGGCGACCGAGATTGCCGCACTGGAAGCTGCGGGCATTGTCGAGGCCGGATTTATTGATCTGCGCCGTGGGGCCGGGGCCTATATCTGTGGCGAGGAATCCGCGATGATCGAAAGCATCGAGGGCAAGCGGGGCATGCCGCGTCACCGGCCGCCTTTTGTGGCGCAGGTCGGGGTTTTTGGCCAGCCAACGTTGGTTCATAACGTTGAGACCCTGCATTGGGTGACACGGATTTACCGTGAAGGGCCGGAAGTTCTGTCCGGGACCGAGCTGAACGGGCGCAAGGGGCTGCGATCTTATTCCGTCTCTGGACGTGTGGCACAGCCGGGGGTTTATCTGCTGGCGGCGGGATCGACGATCACCGATGTCATTGCGGCGGCGGGGGGCATAGCCGAGGGGCAGGTGTTCAAGGCCTATCAGCCAGGCGGGCCGTCTTCGGGTCTGTTGCCCGCAAGCATGAATGACATTCCGCTGGATTTCGACACGCTTCAGCCCCACGGCACTTTCATTGGATCGGCGGCGGTTGTGGTGTTGTCCGAAGAGGATTCCGCACGGGCGGCAGCGCTGAATATGCTGCGGTTCTTTGAGGATGAAAGCTGTGGGCAATGTACCCCCTGCCGGGTTGGGTGTGAAAAAGCGGTCAAGCTGATGCAGGCAGAGCGCTGGGATACCGGATTGCTGGAAGAATTGTCCACGGCGATGGTTGATGCCTCGATCTGCGGTTTGGGGCAGGCGGCACCAAATCCGATCCGCATGGTGATGAAACACTTTGCTGATGAGGTTTAGGAGGGGATCGGTTTCTTTCAAAGAAATCGGCCGGAATTTTTGAAAAATTCCGGTCCCCGCTGACCGCTTAGTTTTCCATCACGCGACAGCGGCACCCTTGGCGGCGCATGGCTTTGCACAGCTGGCGCGCGCTGTCCTTGGTGTTACGGCCAAACTGCGCGAAAAAATATCCTTTGTTGCGCGCAACCCGGTGTGGTTTGTAAATCAGTTCGGGCTTTTCACGCCCGAGAACGCCACGGCAGGCCGCGGTCCTGAACCGCGCCGCGGCGCGGGCGGCTTTCTTCGATTGGGCAAAACCGACCTGCACCCCCCAGGGTTTGATCTTTGGGGCTGGCGGTTTCGGCTTTGCCAGCGGGGTGATCCGGCGGTTTTTGGCCATTGCATAACAGGCAGGCAGGAAGTCTTGTGTTTTGGACAGGCGCATGTCGTGCGCTTTGGGTTTTCCATCGCGCCAGTCTTCGGCGGGCAGGCCGGTAATGATCGGCACATAGTTGACGGTTTCCGGGGCCAGCCCTTTGCCCGCCAGAAACCCTTCGGCGCGGCGTTCCCCGCCGTTATAGCCGATCGCCGCCATGCCTTCGTTTCCGTATTTTCTTAACATTTCAGCGAGATATTGTGCAGAATGCTCTAGGGCATTCGCCGGATTATAGGGGTCGTTCAGCCCGCGCAGTTTTGCGGTCGAGGGGATAAACTGGGCAATGCCACGGGCATTTGCGTGGGATAACGCATTGGGATCAAACCTGCTTTCCTGCCAGATCAACCGCGCGAAAAAGCCACGGTCCAATCCGTGGCGTTTTGAAAAGACCTTGATCGCATTGCAGGTGTCATAGACAAAATGTGCTGGACGGATGCAGTGGGCATGTCCCCATTTTTGCGAGGAACACATGCGCCCGGGCTCTGCTTGTGCCGTGTCGGCGCAGGGGGCGGTCAATAACAGGGCAACAAGGGCAAGTTTGATCTGCATGGGGTGTTGTTGCGGGTCCCTCGCGCCTATGTCAATTCAAACAGGTACACTTCCATCCCCGCGACAGAGGGGGTAAGTCTGATCGAAACTGGTGCGGAGACCCTCCTTGGCGTTTTTCAAGAAATTAAAAGACCGTATGTTCAAGTCCTCGTCCAAGATTGACGAGGGGCTAGAGGCCATTGTCGGAGAGGGCGAAACCCAGGACAGCGCAGCAGAGATAGAAGCGCAGGAAGCTGCGGTAGCGGCTGAGGCTGAAGCACAGGTCGCTGCTGAAGCGCAGGCGGCAAAAGAAGCCGAGGCGCAGGCGCAAAGGGCGGCGCAAGAAAAAGCTGCACGTTTGGCGGCGCAGACCGCAGCTGATGAAAAAGCCGCCCGCGCAGCCGAGGCACAGGCGGTCCGTGACGCGGCAGATGCCGCCGCGCAGGCCGCAGAACGTGAGGCGGCCAGCCAAGCGGAAGCGGCGCAGATGCGCGAAACGGCAGCAGCAGCCGAGGCTGCGCGTCAGGCAGAAATTGCACAAAAAGAAGCGCAAGAAGCAGCACAACAGGCCGCCGAACCGCCCGCGCCGCCTGCGCCAGCCGCCCCTGAAACGTTGAAAACCACGCTGACTCCAGTGGCCCCCGATCTGGAAGAGGCGACGTCAGCGCCGGCTGCGAAACCCGGTCTTTTAGGGCGTCTGATGGGGCGTGCGGCACCCAAGACCGTGGTGCGCCGGGTGCTTGATGACGACATGTTGGAACAGCTCGAAGAGTTGTTGATCAGTGCCGATATGGGGGTGGATACGGCCCTGCGCGTGACGGCCAATATGGCCGAGGGACGCTTTGGCAAAAAGCTGTCCGTGGGGGAAATCAAGGCGCTGATGGCGGATGAAATTGCGCGGATCATGGAACCGGTGGCGCGGCCCTTACCGCTTTACCCCAAGACCCCGCAAGTGGTTCTGGTGGTGGGGGTCAACGGCTCTGGCAAGACGACAACCATCGGTAAACTGGCCAGCCAGTTCAAGGCGGCGGGCAAGTCTGTGGTGATTGCGGCGGGGGATACGTTTCGTGCGGCTGCAGTTGAACAATTGCAAGTCTGGGGGGAACGCGCCGGCGTGCCGGTGCTGACCGCAGCACAGGGATCGGACCCTGCAAGCCTTGCTTTTGACGCCATGGCACAGGCCGAGGCCGAAGGTGCGGACCTGCTGTTGATCGACACCGCCGGCCGTTTGCAAAACCGCAGTGATCTGATGGAAGAGCTGGCCAAAATCGTGCGTGTGATCCGTAAAAAGGACGAGACCGCCCCGCATAACACCTTGCTGGTGCTGGATGCGACCACGGGGCAGAACGCGGTGAGCCAAGTGAAGGTTTTTCAAGAGATTTCCGACGTATCCGGGTTGGTGATGACCAAGTTGGACGGCACCGCCAAGGGCGGTGTTCTGGTGGCGCTTGCAGATAAGTTCGGCCTGCCGATCCACGCGATCGGAGTGGGGGAACAAATAGACGATCTGTCCCCGTTTGATCCGCAAGAGTTTGCTGATGCGCTGATCGGGCACGAGCGTTGAACAGGGCGCAATGACCGACTGGCTGATCTCTATCGAGGGGACCGCGACGGGGCATACTGTTGCGTTGTTCCTTGCCATCATGGCGGCCATCCTTCACGCGGTTTTCGGGGCCCTGCAAAAAGGGCGACATGACCCCTGGCTTACGCGCGGTGCAATTGATTTCTCCTATTGCATGATGGCCGCGCCCTTTGCCTTTTTTGTGGTGCCATGGCCTGAACCGCATATGTGGGCAATCTTTGCCGGCGTCTTTGTTATCCACATTATTTATAAGTGTTTGCAGGCCTGGGCCTATACCAAAGGGGCCTATACGGTGGTCTACCCGGTGGTACGTGGCACAGGGCCACTATTCGCGGTCATCGGGGCTTATCTGATTTTTGACGAGCGGTTCACGCTGCTGCAATGGCTTGGGGTGGGGGTGCTGTTGGCCGGTATTTTCGGGCTGGCGCTCTATAACATGCGCAATCTGGTCGCCGAGCGCGAGACGCTGAACGCGGCCCTTGGGATCGCCGTGCTGACGGGGCTGTTTGTGGCACTTTATACTACATTTGACGCGTACGGCATTCGCGCAACGCAAAACCCGTTCACCTTTCTTGCGTGGTTTTTCATGATTGATGGTTTTGTGATGCCCTTTGTTGCCGCCCGACGGTGGATGCGGATGGACAACCCGCCCGCGTTGGGGCCTTTGATGACGCGTGGGCTGGCCGGTGGCATTATCGCCTTCCTCAGTTTTGGGGCAATCATGATGGCGACGCGGCTGGACAAGGTGGGCGAAGCGGCCGTTCTGCGCGAAACCTCGACGGTATTTGCGGCTGTCATCGGTGTGGTATTCCTGAAAGAGACCGTGGGGCCACGTCGCATTGCCTTGATGGCATTGATCGCGGCAGGCGCTGTGATAGTTGAGATGGGCGGGTAATACGTTTGCAAAGCGCCGCCCGCTATCCGGGCGCGCCGGTGACGGAACAATGCGGCAGTGGGCATCGGTGTTGAATGCCCGTGCGATGGCGCAAAAGGAGAACCAAATGGGGCAACCCAAAACCATAAATCCGATCCTGAAACAGGTGCTTGAGCTGGGACCGCCGCTGTTGTTCTTCGTAATCTACCTGCGCATTCGCGATGATGTGTTTGAACTTGGCGGCACCGAATATTCCGGGTTTATCGTGGCGACATTGGTGTTCGTGCCGATCCTGCTGGTGGCGATGGGGGTCTTGTGGGTCTTGACCGGACAGTTGAGCCGAATGCAGATTTTCACTGCCTTCATGGTGATTTTCTTTGGCGGGCTGACCGCGTGGTTCAATGATGAACGGTTTTTCAAAATGAAGACCACCATTGTTTACGGGTTCTTCGCGGCGATCCTGTCAATCGGTTTGCTGCGCGGACAAAGCTATCTGGCCTATGTCATGTCAGAGATGATTCCAATGAAACAGGAAGGCTGGATGGTGTTAACGCGCCGGTTGACCGTGTTTTTTGTCGCGCTGGCAATTGCGAATGAACTGGTCTGGCGCACGATGTCGACAGACGCCTGGGTCAAGATTGAAACCTTTGGCTTTCCGGTGCTGATGTTTGTTTTCCTCTGGACGCAGATCGTCGCGCTAGAGCGGTTTACCGAGTTGGATGAGACGGAGTAACCGGTCTGATTTGAACACCCCAGGCCGGAGGCTTTGAAAGCTTCCGGCTGTTTTCTTTGAAAGAAAACACCTGCTCTCCTTGTCTTTGTGTCATCTGCAAACAGGGTACGTCTTTGCGGCTGAATGATGGCGCTTAAATCACGGCTGAGCTTAAAGGTGGCGGATTGACGAAACCCGGTGACGGGCGTATGCCACACGATGTGGTGATTTGTTACCGGATTGCGGGCCACGTAAAATAATCTGCTAAAAGGTCAGGATGAAAGCCCCCTTTCGCTTGGCCGCGTCTGGGGTTTTTTATTGCCCGCCTGAGCGGGCCGGAAGGATGATTTGATGAGCGACGACACCCAAAACACTTGGCACAAAAGCACCCGCGCTGTACATACGGGCACCCGGCGCAGCCAATACGGCGAAGTGTCCGAAGCGATCTATATGACGCAGGGGTTTGTCTATGACAGCGCCGAACAGGCCGAAGCGCGTTTTGAAAGCGCCGGGCCGGATGAATTTATTTACGCGCGGTACGGCAATCCAACGGTCGCAATGTTCGAAGACCGGATCGCGTCTCTGGAAGGGGCCGAGGATGCCTTTGCCACCGCATCGGGCATGGCGGCTGTCAACGGGGCGCTGATGTCGATCCTCAAGGCGGGCGACCATCTGGTGTCGGCGCGGGCATTGTTCGGGTCTTGTCTGTACATTGTTGAGGAAATCCTGCCCCGTTTCGGGGTCGAGGTCACCCTTGTTGATGGTGGGGATATGGCCCAGTGGGAGGCGGCAATTCGTCCCGACACGCGGGCTGTGTTCTTTGAATCGCTGTCGAATCCCACGTTGGAACTGGTGGATATCGAAGCTGTTTCGGCACTGGCCCGGGCCAATGGTGCATTGGTTGTCTGCGATAATGTTTTTGCCACACCGGTCTATTCCAATGCTATTGCCCAAGGTGTTGATCTGGTGATCTATTCTGCCACCAAACACATAGACGGGCAGGGGCGGGCGCTGGGAGGCGTGATCATTGGCAGCCGCGAATTGATCCGCAAGACGGTTGAACCTTTCATGAAACACACTGGCGGCTCAATGAGCCCATTCACCGCGTGGATTATGTTGAAGGGGTTGGAAACCATGGCCTTGCGCGTCAAGGCGCAAACCACATCCGCGTTGGAAATCGCCCAAAAGCTCCAAGGCCATCCGGCGCTAAGCAAAGTAACCTATCCTGGTTTGCCGGATCATCCGCAACATGCGCTTGCGATGGCGCAGATGGGGGCGGGCGGCACAATGCTGGCGATTGAGGTGAAAGGCGGCAAGGAAGCGGCCTATCGCTTCCTGAATGCCTGCAAGATCGGCATTATCTCTAACAACCTTGGTGATGCCAAAACCATCCTTACCCCGCCGGCCTTTACCACCCACCAACGGCTGCCGCAGGATCAGAAGGACGCGCTTGGCATTACCCCTGGCTTGGTGCGTATTTCGGTCGGCCTTGAGGATGCGGGCGATCTGACCGCTGACTTTATCGCGGCGCTTTCGACCTGATTATGCCGGTTTCGCGGGGGGCATGCCCCCCGTTTGCCGGTCTAAGTTACATCGTTGTTTGTAATCATGGCAGGACACCCTAAGTATAGGGCAGACGCCAGAAGGGGCCCAGCTGATGAATGTGATAACGTCTGTCGACAAGGCACCAGAACGCGCGCAGGCCGAACAGGCGCTTGCCACCCTCAGGGCGTGGGCCGAACAAGCTACCAAGGCAGAGATCGAAGCACTTGACCCAGCGGTGGCGCGGTTGTTGTCGCAGACAGGCGGGTATCCCGAGTTTAACCGCAGCTACCCTGAAGATTTCGCAGTCGGTGATAACTACCATGCCACCTTGCCAGATTTGCAGAACGGCCCGTCCAGCCTGATCCGCGGTGCGCAGCAACAGATCCAGCATGTGGGTATTTCCAACTTTCGCCTGCCCATCGGGTTCCGGACCCGGGATGCAGGCGACTTGGTCCTTGAAACCTCGGTAACCGGTTCGGTCAGCCTTGAGGCGGATAAGAAGGGCATTAACATGTCCCGGATCATGCGCAGTTTCTACAAACATGCCGAACGCACCTTCAGCTTTGAAGTGATCGAGGCGGCGCTGGATGATTACAAGGCCGATCTGGACAGCATGGATGCACGGATACAAATGCGGTTCAGCTTTCCGATGAAGATTGAATCGTTGCGGTCCGGCCTGTCAGGTTATCAATATTATGATGTGGCACTGGAACTGGTCGAGAAAGACGGTGTGCGCCAGAAAATGATCCACCTTGATTATGTCTATTCCAGCACCTGTCCCTGTTCGCTGGAGTTGTCCGAACATGCCCGTTCAACCCGCGGGCAACTGGCCACGCCGCATTCGCAGCGCTCGGTGGCGCGGGTTTCCGCAGTGATCAACTGTGATGGCGATTGCCTGTGGTTTGAAGATCTGATCGACGCCTGCCGTCGTGCCGTGCCCACTGAGACTCAGGTGATGGTCAAACGCGAGGACGAACAGGCCTTTGCCGAATTGAACGCTGCCAACCCGATTTTTGTCGAGGATGCCGCGCGTTTGTTCTGCGAACAGCTGTTGGCAGAGCCAAGGGTCGGCGATTTCCGCGTTATTGCCAGCCATCAGGAAAGCCTGCACAGCCATGATGCGATTTCGGTGCTGACAGAGGGCCCGACCTTTGAGATGCAGAGTATTGACCCAAAACTCTTCAATACGCTGTTTCACGTCGGCTGAACGGCAGGTCCGTAAGAGGTGTGCCAAATTTATGCCGCAATGCGGCATGCGTTTTTTGCCAACCGGCTATGCAGTATTGTCTCTATTCTGCGGTGCAGCAAGTGCCTAGACGGACGTGTAACGATAAACATTCCGTCATGAGGCACCTATTATGGCTTACCAAGATTTCGCATCCACAAGCACTGATGCATCCGCCGTTCTCAACAATGAGATCACCGCAACCCGGAACTTCTTTATCCGTCTTGGTCTGAAGATCGAGAACGTTGTGAACAAAATGGCAATGTCCTCCACTGGTCAGCGCCGGGTGGATCAGGTTCACATGTTGCAGGCAAAATCCGACGCGGAGCTGGATAAGATGGGTATCAAGCGCGACGATATCGTGCATTTCGTCTTCCGCGACCTGTACTATCTCTGAACTGCGGCTTCCCAGCACAGTCTGATAAATGGCCTGTTCCGACCCCATAATACGGGTGTTGGGCAGGCCGTTTTCGTTTGAATAACCGGTGACCGCTTGACACTGCTGTGGCCCCGCGCCAACGCTGCGGCCATGTTAGATTTACGCCCTGTCGGATATGTTGTTGGCCTGCTGGTGGCTGTGCTGGGCGTGGCCATGCTGTTGCCGATGCTGGTGGATGTGGCCGAGGGCCGTGGGCATTGGCGTGTCTTTGCTGAATCCGCCCTGATCACAACCCTGGCCGGAGGTATGCTCGCGCTGGCCTGCGCCAATGGCGTGCGCGAGGGGCTGACCATCCAGCAGACGTTTTTGCTTACCACGGGCGTGTGGCTGATGTTGCCGCTGTTTGGTGCCTTGCCCTTTATTCTGGGGGCCACCGGCTCGGGGTTCACCGATGCGTTCTTTGAGGCAATGTCAGGCCTGACCACCACCGGATCTACGGTGCTGAGCGGGCTGGAAACGCTGCCCAAGGGGCTGTTGTTGTGGCGCGGCATCCTGCAATGGCTCGGCGGGGTTGGTATTATTGTTGTCGCCATGGTGTTCCTGCCGGAACTCAAGGTGGGCGGTATGCAGATTTTTAAGTCTGAAGGGTTTGACACCTTTGGTAAAATCCTTCCCCGCGCCGGTCAGATCGCCACCCAGATTTCGGTCATCTACCTTTGGCTGACGCTGGCCTGTGTGCTGGGCTACGTCTCAGTGGGGCTGAGCATCTTTGACGCTACGGTACATGCGTTGACCACCATCGCTACTGGCGGGTTTGCCAATTACGATGCTTCTTTCGGCGCGTTTTCGGGCAACGCCGAATACGTCGCATCAGTCTTTATGATCCTCGCGGCTCTGCCGTTCGTGCGCTACGTGCAGCTGTTGAACGGCAATACCATGGCCTTGCACCGTGATCCGCAAGTGCGCGGGTTTATCTTTACCCTGCTTATTCTTGTGGGGATCACGATCTTCGTTTTGCATCAGCTGTTTCCGAACTCATGGGAAAAGAACTTTCGCGAGGCGCTGTTCAATATCACCTCGATCATTTCCGGCACCGGATATGCCAGCGTTGATTACATGCAATGGGGCGGCTTTGCGGTAACCCTGTTTTTCTTCATTGGCCTGATCGGTGGTTGTGCGGGTTCTACCGCCTGTTCGATCAAGATTTTCCGCTACCAGCTTCTGTTTGCCTCGATCCGTGCCCAGTTGCGCCGTATCCGTTCGCCGCACGGCATTTTCACGCCGCGCTATGACGGGCGCCCCGTGGGGCCGGATGTTCTGTCCTCGGTGATGTCGTTCTTTATGTTCTTCATCGTGACGCTGGGGTTGGTTGCCGTTGCGCTGAGCCTGACAGGGCTTGATTTCATCACTTCGGTCTCGGGCGCGGCGGCAGCCTTGGCGAATATTGGTCCGGGATTGGGCCCGATTATTGGCCCAGCTGGAAACTTTGCCAGCCTCAACGATACCGCAAAATGGATTCTGACCATTGCAATGTTGATTGGCCGGCTGGAACTGCTGGCGGTCTATGTCATCTTAACTGTTAAATTCTGGAGAGCGTGATGCCCGAAACAAAACTTGCCAATGGGGCCAAACCACTGGGTGCGCAGATTTCTCATATGTTGAAAGAGCGCGGCGTTGATGTGATTTTCGGCATTCCCGGTGTGCATAACCAAGAGATGTATCGCGGCATTGAAGAGGCGGGCATCGCCCATGTTCTGGCGCGCCATGAACAAGGTGCAGGCTTTATGGCCGATGGCTATGCCCGTGCGAGTGGCAAGCCGGGGGTGGCCTATGTGATCACCGGTCCGGGGGTGTGTAACATTATGACACCTATGGGGCAGGCCTATTCCGATAGCGTGCCGATGCTGGTGATGTCATCCTGTCTGGACGAGGTGGCGGCGCGGCGTGGCCAGTTGCACCAGATGAAGGATCAGCAGGCGGCGGCTGCAACGGTCTGTGACTGGTCTGAGGTCGCCGTCAGCGCGGATGCGGCTTACGGGTTGGTCGATCGCGCCTTTGCTGAATTCATCAGTGCGCGGCCCCGCTCAAAGCACATTCAGGTCCCGATTGCACAGTTGGAAGCCGTGGCATCGCCGGCACCGGCCAAGCTGTCACCGGTGGTAGCAACAGGGTATCGGGCACAGGACGTTGCGCAGTTGGTCACGATGCTGGGGCAGGCGCAAATGCCGCTGTTTGTCTTTGGCGGTGGCGCGGCACAGGCAAGTGAGGCTGCACGTGCGGTGGTGTCGGCCTGCGGCGCGGCCAGCATGAGCAGCTATGCGGGGCGGGGCATCATCGCGGGGGACGACCCGTTGAATTACGGTGCCTGTCTTGCCCGCGGAGAAAGCGCCACGGTTCTGGGCAAGGCTGATCTGGTCATCGCCATCGGAACTGAATTCGCCGAGGTCGACATCTGGCGGTCCCATCTGGGACATACTGGCGATCTGGTACGCATTGATCTTGATCCCGAAGTTCTCTCCGATCCGCAACGGGCCAGCCATCCGATGCAGGCCGAAGCCGGTGCTTTCCTAAGCGCATTGGCCGCCGAACTGCCACAAGACGGCACCCGCCAAAGCGGCTGGAAGGCGGAGGAGGTCGCGGCGACCCGTGCCCGCTGGCGTGCCGAAACAGACGCCGAACGCCCCGGTATTGTGCCGGTTTGTGACGCCCTGCGCGCGGCGGTACCTGCGGACACGATGATCTATTCCGACATGACGCAGTTTGCTTATGTGGCCAAAGAAGTTTGGGATATGGACCGCCCCGGGCATTGGCACCATCCCTATGGCTTTGGCACTTTGGGATACGCCACGCCGGCGGCGATTGGCGGGGCGGTTGCACGTCAGGGCAAGCCGACCCTGGCGATTATCGGGGATTATGGGTTTCACTACACCATGCAAGAGCTGGGTGTGGCGGTTGAGCTGGGGCTGAGCCTGCCGATCATTCTGTGGGACAATGGCAAGCTGGGTGAGATCGAGGACAGCATGGTGCGCGCCCAGATTGCGCCAAATGCTGTGGTGGCGCGCAATCCGGATTTTGTGAAGCTGGCCGAGGCCTTTGGCGCGCGGGCTGTGGCACCGGGGGATTTGGCGCAGATGCAAGAGGCGGTTTCCGATGCCTTTGCAGCGGACGGGCCGACACTGATTTATCTGACGCCTGCCATTCTGGGATAGGCGTTTTCTTTTAAAGAAAACGGTCCGGATTTTTCAAAAAAATCCGTCTGGCGCGGTGTTCTGAAAAGCTCCGCGCCAAAGGAAAAAGGGCAAGACCTGCACAAAAGTCTTACCCTTTTTCATCATTCCCAGCAGCTGACCAATACGGTCATGCCCTGCGCGGCCAGTCGCAAGTCACGCGGGGCGATGCTGTCGGTGCGCTCCGAGGCCGTCAGTTCTACACCTGCTTGCGCAGCAAGAGCCGCAACAGTGCCGCCGGCCAGTGCAAAGCTGACATCTTCCGGCAATTCCTGCGCACCGGACGGTCGGGGCAACAACATCCCCACAACATTGCCGCTTGCGTCAAACACCGGACCACCGGCATCGCCGGCCTGTGCCTTGAGCGCCAGACGGTTCAGGTGTTCTTCGCCGGACAAGCCGCGCACGTCTGCCAGTTTGCCAAAGGTCAGAGTCGCGGCGGACAGCACACCTTCGTAGGAATAGCCAGCAACAGAGACTTCCGACTGCAGGCGCGGGGTGCCCAGATCAAAGGCGGCAACCGCCAGCGGGGCAAGGTCGCCGCGCGGCTTCAGGAACGCGATACCGTTGGTGTCGTCCTGTGCCAGCACATCGGCATCGGTGTCACCATCCACCGTCAAGCGCCCACAAGAACGCACGGCTTCAGCTGTGGTTACCACCGTGCCGCTGCGGTCAATGAAAAAGCCCGAGCGGGCCAGTTTCGCCTGACGCACCTGCAAGCCTGACACCAGATCAATGGCCTGTTCGGCGTCGCCGCCAGCAGCCGGATCAAGAACACCGGGCAGGCGGGTAAAGCTTTTGTCGAGTTCGGCCATCACACGGCTGCGACGCGCCTCGTCCCCAGCAGGCCAGATCAGGGTGAAACCCTTGACCTGACCGTCTTTCAGGCTGGCACGTGTTTCGCTGATGATCCGGTCGTTTTCCCCCACCAGCGTGAATGACGATTTGCGGCGTTCACGCGGCCCGTTCAGTGGTACGATTTCAAGGGTTTGCATGATGTCGTACAAACCGAACAAGGTGTTCTGGTCGCCGGCCTGTGATATCAGCAAAACCCGCGCGCCAATGTCGCCGGTGCTGTCATACTGGGCAAAAGGGGCCTCGTATCTGGCAAAAGCAACTTGTGCTGTTGGCATCACCATTTCGATTCCTGCCTGCACATCGCGCACAAGGTTCAGGCCCAATCCGTCAAGCACGGCATTATACTGTTTCAACAGCGTTGCCCGTTGCAGGGTCGTCAGAACACCGGTTGTTTCAAAGTTATTTGCATCCTGCCACGCGGCCATTGAATTGCGCGTGCCGCGCCCGAAAGAGCCGTCGATAGCTGCGTTATAGTGCCCGGCCCATTTCAGCGCGATCTGCAAATCCTTGCGTTCCTGCCCATTCAGCCGACGCTCACTGCGGCGCGCTTCGGATAGGGTTTCATCGATGGGTTCCTGAACGGGGATCGCCGGTGTCTGAGCAACTGTTGGTTGGGGCGCTTCGGCGGGTGCGGATGCGCTGTCCGGTGCATCGGGTTCTTGTGGAACGGCTGGTGCGTCCGGTGCCTGTGCGACATCGCGGTTCAGTACATTTGCGCCCACTGGCCAGAACTGCTGGCGAAAGCTGCTTGAAAGCTGGATGAAACTGTCACGCGGCACGATGCCACTGCGCACATATTGCCGCAAGACCTGCTCGGCGTCCGCACGGCGGTAGGGGCCCACTGCAATCGCGTACCAGCCGCCACCCAGTGAAAACCCGTTCACATCCTCTACCTGTTCGGCGTAAACGCGGGCGCGGGCAGTGGCTTCGGAAAGCCGTGGTTGTGCCTCGATCTGAACCCAGACGACATCGTCAGGTGACTGTGCGAGGGCGGCGCTCTCTAGAAAGATCAGGAGAGAAAAGGTTGCAGCCAGCAAAATCGAAAAAATGCGCGTCATAGGGGAAGTTTCTCATGTGATTCACAGGTTGCGGAGATAAAGCAGGAAAACGCTAGAAACGCCATGGTTGCATCGGGCATTTGCCGCGCGATTTTGTAGGTGTGATGCAATTGACGCCCAAGGGTGGGGACCGTAGGTAGAAGCCAAAGCCAACGAGAGGCAATTGAGATGTCCCAGACCCCCGAGAAAAACCAGAGTATCGCAAAACCAAAATCGTTTCAGGCGATCATTCTGGCGTTGCAGAATTATTGGGCCTCCAAAGGCTGCGCTATTTTGCAACCCTATGACATGGAGGTCGGGGCGGGGACCTTCCATCCGGCAACCACCCTTCGGTCACTGGGCACCCAAGCTTGGGCCGCGGCCTATGTGCAGCCCTCGCGCCGCCCCACTGACGGGCGCTACGGCGAGAACCCGAACCGGTTGCAGCATTATTACCAGTATCAGGTGTTAATCAAACCGAGCCCGCCAAACCTGCAAGAGTTGTATCTTGGTTCGCTTGAAGCGATCGGCATCAATATGGACCTGCACGACATTCGTTTTGTAGAGGACGATTGGGAAAGCCCGACCTTGGGCGCTTGGGGCTTGGGATGGGAAGTCTGGTGTGATGGTATGGAAGTCAGCCAGTTCACCTATTTCCAGCAGGTCGGCGGACATGACTGTCATCCGGTCAGCGGCGAATTGACCTATGGTCTGGAACGTCTGGCGATGTATGTCCTTGGCGTTGACCATGTGATGAACATGCCGTTCAACGATCCTGATGCGTTGATCCCGTTGACCTATGCGGATGTGTTCAAGCAGACCGAAGAGGAATACGCCCGCTGGAACTTTGACACTGCCAACACCGACGTGTTGTTGCGCCAGTTCGAAGAGGCCGAGGCCCATTGCAAGATGATCCTTGAACAGCCTGTAAATGATCCCAAAACCGGTAAGCGTATCATCATGGTACATCCGGCCTATGATCAATGCATCAAGGCCAGCCATATGTTCAACCTGTTGGATGCGCGCGGCGTGATCTCTGTGACCGAGCGGCAGGCCTATATCGGACGGGTGCGTGCCCTGTCCAAGATGTGCGCCGATGCCTTTGTGCAAACCCGTGCCGGTGGCTGGTCCGAGGATGCAGCATGAACCGGACAGCGCCGCAGTTGTCCCCTAAGGTGTTCCATATGGGGCGGCAGCCATGAACGGCAAAATCGTAGGGATTGTGATCTTGATTTCAGCACTCATTGCCGGCGCCGGGCTGTATTACCTGCAAATCTATGGTTTCTACGAAGCCGTGGCCGAGGAAGAGGTGGCCCTTGTGTCGCTGAATTCGCAGGCCCCCGAGCCGATCCTTTTCGACAGCTTCCAAGCGATCGACGCCGAAAGCTCTCCGATCCGCTATCGCGCCTGTTTCACCACCACGCAAAGCCTGGCCTTTTTGACCGAAAGCTATGTGTTGATCGACAATGTCGAACCGCGCAATGCGCCGGCATGGTTTGATTGTTTCGACGCTGCTGCCATCGCAGCCGAAATCACCGCTGGCACCGCGCTGACCTTTCTGAGTGGCAAAAACGTGCATTACGGCGTGGACCGGATTGTTGCCATCACCGATGACGGGCGTGGCTATGTCTGGCACGAGCTGAACGATTGCGGCGAAAAAGCATATGACGGCACCGTTGTGGGCGAAGAATGCCCCGCCTTGCCTGAAAAAACCGCGCCTTCTGAATAATCCGAACCTGACCCCTTCCACCGACCCGATGTTAAGGAAAACCCGTGCCTGACCTGCTGATCGAACTGTTCTCTGAAGAAATCCCCGCCCGTATGCAATCGCGTGCCGCTGCGGATTTGCAAAAGCTGGTGACAAACGGTCTGGTCGAGGCCGGTCTGACCTATGCCTCTGCCGCTGCCTTCAGCACCCCGCGCCGTTTGGCATTGACGGTTGAGGGGATGCTGGATGCCTCTCCTGCTGTGGTCGAGGAACGCAAAGGCCCCAAGGCCGATGCACCGGAAAAAGCCATCGAGGGTTTCCTACGCGGGGCAGGGGTGAACCGCGACCAGCTTGAGGAACGCGACACACCCAAGGGCAAAATCCTGTTTGCCAAGATCAACAAGCCGGGCCGTCCCGCTGCCGAGATCATTGCCGAAGTGCTGGAACAGACGATCCGCAATTTCCCTTGGCCCAAATCCATGCGCTGGGGCAGCGGCAGTTTGAAATGGGTGCGCCCGTTGCACTCTATCCTTTGTGTGATGTCCGCCGAAGATGGCGCGCAGATCGTCCCGCTGGAGGTGGATGGGATCACATCTGGCGACACCACCTTTGGCCATAGATTCCTTGCGCCTGACGCGATTAAGGTCACGTCTTTCGAGGATTACGAGGCGAAGCTTGCCCGCGCCAATGTTGTGCTGCGCGCTGATGCCCGCGGCGAAACCATTTGGAACGATGCCACCAATGTCGCCTTTGCCAGTGGCATGGAAGTGGTCGAGGATGCCGGATTGCTGGCCGAGGTGGCCGGGCTGGTCGAATGGCCGGTTGTGCTGATGGGCAATATTGCCGACGACTTCCTTGGCCTGCCGGCTGAGGTGCTGCAAACCTCGATGAAAGAGCACCAAAAGTTCTTTTCCGTGCGCAACCCCAAGACGGGGCGCATTGAGAAATTCATCACCGTTGCCAACCGCACCACGGCTGACAATGGCGCGACAATTTTGGCGGGAAATGAAAAGGTACTGTCAGCGCGTTTGGCCGATGCCAAGTTCTTTTGGGAGAACGATCTGCGCGTCGCCAAGTCCAAGGACGGCATGGCGACGTGGGTTAAGGCGCTGGAAAACGTCACCTTCCACAACAAGCTGGGCACACAGGCCGAGTTGATCAACCGCATGGCCGTGCTGGCCCGCGAATTGGCCCCGATGGTCGGCGCGGAAGCGGATGAGGCGGAAGCGGCGGCCAAGGTGGCCAAGGCCGATCTGTCGTCTGAAATGGTCTATGAATTCCCCGAATTGCAGGGCTTGATGGGGCGGTATTATGCGTCTGCTGCGGGCATGTCGGATGCGGTTGCTGCGGCGGCGCAGGAACACTACGCGCCTTTGGGGCCGTCCGATGACGTGCCAACCGCACCGGTGTCCGTGGCCGTGGCTCTGGCCGAGAAGATCGACAAGCTGACCGGCTTCTGGGCGATTGACGAGAAGCCGACGGGGAGTAAGGATCCATTTGCGCTGCGGCGGGCTGCGTTGGGGGTTATTCGATTGGCAGTCTCTAACGGGTTGAGCTTGGATATTAAATCAGCAATAGAGGAAGCTTACTGGCTTCTATTGAACCAACTTAACCGAAACAATCGACTCTACGATATTGGCTCTGACGAAGACAACGAGAGTGACGCATATGTCGTCAGTGCTTGGCCACATCAAGAAGCAGAATTATACTTAGGGCCGTCGCACAATGGGGTCACAGAAGTAGCATATGATATCGCTGAGTGGAGTGCTCATATTACTCCGATCGCGCAAGCACCACAGTTTCTTGAAATCCTCGCCTTCCTCCATGACCGCCTCAAAGTTTATCTCAAAGACCAAGGCATCCGTCACGACATCATCGACGCCTGCATCAGTATTCCTGATGGCGCGCCGGAAGGCGCGACGCCCCAAAACGACGACCTGACGCTTCTCGTCAAACGCGCCAAAGCCTTGTCGGAAACCCTCAAAACCGATGACGGTGAAAACCTGATCCAGGGCTTCAAGCGTGCCAACAACATTCTGACACAGGCCGAGGAAGCCGACGGGGTGGAATACTCCTATGGTGCGGATGTGAAGTTCAGCGAAACCGACGAAGAGCGTGCATTGTTTAAGGCACTGGATGAAGCAGAGGCGGTGATCACCCCCGCCATGGAGAAACAGGATTTCACCACCGCCATGTCCGCCATGGCCACCCTGCGCGCGCCGGTCGATGCGTTCTTTGATGCGGTACAGGTGAACAGCGACAATGGCACGGTGCGGCGCAACCGGTTGAACCTGCTCAGCCGGATCCGCACGATCTGTACCTCTGTCGCTGATTTGACAAAGGTGGATGGTTAAGCGGTTTTTGTAACGCCCGCATGACATCCGGGGCTGCGCGCCCTTGCCAGACATCGCATAAACCCTATGCTGCACCTGAACATCAGGGGTGCCGCAGTGCAGAATAATCCAGACACCACATTGGTCACCGCGACCGGGCCGATTGCAAACCACACCCATGGCGGGCGGGCGAAATGCCTGCAGCGTCTGGTGCGGCTTGATCTGCCGGTACCGCGCACGGTGGCTGTGTCCTTTGATGCGGTGCAGAAAATCGCCAAGGGCGAGATGCCCGATGTCGCAAGTGTTGTCGCCGAGATGCCAAAAGGCGCGTTGATGTGTGTGCGCCCGTCAAGTCAGGATCCCGATTGGGGCGGGCCGGGGGCAGTACTGAACATCGGGATCAATGACACCCGTTTCGAAGAGCTGTGTGGCAGCATTGGCGAAGAATCTGCTGCGGCGCTCTATACGCGGTTTGTGCAGGGCTACGCGATCAATGTCGCGCGCCTTGACCCTGATATGTTTGACGAGGTGTCCGGCGACGGGCGGGCCGCACTGACCCAATCCTTGCGGGCCTATGAGGCTGAAACCGAAGAACAATTTCCCCAAGACCCAGAGGTCCAGCTGGCGGCGGTGCTGCGGTCGATGGCGCGGGCCTGGGATGGCACATCGGCACGTTTGTTGCGTCAGGCCAAGGGGGCGCCTGCGGATGCGGGGCTGGGCCTTGTGGTGCAGGAAATGGCCTTTGGTGTGGGCACCGGGCAATGCGGGTCCGGTGTGTTGCAACTGGTTGATTCCGACACGGGGCTGCGCCAGATCACCGGCCGCTATCTAAGCCAGTCACAGGGGCGTGATGCCCTCGCGTCCGATGCAGGCAGCCTGTACCTGACCCGCGATCCGCGCGGCCCCTCACTGGAGGAACTGGCACCAGAGGCGTTTCAAGAACTGACAGAACATGCCGCGCTGATGCGGCGCAAGCTGCGGGCGGAAATGCAGGTCGAATTTGTCATTCAGGATGGCAAGCTGCATATTCTGGATGGAGTTGTTGTCGCGCGTTCTTCACGGGCGGCGGTGAAGATTGCCGTGGCCCTTGCGGATGAGGGGATTATCCCGCGCGAAGAGGCATTGATGCGGGTTGAACCGCGCACCTTGACCGAACTGTTGCACCGCCAGATTGATCCGCGCTTCAAACGGGACGAGATTGGCCGTGGCATTGCTGCCAGCCCGGGGGCTGCGACCGGCAAGATTGTCTTTTCCGCCAGTGAGGCACAGGCATCAGCCGCGCGTGGAGAGGCCTGTATTCTGATCCGGCGCGAAACCTCGCCCGAGGATATTCGCGGGATGCACGCGGCTGCCGGTGTCCTGACCGAGCGCGGCGGTGTGACCAGCCATGCTGCCGTTATCGGGCGCGGTCTTGGTCTGCCCTGCGTGGTTGGTGTGTCTGATATCAAGTTCAATCTGCGCAAAAAGCAGATGACAACGCAGGACGGTCGGGTGTTTGGCGAAGGGGACGAGATCACGTTGGATGGATCAAGCGGCACTATTCTTGCCGGTCAGGCCCAGATGATCGAAGCCGCGCTGGACGAGAATTTCACAAGGTTGATGGGCTGGGCCGAAGATGTGGCTGATATCGGTGTGCGGGCCAATGCTGATACGCCCGCGGATGCGCAGACGGCGCGCAACTTTAATGCCCACGGTATTGGGCTGTGTCGCACCGAACATATGTTCTTTGAGGCGGGGCGTCTGACGGTGATGCGCGAAATGATCTTTGCCGAGACCGGCAAGGACCGGCGCGCGGTGCTGGAGCGCCTGTTGCCGATGCAGCGTGATGATTTCAAAGAATTGTTTCGCATTATGCAGGGCCAGTCGGTGTGCATCCGCCTGTTTGATCCGCCACTGCACGAATTCCTGCCGATGCACAAAGCCGGACAGCGCGAACTTGCTGATGCGTTGAACCTGCCGCTGTCGGACGTCACCCGGCGGATCGAAGCGATGTCAGAGTATAACCCGATGCTGGGCCTGCGCGGCGTGCGTTTGGGTGTCACGGTGCCCGAAATTTACGAGATGCAGGCACGGGCAATTTTTGAGGCCACGGTCGAGGTCAGTCGCGGTGGCGAGCCGGTGGTTCCGGAAATCATGATCCCGCTGGTGTCTGCGCGACGCGAGGTTGAATTGGTCAAGACCGCCATTGATGCGGTGGCCGCTGCGGTGCGGACCGAACAGGACAGCAGTTTTGAATACCGTCTGGGTATTATGGTAGAGACCCCGCGCGCGGCGCTGATGGCCGGCGAGATTGCGCCGCATTGTGCCTTCCTCAGTTTTGGCACCAATGATTTGACCCAGATGACCTATGGTCTTTCGCGTGATGATGCGGGGCGGTTCATGTCGGATTACGTGCAGCAGGAGGTGTTTGACGAAGATCCTTTCCATATGCTGGATACGCAGGGTGTGGGCGAGCTGCTCAAACTGGGCGCAGAACGCGGGCGCGCGGCGCAACCGGGCATCACAATTTCGCTTTGTGGGGAACATGGCGGCAATCCCGAATCAATCGCATTTTGCCGCGATGCGGGATTTGACTATGTTTCCTGTTCACCTTTTCGCGTTCCGGTTGCGCGATTAGCCGCGGCACAGCTCGCAATAAAACACAAGATAGGGTAGGAAACTGGCGGGTTTTTGCCACAGAGTGTAGTGGTTAGGGGGTATGCAAGCGGGGAATTGTCGGCATCCTTTACCATTTTGGGAATTATGCTAAGCGCTGACCCAATTGAAACGACCTGTGAGACCCCTCATGCTGCCTATTCGCCAATTGTTCATTGCCCTGTTTTTGGGCGCGCTGACCTTCGTTCCGGTGGGGGCCTCGGCATCTTCCGACAAAGCAAAGGAACTGGCCCGTGTTGAACAGACGGGGCTGAAAGCGACCGGTAAGGACCGGCTGAATGAACTATTGGTACAGCCTGCCGCGGCAAAAGGCGGGGTAAAACTGACGCGCAGCTGGATCGACAGCCAGCCAAAGGCCAGCGGGTCGGCCCAGTGGCGCTGCCTGACAGAAGCCCTTTACTTCGAAGCGCGCGGTGAGACCGTCAAAGGGCAGTTCGCAGTGGCCGAGGTGATCATGAACCGGGTTAAGAGTGGGCGCTTCCCGGGGTCTCTTTGTGGGGTTATCAATCAGGGCACAGGCAAAAAGTACCAATGCCAGTTCACCTATACCTGTGACGGTCATGCCGAAGTCATCTCCGAACCACGCGCCTATGCCCGTGCCGGCAAGGTTGCCCGCTATATGATGGATGGCAAGGTGCCGGCGCTGACCAAAGGGGCCACCCATTACCACACAACAGCGGTGAATCCGCGTTGGGCCCGCGTATATACCCGAACTGCAAAGATTGGCGTACATCTGTTTTACCGTCATACTTGGCGTACCGCGTCCAACTGACGGATTTTGGTGCTGGCGTGCCGGAAACCGGACTGTCACTCGGGCGACAGGATCGCTAGATGGTTGGAAACGATCCATCACCAAGAGGTGCCCCATGCCGAACGAAGTCCGACTGGCCTTTGCCCATCCGTCCGAACGGGCTGATGCGATGTCCGAAACCCTGTCCGGTAGTGATCCGCTTGACCGGATTTCCCTGCGCGACCATACCGTAGAGGTCGAGATCGGCGCATTTCAGGCCGAACGGGGCGTCACCCAACGCATTTGTTTCAATGTTGTCGTTGAAGTGCGCCCGCTCACCGGCCCGATTGACGACGATGTTGACCGTATCCTCAGCTATGACCGCGTAACCGAGGCGATTGCAGCTGAACTGGCTGTTGAACGTCTGGCCTTGCTGGAAACGCTGGCCGGGCGGGTTGCTGAACGTATTTTACTGGAACCACAGGCGATGCGGGTGTTTGTCCGGATCGAAAAACTGGACCGTGGCCCCGGTGCATTGGGTGTGGAAATTGTGCGCACACGGGCCGGCGAGGTGGCTGTGGAGCTGGATGCAGAAGAAGCACCACAGCCGGAATTAGTGTACCTGAGCAATGCCGCGATTGCGTCGCCTCATCTTAAGGGGTGGCTGGACCAGTTGGAAGCACAGGGCCGCCCCCTGATCCTTTGCGTTGGCGCCCCCGAGACGCCGGCACCGAACCTGCCTCATAAAATGGCGCAACGGCGCATTGACCTGCTGGCGATCGAACAAAACGCTTGGGTATTGGCGTCCAAGGATGACCGTTGTGTGGTGGTGGAAACCCGCACAGAACTGGATTGGGCCATGAAAAACGGTCAGACCTGCGTTTGGGCCCCGTCCAAGATCGTGCTGGATGCGGTGGATACACCTTCAGCGCAGCCTCATGATGCGGTGGCATTGGCGGCATGGTTCGCAGCCAGTTTTGATGCGCAGGAGATGTTGGTGGTCGGGGCCGAAGGACCGGGCGACAGCTCTGTGCCGCTTCGGGTCATGGATGTGACACAGGCGCAGCTGTGACCGGGGCCGCCGAATATTACCGCCCGCTTGTTCAGACCGGACCGGGGCGTCCGGCGGGCGGGTTGGCATTGGCCGGCGGATGGGGGTGGTTTACCCACCTCGAAGTTCTGGCACGTGGACGCATTCCTACGGTGATCCCGATGACCGAGGCACCGGCGGATGTGATCGAGCGTCTGGCCGCGCCACGCTCGGATATTGGCGGGCTTTCCATGGCTGCGCCGCGTGTAATGGGTATCCTGAACGCGACACCGGACAGTTTTTCTGACGGCGGGCTACATGCGGCAGCGGCGGATGCGGTACGGGCCGGACAGGTCATGCGGGACGCCGGTGTCGATCTGCTGGATGTCGGCGGGGAATCCACCCGTCCGGGGGCAGAAACCGTGGCGATTGACGCAGAGATTGGCCGCGTTGTGCCGGTGATCAGCGGCTTGCGCCGCGCAGGTGTGAAAACGCTGGTCTCGGTCGATACGCGCAAGGCGGCGGTGGCACAGGCGGCCCTGAAGGCGGGGGCGGGGCTGATTAATGACGTGTCGGGGTTCACTTATGACGCGGCGCTGACACCCTTGGCGGCACAACAGAATGTTCCGGTTTGTGTGATGCACGCCTTGGGCGATCCCGCCACGATGCAGGTTGATCCGCAATATGATAACGTCCTTCTGGATGTCTATGACTTCCTTGAGCGGCAGATTGATACGTTGGTGGCGTTGGGCATCGCTCGAAACCGGATCATCGCCGATCCGGGCATCGGATTTGGCAAAACGCTGGAACATAACCTGACAATCCTTGCGCGGCTCGGGCTTTTCCACAGCCTTGGCGTTCCGGTCTTGTTGGGGGCATCGCGTAAACGGTTTGTCGGCACGATTTCGCAAACAGATCAGGCGGATGCCCGCGTGTCGGGCAGTTTGGGGGTCGCTTTGGCCGCTCTTTCCCATGGCGTCCAGATTTTGCGGGTGCATGATGTGCCTCAGACGGTACAGGCAATTGCATTATGGCGGGCTGCCATGGCAGGAAGACAGGTATGAGTACACTTTTTGGAACAGATGGCGTGCGTGGCACGGCCAATATTCACCCGATGACCCCTGATATGGCATTGCGCATCGGCGCGGCTGTGGGGCGGTATTTTCGCAACGACGGCTCTGCTGTGCATCGTGTCGTGATCGGCAAAGATACGCGGCTGTCGGGGTATATGTTTGAAAACGCGCTGACAGCGGGTTTGACCAGCACAGGCATGAACGTGTTGTTGCTGGGGCCGGTACCGACACCGGCGGTCGGATTGCTTACACGCTCGATGCGCGCCGATCTGGGGGTGATGATCTCTGCCAGTCATAATCCGGCCCATGACAATGGGATCAAGTTTTTTGGCCCTGATGGCTTCAAGCTGTCAGACGAGGCTGAGGGAGAGATTGAGGCACTTGTCGCCTCTGGTGTTGATCTTGCCCCGGCGATCGAGATTGGCCGCGCCAAGCGGATTGATGACAGCCGGTTCCGTTATATCGAGCGGGTGAAATCCTCCTTTCCACGGCGTATGCGGCTGGATGGGCTGAAGGTGGTGATTGATTGCGCCAATGGGGCCGCGCACCATGTTGCGCCCATGACGCTTTGGGAACTGGGGGCGGATGTGATCCCGATGGGGGTTGCACCCAACGGATTGAATATCAACGAGGGCTGCGGATCGACCCACCCTCAGGCCGCCGCTGAAATGGTGGTGGCGCATGGGGCGGATGTTGGCATCTGTCTGGATGGCGATGCAGACCGGGTGATTCTGATTGATGAAAAGGGTCAGGTCGGGGACGGGGACCAGTTTATGGCGCTGATGGCGGCACGCTGGGCCGAAGAGGACCGGCTCAAGGGTGGCGCATTGGTTGCCACGGTGATGAGCAATCTGGGCCTTGAGAACTTCCTGAACGGGCGCGGGTTGCGTCTGGAACGTACCAATGTTGGCGACCGTTATGTGGTCGAGCGGATGCGGCAGGGCGGTTACAACCTTGGTGGGGAACAATCCGGCCATATTGTGATGACCGATCATGCCACCACCGGCGACGGGCTGATGGCTGGGTTGCAGTTTCTGGCGGAAATGGTGCGCTCTGCCAAGCCGGCATCGGAATTGATGCATCAGTTCGAAAAAGTGCCACAGTTGCTAAAGAACGTGCGTTTCGACGTGGGGCAGACACCATTGGAAGCGCCCCAGGTGATTGCGGCAATCAAACAGGCCGAGGCCGATCTGTCTGGTGGTGGACGGTTGTTGATCCGCAAGTCGGGCACCGAACCTTTGGTACGGGTGATGGCGGAACACGAAGATGCTGGATTGATGACACAGGCCGTTGATCATGTGGCAGAGGCCGTTGCGCAGGCGGTCAAATAAGCGGGAGAGACGTACCTGCGTTAACCTGTCTGTCCCTTTGGGCGGGCAGAACCTGTTACGATTTCGCGCGAAACAACCTGCTGAGGGCGCCATATTGGCTTAACCCGACACCGGCCAAAATCAGTCCCATCCCATAGAGCAAGGCAGGCGGCAGGGGTTCTGACAGGATCAATGCGCCCAGCACCACGGACCAGACCGGCACCTGATAGTTGACCAGGCTCATAAATACCGGACCGGCACTGCGCACCACCAGAACCCGCAGAAGGTTTGCTCCCGCTGTCGGGACAAGCCCCAGAAAAGCCAGTACAATCAGCGTATTGCCGGTGGGCATTGATGGAATACCTTCTGCGATCAGGGCAAAGGGCAGACTGTAAACGGATCCGATCAGCAGCAAGACCGTAGAGAGGCCGATGGTGTCGACCGCCGGCAGGCGGCGCATCAGGATAGAACTGAGCGCGTAGCAACTGGCCGCCCCAACACAGGCAACCCGGCCCGCGGCCTCTAAGGATTCACCGGTGCTTTCAAAGGCTTGACCGCCGATCAATAGGGCAACACCGAAAAAGCCGATGATAAAGCCCAGCACCCGCCGCCATGTCATGCGTTCGCCCGGCACCAAAAAATGTGCCATGGGCAGAATAATCAAGGCGGATGATGCCATCGACACCCCCGCAAAGCCTGATGTGACATGTTGTTGGCCCCAGGCCAGCAAGGCAAAGGGGATTGCGCCACTTAATCCGCTGATCACAACCAGGATGACCAGATCGGCCCGCGACGGGCGCGAGGTAAATAATGCAAACCCGCGTATCGCCCAGATTACTGTCATCACGATGGCTGCAAACCCGATGCGGGCGCTGGCAATCCAAAAGGGTGTCATACCGGTCAGCGCAACTTCGGTGACCAGAAATGTTCCACCCCAAACAAAGCCAAGCGTGGCAACCATCAGCCAGCTTTTATAGGTAATTTCGGGGAGTTGTGTCATACAACCGGCTTACGTGCGGGCCGTGGCAGGGTCAATGGGGCGCGGTCCTATCAGGGTGGGCGCAGGGAAAAACGTTGCGGGACAATGCAAAAAGGGCGACCCGCAGACCGCCCTTTCTCTAGGATAAGGGATGCCCCTTAGTTTTTGGATTTATCGACCATCTTGCCGGCAGAAATCCATGGCATCATGTCACGCAGCTTGCCGCCGACCACTTCGATCTGGTGCTCGTCGTTGGCACGACGGGACGCTTTCAGCGTTGGCTGGCCAACAGTGTTTTCCAACATGAAGTCGCGCACGAACTTGCCGGTCTGGATATCGCTCAGAACCGCTTTCATACGGGCCTTGGTTTCATCATATGGCAGGATCCGTGGGCCGGAAACATACTGGCCGTATTCGGCTGTATTGGAGATCGAGTAATCCATGTTGGCGATGCCGCCTTCATAGATCAGGTCAACGATCAGCTTGGTCTCATGCAGACACTCGAAATACGCCATTTCAGGCTCATAGCCGGCTTCAACCAGCGTTTCGAAACCGCAACGGATCAATTCAACGATACCGCCACACAAAACGGCCTGTTCGCCGAACAGATCAGTTTCGCATTCTTCACGGAAGTTGGTTTCGATGATGCCGGAACGACCGCCACCGATGGCCGAGCAATAGGACAGGCCGATTTCCAGCGCTTTGCCGGTCGCGTCGGTGTCAACCGCTACAAGGCAGGGCACGCCGCCGCCCTTGGTGTATTCGCCGCGTACGGTGTGACCGGGGCCTTTGGGCGCCATCATGATCACGTCAACGCCCTCTTTTGGCTCGATCAGGCCGAAGTGTACGTTCAGGCCGTGGGCAAATGCGATGGCAGCGCCTTCACGGATGTTGTCGTGTACGTATTTTTTGTAGGTGTCGGCCTGCAATTCGTCGGGCATGGTGAACATGATTACGTCGGCCCATGCTGCGGCTTCGGAGATTTCCATAACCTTCAGGCCTTCACCTTCGGCTTTTGCTTTGGAAGCAGAGCCGTCGCGCAGAGCAACAACAAGGTTTTTCGCGCCTGAATCGCGCAGGTTCAGAGCATGGGCGTGGCCTTGTGAGCCATAGCCGAGGATGGCGACTTTTTTGTCCTTGATCAGGTTAACGTCGCAGTCACGGTCGTAATAAACGCGCATTTCTTTGGTCCTTTGGGTTGGTGTCTTCTGCTGGGGACCATAGCGGATGTGACGCGATGGGGTAGGTCGGATTTATGAGTTTATTTGGCAAGATGAAGATGGTAATGCGCGATATGTTTGAAAAATGGAAAAATCATGCTTGATGATGTGGATCGCCGCTTGTTGCGCTATTGGCAGGCCGAGCCAAGCCTGTCACCGGGCGAATTGGCGCAGCGCTGTGGTCTGACGCCGGGCAAGGCAGGCCGGCGGATTTCGCGGATGGAGGAAGAGGGTATTATTCAGGGTTTGGGCCGGGTGGTGAACTGGACGGCATTGGGATACGCGGTTGAGGTGTCGTTGAGGGTCACGCTGGACAAGACGCAGGGCAATGCCTTTGACGTGTTTCTGGCGGAGGCGCGTCAGGTGCCGGAGGTGATTGAGGTTCAGACCTTTTTGGGGCGCGTTGACCTGCGCCTGTCGATCATCGCGCGCGACATGGCGCATTATCAGCAAATCTATCGCAGCCGTATTCTGACCTTGCCACATATCGCCGACATCGAAGCCCTGATGCATGTAGCGCGGATCAAAGATGACGAGACCTTGCCGCTATGATTGAATTGGATGACATCGACCGGCAGTTGATTGCAAGTCTGGCGCGCAATGCCCGCCAGTCGGCGAGCGCCTTGGGCAAACGCTATGGGCTGTCGCAACCGGCGACCTGGCGGCGGATCAGGCGGTTGGAAGAGGCCGGCGTGCTGGGGGGGCAGCGCCTGCGTTTGGATGCGGAAAAGCTGGGTTTTGGTGTGACAGTGTTTCTGGGCATCAAGCTGGCCCGCAAGGGGCATGTATCACTGGAGGATTTCGAACGTGCGGTGGCAGCGGTTCCCGAGGTGCAGACGGTTGAGCATATTCTGGGTCTTTATGATTATCGCCTGAGGGTGGTGGCGCGGGATTTGCCGGATTTTGAACGCGTCCTGCGGCGCCGGATCATGACCCTGCCCGGGGCGGGGGATGTCGAGGCGAACGTGCTGTTGACTGAAGAGCGTCTTGCGGGGCCGCTTTAGGAAACCTGTGTTTTCAAAGGAAACCAGAAAAGGCGGGATGGTATTGGGGCTGCGCTTATTTGCATTGGCCAGGGGGGGCAGGGCGTTATAGTCCGCTTCAGACATCTGCATGAAGGATAGAAAATGGCATTGCTTGATACTGTGGACCCAACGGGCCTTGAAGAATTTTCGGTTGTATTCACCGACCGGTCACTGAACCACATGAGCGGTTGTTTCCAGCAGGTGATGCGCGACATATCGGAGCTGTTGCGCGAGGTGTATAATGCGGATGCCGTGGCACTGGTGCCTGGTGGCGGCACCTATGGGATGGAGGCGGTTGCCAGACAGTTTGCGCGCGGGGCTGACGTGTTGGTCGTGCGCAACGGCTGGTTCTCCTATCGGTGGTCGCAGATCATTGAGACCGGCGGTTTGACGGCGAAGACCACGGTGATGAAGGCGCGGCCAGAGGGCAACGCGCCAGTCAGCCCCTTTGCGCCAGCCCCGATTGAGGATGTCGTTACAGCCATTCACGACGAAAAGCCGCAGGTTGTTTTTGCCCCGCATGTGGAAACCAGCGCAGGGGTGATCCTGCCGGATGACTATATCGCTGCAATGGCGAAAGCGGCGCATGAGGTCGGGGCGCTGATGGTACTGGATTGCATCGCGTCTGGCTGTATCTGGGTCGATATGAAGGCGCTGGGAGTGGATGTGTTGATCTCTGCCCCACAAAAGGGGTGGTCGGCGTCCCCTTCTGCGGGATTGGTGATGATGTCGGCGCGGGCTGAGGCGCGGTTGGCGGAAACCACCTCTGACAGCTTTGCCATTGATCTGGGCAAATGGCGGGCAATTATGAAAGCTTATGAAAACGGCGGCCATGCGTATCATGCAACCCTGCCGACAGATGCCTTGCGGGCCTTTCGCGATACCATTCTTGAGACAAAAGAATATGGATTTGGCCGGTTGAAAGAGGCGCAATGGGCCTTAGGCGACGGGGTGCGCAGGATGTTGGCGGAGAAGGGGGTGACCTCGGTTGCCGCAGAAGGGTTCGGCGCGCCGGGGGTGGTGGTGAGTTATACCGGTGATCCCGAAGTGCAGAACGGCAAAAAATTCGCCGCTGAGGGCATGCAGATTGCAGCCGGTGTGCCCTTGCAGGTGGGCGAGCCCGAAGGGTTCAGCACCTTCCGTTTGGGGCTGTTCGGTTTGGACAAGCTCTATAACGTGGATGCAACGCTTGGCCGTTTGGCAGCGGTGGTTGACAAAGTTCTTTAACGCAACTGGGGTAGGGCGTTAGCGTACGCCCAACCCCATCTGCATCAGCAGTTTGCGCACCGGGGCCATGGCATAAAGCGCATCCAGCCCGGTTGCGCGCAAATCCCGTGCCAGCGGGTTTCCGGCTTGAGAGGCGCGGTTCAGCAGGTCGATGCCGTTGATACGCAGTTGCACATCACGATAGCGGGCCTTGTGATAGGCCTCCAGCATGGCGGCATTGCCCAAGTCCTCGCGGTGGGTTTCGGCAAGGGCCAGCAAAGTGGCAAGGTCTTGGAGGGACATGTTCAGCCCCTGCGCCCCAATCGGGGGCAACACATGGGCGGCCTCCGCGATCAGGGCGATCCGTTCGCCCGACAGACGTTCTGCATGTTGGCTGATGATCGGCCAGACGTTGCGGGGGCTGGCAAGGGTAAGCGGGCCGAGGATGTGACAGGAACGTTCGGACATTGCGGCTTCAAACGCAGGTACCGCCATTTTGGCGCGTTCCAGCGTTTTGGCACCGTCGTCCATCCAGACAACCGCAGAGGATGGCACCCCGTCGCGGTCCGGCAGGGGCACCAGCGTGAAAGGGCCGCCGGTGCGGTGGATTTCAGTCGATACATGCTCATGCGGGATCGGGTGGGTGACGGCATAGGCCAGCGCCTTTTGCCCATAGCGTCGCGTGCTGACGTCAATGCCCGCGGCGTTTCGCATCGGGCTGTCACGGCCGTCGGCTGCGATCAGCAGGCGGGCGACAATATGGGTGCCGTCTGTCAACCCCACCTTGGCGCTGGCGGTGCGGGTGAACAGGGATGTGGTGCCGGTGCCGGGGCGAAAATCCACATTGCTGAGCAGTTTAAGCCGTTCCAGCAGGGCACGGCGCAACAGCCAGTTAGGAAAATTCCAGCCGAAAGGCTGTTCGGATATTTCGGAGGCGTCGAAATCACGGGTCACACGCGGTTCGGGCAACGCGCCGCCGGCGTCGATCACCCGCATAATCTGTAGCGGCGCGGCATCCTTTGCCAGCCGGTCCCAGACACCAGCATTTTCCAGCACGGCGCGGGCCGGTTGCAGCATCGCGGTAGAGCGCATGTCCGCACCATCGGCATCGCGCTCGGTGATCGGCGGGGCGGGGTCAACGCAAATGACGTCAAAGCCGGCGGTGCCAAAAACCGCCGCCGCTGTCAGCCCGGCGATACCGCCACCGGAAATCAGGATATCACAATCATATTTCATAACACCAGTTTACCCCGTCAGGCGGCCAAGGAAGTGAGACAAATCGTCCGTGTGATATTCAATATGTGCGGCTTGGGCGTGACCGGTCTCAAGCGGTTTGGGGGCGACATGAACCGTGCGCATACCCATCTCAAAAGGCGCAGCAAGATTGCGCGGATCGTCCTCGAACATCGCGGCACGTGCGGGCACCACACCATCCAGCGCAAAAACCCGGTCAAAGGCGGCGCGTTCCGGTTTCGGCAGAAAATCTGCATGTTCCACCCCGTAGATCGCATCAAATAGGCCCGACAAGCCGCGTGCGGCCAGTACCCGTTCCGCATAAGGGGCGGACCCGTTGGTATAGACAATGCGCCGACCGGGCAGGGCGCGGATGTGCGTTGCAAGTGCCGGATCGGGGATCAGACTGTCCATCGGGATGTCATGTACATCAACCAGATAGGGTTCGGGATCAACGTCATGTTCGCGCATAAGTCCCGCCAGAGTGGTGCCATGGGTGCGCCAGTAATGTACACGCAACCGGTCGGCTTCGGCCTTGTCGACCTTAAGCTCATCCATGACCCAGGCGGTCATGCGGGTTTCGATATGATCAAACAGCCGCGCAGAGGGCGGATAAAGCGTGTGATCAAGGTCAAAGACCCAAGTATCAACATGTGAGAAAGCATCGCGTGGCATGAGGGCATCGTTAGGCGGTTCGCAAGGCGCGCGCAAGTCGGGTGCTTGCGCAAATGGCCGCGCTAGGTAGGATGCGCCAACTAAAAAGGAATCCTGTCATGCCTGCGCCCAAGACCGGCTCTACTGATGCTTACTCGCTGATTTTGGATGCGATTGATGGCGGTACCTATCGCCCCGGTGATCGTCTGGTGGAAAGCGAACTGGCCGAACGGTTCAATGTATCGCGGACGCCGATCCGCGAAGCTTTGCAGCGGCTTGAGACGCAATCCCTGCTGGCACGTGAAGGGCGTAGCCTGATTGTGGCGTCACTGGATCACAACCAAACGGCAGAGCTTTATGCGGTACGTGGTGAGTTGGAAGGGCTGGCGGCACGGCTGGCTGCGCGCCATGCCACCTCCGAAGAGGTGCGCGTACTGCGCGAGATGGTTGAGGCAGATAACGCGCTGATTGACCAGCCGCAGGCCTTGGCACGCAGCAATCGCCGGTTTCACAAACAGGTTCATCTGGCCTCGCACAACCGCTATCTGGTGCAACAGCTTGACCTTGTTTACCGCTCGATGGCGCTGATGGCGACAACATCGCTGGCCGCCGAAGGGCGCGGCGAGATTGCACAGGCCGAACATGCGCGCGTCGTCTCGATGATCGAAGCACGCGACGAGGAAGGTGCAAGCGAAGCCTTGCGGGCGCATATTTCGGTGGCTTTTGTGACCCGCCTGAAACAGGTCGCCGAGGGGAACGAGCAGGACGGCTAGGCCCGATTTTGGGCCGTCGCGCGTCTGGTGAAACTGACGGGGCTGGCGGCGGTGGCGGTTTGATAGCGCCGGCGAAAAACCGGCTCTGCTGGCATTGTTTTCTGTCGCGCTGTTGAGTGGAGAATTTGTGTGTCCGTATCGGGCAAGGGCGTGACCCCGTGTTCGGTTTTATCCCAGTAAAACGGGCTGGCGACAAACTCGTGCAGGGCCTTGAATGCTGCCAGTGCCCCCAAGGGAAAGTAAAATGGCGTCGTGAACACCCACCACAAAAGATGCCGGTGATCCTTGCCTGAAACCGCGACCAGCGACAGGGCGAGGTTCAGGGTCGCAGACAGGATGAACACCCCGACCATGGACCAAAGCACCGTCGTTCCAAAGGTTTGTTCAACCGGATGCATCACGCCAAAGACGGCCAGCCAGAAAGACCACAGCAATGGGGCGCAGGCGAATTGCGCAACCGTGGCCAGCAGCATAGTCTGCACGCCAATGAACCGCACCCATCCCAGATCCCGCACCAATTGGGCCGGGTCGCGCATATGGACGCACCATGTGATCAAAAACCCCTTGAGCCAGCGCGAGCGTTGCCGCACCCACGGCCAGAGCCGGCAATTGGCCTCCTCATAGGTGACCGTGGGCAACAATTCCGTGACATAGCCCGCCCGCGCCAGCCGGACGCCTAGATCGGCGTCTTCGGTGACGTTATGTGCGTCCCATCCAGCCAGTTTTTCCAAAATGGTGCGGCGAAAGAACAAGGTGGTGCCGCCCAGCGGTATCACCAGACCCAAGCGCGCAATACCGGGCAGCAGCACCCGCCACCATGCGGCGTATTCGATGGTGAAACAGCGCGCCAGCCAATTGGCGCAGGGGTTGTAGTAATCCAAAATACCTTGCAGGCAGGCGACATTCTTTGGCGCTGAATGAAAGCGGCTGACAACCCGTTCCAGCTGATCCGGCTCGGGGGCGTCTTCGGCATCCCAAACGCCGATGATACTGCCTTTGCAAAAATCCAGTGCGTAATTCAGCGCCCGCGGCTTGGTGGTCAACCCACCGTGCGCCGGCACGGCGATCACGCTGATCCATGGCGGCAGCGCGGTACGGGAAAGGGTTTCCTTGGTGGTTGTGTCCGTTTCTTCCAGCACCAGAACAACGTCGAGCAGGGACTTAGGGTAGGTTAGCATCGTCAGGCGCGCCACCAAGGCGCTGGCGATTTCCTTTTCCTTGAGGAGCGGCACCATGATCGACACGCGGGGCAGGCGGTAAGGCAATGTGCGTTGCGCAATGAAGGGCAATGGTGTTTCGGCAGTCTTGTTCATGATTTGCGACCAAAGGGCGGCAGCCTTGAGAACGGTGGTCATTAACAGTGTTATAAAGGCCAGCATGGTAAAGGCCGCCAGTGTGCTGATCGGGGCTTTGATCAGGGCGATGAGTGCTGCAATGGCAAGCGCAAAGGCAAAGATCTGGCGGCTGCGCCCTGCGGCCTCCCAGCTGCGGCAGCTGATGGCGGCCGGGACGCGGCTGGCCGCCTTATGGGCCAGTTCACCGCCGTAGGTCCGGGTGATTTCATCTTGAATTTGTTGTTCGCTGGCCACCACCGGCAGGATGGTCGGAGCCCGGTCCCCTAAGGCGCGGCGCAGCATCGCAAACCGATGCGGCTGGCTGGTCGCGACAAGCAGGGACCCGCCCATATCCAACCAGGCAATAGCACGATATTCCAGACATAGGCTTGCCGGCAGGCGATGCCCGAGCCCCGGCTGGGGGGGATCGTCGCGCAGATCGACAAACTGTGTGTTGTGTTGACGCGCCAGCGCCTCAAGAACGTCCTGTGGATTCGCCAGCCCCTCAGCCATGAGGATTTCACCCAGCGGCGCATCGACCCGGTTTTGCACCTCTAACGCATGGACCAGATCACTATTCCCGATTGCCCCCGCCTCGATCAGGTGCTGCCCCAACGGCATTGACGGGGGGGCAGGCCGCGCCATTTGCGGATTGGCAAGATGCAGCCGCAGATTACTCATTAAGGACCCCTACGCATTGAACGTAGGGACCTTGGCAGTGATCGGTTAATGACGCGTTAACGCTGTTTCGCGCGTTTGGGGATCAGGCAGGTTCGTTTACGGATTTTCTATCCTGCATGGCCGCAGCGAACCGTTCGAACAGATAAAAACTGTCCTGTGGTCCCGGAGAGGCCTCCGGGTGGTGCTGAACAGACCAAACAGGACGCCCTTCCATGCGGATGCCGCAGTTGGAGCCGTCAAACAGTGAAACATGGGTTTCAACTACGCCAGCGGGCAGGGTCTGGGCATCTACGGCGAAACCGTGGTTCATCGAGGTGATTTCAACCTTGCCGGTGTCGTTGTCCTTGACTGGATGGTTTGCGCCGTGGTGTCCGTGACCCATCTTGATGGTTTTTGCGCCCAAGGCCAGCGCCAGCATCTGGTGCCCCAGACAAATGCCAAAGACCGGCAGGTCGGCTTTTTCCAGAACGTCGCGGATCATTGGTACGGCATATTCGCCCGTGGCCGCCGGATCGCCGGGACCGTTGGACAGGAACACACCATCGGGGTTGTGCGCCATTACGTCCTCATATGTCGCACTGGCCGGCAGCACCGTGACGTCACAGCCAGCCGAGGCCAGACAGCGTAGGATGTTGCGCTTGGCACCATAGTCGATTGCTACAACTTTGTGTTTTGGATCAATCTGTTGTGCGAAGCCATCCGGCCATGCCCAACGCATTTCGTCCCAGCGGTAAGATTGCGCACAGGTGACTTCCTTGGCCAGATCCATGCCTTCCAGACCTGCGAATTCGCGGGCGGCCTTAACCAGGGCTTCAATGTCGAAATTTCCGTCAGGGTCATGAGCCAGCGCCACATGCGGGGCACCTTGCTGGCGGATGGCACGGGTCAGGCGGCGGGTATCAACGCCACCGATTGCGATGCGTCCGCGCGCGGCAAGCCACTCTGAAATTGGTTGTACATTGCGCCAGTTTGACGGGTCGGTTGGCATCCATTTCACAACCATCCCTGCCGCGACCGGGTCTGCGGTTTCATCATCTTCGGGGTTGGTGCCGGTGTTGCCGATATGGGGGAAGGTGAATGTCACGATCTGACCTGCATAAGACGGGTCGGTCATGATTTCCTGATAACCGGTCATCGCCGTGTTAAAACACAATTCGGCGACGGTCTGGCCGGTGGCCCCGAACCCCATCCCATAAAACAGCGATCCGTCAGCGAGGGCAAGGCAGGCGGTAGGGCGCATGGGCAGTCTCCGGAACATGAAGCTAATGGGTAAACGATGCCGTAGATACTGGCCTGTTCGGGCAGGGTCAAGGATCAAGCGGAAATAAGATATCACGTGATTTCAGGGGGTTAACTTGGCGGCAATGGCATTGCGTCGCTGGGGGAGTTTGGCTATGGTCGTGAACTTGGAAAATTCATAGAACAAGGCGGCAAAACGATGGTTCTGCGCACGCGCATCACGGATGCTTTGAAACAGGCGATGAGAGACAAGGACGCCGCGCGGTTGTCCACTTTGCGTCTGATCAATGCGGCGATCAAAGACAAAGACATTGCGGCCCGCGCCACAGGTACCGATGAAGGTGTTCCTGACAGTGAAGTGCTTGCGATTCTTGGGAAAATGTCCAAGCAGCGGTTGGAATCCGCACGCGCCTATGAGGAAGGCGGTCGTTTGGATCTGGCCGAGCGCGAGCGTTCGGAGATCTCGATTATCGAAGAATATCTGCCGCGCCAGTTGAACGAAGAGGAGACGGCCGCAGCGGTTGAAGCAGCCATTTCTCAGATCGGAGCCGAAAGCATTCGGGACATGGGCAAGGTTATTGGTGCCCTGAAAGCCAAGTTCACAGGGCAAATGGATTTCGGCAAGGTCGGTCCAATGGTTAAAGACCGCTTAAGTTAAGGACGATAACGCAGGGAGCGTGGCGATTTCTTAACGGCATTTTTACCGTTCACGTCTTGCCGATTACCTCGCGCAGAAGGGCCTTAATTTTACATCCCTTTCAAATAGATACGGGCAACCCCTCATGTTTAACGTGAGGGGTTTCTTTTTGCCTGCGTTTGGGCGCTTTGTCGTTCTGATACCAAAACGGCATCGGCGCCCAGCGGTTCGACCTTCTCGCTCACTTGTTCCAAATCAACGCATGATCAACCGCCAGCCTGTACATCTTTGGTGTGGCTTGAGGCGGTACGCTCTAGGAACGGGGAATCGAATGACCAAAATTGCTTTACTGTTCGGTGTTCTCCTGCTGCTGTTGCTTGTGGGGCTCTTTCTATGGCGGGCGCTGGATCATCGGGCCGACAAGGTGGAATTCGTAAGGCTGCTTGCCCTGCAACCCACCGAGCCAGCACTTTTTGATCGCAGCATGGTTGAAACCCTGCCAGAACCAGCGCGGCGGTATTTCCATTTTGCAATTAAGGAAAGAACACCGCTTTTTACTGTCGCCGAGATTTCCATGCGCGGACAATTCGGGATGGGGGACAAGAGCGCGCCGAACTATTTGCCGATGCGGGCAAAACAGGTTCTGGCGGTTCCTGAAGGATTCATCTGGAAAATGTCGGGCGGCTCTGGCGTTCTGCGGGTTTCCGGCTCTGACAGTGCCAGCTGGACGCGGTTCTGGCTGGCCGGCATTGTACCGGTTGCACGGGCAGGGGGCACGCGGGATCACGCTTTGTCCAGCTTGGGCCGATACCTGTCCGAAGCGGTGTTCTGGACCCCGGCGGCTGTTTTGCCGCGGCCCGATGTTGTCTGGACCGCGCTGGATAAGGATACGGCCCGGGTCACAGTGACCAGAGATGGCGCAGAACAGGCTGTGGATGTGACCGTTGACCCGGAAGGGCGTCCTGTCAGGGTATTTCTGCAACGTTGGAGCAACGCGAACCCTGACGGTGTTTACCAGCTTCAGCCGTTTGGCGGCACCTTATCGGCATTTCGCGAGGTCGAGGGGTTTCGCATTCCCACCCATGTTGAAGCGGGTAACTTCATGGGAACCGATGCCTATTTCCCGTTCTTCATTGCTGATGTCACCGACATTCGCTTTGATCCATTGTCGGGCGGTTAGGGACAGGACAACGCAGCCCCAGTTACTTGTGTGCCGGGCTGGTAAGTTGCGCTATAAGGGCTCAGCGGCGCAGGCTGCGTTGCAGTTCATCATAGAGGGTAATGCGTTCTTCCTCGCTGAGAAAAGCACCGATTTCCACCTCGCGCCCTTCGCCCCGCAGGGTGACATAATGCGGGACAGGCCCTTCGGATGGGTAGGTGGTGACCGTGGTCCAATAGCGGTTGCACTGCCATTCTTTTTCTTCGCCCTTGGGGGAAGTGTGGATCAGCCGCGCTGTATTGGCGTCGAGAGTCAGGATTTCCTCGATCTGGCGCGACTTATAGTTCGATTGCAGTGCGAAATAGATGCCAGCGACGGCCAACAGGGCAAAGGGCAACAGCCCCCACAACAGCACCGTGCCCAACAGCGCCAAGGTCGGGATTAGGATCATGACAAAGGTGGCGAGGATAAAGCCGGTAAACCCGCGGGGGGAAAGGGATTGATGCGGCCAAAGGCGCATCTGTTGGCTGGGAGCATTGGGCGGGGTGGTCCACTGGTAAGGCATCGCGGTTCTCTTGATCGTGTAAACCAAAGGTAACAGTCAACGCGGCGGTGGCAATGCGACAGGATGGTCTGGATCAGCTGCATTCGATCAAATCCCAGCGATTACCGTAAGTGTCGGCGAAAACCGCAACGGTGCCATAGGGTTCGTGGCGTGGCGTTTCCTCAAACTGGACACCCGCGGCGATCAGCCGGCTGTGGTCGGCGGCGAAATCTTCGGTCTCCAGAAACAGCCAGACGCGGCCGGCACCTTGGTTGCCGATTGCCTTGGTCTGATCATCGCAACCGGGTTCGGCAAGGATGATGCCGGTTTCTGCGTCAGGTGACGGGGCAATACGGACCCAGCGTTTATGCCCTTGGTCAATGTCGTCGATCAGGGTGAAGCCGAGGATGTCGGTGTAATAGGCAATTGCATCGTCGTACTTCGGGATGATCAGAGTGAGGGCGGAGAGGCGCATTTTGTGGATCCGTGATGAGGTGATGTGCTGCATTTAACTTTGTGCATTAAAGCCGGTTTCACCTGAAGAGTTAGACTAGTGATCGAGTGATCGATTGGCTATCACCTTTGAAACCCAAATGAGGACGCCAACGACAACGCCCCAGAATGCGCCGCTTACACCGAAAAGCGTCATGCCGCTTGCTGCAATTAAAAACGTCATCGCCGGCGCTTCCAGCTGGGCTGGTTCACTAAAGGCGGCAGAGATGGAGCCAACCAAAGCGGGGATAAGTGCAAGCCCGGCCACGGCAGTGATGAGGGCGATAGGGGCAAGGCTGGCCAAGGAGGTTACCAGCCCTGCGGCGAATGCCAGCCCTACATAAGCGATGCCTGATGTCATTGCCGCCCAATAGCGGGTTGCTGGATCTCGGCCTGCGTCCTCACCTGCCATAATCGCCGCTGTGATCGCGGACATATTGACAGGCACTGATCCGAACGGTGCAAATGCAAGGCTGACAAGGCCGGTTTTGCGGATCAAGGGTTGGCGTTCGACAGGGTACCCGTTCAGCTCTAGGACCGCGAAACCGGGTACGTTTTGCCCCGCCATTGTCACTAGGTAAAGCGGCAGGGCGATGGAAAAGAACGACTGGATCGTAAAGGTTGGCAGGGTTGGGGTGAAGGCAGGAAGCCATCCTGTGTCTGTATGAAGAGTGCTGCCTGACGTATCGACAGCGAAATAGAGAACCACAAGAAAGGCCAGGACGGCAAACGGCATTGCGGCCAACCGGTTCCATGTCAATCCAATCAACCATGCAATAAGCACGGGCAGGGCCAGCAAAGGAATGCTGCCGAGCGCAAGTGCAGGGGCGAAGCACAGTTTGAGCAGAACGCCAGCGAGCAACCCGTTTGCAATGGGTTTCGGGATGGCGGCGACGATCCTTCCAAGAGTTGGAATGAAACCGGTCAAGACAATCAGACCGGCGCAATAGATGAGCGCCCCTACGGCCTCACCAAAGCCACCCGGCAAAGCGGCTGTTGCCGCAAGAAATGCAGCCCCCGGCGTTGACCATGCCACCGCAGCGGGAATGCGCGTGACGGCAGGCAGCCAGATACTGCAAATTCCCATCCCAATTGTTGCAAAGAACAACCCGGTGGTGGCCTGCTCGTCTGTGGCCCCCATCGCCGTAATGCCTGCCAACACAATGGCGAATGACGCTGAATACCCCACAAACGCGGCGAGTAGCCCCATGGAAACAGCAGGTATTGAAAGATCGCGGAGCATTGGACTAGGGCACCTTGGTCAAGGGGTTTCACCGACGCTATAGAGTTTCACGGAATCTTCCAGAGCCGTCATTCAAAACCGAAATCTGGCAGGAAACGTTGCTGGCAATGCCGACCGTTCCCTGCATGGCTTTCACTCCAACTCTACCAGCAAGTCTTTCGCGTCAATCTGCCCCCCTGCCTGCACATGCACGGCTGTCACCACCGCGTCACGTTCGGCGTGGATGCCGGTTTCCATCTTCATCGCCTCAATGGTCAACAACAGATCACCTGCGTGGACCTGTTGGCCCACGACCGCACCTACAGACGCCACAACACCCGGCATCGGTGCGCCGATGTGGTTGTCATTGCCCGCTTCGGCCTTGGGTCGCTGCGCCGTGGTAGCCTTGACCAGACGGTTGGGCACGCGGATCACACGGGGTTGTCCGTTGAGTTCAAAGAAAACTTTGACCTCGCCGTCTTCGCTGGTCTCTCCAATGGCTTGCAGACGTATCTCAAGGGTTTTGCCGGGGTCGATTTCGGCGCTGATTTCCTCGGACGGGTCCATCCCATAGAAAAAGGTCTGCGTTGGCAGGGTGCGCACCGGACCGTATTGGCGGTGACGGCCCATGTAATCAAGGAAGACCTTGGGGTACATCAGGTAGCCGGCAAGGTCTTCGTTGTCGATTTCCATGCCTTCCAACTGTTTGGACAGGTCGGCGCGGGTCGCTTCAAGGTCGACCGGTTTCAGGTGTTTGCCGGGGCGTTCGAGGTTGGGTTTCTCGCCTTTCAGGGCTTTTGACACGATAGTTTCAGGGAAGCCTCCGGGGGGCTGGCCAAGGTTCCCACGCATCATGTCGATCACGGAGTCGGGGAAGGCGACATCGGTTTCAGGGTCTTCCACCTGCGCGCGGGTCAATCCTTGGGACACCATCATCAGGGCCATGTCGCCAACAACTTTAGATGAAGGCGTGACCTTAACAATATCGCCGAACATCTGGTTCACGTCCGCATAGGTGCGGGCGACCTCGGGCCAGCGATCGTCAAGCCCAAGAGAAGAGGCTTGGGCCTTGAGGTTGGTGAATTGGCCGCCGGGCATTTCATGCAGGTAAACTTCCGATGATGGTGCCTGCATACCGGTCTCGAAGGCCCCGTATTGGTGACGCACGTCTTCCCAGTAGTCCGAGATTTCACGCACGGCGGTCATATCAAGGCCGGTGTCGCGGTCGGTGTGTTTGAGGGCCGAGACGACAGAGCCGAGCGTGGCTTGCGATGTATTGCCGGAAAACGCGTCCATGGCGCAATCAACCGCATCTACACCGGCCTCAGACGCGGCGAGGATGGTGGCGGTCGCGATGCCGGCGGTGTCATGGGTGTGGAAGTGGATCGGCAGGCCGACCTCGGATTTCAGTGCTTTGACCAGCACGCGGGCCTGCGCGGGTTTGAGCAATCCAGCCATGTCTTTCAGGCCCAGCACATGCGCACCAGCGGCCTTCAGGTCTTTACCCATCTGGACGTAGTATTTCAGGTCGTATTTGGCGCGCTCGGGGTCGAAGATATCGCCGGTATAACAAATCGTGCCTTCGCAGACCTTGCCTGCGTCGATCACAGCATCCATCGCAACGCGCATGTTTTCCACCCAGTTCAGGCTGTCGAATACGCGGAAAACATCGACGCCGGATGTGGCGGCCTGTTTCACAAAGAACTGCACCACATTGTCCGGATAGTTGGTGTAGCCGACACCGTTGCTGGCGCGCAGCAACATTTGCGTCATCACGTTTGGCATGGCTTCGCGCAGGTCACGCAGGCGCTGCCACGGGCATTCCTGCAAAAAGCGGTAGGCCACATCGAAGGTGGCACCGCCCCAGCATTCCACAGAGAACAGCGTGGGCAGATTGGCCGCATAGGCGGGGGCCACCTTGATCATATCGTGGCTGCGCATTCGGGTGGCAAGCAGGCTCTGGTGGCCGTCGCGCATTGTGGTGTCGGTGATCAAAAGCTGGCGTTGTTGGGACATCCAGTCGGCGACGGCCTGCGGGCCTTTTTGTTCCAACAGGTTGCGGGTGCCCATCAGCGGCTCTGCCCGGTTGGCGGGGGGCTTGGGCTGGCGCACGCTAGGGGCAAGGCGGGGATGACCTTTGGTTTCCGGATGGCCGTTTACTGAGATATCCGCGATGTAATTCAATACTTTAGTGGCGCGGTCGCGGCGTTTCTTGAAGGTAAAGAGGTCGGGTGTCTCGTCAATGAATTTGGTGTGATAGGTGTTGTCGAGGAAGGTTGGATGTTTCAACAGGTTCTCGACAAAGGCGATGTTGGTGGCAACACCGCGGATACGGAATTCGCGCAGGGCACGGTCCATGCGGGCGATGGCCGCCTCTGGGGTTTGCGCTTTGGCGGTGACCTTCATCAGCAGAGAGTCATAATAGCGGGTGATTACGCCGCCGGAATAGGCGGTGCCACCGTCCAACCGGATACCCATGCCTGTGGCCTCGCGGAAGGCGGTAATCCGGCCATAGTCCGGAATGAAATTGTTCAGCGGGTCTTCGGTGGTGATGCGGGTTTGCAGGGCGTGGCCGGTGAGCTGGATGTCATCCTGTGACGCCTTGCCGGTGGCCTCGGCAATGGTCTTGCCTTCAGCGATCAGAATTTGGGACTGAACAATGTCGATGCCGGTGACTTCTTCGGTGACGGTATGTTCGACCTGCACACGCGGGTTTACTTCGATGAAATAGAATTTGCCGTCCGCCATATCCATCAGAAACTCAACGGTGCCGGCGCATTCATAGCCGACATGGGCGCAGATCTTGCGGCCCAGTTCGCAGATTTCGTGGCGTTGCTCTTCGCTTAGGTACGGGGCAGGGGCGCGTTCAACAACTTTTTGGTTGCGGCGCTGGACAGAACAATCGCGCTCAAACAGGTGATAGATGTCGCCGTGTTTGTCGCCAAGGATCTGCACCTCTACATGGCGCGCTTTGAGGATCATTTTCTCAAGATAGCCTTCGCCATTGCCGAAAGCGGCTTCGGCCTCGCGCCGCCCTTCAAGGACTTTCTCTTCAAGTTCGGATTCCGCGTAGATCGGGCGCATACCGCGACCACCTCCACCCCAAGAGGCCTTGAGCATGAAAGGGTATCCAACTTCGGCGGCTTCTTTTCGGATGGCGTCCATATCGTCGCCCAAGACCTCGGTGGCGGGAATGACCGGCACGCCCGCCTCAACCGCGACGCGGCGGGCAGAGGCCTTGTCGCCAAGCGCACGCATGGTTTCGGCACGCGGGCCAATGAAGGTGATGCCGTTGTTTTCACAGGCATCCACAAAATCCGGGTTTTCGGAAAGCAGGCCGTAGCCGGGATGGATCGCATCCGCACCGGCGGCCTTGGCGACGCGGATGATTTCGTCAATGCTCAGATAGGCGGCAACAGGGCCAAGGCCCTCGCCAATGCGGTAAGCCTCATCCGCTTTAAAGCGGTGCAGGCCCAGCTTGTCCTCTTCGGCATAGACGGCGACCGTCTTTTTGCCCATCTCGTTGGCGGCGCGCATAATGCGGATGGCAATTTCACCGCGGTTGGCGACGAGGATTTTCTTGAAGTCAGGCATGGCAGTCTCCGCTTTTGGGTGTGGGCACTCTAGGGCCGCTGCACTGCGGCACAATACCCAAAACCCCGGAGAATGTCACATTTCAGAAACATTTCGAAACCGACGGTCTGTGCAGGTCGCGGGCGTGTCGGCCATAGTCGGAAATGGTGCGGGCTTCAGCCGGAAGGGTTTCGGCCTTAACCGGAAATTCAGTCGAATCGTTGAAGCAGGGCCGAGAAAGACAAAGAGGCAGGCCATGATTTACCGTAAAGTCTATGTCAGTGACATGTCCCCGGATGTCGGGCAAAAGGATGTTGAACAAATCCTTATGGCGTCGCGGCGTAATAATGCTGTGGCCAATCTGTCGGGTTTGTTGGTTTCTGACGGCAGGCGGTTTTTTCAGGTTCTGGAAGGGCCGCTTGATGCTTTGGAAGCCTGCTATGCGCGGATCGAGGCCGACACCCGACACAGGCGGGTGCATCTGTTGGCCAAGGGTACAGCGCCGGAAAGGGCCTTTGGGAACTGGCAAATGGGCCATGCGAATCCGGCGGAATTGCAACCTTTGGTCAGAGACAGTGTATTTGAATTGACCCGCCTGTTGGATGCGCAGGCACCCGAGCGAGGTGACAATGCGCGGGTGCATGGTTTGCTTGAGACATTTTTGGCGGCGGCCATGGCCGGCAGTTTGGTCTCGCAGACGGGATCGCCTGTCGTTGGAACCTGATCGCCCGCAGACCGCCGTGGCGGGGGATTGCCGTCTGATTTCAGCGCAAGTTAATCGTGTCCGGCAGGGATTTAAGGTTGGCGGCACCCAGCTGCCCCATATTGGCGGCAAGGTCTTTGGCAAGGATATCAATCAGGTGGTCCACTCCTTTGGCCCCCATGGCCCCAAGGGCAAAGTGGAAAGCCCGTCCCAGCATGACAAAATCAGCCCCCAGTGCCAATGCCCGCAGGATATCAAGGCCGGATTCCACACCGCTGTCGAACACCAATGGTAGTTTCGTGGCGGCGCGGATCGCGGGAAGGGCCTCTATGCTGGCGGGGGCCGCGTCGAACTGGCGGCCAGCATGATTTGAAACCCAAAGGGCATCCGCCCCCATTGTTTCCAACCGCGTGGCATCTTCGGGGCGCATCACCCCTTTGATCACCAGCGGCCCATCCCAATGATCGCGCAGCCATGTGACGTAGTCCCAGTCAGGTGAGGTGCGCAAAAGATACCCGACATGGGCGGTCGGCGGCAGGCCCTTGGTCGCGGCAGAGGTATATTTATCGATACCCCGCATATAGGGCATACCGCGTTTGGCGGTTTCTAATGCCCAAGTGGGACAGGTGGCGATTTGCGCCAGAAGGCGCGGGGTGATCTTGGGCGGGTTGGTCAGCCCCGAGCGGACTTGCCGTTCGCGGCGCGAGGATGTCGGGACATCAACCGTCAGGACAAGGGTGGTGAAACCCGCGGATTTGGCACGGGCCAGCATGTCGCGGCGGATGTCGGGATCGCGTGGCGGGTAGAGTTGGAACCACGCATGTGTGCCGATATGCGGAGCCATGTCTTCTGGGCTTTGGGTGGCCACGGTAGAGATGCAATAGGGAATGCTGTGTTTGGCCCCAGCCTGCGCCAATGTCGGTTCGGCCCCCGGCCAGATCAGGCCGGACATCCCGATTGGCGCAATGCCGAAGGGCAAAGGGTGGGCCTGGTTCAGAAAGATCGTTGTCAGATCGGGCGTGATGTCGCCGTGCAAGATCGACGCGGCAAAGCCGATTTTGTCCAGCTCGCTTCGGTTGCGCGATTTCGTGGCCTCTGTCCCGGTGCCGCTGTCCAGATATTCCCAAACGAATTTGGGGATGCGTTTTTTCGCAAGGGCGCGCAGATCGGCCAAAGCGGGATATGTGCTGTGCAGGTCCATGCGGGTATCTGTGCGCGGCTTTTTGGATTTGTCCAGTGGTACCGAGGGGGCCATAGCAAGTGATCCGGGTTTGGTCAGGGGTGCGCCGCAGTATTTAGAGCCAAAAAGAGAAGCGGAACATGTGGCGAACATGGGTTTTCCTTTTTTGTGGAATTGGCTAGGTTGACGGGATGAATGATTTTGATGAAATGGACGCCTTTGAGGGCGCATCTCTGTCAGCGCGGGCCATGGCTGCGCGGCCGCAACCCTATCTGGATGGCTTGAATCCGGCGCAGCGCGCTGCGGTTGAGCAGATGGACGGGCCGGTTTTGATGCTGGCCGGGGCGGGCACGGGCAAGACCAAAGCTCTGACCGCGCGGATTGTGCATTTGCTGAATACCGGGCGGGCGCGTCCAAACGAAATTCTGGCGGTGACTTTTACCAATAAAGCGGCCCGGGAAATGAAGACCCGTGTGGGGACCTTGTTGGGTCAACATGTCGAGGGGATGCCCTGGTTGGGAACGTTTCATGCGATTTGTGTAAAGCAGCTGAGGCGGCATGCCGAACTGGTCGGGTTAAAGAGTAACTTTACCATTCTGGATACAGACGACCAATTGCGGCTGCTCAAGCAGTTGATCCGCGCGGAAGGCATTGACGACAAACGCTGGCCGGCGCGGATGTTGGCGGGGATCATTGACGGTTGGAAAAACCGGGCACTGACGCCAGACAAGGTGCCGGGGGCGGATGCCGCGGCCTATAATCACCGCGGTGCCGAGATTTACGCGGCCTATCAGGCGCGGCTGATCGAGCTGAATGCGACGGATTTCGGTGATCTGTTGCTGCATATGGTGACGATTTTCCAAAGCCATCCGGATGTGCTTGAGCAATATCAGCGCTGGTTCAAATACCTTTTGGTGGATGAGTATCAGGATACGAACGTCGCACAATACATGTGGTTGCGCTTGTTGGCACAGAGTCACAAGAATATCTGTTGTGTCGGTGATGATGATCAGTCGATCTATGGCTGGCGCGGTGCGGAAGTGGGCAATATCCTGCGCTTCGAGACGGATTTTCCGGGTGCCCATGTGGTTAAGCTTGAGCAGAATTACCGTTCGACCCCACATATCCTGGCCGCGGCATCAGGTGTGATTGCTGGCAATGAGGGGCGGTTGGGCAAGACCCTGTGGACCGACCGTGAAGAAGGCGAAAAGGTTCGGCTGATCGGCCATTGGGATGGCGAGGAAGAGGCGCGTTGGATCGGGGACGAAATCGAGGCGATGCAACGCGGGACCCGTGGAAAGGACCCGGTATCGCTGGACCATATGGCAATTCTGGTGCGGGCCAGCCACCAAATGCGTGCGTTCGAAGACCGGTTTCTGACCATTGGCTTGCCCTATCGGGTAATTGGCGGGCCGCGGTTTTACGAGCGTTTGGAGATTCGCGACGCGATGGCCTATTTTCGCGTGGTGACCAGCCCGGATGATGATCTGGCGTTTGAGCGGATTGTGAACACACCCAAGCGCGGCTTGGGGGATAAGGCGCAGCAGAAAATCCAGATGACGGCGCGGGAAAATGGCGTGAATCTTGTGGAAGGTGCGCGGATTTTGCTGGCGAACGGCGGTTTGGGCGGCAAGGGCGGTGCCCAGCTGCGGCTATTGATTGACGGGATCGAGCGCTGGAACAGCAAGCTGCGCGGGCCGGTGATGCCGGTGCAGGTGGATAATGAGGTGTTGGACAACGAAAGCGGTCCGGCGCGGGTTGAATATGGCCCGCCCGAGATCAGCCATGTGGAGCTGGCCGAGATCATTCTGGATGAATCCGGCTATACCGGCATGTGGCAGAACGACAAAACGCCCGAGGCACCGGGACGATTGGAAAACCTGAAAGAGCTGGTCAAAGCCTTGGAGCAGTTCGAGAACCTGCAAGGATTTCTGGAACACGTCAGCCTGATTATGGACAATGAAAGCGATGATGGCGGCGCGAAAGTGTCGATCATGACGTTACATGCCTCGAAAGGGTTGGAGTTTCCGGCGGTGTTCCTGCCGGGGTGGGAAGACGGGCTGTTCCCCTCGCAGCGTTCGATGGATGAAAGTGGTCTCAAAGGGTTAGAGGAAGAGCGTCGGCTGGCCTATGTCGGGATCACGCGGGCAGAGGCGATCTGTACGATCAGTTTTGCCGCCAACCGGCGGGTGTTCGGGCAATGGCAAAGTGCGATGCCGTCGCGGTTTATCGACGAGTTGCCAGAGGCCCATGTGGAGGTGTTAACGCCGCCCGGTCTATACGGCGGCGGGTTTGGCGCGGCGATGCCAACCAGCAACCTGCATGACGCAGCGGCAGAGGCGAATGTCTATAACTCGCCGGGTTGGCGGCGGTTGCAATCACGTGCCGGTGAACGCGGGGTGTCGCAGCCGTCTGAGGCCAAGAATGTGACCATTGATATGCAGGCGGTCAGCAGTTTTGCGATGGGGGAACGGGTGTTTCACCAGAAATTTGGCTATGGCGCAGTGACCGGGATTGAAGGCGACAAGCTGGAGATCGACTTTGAAAAAGCGGGGACCAAAAAGGTGGTCTCCCGCTTTGTCACCGGTTGTGATGACGTGCCGTTTTAGTCCGCGGCGGGAGTGTGGGTGTCAACGACATGGCATTTATCAAGCTTTTTCGCCTCGACCCATTTGCGCGCTTGGATGCCGATAGGGGCCATGCCGTGGGAACTGTCCAGTTTACAATAGGCAAGGGCAGCCTCCGTGGCCTCTTTTTTCGTGTCCCAGCCGAAGGAAAGGCCGAAACCATAGGCCCCGTTGATGGCAAATGCGCCGAATTTGCCGTCTTTTTGGCGTTTGGGATATTTGCGCTCGAATACCTTTCCGGCGCGTTGCCCCAATCCTTCAAGCCCGTTTCCGTTTGGGTCCATGCCCTTGGGATATAGAACCGCGTGCAAGACGCAGGATTTGGACTTTGACACGATTTCACAGCCGGTTTTTGCCGCTTCCTGTGCAGTTTTCATGCTGTGAAAATTTCGGGTCCAGAACAGATCATCCGTGCCTTCGACCACATAGAATGCACCGAAATAAGCCTTTTTGCTAGCATACCATTTCAAGGCACGGCGTTGTTTGGCGCTGAGTTTTACACCCGGCACTTTGCCCATTGTGACCGCATTGCCAAACAATTTTGGTTCGGCCTGAGCGGGCACCGCCATGAGGGTCGTACAAATCACTGCAGAGAGAATGCTTAGTCGTTTCATATCAAAAGTCCTGCTTCGGTAAGGTTGCCTAATGAAAGCTGGACAAGTAGCGAATATCAAGTAAAAATTATCGTAATGCAGTAAATTTTCTACCGGAGCGGGATTTGGAAAAAATTAAACGCCTTTGTTCAGTCGCCTTGATCTTGGTAATTCCAGTGATGATTTATTCGTTTGGCGCCGGGATCAGCTGGGCCTTTAATGAGGCGCTGTTGCAACCGGAACGCTGGTTGAATGACAGTTGGGTTGATCCAAATGCCGTGATTGCACCGATGACACGGGTGGTGTTTCTGTTGCTCTGGATCATGTCGCCACTGTTTGGGTTGTTTTCCTATGCTTGGGCAGTGCGTGCCCTGCTGTTGATGCGGGCAGGGCATTTGTTCGACTTGCGCACGGCCCGCGGCATCTTTGGGGTCGGGTTCTGGCTGAGCATGTCAGCACTGGCGCAGCTGTTGGGGGGCTGTCTCAGTCCGATGATCAAATCCTGGCACAATCCACAGGGGCCCTTGCCACTTCGATTCTGGTATTCAAGCGAAACCCTTGCGCTGGTGTTTTGTGGCTTGGGGTTCATCCTGTTGGGCAAAATCCTGCATGAGGCAATAGGCATCGCCCGCGAGAATGAGGAATTTGTCTGATGGAGATCATCGTGAGGCTGGATGTCATGCTGGCGCAGCGCAAGATGAAGTCAAAGGATCTGGCGGCAGCGGTGGGAATCACAGTGCAGAATATGAGCCTGCTGAAGTCCGGCAAAGTGAAGGGGGTGCGCTTTGAGACACTGGCGAAAATTTGCGAAGTGCTGGAGTGTCAGCCCGGTGACCTTCTGGAGGCCGCGCCAAAGCAGGGATGAATAATAGCAGAGTGTAAAACGGAAAACAGCTGCACCTTGGGAGGAAGGTGCAGCTGCTCACTTGTCGGCCCGAAGCGTGATGGGAGGATCATTCTTCGGGTCTTGTCACGTGGGCTGCAACCTCGGGGAGGAGGCGTTGCTGAAGCCCAACGCGACCTGACGTACCGCGGGGAGGCGCGGCACGGCAGGATCTCTTAGCGCAGGGTAATGCGTGATGATTCCCGTGCAATCTGTTGCAGGTTTGAACGGTTCAGACCCAGGTCGGCCAGCTCGCGGTTGCTGAGCGCGCTCAACTCGTTGAAGGTCTCACGGTACAGACGGTGCTGTTTGTAGCTTGTAACAATGTTCTGAAATGCTGCGGATGCACGGTCAGCGAATGATGTGCCGGTTGCGGATGTTGATGTCAAATATGCCATTAGGGCGCCTCGTATAGAATGCTAAATCGTCTCGTTTCGTTGACGCATAAATAGCCTCTGATTTTCATTGCACAATGGACATGCCGGCATTGCCGCTATGCGCTTTTTGCATAGGGGACGTCGGGTCAACTATCTGTAATTGAAATAGAAACAATTACCGCCGGCGCGATGTTTGGGTGTGTCGGGGGAAGTGGAGATAAAAAAATGGCGACGATATCTGGGAGGAGATATCGCCGCCGGAAAAACAGACTTGTTCGGGAGGAGGATGAACTCGTCTGGTCGTACTCGTGAAGAACTAATGTCGCTTCGATACACCTACATTCACATTTATGCTGCCGATGCACAATGAATTATTTTGCAATGCTGCCATGCAGCAATGGCATGGTTATGTTGTATATCCCCTAGGCGGTGTGCGGACAAAACAGGCAAATGGCCGCGCCCCCTTGTGTCCTCAGTGGAAAATGCGATGTCACAGGGACGTAAGCCGTTTATAGGAGCCGCGCCATGTCCGACCCGAAACCTGTCACCAAAGCTGATGTCGAAGCTGCCCTCGAACGGATCGGCCTGCCAGACGGACGCAGCCTTTTGGCGCATGATTTTGTGCGTGCCCTGAACATAGAAGGGGGTGTCGTACGGTTTGTGATCGAGGCCCCGAATGCAGACGCTGCGCGCCAGATGGGGCCGCTGCGCGATGCGGCGGAAAAGGCCGTGTCGGAATTGCCCGGAGTGACGCAGGCCACAGTCGCTTTGACGGCGCATGGTCCTGCGGCGAAACCCGCCGCGGCCCCCAGTCTCAAGATCGGGGGGCACCCCAAACCGCAGGAGGGGCCATCGAAACCATCGGGTGTACAGCGCATTCTCGCAGTGGGGTCTGGTAAGGGCGGAGTCGGGAAATCCACAGTCAGCACCAATTTGGCGGTCGCATTGGCCAAGGCAGGGCGCAAAGTCGGGCTGCTCGACGCAGATATCTACGGGCCCAGCATCCCGCGTATGATGGGGATCAATAAAAAACCGGCATCACCGGACGGCAAGACGATCATTCCCTTGCAGGCCCATGGCGTCACCTTGATGTCCATCGGGTTTATGATGGAAGAGGGCAAAGCGGTTGTCTGGCGGGGGCCCATGTTGATGGGGGCGTTGCAGCAGATGTTGGGGCAGGTCGAGTGGGGCGCGCTGGACGTGCTGATCGTTGATCTGCCGCCGGGCACAGGGGATGTACAGCTGACGCTCTGTACCAAGTCGGAACTGAGCGGTGCCATCGTTGTCAGCACCCCGCAGGACGTGGCGTTGATTGATGCCCGCAAGGCGTTGGATATGTTCGCGACATTGAAAACACCGGTTCTGGGTCTGATCGAAAACATGTCGATGTTTGTCTGTCCCGATTGCGGGGCAGAGCATGAGATATTCGGCACGGGCGGCGTTGCGGCCGAAGCGCAGACCATGGGCGTGCCCTTGTTGGGGGCCTTGCCTATTGACCTTGAGACACGGCTGGCAGGCGACTCCGGAACCCCGGTTGCCGCGGGAGATGGCACGATGGCACAGGCCTATGCGCGGATCGCAGAGGGGCTGATCAAAGGGGGGATGGCCTAAAACTCTTTGGGTTAACCTCAGGGGGCAGGCCCGCCTTTTCGCCTTGGGTTAGAGGAAGAGATATAGGGTACCTGTCTCAGGTTTTTCTCAGAAGGCTGTAGGTTATCCCTCTAAGCTCGGGTGTTAATGTTCTTTGGGGTGTCGCCGTGTCGCCGGCTTTTGGCACCGGCTATTGCCCCAAAGACCGGCCTTCGACCAGATGCCCGTAAAGGGTGGTTAGCATTGAGACAAAGACCAGACCTTCGAGCATGTAAACGAATGTCTGCACCAGTACGCCGGTAAGGCCCGTATCTGGCAGAAGGTTGCTGGTGATCAAATACATGCAGGTATCCAGCCCCGATAGCAAAAGGGCGACCCCCCAAAGTGCAGCAGCGGCTGGTTTGGTTTCATCCCAGCTTTGGCCGAGAGACATCGGATGACCTAGGGCTGCGGCTGGCAATACCAGGCTAAGCCGCATTGCAATCCAGACAAGGGCAATGCCCAATGCGAAGGTCAGCACGGTCGCAGTTGCTCCGCTTGGATCGCCAGTTAAGGAAGCGCCGGCCAAAATGCCTAGAATGAGGGCGGCCGGAATGCTTGCAATAATCTGCACCAGCCCCAAAACGATTGCACGCCAGACATAGCTAAGGAAGATGCGGCGGTCTGGACGTAGGTTTTCCCGGTTATCCGCTCCGTTCAAAAGGACATGGCGGTGCCAGAGTATCGCCATCAGCGCATATCCCATGAGGCCGATAAGACCAAACACCAGAAAGCTGAACACGGCATTGGGGGTGGGGATATACTGAAGGTCGCCTCCCACCTGCATCGAGGTTACCAGATCGCCGGCCAGCATTGTAATGGCCCAGCTGCACCCCAGCACGACAAGGATTGCAGGTAAAATGACGCGCAGCGTTGTTGAAGGCTCATGGATCAGCATGCGCAGGGCGTGGGCCAGAATAGCCAGTGCAGTGTTCATAATCGTCTCCGAAGAAATACAAATGTGTTTTGGCGACTTGTCAGCAAAGAAGCAAGCTTGGGCGGGGTATTGGGTGCGGCGCGAAGCTGTTGTGGGAAATCATGGGACGGCGTACGGGAAACCATGGGAAAGACCGGCGCAACGGCCAGCCTTGCCCACGGGGCTGAGTGAATTCCGAATCACTTTTCCGGAAAAACGCCTATGTTTTGAGTGAAAATACCGTTTGACTTGAGAACAAGTCGAGAACATAAGCTGTGGATAAGTCTGTGTGCATAATTTTCTGGGATTTAATGGGACACTATGGAGAAGGTTAGCGTTTTTCTATATGTTGTGTTTTTCGAAATGCTGCCATCTATATAGGATACAAATCTGCCGTGATCTACTGCGGTGTGCTGATATTCTTTCCTGTGTAGAACCAAAATCTCAGTATATCTTCCGAAATTTATATAGACGCCCATGAATTCCCACGGTATCCCTATTGTATCGGATGAGAACGGGACTTCGGGGCAGCAAACGACCCCAAATAAAAACAAAACCTAGCAGGTTTCATACAGGCACCTCGCTTTCATCAGACCAAGAGATCCGGCGCGCGAGCGAGCAGACATCCCCCCAGGTGGCGCGCGCAGTCGGACTTCCCCGCAAGGCGGGACAGGGACGGCGGGTTGATCAGTGGCAGCAGATCAGACCCGCCGTTTCCGCATCTAACACATTGGTTTTCCGCGCGGGGTGCGGCGGGCCGGGGCGCAAAGAAGCCAAGGCGCGCAAGCGCGTATATAGGAACGTAATACAGTGAGCCGCAGGTTCAGAGGCGAAAGCCACCACAAGGTCGATACGAAGGGGCGGGTGTCTATCCCAGCCTCTTTTCGGCGTGTGCTGGAGGCGGGCGATCCGAACTGGAAAAGCGGCGAAAACCCCGAGCTGGTCATTGTCTATGGGGATCACCGCCGCAATTACCTTGAATGCTATACAATGAACGCGATTGACGAGGTGGACGCCAAGATCGACGCCCTGCCGCGTGGCAGCATGGAGCGCAAGATGTTGCAGCGCCTGTTCCACGGTCAGTCCTTTCCGACGAATGTCGACGAAACCGGCCGCCTGGTGCTGCCTGCCAAGCTGCGTCAGAAAATTGATCTGGAGAACGAGGCATTCTTTATTGCCGCCGGTGATACCTTCCAGATTTGGAAAACCGAGACCTACGACACGGTAGAACGTGCAAAAGAACAGGAATGGCTGGACGATCTGCCAGAGGATTTTGATCCGATGGCGTTCCTTGACGGCCCTTCAGGGGAATAAAGACAATGGCTGCTGCGGCCTCTTCAGATACACCTTCCTCTCCCCATACACCGGTTTTGTTGCGCCCCATTCTTGAGGCTGTGGCCCCTGTTGAGGGTGTCTGGTTGGATGGGACGTTTGGGGCGGGCGGCTATACCCGTGGCTTTCTGGATGCCGGGGCGTCAAAGGTTATAGCCGTGGACCGCGATCCGCTTGCCTTTGAGATGGCCGCTGGTTGGGCCGGAGAATATGGTGAGCGGTTGGTGATGCAGGCGGGTGTGTTCTCCAAACTGGATGAATATGCGTCTGATTTGGATGGTGTTGTGCTGGACCTTGGCGTTTCGTCCATGCAGCTGGATCAGGCCGAGCGCGGATTTTCCTTCATGCGTGACGGTCCGCTGGACATGCGGATGTCACAAGATGGGCCTTCCGCGGCGGATATCGTCAATGAGGCCGATGAAGAGGTTATCGCCAACATCCTGTTTCAATACGGCGAGGAACGCGCAAGCCGGCGGATTGCTGCGGCGATTGTGCGGGCCCGCAATGAGGCACCGATCACCTCGACGTTAAAACTGGCTAAGTTGGTCGAGGGGTGTTTGCCGCGCTCCAAACCCGGCCAAAGTCACCCGGCGACACGCAGTTTTCAGGGGCTGCGTATTGCGGTGAATAACGAATATGGTGAGCTGTTTCAGGGGCTTATGGCCGCAGAACGGGCGTTAAAGCCCGGTGGGCAATTGGCAGTGGTGACGTTCCATTCTGTCGAGGACCGGATGGTGAAACGCTTTCTTACGGCGCGGGCAGGGACGGGCGGGAATGCCAATCGTTTTGCCCCCGAAGAGGTGCGCGCCGCACCACAATTCATCGTCAAGAAGCGCAAGGCCATCGGGCCGGATGCACAAGAACTAGAAGAAAACCCGCGCAGCCGTTCGGCAAAGCTGCGGGTGGCCATCAGAACCGATGCGCCCTCGGGCGAGATTGACGCAAAAACCGTGGGAATGCCCATGGTTAAGGGGCTGTAGAGATGCGCGCGATCCTTCATATTTTGACGACAATTGCGGTGATTGGTCTTGCCTTCTGGGCTTACCGCGAGAATTACGCGACCCAGCAAGCGCTGAGCGAGGCGGATAAGTTGCACGCAAGTATCCGCGCGGCCCATGCGCGTCTGGCTGTCCTCAAGGCCGAATGGGCCTATCAGAACCGCCCCGACCGTTTGCGCGATCTGGCGGAAATCAACTTTGAGCGTCTGGGCCTCTTGCCGCTGCACCCGGACCAGTTCGGTCAGGTTGACGAGGTACCGTACCCGCCTGCACCGCTGTTGCCGATCACCAATCCTGTAGATGTTTCCAGTGCCGCTGCCAAAGACGAGGCTCCGTTATGATCCGCACCCCGCTACGCCCGCTGGCACGTATTCTGGACGCCCGTCAAAAAGGTGAAAACCCGGACGCGATTGAGAATGAAAACAAACGTATCCGCCACGAACAGATGCGCGATAAGGCACGGATGCGCGCCGAGGGGCGTTTGTTGGTTCTGGGGGTGTTCTTCTTTTGCGCTTTTGGTGTTGTTGGTGCCCGAATGGGGATGTTGGCCAGCACTGATCCGGTTGAACCGCGTGCCCATGCGCCTGGGGCTGTAATCTCGGCCAGCCGTGCTGACATTGTTGACCGTCATGGCAACTTGCTGGCGACAAATTTCGACACTCACGCGCTTTATGCACAACCCAAACATATGGTTGATCCGGTGATGGCGGCCAAGGGGCTGGTTAAGGTGTTTCCCGATCTGAACGAAGAGCGGTTGATCAAGGATTTCACCGGTAAGCGCAAGTTCTTGTGGATCAAAAAGAAAATCAGCCCGGAACAAAAGCAGGCCGTGCATGATATTGGTGATCCGGGCCTGTTGTTTGCGCCGCGTGATATGCGTCTCTATCCCAACGGAACGCTGGCGGCCCATGTTATGGGCGGCGCGTCATTTGGCAAAGAGGGGGTACATGCCGCCGAGGTGATCGGGGTTGCCGGTGTCGAGAAGTATTTCGACGATTATCTGCGTGATCCTGCCAATGCCGGCAAGCCGCTGGAGCTATCGCTGGACCTGACAGTGCAGGCCGCCGCCGAGCGGGTGCTGTGGGGGGGGATGAAGTTGATGAATGCCAAAGGTGCCACAAGTGTGCTGATGGATGTGAAAACCGGCGAGGTGATCTCGGTGGTTTCCCTGCCAACGTTTGACCCCAACAACCGCCCACGCCCCGCAGTTGAGGGGGACGCCTCTGACAGCCCGCTGTTCAACCGTGCGGTTCAGGGGGTTTATGAACTAGGGTCTGTGTTCAAGATCTTCGCAGCGACGCAAGCGATGGAACTGGGTTTGGTAAGTGCTGAAACGGTGATTGAAACCAAAGGTCCGCTGAAGGTTGGCGGGTTCAGGATCGGCGAATTTCAGGGCAAGAACTATGGTGCCTTGTCGGTAACGGACATCATCGTCAAATCGTCGAACCGGGGCACCGGTCGGATGGCCTTGCAGATCGGACCAAAGCGGCAGCAAGAATTCCTCAAAAGCCTTGGATTTTTTGAGGCGACACCCTTCGAGATTGTCGAGGCCGCAGGGGGCAAACCCTTGTTGCCCAAAAAGTGGACGGATTTATCCGCAGTCACGATCTCTTATGGTCACGGGCTATCGACATCACCGATGCATCTGGCCGCAGGCTATGCGGCAATTGCCAATGGCGGATACAAGGTTACGCCGACCCTCATTAAACAGGTCAACCCGAAACAGGGGCCGCGCGTCATGTCGGAACGGGCGGCGCGCGATGGTCGCATGATGCTGCGCAAGGTTGTGGCTAAGGGCACGGCCAGTTTTGCCCGGGTGCCGGGGTATTTTGTTGGTGGCAAGACCGGCACTGCAGACAAGCCCAAGCCCCGCGGCGGGTATTACAAGAAAAAGACACTGGCGACCTTTGCGTCGATCTTCCCGTCACATGATCCGAAATATGTGTTGATCGTCACGTTGGACGAACCCTCTGAAAATTCTGGTGACAAGCCGCGCCGCACCGCCGGCTGGACGGCTGTGCCTGTCGCTGCCGAGATGATCCGCCGCGTGGCACCTTTGCTGGGGCTCAGACCCGCTGTTGAACCTGTGAAAACCTCTATGGTAACGCTGACCAGCAGCAGCAACTGATAGAAGATTTCACCATGAGCCGTTCAAGTGTTTCGCTTTCTTCCCTTGGACTTACGGCACGTGGGGGGGCGAATCCTGACATTACCGGACTGGCTGTCGACAACCGCGATGTCAAAGCCGGCTATTTGTTCGCGGCTTTGCCCGGCACTCATGTGCATGGGGCGAAATTCGTTCTTGATGCGTTGAAACGTGGTGCTGCGGCTGTTTTGACCGACAAAGAAGGTGCGTTGTTGGCGGGTGTCGAGCTTGGTGTTTCAGATGCTGCGCTGGTCGTGACAGATGCCCCGCGCGAGGTCCTTTCGCGCACGGCGGCTCTTTGGTCGGGGGGGCAGCCCAATACAATGGTGGCGGTGACGGGCACCAATGGCAAAACATCCGTTTCGACCTTTGTGCGCCAGATCTGGATTGAGATGGGGCTGGCGGCGGTCAACCTTGGCACTACAGGAGTAGAAGGCGCATGGGCTGCACCGCTGGCCCATACCACGCCCGAACCGATTACCCTACACAGGGCACTTGCGGATGCGGCGGCAAACGGCATCACCCATGCGGCGATGGAGGCGTCCTCGCATGGGTTGGACCAGCGCCGCCTTGATGGTGTGACCCTGAAGGCGGCAGGGTTCACCAACTTCACGCAGGACCATCTGGATTATCACGAAACATTCGACGCTTATTTCGACGCCAAGGCAGGGCTGTTTTCCCGTGTGCTGCCCGAGGACGGTACAGCAGTGATCAACATCGACGATCCCAAAGGGGTCGAGATGGCGGCGATTGCGCGCGCGCGCGGCTGTGCGGTTATCACAGTGGGCCGCGATGGCGGAGATTTACAACTGACCGGCCAGAGGTTTGATGCAACGGGGCAGGACTTGCGGTTTTCATGGGGCGGTAAGGATTATCAGAAACGGCTTGAACTGATCGGCGGTTTTCAGGCGGAAAATGTGCTGCTGGCCTGTGGGCTGGTGATTGCCTGCGGGGCCGATGCGGCGGATGTATTTGATACCTTGCCCCATCTGACAACCGTGCGGGGCCGGATGCAACTGGCCGCAACACGTGACAATGGGGCAGCGGTGTTTGTCGATTACGCCCATACGCCGGATGCCATTGCCACCGCACTTAAGGCCATGCGCCCGCATGTGATGGGCCGTCTGGTGGCGATTGTCGGGGCAGGCGGGGACCGCGATGCAACCAAGCGGCCCTTGATGGGGGCGGCGGCGGCAGAACATGCGGATCTGGTGATTGTGACCGATGACAACCCGCGCTCGGAAGATCCGGCGGTGATCCGCGCGGCGGTCCTGCTGGGGGCATCGGATGCCACCGAAGTAGGGGACCGCGCCGAGGCGATTCTGCGCGGGGTGGATGCGATTGGTCCCGGCGATGCCTTGCTGATTGCGGGCAAGGGGCATGAGACGGGGCAGACCGTTGGCGATGATGTGCTGCCCTTTGATGATGTGGAACAGGCAAGTGTGGCGGTGGCCGCCCTTGATGGGAGATTGGCATGACTCTTTGGACAAGCGCACAAGCCGAGGCTGCAACTGGAGGCCGTGCTATAGGCACATGGAGCTGTGATGGTGTGTCGATTGACACCCGCACGATTGAACAGGGCGATTTGTTTGTGGCGCTTAAGGATGTGCGTGATGGCCATGAATTTGTGGCGCAAGCGCTTGAAAAAGGGGCGGGGGCGGCTTTGGTGTCGCGCGTGCCCGAGGGGGTGGCGGAAGATGCGCCTTTGCTGATTGTCGAGGATGTGTTGGCGGGGCTTGAAGCACTGGGGCGCGCCGGGCGGGCACGGACAGGCGCAAAGGTGGCGGCAGTCACCGGCAGCGTTGGTAAAACGTCGACCAAAGAGATGCTGCTTGCTATGCTGGGCGACCAGGGACGCACCCATGCATCGGTGGCCAGTTATAATAACCACTGGGGGGTGCCGCTGACTTTGGCGCGGATGCCGCAGGACACGGAATATGCGGTGATCGAAATCGGCATGAATCACCCGGGCGAGATTGCGCCCTTGGCCAAAATGGCGCGCCCCGATGTGGCGATGGTGACCACAGTGGCGGCGGCGCATCTGGAAGCTTTCGACAATGTGGCGCAGATAGCTGTCGAAAAAGCAGCGATATTCGAAGGCGTTCCTGTGGGTGGCGTCGCTGTGATCAACGCCGATATTGAACATGCGGCAATCCTGATGGCCAAGGCGGTGGATTGCAAACTGCACGAGATCGAATTTGGCACCCACGGGTTCCAGTTCAAGTTGAAGGAGGTCAGCGTTCAGGCCGATGCCACCGTTGTACAGGCTGATGCCGACGGCACGCCGTTGTTGTTCAAGATTGCCACGCCGGGACGGCATTTTGCGATGAACGGGTTAGGGGCTTTGGCCGTGGTACAGGCGCTTGGGGCCGATATGGCGCTGGCGGCGCAATCGCTGGGGCGCTGGACGCCGTTTCAGGGGCGTGGTGTGCGCGAGGTGATCACGCTTGATCCCGTTGAAACCCATCTGACGCTGTCGCTGATTGATGACAGTTACAACGCCAACCCCACCTCCATGGCGGCATCACTTGAGGTATTGGCGGCCAGTGCGGTTACCCATGACATCGGGCGGGTCAGCAAAGGACGCCGGATCGCTTTCTTGGGGGATATGAAAGAGTTGGGAGATGATGCTATCGCGCTGCATGCGGGGTTGGCGCATCTGGAGGCGACCCAATCGCTGGACGTTGTGCATTGTGTTGGGCCGTTGATGCGGTCGCTTTATGATCTGCTGCCGGAACACCAGCGCGGCGATTGGACCGAGACATCGATAGAGATGTTAACTGGCTTGCGGCAAAAGCTGGACAGCGGAGATGTGGTGTTGGCCAAAGGATCGTTGTCGATGAAACTGGGGGCGATTGTTGACGCCATCCGGAAAATGGGCCATCGGACGGATGGTATGTAAGTGGACTTGTTCCCACAAGATGATGATAAGGTGTGCATTGAATGCTCTATTGGTTGACTCTACTGTCGGATGGCGGCGATTTCTTTAACCTGTTTCGCTACATCACGTTTCGCGCCGGTGGGGCCTTTCTGACGGCACTGGTTTTCGGGTTCATCTTTGGTCGTCCCTTGATCGCAGTGCTGCGCCGCAAGCAGGGCAAGGGCCAGCCGATCCGCGATGACGGTCCCGAGGGGCATTTTGTTAAGGCCGGCACACCCACCATGGGGGGGCTGCTGATCGTCGGGGCCTTGTTGACATCGACCTTGTTTTGGGCGCGGCTGGACAATCCGTTTGTCTGGCTGGTGCTGTTTGTCACCATGAGTTTCGCTGCCATCGGGTTTGCCGATGATTATGCCAAAGTCAGCAAGCAAAATACCGCAGGTGTGTCTTCTAAGGTGCGGATTTTGCTGGGCTTATTGATTTCCATCATCGCTGCGGTCTGGGCCAGCATGTATCACCCTGAGGGGCTTCAGTATCGGCTTGCCATGCCGGTTTTCAAAGACACATTGATTAATATGGGGGTCTTCTTTGTGCCCTTTGCGGTGATCGTTATTGTTGGGGCGGCCAATGCGGTCAACCTGACCGACGGTTTGGACGGGTTGGCGATTATGCCAGTGATGATTGCTGCCGCAACGCTGGGGGTGATTGCCTATGTTGTGGGCCGGGTCGATTTCACCGAGGGTCTGGGGCTGCATTATGTGCCAGGAACCGGTGAGATGTTGGTCTTTACCATGGGGTTGATTGGTGGTGGTCTGGGCTTTCTTTGGTATAACGCGCCGCCAGCGGCAGTGTTTATGGGCGATACCGGATCATTGGCTTTGGGGGGCGCGCTGGGGGCCATTGCGGTGGCAGCCAAGCATGAGATCGTCTTTGCCGTTGTGGGCGGTGTCTTTGTCGCTGAGGCTTTGTCAGTGATGATACAGGTGTTGTATTTTAAGCGCACAGGCAAGCGGGTGTTTCTGATGGCACCGATCCATCACCACTATGAGAAAAAGGGCTGGGCCGAGCCACAGATCGTGATCCGGTTCTGGATCATTTCGCTGATCCTTGCGATGATCGGGCTTGCCACGCTGAAGGTACGCTAGGCCCGACTTTGGTTCAGCAGTACCGCGCCTGGGCCAATGGTGCGGGCGGGGCCAGCCTTGTCTTTGAGTTTAAGGGCAAGATGAAGATGGGCGCGATGCGGGCGGCAGGTCCTTAGAAGATTGACCAGTTCATTTGACGGGCGAGGGTGGCAAGTGCTTCGGTGCCTTTGTGGCTGTTTCCATAGCGGTTCAGCCCGGGGGACCAGACGGCGATAGAGGCCTTGCCCGGCACAATGGCCAGAATGCCGCCGCCGACGCCGGATTTGCCCGGAATGCCGACGCGGTAGGCGAAATCGCCTGATCCGTCATAATGTCCGCAGGTCAGCATTAGGGCGTTCAGGCGGCGCACGCGTGCGGTGGAAATTAGTTTCGGCATGTTGGCGGCCCCCATCAGGAAACGGCCGGATTGGGCCAGTTGGGTGGTGGTCATTTCCAGCGCGCAATGGTGGAAATAGGTGCCAAGTGTCATATCAGGCGGGTTTTTTAGACTATCGAAAGACGCCAGAAAATGCGCCAGCGCAAAGTTGCGGTGCCCATGTTGGGTTTCTGATGCGGCGACGGCTTCGTTGATGTGGATGTCTTCGGAACCGGCAGCAGTGCGGATGAATTGCACGATTTCGGCCAGCGCGTCACGGGGGGCGCGACCGGCAAGCACCTCATCTGTGGTGACAATGGCACCGGCGTTGATGAAGGGATTACGCGGGCGGCCCTGTTCGCGCTCCAGCTGGACGATGGAGTTGAAGGCGCTGCCCGAGGGTTCGCGTCCCACGCGGCTCCAGAGTTGATCGCCCGAACGGCCCAAAGCGATGGCAAGGGTGAAGACCTTGGTGATGGATTGCACGGAAAAGCGGGTGTCGCAGTCACCGGCGCTGTAAACCGCGCCGTCCGCTGTGATCACTGTGATGGCGAATTGGGCGGGGTTGATACCGGCCAATTCGGGAATGTAATTGGCGGGGGTGCCCCAGTTGTCATCTGCGCGCATCGTGGTGTTCAGATTGCGCAAAAGAGTGGGAAGGTCGGCCATGGTGCAGGCTCCGGCTTGTGAAGGACGCGCAATGGCATCATGGTGCAGCAACAAGGCTAACAGGGGTAAGATGATGATTCCAGTGCAAGGTTTGGCGGGCAGCCGGGTGGCGGTTTTGGGTCTGGGGCGCTCTGGTCTGTCGGCGGCAATTGCGTTGCGGGCGGGTGGGGCGCAGCCTGTGTGTTGGGACGATAATCCGGCAGCACGGGAAAGAGCCGAAGCCGAAGGATTTGACTGTCGGGAGTTGAAATCACCGCAGGCATTTGACGGCATTGCGCGTCTCATTGTTTCGCCGGGTATCCCGCATCTTTATCCCGCGCCTAACCCAGTGGTGGGCTATGCCTTGGAGGCCGGTGTGCCGGTGGACAATGACATAGGGTTATTTTTCCAAAGCTTCGCCACCCGGGATTGGGACAATTTTGAAACCAGCCCGCGGGTTGTGGCCGTCACCGGATCGAACGGTAAATCGACGACCTCAGCATTGATCCACCATATTCTGGAGCATGTGCAGCGGCCCTGCCAGTTGGCGGGAAACATCGGGCGCGGGGTGCTGGATCTGGATCCTGCGGTGGATGGCGAGGTGGTGGTCCTTGAACTGTCGTCCTATCAGACCGACCTTGCACGTAACCTGACGCCGCATGTTGCGGTGTTCACCAACCTTAGCCCTGATCATCTGGATCGACATCACGGCATGGGCGGGTATTTCGCGGCCAAGCGCCGGTTGTTTGCCGAGGGTGGACCTGATCGGGCAGTCATTGGTGTCGATGAGCAGGAGGGGCGGTTTCTGGCCGGGCAGTTGAGCGAGGGACCGGCGGATGATCGGGTGATCCGTGTTTCGGTTGACCGCAAGTTGACGGGCCCGGGGTGGCAGGTGTTTGCGCGCAAGGGGTTCTTGTCTGAGTACCGCAAGGGCAAGCAGGTTGCGTCGATTGATCTGCGCGCTGTCGCCGGGCTGCCGGGGGCGCATAACCACCAGAATGCCTGCGCGGCCTATGCGGCCTGTCGGACGCTGGGACTGGCCCCGAAAGTGATCGAGCTGGCGTTTCATTCTTTTGGTGGTCTGCCACATCGCAGTCAGACCATTGCCGAAGCAGGTGGCGTGCGGTTTGTGAATGACAGTAAGGCAACGAATGTTGATTCAGCGGCCAAGGCCTTGGCTGCGTTTAAAAATATCCGCTGGATTTGTGGCGGGTTGGAGAAGGAAGGCGGGCTGGAAGGGCTGGCAGAGGCCAGTGTGTCTGTGCGCAAGGCCTATGTGATCGGGCGCGAGGCGGCCAGGTTTGCCATGCAGTTAAATGTCGAGGCCGAAGTCTGCGGTACGATGGAGGCTGCGGTGGCGCAGGCGAGCGCGGAAGCGGAAGACGGTGATGTTGTCTTGCTGGCACCCGCAGCGGCGAGTTTTGATCAATACGACAGTTTCGAGCGGCGCGGGGAGGATTTCATCGCGCAGGTACAGGTGGTTATTGGCCGCTGATCGCCCGTGCGGCGGCCATGCCCGAAGACCACGCCCATTGAAAATTGAACCCGCCCAGCCAGCCGGTGACGTCAACCGCTTCACCGATGAAATACAAGCCATCAACGTCTTTTGACATCATCGTTTTCGACGATAGCGTGTCGGTGTCAATGCCGCCAAGGGTGACTTCGGCGGTGCGGTATCCTTCGGTGCCGCCGGGGATGATCTGCCATGCGGCAAGCGTGTCGGTGAGTTCAGTCAGCCGGGTGTCGGACCAATCGGCAAGATTGCCGGTCAGGTCGAATTCTGTGGCAAGGTGCTCAACCAATCGGGCGGGCAGGTGGTGGGCCAGTTCGGTGGTAAAATTCTTGCGTCCCGAAGTCTGGCGCTGGGCCCGCAATTTCTCCAACATGTCGTTGGCGGGAATAAGGTTCAGGGTGATTGCCTCGCCCTCGTGCCAATAGGAGGAAGCTTGCAGCACCGCAGGGCCGGACAGCCCGCGGTGGGTAAACAGCAGAGCCTCTTCAAAGGTGGTGCCGCCTGCGGTGATTTTTGCAGGTGTGGCCGTGCCGGAGATGCCAGCGAAACGACCGTTTTCAAAGGTAAAGGGCACAAGACCGGCGCGGGTGGCGGTCACGGGAATGTTGAACTGGCGGGCGACGTCATAGGCAAAACCGGTGGCACCCATCTTGGGGATGGATTTTCCACCGGTGGCGATGACAAGGTTAGATGTCTGAATTTGCGATTTTTTATCAGCCTGTTGAAGTGCGATTTTAAAGTGATTTCCTGTCTTTTGGATGCCAGTGACGCTGGTGTTCAGGCGTAGATCAACATCCGCGTCCTCCATCAACCGGCGCAGCATTGCGACGATCTCTTTGGCGGAAGTGTCACAGAACAACTGGCCGAGTGTCTTTTCGTGCCAAGCAATACCATGGGCATCGACCAGCGCGATGAAATCCCATTGGGTATAGCGGGCCAGTGCGGATTTCGCGAAATGCGGGTTGCCCGACAGGAAGTTCTCCGGACCGCAGTACATATTCGTGAAATTGCAGCGCCCGCCGCCGGAAATGCGGATTTTTTCACCCGGCGTTTTGGCGTGATCCACCACCAGCACACGCCCCTTGGCATGGGCGGCGCACATCATGCCAGCGGCACCGGCACCTATGATAACCGTATCGAATTCCATGCCCCTCGCTTTTCACGCCATGGCGAGGCGGTCAAGTTGCTGTGAACAACCTTGCTGCTGGGCGGGTGGGCTGTCACCTTCGGCTTCAATTGGACACAAGCACGAAGGAATGAATATGACAGGATTGGCCGCAGGTAGCCGCTTTCCCACACAAAAGGTCGCACAATTGGGCGGCGGAACCCTGACGCTGGGTGTGCCGCAAGGCGGGCAGGATTGGCAGCTTGTCGTGGTGTATCGCGGATTGCATTGCCCGATTTGCAAAACCTATCTGGCCAAGCTGGATGGTTTGGTGAGCGATTTCAACGATCTGGGGGTCGATGTTGTTGTCGTTTCCGGCGATCCCGAACCCAAGGCGCAGACGATGGTGGACGAAAAAGAACTGACGCTGAACATGGGATACGGGCTGGATATCGCCCAGATGCAGGCGCTTGGGCTCTATATCTCGGACCCGCGCAGCGCGCAGGAAACCGACCGGCCCTTCCCGGAGCCGGGGCTTTTTGTGATCAACGACAAAGGTGATATCCAGATCATCGACATTTCGAATGCGCCCTTCGCGCGGCCCGAACTGGAGAGTATCAAAAATGGGATCAAATTTATCCGGGCAAATGGTTATCCAATTCGCGGAACCCACGTGACAGCCTAAGGACGGGGCAAATCTTGCGCCGCAGGCGATGGTTTGCGGCGGAAACCCCCTAGCTTGTGGGGCGAAATCTGTTTATACTTGTTCGATAGACCCCAAGAATGGGGCTGGCCCTAAGGGGCGTTTGAGGCAGTGTAAGGCAGACAGTCATGACAGCGATGGCGCACGGTACCGTTCGGGTGGTCGACGGCGAACCGATTCTTCCAAAATGGTGGCGAACCGTAGACCGGTGGGCATTGTCCTGCGTGTTGATGTTGTTTGCAGTCGGGCTTTTGCTAGGCTTTGCAGCCTCGGTGCCATTGGCCGAGCGCAATGGGTTTCAGCCGTTTCACTATGTTCAACGGCAAGCGGCCTTTGGCAGTCTGGCGATCGTTGCAATGTTGCTGACCTCGATGATGTCACCGCTTGTTGTGCGACGTCTGGCAATTGTCGGGTTCCTTGTGGCTTTTGTTGCGCTGGCGTTGTTACCGTTTCTGGGAACGGACTTTGGTAAGGGGGCAACCCGGTGGTATTCGCTTGGGTTTGCCTCTGTGCAACCCTCTGAATTCCTCAAGCCCGGATTTGTTGTGGCTTCGGCGTGGATGATGGCGGCGTCTCTTGAGATCAGCGGCCCTCCAGGTAAGGTCTGGTCCTTTGCCCTGTGTATCGCGATTGTGCTGATGCTGGCATTGCAGCCTGATTTTGGGCAGGCCTGTCTGGTTCTGTTTGGCTGGGGCGTGATGTATTTTGTCGCCGGTGCGCCAATGGTGTTGCTGGTGGGAATGGCTGCGATGGTGGTGATTGCCGGCACAGTGGCATATGCCAATTCAGAACATTTTGCCCGGCGCATTGACGGGTTCCTCAGCCCTGATGTCGACCCGACAACGCAGTTGGGTTATGCCACGAATGCCATCCGCGAAGGTGGCCTGTTCGGCGTTGGTGTCGGGGAGGGCGAAGTGAAGTGGTCGCTGCCCGATGCTCATACGGATTTTATCATCGCGGTTGCCGCAGAAGAATATGGTTTGGTTTTGGTGATGTGTATTATTGCGCTTTATACCGGTGTTGTTGTGCGTTCCCTGCTGCGGCTGGTGCGCGAACGTGATCCGTTTATTCGTCTTGCGGGCACCGGGCTTGCCTGCATGTTTGGCGTTCAGGCCATGATCAATATGGGTGTGGCTGTGCGGTTGCTGCCGGCCAAAGGAATGACCCTGCCGTTTGTCAGCTACGGTGGCTCTTCGGTCATTGCCTCGGGCATTGCGGTGGGCATGTTGTTGGCGTTTACCCGCACCCGTCCACAGGGCGAGATTTCGGATATTCTGGGCCGGAGCCGCTTCCGATGAGTGCGCCTTTGTTGATCATTGCTGCGGGCGGCACAGGCGGACATATGTTCCCGGCACAGTCTTTGGCCGAAGTGATGCTGGCGCGCGGTTGGCGGGTGCGCCTGTCCACGGATGCGCGCGGTGCGCGATATGTTGGCGGCTTCCCAGACGCGGTTGAAATTGTGCAAGTCAGCTCGGCCACCTTTGCGCGTGGTGGTCTGGCGGCCAAGGCCATGGTGCCTTTCCGTATATTGGCCGGAACAGTAGGGGCCGCATGGCGCATGTTGCGCGACCGGCCAAGTGTGGTTGTCGGCTTTGGCGGATACCCGTCGATCCCGGCGCTGGGGGCGGCAACAATGCTGCGCCTGCCGCGGATAATACATGAACAAAACGGTGTCTTGGGACGCGTGAACGAACTGTTTGCCAAGCGTGTCGATAGGGTTGCCTGCGGAACATGGCCAACCGAATTACCGGACGGTGTTGAAGGTGTGCATGTGGGCAATCCGGTACGGGCCTCTGTTTTGGAACGGGCAGGCGCGGGGTATATCCCGCCCGGCGATTACCCGATGGAATTGCTGGTGATGGGCGGTTCGCAGGGGGCGCGTATCCTGAGTGAAGTGGTGCCACCCGCGATTGCCGCTCTGCCGATGGAGATGTTGAAAAATATCCGCGTCAGCCATCAGGCCCGTGATGAAGATGGCGAACGGGTGATTGCGTTTTACCGCGACAACGGGATCAACGCCGACGTCCAGCCGTTTTTTGAGGATGTGCCACGCCGCATGTCCGAGGCGCAGTTGGTGATCACCCGCGCTGGCGCGTCAACCGTGGCGGATATGTCGGTGATCGGACGGCCCTCGATCCTCGTGCCGCTGGCGGCTGCGATCCGGGATGAACAAACCGCCAACGGGCGCGGCTTGGTTGATGCCGGTGCCGCTGTCATGTTGACAGAGCAGGAAGCCTCGCCTGATACGCTGACCGAACAAATTCAAACAATCCTCAGCATGCCGGAAATTGCTTTGCAGATGGCCAGCGCCGCCTTGTCGGTGGGCAAGCCAGAAGCGGCCGAAGCGCTGGCGGCATTGGTTGAGGATCTTGCAGATCAAGGAAAAAAGACATGAACGCTGCTGCAACCAAATTGCCCACCGATGTGGGGCCGATCCATTTTGTCGGGATCGGTGGCATCGGCATGTCGGGGATTGCAGAGGTTTTGTTGAACCACGGCTATACCGTGCAAGGGTCGGACCTGAAGGCGACCAAGATCACTGACCGTTTGAAGGGGCTGGGGGCAACGATCTTTGAGGGGCAGCGGGCTGAGAACATCAAAGGTGCCGAAGTCATCGTGATTTCCTCGGCGATCAAACCGGGCAATGCGGAACTGGATGCTGCGCGTCTGGCGGGGCTGCCTATTGTGCGCCGAGCTGAAATGCTGGCCGAGCTGATGCGCCTGAAATCAAACATTGCGGTGGCGGGAACCCATGGCAAGACCACCACCACAACGATGGTGGCGGAACTTCTGGTCGCGGGCGGTATTGACCCCACCGTGGTGAATGGCGGGATTATCCACGCTTACGGCTCAAACGCGCGTATGGGGCAGGGCGAATGGATGGTGGTCGAGGCCGACGAAAGCGACGGCACATTCAACCGCTTGCCCGCAACCATTGCCATCGTGACGAATATCGACCCCGAACATATGGAACATTGGGGCGACTTTGACACCCTGCGCCAGGGCTTCGTTGATTTTGTGTCCAACATTCCGTTTTACGGCTTGGCTGTCTGCTGCACTGATCATGAAGAGGTGCAAAAGCTGGTGGGCAAGATCACCGACCGGCGGGTGCTGACGTATGGGTTTAACGCGCAGGCCGATGTGCGTGCCCGCAACCTGCATTACAAGGCGGGCGTGGCGCATTTCGACATTCATTTTCAGGCCGAGGATGTGGTGATCGAGGACTGTGCCTTGCCGATGCCGGGGGATCATAACGTCTCGAACGCGCTGGCCGCAGTGGCGATCTCCAGACATCTGGGAATGAAGCTTGAGGAAATTCGGGCGGCTTTGGCGGCTTTTGGCGGTGTTAACCGGCGCTTTACGAAAGTGGGTGAAGTTGACGGTGTGACCATCATTGATGATTACGGCCACCATCCGGTCGAAATCGCAGCCGTGCTGAAAGCGGCACGTCAGGCAACCGAGGGGCGTGTCATCGCGGTGCATCAGCCGCACCGGTATTCACGGCTGAGCCATCACTTTGATGAGTTCTGCGCCTGTTTCAATGATGCGGATGTGGTTGGCATTGCCGAAGTCTTTGCCGCCGGTGAAGACCCGATTGCAGGGGCATCGCGCGATGATCTGGTGGCCGGTTTGATCCGTCACGGCCATCGCCATGCCCGCAGCGTTCAGGATCAGGATGATCTGGCGCGGCTGGTACGTGAACAGGCCGGGCCGGGGGATATGGTTGTTTGTCTTGGGGCCGGTACAATAAGTGCATGGGCCAATGAATTGCCGGAAAAGCTGGCGACTTCAAAAGGGGCCGCTGCGTGAGTGTAGAAATGGGCATCGCCGGCGCGCCGGCTGTGATGCCAAGGCATTGGATGGTGACACGATGATGCTGATGTGGATGTGTATCCTTTGGGTGTTTGCGTCGGTGGCGGTGGCGATGCTGCCGATGCGCCGGCAGTATGTCCCGGGTATCGCTCTGTTGCTTGCGGCACCGGTGTTGATTTTCTTTGTTGGCCAGCAACATGGTTGGGTGATGGCGGTGCTGGGGCTGGCGGCCTTTGTGTCAATGTTTCGCAACCCGCTGAAGTTCATTCTCGCCAAGCTGCGTGGACAGAACCCGCAGGTGCCCCAATGAGCCTGTCGCTGACCCTTGCCTGTTGTTGGGCGGTGCTTGCCAATGTTCTGGCGATGACACCAAGCCGCGATAACCATTGGCGCAACGCCTATGTGTTGATTGCTGTCGGCATTCCATTGCTGGGGTTCATCACCGCGCAACATGGGCCTTGGATCGGGTTGCTGGTGCTGGCGGGAGGGTGTTCGATCCTGCGTTGGCCTGTGATCTATCTGGGCCGCTGGGTGCGCAGTAAAATGGGCGGCTCAAAGGACCCCGCTGCATGAACACGCTTCTGGGCACCTTGCTTGGGTTGCTGGCCTTGTGGATGGCCGCCTGTTGTTTCTGTGGTTACAAACGGCGGTTTCTCTGGTTCTTGGTGGTGCTTCTTGGCGGACTGGGGGCGAACCTGTGTTGGATGGTCTTTGGGTTGAATGCGCGGGTTTTGGAAGTGAATGTACTGATTGCGCAGGCCTCGGCAGCGACGTATGCGGTCTGTGCGTTTGCGATTGGCCTGTTTGTGGGTCGCATCCGGCGCAAATGGATAGAAAGCCGTGTTGAAGGATCGTGAAAGCCCATGACAAGCAGCAATATGCCGACACCGCGCGGCAAACTCACAGCGCAGCGTAGCTTAGGTGATCTGACATGGCTGCGTGTCGGCGGGCCTGCGGATTATCTGCTGCAACCGGCCGATCTGGATGATTTGCGCGATTTTTTGCGCGATTTGCCGGATGATGTGGCAGTTTTCCCCATGGGGGTCGGCAGTAATCTGATTGTGCGTGATGGCGGATTACATGCTGTCGTGGTGCGTCTTGGACGCGGGTTCAACAGCATCGAGACCGACGGCAAGCTTGTAATTGCCGGGGCGGCGGCGCTGGACGCTCATGTGGCCCGCAAGGCTGCGGATGCGGGGCTGGACCTGACCTTCCTGCGCACCATTCCCGGCAGTATCGGCGGGGCTGTGCGGATGAATGCAGGCTGTTACGGCAGCTATACGGCGGATTGTTTTGTGTCGGCGCAGGCTGTTTTGCGCGACGGGTCGCTGGTGACCCTTACCGCTGATGATCTTAATTTTCGGTATCGCCAGAGTGACTTGGCCGATGGGGCGATTATCGTTTCGGCGACATTTGCCCCGCCCAAGGGAGATCCGGCAGAGTTGCACACGCGCATGGAAGAGCAATTGCGCAAACGCGACGAAACCCAACCAACCAAAGATCGCAGCGCGGGCAGCACCTTTCGCAATCCGGCAGGCTTCTCATCGACCGGTCAGGCGGACGATGTGCATGACCTGAAAGCCTGGAAGGTCATTGATGATGCGGGTATGCGCGGGGCAACAGTGGGCGGCGCACAGATGTCGCCCAAACACTCGAATTTTCTGATAAATACCGGTGGCGCCAGCGCCGCAGACCTCGAAAACCTCGGTGAAGAGGTGCGAAAAAAGGTTTACGATACCAGCGGGATAAGGCTAGTATGGGAAATCATGCGCATTGGTGAATTTGAAGGCTCTTCCGAGGTTGAACCAGGCGTATAGAACCAAGCCGGAAACCGGCAAAGACAAAGAATAAGGGCCGCAAAAGGTCCGGGTAAAAGGCAGCTAAAGTGGGTAAGTCGAGCAGACGAAACCCGATAGTGGCGGTAATTATGGGTGGCCCCTCGGCTGAGCGCGAGGTGTCGTTAAGCACGGGCAACGCCTGCGCGGCCGCACTGCGGGAACATGGTGGATATGAGGTGATCGAGGTCGATGCGGGCCACGATCTCTGTGCTGTCCTGACAGAAATCAAGCCGGACGTTGTCCTCAATTGCCTGCATGGGCGTTGGGGGGAGGATGGCTGCGTGCAGGGGCTGCTGGAGTGGATGGGCATTCCGTACACCCATTCCGGTGTGCTGGCTTCGGCGCTGGCGATGGACAAGCAGCGCAGCAAAGATGTGTATCGCGCCCACGGTTTGCCAGTTGTCGACAGCGTGATTGCCCCGTCTGCGGATGTGCGGGCAGGGCATGTGATGGCACCGCCCTATGTGGTCAAGCCGAACAACGAAGGGTCCTCTGTCGGGGTTTATCTGGTGCAGGAGGCAGCGAACGGGCCGCCACAGCTGGACGCTGATATGCCCGAGGAGGTGATGGTTGAGGCCTTTGCGCCGGGTCGCGAGATGACAACAACCGTGATGGGCGAGCGCGCCCTGACGGTCACCGATATCATCACAACCGGCTGGTACGACTATGATGCAAAGTACCAAGAGGGCGGTTCAAGCCATATTGTGCCGGCGGACATCCCACAGGAAATTTTTGATCTCTGCATGGAATACGCCCTGACAGCGCACCGCGCTTTGGGGTGTCGCGGTGTCAGCCGGACGGATTTCCGTTGGGACGAAAGCAAGGGCGCTTCTGGGCTTGTGTTGCTGGAAACAAACACCCAACCCGGCATGACAGCCACCTCGCTTAGCCCCGAACAGGCGCAAGCGGTTGGTATTTCCTTTCCGGAATTATGCGCCTGGATGGTGGAGGATGCCACATGTGGCCGTTGACCTTCGAGAAGCGGGCCCAGAAAGCCGATCCCGCGCCCTCACGCTGGGCATGGCGGATGCAGCGCCTGATGCTGACGCCGGGGTTTCGGCTGGCTTTGCGGGCAGGGGTGCCGTTTTGCCTGACCTTGATGGTGGGCACGATCTATCTGGCGGATGACGGTCGGCGCGGGGCCATCGCCCAAGCGGTTGCCGATGCCCGCACCAGCATCGAAGAACGTCCGGAGTTTATGGTCAATCTGATGGCGATTGACGGGGCCGAAGGCACCTTGGCCGCTGAGATACGTGACACCATGCCGCTGGAATTCCCACAAAGTTCGTTTGATCTGGACCTGACAGATTTGCGTCGCGAAATCACTGCGTTGCCGGGGGTGCGTACGGCGAATGTGCGGATCAAGCCCGGAGGTATCCTGCATGTTGACGTGACGCGCCGGGTGCCGGTTGCGGTTTGGCGCAATGACGCCGGGTTGGCGCTGGTTGACGAGGCCGGAGCCCATGTGGCGGAAGTCGCCGCGCGTGCTGCCCATCCCGATCTGCCGTTGATTGCAGGGGACGGGGCGCAAAATCATGTGCCGCAAGCTTTGGAATTGCTGCGCACGGCTGCGGCCCTGCGGGAAAGGGTGCGTGGTGTTGTCCGCATGGGGGATCGGCGGTGGGACGTGGTTCTGGACCGTGGCCAACGTGTCATGTTGCCAGAAGAGCAGCCGCTTCCGGCGCTTGAACGGGTGATCGCGCTTGAACGCGCCCAAGAGGTGCTGACCCGCGATGTGGCAATTGTGGATATGCGGCAGGGTGAACGTCCGACCATAAGGATGAACCCCGACGCAAACGAGGCTTGGTGGCAGGCCAAGACGAAATAATGGTTCGGAAAAGAGCCGGGCAGTGAAGGCAGTGCAATGATGAACGATCTATATGAAAGCCAGCGGTCTATGCGCCACATGCGCAAGCTTGCCATGCAGCGTGGCGTAGTGGCGATTTTGGATGTGGGCAGTTCCAAGATAGCCTGTTTGGTGTTGCGCTTTGATGGCGGTGATACGCTGAACGATGAGGGCACGATCGGATCCCTTGCCGGCCAGTCCGGGTTTCGCGTCATCGGTGCGGCGACAACCCGGTCGCGCGGCGTCAGGTTCGGCGAAATCGAGGCGATGAACGAAACCGAACGGGCCATTCGCACGGCCCTGCAAGCGGCACAGAAAATGGCCGGCATCCGTGTGGATCACGTGATTGCCTGTTTCTCAGGGGCCGAACCACGCTCTTATGGGTTGGATGCTCAGATTGATCTGGATGGCGAAACCGTCAGCGAAGATGATGTTGCGCGGGTGCTGGCGGAATGCGATGTGCCGGAGTACGGCGAAGGCCGCGAGGTGTTGCACGCCCAGCCGGTGAACTTTGCACTGGATCACCGGTCGGGCCTAAGCGACCCGCGGGGCCAGTTGGGGCAGATGTTATCGGTTGATATGCATATGCTGACTGTCGACGCTGCCGCTGTTCAACACCTCGCGCATTGTATCAAACGTTGTGATCTGGAACTGGCGGGCATTGCTTCTTCTGCCTATGCATCGGGTATCTCGGCTTTGGTTGAGGACGAACAGGAGCTTGGCGCGGCCTGTATCGACATGGGCGGCGGTGCCACCGGCGTGTCGATCTTTATCAAGAAACACATGATTTACGCTGACACGGTGCGCATGGGCGGCGATCACGTGACACAGGATATTTCGCTGGGCCTGCAAGTGCCGACGGCGAACGCCGAGCGGATCAAAACCTTTTACGGCGGGGTCCATGCCACCGGTATGGACGACCGCGAGATGATCGAAATCGGGGGCGACACCGGAGACTATGAACACGACCGGCGCACCGCGTCCCGCGCCGAGTTGATTGGCATCATGCGCCCTCGCGTCGAGGAAATTTTGGAAGAGGTACGGGTGCGTCTGGATGCGGCGGGTTTTGATCATCTTCCGAGCCAGCAAATCGTGCTGACCGGTGGCGGCAGTCAGATCCCCGGACTGGACGGTCTGGCCAGCAAGATTTTGGGACAGCAGGTGCGTCTGGGCCGGCCTTTGCGGGTGCATGGGTTGCCACAGGCCGCGACCGGACCCAGCTTTGCCTCTGCGGTTGGTCTGTCCCTGTTTGCCGCCCATCCACAGGATGAATGGTGGGACTTTGACATCCCGGCAGATAAGTACCCTTCGCGGTCACTTAAACGTGCCGTGAAGTGGTTCAAAGACAACTGGTAACGCGGGTTTGCCCGCCCCGAAATGTCACAGGGGCGGGCGGTTGTTTGTCCAGTTGCATTAATGGGCCCCGCCTTTAACCTGAGCCATCAGATGCCGCTTTTCGCGTTCGACCAAAGGGAGGGGCAGCGCACAAGCGATTCATGTTCAAGGCGGGACGCTCTAGATTCTCATACGCGGCACGTCGTTGGGATCAAGGCGCAACTCGATCAGGAAGGGCCCCTTGCGGGTGTGCAGGGCGTCCAATGCCGTCTCAAGCTCTTCGGCGGAATGCACTTCGACCCCGTCACCGCCCAGCGATTTTGCGATGCCGGCAAAAGATGGCCAGTTAAACTCAGTCAGGCTGGGATCCATTTTACGGTCGATGAACTGGATATGTTCCGCGCCATAAGCGGAATCATTCGCCACAATAACGATCAGATCAAGCCCCAGACGCACAGCGGTGTTAAACTCGTTGATGCCCCCCATCATAAAGCCGCCATCCCCGCTGAACAGCACCACAGGACGGTCTGGCGCGGCCAGTCCGGCCCCCACAGCTTCCTGCAAGCCCAGACCGATGGACCCAAAGTTCACCGTGGGGACAAAGCTCTGTGGATCACGGGATGAGATACGGCACCAAACTTCGGTCATGAAACGGCCCCCATCCGTGACCACGACGCGGTCTTGCGGCAGGGCCTCTTCGAGACGCTCCAGCGCATGGACAAAGTTGACAAACCCCGGCCCGGATTTCGCCGGCCCTGTCGGGTGGGTTGTCAGGGTGGCAACATCCAGTTCGCGGGTGAAACCGCTGGCCGGCAAATCCGCCTCGTCCAGCCAGTACAGGATGGTTTCCGCGGTCAACCCGGCATCGGCGACGAGGGCGGCGTCAGGGTGCAGGCCCCCACCAATGGCTTCAGGCTCCACGTCGATCTGGACGATGCGCTTGTCTTTCATCAATTTGCCGCGGTCAGTGGTAAAATCATGCAGCGCGGTGCCAAAGCAAACGATACAATCGGATTTCGCAATCAGATCATAGGCTGCCGGGGTCGACAACGTGCCGAAGATGTCAATGTTATAGGGGTGTTCATTGAACAGCCCTTTCGCCTTGAGCGTGGTCGCAAGCGGCGCTTCCAGTCGGTCGGCCAGCTTGATCAGCTGTTCACGGGCCCCAACCGCGCCAGCACCGGCAAGGATCAGCGGCCGGCGGGCGGACGCAATCATGCCAATGGCATCATCAAGGATATCCCCCTGAGCGACCCCGCCGGGGGCGGTAAAGACACTGAGAACCTGCATGTCGTGGGTGCATTCTTGCAGCATGTAATCGGCTGGCATGTTCAGAACAATCGGGCGGCGCTCTACCTGGGCGCGGTAAAACGCGCGGGCAACGTCCTTGCCGACTGTGGCGGGGGTGCGTAATTGTTCGAACCCGGCACCTGTGGCCTTGGCCAGCTCGCGTTGGTCGATGCCTTGCAAGTGGCGCGGGTTTTCCACGGGCGTGTCGCCGGCCAGCACCACCAGCGGAACATGGCCGCGGGCCGCTTCGGTCAGGGCCGTCATGCAGTTGGTGAGGGCAGGGCCATGGGTCACTGTGGCGACACCAACCTTGCCAGAGACATGCGCATAGGCCAGCGCCATCAGGATAGAGCTGCCCTCGTGGGCGGCTGGAACAAACCGCCCGCCGCTCTCACGAACAAAGCTGTCGACCATGAACAGGTTTGCATCCCCCATCAGCCCGAACATGGTTTGCACCCCGTGTTCATGGGTGGCGCGGGCGATGGATTGATAGACGTATATTTGCTGGCTCATGGGGTCCACTCTTTATGATTGATGCTTATCGTTTATCAGATGGGCCACGCGCGAATGTCGCAATTACTTCACGTGTGAAAGGAATTATGCGGAATCTTCGCGGAGTTGTGTGATTCTGTGCGTGTCATGAGCGCGAATTCCCAAAATTCAGGAAAATCCCGTCAATTGCCATGTACATGCCGTAAAAATTTCCTGTTGTTCCCCCGTGACAAGCATTTTCAGACCCTGTATTAGATGAGGCAACGCCGTGGCCAAGATAAGGCCGATAAAATTCAGGCGGGCGGGTCGAGCAGGACCACGTACAGTTGTATTGAGATGATTGCGTACCTTGTATTTGGTGCGAGATACCTGCTGTCTTGTGGTCGGGTGGTGTTGTACCGCAAGATTTGCGCGAATAGGCGAAATCTTGCGTGAAAACGCTTATTTTATTGCTGTATTTTGTGTCGTTTTCGCGGTTTTTGCGTGACCTTGGTGAATACTGTCGCTAATATTACCTGAATCTACCAAGAAAAGTGCCCGTGGGACGTGGGCTAAATAAACAGGCGGACAGCACATGACACTCAACCTTTCGATGCCCGGTCAAGAAGACCTCAAACCCCGTATCACTGTTTTCGGTGTTGGTGGTGCAGGCGGTAACGCGGTCAACAACATGATCGAAAAAGAGCTGGACGGTGTTGATTTCGTCGTGGCGAACACCGATGCGCAGGCGCTTCAGCAGGCCAAATCTGAAAACCGCGTGCAATTGGGCATCAAGGTTACCGAAGGTCTGGGTGCGGGGGCGCGTGCCTCTGTTGGGGCTGCCGCCGCTGAAGAGTCCATCGAGCAGATTGTGGATCACCTCGCTGGCGCGCATATGTGCTTTATCACTGCCGGTATGGGCGGGGGCACCGGTACAGGTGCCGCGCCAATCATCGCGCAGGCGGCCCGCGAATTGGGTGTGCTGACAGTCGGTGTTGTGACCAAGCCGTTTCAGTTTGAGGGCGCCAAGCGTATGCGTCAGGCTGAGGACGGTGTTGAAGCCCTGCAAAAGGTTGTCGACACACTGATCATTATTCCGAACCAGAACCTGTTCCGTCTGGCAAATGAAAAAACCACCTTTACCGAAGCCTTCAGCCTTGCAGACGATGTGCTGTATCAGGGTGTAAAGGGCGTGACCGATCTGATGGTCCGTCCAGGCCTGATCAACCTCGACTTTGCGGACGTGCGTGCCGTGATGGACGAGATGGGCAAGGCGATGATGGGCACGGGCGAAGCCGAGGGCGAAGATCGCGCCATTCAGGCCGCCGAAAAGGCCATTGCAAACCCGCTGTTGGACGAAATCAGCCTGCGCGGTGCAAAAGGCGTGTTGATCAACATCACCGGTGGCGACGACCTGACCTTGTTCGAACTGGACGAAGCGGCAAACCGCATCCGCGAAGAAGTCGATCCAGAAGCCAACATTATTGTCGGTTCCACCATGGACGACAAATTGGGCGGCATGATGCGGGTTTCCGTTGTGGCCACAGGTATTGATGCAACTGACGTGAATACTGAAATGCCGGTGCCGCGCCGCTCCATGAGCCAGCCCCTGCGTCAGCAGACCCGTGTGGAAGAGGCCGCTGAAGTTGCGCCAGCCGCGACCGTTGCTGCGGTAACGGAAGTCGCAGAAGAGCAGACAACCCTGTTTGAAGACCGCGATGTTCAGCGCGTTGCCGCGCAAGAGCAGGCCGAAGACCTGTTCGAGGACGAAGGGGCTGCGGCGGATGATTTGCCGCCACCTGCCTATCAGCCACAGGTTGCCGCATTCGAACCACGGTTTGAGGATGAACTGGAAGCCGAACCCGAAGCCTATGTCGCACCCCGTGCGCCGGCACCCGGCACCCCATCCCCCGAAGCGCTGGCACGTCTGCGCGCGGCGGCTCAGAAAGCGAACCCTGAGCAGCAGCAACAACAGCAACAGCGTCCGGTAGCAGCCGCACCGGCGGGTGGTCAGGCAGGGGGCGATAAGCCACGGTTTGGCATTAACTCCTTGATCAACCGCATGACTGGTCATGCTGACGGCGAAGCGGCGCCGCGCCCTACACGCCAGCAGCCTCCAGTCCAGCAGCAACAGCCCCGCGTGGCCGCTGCACCGCAGCCCGCGCAAGAGCAGGATCCAGATCAGGAACGGATTGAAATTCCTGCATTCCTGCGCCGTCAGGCGAATTAAACAGCTTGAAATTGTGAAATTGGGGTCGCCTTTGGGCGGCCCTTTTTCGTTTTGTATCAGGGTTTTAAGGTAGGGCAGGCGCGTTTGCGCCCATTTGTTACAGGCATGTTTCAGTCCGTTACAAAGATTGAGTTGAGGATTTGGCCGGTGCAGCCTATCTGCATTAACAACTTAGATATCGATCCATGATCCGAGAGTGAGACGGCGTGCAAACAACCATCAAATCAGCGATCAGTTTTACAGGCAAAGGCCTGCATTCAGGCACCCCGGCAACCGTGACGATCCGTCCGGCGGGGGTGCATCACGGTATCTGGTTTTCGCGCAGCGATGTTTCTGTTGGTGATCGTTTGGTGCCTGCGCGCTGGGATGCGGTGAACCGCTCGCCGCTCTGCACCAAGCTGGAGAATGCTGCGGGTCTTTCCGTGTCCACGGTCGAACATCTGATGGCTGCGCTTGCCGGTTGTGGTATCCATAACGCTCTGATCGACATTGACGGTCCCGAAGTGCCGATTCTCGATGGCTCTGCGATTCCGTTTGTGCGTGGCTTTATGCAACGTGGTATCCGGGTTCTGGCCGCGCCCGTGATGGCATTCGAAGTGTTGCAGACAGTCACTGTGACCGAAGGTGACGCGACGGCGATGCTGGCCCCCTCGGACACGTTGCGGATTGATTTCGAGATTGATTTCACCGATGCAGCGATTGGCAAACAGCAGAAATCGCTGGTGATGAACAATGGTTCTTTTGCCCGCGAGCTTTGTGACAGCCGGACCTTCTGCCGGCAGGCGGATGTGGTGGCGATGCAGGCCAATGGTCTGGCTCTTGGCGGCGATTCTGGTGAAAACGCAGTGGTTTTTGACGGCGATCACGTCGTCAGCCCCGGCGGTCTGCGCCATGCGGACGAGCCTGTGCGTCACAAGATGCTGGACGCACTTGGGGATCTGGCATTGGCCGGCGCGCCACTGTTGGGGCATTATACCGGTACCCGGGCAGGGCATTCCCTGACCAACACCCTGCTGCGCAAGCTGTTCGCGACGCCCGGCGCAGTGCGCATGGTTGAATGTGATGCGGCGATGGTGCAGCGTTTGCCGGGCTATGGCCTGGTTTGGGATGAAATCCCGCAGGTTGCCTGAACCCGCTGACGCGGTGTCGCGGCCCTTGAAACTCCTTATTTCCAGATGTATTTCTTGACCGGTGCTGCCCTTTTAGGGCGTGATCATAATGAATTGTTAATGTCGGTGCCGGTTGTGGTGCAATCGGCATTTTGCATCACAGATTAATGTGCTAGCAAGTGGTCAATAACGGTTGCAAAGACCATGGGTGTGAAGATGCAAGAGGTTCAGGCATGAGCAGGACGAGATCCACCAAGAAGGTGATCGGTGCAATGCTTGTTGCAGCCAGCCTGACAGCCTGTGGTGGCAGCCGAAACGCCGGACTGGTTGGCGGCAGTTTACTCAACCCGCAGGAGATTCCGCTTGAAACCTATTCCGCGGAACAGATTTTTGAACGGGGCGAATACGAGCTGAACCGCAAGCAGGCGGGCGAGGCGGCATTCTATTTCTCCGAAATTGAGCGGCTATATCCCTATTCTGATTGGGCGCGGCGTGCGCTGATCATGCAGGCCTTCTCATATCACCGTGATCAGGATTATCCCAACAGCCGCTCTGCGGCGCAGCGCTTTATAGATTTCTATCCCGACGATGATGATGCTGCCTATGCGCAGTATCTGCTGGCGCTTAGCTATTATGACCAGATTGACGAAGTGGGCCGTGATCAGGGGCTGACTTTCCAGGCGTTGCAGTCTTTGCGGGAAGTGATCGAAAACTACCCCGACAGTGAATATGCCAAATCCTCGATTCTCAAGTTTGATCTGGCGTTTGATCATCTTGCGGGCAAGGAAATGGAAATCGGGCGCTACTACCTGAAACGTGATCATTACACGGCTGCGATCAATCGGTTCCGTGTTGTGGTCGAGGATTTCCAGACAACCACCCATACCGCCGAGGCGCTGCACCGGTTGGTCGAATCCTATCTGTCGCTGGGTCTGACCCAAGAGGCGCAGACGGCAGGGGCCATTCTGGGGCATAATTTCCGGTCTACTGAATGGTATGAAGACAGCTATAAATTGTTGACGGGTCGTGGTCTTGAACCTGCGTTCTTCAAGGACAATTGGCTGGGTGCCGTGTATCGCCAGACGATCAAAGGCGAGTGGTTGTAGGAACGGTGGGTTTCACCCACCCTACGGGAAAAGCACATGCTGCGCGGACTTGATATTTCCGACATGTTGATCATTGACCGGTTGGAGTTAAGCTTTCAATCGGGTCTCAACGTGTTGACCGGCGAAACCGGCGCGGGAAAGTCTATCCTTTTGGATTCGCTGGGTTTTGTTCTGGGCTGGCGCGGCCGTGCCGATCTGGTGCGCCAAGGCGCGGCGCAGGGTGAAGTTACCGCGTGGTTTGATTTGCCAGAGGGGCATCCGGCACATGGCGTATTGCAAGAGGCGGGGTTGCCGGATGGCGACGAGCTGATCCTGCGCCGCATCAACACTGCCGAGGGACGTAAGACGGCCTGGGTCAACGACCGGCGGTGTTCGGGGGATGTATTGCGGGCCCTGTCGGAAACCTTGGTTGAGTTACACGGCCAGCATGATGATCGCGGTCTGTTGAACCAGCGCGGCCATCGCGCAATTCTGGATGACTTTGCCGGCACAGCGACAGCGCGCAGCAAGGTACGCAAGGCGTGGACTGTTTTGGGCGCAGCGCGCAAAGCGGCAGCTGATGCCGCAGCAGAGCGCGAGGCCATCAAGGCCGAAGAAGAATTCCTGCGTCATTCAGTGGCCGAGCTGGACAAGTTGAGCCCGCAAGAAGGTGAAGAGGAGGAATTGGACATTGCCCGTCGCAAGATGCAGGGCGCTGAAAAAATCCGCGCAGATGTGATCAATGCCTATGAGATGATGGGCCAAGGCGGGGCAGAGCGCAATTTGGGCGACGCAATGCGCTGGCTTGATGGGGCCGCAGCCCAGGCTGAAGGGGTATTGGAAGCGCCGATGGCCGCGTTGGGCCGTGCCATGGTCGAGCTGGACGAGGCAATGTCGGGTGTGGCCGGGGCGATGGATCAGATGTCGTTCAATCCGCTGGAGCTGGAAGAAACCGAAGAGCGCTTGTTCGCGATCCGCGCCATGGCGCGCAAACATGATGTTCAGGCGGATGAACTGGCCGGTTTTGCCACAACCCTGCGCCGCAAGCTTGAGGCGCTGGACGCGGGCGAGGCTGCCAAGGCGGGGTTTGATCAGGCGGTGCGCGCGGCGCAATCCGCCTATGATGACGCCGCCACCGCCCTGACAAATGCGCGGCGCAAAGCGGCAGGCAAGCTGGACAAGGCGGTGTCGGCAGAGCTGGCCCCGTTGAAGATGGAACGGGCGGTCTTTGAGACGCAGATCACGGATGAACCGGATGGGCCGGACGGGCGTGACGCGGTCAGCTTTACCGTGGCGACCAATCCGGGCGCGCCTGCCGGTCCACTGGGCAAGATTGCCTCGGGCGGCGAATTAAGCCGGTTCCTGCTGGCCTTGAAGGTTTGCCTGACACGAAACCAGACCGGTTTGACGATGATATTTGACGAAATCGACCGCGGTGTCGGCGGGGCAACCGCAGATGCCGTCGGGCGGCGTTTGTCGGCGCTGGCGCAGGATGGTCAGGTCCTGGTCGTCACCCATAGCCCGCAGGTGGCGGCCCTTGGGGCACATCACTGGCGGGTGGAAAAGGCGGTGAGCAAAGGGGTAACCACATCGAATGTGGTGCCACTGTCCGCGCCCGAACGGGTGGACGAGGTGGCACGGATGCTGGCCGGTGATACGATCACCGATGCGGCCCGCGCGGCGGCAGAGGCTTTGCTGGCTGGCTGATGGCACAGGGGCGGGCATAAGATGAGCAAGCCCGCCTTTATTGCGCAGCAACTCGGCATGGCCGCGACCTCCCTAAAATCGGGGTGGCATGTGATCCGCCATCGGGGGCCGGGCAAGATCACATTCTGGTTTATTGCTCTGCTGATCGGTATCGCTGCGGGCTTTGCGGCGTTGTTGTTCCGCAAAAGCATTAACGGCTTGCAGGCGGCGCTATATGGCACTGACGAAGTTGAAAAACTCCATACATTTATCAGCGGGCTGGAATGGTATTGGGTCATATTGATCCCTACGGTCGGCGGTTTGGTGGTGGGGCTGATCCTGCACCACTTTACCAATGATGCGCGGGCGCGCTCGGTTGGGGATGTTATTCTAGGTGCTGCGATGCACGACGGGCGGGTCGAAACCAAAGCGGGTGTTGCATCGGCCTTTGCCTCATTGATCACCCTTTCTACCGGTGGATCATCGGGGCGCGAAGGGCCGGTTGTGCATATCGTCGGTGTGATTTCGACTTGGGTCAGTGACAAGATCAATGCGGATGGCATCACTGGCAGGGATTTGCTGGGATGTGCTGTTGCGGCGGGGGTTTCGGCCTCTTTCAACGCGCCGATCGCGGGGGCTTTGTTCGCGCTTGAAGTGGTGTTGCGGCATTTTGCGGTACATGCTTTTGCGCCGATTGTCATCGCCTCTGTTGCGGGCACTGTGATCAACCGGATCGAGTTCGGCGGTGTGACCGAATTTGTCCTGCCGACCTATGGAGATTTGCAATTCTATGTGGAATTGCCCGCCTTTTTGCTGCTGGGCCTGACCTGTGGTCTGGTTGCCGTGGCGTTGATGCGCAGTATTTTCTGGGCAGAAGAGCTGGGCAATGCGGTGCAAACCCGTACCGGCTGGCCGCGGTGGCTGCGTCCGACCGTGGCAGGGGCAATGCTGGGCGTGCTTGCCCTGTGGTTCCCGCATATCATCGGGGTCGGGTATGAAACCATGTCTCTGGCCCTGACCGGAGAGTTGATGCTGCACGAGGTGATCGTCTTTGCCATTCTCAAGGTGACGGCGGTGGCCATCACTTTGGGCGGGCGTATGGGAGGCGGGGTGTTTTCGCCCTCTCTGATGATCGGCGCGTTGACGGGACTGGGGTTTGGACTGATCGCAACCGGTGTGTTTCCCGATGTCTCGGGCTCTTCGTCGCTATATGCGCTGGCGGGTATGGGGGCGGTGGCTGCCGCCGTGCTGGGGGCACCGATTTCGACCACACTGATTGTGTTTGAAATGACCGGGGATTGGCAAACTGGATTGGCTGTGATGGTGGCAGTCAGCATGTCCACAGCACTGGCAAGCCGTATTGTGGACCGTAGTTTCTTCCTCACCCAGATCGAACGGCGCGGCATCCACCTTGCCGCTGGACCGCAGGCCTATCTGCTGGCGATGTTCATGGTGGCGCGGATCATGCGCCGGCCAGATGACCCCAAGGCCGCAGACGAGGCGGAATGCTGGGCGTTGATCGATGCGGGCACCTATATTGATGGGGCCGCGACCCTAGAGGCGGCGATGCCGATGTTTGAAACCAGCGGTGCGCGGTTCATTCCGGTGGTGACCCTGTCTGTGAACGCCCCGCCACAGCTGTTGGGGGCGGTCTTTCATGTGGATGCGCTGAAGGCTTACAACCGCGCTTTGGCGGCGACAGCAGCTGAAGAACATTCTTAATTTATAGTTAAGTATTTCAGAGCATTGTGCAGCATGCCGCCGCCCTCGGGTTTGGCTGGCTGTGCAGCCTCCGTGTTTTGGCGGGCTGTTTTTCGTTAATTCAATTTCGGGAGCCGCGCTGCCATGCTCGCCTATATTCTATTGCCAATGATCGGTCTTGGACTTTTTGCGTCTTTTGTTGGGACGGATGAAGAAGAGGACAATGACAATGACGCCTCCGTGGTGACGCCGCCACAATCGAACCCTGATCCGGTTGAAGGCAGCACAGGGAATGATTTCATGGTCGGCACAGGCGGGAACGATCTGATCAGCGGGCTGGACGGTAACGACGCGCTGCACGGGTCCGCCGGTACAGATACCTTGATTGGCGGCGGCGGGGATGACCTTGTGATTGGTGGTCAGGGTGACGACCTGCTGTTGGGGCGCACCGGTGCGGATACGCTTTGGGGGCGGGATGGCGATGACCGGCTGAATGGCAGTTTTGGCGATGACATTATGCGCGGTGACGATGGGGACGACGTGCTGCGTGGTGGCAAGGGGGATGATGTGTTGCTGGGCGGGGCGGGCGATGACGCGCTGATCGGCAATTTGGGGGATGACCTGATCGAGACGGGAAATGGGGCGGACACGGTCTTTGGCGGGTCCGGCGATGATCTGATTACCGGCTTCCGCTTGCCGGTGGCAGAGGGGTTTGCCGCGGGTGAGGATGATCTGTTGCCAGACGAGTTGAACGGCGGCAGCGGTGATGACACCATTACCGGCAATGACGGCGATACCGTTTCCGGTGGAACAGGTGAGGATTTGTTCCGCACCATCGGTTTTGACCAGCGAGAGGGCGGTGGGATCACCGTCACCGATTTCGACCCGGCTGAGGATATGCTGCTCTTGGCGGTCAGCGCCGGCTCCGAATTGTCGATTGAGGCCGGCAGCGACCGGATTTCGGTGGCTCAGGCGGCCAATGGTGAAGACAGTAATGTATCGCTGGACGGGCGATTGGTTGCGGTGCTGCGCGATACGGATGCGGTGGTGCTGGCGGCCGATCTGTCCTGGCTTGGCAATGTCGCAGAGGCCCCGCTGCCTGCGCCACTTCAAGGGACGTCAGGGGATGACACACTTACCGGATCCGGCGCGGCAGATGACATGCGCGGCGATGCAGGAGACGATGAAATGCGGGGGGGCGGGGCTGATGACACGCTCAGCGGCGGCAGCGGTGATGATTTCCTGATCGGGGGGGCAGGGGATGATGCCCTTGGCGGCGAAACCGGCGCAGATACACTTTGGGGAATGAGCGGCGATGATGTGATGGACGGGGGCGACGACAATGACGTCATAAATGGCGATGCCGGTGATGATTTCATCAATGGCGGTCGCGGCAATGATGCGCTGCGCGGCGGGGCCGGTGACGACAGCGTAAATGGGGGCGCTGCGGATGATGTGATTCTTGCCGGCACAGGCGCCGATCTGATCAATGGTAATGACGGTGACGACCAGATCATAGGATTTCAGGAGCTGACTTTATCAACGGACTATGCTGGGCTTGATGATGGGGCGGCCGACACGTTGAACGGCGGCACCGGCAACGACACCATCACAGCCAATGATGGCGATCTGGTCAACGGTGGCGCAGGGGCTGATTTGATCCGCGCTCTGGGCACAGGACAAATTGATCAGGACACGGTGATCGTTACCGATTTTGATCCCGCCGAGGATGTTCTGATGCTGGTCGGCGTGGACGGCGAGAATGCGGTTATATCCGACGGTGAAAACCTCTTGGTGCGCTCGACGCTGGACGGGACAAGCGCGGAAGTGCTGTATCGCGGTAATGTGGTTGCGCTGTTGATTGGCACCCCGACAGAGGGGCTTGAGCTGACGCAGCCGTGGTTTGGCAATTCATTTGAATTGCCGTCTGTTGTTGGCCCGACTGCGGTCGCTGCTTAGGGATCACTGCGCACCGGATAGGCTGATCCATCCGGGCGCAGTTTCACCAGCGTTAAAGTTGCTCTACGGCGATTTCATCCATGTCGTAGAACGCCAGATAGCCTTTGATTTCCGCCATTGAATCCAGCGGATCTTCATAAGACCAGACGGCATCCTTCAACGTCCGGCTTTTGGTGACAACAGAGTAATAGCTGGCGTCGCCCTTATGTGGGCAGTGGCTTGTCTTGTCGCTGCTGTCCAGAAAGGCCAGGGCAATGTCATCGCGGGGAAAATAGATCACCGGTGCGCGGTCGCCTTCGGTCAGCGCAAGCGCCGCGTCGGTTTCCCCCAGAACCGCACCGCCAGCGCGCACTGTCCAAGACCCGGATGCCTTGGTAATCTTGATTTCATTGCTCATTCGTTTCCCCTCAAACTATCGTGGCGCACGTCAAAGTGGTGCAGTTGCCGCATCCAACCATAGTTTTGTAACAGGTGATACCCGTGGTCCGATTTTTTCAGCCACCTGCGCATGATAGCTGTTCAACCAGTCCCGCGCGTCGGCATCCAGCAGGGACAGATCAATCAGCCGCCGGTCAATGGGCGCAAACGACAGGGTCTCCCAATGCAGCATCGCGCGGTGGTCATCGCCGCCCGCAAGCGCAGGGGCTGGACGCACCACCAGCAGGTTTTCAATGCGGATGCCAAAGGCCCCTTCGCGGTAATACCCCGGTTCGTTACTCAGGATCATCCCCGACTGCAGGGGCAACTGGCTGACACGGCTCAGCCGTTGCGGTCCTTCGTGAACACTTAGATAGGCACCCACACCATGGCCCAGACCATGATCAAAATCCTGCCCGGCAAGCCAGAGCGGCATACGCCCGATGGCTTCGATATGACAGCCGGCAAGCCCCACGGGCCAGCGCAGACGGCTCATCGCGATCATCCCGGCCAGCACCCGGGTAAAGGCAGCGCAGGCCTCGGCAGGGGGCGTACCTATGGCCACGGTCCGGGTAATGTCGGTGGTCCCGTCAAGGTACTGGCCACCTGAATCCAGCACAATCAACTGACCATCTTCTAATGTCGCATCGGTTTCTTCGGTCACGCGATAGTGCATGATTGCCCCATTTGGGCCAGTGCCTGCGATGGTTTCGAAACTGATGTCCTGCAAGGCGTTGTCTTTGCGCCGCGCCGCTTCCAGCTGGCGCACTACCTGCGTTTCCGTGACACTGCCCGTGGGCTGGGCGTCAAGCCAGGCCAGCAATTCGCACAGGGCCGCCCCGTCGCGCAAATGGGCCCGCGCCGATCCTTGTATTTCTGCATCGTTCTTGCAGGCTTTAGGCAAGGCGCAGGGATCTGGCCCCCATACTGCAGCTTCGCCCAAACTGTCGGCAACACGCACCGGCACGGAGTGCTTGTCCAGCCGCACCGGCCCGTCCAGCGTGGCCAACCTGTCAATAAACACCTCCGGCGCATGGCAACGGACCTGTGGCCCCAGATGATCCTGCAAGCCCTCCAGCTTGCTTGCTGCCATGAACAAGTCAATGCTGGCATCGTCGTGCAATATCGCAAACCCATGTGCCACCGGATTGCGCGGGATGTCGGCACCGCGAATGTTCAACAGCCAGTTGTGACTGTCGGGCAGGGTGATTACGGCAGCCTTTTGTCCGGCACTTTTTAGCGTCTGTGCCAGCCGTTCCCGCTTGTCCGTATGGGGTTCACCGGCAAATTCAACCGGATGGACCTTGGCCGGAAACATTGGCGGTGCCGGCTGATCCTGCCAAATGCGATCGACAAGGTTGCTACAGGCGCGCAAGGCAATGCCCGTCCCCTTCAGGGTGTCTTTGGTCTGGGCAATCTGGTCCGGCGTATGCAACCAGGCATCAAACCCGATGGTGCCCCCATGCGGCAAACGGTCCTTCAACCAATCAGCCAAGGATACTTCAGGCCATGGTACGGGGGTATACTCCGCCGCCACCTGCGCCTTGACCTGTGTGCGATAGCGCCCGTCGATGAACACGCCGGCCACATCGCGCAAAGCACAGCAAAAACCGGCAGATCCGGTGAACCCTGTCAGCCATGCAAGCCGGTCATCATGGGCGGCGACATATTCTCCCTGATGGGCATCAGCGCGGGGCACCAAAAAACCGTCCAGCCCCTCAACATCCAGTTCAGCGCGCAGCGCCAGCAAACGGGGCGGCCCCTGTTCCGGCCTCGCAGTTACCTCGAAACTCTGGAACATCCGTCCCCCCTTCATCTTGCTTTTAAACTCAATCCCACGGGATCAACCGGCGCGACGCATACCCATAACGCGCGCACGTGCCCGCGGATCACTGTCAAACAACGCCGCCAGTTGCTCTGTCATTGCACCGGCCAACTGGTCCACATCGGTGATCGTCACCGCGCGATCATAATACCGCGTCACATCATGTCCGATGCCAATCGCCAGCAATTCAACCGCCTTGCGTTTCTCAACCATGGCAATCACATCGCGCAGGTGTTTTTCCAGATAATTCGCCGGGTTCACCGACAGGGTGGAATCATCCACTGGTGCCCCGTCCGAAATCACCATCAGGATTTTGCGGGCCTCGTGGCGCGCCATCATCCGGCGGTGCGCCCATTCCAATGCCTCTCCGTCGATGTTTTCCTTAAGCAGACCCTCTTTCATCATCAGGCCCAGATTGTCACGGGTCCGTCGCCAGGGGGCATCGGCAGATTTATAGATGATGTGGCGCAGGTCGTTCAAACGACCGGGCTGCACGGGGCGGCCATCGTTTAGCCATGCCTCGCGGGCTTGGCCACCTTTCCACGCACGGGTGGTAAAGCCAAGGATTTCCACCTTGACGTTGCAGCGTTCTAAGGTGCGCGCCAGAACATCGGCACAGATCGCCGCAATCGAGATCGGACGCCCCCGCATGGAGCCAGAGTTGTCCAGTAGCAACGTCACACAGGTATCGCGGAATTCAGTGTCTTTTTCCTGTTTGAACGACAGCGGCGTGGTTGGGTTTGCCACAACGCGGGCAAGTCGTCCGGCATCCAGCGTGCCTTCCTCCAGATCGAACTCCCAAGAGCGGTTCTGCTGTGCCTGCAAACGCCGTTGCAGCTTGTTGGCAAGGCGCGAAACCGCTCCTTTTAATGGCTCAAGCTGTTGATCCAGATAGGCGCGCAGGCGTTCCAGCTCTACCGCATCGGCAAGATCTTCGGCCCCGATCACCTCGTCATGGGTGTCGAGATAGACCAGATAATTCGGGTCGGCGTCGGAAACCGGTTGCGGGGCGGGGGGCTCCATCGGGGCGTCGCCCTCGGGCATTTCGGCTTCTTCACCCAATTCCTGATCGGCCATGTCGTCCATCGAGACCTGCGCCTCGGAACTGTCTTGCTGCTCTTCCTGCGACTGCTCGGCGCTGCCTTCCGCCTCTTCGTCGTCCTGATCATCCTGACCGCTGCTGTCGGGATCCTGTTCCTCTTCTGCGCCTTCTTCGGCCTCGTCCTCGTTGTCCTCGTCCAGCATGTCAGGGTCATCGCCCAGCTGATCGGCATAGCCCAGATCACTGATCATCTTGCGGGCGAATTTGGCGAATTCCGATTGATCTTCCAGAATGTCGTTCAGGTTCTCAAGCGTGCCGCCGGCCTGCTCTTCGATGAAGCCGCGCCACAATTCCATGGCGTTTTCCGCCCCGGCAGGCAGGTCGCGTCCCGTGGCCAGATGGCGCACAAGGTATCCGGCAGCTGTGGCCAAGGGCACATCGCTGGCCTGTTTGGCTTGATCATAGCCTTTGCGCAGGGCCTCGTGTTTGATTTTGACATCAATGTTGCCAGCGGTGCCGGGCATGTCGCGGGCACCCATGGCCTCGCAACGGGCGGTTTCCATCGCCTCGTAAAGGTCCCGCGCCATATCGCCTTGCGGGGCATATTTCGCATGAGTCTGGCCGTTGTGATAGCGCCGGTTCAAGGCCAGCGCATCCGCCGTGCCCCGTGCCAGCAACACTTCTTCGCGGGTCATGCGGCGGGACACCTGCGGCAGGCGCATGGTTTCGCCGGTCAGGCCGGAAGGGTCGACCGAATAGGTGACGTTCAACTCGGGATCATTGGCCATAACCTTGGAGGCTTCGGCCAACGCCTTTTTGAACGCATCTGCGGGGTTGTCGGTTGGTTTTGACATCAGTCTTTCTTCCCTATTCGGTTCCACGCAGGCTTTAGTAAGGAGATCAGCCTAACTTCTGTTTCCTCGGCAAGCTGGGCGGTTTCTATCTCGAACCAAGCCATTGATACATTTTTCAATATGAAAGCAGTACGTTCCGACTTTTCAGGAAACCGCTGAATAAATTGCCTATGGGTCGTATGCCTTTCGTCGCCGCCAACATAGTTGCGCTTTCTATTTCTCAGGCCCTTTTTCCCACGCGCAACACCAACGTAAACCCTCTGGCTTTCAAAAAAAAGCGCGTAAACACCGGATGAATACGGCGGTTTAGCGACCTCTAACAACTTTGCTTTTTCTAGCGTTAGCTCGATGTTTGAAATTTTCCGAATTTCCTCGAAATCCAAGGATCACCCCAAGCTCACACTCGCCGCTGACTCCGGCAATTCCTCGTCAAACAAACGCTGATAGAACTCTGCAACGGTCTGGCGCTCCAGTTCGTCACATTTGTTCAGGAAGGACAGGCGGAAGGCATAGCCGACGTTGCGGAAAATCTCGGCGTTCTGCGCCCATGCGATGACGGTCCGCGGTGACATTACCGTGGATAGTTCACCGTTCATAAAGGCCGTGCGCGTCAGGTCGGCAACGGTCACCATCTGCTTGACGGTCTTGCGGCCCGCCTCGGTATTGTAATGCGGGTTCTTGGACAGAACGATGGCGGTTTCCGCGTCAATCGACAGATAGTTCAGCGTCGCGACCAGTGACCAGCGGTCCATCTGGCCTTGGTTGATCTGTTGTGTGCCGTGATAAAGACCGGTTGTGTCGCCCAGACCGACCGTGTTCGCGGTGGCGAAAATGCGGAATTGGGGGTGTGGCTCGATCACCTTGTTCTGGTCCAACAGGGTCAGCTTGCCGTCGACTTCCAGAACGCGCTGGATCACGAACATCACATCCGCGCGGCCCGCATCATATTCGTCGAACACAATTGCTGTCGGGTTGCGCAGGGCCCAGGGCAAAATACCCTCTTGGAATTCAGTGACTTGCACACCGTCTTTCAACTTGATCGCATCCTTGCCGATCAGGTCGATACGGGAAATGTGGCTGTCGAGGTTGACCCGCACGCAGGGCCAGTTCAGGCGGCTTGCCACCTGTTCGATGTGGGTCGATTTACCGGTGCCGTGGTAGCCCTGAACCATGACGCGGCGGTTGTGGCCAAAGCCTGCAAGGATCGCCAGTGTCGTATCAGGGTCAAATTTATAGGTGCTGTCCAGTTCCGGCACCCGGTCGGTGCGGTCTGCAAAGCCTTTGACGACCATATCGGTATCAATGCCAAAAACGTCGCGGACGCTGATGTCTTGTGTTGGTTTTGCGTCGAGATCCAGCGTGCCGTCGGCCATGAGGTCGTCCTTTCATCGGTACTTCCCCAAGGGAAGATGTGTTCGGGCAATTGGTGCAACATATCCGGGGTAGCTGCAAGGGTTGGCCTAAGGGTTTATTCCCCGTGAGGCCAGATTGCGGATCGAACGTTACGACATGGCGGCCTGTGCGCAGCCGCAGGCCGCTTTAACAGGACGGTCGGCGCGGGCTGTCGCCAGATCAAGGCGCAGCTTTAAGTGGGCGGTCTCGCCGGTTTTTCCTTGCGCCAGCAAACAGTCATACAGCCCGCGCAGCGCCCAGACGTTATCTGGATGTTGACAGGCGCGGGGGAGACCCTCGGCCAACCCGAGGTCCTGACGAAAGACCTGTTCTGCCTCCGCAAAATGGCCCTGCTCGAACAAGAGCGCCCCCAGTGCATGGCGCGTCGGCTGCATCCAGCCCCAGGGTTCATCATAGGGCAGGGCATCATCCAGCGCGACCGCATCCCGCAGGCGCTGGAAGGCATAATCATAAGCCCCTTTGCGATAAGCCAACTCTCCGTCCAGCATGGCTGTGGCAATCTGTAACAGATCCACGGCCCGCACATTATGCAGCAATCGGGTGTCCGGCACGCGGGTCTTGGCAGCGGTGAACACCTCGTATTGCGCTTCGGCCTCTGGCACGCGGCCAAGGGCGGACAGGGCCAACGCCTTGGCGTACTCGATCATCGCAACCTTGGTACAGCGGGTTTCGACGTCATCGGGTAGGGCCAGTTTCAGGATATCTTCCCACATGCCGAACCGGATCATCACATGGGGTTCCATGCTCAGATAGGCCTCGAAAAAGTCGGCCATTGGCGGCGACTGGATGTTCAAAAGCGCCTCTGGCGTGGTGGCGTCCATGCCGCGTACCGCCCGAATGGCAGGTTCGTATTGCCCAAGGAACAAGGCCCCGTAGATCACAAAATGATAATTGTGCTGCCGGTATCCGGTATAGATGTTGAACGCGCCCTCGGCCTCGTAATACTTCAGATCAGCCTCAACCGCCTTCTCGTTCCAGCGCACCACGTTTTCGTAATGGCCGCACAGCACGTCAATATGGCTGGGCATATGCACGATATGGCCGGCATCCGGCAGCAAGGTGCGCAGGACATCACTGGCCTTCAGCGCTTGTTCGGGCATTGGCGACATTTCCATCAGATGCACATAGAGATGCAGAATTCCGGGGTGGGCCATACCATCGGGCAAGGTCATCTGGCGTTCAAGCACGGTACGTGCCTCGACTGTGGCGGCCCCTTTGGCAACAGCGCCAGTGGGCAGGTCCCACATATTCCACGGCGTCAGGTTCATCAGCGCATCAACATGAATCGCGGCGATATCTGCATCGTCGGGAAATTCAGCCTGCACCGCGCGCATCGCTTCGGCAAAGGCGTGATCCCACGGGGCCATATCGTCAATCGGCGCGCGTTGCGGATAGCGATGGATCAACGTGTTAATCAGCGCTTTTTCAGGGGCGCTCATGTGGGCGATATGCACAAGGGCCTTGCGGGTCGCTGTATAGGCCTCGTTCAGAGCTTCAGCGCGACCTTTAGAGTCATACAGAACCCAAGGCATGTTATAGTTGGGGCCTGCCGCATAGGCATGGCCCCAATAGGCCATGGCGCAACTCGGGTCTGCCGCGGCTGCCCGTTCGAAACAGGCAATCGCTTCTTTGTGGTTGAACCCGTAAATCCAGTTCAGCCCCCGATCAAACCAACGCTGCGCCTCGGCACTTTTGGTTGTGATCTTGCGGGAATAGCGTCCTAAATCATAGGGATAGTCCATATTGGCCTCCTTGCCTTGGCGGGGTGAGGCCAAGCGTTCAATCCTTGAAGCTGCGGCTGCCCTTGATCTGGTCCCATGCCCACATCACCTGCTGCAACTGATCTTCCTGACTGCGGTCACCGCCATTCATGTCGGGGTGCAGGACCTTGATCAGTACCTTATAGGCCTTGCGGATTTCCGGCTTGGTCATGTTGTCCTTGACCTCCAGAATCTCCACGGCGCGACGCTCGGTGGGCGGCAGGCGGCGGCCTGACTGGGCCCCTTTGCCGGGGTTCTGCGTGGCGTTCTTGCCCAAGACCTGATGCGGGTCCTCAATGCCCAGGCGCGCCCATGCGCGGGCTTCTGGATCGCCAATCGGTTTGGTCTTGCGTTCCCAGACCTTATCCTCGGATTGCTGGGCGTTCATTTCGGCTTCGGTTGTCCCGTCAAAGAAGTTCCATTTGAGGTTATATTCACGCACGTGCTGCTGACAGAACCAGAAGTAATCGTCCAACACGTCAGGGGCCTTGGGCGCGCGGAACTTGCCAGCCTCTTCGCAACCATCGTGGTCGCATACCCGTGTCGAGGTTTCCGATGCGCCCGACATGCCACGGCGGCCCCGTGGGTTTTTCTTTTTGGAGGTCGACACGGACATGTCGAAACCGAAGGGATCTGATTTGCTCATGGGGATGGACCTTTCCGACTCAGGCTGGTCAGTCTAGAGGCTGTGGGGCGATATTGAAGGGGGCAAAGCGAAAAAACATGTCGAAAACGCAAGAGATTGAAGCGCGGTTGCAAGCGGCGCTGTCGCCGCGGGAGTTGGACGTGGTGGATGACAGTGAAAGTCATCGTGGACACGCCGGATTTCAAGAGGGTGGCGAGAGCCATTTTAACGTGCGGATCAGGTCAGAGGCATTCAACGGCATGTCGCGAATTGCCCGCCACAGGGCCGTGCATGGGGCAATTGGTCCCGAGCTGATGGGGCGAATTCACGCTCTGGCGCTGGATCTGGATGTTTAGGACCCTGCATTAACCATCTGTTTTTGCTGATTTACGTGCTGCGGCGAGAGTTTCAAGTGTCGAGCCGACACCTGCAACATCGGCGGTGTCTTCTACGCCGTTGTCCCAGGCTGGCGCGGCATCTGCTGCTGCGGTGGGGGCTGGTCCTACGGTCGGGGAGGCAACAACTGGTGAGGCTTTGGGGGTATCGCTAGTTTCGGATATATGCGGTGCCGTTTCCGCGGCGTCGACCTCCATCTCGGTGGGTGGTGGGGGCAGCAATTCCGGCGCGAAGGCTGCTGTGTCGTTTTCACGCAGTCGGCGGAACACCAGCACATTACGCCACTCGGTGGTGGTTGAGGTCAGTCCGGCGCGTTCGATGCTGGGCAGGGTTTCGGCGCGCTGGTATTCCCAGCCATCCCCCGCCAGACCATTCATCAGTTCCTCAAGCGCATGGGAGAAACGTGCTTCGGCACCTTTGATGCCTTTGGCTTTCAGGCCTTTTTGCGGGGCGGGGACAACTTTATATTCAAAACGGGGCATTGGATGTCTCTGATTTGGGTCAAAGCGGTTTAGCCCATGGTGGTAGGAAAGGGAACGGGCCAAGGCAGGCAGATGAGAAAATCCGCCGTGATGTCCCCGCCCATCCGACGCGGGCGGGCGCGGCGTCAGCCCGGTTTGCGGGTCAGCGAAATCTGGCGGCCAATGCGGGACGGGTCAACCGGGGTTGTCTGTCGCGCTTGGTAGGCGGCCATTTCATCCTGAATGGACTGGGGCATTGGCGCAACCTTGGGGCCGGACTGATCGACATGCAGGGTCAACCCCTCGGCAGTGGCGGCCAGCCAGCCGTCCTTGTGATAAAGCTCGCTATAGCTATGAAAACGCTTTTCGTCGAAATCTACCAAATGGAAGGTGGCGTAAACTTCGTTTCCTTCATGCAATTCGCGCAGGTAACAGACATGGAATTCAGCCACATAGGTGGTACAGCCGGTCGCCTTTACATAATCATAGCCAAAGCCGAGTTGCGGATAGAGTTGATCGATCGACTGGTCAAACAGGACGTTATAGTAAGCCATGTTCAAATGACCGTTAAAGTCTATCCATTCGGGTTTCACCGTCATCAGGTTTGAGCGGAAGGGGGCATTCATGGAACTGGCTTTCCGTAGGGCAGGGATGGCCCCGCATTTTTCATATCCTGGCGTGCGGCGGCGGGGAAAACCCCGCCCTACTTGAGCTTGGCCGCTACGATCTGGTTTACCGCTTTCGGGTTTGCCTTGCCGCCGGTGGCTTTCATCACCTGACCGACAAACCACCCTGCGAGTTTCGGGTTGGCCTGCGCCTTGGCCACCTGATCGGGGTTGGCAGCGATGATTTCGTCCACTGCGGCCTCGATGGCACCGGTATCGGTAACCTGTTTCATGCCTTCGGTCTCGACGATCTCGGCAGGGTCGCGGCCTGTGGTATAGCTGATTTCAAAGACTTCCTTGGCGATCTTCCCTGAAATGGCGTCTGAACCGATCAGTTCGACAATTTCGCCCAGCTGAGCCGGCGTGACGGGGCTGTCCGAGATGTCTTTCTCATCTTTTTTCAGACGGCCAAACAGTTCATTGATCACCCAGTTCGCGGCCATTTTTCCGTCACGCCCCTGTGCGACAGCTTCGAAATAGCCCGCACTATCAAGGTCGGCGGTCAGAACCGAAGCGTCATAGTCCGACAGGCCAAAGTCATTGATAAACCGCGCTTTCTTGGCGTCCGGCAGTTCGGGTAGCTTGGCGGCGATATCATCGACCCATGCCTGTTCTATTTCCAATGGCAACAGGTCGGGATCGGGGAAGTAACGGTAATCATGCGCTTCTTCTTTGGAGCGCATGGAGCGGGTTTCCTGTTTGTCAGGGTCAAACAGGCGGGTTTCCTGCGTGACTTCGCCACCTGCCTCAACAATCGCGATCTGACGTTTAGCTTCGACGTCAATCGCCTGCTGGATAAAGCGCATGGAGTTCATGTTCTTGATCTCGCAACGGGTGCCGAGATGAGAAAAGTCCTGTGTTTCCTGATACTTTTCGTACTGGCCTACACGGCAGATTGACACGTTTACATCGGCGCGCATGGCACCTGATTGCATGTCGCCGTTGCAGGTGCCCAGATAACGCAGGATCTGGCGCAGCTTGGCAAGATAGGCGGCGGCTTCTTCGGGGCCCCGAATGTCGGGGCGGCTGACAATCTCCATGAGACAGACACCGGTGCGGTTCAAATCCACAAAAGACATGTTCGGGTCCATATCGTGGATTGATTTACCCGCGTCCTGTTCCATGTGGATGCGTTCCACGCGCACCAGACGGGCGGTGCCGTCCCCCAGTTCCACCAGAACCTCGCCTTCGCCAACAATGGGTTCGTAAAGCTGCGAAATCTGATAGCCTTGCGGCAGATCAGGGTAGAAATAGTTCTTGCGGTCAAAAGCGGATTTCAGGTTGATTTGCGCCTTCAGACCAAGGCCGGTGCGCACAGCCTGTTCAATGCAGAACTCGTTGATCACGGGCAACATGCCGGGCATGGCCGAGTCGACAAAGGCCACGTTGCTATTGGGTTCCGCGCCAAATTGCGTTGAGGCACCGGAGAACAGTTTCGAATTAGACGAGACCTGCGCGTGGACCTCCATACCGATCACAAGTTCCCAATCATGTTTGGCGCCTGCAATCACGCGGGGTTTCGGGGTGTCGTATGTCAGATCAAGCATGGCTGGCCTCGTGTGCGCTGGTGTTGGCTTGGTCTTAGGACAGCCGGCGGAGTGCTGCAAGAGCGCGGGGGCGATATCGCGGCGTGGTTGCGCCTGTGTGGTTGGATTTATGGCTGCGGGTTCGCCCGTCGGGCATCAAATGCGGCCACCATCGCGTCGCGCAGGCGGGTCACGTCCGCATCCACTGTTGCGGTCGGGTCGCAGACAAACGGCGGCAACACCTCAATATGGATCACGCCGCTGGCGGGGATGGATTTGCCACGCGGCAGCAAAACGTCACTGTCGTGGATGACGATGGGGGTGATGCTACGCCCGGTATCGCGGGCAACAAGGACGGCACCGGCTTTGAATTCGCCCAGTTTTTCGGCTTTGGTGCGCGTCCCTTCGGGGAATAACACCACAGAGCGGCGGCTGGGCATTTCGCGCACCGCCTGTGTCAGTGTTTCCATCGCAACAGAGCCGCTTGCGCGGTCTATGGGCACCAGGCCGGCACCGTTGAAACCGGTGCTGAGCAGCTTGGCATCGCAAAGCTCTTTCTTAGCGGCAAAAGTGAACCATTTGGCATCGGGAACCACATGCATCAGGGCGAATCCGTCCAGATGGCTGCGGTGGTTGATCACGATGATGCTGTTTTCATCGGTGGCAAGGCGGGCCTGATCCTGCGATGACATTTCTGCCCGCACGCCAAGCAGCCACAACAGATGTGAACAAGACCGTTTGACCTTGCGCCAGTACCAGCCCCGAAACCCTTTGCGGCGGGCGCAAAGCAAGGGGACAAATGCAATAAACAAAAAGTAGGCCGGCCCAAGCAGGACCAGCATGCTGCGCTTGATCAGGCGCGCGGCGAATCCATCAATCGGGGCAGGTGCGTGGGGGGAATGTTGCATGGCATCCAATCACGGGTGCCCCGTCAGGGACAGCAGGGGGGCCATGAAAGGAGCGCAGGGCAGCGTCATGACATTCGCAAAACAGGTGCCGGCATCAGGGCCGGTCTGTCACTAATGTGTCAAATGACGTAGCGTTGCAACATTAATTCGGGTTGGCAAACCGTCCGGGCGGTTTCAGCACTCCATTGCCACGGGGCCGGTTTCGGTGAACACGATCCGCTTGCCCGCAGCAATCTCAGAACTGAACAGCGAAGAGATCAGCCGTACGGCATCATCGCGACCAGAAGCGGCAAATCGGCCGGGGGAATGAATGCGCAGGTTATTGTCAAACCCACGGGCGGCATGGGCCCAGATCATTGGGTGCAATTCAGTCAGGTGTTCGCGCACAATCCACTGAGAACAATCGGAAATCTGTGCGCGGATCAGGTCGGCCTTGTCGTTGCCGGAAAAGCTCTGGCCGATAGAGTTTGCGCAATATGCTGCCAGCAGGTTTGCCGTATAGGCATCCGGCTTGCGGGTCAGAATATCGCGCAACCCTTCAATGAAGAACTCCAGATCAAGGTTCGCGCAAGCGTCATCATCACAGGAAATGGCGTCGAACTGCACCCAAGTATAACCGCCGGCCCCCCAGATATGTTCTGTACGCGCGGCGGTCCGCCGGGCCTCCAGCTCTAGCTCGGGGTAGGAGCCGTACCAGCGCGGCAACAGGTGATTGCCCATCGCCCGCATTGGGCGCGGATTAGCGGGGTTCAGGTTGATCAACGTTTCATAGCTGTCCGCGACACGCCGTTTGGCGTTCTCGATGCCGCCCAGCAAGGCGCAACAGGTTGCGGCCAGCAGGGGGGAATTCAGGGACTGCGGACAGAATTCTGCCATGATGTCAGCGGCGCGGTCAAAATGAGCGGTAAAGGCAGCGCGGTTGCGGGCCGGCACTTCGATGTCCCAACCGGCACCGCGCCATGCCCATGCGATATCCATATGAGACTGGGCCACGATACAGGCCATGACATAGCAATTCGGATGATCCGCCAGCTCGTGTTCCAGCGCTTCGATGCCGGCCAGGATCGGCGCACCTTTCGCGGGTTTACCGTCGATCAGGGCATGTTCGGCGGCCTGCACAACATCGGCGCGGGCACCAAAGGACAACAGGTCGGCAATTGGCATCGTGCCGGGTGTCATATGACGGTGGGCATCGGCCGTTTTGATGGCTGAAATCAGATCGTCCCAACGTTCCTGTCGTACAAGATATTGCGCTTTGGCCAGATGCTTGTCACGTATCGCGTCTTCGGCAGTGGGGTCAGGGCAGGGGATGTGCAGCACCTCATCGACCGCCATCGGCATCACGGTACGGGGAACACGTCGCCGGATCAACGCCGGCGGCACCGGCTCAATCGGCGTTGGTGTGTCGTTTGCGCGCAGCATGCTGCCCAAGGGACGCATGTGTTTCTGAATGAAGGCGCTGAGGGGTCTCATTTAGGTGATCCAATAACACGTTTCGGTTGGATTAAACTTGGTCGAGCATTGGGGCGTAACAGTGGCAGCCATGGGATTAATTCACGGTAATTTTGACCAACTGGCATGGCACTTTGCGGCCTTCATGAGAAGGCTCAGGATGCCGGTTGTTCGCGTCGTGTGAACGATCATCCCTGTGTGGTGTTATTGTTGCCGGTTCAAGGTGCTGTGCCATCTTGATCTTGCCAACAACAGGCAATGCTCGGCATAGTCGGTCGATGAAAAAGCTTGGCCTTGTTATAATCTTTGCACTTGTGGGGGCTGCGGTCCCGCTGGTTGCCGAAACAGTGGTGCGTCCCCCATCCCGCGCTGCATCTGGCAAGGCAACCCCGGCAAAGCAAGCTGACGCGCGCGGGTCAGTCATGCCTCTGGGCGCAGAAGCCGGTGAAATGGCATTTACGGCACCGACCAATACCTTTGCAACAAACCTGCGTCCACCAGCCCGTATAGCGCATATCCCGCGCACCCGTTGGCAGCATATGGGCGGGCATCAGCTTTGGACGCGCGCGGCCCTGTCGGCGCTAAAGGAACATGGCAAACCACTGGTTGATATGGTGCCGGCTGATATCGCGAATTGGTGTCCTAAATACCCCTCTGCCAGTGACGCGGAACGGCGTGCCTTTTGGGTCGGCTTCATGTCGGCATTGGCGAAGCACGAAAGCACCTACAAACCTTGGGCCGTGGGCGGTGGGGGGCTGTGGTACGGGTTATTGCAAATCCTGCCTGCCACGGCGCGGGGGTATAAATGCAACGTCGGGACCGGTGATGCGCTTAAGAACGGCGCGGCGAACCTCAGCTGTGCGGTGCGCATCATGGCCCATACGGTGCCGCGCGACGGGGTGATCCACGGCTATAAGAAACGTAAAGGGCAGGGCGTCACGGCAGACTGGGGGCCAATGCACTCTGCGTCCAAGCGGCGCGACATGGCGGGCTGGCTGAAGCGGCAGACCTATTGCACGCCAGTGAATGCAAAGCGACCTCAATCCCGCCCGTAACGCGACGCGGCGCGCGCTATTGCATCAATTGAAAGTGGAAACGTTTCGTGGTGAGGCCCTGTGCGCTCAGCGCCGCCTCAAGGGCGTGATGGGGTGGGGTCGCCTCAAACGGCAGGCGTAGCTTAGCACCGGTTTTCAGCACCAGCGTCACCTTTACCGAAAAATCCAGTCGCGTATCAAAACGAACATGGTCGATTTCAGCCAAGGCGACGGTGGCGTTGCGGCGCCCCGTGTACCACGCGATGTCATTCCCCGTCAGGGTGAGCCCGCTGACCGGATTTCGGGTCAGATCCAAGCAGGCTGGTAGGGTAAACAATGCGAGAAGGGCCACAAGCCAATGGGCCGCGTCGAAAGCCATCCAAAGGACCATCAGGGCCGCCCAGACCGCCAGAACAACTACGGCGGTGCGCAAATTGCGGCCCTGCGCGGCAAAGGTGAAAGCCGCGCTCACCGCCCACCGGTCACATCAAGGGTGGAGCCGGTGACATAGGACGCCTCATCCGACATCAGCCACAGCACCGCGTTGGCGACTTCTTCGGCTGATCCGGTGCGGGCCATCGGTACGTTAGGGGCCAGTCGCGCGGCGCGGCCTGGATCGCCGCCTTTGGCGTGAATGTCGGTGTCGATCAACCCCGGAGCCACGGCCATAACGCGGATGCCTTTGCCTGCCACTTCGTCCGAGAGCCCCTTGGTAAAGGTATCAATGGCCGCTTTGGAGGCGGCGTAATCGACATATTGGTTGGCTGACCCAAGGCGCGCGGCGGCTGAGGTGATGTTGACGATTACACCGCTGCCCTGTGACTCCATGCGCCGTACGGCACCCTGTGCCACCATGATCGCGCCGATAACATTGACGTCGAACATCTGGCGGAGGCGGGCGTGCGACATCTCGGTAACGCGGGTGGCTTGATCCACAATGCCCGCATTGTTGATCACTGCGTCAATACGGCCATGGGTCTTGTCGATACGGGCGTACATCCGGTCAATAGCGGCGGGATCGGACACATCGACCTGCAAAACCAGCGCCTGCGCGCCAATGGCATTGGCCGCCGCCGCGACCTCTTCGGCCCCTTTGGGATCAGAGTTGTAGGTCAGCGCAAGATCATAGCCGCGCTGGGCGGCCAGACGCGCACAGGCCGCCCCGATGCCGGCAGAGGCCCCCGTGATCAGGCAAACGGGCCGCACTGTTCAGGCTCCTTTGATGCGCGTCAGCATCTCGGTTGTGTCACGGCTGAGGTTCGGGGTGGCAAGGATGCGCTCGACTTCGGCCAGCATCATCGACTGGCGGCCCACGTCATAGCGTTTCCATGTCTGAAAGGCGGAACACATGCGTGCCGTGGTCTGCGGGTTCAGCGGATCAAGGGTGATCAGCCAGTCAGCCAGCAGCGTGTAGGCTTCGCCCGAGGCGTGGTGAAACCCGGCATGGTGGGTGATCAATGCGCCAAAGACCGCGCGGAAGCGGTTGGGGTTCTTGTGGGTGAATGCAGGGTGTTCGGTCAGGCGGCGTGCCGTGGCGGCGGCATTTTCCGGCTTCGCTTTGGAGACCTGAAGACCAAACCATTTGTCCATCACCAGACGGTCATCCTGCCATTGCGTTTCAAAAGAGGCCAGCTGGGCATCTCCTTTGCCAACGCCGATCAGCTGTGCAAGTGCGACAAGCTGTTGGTTCATGTTATCAGCAGCATCATATTGCGCGCGCGCCTTTGCCCCGTCGTCGCGGCGGGTGAGCATGGCGAGCATGGTATTGGCCAGCACACGCATGCCGGATTGTTCAGCGTTAGGCTGGTAGGGTTCTGTCACTGTATTGGCGGCATGGATGTCTGCGGCGACATCTGCAAAGGCATCGGCGCGGGCCTCGGCCATGGTTTCGCGGGCGGTGTGAATGGCGGCCGGGTCTGGCGTGGTGCCAGCCTCATGCAGAACGGTGGCAAGTTCGGCGTCGCCGGGCAGGCTCAGCATCAGCGCGCGGGTGGCGGGATCAAGCGCGGTGTCGGTGGCGACCTTGTGGATGCCATCAAGGTAGGCGTGGTCTGGGTCTGCCCCTTTGGTGATCATGGCGATCAAGGATGCGCGCGCCAGCATCCGGCCCTGTTCCCAGCGGTTGAACGGATCGGTGTCATGCGCCAAAAGATGCGCTCGGTCGGCATCCGTCAGATCATGGTTCAGCACCACAGGGGCGGAGAAGCCGCGCAGGACGGAAGCAACCGGTTGATCCTCAAGTCCGGTAAAGCGGAAACTCTGGGTTTCCTTGGTCATTTCAAGGATCTGGGTTTCCAGCGCTTCGCGGCCATCAGGATAGATCAGGCCGACAGCAATGGGGATCACCTGTGGTTGCGGTTCCGGCGTAGCGGCGCTGGGTGGGGTGTGTTGCGTGAAGGTAAGCGTCAGCGTGTCCAGCTCAAAACTTTCCTCGACGGACAGGCGCGGGGTGCCGGCCTGAGAATACCAGCGTTTGAATTGGGTCAGGTCGCGGCCTGTGGTGTCCTCGAATACCTTCAGCCAGTCCTCAATGGTGGCGGCATCGCCGTCGTGGCGGTCAAAATACAACTCTACGGCTTTGTAATAGGCTTCCTCCCCCACAAGGGTTTTCAACATGCCGATGACCTCGGCCCCTTTTTCGTAGACGGTTGCTGTGTAGAAGTTGTTGATCTCTTGAAAGCTTTCGGGGCGCACCGGATGGGCCAGCGGGCCTTGGTCTTCGGCGAACTGCCGCCCGCGCAAATCAATAACGTCGTCGATCCGCTTGACTGGTGCGCTGCGCATGTCCGAAGTGAACTGGCTGTCACGGTAGACGGTCAGCCCTTCCTTGAGGCAAAGCTGGAACCAGTCGCGGCAGGTGATACGGTTGCCGGTCCAATTGTGGAAATACTCATGGGCGATGATCGCCTCGATGCGCTCAAAGTTGATGTCGGTGGAGGTTTCGGGGGAGGCGAGGACAGCGGAGGAGTTGAAGATGTTGAGGCCCTTGTTCTCCATTGCGCCCATGTTAAAATCATCGACGGCCACGATGTTGAACAGGTCCAGATCGTATTCACGTCCGTAAACCTGTTCGTCCCATGTCATCGAAGCCTTCAGTGCGCCCATGCCAAAGGCGCATTTGCCCTCATCGCCGGGACGGACATAAAGGTTCAGATCAACCTGGCGCCCGTTCATAGTGGTGAAACTGTCGGAGTGGGCGACCAGATCGCCGGCAACCAGAGCGAAGAGATAGGCGGGCTTGGGCCATGGGTCATGCCATTCGGCGTGATGTTCACCGGTCTTTACCGGGTTGCCGTTGGACAATAGCACCGGGTGCGGCCCGTCGATGGTGACGGTGAACACGCTCATCACATCGGGGCGGTCCGGATAGAAGGTGATCTTGCGAAACCCCTCGGCCTCGCATTGGGTGCAATACATGCCATTCGACATGTAGAGCCCCTCAAGCGCGGTGTTGTTTGCCGGATCAATCTCGACCTCTGCTTCCCATGTGAAGGGGCCCGTAGGCACTGTGCAGCTCAGACCGTCGTCGGTGAGGTCGGGGGTGACTGGTGCCCCGTCGATCTGTGCCGAGATGAGTTTTACCTGTTCCCCGTGCAGGAACATTGTCTTTGGCGTTTCTGCACCATGTGTGGGGTTCGGCACAAAGCGGATCACGCTGCGCACGCGGGTTGCATGGGGATCGAGTGAAAAATGCAGATCGACGTTTTCGATGTTCCACGGAAAAGGCGTGTAGTCGGACAGAAAGATGGTCTTGGGGGCGGCGTCACGCATGAGGAACCTCAGATAAATGGGAACGATTGGTTTGCCTGCAGGTTAGTCCGACAATTGCCGACCCTCAACGGGTCAAATGGAACGAACAGATAGGAGACGTAAATGTCAGCCCCTGACACAAATATTGAAACGCAAAAAGATAACCACAAGCCCTCATTGTTTGGCGTCAAAGGTGCCATCGGCTTTGGTGTTCTGATGCTGGTCCTTGTGCTGGGCTTTACCTTTGCCAACTCAAGTGATCCGCAGGGCGATGCCGGTTTGAACCCGATTGACGGAGCCGCAGCAGAGTCGACAGCAACAACTGTGGTCGCAGACTAGGGAACGCGATGAATGTCCACAGGCTCTAGTCCGACATCTTAAGGCTGGGTTATGATCAGCGCTGTGACAGAGGCAGCGCCATGATAGATTTATTGAAAGGGTGGCCCGGATGTCCGGTGCCGCTCTTGTTCTTTACCAAACCAACGGGTCGATCCGGCTTGTTTCAGCGTTAGGCCCCATCGCGTCATGGCAAAAATGCAAAAGAAAGAAAACCGCCCGCAAAAGATATGCGCCTGCTGTGGTCGACCATTCTCGTGGCGGCGCAAATGGGCGGATGTCTGGGCTGAGGTACGCTATTGCTCGCAGCGCTGCAAAAGGCAGCGGCAACAGCCTGTTGCTGATTTTGGTAAGGAAATATGACCGCTTTGTCTTGTGAGATCCCCCTATAGGCAGTATGGGTTTCCGAAAGGAAACACCACAGGGAGGAGCGTGACATGCAGCGCATTGATAAACACGGCTTGCAGGTAGACACCGCATTGGTTTCGTTTGTTGAAGACAAGGCTTTGCCCGGAACCGGTGTATCAGCAGCAGCTTTCTGGTCGGGGTTCTCCCAATTGGTGCATGATCTGGGGCCAAAAAACCGGATGTTGCTGGAAAAGCGCAGCGAAATTCAGGGTCAGATTGATGCATGGCACAAGGCCCGTCAGGGTGAACCCCATGATGCAGATGCTTACGCAGCTTTCCTGCGTGAAATTGGCTATCTGGTTCCCGAGGGCCCCGAATTTGCGATTGAGACCGCCGGTGTTGATCCGGAAATTGCAGCGGTGCCGGGGCCGCAACTGGTGGTGCCGATCACCAATGCACGCTTTGCGTTGAATGCAGCAAATGCCCGCTGGGGCAGTCTTTATGATGCGTTCTATGGCACGGATGCGCTGGGCGACCTGCCAACGGGCGGGGGTTATGACACGGCGCGCGGTGCGCGTGTGGTTGCCGCGGCCAAGGCCTTTCTGGATGACGCCGTTCCTTTGGTATCCGGCAGCCATGCGGAGTTGAGCGGTTACCGGGTTGCCGATGGCGTGGTCCTTGGCAAATCGGGGGATGCAACGATTGCACTTGCCGATCCGGCCCAGTTCGCAGGGTTCGAAGGCACCGCAGATGCACCCACCGCAATTGTGTTCCGGAAAAACGGACTGCACATCATTGTGCAGATCGACGCCAGCCATGCGATTGGCAAAGATGATCCGGCTCATGTCGCGGACGTGATCCTGGAGTCTGCCCTGTCTACCATCATGGATTGCGAAGACAGTGTCGCGGCAGTGGATGCCGAGGATAAAGTTGTTGCCTACACCAACTGGCTGGGCCTGATGAAAGGGGACCTGTCAGAGACCTTTGAGAAAGGCGGTCAAAGCCTGACGCGGGTCATGAATCCGGATCGTATCTATACCGCGCCTGACGGAGGCGCGCTGACGCTTAAGGGGCGCGCCCTGATGTTGATCCGCAATGTGGGTCACCTGATGACCAACCCTGCGGTGCTGGACCGTGACGGTGCAGAGGTTGGCGAAGGGCTGATGGATGCGATGATCACATCCTTGATCGCAATGCATGATTTGGCGCGCGATGGTGGCAACTCGAATGCGGGCTCTGTCTATGTGGTCAAACCGAAGATGCATGGCCCCGAAGAAGTGGCTTTTGCCGACGAGATTTTCACACGGGTGGAAACCGCGCTGGGCTTGCCAGCGAACACGGTGAAGATGGGCATCATGGACGAAGAACGCCGCACATCGGTGAATCTCAAGGAATGTATCCGCGCCGCCAAATCGCGGGTTGCGTTTATCAATACTGGTTTTCTGGACCGCACCGGCGACGAAATTCATACCTCGATGGAAGCAGGCCCGATGGTGCCCAAGGGGGATATGAAGAACGCCGCTTGGATTGCCTCTTACGAGGACCGCAATGTGGATATCGGTCTGGCCTGTGGTTTGCAGGGGCGGGCGCAGATCGGTAAGGGTATGTGGGCCATGCCTGACCGGATGGCGGATATGATGGCGGCCAAGATTGGGCATCCGCAATCGGGTGCCAACTGCGCATGGGTGCCGTCCCCAACGGCGGCGACGCTTCATGCGATGCATTATCACAAGGTTGATGTGCTAGCGCGTCAGGAAGAGCTGAAAGCAGGCGGGGCGCGTGGCACGCTCGACGATCTGCTGACCATTCCCGTGTTGTCGGGCCGCAACCTGTCTGACGAAGAGATCACCCGCGAGATCGAGAATAACGCGCAAGGCATCCTCGGCTATGTGGTGCGTTGGGTGGATCAGGGCGTCGGTTGCTCCAAAGTGCCGGACATCAATGATGTGGGCCTGATGGAAGACCGCGCCACTTGCCGAATTTCCGCGCAAGGGCTGGCCAACTGGTTGCATCACGGCGTGGTAAATGCAGATCAGGTGACAGCGGCGCTGCACAAGATGGCGCAGGTTGTGGACCGTCAGAACGCAGGTGATCCCTTGTACAAGCCGATGGCACCGGGGTTTGACGGGATCGCATTTCAGGCCGCCAGTGATCTGGTGTTCAAAGGCCGTGTCCAGCCTTCGGGCTATACCGAACCTGTATTGCACGCCCGTCGCCTTGAATTGAAGGCGGCCAGCTGAACCAGTGTTCCGGTGGCGCTTGGCACCGGACGTGAACATCAAAAAGATAAAGGTATGAAGATGGCAATATCACTGCGCAAGGCGCGGACGATCATCCGCAAGACATTGGAAAAGGGCCGCGCGATGGAGTTGAAACCTCTGTCGGTTGTGGTTTTGGATGCAGGGGGGCACGTGCAGGCGTTTGAGCGCGAGGACGGGGCGGCACCGGGACGGTTTGCGATTGCCCATGGCAAGGCTTATGGCGCGGTGATGCTGGGCATGGCCGGCACAGCCCAGATGAAGCGGGCCGAGGATCAGTCCTACTTTATGGCGGCAGTGAACGGTGTTTACGGCGGACAGGTTATTCCGGTGCCCGGTGGTGTGTTACTGCGCGACAAGAAAGGTGCGGTGATCGGGGCGGTGGGTGTGACCGGCGATACCTCTGACAATGACGCGGTTGCAGCGATGGCCGGGATTGATGCGGCTGGGCTGGCTGGCGAAATCTGACCATCTATAAGAACAGTGCCTGCGGCCTGACGGGCGGCAGGCGCGGGCCGATCCCCAAGTATACTTGAGTGATGTCATCGCCTGTCATATATAGGTGCGAATACAGGCAATCTTTGGTGACTTATGGCCCGACCCGTTGTTGGCATTATCGGCAATTCATATCTGTTGAACGACCAATATCCGGTTCATGCAGGCGGGCAGATGAACTCTGACGCGATTTCTGAGGTGTCCGGGTGTATGCCTCTGATTATTCCAGCCGATCCGCGTCATGTTTCTGTCGAAGAACTGATGCAGACCTGTGACGGCTTTTTGTTCACTGGCGGGCGGCCCAACGTGCATCCCGAAGAATACGGCGAGGCGGAAACGCAGGCGCATGGGGCCTTTGATCGCGCGCGCGATGCGATTGCCCTGCCGCTGATCCGCGCCTGTGTTGAGCGCGGCCAGCCGATATTCGGCGTTTGTCGCGGTTTTCAGGAAGTGAATGTTGCGATGGGCGGCACGCTTTACCCCGAAATTCGTGATCTGCCGGGGCGGATGAACCACCGCATGCCACCCGATGGCACCATGGAAGAGAAATTCGAGTTGCGCCACGATGTCACTTTCTCCGAGGGCGGTGTGTTCCACAAGCTGATGGGCCAGCAGCTGGTGCGTACCAACACTTTGCACGGTCAGGGTATCAAAGACGCGGGCGCACGGATCGTAATTGATGGTTATGCTGATGATGGCACACCCGAGGCGATTTATGTGCAAGGTGCCCCCGGTTTCACACTGGCGGTACAGTGGCACCCGGAATGGAATGCAGATGCTGATCCGGTATCACGGGTATTGTTCGCCGGTTTCGGCGAGGCGGTGCGCAGCTGGGCGGCGCGGGGCGACACACCGGCGCTTAAGGCTGTCTGAAAAATCAACACGGCATTTGTCCGGGCTTTGGGACCGGTAACACCGCGCAGGTAATCGCCCGTTTTCAATTCCTGAACGATCAGGTGCCGGCAGGTGCGGCGTGATCCTGTGAACAATGTTGCACAGGCCTTGCCCTGCGTGGCGATGCGGTGATTTTTGTCTCGCCCCTAAATGCTGTGGCTGCGGCCTGTCCTTGGCGCAGGTCACGGTGAAGTGAACTATGCGGCCAATCCTGCGGCTGTGTGCAAAGTCCGGCGTGAACCGGCGCGAGGTAGATCAGGCGGCGATGCCGCGCCAGATCATCAGCGTCGCCTATGACATGTTCCCAATGCCGCCGCTGCCAGATGCCTTTTTCACCGCGCTTGATCTGCGCAAGGCTGCGGTGCGGAGGCATGGGGCATCCGCGGGAAAACCGTGATTTCAACATGGCGATACGGGCAGGGTAGGCATCATCGCCCGCTGGCAACCGCCAGATCATGTGAAGCGTCGCAGGCAACACGGTAATGGCATCAATACGGAATGGGTGGCGGTTCAATGTCGCCCGCATTGCGTGGCGCAATACATTGATTTGGCGTAATAAAAGATCACTGTGCCGCTCGGCCAGGCGAATGGTGAAAAAATACGTGGCACGGGGGATGTGCCGTTCAGGGGGTGTTGGCGGGGCAAACTGCGACATGCACAATCCTAGGCTGTGCTTGGTTAACTTTCTGTAAACGCGCGCCGCAACCGGATGCTGTGGCTGCCGCCAGCCCTGATCGGAGGGCTACCGTTTTCCGCAGCGCGGCAAAAAACGCAAATCCTGCGTGAAATTTTCAAGCGCTGAGTTGTTTGTGCGCGACATAATGTTGCTGCGACTTTGGTCGGCAATGGAATATAATTTCGGAGCCAACTTGCCGATTTTACCGGAAAATACGCTACGACAGGGGTGAAATTTGCGGTATTAAACCGGTTTTGGCGTTGCTATGCTTGTAGAAATGTCGTCTTCGCGCTATTTGCTGCAGGTGCAAAACTGGGGCCGAAATGCGCGAGTGACGGCCGGGAACATAATTGGGGGAAGACTGAGTGAAGATCGGAACGCCGAAAGAGATTTTTCAGGGCGAGAACCGCGTCGCGATGACGCCGGATTCTGCGCGACAACTGCAAAAGCTGGGGCATGAATGCCTGATCGAAACCGGCGCTGGCGCTGCTGCCGGTTTTGCCGATGCCGATTACGCCGCTGCCGGTGTTGAGGTGGTCAAAACCGCTGCGGCGCTTTGGAAAGCTGCGGATGTCATTGCCAAGGTGCGCACGCCGAACGAGACCGAAATGAAACGGCTGCGCGCAGAGCAGACGCTTATTTCGTTCTTCAGCCCTGTCGCCGACGAAGTGAACATGAAAAAGGCTGCCGATAAGGGCACCACGGTCGTTGCGATGGAAATGATCCCGCGTATTTCGCGGGCGCAAAAAATGGACGCGCTGTCGTCAATGGCCAATATCGCCGGCTACCGTGCGGTGATTGAGGCGGGCAACAACTTTGGCCGCTTCTTTACTGGCCAGATCACTGCGGCGGGCAAGGTGCCGCCGGCGAAGGTGCTGATTGTCGGGGCCGGTGTGGCCGGCTTGGCTGCAATCGGCACGTCGACCTCACTGGGTGCGATCACCTATGCCTTTGACGTGCGCCCGGAAGTGGCAGAGCAGGTTGAATCCATGGGGGCCGAGTTTGTTTACCTCGATTTCGAGGAGGAACAGCAGGACGGCGCAACCTCAGGCGGCTATGCTTCCGTGTCTTCACCCGAGTTCCGCGAGGCGCAGCTTGCCAAGTTCCGCGAGATGGCACCCGACGTTGACATCGTGATCACCACCGCATTGATCCCGAACCGCGAAGCGCCAGAGCTGTGGACCGAAGATATGGTCGCCGCGATGAAGCCGGGTTCGGTGATTGTGGATCTGGCAGCGGAAAAGGGCGGTAACTGCAAGCTGACCGTGATGGACGAAAAGATCGTTACCGAAAATGGTGTGACGATCATCGGCTATACCGATTTCCCCAGCCGGATGGCAACGCAGGCCTCGACGCTTTATGCCACCAACATCCGCCATTTGATGACCGATCTGACACCGGAAAAAGATGGTGTGATCGACCACAATATGGAAGACGACGTGATCCGTGGGGCAACCATTGCCCATGCCAAGGAAGTCACCTTTCCGCCGCCACCACCCAAGGTGGCCGCAATTGCGGCGCAGACCAAGAAACCTGCGCCCAAGGAGCTGACGCGCGAAGAAAAGGCCGCCAATGAGGTCGCTGCATTCAAACAGCAAACCAAGAACCAGGTCACACTTCTGGCTGTGGGCGGGGCGCTTTTGCTAGCGGTTGGTCTGGTCGCTCCGGCCAGCTTTATGCAGCACTTTATCGTGTTTGTACTGGCGGTTTTTGTCGGATTTCAGGTCATCTGGGGCGTGGCGCACAGCCTGCACACCCCGTTGATGGCGGTGACCAACGCCATTTCTTCGATCATTATTCTGGGGGCGCTGATGCAAATCGGATCCAGTTCCGCGTTGGTGATCATACTTGCTGCTTTGTCGGTCTTCATGTGTGGGATCAACATTTTTGGCGGCTTCCTCGTGACACGGCGTATGCTCGCCATGTTCCAGAAATCTTAAGGGGCTGATGTAATGGATTTCGGTTTTACAACAGCAGCTTATGTGGTTGCAGCAATCTTGTTCATCCTGTCGCTGGGGGGGCTTTCCGGTCAGGAAAGCGCCAAACGCGCAGTTTGGTATGGCATTGTCGGTATGGCGCTGGCCGTTGCCGCGACGTTGATTGGTCCCGGCTCAGGATACTGGCTTTTGTCGCTGCTTCTGATCGCGGGCGGGGGTGCTATCGGGTACCAACTGGCCACACGGGTACAGATGACCCAGATGCCAGAACTGGTGGCAGCAATGCACAGTTTGGTTGGTTTGGCGGCGGTTTTCGTCGGCTTTATCGCGCATTTCGAAATTGGTCGCGTGGCGGACTATGTCGCGGGCGGCGGTGACGTCTATGCGCTTGGTACCTTTGCAGGGCTGATCGCGAAAAAGACAGTGGTCGAGATCAACATTCTGCGGGTCGAGGTTTTCCTTGGCATCTTCATCGGTGCGGTAACCTTTACCGGGTCGGTGATTGCCTATGGTAAACTGGCTGGCAAGGTGGATTCAGCAGCCAAGAAATTGCCCGGCGGTCACATGTTGAACGCAGGTGCTGCGGGCCTGTCACTGCTCTGCCTGATCTGGTACTTCAATACCGGCGGCTTCATGCCCCTGTTTATCATGACATTGGCAGCCCTGTTCATCGGCTATCACCTGATCACTGGTATCGGTGGCGCGGATATGCCTGTGGTCGTCTCCATGCTGAACAGCTATTCCGGTTGGGCCGCGGCGGCGATTGGTTTCTCGCTTGGCAATGACCTCTTGATCGTGGTTGGTGCGCTGGTTGGTTCCTCTGGGGCGATCCTGTCCTACATCATGTGTAAGGCGATGAACCGGTCGTTCATCAGCGTTATTCTGGGCGGTTTTGGTGGCCCTGCGGGCGAACAGATGGCGGTTGAAGGCGAACAGATCGCCATCGAAGCGGATGGTGTTGCCACAGCTTTGAACGAAGCCGACAGTGTTATCATCATTCCGGGATACGGGATGGCGGTTGCACAGGCACAGGGCGCGGTCAGCGAGCTGGTCAAAAAGTTGCGGGCACAGGGCAAGAACGTGCGTTTCGCCATTCACCCTGTTGCGGGGCGTTTGCCCGGGCACATGAACGTGCTGCTGGCCGAGGCCAAGGTGCCTTATGACATCGTGATGGAGATGGATGAGATTAACGATGATTTTCCGGACACGGATGTTGCCATCGTCATCGGGTCCAACGACATTGTGAACCCAGCGGCACAGGATGATCCGAACTCGCCAATCGCGGGGATGCCCGTCCTTGAATGCTGGAAAGCCAAGACGGTGTTTGTCTCCAAACGCGGGCAGGGTACAGGGTATTCCGGTATCGAAAATCCGTTGTTCTTCAAAGACAACACGCGGATGTTCTATGGCGATGCAAAAGCGTCCTTGGACAAACTGCTGCCAATGATCGACTAATCGCTTCCTTTAGAGGAGACGTTTCGGAAATTTCAAAAATTTCCGGATCCAGATTGAAACGCCCTGCCGGAAACGGTGGGGCGTTTTACTGTTTGAGGGACGGCGCAACCCGCGCTGCGTGAATGACGCGGGGGGCTGTTGGCGCAAGCGGTGGGCATTTCGCGTAATCCTGCTGGCCTGCCTGCACCAAAGCGTTTTGACAGGTGGTGTCACTCAGTAACAAAGGATCACCGTAATGACACAGCTTCTGACAGGCGCACCGCTTTGGGTTTGGCCGCTACTGGCGCTTTTGGTTTTCACCGGCCTAAGGGCGCGGCAGGAGCGCATGGCACCGGTCCTGCTGATCTATCTGATGCCGCTGCTGGGCCTATTGGCGCTGCGGTCGGTGGCGGGGTTGCCTGCGGGTGGCTGGGTCTGGTTGGTCTTCGGGGCGTTTTACTGTGCCGGGGTTTGGGCGGGCCAGGCCCTACAGGCCCGGTGGATACTGGAGCGCCGCGGGCAGATGGTCCGGCTTGCCGGAGAGAACCTGACCTTGGTGGTCGTGATGGTGGTGTTCTGGGCAAATTACGCCAGCGGTGTGCTGATGACTTTTGCCCCCGAGGTTTTGGGTAACAATGTGTTTCAGGCCTGTTTTACGGTGTTGGTTGCGCTTGCGACAGGTAGTTTTGCCGGCCGTGCCCTGTGTGTCTGGCGTGGGGGGAAAGCCCCATTGTATACGGCTGTATCCCGTTAACTGACTGAAAAATATAAACATTTGATAATTTTTTGGCGGCGTTCTATGTGTTGGGCAGGATTATGCAGGAACCCCGCTATGGCCCCGATCAAAGATTACCCTGACCGCTATGCCTTGAGTGGTGAATTGCACGCGCGTCCGTTTCCCTCACTCAAAGCCCCGTCAAGCGCGGTGTTCCTTGCGATCAAGCAACCCGAGGATGCGGCCAGCCGGGACAAGGGGCAGGACCTTGATCACCTGAATGCCTTGTTGGACCATTATGGCGCACCGCGTCCTGATCCGAAGGCCACACACTATTACGGTGAGATGGGGAAATACTGGCTCAAATGGGAGCAGCACACAGAAATGGTGACCTATACGGTGTTCAGTGACACCTTGGGCGACCGGCCTTTTGCCCCGGATGAATTTGACGTTTTTCCTGACTATTGGTTAGCGGATGCGCCGGGGGGGCGGATCACGTCTTCTTTGCTACGGTTGTTGCCAAAACCCGACAGTGTTGAACAGATCAGCGCTTTGCTTGGAAGTTGGTTTGTACCCGAAAGCCTCGCCGTCGCCTCGGTGCTGGAAGGGGCGGCGGTTGTGGCATCTGATTTTCGCATTGATCCTGCAGGACATCTACGGATTGCGGTGTTTACCGATGAGACCACAGGCGACCGCCGTCGCGGGCGGATCGTGCAGCGCCTGTTCGAGATAGAGACCTATAAGGCGGCATCGATGCTGGGTTTTTCCATGGTGCGCTGGTTGCAACCGCAGTTGAACGCACTGGATATGAAGCTGACCGATCTTATGGCCCAGATGCGGGGGCCTGCGGCACGGGCTGAGGATACTCTACATGCGCTTTTGGACATCTCTGTCGAGCTGGAAACACTGGCGGTGAAAACGGCGTTTCGCTTTGGGGCTACCGGGGCCTATCGCACCATCGTAGGACAGCGGATCACGGTCCTGCGCGAAGAGCGGTTTCTGGGCCGGCAGGGCTTTGCCGAGTTCATGTTGCGCCGTTATGACCCCGCGATGCGCACGGTCGAGGCCACGGAAAACCGGCTGAAAACGATGTCGGAACGCGCCATCCGCGCCGCCGAGTTACTGCGCACCCGAGTTGATGTGGAACGCTCTGCGCAAAATCAAGATATCCTTGCGAGCATGGATCGGCGTGCGGATTTACAGCTGCGCCTGCAAAAGACCGTGGAGGGGCTTTCGGTGGTTGCGATCAGCTATTATGCGGTTTCGCTGGCGGGGTATCTTCTCTATCCGCTGGCCGGTGCCTTTGGGGTGAGCAAAGGCACCTTGCTGGCCTCGGTTACGCTGCCGGTTGTGGCTGGCGTGTGGTTGATGGTGCGGCGGTTGAAACGCCACCTTGGTTGAGGATGGCCTGCGCCGCTTTGGCACCAAGGGCAATCATTGCGATGGCCAGCAGCGCCGCAACCGAGAGTGTCGGCACCCCGGACAGGCCGGCCCCAAGGGTACACCCCCCGGCCAGCACGCCACCAACCCCCATCAGTGCCGCCCCAGATACGTAGCGGCCGGTCTGGCGGGGGCTTTCAAAGCTCTGCCACTGGAAGCCGCCAAAGATCAGGCTGGCTGCCAGCGCGCCCAATAGCACACCACCAACCAGTCCGGTGCCAAAGCCCGGTGCGATAGAGGTGCTGGCAATCCCCCAGAACAAGGTGTCAGCGGCGGGCGAGGTGAACGACAGGCTTTGCATGGCAATTGGGTCGAAGTCATCAAACAGCACAAATCCGGTGCCAACCCAGGCCGCAGGCACGAGGAGGCCGATCAGCGCCGCAAGCACCAGCATCCCCACGCCGTTGCCGGATCGGATGGCGAGGCTCAGGGCGGCAAGGGCCAGAATACCGGTCCAGAGCAGCGCGCCACCGGGCAGGGCGGCGAGCGTGACATACTCCCCCATATTCACTGTCACTGCGCCAAGCGTGGTGCGCAGCGGGACCAAGACACCCTTAAGCGTCATATGGGCGACAACAGCAAAGACCAGAAGCACAACAGCCGCCCGCAGGTTGCCTGAGCCAGACAGTACAGTCAGCCGCGAAACACAGCCCCGGGTCAGCACCATGCCGGCCCCGAACATTAGCCCACCGATGGCGATGGCCAGTACGGGCATGTCGGAGATCATGAAACGGTGATCGTCAAATGTGATCCAGCCGGCGGATACAGCGGCCTGCGTGCCCAACAGGGCAGTGGCCAGTGCGGTGAACCAGACACCGGCAGCGGCGCGGCGGTCCTCGCCGACAAGGGCGCGGCGGAAACAGAATTTTGTGATCTGGGCCAGAATTCCGAAAAGTGCCCCGATGATCAGTGCGAAATAGACCGACGCTTGCGGTGCGGTTAATGTCTCGAATTCGAATGTCTCAAACATGGCCCGACTCCTTGTGGGAACAGTTGGGAGGAACAATCGGGCTATTTGGAGGGGGAAGGAACGTAAATCAATCCCTCAGGCCCGCTGCTTGGGCCTGTTTGTCGGGAAATTTTTCTGATTGGGCGACTTCTTTGGCGCGAATGTTCTTTCGCACTGCCGCGCAGGTGGAACAGACGGGTGGCAGGCGGTCGCGCGTCCCTGTTCTGGTTCTTTTTTGTCAGAGCAAGGTGGCGCTGGCTATTTTCGGGCCTGTCCCGATGGAACGGGGCAGGCAGGGCGTATCGTGAAGTGATCGGGGCTTAGCGTCCGCGAATCCGTGGATCAAGCGCGTCGCGCAGCCCGTCGCCAAGGTAGTTCACACTTAGCACGGTCAGGGAGATTGCGATGCCGGGCAGCAGCACCCGTTCAGGATAGTACTGCATTCGTTGCACCGCATCGGCCAACAGCTTGCCCCATGTTGGGTAGTCCGACGGAAATCCGACACCAAGAAAGCTAAGCGCGCTTTCGGTGATGATCGCGGTCGCCAGACCAAGGGTGGCAGAAACCATGATCGGAGAGATTACATTTGGCAGCAGGTGACTGCGGATGATTTTGCCTGACCTTGTCCCGATGGAACGGGCGGCCAGAATGAACTCGCGCTCCTTGAGGGCCAGAATATCACCGCGTACGATCCGCGCGGTTTGCATCCACGAGGTCATGCCGATGATGCCCACGATCAGGATGAACATACCGCCCTCGGGGCCGAAACTTGCGTTCAGTGGCTGGCGGAAAAGGGTCACAGCCAACAGGGTTAGAGGTAGGATCGGCAGGGACAGTGCCAGATCGGTAAACCGCATCAGCCAGAAATCGAGACGTTTGAAATAGCCCGATACAACGCCAACCGCTGTGCCGATAACCAGCGCCAGCACCATGGCAAGCCAGCCAACGGCCATGGACACACGTCCGCCGGAAATCATCTGGGACAGAATATCACGTCCCAGCTGGTCACTGCCCAGCGGATGGGCCCAGCCGACTTTTCCCCGTTCTACCGCATCGGTGTCCCAAAGGGCATGATAGATCGGGCGCCAGTCCTTGTTACGGATATCCAGCGCCTTGGGGTCCAGATCCCACAAGAACGGGCCAAAGATCACAGCCAGCGTGATGAACAGCAAGAAGCTGCCGCCGAATACCGCGCCTTTGTGTTTGCGAAATTGCTCCCAGACGTCGAACCACTGGCTGCGCGGGGGCTTTTGCGGTTCTTTGTCGGTCAGGGCTCCAAAGGTTTCCATGTCAGCCTCGATGGGGCTTGCGGGGATGGCTTGTTCAGTCATAGCGGATCCTTGGGTCGAGAAGCCCGTAGAGGACATCGGCGATGAGGTTAAACAGAACGATAAGGATGGCGAAGATAAACGTGAGCGTCATCACCATCGGCAGATCGTTCGCGAAAAGGGCGGTCAACAGCAACTGTCCGATGCCATTCACCTTAAAGACGTTCTCAGTGATGATCGCGCCGCCGAAGATCGCCGGCATGCCAAGCGCGATAACCGTGACCACGGGGATCATTGAGTTACGCAGTACGTGGACCATGACAACAACACCTTCGCGCAGGCCCTTGGCGCGGGCTGTGCGCACGTAGTCTTGGTTGAGGTTGTCGAGCATCGCACCGCGCATGTAGCGGCTGATCTGAGCCGTGGTCTGCAAGGCCAGCACCATCACCGGCATGATCATCTGGAAAATCTGGACCTTAAAGCTTTCCCAGTCGTTGACCACATGGGTGGTGTCATAGATCGAGGGCAGCCAGCCAAGGTAGACCGAAAAGATCACGATCAGCAGCGGGCCGGTAAAGAACGGCGGAATCGAAAAGCCGACCATGGTGATAAATGTCCCGGCCTGATCGAATACCGAGTAATGTTTGTAAGCAGAGTAAATACCGATCGGGATCGCGATGACGATGCCCACAACATAGCTCAGGCCGACCACCCAAAGCGTCTGTGGCATACGCTGCATTACGATATCCATGACAGGGCTGCGGGTCTGCCAAGAGATGACGCGCAATTCGTCCTGATAGAATGATGTGTCAGGCAACCAGCCAAACAGAAAGCTGGTGTTGGTTAGGTAATCTATAAAGATTTTGGGTTCGACCCAGAAAAATTGGATCAGCCATTTATAATACTGAACATACCACGGCGCGCCAAGGCCAAGCGCCTCGCGCATTTTCTGTTTCACTTCTGGGGGGACGGTCAGGGGAACCTGGGCCATCGGATCGCCGGGGGCAAGTTGCAGCAGCCCGAAGATGATGAAACTGATGAACAAAAGCGTAGGTATCGAGAGGATCAACCGTCGGAGCGTAAAGGTCAGCATAGGGCACAGGCGCCTTTGTTTATCAGTCTGAAAGAAGTGTGTGGGGCGGGGTGGACCCCGCCCGCGGCTTTGTCAAGGCGGGGGAAGCCCCCCGCCGTAACGATTATTCCTTGATGCGGTACCAGTCGGCAGCATTCCACAGCTCGGAATCCCATGTGTTCAGGATCACACCACCAAGGGTAACAGAGGCTGCGGAAACGCGACCACGGTCAACCAGCGGCAGCATGGAATAGCTGTCCTTGGTCAACATGTCGTTCAGCTTCTTCGCGATTTCGCCACGTTTGGACAATTCGCCAGTGCTGCCCAGTTCGGCAACCAGCTTGTCGTATTCGGGGTCGCAGAAACGGTTGATGTTTTCACCCTGCCACTGTGTTTCCGGACGCGGTGCCTTTTCACAAGTGCGCTGTGCAAGATAGCTTTCAGGGTCTGTGCCATCAAAGTTGTTGGCGTACATTTCCACGTCCGCATAGAACTTCTGGAAGGTGTCAGGCGAACCCGGGTCACCACCAAAGTAGACAGAACCGTCAATGTTGCGCAGTTCGGTTTCGATGCCGATCTGGCTCCACCAGTCTTTGATCAATGCCTGAAAGTCCTGACGTACAGCGTTGGTCGATGTCTGATACAGGATCGACATTTTGACGCCGTCCTTATCACGAACGCCGTCGCCATCACTGTCGACCCAGCCCGCTTCGTCCAGCAATGCATTGGCCCCTGCGATGTCCTGCGTCATACAATCGGTGTTGTCGGATGCGTAAAGCGCTGGTGCAGGCACCACATTACAGGTCGGACGACCGGCCTGACCGTAGCCAACTTCTGTCAGCAGTTCGCGGTCGATGGCCATGGACAGGGCCTTGCGCACTTTCAGATCGGACAGGAAGGGGTGCGGGTGCTTGGCCGTGGCACGCTCGCCTTCGGGCAGATCAGGAGACGGGTTCGTCAGGTTGATCTCGATGCGCTCGACCAGCGTACCGAATGCTGCGATCGGCTTGCCTTTGCCGGCTTCGGCCATCCGGGCCAGAACTTCCGGTGCCAGCTGCATGTTCCAAGCATAGTCGTATTCGCCGGTTTCCATGACCGCACGACCTGCCGCTGCCGCGTCACCGCCGCCTTTGAACGTCACCGAAGCAAAGGCAGGTTTGCCTTCGTGGCGGAAGTTTTCGTTTGCAACCATCGAAATGACGTCATTCGGACGGAAGTCTGTAACCACAAACGGGCCGGTGCCGATGGGGTTAAAGTTGGCTTCGGTACATTCGGGTGCCTTTGCGCCCATGCAGTCCGCGAATTGTGCGGCCTGTAGGATCGGAGACTGACCGCCCATGAAAGGACCGTAAGGGTTTGGTTTTGGTTCGGCGAACTTTACTGTGACGGTAAGATCGTCAACCACGTCAACAGAGCTAACGCCTTCGAACTTTGCCAGCTGGGCGCAACCCCCTTCGGGGTCCATGCAGTAATCTGCAGTGAACTTGAGGTCGGCAGAGGTGACAGGCGAGCCGTCAGACCACAGCAGGCCTTCCTGCAACTTCCATGTGATCTCGGTCAGGTCGGCGTTGACGCCGCCGTTTTCAACTGTTGGGATTTCTTCGGCCAGAAAGGCGACCAATGCGCCGGTTTCGTCATAGCGGCCCAAAGGTTCCAGAACCAACGAAGATGATTCGATGTCTTTGGTCCCGCTGGACAGATAGGGGTTCAGGATGGACGGTGCCTGCCAATAGATGATTTTGACTTCACCGTCACGGCCGCGTTCGCCGGAATGTCCGTCGGCAAATGCAACCGGAGCAAAAGCGGTCGTCGCAATTGCCCCCATTAAAAGGGTGCGTAACTTCATAAATACTCTCCTTGTCGTACACTTTTTAGTTGTGTTACGTTTTGGGGCAAGGTAAATTTGCCCAGTGTTTGTGGCTCTTGGTGCATTAAGAAATCTTCTTAACCCCGCGTAACGGAAGGTTAAATTAGATGGCTTCTTGCCGCACCTCGGACCCATGGGCGTAATCACAACATGTTTCACAAGAATTGCAAGCATTCTCATCAACCTCTTGCAAAATACCTTTGGTCAAGGCCTGTGGTATTTGACCTGCCAAAGTAATCCCCTTAGCTTCGCCGCAAGACGCATCAGAATATTGCGTCATGATATTGTCAGGGGACATCATGCTGGATCAGACGAATTCGGGGCCAATTGCGCAAATTCAGGGCCTCAGGGTCGAATTTCAGACCAAAGACGGCCCTGTGGTTGGGGTCGAGGATGTCAGTTTTGACATCAATCCGGGCGAAACGGTCTGTGTGGTCGGCGAATCTGGTTCCGGTAAATCGGTGTCGTCGCTGTCGTTGATGCGGCTGGTTGAATACGGCGGTGGCGAAATTGCCGGCGGGCGCTTGTTGTTTGACCGCGACGGCAAAGACCAGATTGATCTGGCCCAGACAGATGGTGCCGATATGCGCCGGATCAGGGGCAATGAAATAGGCATGATTTTTCAGGAGCCGATGACGGCCCTCAATCCGGTGTTCACGGTGGGTCGGCAGCTGACCGAGGGGCTGCGTCTGCACAAGGGGTTGAGCAAGGCGCAGGCTGAGGCCCGTGCGTTGGAGCTGATGACACAGGTTCGCATCCCAGAACCTGAGGCGCGGCTGAAGCAATATCCACATGAATTGTCAGGCGGTATGCGCCAGCGGGTGGTGATCGCCATGGCACTGGCCTGCGAACCCAAACTGTTGATCGCTGACGAACCGACAACGGCGCTGGACGTGACCATTCAGGCTGAAATCCTCGCATTGATGGACCGCTTGAAACGTGAAACCGGCACTGCGGTGATGTTTATCACCCATGACATGGCGGTGGTGGCCCAGATGGCGGATCGCGTTGTGGTGATGTTCCGCGGCAATAAGGTGGAAGAGGGCTCGGTCGAGGAAATTTTCGAGAACCCGCAGCATCCTTATACAAAGGCGCTGCTGGCGGCGGTGCCCAAGCTGGGCGAAATGACGGGCAAACCTTACCCCGAACCGATGAAGCTGTTGGGGTCCAAGGACAAGCAGATCGAGCCGATCAAGGGCAGTGACGAGGTGCTGCTGAAAGTGCGCAACCTGACCACACGGTTCCAGGTCAAAGGTGGTTTTTTCCGGCGCACGGTGGCCAATGTCCATGCGGTTGAGGACCTTTCATTTGATATCAACAAAGGCCAGACCCTAAGCCTTGTTGGCGAATCCGGTTGTGGCAAATCTACGGCGGGCCGGTCGATTTTGCGCCTTGTCGAGCCGATGCGAGGCGAGATTGATCTGGCGGGCAAGGACATCATGGCGCTGAACCAGGGTGATCTGCGCACTGCGCGTCTGGACATGCAGATGATTTTTCAGGACCCCTTTGCCTCGCTTAACCCGCAGATGCAGTTGGCCGATCAGGTTGCCGAACCAATCCACAACTATGGCACTCTGAAAGGGCAAGCGGTTAACGATCGCGTCGAAATGCTGTTTGATCGGGTCGAACTGCCGCGCAGTTTCATGCGCCGGTTCCCGCACGAGCTGTCCGGCGGTCAGCGCCAACGGGTCGCGATTGCCCGTGCCCTCGCTCTGAACCCCAAGCTGATCATCGCAGATGAGGCGGTCTCGGCGCTGGACGTGTCGGTGCAGGCGCAAGTGTTGAACCTGATGATGGAGTTACAGTCCGAGCTGGACCTGAGTTTCCTGTTTATCAGCCACGATATGGCTGTTGTTGAACGGGTCAGCCATCATGTCGGTGTGATGTATCTGGGGCGTATCGTCGAAATCGGCACCCGCCAGCAAGTGTTTGAGAATCCGCTGCACAGCTATACGCAGGCCCTGATGAAGGCCGTGCCGATTGCCGATCCGCGCAAACGTAAGGACGAGAAGGATTTGAACTTTAAACCGATCCCGTCTCCGATCCATCCGGCCAAGTATGATGCCAAACCTTCCGAGTATGTCGAGGTAGAACCGGGCCATCACCTTTTGATCACTGATTGCGGATACTGAACCATGGCAGAGCGTCTGACCCCACTGGAGCTGATGACCAAGCTGATCAGCTTTCCCACTGTTTCGCGCGATAGTAATATCCCGCTGATTGACTGGGTGGCCGACTACCTGGCCGGTCACGGCATTGAAAGCCACCGCTATATTGACCCCAACCAGCCCAAACATGCGTTGTTTGCCCATGTTGGCCCTTGGGAAGACGGCGCGGTTGTCCTATCAGGGCACACGGATGTGGTGCCGGTAGACGGGCAACCCTGGGACACCGATCCGTTCACGGTGGTGGAAAAAGACGGTAAATATTACGGGCGCGGCACCTGTGACATGAAGGGATTTGATGCGCTTGCGATTTGGGCCTTGGTCGAAGGGAAGTACGCGGGACTTAAGCGACCGTTACAGATTGCGTTGAGCTTTGACGAGGAAATCGGCTGTACCGGTGCGCCGCCGATGATCGAAGCGATGCAACCGGTATTGCCAAAAGGGTCAGCGGCCATCATCGGCGAACCTTCGTCCATGCAGGCGGTCACAGGCCACAAGGGCGGCACAGGGTTTGATACCCATGTCGTCGGTTTCGAAGTGCATTCATCGCTGCTGCATACTGGGGTCAATGCCATCATGGCGGGGGCCAAGCTGATCGAATGGGCCAATGAAATGAACACCGCCAATATGGCGGCCAAGCCGACGGATATTGCCGCAATGTTCGATCCGCCTTTCACAACCTGCCATGTCGGGATGATTGAAGGTGGGACCGCGCATAACATTACTGCGAAAGACTGTAAGTTCGCGATGGATTTCCGTGTGGTGCCGGGTGAAGATAAGAATTACTGGGCGACCGAATACCTCAAGAAAGTGCGCGAGGTAGAGGCCCAGATGCAGGCGGTTGTACCGGAAACGGAAATTCGCATCAGTGAACGCTTTGACGTGCCCGCCCTGCAACCCGAGGACAATGGCGAGGCCGAAACGATGGTGCGCCAGATCACCGGCGACAATGCCAGTCACAAGGTCAGCTATGGCACCGAGGCAGGACAGTTCCAGAATGCGGGCTATTCTGCGGTGATCTGTGGTCCCGGCGATATCGCGCAGGCGCATCAGCCGAATGAGTTCATCGAAGTGGCACAATTCGAAGCGGGCCATGATTTCATGCGCAAGCTGTTGCTCCGCCTGGGGGATTGAGGGCAGGACTGATCCATCACAAGTTGCGCCGCAACGCGCGGGGGGCATGACGATGCAGGCATTTCCACTTTCCGAAGCCAATCCGATCTGCTTTGCCGGCCCGCCGCCGGGGGCTGCGGATGTGGTTGTGATCGGCGGCGGGATCATTGGGGTTTGCACGGCGCTGTATCTTGCGCGGGCAGGGCAATCCGTTGTGCTGCTGGAAAAGGGGCGCATCGCGGCTGAGCAATCCTCGCGCAACTGGGGCTGGATCCGGCAACAGGGCCGTGATCCTGACGAACTGCCGATCATGATCGAGGCGCTGGGGCGCTGGAAGGAACTGGCCGCCGAAACCGGTGTTGACTTTGGCTTGCGGCAGGGCGGTGTCACCTATTTCGCCAAGAGTGCAAAACAGCTTGCAAGCTATGAACGTTGGACGGCCCATGCCAACAGGGCCGGTGTCGATACACGAATATTGAATGCGGCAGAAACCGCCACGATGTTTCCTCAGATGGAGACTGCCGTGGTCGGGGCGATGGTAACCCCGTCGGACATGCGGGCGGAACCTTGGACAGCGGTGCCCGCCTTGGCCGGGATTGCGCAACGCGCCGGTGTGCGGCTGATTGAGAACTGCGCTGTACGGATGCTGGACATACAAGCCGGGCGGGTTGCCGGCGTTGTGACCGAGCAGGGATTGGTTAAAACGGATACTGTGGTGCTGGCTGGTGGGGCGTGGTCCTCGCTGTTTTTGCGCAACCACGGTGTTGATATTCCACAGCTTTCGGTGCGCGAAAGTGTGGTGGCGACCTGTCCCTTGCCGGATATTCACGCAGGGGCGGCTGCGGACAACCGCGTGGCGTTCCGCCGGCGTTTGGATGGCGGATATACATTGGCCCCGTCTGGCGTGGCCGAGCTATTCATCGGGCCGGATGCCTTTCGTGCCTTTCGCAAGTACCTGCCGCAGCTCAGGCAGACCCCGTTCGGGCAAAGCTATCGCCCGGCAGCCCCCAAAGGGTTTCCTGACAGTTGGAACACGCCGCGGCGCTGGTCAGGAGAGGATGTCACCCCCTTTGAACGTATGCGCATCCTTGATCCGGCACCGGACATGGCGCAACTGCGTCGGTTGCTGCGCAACTTCGCCACCCGCTTTCCGACATTGCCAAAGGTGCGGATGCGCTCCGCTTGGGCGGGAATGATTGATACTTTGCCCGATCAGGTGCCGATCGTTGATCACTGCGCAGATATTCCCGGATTGGTGATTGGCACGGGTATGGCGGGGCACGGCTTTGGGATCGGGCCGGGCATGGGGCGTGTGCTGACAGCTCTGGTCATGGGGGACGCGGTAGGGCATGATCTGCAACGGTTCCGCGCCGACAGGTTCTCCGACGGCAGCGCTGTTGATCTGGGGCCAAATTACTGAGTACCAACAAGGACTTGTGCCATGCCGATCAAGAATCGTTTTTCCGAAACCCATGCCGAAATTACCGCATGGCGTCGCCACTTGCACCAATACCCCGAACTGGAGTTCGATGTGCATGAGACCGCGAAATTTGTAGAGGAAAAATTGCGCAGTTTCGGCATCACCGACATCACCACCGGCATCGGCCAGACCGGTGTTGTTGCGGTGATTGAGGGGCGCGAAAATACATCGGGGCGCACAATTGGTTTGCGCGCGGATATGGATGCCTTGCCGATTCAGGAAGCCACAGGCTTGCCCTATGCTTCAAAGATCGCGGGCAAGATGCACGCCTGCGGCCATGACGGCCATACGGCGATGCTCTTGGGGGCGGCGCAATATCTGGCGGAAACCCGCAACTTCGATGGTCGCTGCGTGCTGATTTTCCAGCCTGCCGAAGAAGGCGGCGGCGGTGGCAACGAGATGGTCAAAGACGGGTTGATGGAGCGTTGGGATATCGACGAGGTCTATGGCATGCATAATATGCCTGACTATCCAGTGGGTAAATTCGCCATCCGCAAAGGGGCGTTGTTGGCGGCGACCGATGAGATTTGCATCATCATCGAGGGTCAGGGTGGCCATGCCGCGGCCCCCCACGAGGCGGTCGACAGCAATCTTGCTGCGGCCCATGTGGTGGTTGCCCTGCAATCCATTGCGGCCCGCAATATCGACCCGGTGAAACAGGTGGTTGTCTCGGTCTGTACTATGCGCAGTGACACGGACAGTCACAATGTGCTGCCCCAGACGGTCAAGCTGCGTGGCACGGTGCGCACCCTCGATGAGGATGTGCGTGATCTGGCAGAGGCCCGTCTGCACGATATCGTCACCCATACCGCAGCGGCCCATCAATGCCGCGCCGAGATCACCTATGATCGCGGTTACCCGGTGACGGTGAACCATGACGACGAAACGGATTTTGCAGCGGATGCCGCCGAAACCGTGACCCCCGGCGTATGGCGCGATACGCCGCCGATCATGGCTGCCGAAGACTTTTCGTATATGCTCAACGAGCGGCCCGGTGCCTATATGATGATCGGCAACGGGGAAGAAGGGGCAACCGTGCATCATCCGATGTATGATTTCAACGACGAGGCGATTCCCGCGGGCTGTTCGTGGTTCGCAGAGATTGTCGAAACCCGTATGAAGGTTTCCTAGGGGCAGGACCCTATAATCCTGCCACGTTAGTTTTGTCGAAACTGCATTAGGGGTCTTGCCCCTATCGCTCTTCAGGGGATGCCGCCGGAGCGGTTGTCAGCTTGCCCAGTGCATCATGGGTGACTTCGGTTTTGGCCAAGTCTGTTCCGGCAAAACAGGTTTGAAAGCGCCATGCCCGTAGTTTGTAAAGGATGTCGAGATCATCCTGCGGCAAGGTAAAGACGTCCCCTTTGGCGGTTTTGTAAGAGGGAATAAACCGTTCTGATGACAGCAGAACGGTTTGTTTGCCATCATGTTGCGGTGTGCTGATATGGAAGCGGCAACCGCGCAGCGGCGTTGCCCAGTCTTGTGCGCTGATATGGGTGACCCAATAGACAAACTCCTGATCATTCAGGGTTTCGCGATAGATGGCTTCGATATCGTAGTTATATCCGCCGGCTTTGATGCGGAACTGGGCGATTGTGTCTTTGGTATCCACCTGCGGGGTAACCCACAAAAGAACCGGCCCCTTTTCGGTCAGCTTGGATTTCAGAAAGGACTGGCCGCGCATTTCCAGGACAAACGCGCCATAGCGCACCAGCCACTCGGTTGCGGTTTCAAGGCGTTCGATGGCGGATTTTTCCAAAGAGCTGAGATTTTGCGCATTCATCGTGCTGGTTCCCAAGAGAAAGAGTGATAGGGCCATCTGCCAAAGGTGCCGTCGCTGCATCTAGTTTCCCCATTTGTTGTAGGGATCAACATCAGCTGCCTTATGGCCCCAAAAGTTATCCGGGCCGAAGAAATTGAATGTGCCCTTATAAGCGTCGGAGTTGTCCAGCGCACCTGTTGTCTTGTTATAGACCGCTTCAAGGTGACCATCCGGGCTGATCCATTTGGAGTTGTTCCACGGGTCATGGTACCAGGATTTGATATAAGACAGCCGCTCGTACTCCGCTGCCTCGGCGGCTTGGGCGGTGGCGGGAATGTTCTGGTTCAGAATATCGCGGTAATTCTGGTGTAATGTGCGGTCATTCATAAGCAGGGTTCGCGCCGCGTCATGATCCGTAAACAGGGTTTTGACGGTATCGGGGCTAAGTTCCTTGCCGGTGTCCGCCTCGTATTGTGCGATTGTTTCGCTCAGCTTGGTGCCGGTTGTGGCTTCAAACGACTTGCCGAAATCGGTCTCGTCCATCGGGTCGGGTGCCACGGGGGCAAGCAGGTCTTCGTTTGCCTCGGCATCGACCGGGGTTTCCGCCGGGTTTTTGGTTTCCTCGTCATCTTTGCAATTGCAAGGGCCCGTTGATGTGGCCTCTTCGGTGCGGTTGGCCTCTGCATCGGCCTGCGTTCCCAGATCAACAGCATCTGCAACGGCGGGATCTGACACCGGTGCCAGTGGAACTTCCAAATGACCGCCGACCATGATCAGATCGGGGTTTGCAACTTGCGGATTGGCTTGCAGCAAGGCCCTGACGCTGGTGCCTTGGGTACGGGCAATCGCTGAAAGCGTGTCGCCTGATTTGATCTGATAGGCGCTCATGGCGTCGCCCCCAGCGTCTGATAGATGAAATCCAGCTTTGCAGTGCCGGTCAAATCCCTGCGGGTCAGAACTTGCGTGATCCAGTCCCTGTCGGGGCTGTTGTGCCAATCTTTTGACATGCCCAATAACAGATAATGATAACGGGTATAATCGGACTGGCTGCGCATCCCATGCCGGTCTGCCTGTTTCCAAAGCCGGTCGGCCTGCGCGAGGATGACGTGATCGGCCAATCCATGCGGGGCTTTCGAAAAATCGGTTCGCAAACGGGTCACCAAATTTTCCCTGAAAGGGCTGGCTTGGTCAGCGACGGGCTGTCTAAGCTGGGATTTGCTGAAAGTAAGCAAGTGATGTCCTGTGCCCATGCGCGCGACGGCGAATTTTGCCCGCGTGTCTTGCGCAATCATAGGTAGCATCCCGCCCCATGTCAAAGGCCGATCGAAGGGTTTGCCACGCTTTGCAGGCGTCCATATGCAGATGTTGATTTTGGGCAGGTTGGCTATGGACCTTGGCAGGATCGTCGGCGGTCCCTGAAAGTTAGGGGCTGAAAGCGTGACCTGAGGACATACCCGCGCTGCCAGTGCTTTCAAATGCGGCCGTTAGCGCCTAGATAGATGACAATACATACATAAGGATAGAGACATGCCCGTCAAAAACCGCTTTGCCGAACTACACGAAAACATCACCGCCTGGCGCCGTGATTTCCATGAACACCCTGAAATTCTGTTTGAAACCCACCGGACTTCTGCATCGGTTGCCGAAAAACTGCGCAGCTTCGGCTGTGACGAGGTTGTTGAAGGGATCGGGCGCACCGGTGTGGTGGGTGTGATCAAAGGCAAACAGAACAACAGTGGCAAGGTTATCGGGCTGCGCGCGGATATGGACGCTTTGCCGATCCACGAGCAGACCGGGGTTGAATATGCCTCCAAGACGCCAAATGCGATGCACGCCTGCGGGCATGACGGGCATACGGCGATGCTGCTGGGGGCGGCGCAATATCTGGCCGAGACGCGCAACTTTGACGGCACCTGTGTGGTGATCTTCCAGCCCGCCGAAGAAGGTGGCGGTGGCGGCAAGGAAATGTGTGACGATGGCATGATGGACCGCTGGGGCATTCAGGAAGTTTACGGCATGCACAACTGGCCCGGGATGCCAACGGGCAGCTTTGGCATTCGTACCGGCCCGTTCTTTGCTGCGACGGACCTGCTGGAAATCGAAGTCGAGGGCCTTGGTGGTCACGCGGCCAAGCCTAATGAAACCATTGATACAACCGTAGTCACTGCGCATATCATCACCGCGCTGCAAACCATCGTCAGCCGGAATGCCGATCCTATTGGCAATATCGTGGTGTCGATCACCTCGATTGAATCCTCGTCCAAGGCGTTCAATGTGATCCCGCAGCGGGTAAACCTGTTGGGCACGGTCCGTACGCTTTCAAACGACTTGCGTGATCTGGCCGAAAAACGTGTGGTCGAGATTTGCGAAGGGGTTGCGGCCAGTTTCGGGGCGGTGGCACGGGTGAAATACGTGCGCAACTATCCGGTGATGGTGAACCACCCCGAGCAGACAGAATTTGCGGCGGATGTGGCGCGTCAGGTCACGGGGGAATGTGGAGAGGCCCCCTTGGTCATGGGCGGCGAGGATTTCGCATTCATGCTGGAAGCGCGCCCCGGGGCCTACATCCTGATGGGCAACGGCGAGGGTGCGGCGGTGCATCATCCGATGTACAACTTCAACGACGAGGCGATCCCGACCGGCTGTAGCTGGTGGGCCGGTATCGTCGAACAACGTATGCCAGCGGCGTAACGCTTTGGCGGCAGGGTGGGGCGTGGCCTCTCCCTGCTGTTGCTTTGATTAGGGCATGCGATGAATGTCCACAGGCCCTAGGGTCCTGACCCTAGCTTTCTGACAGCAAACGACGGTACAGCGTGACCAGATCTGCCGCTTCCCGCTCAATGGCGAAATGCGCGGCGACATGGGGCCGTGCTTTGGTTTCCCATTGGGCAATTGGGCTGGGTGGCTCGCAGGCTTCAAGCAGGGCGGCCCCCAGCGCCGCAGGATCGTCCGGTGCGACAAGATAGCCGGTGCCCGGCACGACAATCTCTTCAAATGCGCCGACGCGGGTGGCGACAACCGGTACACCGCAGGCCATGGCCTCGATTGGGGTCAGGCCAAACCCTTCCCAGCGCTGGGGCGCGACGTAAAGGTCGAGAACACGGTACCAATCTGCCATATCCTCTACGGGGACTTCGGGCAGAAAGTGGAAGTTGTCGGAAAATCCCTCTGCTGCAACCGCCTCTTTGATCTGTTGCAGGAACTCTTTGTCCTTGGGCACGGCACGTCCCATGATCAGGGCATGAACCTGAGGGTGACGCTTGATCACCTCAACCATGGCGGCCTGAAACACATCGGTGCCTTTTGACGCGCGGATGCGCCCATAGCAGCCCAACAGCATCCCGTCCTTGGGCAATCCCAGCTTCTCGCGCAGGGCCGGTTTATCTTGCGCCGGGGCGAAGCCGTCCAGATCAATCCCATGCATGACAACTTGCGCAGGGGCTTCAAGATAGGTGGCACCGCGCGCAGAGGTGGCCACCACCGCGTCCATCCGGCGGATCAGCCAGCGGGTCAACCCGCTTTGCTTGCGTTGCGAGGCCGAGGTGAAAACCAGCTTCAGGCGTTTGCCCAGAAGATATTTCAGTGCCAGCCCGCCGATCATCTCGACGTTGCGCCGTGCGTGCCAGACACGTGGCCCGTCAGGCCCGGATCGGGGCATGGTGATCAACGACCAAAGCGGGATTTGCGGCACATGCGCGGGGATCACGGGGCCGGTGGCGGCAATATTGATATCGCGGGATTGGACCGGCACAAGGCGCACAACGGTGGCCGTCACACCGGACAGGCGTTTCTTAAAATTGGGGGCGATGACCTGCGTGGCGCGGATGTCGACTTGGGTCATGGTGTTAGCTCCAGCGCGGTGATCAGGCGGGTGGCGATGCCGTCCAGCAGGTCAGTCTGGCCGTCGATATAGTCACGGGCGGCCGCGCAGGCCTGTGCGCGGTGGGCTGCGTCGCTGAGCCATTGATCCACCTGTGCGGCCAGATCATCCCCATCCGCCACAAGACGCGCCGCGCCTTGGGCTTCCATTTCGGCGTAGGTTTCGGCAAATGCCGCAACATGCGGTCCGGATAGAACACAGGCACCTGATTGTGCAACCTCGAACGGGTTATGCCCGCCAATGGGTTTCAGAGAGCCACCCAGAAATACAATGTCAGCCAGATCATACCACAGGCCCAACTCGCCCATGGTATCGGCCAGAAACACCTGAGCCCCCGGCATGTCGCCGCGGGTACGCCGGGTCAGGCTAAGGCCCGCGCCGGCAATCATGTTCATCACCTCGGTGCCGCGTTCAGGGTGGCGTGGCGCTAGGATCAGGCAGAGGTCCGGGTGGGATTTCAACAGGGTCTTATGGGCGGCAAGCACCGCTTGTTCTTCACCCTCGTGGGTTGACGAGGCCACCCAGACGGGGCGGTGAGCAATGGCGGTGCGGGCCTCGAACAAGGCGTCCTCGTCAACAGGCAGAGGGCCGGCCATGGATTTCAGGTTGATCCCCCGCGCAACCCGATCAGCAGGGGCGTGCATATCGACCATGCCTTGGGCCATTCTGTCGTTCTGAGTCAGGATCAGCGAAAATACGTCCAGCAGATAGCGGGCGGAGTTCGGGAACTTGCCCCAGCGCGCCATTGAGCGTTCTGACAACCGGGCGTTGACCATTGCCAGCTTCGCGCCGGTTGCATGGGTGCGGCGCAGCATTTGCGGCCAGATTTCGCTTTCGACAAACACGGCTGCATCGGGGTGCCAGTGTTTCAGGAACCGGCGCAGCGGACCGGGGGCGTCAAACGGCGCAAACTGATGCACGGTGCGGGGCGGCAGGCGGCTGGCCAGCAGCTTGGCTGAGGTCGCCGTGCCGGAGGTAATAAGAAACTGGGCTTGCGGTAGATGCACGCCTATGCGCGCAATAAGCGCGAGTACCGACAGGCTTTCCCCGACTGAGGCGGCATGGAACCAGACCAACGGCACAGCGTCCTGACGCGGCTCTGTGGCGTGGCCGATTTTTTCGTGGGCGCGCTGCACGCTGATGCCAGCACGGCGCAGTTTGCGCGTTTCGATCAATGCGGCGAAAGGCACAAGAACCATGCTGGCCGCAACCCATGCGCGGTAAAGAAAGGGCACGGACATGATCGGGCTCAGCCGCCGGTGTGGCTCATGTGGCGCGGCATCTGGCCATCCAGCCGCTGGCGGGAGTAGTCGAAATCATGGCCTTTGGGTTTATGGCTGATGGCCTCACGAATGGCGGCTTCTAAAGCGCTGGAGTCATCCGGGCTGGCCCGCAGGGGCGCGCGCAGGTCGGCCATGTCTTCCTGACCCAGACACATATAAAGTTCGCCGGTACAGGTCAGCCGCACGCGATTACAGCTTTCGCAGAAGTTATGCGACAGCGGCGTGATAAACCCGATCTTCTGGCCGGTCTCCTCAAGGCGTACATACCGCGCCGGCCCGCCAGTGCGTTCCGCAAGATCGGTGACCGTGTAGTGATCAGCGTAGCGCGCGCGCACATCGTCCAGCGACCAATACTGGCCCAGCCGGTCCTCATTGCCCAGATCCCCCATTGGCATGACCTCGATCCACGTCAGATCCATGCCCAGATCGGCACACCATTTGGTGAGTGCGGGCAGTTCATCTTCGTTAAAGTCTTTCAGCGCAACGGCGTTGATCTTGACCTTCAGCCCCGCTTTGAGCGCGGCTTCTACGCCGCGCAAGACTTGCGGCAATCGGCCCCAGCGGGTGATCTCGGCAAACTTGCCCTCGTCGATGGTATCAAGCGAGATATTCACGCGGCGCACACCAGCGGCATAAAGGTCACCGGCAAACCGTTCCAGCTGGCTGCCATTTGTGGTCAGTGTCAGCTCTTTCAACGCGCCGCTTTCCAGATGGCGGGTCATTGAATTGAAGAAGGTCATGATCCCCTTGCGCACCAGTGGTTCCCCGCCCGTGATGCGCAGCTTTTCGACGCCCATGCCAACAAAGGTTGTACACATCGCGTCCAGCTCTTCCAGCGTCAGCAATTCCTTTTTCGGCAGGAAGGTCATGTTTTCGGACATGCAATACACACAGCGGAAATCACAACGGTCTGTAACCGATACGCGCAAATAGGTAATGGCGCGGGCGAATGGATCAATCAAAGGTGCGTTCATAAGTAATAGGTAATGCCCTGTCGGGGGCTGAGCAAGCGGCATTTGGATGATTGAAGTGACGTAAAGGTAAAGCTAGGGTCGGGGGATTGAGACCAAAGGACTAGAGAATGAAGCATTTGATGATTATGACGACCTTGGCTGCCCTGCTGGCCGGCTGCACCCCGCCCGAGGTTGAGGCCCCGGTTGAAGAACCGCAACAAGAAATTATACCATTGAGCATCGCACTGCCGACCTGAGGGTCGCAGGTCAAAACAGGAAAAGCGGCGCAGGAGACCGGATAGATGATGAAGCACCTCGTGGTATCCGGCGTTCTTGTAGCGCTTTTGCCGGGCTGTTCGGCGGTTGGCAGTTTTCTGCGCAAGGATCCCGCGTCCAAAGTTGTGGTGGCTGAAAAGATGATAGAGCCTGCCGCAGAGGTTGACACTGCCGCCCTTGCACCCGCCACGACCGCGCCGCCCCCACCGCCAGCGGCCCGCACGGTTGAGGCGCTGGATACCACAACACCGGAGCAGCGCGCGGCGGCGGTAGCCCCCCCCAAGGTCCCGAACAAGAACCTTGGCAAGACGGTTGTCTCACTGGGCAGCCCGACAGAGCCAGGACTTTGGATGAAAACCCCGCTGGTTAAGAATGAGGCACAGGGCCGCGTGACCAATCCGGCCAATGGCAAATCATCACTCGTGACTCTGTTGCCGCTGGACGGTCCGGCCACGGCAGGCAGCCGGATGTCACTTCCCGCCTTGCGGCTGATCGGCGCATCGTTGACGGATTTGACCGAGGTTCAGGTCGCCTTGGAAGGCTAGGTTCAGGCTGATTTTTTCAGGAACCGCAGGGCCTCTTTCACCGCAAAGGGTTTCATCTTGTCGCCATGGGCGTCGATGAAACCCGTGGTGCGCACCGCGTCATGTTTCGACAGTTCACGCAGCCACCAGCCGATGGCCTTTTGGATAAACCACTGATGGTCAGTGGTCAGTGACGCGGCCCAGCCAAGGATCCGGTCACGGGCCTCGATCTCGGCGGGTTTGGGATTGTTTTGCTTGGTCCAGGGCAGGGTGCTGACAAAGGCGGCGCGGCGCGTCCACATGTGATCCGAGGCGATCCATGTCTCGACGTGATCCAGTCGCGCAGGATCGGCCACCAGACGTTTCTGTCCCGCCATGCAGGCGTGATCGGCAATGGCCCAGCTGTCAAAGTCCGGCGTCCATGATGCGATCAATTCCCATGCTGCGGTGTCATCAGGGCGGATGCGGGCCTGTGTCAGCAGTTTGGCTGCCGCCACCCGTGCCTCATAGACATCGGTCTGCCACAGGGCATCTGACAGGGCGACGCGGGCGTCGGTATCCAGCTCGGTGCGCCACTCTTTGGTCAGTGCGTCAATCTGCGGATTGGCAAGGCCCAGATAGGTGCGGTCCACCTTGTGGTATTTGCGCATGTCCAGCGCTTTGGCCGGGTTCGCGAGCGCGGTCAGCTGTTCGAGGTAAGGTTCATGCATCAGGTGTATCCAGAATATGTGTAGGCAATCCGTCGATGGTGCTTTGATTGTCGCGTGCCCATCGTTGGGCCACGCCCTTTGGGCCATGCTGTTCGGCCTGACGCCTTAGCGTGTCCCTTGGGCCCTTGTGGTCGTAGAAGGGTACCGCATAGCCGCAGGAGGTTTGAAGCAGATCGATGGTCATGTCGTAGATCTGGCGCGCACCAACGTCAGTTTCGAAATGGGCGTTCAACGCTGAAAAAGCCGCGTCGCGAGGATGCAAGGTCTCTGCGCGGCCATAGGCCCGCATAATCATCGGGCGGATTTCAAACCCGCACCACATCAACGTCATCCGGTTCATGCGCAACAGGTGGCCCGCGGTTTCATTGCCCGAGCCGCTCAGGTTGCGCCAGATGATCCGGTTGGGCCCCATCACGCGCAGACTGTCCATGCCCTTGGGCGAGATGTTCACACGGCCCTCATCGGCAGCCGTACCGCAAAAGAAAATATGCTGCGCGTCGATAAACTGGCGGTGGTCGTCGGAGATCTGGTCAAACTGCTTGGCCATTATTCCACCGTAACGGATTTGGCGAGGTTGCGGGGCTGATCCACATCGGTGCCTTTCGCGACCGCCGTGTGATAGGCCAGCAATTGCGCGGGGATGGCATAGAGGATCGGACCCAGCGCTTCGGAAATGCGCGGCATTTCGATGGTCGCCCAGACGCCCTCGCTGGCGGTGGCAAGGCCCTCGCTGTCAGAAATCAGGATCACCTTTCCCTGCCGCGCCATGACTTCCTGCATGTTGCTGACGGTCTTGTCGAACAATGAATCATGCGGGGCCAGAACCACCACGGGCATGTTTTCATCGATCAGGGCAATGGGGCCGTGCTTTAGTTCACCTGATGCATAAGCTTCGGCGTGTATATAGCTGATTTCTTTTAGTTTAAGAGCTGCCTCATGTGCCATTGGAAACATCCGGCCACGGCCCAGAAACAGAACATCCTGTGCATGTGACAGCTTTTGCGCAGCGTCGCGGATTTCGCTGTTTTTCTCTAGGGCGGCATTGATCACCGAGGGCAGGCCGCGCAGGGCGCTGACGTGATCGGCCAGAGCCTCGTCGTTCAATGTGCCGCGCTGCTGGGCCGCTTTGAGCGCCAACATGAAAAGGACCGTCAGCTGGCAGGTAAACGCCTTGGTCGAGGCCACACCAACCTCGATACCGGCATAGATCGGCAGGGTTAGGTCGCTTTCACGGGCGATAGAGGATTCCGGCACATTCACGACTGATAGGATGGTTTGCGCGCGCTCCTCACAATAGCGCAGGGCGGCCAGCGTGTCGGCGGTTTCGCCGGACTGGCTGACAAAAAGTGCCAAAGTGTGATCAGGGATCGGCGGTTCACGGTAGCGGAACTCTGATGCGACATCGACCTCGACAGGGATGCGGGCAATCTGTTCGAACCAATATTTCGCCGTCAGACAAGCGTAAGAGGCGGTGCCACAAGCAACCATGGTGATGCGATCAACCTTGGTAAAATCAACACCTTCGCCGGGCAAAAGGATGTCGCCCGTATCAGAGAGATAATGCGACAGCGCCTGACCGATTACACCGGGTTGTTCGGCAATTTCCTTGGCCATGAAATGCTTGTGACCGGCCTTGTCGATACGGGTTGCGTCGACCTGAATTTGTTTGATGGCGCGGTTGGCAAGATTGCCATTGGCGTCGGTAACTTCGACCGAGCTGCGGGTGACGACGGCAATATCGCCCTCTTCAAGATAGGAAATACGGTCGGTCATTGGTGAAAGGGCGATTGCATCACTGCCGACAAACATTTCACCGGTGCCATAGCCGATGGCAAGGGGGGATCCCTTGCGGGCCGCAATCATCAGATCGTCATAACCGTCAAACAGAAAGGCCAGTGCAAAAGCGCCGTCCAGACGGGACAGGGTCGTTTTGACGGCGTTAACCGGCGTCATGCCAGATTTCATATAGTGATGGGTCAACAGCGCAACGGTTTCAGTGTCTGTTTCGGTCACAAATTCGACGCCATCTTCGGCCAGCTCACTGCGCAACTCGCGGAAATTCTCGATGATGCCGTTGTGTACAACCGCGACCTTGCCGGCCTGATGTGGGTGGGCGTTGCTGACGGTGGGCGCACCATGGGTGGCCCAGCGGGTGTGACCGATGCCTGCCTTGCCCGCCAGCGGTTCATGCACCAAAAGATCGGACAGGTTCACCAGCTTACCCACCGCGCGGCGGCGCGCCAGCTTGCTATCGTTTACGGTGGCAATGCCGGCACTGTCATAGCCGCGATATTCAAGCCTCTTGAGGGCCTCAACCAGAATAGGGGCCACTTCATGGCTGCCCAAAACACCGACAATACCACACATTTTTAGCTGCCTCTCTGTTGTTTGGCCTTCTTGGCCTTTAACATATCGAACAATTTTCGTGCCATGCCCGGTTTTTCAATCTGCGGTGCGCGGGCCAGTGCCAATGCATCTGGTTCCACGTCCGAGGTGATCACCGAGCCGCTGCCGGTCAATGCACCAGCGCCGATTGAGACAGGGGCGACCAACATGGTGTTTGATCCGATAAACGCATTGGCCCCAACATGGGTATGATGTTTCATTACCCCATCGTAGTTACATGTAATGGTGCCGGCACCGATATTTGCCGCGGCCCCGATGGTCGCATCGCCGATATAGCTCAGGTGGTTCACTTTGGCCCCTTCGGCGATCTGGGCATTTTTGATTTCGACAAAATTGCCGATCTTAACGTGTTCGGCCAGTTCTGCACCCGGGCGCAGGCGCGCGTAGGGGCCGACAACTGATCCGCGTGAGACGTGGCAGCCCTCAAGGTGCGAAAAGGCGCGGATGGTGGCGCCGGATTCCACCGTGACGCCGGGGCCGAACACCACATTGGGTTCTATTAATGTGTCGCGTCCAATCACGGTATCGCGGGCAAGGAAAACCGTATCGGGGGCGGTCAAGGTTACCCCGTCTTCCAGCAGTGCCGCACGGGCGCGTTTCTGGAAATCGGTTTCGGCGCGGGCCAGTTCGGCGCGCGAATTGATACCGACGGTCTCCCATTCGGCGCAGGTGACGGCAGTGGCGGACAAACCGCGGGCGCGGGCCAGCCCGACGATATCCGTCAGGTAATATTCCTCGGAGGCGTTTTTGTTATCCACAGCGTTGATCAGATCAAACAGCAGATCGGCATTACCAGCCACAACACCGGAATTGCACAGGGTGATCATCCGTTCGTCTTCGGAGGCGTCTTTGAACTCGACAATCCGGTCCAATTGCTGACCATCCATCACCAGCCGGCCATAGCGCGCAGGGTCTGCCGCCTCAAATCCCAACACGACAACATCGTTTTGGGCAAGGGCCGCCTGCATTTCCTCAAGAGTTTCGGCGCGTATAAAGGGGGTGTCGCCATAGAGCACCAGCGCCATGCCATCAAACCCGGCAAGGGCGTCGCGCGCCTGTGCCACCGCATGAGCGGTGCCCAGTTGCTCTGACTGTTCGACCACTTTGATTGAAATATCATGCTCGAGCGTGGCTGCTCGGACCTGATCGGCACCGTGACCGGCCACCACAACCGCACGCTCAGGAGTAAGCATTGTGCCGGCCTCAAGGGCGTGGATCAACATGGGCTCCCCGGCGATGGGGTGCAGGACCTTGGGCAGGTCGGAATTCATCCGTGTGCCTTTGCCAGCGGCAAGCACGATCAGGGCGGTTTTCATGTTCTACTCGCTTTTGGGGTCTTTTGCCCCTCTTTACGCGCTTGGCAGTCCGGTGCAAGTCTGCCACCAATCAAACAAGGTTGCGTGTTGCAACATCGACGGGCGGGGTTCCGCGCATGGGAGGGATTTCGTGAAGACAGTTGTATTCGATCTGGACGGGACTTTGGCAGACACCAGCGGCGATCTGATTGCGGCGGCCAATGCCTGTTTTCGCGACATGGGAGCAGGTGATCTGCTGGATGTGAAACAGGACGCAGGTACGGCCCTGCGCGGCGGGCGCGCGATGTTGCGGTTGGGGATGGAGCGGCTGAACCGTGCGGATGATGAAACGGTGATTGACGCCTATTACCCAAAATTGCTGGCGGCCTATGCGCAAGACATTGATACACATACGGTGTTGTATGAGGGGGCAATGGCAGCGGTCGAACGGTTGAAAACCGCGGGGTACTTTGTGGCGATTTGCACCAATAAGCCGGAAGGGCTTGCCGATACTTTGCTGACACGGCTGGGTGTTCGCAATGTCTTTGACGCCATGCTGGGGGCGGATACGCTGGCGGTGCGTAAACCTGATCCGGAGCATTTGTTTGAAACCGCAAGGCGTGCGGGCGGTGATCCGGCGCGATGCATGTTGATTGGTGATACAGAAACCGACCGCAAAACAGCCCAGGCCGCTGGCGTGCCCTGTGTGTTGGTAACCTTTGGTCCTGCGGGTGGTGACATGCAGGCGCTGACCCCTGAGGCGGTGCTGGACCATTACGATGATCTGGACGGGATTGTCGCGCAGTTGATCGGGCCGGCGGTATGAGCGAGGTTTTCAAAGGCAGCTTCACCCAGCAAGAGCCGATCCCGGAAGAAGGTATCGAGGCCGCGATTGCCGTGATGCGGTCGGGGCGCCTGCATCGCTACAACACGGCTGCGGGTGAGGTGGCGGAAACGGCCCTGCTGGAACAGGAATTCGCCAAGCAGGTGGGGGCGAAATATTGTCTGGCGGTTGCCTCGGGGGGGTATGCCATGGCGACGGCCCTGCGTGCGGTCGGGGTGCGGCCCGGCGACAGGGTGCTGACCAATGCCTTTACACTGGCACCTGTGCCGGGTGCGATTGCTGCCGTTGGGGCGGTGCCGGTCTTTGTCGGAGTGACGGAGCAACTGGTGATCGACCTTGATGATCTGGCGGCCAAAGCCGGGCAGGCTGATGTGCTGTTGCTGAGCCACATGCGCGGGCATCTGGCGGATATGGAAGCGCTGATGGCGCTCTGTGATACTGCCGGCGTGATTGTGATCGAAGATTGTGCGCATACGATGGGGGCGTCCTGGAAGGGTGTCCCGTCAGGCACGCAGGGCAAGGTCGGGTGTTATTCCTGCCAGACCTATAAACATGTGAATTCCGGCGAAGGTGGTTTGTTTGTCACCGATGATCCAGAGGTTGCGGCGCGGGCCGTGATCCTGTCAGGGTCTTATATGATGTATGAAAAGCATCCGGCTGGACCGCCTGCTGAGGCCTATGCGCAGATACGATACGAGACGCCAAACATCTCCGGGCGGATGGACAATCTGCGCGCGGCGATCCTGCGGCCCCAGTTGCGCAAGCTGGATGAACACCGTGAGGGCTGGAACGCCCGTTACTTCGCGGTCGAAAAGGGGCTGCGCGACACGCCCGGACTTACGGTGATTGAGCGGCCCGAAGCCGAGATCATCGTGGGATCGTCGATCCAGTTTCTGTTGCAGGGCTGGTCAGCGGCAAATGTCGAGGACGTGCTGGCACGTTGCCTGAAGCGCGGTGTCGAGCTGAAGTGGTTCGGCGGCGCAGAGCCGGTCGGGTTTACCAGCCGGTATGACAGCTGGCGATATGTGGATGCGCCGGTCATGCCCAAAAGTGACGCGGTATTGGCGGGGATTATCGACATGCGTGTCCCGTTGACCTTTTCACTGGAAGACTGCGCGCTGATTGCGCGGATTATCAAAGCAGAGGTTGGGGCGGTTTTTCAGAGCGCCTAGAGCGTCCTGCCTTAAACATGAAGCGCTTGTTCGCGGCCTCTTCCTTTGGTCGAACGCGAAAAGCGATAGACAATGGCTCAGGTTAAAGGCGGGACGCTTTGGGCGAAGAATTAATAGGCCTGCCGTCACGCAAACGCCCCCGGCATTGCCGGGGGCGTTAGGGCCCGCGATCGGGCGGGGGTGGGCATGATCAGAATGTGATGACCGCGTGGTCGCCGACATCGGGTTTGCTGTCGGTCAAATTTGCCTTGGCGATCTCATAAAGGAATTTGATACTGCCACCGGTGATCCAGACCTCGGCCTCTTTCGGGTCAAAGCGCAACAGCTGGATGTCCGGATCCTGTTTGCCCCCTTCGAACCATGCTTCGGCCACTTTCGACCAAATCCGATCAAGTTGGGCCGCGTCGTTGGAAATGCTGAGCGTGCCTTCAAGGCGGGCGTGAAGGGATTCATCCGTGCTGTTGACAATGAATGTGCCGGGTGTGCCGGAGCCCGCAGCCTTGGAAAGATCGGTTTGCTTGGCGGTGATAAACCACAGTGTCGCCTGGGGGTCGTCATCGTCAAAATAGTGGCTCATCGGTACGGCCCGGGCCGCGCCGGCGGACAACATGCCGACGCGTGTGTCTTCCAAACGGTCGAGAAATTCCTTCTTGATGTGATCAGTCATGTTCTGTGTCCTTTTGTATCATCTGCGTTCAGGGGCTTAACGGAATGGGGGCGCTGTGGTTCCATCACGACGGGCGCAAAACGTGAAAACCGCCGCAGGATCATGCGTCCCTGTTGACGCATGGCGGGCAGATCGTTAAGGATATGAACAAGTGTTCATTAAATCGGTTTTGGGGAGAGAGCCATGTTCACCGCAAGCATGAAATTCAATCTGGGCGAAGACGTCGAAGCCATGCGCGAGATGGTGCATCGTTGGGCGCAGGAACGGGTCAAGCCGATGGCGGCGGAAATCGACCAGAAAAACGACTTTCCACCAGAGCTGTGGAAAGAAATGGGCGAGCTTGGTCTGCTTGGGATGACCGTCAGCGAAGAGTTTGGCGGCTCTGGCATGAGCTATCTGGCGCATACAGTTGCTGTTGAGGAAATCGCGCGCGCCTCGGCCTCTGTGTCCTTGTCTTATGGGGCGCATTCAAATCTTTGCGTGAACCAGATCAAACTGAACGGCACAGACGAGCAGCGTCATCAATTCCTGCCAAAGCTTTGCTCTGGCGAGCATGTGGGCGCGCTTGCGATGTCGGAGCCTTCCGCAGGCAGTGATGTGGTGTCGATGAGGCTGCGGGCGGAAAAGCGCAATGATCACTACCGCTTGAGTGGCAATAAATACTGGATCACCAACGGGCCGGACGCGCAAACTTTGGTGGTCTACGCCAAAACCGATCCGGATGCCGGGTCCAAAGGGATCACGGCCTTCCTGATTGATAAGGACATGAAGGGGTTTTCCACCAGCCCGCATTTCGACAAACTGGGGATGCGTGGATCAAACACCGCCGAGCTGATCTTTGATGATGTCGAAGTGCCGTTTGAAAACGTTCTGGGCGAAGAGGGGCGCGGCGTGCGCGTGCTGATGTCTGGTCTGGATTACGAACGGGTGGTGTTGGCCGGTATTGGTCTTGGCATCATGGCCAACTGTCTGGACGAGATTATGCCCTATATGGCCGAGCGCAAACAATTCGGCCAGCCGATCGGGAATTTCCAGCTGATGCAGGGCAAGATGGCTGATATGTACACGGCGATGAACTCGGCGCGGGCCTATGTTTACGAGGTCGCCAAGGCCTGTGACCGTGGCGACGTCACCCGTCAGGATGCTGCGGCCTGCTGTCTTTATGCTTCTGAACAGGCGATGGTGCAGGCGCATCAAGCCGTACAGGCGATGGGGGGGGCAGGTTATCTCTCCGATAACCCGGTAGGCCGGATTTTCCGCGATGCCAAATTGATGGAAATCGGCGCGGGTACTTCTGAAATCAGGCGTATGCTGGTTGGTCGCGAAATGATGGCGGCAATGGGCTGAGCCAGATCATGACAGCAGCTTTGCCAGGCGTGTTGGAAGACGGGACGTGGGATTTTCCCGCGCGGTTGAACATGGCGGCGCAATGTCTGGCACAGCCTGCGGATGCGGTTGCGATTGTTGATCTGACTTTGGCACACCCGCGGGACGTAACTTTTGCTGACCTAAAGGAAATGGTGGACGGTTTGGCGCGCGCACTTGAGGCGCGGGTGCAGGCTGGGGATCGCGTGGGTGTCTTGCTGTCGCAATCGCCATGGTGCGCTGCCGCCCATCTGGCCATCTGGAAAATCGGCGCGGTTTCAGTACCTTTGTTCAAACTCTTCAAGCAGGATGCTCTTTCGTCGCGGGTAACGGATGCCGGTTGTGCGCTGGTTCTGACCGACGTGGAAGGGGCCGCCCTGCTTGGGCGGCTGGCAGAGGCATGGATTGCGGATGAGGTTGGTGTCGCTGGCGCTGATGTGCCCTTTGCGGATACTGGCCCTGACGATCCGGCGGTGCTGATCTATACGTCCGGCACCACCGGCAGCCCCAAGGGGGCGTTGCATGGGCACAGGATGTTGACCGGCCATCTGCCCGGTGTTGCGATAAGTCATGATTTTCTGGGCCAGCCCGGGGATTGTCTGTGGACGCCTGCGGATTGGGCATGGATCGGCGGTCTGTTTGACGTGGCGATGCCGGCGCTGGCCTTGGGAGTGCCTGTGGTGGCGGCACGGATGGCGAAATTCACGCCGGACGGGTGCTGTGACGTGATCAAACGGGGCGGGGTGCGTAACGTATTTTTCCCGCCTACCGCTTTGCGGATGTTGAAAGCGGCGGATGTGTCGGTGGCCGGGCTGCGTTCGGTTGCCAGTGGCGGTGAGCCTTTGGGGGCGGAAATGCTGGCGTGGGGCCGGCAGGCATTCGGCCTTGAGATCAACGAGTTCTACGGACAGACGGAATGCAACATGATCGCGTCGTCCTGTGGCGCGGCCTTCGCGGCTTTGCCGGGGGCGATTGGAAAGCCGGTGACAGGTCACCATCTGGCGGTGCTAGACGCGCAGGGGCAGGAAAGTGACGCAGAGGGGGATATCGCGGTGCGGCGCGGCTCTGCGTCGATGATGCTGGGGTACTGGCAGCGGCCAGAGGAAACAGCGCAGAAATACTGTGGCGACTGGATGCTGACCGGGGATCGGGGCATCTGGGACGGGGACTACTTGCGTTTTGTTGGCCGCGAGGATGATGTGATCACCTCTGCGGGCTACCGGATTGGTCCGGCCGAAATCGAAGATTGCCTGTTAAGCCATCCCGATGTTGCAACCTGCGGTGTGGTGGGCAAACCTGATGCCCTGCGTACCGAAGTGGTCAAAGCCTATGTGGTGCGCAAAAAAGGGGCGGATGTGACCGGCGAAGCCCTACAGATGTGGGTTAAAGATCGGCTGGCAAGCTATTCATATCCAAGGGAAGTTACTTTCTTGGAGGCGCTGCCGATGACCGTGACCGGCAAGGTCATTCGTGCCGAGTTGAAAGCGCTGGCGCAAGCGGAGGCCACAGTGTGATGCAGTCTCCGCCAGATGTCAGGGTGTCGTCAGAATTTCACGACATAGGCAAAGTTGACCACATAAGGGTCAATTTCGGCAGTGCCGATGGATGCACCGTTCAAAGTTGCTTCGGTGTCGATGTCCATCCAGCGCAGGTTTGCACGAAGAGCCGCTTTTTCGTTCAGTTCATAATCAACACCGACCTGAACCGAGAAGCCAAAGCTGTCGTCAAGTTCAAGCGTGCCAAGGGGAGACTCTTCTTGGAAGAATGTGGTGTAGTTCACACCGGCACCGATATAGGGCTTGAACGCCGAGTCTGTCCGGAAGTGGTAGTTCAGCGACAAGGTGGGCGGCAACTGCTTGGTGACGCCGGCATGTCCGATACCGGCGATGCTGATATCGTGTTTGAACGGAGTCGCAGCCAGCAATTCGATGCCAAGGTTGTCCCGGATGAAATATTCAGCGGTAAAGGTTGGCCGCAGGTTGCTGCCGATGTCGGCGGTGCCGCCGGCGAGCGTGCCATTGCCGGATTTTGGCATGACAGAACCAAAGCCGAAGCCAACGGTAATGTCTCCCTGAGACTGCGCCATGGCGCTTGTTGCACTGACACTGGCAAGCAGGAGGGCGGCGAGGGTGTGTTTCATCTTACTATTCCCGATTCTAGTTACAGCCCCAATTTATGCTGCGGCGCAGTATCACAGTATGATTTGGATCAATCCTTAAGTGGATTTTATTTTACCGAGCAACAGTTTGCTCGAAATTTCGCAGTTGCCGCATGAAGGGGTTTCCATGAAACTAACGTCACAAGCTCTAACTTCATCCGAAGTATTCAAGGCCAATGAGGCCGCGCATCTGGATGCGTTGTCATTGGTGAACGAGGCCGCGCAGGTGGCGGCGATGGGGGGCGGCGAAAAATCCCGCGCCCGCCACGAAAGCCGCAGCAAGATGTTGCCCCGCGAAAGGGTGGCAAACCTGCTTGATCCGGGCAGCCCGTTTCTTGAGGTTGGTGCGACGGCGGCGCATGGGCTTTACGACAATGCCGCGCCCTGTGCGGGGGTCATTGCCGGCATCGGTCAGGTGCAGGGGCAGGAGGTCATGGTGGTCTGTAACGACGCCACTGTGAAGGGCGGCACCTATTTCCCGATGACTGTGAAAAAGCACCTGCGCGCCCAGGAGATCGCAGAGGCCAATCATCTGCCCTGCGTCTATCTGGTGGATTCCGGTGGCGCGAACCTGCCGCAACAGGACGAGGTGTTCCCCGACCGCGACCATTTTGGCGCGATTTTCTATAATCAGGCACGTATGTCGTCCAAGGGCATTCCGCAGATTGCGGTTGTGATGGGCTCTTGTACCGCAGGCGGGGCGTATGTGCCTGCGATGTCGGATGTGACGATCATTGTGAAAGAACAGGGGACGATTTTTCTTGCTGGTCCACCCTTGGTCAAGGCCGCAACCGGCGAGGTTGTCAGTGCCGAAGATCTGGGCGGCGGCGATGTGCATACCCGCCTGTCGGGGGTTGCGGATTATCTGGCCGAGGATGACGCCCATGCGCTGGCATTGGCGCGCCGTGCGGTGGGGCAGTTGAACCGGGCCAAACCCGCGACCGTTCAGTGGCAGACCCCGGAAGAACCGGCCTATGATCCGGCGGAACTGTTGGGGGTCGTGCCTGCGGATCTGCGCACACCCTATGACATCCGCGAAGTGATTGCGCGGCTTGTGGATGGCTCGCGCTTTGACGAATTTAAAGCGCGGTTTGGCGAGACCTTGGTGACCGGGTTTGCCCATGTCAAAGGATGCCCTGTCGGGATTATCGGCAATAATGGGGTGTTGTTCAGCGAAGCCGCGCAAAAGGGTGCGCATTTTGTCGAACTGTGTTCACAGCGCAATATCCCCTTGGTGTTCTTGCAAAATATCACCGGTTTTATGGTGGGCCGGAAATACGAGAATGAAGGTATCGCGCGGCATGGGGCCAAGATGGTGACTGCTGTAGCCTCTACCAATGTACCCAAGATTACCATGCTGGTTGGCGGGTCCTTTGGTGCCGGCAACTATGGTATGGCCGGGCGGGCCTATCGGCCACGGTTCCTGTGGACATGGCCGAACAGCCGGATTTCAGTGATGGGCGGGCCGCAGGCGGCGGGTGTATTGGCCACGGTAAAGCGCGATGCGATCGAGCGGTCAGGCGAGACCTGGTCCGCCGAGGAAGAGGCCAAGTTCAAGCAGCCCACAATTGATATGTTCGAGGAGCAGAGCCATCCGCTTTATGCAAGTGCGCGGCTTTGGGATGACGGGATCATTGATCCGCGCAAGTCACGTGATGTGCTGGCGCTGAGCCTGTCTGCATCATTGAATGCGCCGATTGAAGAAACGAAGTTCGGCGTGTTCCGGATGTGATGGTGCTTTGGGCTGATGGTGGGACATTCCGGAGGCTCTGCCTCCGGACCTCCGGTGTTTAAGGGCAAGATGAAGATGAAAGATGAGAGGTTTGGGTATTCATGTTTGATACAATCCTGATTGCGAACCGGGGCGAGATTGCCTGTCGGGTGATGGAGACGGCGCGTCGCTGTGGCGTGCGCTGTGTGGCGGTTTATTCGGACGCGGATGCGCAGGCCAAACATGTGGCGATGGCCGATATGGCGGTCCATATCGGGGGATCAGCCCCGGCAGAGAGTTATCTGCGTGGTGATGTGATCATTCAGGCGGCGCTGGACAGTGGCGCGCAGGCGATCCATCCGGGGTATGGCTTTTTGTCCGAGAACCCCGATTTCGTCGAAGCGGTGGAAAAGGCCGGTCTGGTATTTATCGGCCCCTCTGCATCTGCCATCCGAGCAATGGGTCTGAAAGATGCGGCCAAGGCCTTGATGATCGAGGCGGATGTGCCGGTTGTGCCAGGCTATCACGGGGCAGATCAGGATGACGCTTTGCTGGCGCAGGAAGCAGACAAGATCGGCTTTCCGGTGTTGATCAAGGCGGTGGCCGGTGGTGGCGGCAAGGGGATGCGGCTGGTTGAGGAGGCTGGCGCGTTTCAGGCGGCGCTGGAATCGGCAAGGTCTGAGGCAAAGACGGCCTTTGGCAACTCCGATGTACTGGTTGAAAAATTTGTCTCTAAGCCGCGCCATATCGAGGTGCAGGTGTTTGGCGATGGCACCAAGGCGGTGCATTTGTTTGAACGCGACTGTTCCTTGCAGCGCCGTCACCAGAAGGTGATCGAGGAAGCACCGGCACCGGGAATGACGCAGGAAATGCGGGCCGCGATGGGCGACGCGGCGGTTAAGGCTGCCGAGGCGATCGGTTATGCCGGGGCGGGCACGGTTGAATTCATCGTTGATGGATCGGACGGTTTATCGTCGGACGGGTTCTTTTTCATGGAGATGAACACCCGCCTTCAGGTCGAACATCCGGTGACCGAGGCCATCACGGGCGTGGATTTGGTGGAGTGGCAATTGCGCGTGGCGGCGGGGGAAGCTTTGCCAAAGGCGCAGGAGGAATTGAAGATTGACGGCCATGCCTTTGAGGCGCGGCTTTATGCCGAGGACGTGCCGGCGGGCTTTTTGCCGGCGACGGGGACATTGACGCATTTGCAGTTCACACCACAGACGCGGGCGGATTCAGGCGTGCGTGCGGGGGATACAATCAGCCCGTTTTATGATCCGATGATTGCCAAGGTGATTGTACATGGGGCGACGCGGGATATCGCGCTGGCCAAGTTGCGTGCGGCCCTGAGCGGCTGTCAGGTGGGGGGGACGGTGACAAATCTGGCGTTTCTGGGGGCGCTTGCGGGGCATGTCGGTTTTGGCAAGGGGGATGTCGACACCGGCCTGATTGCCCGCGACATCGACAGTTTGACCCAGGTTCCCGCGGTCGAGGCGCGGCATGTGGCCTTAGCGGGCATGGCGGCTTTGGGCTTGTTGGACGGGATGCCGGAAACCGGATTTACCCTGTGGCGGCCCTTGCGCCGGGCGGTGACTTTGGCGCGCGGCGAGGAAATCCATGCCCTGAAAGTGCGGGTTCTGGGGCCGGATGCGCAGATCTGGAATGTGGATGATGTCGAGGTGCGCGCCGCGCGGCGTGGGCAGAGCTGGACCCTTGGCGGGCAACAGGCCGCAGATGTGGTGCTGGCGGCTGGTGTGGTTACGGTCTTTGATGGCTATGGCATGGCCTTTGATGTGGTTGATCCGCTGGACCGCGCATCTGGGGCGCAGGGGGATGGCAACCTGATTGAAGCGCCTATGCCGGGGCTGGTGCGGGCTGTGGATGCCAAGGTTGGACAGGTTGTCAGCAAAGGTGACAGGCTGGCTGTGCTGGAAGCGATGAAGATGGAGCATTCCTTGCTGGCGGCGCGCGATGGCGTGGTGGCAGAGGTCTTGGCGGTTGTGGGCGATCAGGTGGAAGCCGGTGCTGCACTGGTCCGGTTGGACGCAGAGGCGGAGACGGCAGCATGATCACCTTGCATCACTGCCCGCAGACCCGTTCGATGCGCACGCTTTGGCTGCTGAACGAGTTGGAAGTGGATTTTCAGGTCAGGTTTCATGCTTTCGATCAGTCGTTGCGCGAACCGGAGTACCTAAGCCTGTCGCCGGCAGGCCGGGTGCCGGCGTTGGAGATCGACGGGGAGCGGATGTTCGAAACCGGTGCAATCACACAATATCTGTGCGAGCGGTTTTCGCCGGACCGGATGGGGCGTTCAAAAGACAGCATGGACCGGATGGCCTGGTTGGTCTGGGTGCATTTTGCTGAAACCCTGAGCCAGCACACGGCGGCGCTAACCCAGCAGCATGTGGCGCTGCGCGAAGACAGTATGCGTTCGCCGATTGTGATGAAACTGGAGGCGGCGCGGATCGGCAAATGTTACGATGCCATTGAGGCGCGGTTAAGTACGCCGGTGGAGAATCGCGACTATTTGCTGACAAGTGGTTTTTCGGCGGCGGATATTTCTGTGGGGCAGGCGGTTTACATGTCGCGGTATTTCGTCAAGCTGGACCGGCATCCCGCTGTGGCGGAGTGGTATGCCCGTATTTCCGAACGGCCAGGATTTCAGCAATCCTTGCCGCAAGGAGATGGCATTTATACGCAGGATTTCTATGAACCCTGGCCGGTCGTTTGAAGCACCTGTTGGAATTGAGTTTATAGGCAAGATGAAATTGGGGGGCGGTATGTCTTTGGGACCATGCGAGATTTTCGAAGTCGGGCCACGGGATGGTTTGCAGAATGAGGCGGGTGAGATTTCAGTCGCGGATAAGGTCGCGCTGGTTGATCGGCTGACCGATGCGGGGTTTCGCCGGATTGAATGTGCCAGTTTTGTATCGCCCAAGTGGGTGCCGCAGATGGCGGGCTCGGGCGAAGTTATGGCCGCGATCCGGCGCAAGGACGGGGTGCGCTATGCTGCATTGACCCCGAACATGCGCGGTTTTGAGGATGCTTTGGCGGCAGGCGCTGATGAGGTTGCGGTTTTCGGGTCTGCATCGGAAGGTTTTTCTCAAAAGAACATCAATGCCAGCATTGCCGAGAGCCTGTCCCGTTTTGAGCCGATTTTGGAAGATGCGCGCCATCGCGATATTCCTGTGCGGGGCTATGTGTCTTGTGTGGTGGAATGCCCCTATGACGGGGCGGTGACCCCGGCAGCGGTGGCCGCGGTGGCGGACAAGTTGTTTGCCATGGGGTGTTACGAGATTTCGCTGGGCGATACGATTGGCGCGGGCACGCCCGACAGCGTTGCGCGCATGTTGCTGGCAGTGCGTGATGTGGTGCCTGCGGGGCGTCTGGCAGGGCATTTTCACGACACCCACGGGCGGGCGATGGCGAATATTGATGCCTCCCTGTCATTGGGGGTGCGGGTGTTTGATGCGGCTGTCGGTGGCTTGGGTGGATGCCCCTATGCGCCGGGTGCCAGCGGTAACGTCGCCACAGAGGCGGTGAACGCGCATTTGACAGCGCTTGGATATGAAACCGGTTTGGATCAGGACGTTCTGGAACAGGCTGCTGGTTTGGCACGGGCAATGCGGGGCTGAGGCATGTTTGAAACGATTAGGATTGAGACCGACACGCGTGGTGTCGCAACGCTGACGCTGGCGCGGGAAGACAAACATAATGCCATGTCGGCGCTGATGTTGGCAGAGCTGACGCAGGCCGCAGTGGATTTGGGTGCGGATGATGCGGTGCGGGTTGTGATATTGACCGGCGCGGGGAAGTCATTCTGCGCTGGCGGTGATCTGGGCTGGATGCGCGATCAGCGCGACATGGATGGTGCAACACGGGCGGCGGAAGCAGGCAAGCTGGCCACGATGCTGGGCGCATTGAACACATTGCCGAAACCGTTGATCGGGCGGGTGCAGGGCAATGCCTTTGGCGGCGGCGTCGGCATGGCCAGCGTTTGTGATGTGGCGATCGGTGTCGACAGCCTTAAGATGGGGCTGACCGAGACGCGGCTGGGGATTATTCCGGCAACAATCGGGCCCTATGTGATTGCACGGATGGGCGAGGGTCGGGCGCGGCGTGTCTTTATGTCGGGGCGGCTGTTCGGGGCGGCGGAGGCGGTTGAGCTGGGCCTGTTGGCAAAAGCGGTGCCGGCGCAAGATCTGGATGCCGCAGTCGAGGCTGAAGTTGTGCCCTATCTTAGTTGCGCACCGGGGGCGGTTGCCGCGGCCAAAGCTCTGGCCTTGGAATTGGGCGGTGCTGCGAGCGAGGAAGCCGTGGCGATGTCGATTGCCGCCTTGTCAGCCCGTTGGGAGACGGAAGAGGCCGCCGAGGGGATCGGCGCGTTCTTTGACAAACGCAAGGCCGCTTGGATGTCCTGAGGAAAGAGGGCCGGTTGTGATTCGAGCCGGCCATCGCCGGATCAGCCGGCCTGTTTTTCACTTTCGGCTGCTGCGTCATATGTCGCACGTGCTGCATTGATGACAGCCAGATTGTCCAGCGCCCAAGCGCCCAAGGCCCGAACCGGTTCACGAAACGACTCACCCATCGGGGTTAGGGTGTATTCGACCTTGGGCGGGATCGTCGGGTGATAGGTCCGCTTGACCAATCCGTCCCGTTCCAGCGCCCGCAGCGTCAGGCTGAGCATCCGTTGTGAAATGCCAAGATGCCGTTTCAGCGCGTTGAAACGCAATGTGCCGTATTGTGACAGTGAAATCACGACAAGCACGCTCCAGCGGTCCCCGACACGTGAGAGAACTTCGTTTATATGTTTGCAATCAGGACATTGTTCGGCGTCTGGCATGTGGTTCCCTTCATGTAACCGAGGCGCAACTTTGTGCCTTCTTGCGGGAATAGATGGTTATCAATATATCGTCGGTTACAAATGTATACTGCATCGAGCCGATGCCGACAATAGGACAAGACTGATGACAAACAAGACACTGATGGATCACCTGAACTGGCGTTATGCGACCAAAAAAATGGACCCTGCCAAGGCGGTCCCTCAGGAGAAGGTAGACGCCATCATCGAAGCGATCCGCATGGCACCAACATCAAGCGGCACACAACCTTTTGAGATGATCGTGGTGACAAACCCCGACGTATTGGCAGAGATTCGCAAAGCGGCGATGGATCAGGCGCAGATTACGGATGGCTCGCATTTGTTGGTATTTGCGGCATGGGACAATTACACAGACGAGCGTATTGACGCGGTGACAGAGGCCAATGTCGCGGCGCGTGGTGATCTGCCGATGCTGAATGCCTATTACGACAAGCTGAAACAGACCTATGTGCCGCGCGACGCGGAAGTAAACTATGCACATGCTGCGCGTCAGGCCTATATCGCGCTTGGTATCGGATTGGTCGCTGCGGCAGAACAGGAAGTCGACAGCACGCCGATGGAAGGGTTCGATCCTGCGACCGTTGACGAGATTTTGGGCCTCAAGGCGCGCGGGCTGCGGTCGGTTGTGCTTTTGCCACTGGGTTATCGCGATTCTTCCGCTGATTGGTTGTTGCCGATGAAGAAAGTGCGCAAATCGGTTGAAACATTGGTCTCAACGGTCGACTAGGGGCCTAACTCTAAACACGTTAGCATTCTTTGCTAGGCTCTTCTGAAACAGGCATCCAATTGATTTGGGGTGCCTGTTTTGTGTCAGCCCGGTCGGGGCGCAAAGTCAGATTCCAGCGTATTGGTTTCCGCCAGACTGCATTTCAGGCGATCCCGCCATGGTCACCGGCGGAGCGGGGACAAACCGCGACCTTAGGCGCCCGTTTTCCCATCGCCATCCCGTTGACCCTGTCGGCACTTGGGTTTAGACCCATTTTAACGTCTGTTATGCCGCCGCTCTTACGTGACCCGAGTGGCAAAGCCAAAAGGAGCCTCCCTTGGACGATATGCTGCGGGAATACCTGCCAATCCTTGTTTTTCTGGCTGTTGCCATCGGTTTGGGCCTTGTCCTGATCCTGGCCGCCGTGGTTTTGGCGGTGCGCAATCCGGACCCTGAAAAGGTGTCAGCCTATGAATGCGGGTTCAACGCATTTGATGATGCACGGATGAAATTCGATGTGCGCTTCTACTTGGTGTCAATTCTATTCATTATTTTTGACCTTGAAATCGCCTTTCTGTTCCCTTGGGCAGTAGCGTTCAAAGACCTTTCCATGGTCGGTTTCTGGTCGATGATGGTATTCCTTGGCGTGCTGACCGCAGGCTTTGCATATGAGTGGAAGAAAGGGGCGCTGGAATGGCAGTAACGGACGCAGGGGTTGCGGGCGGCTATTCCGCCGGAGCAGACCGCGAAGTTGCCACGCAAGAGCTGAACGCAGCTTTGCAGGACAAGGGTTTTCTGGTCACCTCCTCGGCGGATGTGATCAACTGGGCGCGCACCGGTTCGTTGCACTGGATGACCTTCGGGTTGGCCTGCTGTGCGGTTGAAATGATGCACACCTCTATGCCGCGCTATGACCTTGAACGGTTCGGGACGGCGCCACGGGCCAGCCCGCGCCAGTCGGATTTGATGATCGTGGCAGGCACGCTGACCAACAAAATGGCACCGGCTTTGCGCAAGGTCTATGACCAGATGCCAGAACCGCGCTATGTGATCTCTATGGGATCCTGTGCAAATGGCGGTGGCTATTACCACTATTCCTACAGCGTTGTGCGTGGCTGTGACCGGATCGTGCCGGTAGACATCTATGTGCCCGGATGCCCGCCCACGGCAGAGGCGTTGTTGTATGGCATCCTGCAATTGCAGAAAAAGATGCGCCGGACAGGGACAATCGTACGATGAGTGACGCACTGAATGAACTGGGTGCCTATATTGAGGCGAAGCGCCCCGATTGTGTGCTGTCATGGGACGTCACCAAGGGCGAATTGAACCTGAATGCCACGCTGGGCAATATTGCCGGGCTGGTGGATTTCCTGAAGGGCGATGCGACCTGCCGCTTCTCGACGCTCGTGGATATCACGGCAGTGGATTATGCGGGGCGGGCGAAACGCTTTGACGTGGTGTATCACCTGCTGAGCATGTACCAGAACCACCGTATCCGCCTGCGTGTTGCGGTGCGTGAAAAAGACATGGTGCCCTCGCTGGTCGATGTGCATCCGTCTGCCAACTGGTTTGAGCGCGAGATTTTCGACATGTTCGGCATCCTGTTCTCCGGCCACCCCGATTTGCGTCGTATCCTGACCGACTATGGTTTCCGCGGCTTCCCGCTGCGCAAGGACTTCCCAACCACGGGCTACACCGAAGTGCGTTATGATGAAGCGCAAAAGCGGGTGGTCTATGAGCCGGTGTCGTTGGTGCAGGAGTATCGCCAGTTCGACTTTATGTCGCCATGGGAGGGTGCCGAATACATCCTGCCCGGTGATGACAAAGCTGAAGGTGCCAAGTAATGGGCGGCATTTGGTGGCTGATCATGTCTGCATTGACAGCGATCCCGATGCTGAAACTCTTGCCGTTTTTCGGCATCAATAAATACTGGGCCGCAGTCTGTCTGGTGCCCCTCGGTCCCGTCGCCCTGTTGTGGTGGATGGGCATGAAGCTGCAAGAATTGGAGAAGCTATGATTGACCTTCTTGAAGAGATGATAGCCAAGCTGTTCGGTCAGCGTGAACAACAGCCCATTCGCGTGCGTGCGGATGACGAGCGGCCGATTGACAAGCAGTTGAAGGGGCGGAAATAATGGACGGCGATATGCGCGTGAACACCTATGATGACGGGTCTACAGATGCCGTCACGGGTGAACAGAAGATCCGCAACTTCAACATCAACTTTGGCCCGCAACACCCTGCGGCGCACGGTGTTTTGCGCCTTGTGCTTGAGCTGGACGGCGAGATTGTAGAACGTTGCGACCCGCATATTGGTCTGCTGCACCGTGGCACTGAAAAGCTGATGGAAAGCCGGACGTATCTGCAAAACCTGCCGTACTTTGACCGGTTGGATTACGTGGCCCCGATGAATCAGGAACATGCCTGGTGCTTGGCGATCGAGAAACTGACGGACACGGTTGTGCCGCGCCGCGCCAGCCTGATCCGCGTGTTGTTCTGTGAAATCGGTCGTGTTCTCAACCACTTGCTGAACGTCACAACGCAGGCGTTGGACGTGGGCGCCTTGACCCCGCCGCTTTGGGGCTTCGAAGAGCGCGAACAGCTTATGGTGTTCTATGAGCGTGTCTGTGGCGCGCGTCTGCATGCCGCATACTTCCGCCCCGGTGGGGTGCATCAGGACCTGCCTGCCGGTTTGCTGGACGATATTCAGGCCTGGTCTGAACAGTTCATGACCAAGTTCATGGTCGATATCGACGAGTTGTTGACCGAAAACCGGATTTTCAAACAGCGTAACGTCGATATTGGCATCGTGACTGAAGAAGACATTCTGAACTACGGGTTTTCCGGTGTGATGGTACGCGGCTCCGGCCTTGCATGGGATTTGCGCCGCTCGCAACCTTATGAATGTTACGATGAATTCGAGTTTGAAATTCCTGTTGGCAAGAACGGCGATTGTTTTGACCGCTATCTCTGCCGGATGGAAGAAATGCGCCAGTCGGTGCATATCATCCAGCAGGCCATCGTGAAGCTGAACGCACCCGAAGGGCAGGGCGATGTCCTTGCGCGTGGCAAAATCACGCCGCCGGCCCGTACCGCGATGAAAACCAATATGGAAAGCCTGATCCACCACTTCAAGCTTTACACCGAAGGGTTCCACGTGCCCGCTGGCGAAGTTTATTGCGCTGTGGAGGCCCCCAAGGGCGAGTTCGGCGTTTATCTTGTGGCAGATGGCAGCAACAAACCTTATCGCTGCAAAATCCGCGCCCCTGGCTTCCTGCATTTGCAGGCGATGGACCACATTAGCAAAGGCCACCAACTGGCTGATGTTGCTGCGATTATCGGCACGATGGACGTGGTCTTTGGAGAGATTGACAGGTAATGCAGCATCCGCTGCATTTCCTTTTTGAAAATACCGGGCGGTACGCCGCCATCAGATACGAAGGCTAGGATTCATGCTCCGCCGACTACACCCAGATCAACCGCAGGCATTCGCCTTTACCCCCGCCAATCAGGCTTGGGCCGAAGCGCAGATCACAAAATACCCCGAAGGCCGTCAGGCCTCTGCCATCATTCCACTGTTGTGGCGTGCGCAGGAGCAAGAGGGCTGGTTGACCCGTCCGGCAATTGAACATGTTTCCGAAATGCTGGGGCTGGCCTATATTCGGGGCCTTGAGGTGGCGACTTTCTACTTTATGTTTCAGCTGCAACCGGTTGGTTCTGTTGCCCATATTCAGATCTGTGGCACCACGACCTGCATGATCTGCGGGGCCGAGGATCTTGTGGCAGTATGCCGTGAAAAGATCGCCGAACAGCCGCATGTGTTGTCTACGGATGGTAAGTTCTCTTGGGAAGAAGTCGAATGTCTGGGGGCTTGCGCTAATGCGCCGATGGCCCAGATCGGCAAGGACTACTACGAGGATCTGACCGCCGACAAGTTGCGCGCCCTGCTGGATGATCTGTCTGCCGGCAAAGTGCCGACACCAGGACCGCAGAATGGCCGCTATGCCGCAGAGCCGGCGTCCGGGTTGACCAGTTTGACCGAATTCGAAAGCGGCAAGAAACAGCATAACGCCTCCGTGCAGCTGGCTGTGGACATCGGTGATACGGTCAAGCGGATCGATGGTACCGAAGTGCCCTTGCTTACCCCATGGCAGGGGACTGCGGCGAATGCCTCTGCGAAGCCGAAGGCCAAAAAAGCCGCGGCACCAAAGCCGGCCAAGGGTGCAACTGCGGATAAGACTGGCGTGACCAAGCAAGAAGCAGTTGCGACATCCAAGGCAAAACCGGTTTCCAAAGCCGAGCCCAAGGCAACAGCGGCAGATGCGCCGGCAACAGCGGCGGTGGGCAAGAAACCCAAGATGATGAAGGCACCGCGCAAGTCGGGACCGGATGATCTGAAGATGATCAAAGGTGTGGGACCAAAGCTTGAAACCATGTTGCACGACATGGGAATTTTCCACTTTGACCAAATCTCCAAATGGGGGGCGGCAGAAGTGGCTTGGGCCGATGAGAATCTGAAAGGGTTCAAGGGCCGTGTGACCCGTGACACATGGGTGGATCAGGCACAGAAGTTGGCGGCTGGCGAGGAAACGGCCTTTTCCGCCAAGGCCCGAACGGACGGGCGTTACGACAGCGAGGAGTAAGCCCGCGCTGTCGCCATAGGGGGTGTGAACGAAGATGACACAGACGGAAAAACGTTCTGAATGTAAGACCATGTGTTGGATCATTGCTGCCATTGCAGGTCTTGTGCTGATGCTGCTGTTGTACAAATTTATCGGGCTGGGCGGTTTTTGGTCGTGTCTTCTCGGGCTGATCGGCGGTCTTCTTATTGCGTATTTTCTGCCACGTTCAATCTGTCGCGATGCCGCTGCTTCTGCGGATGCCCCACGGGCCGCGGCCCTTGACGTTGGCCAGAACAGCCCCGCCGTTGCCAGCGCAGTTACCGGTGATACTGGCGTCACAAATGCAACCGTGGCCACGCCAGAGACAGCTGCATCAGAAGGTGCCGCTGAGACTGCCGATGGTGAGATTGCAACCGGGGCAACGGATAGTGATACACCAAGCGCAGCACCGTTGAAGGCGGTCGAGATCAAGCCGTCGACCGCGCTTGCAGGAGAGGCTGAATTGGCCGCGCGCAAAGGGACATGGAAGTACGAAGCCCCTGCCGTCGAAGAAAAATCTGCGGTGAAGTCAACCGCGGCAAAGGCCACGGCGGCTGTGACACCGGCAGAGGTAAAACCAGCGAAAGGTGCAGCCGCAAAGAAGGCCGCCCCAAAAGCTGCCGCGAAAAAGGCCCCGGCAAAAACCGAGGCAAAAGCAGCGACCAAGGCTTCAGCCAAAACACCGGCCAAGAAAGCACCGGCAAAAACCGCGGCGAAACGCACACCGGTTGCGGCGGATGGCAAACCGCTGGTCTATGATGCTCCACCGGCAGAGGGCAGTGACGATCTGAAGTTGATCAGCGGCGTAGGCCCTAAACTGCAACAGACTTTGAATGAATTGGGCATCTACCGGTTTGACCAGGTGGCTGGTTGGCGTAAGAAAGAAATCGAATGGGTCGATGCCCGTTTGCGTTTTAAAGGCCGGATCAAACGTGACGACTGGATGTCACAGGCCAAGATTTTGGCCAAGGGCGGCGAGACAGAGTTCTCAAAGCGCAAAAAGACGTAAGAACGATCGGACCCGAGTGTGAACCAACAGGAAAACAGTGGCTCCGCACAGGATCAGGCCCTTGCAAAAAAGGGCCGGATGGTGGGGCTGGTTATTGCGATTACCATGATACTTTGGGTGATTGCGAATTTCTCGGTGGCGAAGCTAGGGCTGGAAATGCGCTATTCGCTGCTGTTTGATTTTGCCGCACTGGCTGCGCTGTTTTGGGCGATGGTCGTGATCTGGCAGATGTGGCAGGCACGGCAGGCTGACAGAAAGTCGGGCCGTTAGATAAGTTTAACCGGCCTGCACGTTGGGCCGAGATACCAAAGACCGGCCCGAAGGGGCCGCGCAAGAATAGATAGGGTGCAGCAATGCTTGCAGATCAGGACCGCATTTTTACCAACATCTACGGGATGCATGACCGCACGCTGAAGGGCGCGCAAAGCCGTGGCCATTGGGATGGCACGGCGGATATCATCAAGAAAGGTGCGCCTTGGATCGTTGACCAGATGAAGGCATCCGGTTTGCGTGGGCGCGGTGGTGCGGGCTTTCCAACTGGCCTGAAGTGGTCGTTTATGCCAAAGGAAAGCGATGGCCGTCCCAGCTATCTGGTGATCAACGCCGATGAATCCGAGCCTGGCACATGTAAAGACCGCGAAATCATGCGCCACGATCCGCATACGTTGATCGAGGGCTGTCTGATTGCCTCTTTCGCGATGAATGCCCATGCCTGCTATATCTACATTCGCGGCGAATACATCCGCGAGCGCGAGGCGCTTCAGGCGGCGATTGATGAAGCCTATGATGCAGGCTTGGTTGGTAAGAACGCCTGTAAATCCGGTTGGGATTTTGACATTTACCTGGCGCATGGCGCTGGTGCCTATATTTGCGGTGAAGAAACCGCCTTGCTGGAAAGCCTTGAGGGCAAAAAGGGTATGCCGCGGATGAAGCCGCCGTTCCCTGCGGGGGCGGGGCTTTATGGGTGCCCGACCACCGTGAACAACGTGGAATCAATTGCCGTGGTGCCTACGATCCTGCGCCGTGGCCCTGAATGGTTCGCCGGATTTGGCCGCGCCAACAACGCCGGCACCAAGCTGTTTGCGATTTCTGGCCATGTGAACAACCCCTGCGTTGTGGAAGAGGCGATGTCGATCACCTTTGAAGAGCTGATCGAGACCCATTGCGGCGGCATCCGCGGCGGCTGGGACAACCTCAAGGCCGTGATCCCCGGCGGCTCCTCGGTGCCGATGATCCCCGGAGCGCAGATGAAAGACGCGATCATGGATTTCGACTATCTGCGCGAGCAGCGTTCGGGTCTGGGCACCGCGGCGGTGATTGTCATGGACAATTCTACCGATGTGATCAAAGCGATCTGGCGTCTGGCGAAGTTTTATAAACATGAATCCTGTGGCCAATGTACGCCTTGCCGTGAAGGTACTGGCTGGATGATGCGGGTTATGGACCGTCTGGTGACAGGGGATGCGGAACCCGAAGAAATCGACATGTTGCTGGACGTGACCAAACAGGTTGAGGGGCATACAATTTGCGCCCTTGGTGATGCTGCAGCATGGCCTATTCAGGGTCTGATCCGGCATTTCCGCGACGAGATTGAGGACCGGATCAAGCATAAGCGTACCGGCCGTGTCTCTGCTGTGGCCGCTGAATAATGGACGCTTTTGCAGCCTACAATCATGCGCTTTTGGCGCTGGCCATCTGGGCGTTGCTGTCGATTGTCCTTTCGGGGTTGTCAACCGTGGGCCGCACGCCGGAAAACCGAAGTGATTGCGGTAAGCCAATTCGTGATTACGCAAGTGTCTCTTATCGGCGCGAACGGGCTTTTGCGAATGCGGTCGAAGTCTCCGGACCGTTTATTGCTGCCACATTGGCCGCGATTCTGGCAGGGGCCTCGCCGTTCATGGTAAACCTGTTGGCCTCTGTTTTTGTTGTATCGCGCATTGCGATGGCGGTTGTTCATATCAGGACCGAAAACCAACCACTACGTTCGATCACCTTTTTGATCGGCTGGGTTTGCATGATTGGGCTGGCAATCACGGCAATTGGGGCGGTTCTCTGAAACCGCTCCGGCTTTCCTTTTTCGCCGCGGTCTTGCCGGTGATGGCGCTGGCACAGGGCAAAGCGCCCTTGCCAGAGTTTGCTGTTGAAATGAACTTTCAATCGACCATGGCCGAACGTCTTGCGGAACGTTGCGACGGGCTTGACTTTGATCATGCCGGATCAAAGCGCCACATGCTGGCTTTGCTGGCAAAATTCAGCGACAGGGGCATTCCGGCGCGCGAATTGGGCACCTATTTCGCCCCAGTGGCTCCTGAACGTTATGATCCCTATTTCGCCGCCTTTCTAAAAAAATATGACCTGACAGAAGACAGCCCCCAGCAAGGGTATTGCAACGCGGGATATGCGGCTGCCGAGTGGCGCACGCCAATTGGGCGGATGTTAAAGATTGTCGCGCAATGAAGGGGCCGGGGGGGCACGGCAGAAGGCGAGTGCGAAAGCGGTGACGATACAAAGGTTGCCTGACGCGCGAATTTAGCAAATATGTGGGGCAAATGGAAAACCCATGAACAAGAACAGGAAAGCCAGTCAAAAGATGGTTCCGATTCCCTCAAAGGTAGCGGACCGCAGGCTAAACCAAGCAAGAGTTTAGAAATGAAGAGGGCGCAGAAATGAAGAAGCGTTGTTTAACGATTGCCCTGATATTGGGGGTGATGGCAGGCTGTACAGACAGCAAGAACCGCATTGCCTTTGACGGCCAGTACTTCCGCGTGAAAGTGGCCAAGGTTGATGGGCAGAGGGATGTGTTCTCTGTGCGCATTCGCGATGTGGCGCGGTCGCTTGATGGCGCGCGCGAGGCGGGACGCCATGCAGGCACAGCTTATTGTGTCGAACATTATGGCAGTTCCAAGATCACTTGGGCGGTGGGGCCGGACACACCACCCGAGCAATTGCAGATCACGGATAATACGCTGGTGTTTCAGGGGGCTTGCCCTCAGCTTTGAAACCCGGCGACACGGGGGCGTTGATGGCAGGTTAGGGACCTGTTATTGCATAACAATGGGGCCAAACCCATGTGGGACAAGGGCAAACTCGCCCGCACTACATGAGGAACTAAGTGATGAAAATTCTGGTTGCAGCATTTCTGGGCGCAAGCCTGCTGGCCGTTCCGGCCATTGCCAAACCGCCCCTTCGGGAGGTCGCCGCCATTGACGATGCCTTGTTTGATCTAGGTATCGCCGACCGTATCCGTAAGAATTGCCCAGTGATCAGCGCCCGGATGTTCCGGGCCATCGGGTATGTCCGAAATTTGGAGAAAAAAGCCCGCGACATGGGGTATACTCAGGCAGAGATTGAAGCCTATACGGACAGTGATGTCGAAAAGGACCGGCTGCGCGCAAAAGCGGCTGAATTTTTCCGCGCACGGGGGGTCGATACTTCTGACCCGCAAAGCTATTGTGCGTTAGGACAGCAAGAGATTCAAAAATCGAGCCGGATCGGTTCGTTACTAAGAGCAAAGTGAACCAATGAGCGACCTGCGCAAGATCATCATCGACGGTAAAGAAGTTGAAACTGAGGGGGCGATGACGCTCATTCAGGCGTGTGAGCAAGCGGGGGTCGAAATTCCGCGTTTCTGTTACCACGAACGCCTGTCGATTGCGGGCAACTGCCGCATGTGTCTGGTCGAGGTTGTCGGTGGGCCGCCAAAACCCGCAGCCTCCTGTGCGATGCAGGTCAAGGATTTGCGCCCCGGTCCCGAAGGTCAGCCGCCGGTTGTAAAGACCAATTCACCTATGGTGAAAAAGGCCCGCGAAGGGGTGATGGAATTCCTGTTGATCAACCATCCGCTGGATTGCCCGATTTGCGATCAGGGCGGCGAATGTGACTTGCAGGATCAGGCGATGGCATACGGTGTCGACTTCAGCCGTTATCGCGAGCCGAAGCGGGCGACCGAAGATCTTGATCTGGGTCCTTTGGTTGAAACCCATATGACGCGCTGTATCTCCTGCACGCGTTGCGTCCGTTTTACCACCGAAGTGGCTGGCCTGCATATGATGGGTCAGACGGGGCGTGGCGAAGATGCCGAGATTACGTCCTATCTGGGTCAGACACTTGATTCGAACTTGCAGGGCAACATCATTGACCTGTGTCCGGTTGGCGCGCTGGTCAGTAAACCATATGCCTTTACCGCGCGGCCTTGGGAATTGACCAAGACCGAATCCATCGACGTGATGGATGCACTGGGGTCCAACATCCGTGTGGATACCAAAGGTCGTGAAGTGATGCGGATTCTGCCGCGCAACCATGACGGCGTGAATGAGGAATGGATTTCCGACAAAACCCGCTTCGTCTGGGACGGTCTGCGTCGCCAGCGTCTGGACACACCTTATATTCGTGAAAACGGTAAACTGCGCAAAGCGGACTGGCCCGAAGCGCTGGCGGCTGCGGCTGCGGCGATGAAGGGCAAGAAAGTCGGCGGTCTGGTCGGTGATCTGGCCTCTGCGGAAGCGGCCTATGCGCTGAAGGCGTTGATCGAGGGGCAGGGCGGTTCTGTTGAATGCCGCACCGATGGTGCGAAACTGCCCGCCGGTAACCGCTCTGGCTATGTTGGGACGGCGACGGTTGAAGATCTGGACAATGCACAGGCGATCATGCTGATTGGCGCGAATCCTGCGGTCGAAGCGCCGGTGTTGAACGCACGCATTCGCAAAGCCTGGACCAAAGGCTGCGGTATTGGCGTGGTCGGTCCTAAAGCTGACCTGACTTATGAAACCATGCACATCAGCGATGATCCGGCGATGATGACAGAACTATTGTCGCGGGATCATTCCGAGGTGCAGGACAAGCCGTCTGTGATTATCATCGGGCAGGCGGCCCTGTGCCGTGAGGATGGCGCGGCGATCCTGGCCGAAGCGATGGCACTGGCCGAATCGACCAAATCCACCTTCATGGTGCTGCATACGGCAGCGGGCCGTGTTGGCGCGATGGATGTCGGCGCAACAAGCGAAAATGGCATTACCGATGTGCTGGCGGCAGAGGTTATCTATAACCTTGGTGCCGACGAGGGTGACATTCCTGCCGGACCATTTGTGATTTATCAAGGTTCGCACGGGGATCGTGGCGCACATCGCGCGGATATCATTCTGCCCGGTGCCGCCTATACCGAAGAGGCCGGTCTTTTTGTGAATACTGAAGGACGCCCACAATTGGCCGCGCGGGCAAGTTTTGCACCGGGGCAGGCCAAGGAAAACTGGGCAATCCTGCGGGCCCTGTCTGCGGAACTGGAGGTGACACTGCCGTTCGATTCCCTTGCCGATTTGCGCAAGGCCTTGGTCAAGGATGTACCGCATCTTGGGCAGGTTGACGTGGTGGCGCAAAACGATTGGCAGCCCCTTGCACGTGGCAAGGTTGGCTCTGATCCTTTCGTGCCGGCGATTGCCGATTTCTATCTTAGCAACCCGATTGCACGGGCCAGCCAGCTGATGGCCGAGCTATCCGCCAATGCGGCGGCGCGGGCTGCGGCACCTTTGGCAGCCGAGTGAGAACGATGGCAGCCTTTGCCCTCTCAACGGCCGCAATGGGGCTGGCTGGTTGCGCGCCGCAAGCGCCGCTTGCATCGGATTTTATCCCTGAATATAGGGGCGTAGAAACCGCGCTTCTGGATGGGGATCTGGTGCAATTCAATGTTGCAATGACCAAAGCACAAAGCGGTCAGGACGTGGCTGACTATGCGGAATGTGCGGCGGCGCAATACACGCTTATCCGTGGATACGGATTTGCACGACATGTGCGCACAAATGTGGCGCAAGAGGCTGGCCTTTGGCGGGGCGATGCTGTTTATACGATCTCGCCGAGCTTGCCACGTGGCATAAAGACAATCGATGCCGAAGTGACCGTTGCACATTGCGTCGAAAAGGGCATTCCGAGGGTATGACAAACAATGGTTGAATTCTTTACACAAACCGGCCTCGGCATGGGGCTTTTGTTGGTCGGGCAGGTGTTGCTGTTGGTGGTGCCTTTGCTGCTGGCATTGGCGTTTCTGATGTATGCAGACCGCAAGATCTGGGCCGCTGTTATGATGCGGCGCGGCCCCAACGTGGTTGGCGTATTTGGCCTGCTACAGTCCTTTGCGGACTTCCTGAAATATATCGTTAAAGAGGTCGTCGTGCCCGCCGGTGCCGACCGCGCGGTGTTCTTCCTGGCCCCGATGATTTCTTTCGTCATGGCAATGATTGCATGGGCGGTTATCCCGTTTAATGAAAACTGGATTCTCGCCGATATCAATGTCGCAATCCTCTATGTCTTCGCGATTTCCTCGCTTGAAGTATATGGTGTGATCATGGGCGGTTGGGCATCCAACTCGAAATACCCGTTCCTTGGCTCGCTGCGCTCTGCGGCGCAGATGATCTCTTACGAGGTCTCAATTGGTTTGATCATCATCGGTGTGATTATCTCAACGGGGTCGATGAACTTTGGCGCGATCGTTCAGGCACAAGAGGGCGGTGGCGGTCTGCTACACTGGTACTTCCTGCCGCATTTCCCGATGCTGATCCTGTTCTTTATCAGCGCCTTGGCTGAAACCAACCGTCCGCCGTTCGATTTGCCAGAGGCGGAATCAGAACTGGTTGCCGGCTATCAGGTTGAATATTCATCCACGCCGTTTCTGTTGTTCATGATCGGTGAATTGGTTGCAGTTGTGCTGATGTGTGCGCTGGTGTCGCTCCTGTTCCTTGGTGGTTGGCTGTCACCTGTGGCGTTCCTGCCGGATGGCTTCTTCTGGATGTTCATCAAGATGTTGGGCGTGTTCTTTGTCTTCTCAATGGTGAAGGCAATCACCCCGCGCTACCGATATGACCAACTGATGCGTCTGGGGTGGAAAGTCTTCCTGCCGTTCTCATTGTTCTGGGTGGTGTTTGTGGCCTTCGCGGCGAAATTCGAATGGTTCTGGGGCATCTACGCCCGCTGGCCGATGTGAGGATGATATGAGTCAAACCGATTTTTCCCGCAAAGCCGGATATTTCCTGCTCACTGACTATGTCAAAGGCTTCATGCTGGGCATGCGTTACTTCTTCGCGCCCAAGGTCACGCTGAACTATCCCCACGAAAAAGGGCCGCTGAGCCCGCGTTTTCGCGGTGAACATGCGCTGCGTCGCTATCCCAACGGGGAGGAGCGCTGTATTGCCTGTAAACTGTGTGAAGCCGTGTGTCCTGCGCAGGCCATCACAATTGATGCCGAGCCGCGGGATGACGGCAGCCGTCGCACAACACGTTACGACATCGACATGACCAAATGCATCTACTGCGGTTTCTGCCAAGAAGCTTGTCCCGTGGATGCGATTGTCGAAGGGCCGAATTTCGAGTTCTCGACCGAGACGCGCGAAGAGCTGTATTATGACAAGGACAAGTTGCTGGACAACGGTGCCCGCTGGGAAGCCGAGATTGCCCGCAACCTCGAAATGGATGCACCTTACCGATGAGCGATCCGAGCAACCCCTTTGAAGCGATGATGAAGCAGGCGCAGGAAATGGCGAAAGCCGTGCCTGCGATGGATGCTTTTTCGCCGAAGGTGTTCGAAGCCATGATGGGCACGATGCCAAAGGACATGATGGAAATGATGTTCGGCAACGGTCTGAATGCTGGTGGTCTGGACGCGCGGACGCGACTGTTGCTAACGCTGGCCGGTCTGACAATGCAGGGCGCACAAAATGATGTTGCAGTCCGTCAAACAGTGCGCCATGCGATCGAGGCAGGGGCCACACGACAGCATGTAACTGAAACAATTGCACAAATGTCTGTCTTTGCCGGTCTGCCGGCGATGACCCGTGCGACGGAGCTGGCCAATCAGGCCATGGACGAGAAAGAAAACGACATGAAGGGCGACGACATGAAGGGCAGCGGAGCATGATTGTTTTTGCATTTTACCTGTTTTCGATTTGCGTAATTACCGGGGGGCTGTTCACCGTGGTCAGCCGTAACCCAGTGCATTCCGTATTGTGGCTGATCCTCGCATTCCTGTCTTCGGCAGGTCTGTTCGTGCTGTTGGGTGCGGAATTCGTGGCGATGTTGTTGATCATTGTCTACGTCGGCGCGGTGGCCGTGTTGTTCCTGTTTGTGGTGATGATGCTGGATGTCGACTTTGCCGAACTGAAGGCAGAGATGGCCAAATACATGCCGCTGGCCTTGCTGATCGGGATGATCATTCTGATGCAGTTCGTGATGGCCTTTGGCGCATGGGAAACCAATGCCGCGGCCGAAGGATTGCGCACGCAGGTCACTGATCTTGATGTGCAAAACACTGCGGCTTTAGGTCTGATCCTGTATGATGACTATTTCCTGATCTTCCAACTGGCGGGCATGATCCTGCTGGTGGCGATGATCGGTGCGATTGTCTTGACCCTGCGCCATCGTGTGGATGTCAAACGTCAGGATGTCGTCGCGCAGATGATGCGTGATCCGGCCAAGACGATGGAACTGAAAGATGTGAAGCCTGGGCAAGGGCTTTGAGGGACCTGGAATTTTTAAAAATTCCTACCGTTTTCTTTTGAAGAAAACGAATAACGACGGAAAGACAGTGAACGATGATCGGACTTGAACATTACCTGACAGTGGCGGCAACGCTATTTGTCATCGGCATCTTCGGGCTATTCCTAAACCGGAAGAACGTGATCATTCTGTTGATGAGCATCGAATTGATGCTTTTGGCGGTGAATATCAATCTGGTCGCTTTCTCCAGTTTCCTTGGGGATATGGTGGGGCAGGTTTTCACACTGTTCGTGCTGACCGTTGCAGCGGCAGAGGCCGCGATCGGTCTTGCCATCCTTGTTTGTTTCTTCCGCAACCGTGGCACTATCGCGGTTGAAGATGTCAATGTGATGAAGGGCTAACCACATGGAAACCATCATCCTTTTCGCACCCCTTGTCGGGGCCATCGTTGCCGGCTTCGGTTGGAAGATCATCGGCGAGGCGACAGCCCAGTGGTTGACCACCGGCTTGTTGTTTCTGGCTGCGGCCCTGTCTTGGGTCGTCTTCCTGACGCTGGAAGGGCCGACCGAACACATCCAGATCTTGCGGTTCATTGAATCCGGAACAATCAGCACGGATTGGTCCATTCGCATGGACCGGCTGACCGCGATCATGTTGATTGTTGTCACCTCGGTTTCGGCGCTCGTGCATCTCTATTCCTTCGGCTACATGGCGCATGACGACAATTTCAACGGCGAAGGCGAAAGCTATCGCGCGCGCTTCTTTGCCTATCTGTCGTTCTTTACTTTTGCGATGCTGATGCTGGTGACGGCGGATAACCTTGTCCAGATGTTCTTTGGCTGGGAAGGTGTGGGCGTTGCCTCCTATCTGCTGATCGGTTTCTATTACAAAAAACCCAGCGCCAATGCGGCTGCGATCAAGGCCTTTGTGGTCAACAGGGTAGGGGATTTCGGCTTTATCCTGGGTATCATGGCGCTGTACTTTATGACGGACAGCATCCGCTTTGATGATATTTTCGCGGCGGCCCCTGATCTGGCCGAGCAAACTATCAGCTTTTTGTGGACCGATTGGAACGCGGCAAACCTGATTGCCTTCCTGTTGTTCATCGGGGCGATGGGTAAATCGGCGCAGTTGTTCCTGCACACTTGGTTGCCTGATGCGATGGAAGGTCCGACACCAGTGTCCGCCCTGATCCACGCGGCCACAATGGTTACGGCGGGCGTCTTCCTTGTGTGTCGTATGTCACCTTTGATGGAATTCGCACCAGAAGCCATGATGTTTGTCACCTTCATCGGTGCAACCACGGCATTCTTTGCCGCAACTGTCGGGCTGGTGCAGACTGATATCAAACGGGTCATCGCCTATTCCACCTGTTCGCAGTTGGGGTATATGTTCGTTGCCGCTGGTGTTGGCATGTATTCAGCAGCGATGTTCCACCTGTTCACCCACGCGTTTTTCAAGGCGATGTTGTTCCTTGGCGCAGGGTCGGTCATCCACGCGATGCACCACGAACAGGACATGCGGAATTATGGCGCGCTGCGCAAAAAGATCCCGTTTACCTTCGCTGCGATGATGATCGGCACCTTGGCGATCACCGGTGTTGGCATTCCATTGACGCATTTCGGCTTTGCCGGTTTCCTGTCCAAGGATGCGATTATTGAAAGCGCTTGGGCCGGTGGTTCTATGTATGGGTTCTGGTTGCTGGTGGTAGCCGCAGCGATGACCAGCTTTTACAGCTGGCGCCTGATCTTCCTTACTTTCTATGGCACCGCGCGCGGCGACAAACATACGCATGAACATGCGCATGAAAGCCCGATGGTGATGCTTGTGCCTCTGGCAGTGCTGGCCGTTGGGGCGATCTTTGCCGGTATGATCTGGTTCAAGCCATTCTTTGGCGATCACAAATATGTCGCGGACTTTTACAACATCCCGCTGGTGGAAATGGCCGAAGGTTCTGACACCCATGCAAGCGGTGCCGAGGACAGCCACGGCAAATCCGATGAAGGGCACGATGCCCACACCGGTCACCATGCGGCCTTTGGCGGCGCGCCGGGTGAGGGGGCTTTGTTCTTTGGTCCTGACAACACGGTATTGGCGGATGCCCATGGCGCGCCCAAGTGGGTCAAGGTTGCACCGTTCATCGCAATGTTGTTCGGCCTGATCATGGCGCTTTGGTTCTACATCTGGAACCCAAGCCTGCCCAAGAGACTGGCCGAGAACCAAAAGCCGCTTTACCTGTTCTTCCTGAACAAATGGTACTTTGACGAGCTGTATAATGTGGTCTTTGTCAAACCCGCCAAAGCGATCGGTCGGTTTTTCTGGAAACGTGGTGATGGCAACGTCATCGACGGTTCACTGAATGGCATCGCCATGGGCATTGTCCCGTTTTTCACACGGCTCGCCGGTAAGGCGCAGTCTGGCTATATCTTCACCTATGCTTTCGCCATGGTGATCGGCATCGCGGTGCTGGTGACATGGATGACGATGTCCGGAGGGGCGCACTAATGGACACCCACTTGCTTTCCATTATCACGTTTTTGCCGGCTCTAGCGGCAGTGATCCTTGCCGTTTTCCTGCGCGGCGATGATGCAGACGCGCAGCGCAATGCCAAATGGCTGGCGCTGATCACCACCACAGCGACTTTTGTGATCTCGCTGTTTGTGTTGTTCGAATTCGACCCGCAAAACCCGGGCTTCCAATTCGTAACTGAGGCAGAGTGGTTGCTGGGCCTGAAATACCGCCTTGGTGTTGATGGGATTTCCATCCTGTTCGTTATGCTGACCACCTTTATGATGCCGCTGGTGATTGCCGCGTCGTGGAATGTCGACAAGCGCGTCAAAGAATACATGATCGCCTTCCTGCTGTTGGAAACGCTGATGCTGGGCGTGTTCATGGCGCTGGACCTGATCCTGTTCTACCTGTTCTTCGAGGCAGGCCTTATCCCGATGTTCCTTATCATTGGCATCTGGGGCGGTGCGAACCGGATTTACGCCAGCTTCAAGTTCTTCCTTTACACCTTCTTCGGGTCGGTTCTGATGTTGGTCGCGATGGTTGCAATGTTTGCAGACGCGGGTACAACCTGCATCGGCGGCTGCGACGTCAGCCTGCTGAACCATCAGTTCGGTTCCGAGAGCTTTAGCTTGCTGGGCATTCAGATTGTCGGCGGTATGCAGACCCTGATGTTCCTCGCCTTCTTTGCCAGCTTCGCGGTTAAAATGCCGATGTGGCCAGTGCATACATGGTTGCCCGATGCCCACGTACAGGCGCCAACAGCGGGGTCTGTTGTCCTTGCGGCTATCCTGCTGAAAATGGGCGGCTATGGCTTCTTGCGCTTTTCGCTGCCGATGTTCCCGGTAGGGTCGGATGTCATGGCACCGATGGTGTTGTGGATGTCGGCGATTGCCATTGTCTATACCTCGCTGGTTGCACTGGTGCAGGAAGACATGAAAAAGTTGATTGCCTATTCATCGGTTGCACATATGGGTTTCGTGACCATGGGTATCTTTGCGGCAAATCAGCAGGGCATTGACGGGGCAATTTTCCAGATGATCAGCCACGGGTTTATCTCTGGTGCGTTGTTCCTTGCGGTGGGCGTGATCTATGACCGGATGCATACCCGCGAGATCGACGCTTATGGCGGTTTGGTTAACCGGATGCCGGTCTACGCGCTGATTTTCCTGTTCTTCACCATGGCCAATGTCGGCCTGCCGGGAACCTCTGGTTTTGTCGGTGAATTCCTGACGCTGGTTGCGGTCTTCCAGGTGAACACATGGGTCGCCGCCGTTGCTGCAACCGGTGTGATCTTCTCGGCGGCCTATGCTTTGTGGCTCTATCGCCGCGTCGTCATGGGCGAGCTGATTAAGGAAAGCCTGAAAGGCATCAAGGACATGAGTGCGCGCGAAAAATGGATTGTTGCGCCGCTGGTTGTGATGACCCTGCTTCTGGGCGTCTACCCGGCGCTGGTGCTTGATATGATCGGCCCCTCTGTAACAGCTCTGGTCGAAAACTACGCAAGCGCGGTGGAGGCGGCTGACACCGCCATTCAGTCCGCCGCTGCTTCACACTAAGGATAGATGCGATGATTACCGCAGACCTGAACGTCATTCTGCCCGAAATCCTGTTGTCTGCCTTTGCGCTGGCTGGGTTGCTGGTGGCTGTCTACACTACAAAGGACAAGGTCGGCGGAATGCTGGTCTGGGCCACGGCCCTTGTGTTTGTCTTGCTGGCGACATGGATCGGCAGCACAGGTGAGGGGACGCAGATCGCGTTCAATGGCATGTTTGTGCAGGACGGCTTTGCCCGGTTTGCAAAGGTGACCATCCTGTTGTCCGCAGCGGCGGTTCTGGTGATGTCCGAAAGCTATATGCGGACCCGTGGTTTGCTGCGCTTTGAATACCCCATTCTGGTGGCGCTTAGCGCGGTTGGGATGATGATGATGGTGTCGGCAGGGGATCTGATGGCGCTTTACATGGGGTTGGAGCTGCAATCGCTGGCGCTTTATGTTGTGGCTTCGCTGCGCCGCGACTCTGTGCGCTCGACCGAGGCGGGCCTGAAGTATTTTGTGCTGGGGGCGCTGTCCTCTGGTCTGTTGCTGTATGGCGCGTCGCTGGTCTACGGCTACGCAGGCACCACGTTGTTCTCGGGCATTATCACCACGGCGCAAGCTGGCGAAACCTCCATCGGTATGTTGCTGGGTATTGTGTTCCTGATTTCAGGTCTGGCGTTCAAGGTATCCGCCGTGCCGTTCCACATGTGGACACCAGATGTTTATGAAGGTTCGCCCACACCGGTCACGGCATTCTTTGCCACGGCCCCGAAGGTTGCAGCGATGGCGCTGTTTGCCCGTGTGATGCATGACGCCTTTGGCAATGCGGTCAGCGACTGGAGCCAGATTGTTGCGCTTCTTTCCTTGCTGTCGATGTTTCTGGGCGCGGTTGCCGCGATTGGCCAGACCAATATCAAACGCCTGATGGCATTCTCTTCCATCGCCCATATGGGGTATGCTCTGATGGGGCTGGCGGCAGGCACGGCCTTTGGGGTGCAGGCAATGCTGGTCTATATGGCCATCTATGTAACGATGAACGTCGGGACATTTGCCTTTATTCTGATGATGCAGAAAGACGGTGCGCCTGTGACGGACATCAGTGCGCTGAACATGTATGCCAAAAGCCACCCGGGCCGCGCCATGTCGATGCTGGTTCTGTTGTTCTCACTGGCTGGCGTGCCGCCGATGTTGGGCTTCTTTGGCAAGTTCTACGTGCTGCGTGCCGCCTATGATGCCGGGCTTGCATGGTTGGCTATTGCCGGTGTGATCGCCTCGGTGATCGGTGCATATTACTATATTCGGATCGTGTTCTATATGTACTTCGGTGAAGAGCAGAGCGAGCAGCTTGACCAGTCTTCCGGTCGTATCCTGCCTGTGTTCCTTACGGTGTCTGCCCTGATCATGGTCTTGGGTATCATCAACATGTTTGGCGTCGAAGCCGCCGCATTGGAAGCAGCCGGCGCGCTGGTGAATTGAGCGGGCTGCGGCCGATCTTCGGTATGAATGACCTCTGGGTTCGGTCGCGATGAGCGACTGGCCGGAGGGATATTCCCGCCATGTGCTGGATGTGGTTGACAGTACCCTCGCCGAAGCGGCGCGGATGCTGCCGACACTATCGGGCCCGACGTGGATCCTTGCACTCGAACAAACAGCCGCACGTGGACGCCGCGGGCGGGCATGGGCCACCCCCAGAGGGAACTTTGCCGGCACATTGGTGATGCGGCGCGTCGAGACACCAGCAGTCGCGGCGCTGCGCTCCTTTGCTACCTCGCTTGCCCTATATCGCACCTTTGTCGCGGTGACGGGGATGGCCGATGCGTTTTCTCTGAAATGGCCCAATGACGTGTTGCTGTACGGCGGCAAGGTGGCAGGGATTTTGCTGGAAAGCGTTGGTGAGCATCTGGTCACCGGTATTGGCGTCAATCTTGCACATGCCCCAGATCCCGATCAGGTCGAGGCGCGGGCGCTCAAACCAATGAGCCTTGCCCGTGACCTTGACATTGAGGTCGCCCCTGAGGTTTTTCTGGATGTACTCGCAGGCGAATACGCACTTTTGGATGTACAGTTTCGCACCCATGGTTTCGCCCCGATCCGCCGCGCATGGTTGGACCACGCGGCGAAATTGGGCGAGGTGATCACCGCTCGTACGATGCGCGACGAGACCGTAGGCACTTTTGACGGGATCGACGAGAGCGGCAACCTGATCCTGCAAACATCCAAGGGTGCGGTGCTGATTGCAGCCGCGGACGTGTTTTTCTAAACGGAGTTTTGTAATGCTTTTGGCGATTGATTGCGGCAATACCAATACGGTTTTTTCGATCTACGACGGGTCTGAATTCATTGCCACATGGCGCACGGCAACCGATTGGAAGCGCACAGCGGATCAATACTATGTCTGGCTGGTGTCCCTGATGCGATTTGAAGAGGTTACCGCTGATATTACCGATGTCATCATTTCATCTACGGTCCCGCGTGTGGTGTTTAACCTGCGGGTTTTTGCGGACAGATATTTCAACACCCGACCTATGGTGGTGGGCAAGGCGGGATGTACCTTGCCTGTCGATGTGCGGGTCGATGAAGGAACCGCCGTGGGGCCGGATCGTCTGGTGAATACTGTCGCCGGGAATGACCTGTTTGGCGGTGATCTGATTGTGGTCGACTTTGGCACTGCAACCACCTTTGATGTGGTGGACACGGATGGGGCCTATGTTGGTGGCGTGATTGCGCCGGGAGTAAACCTGTCGCTTGAGGCGCTGCACAATGCGGCGGCGGCCTTGCCCCATGTCGATATCAGCCAACCGCAACGTATCGTTGGCACCAACACTGTTGCCTGTATGCAATCCGGTGTTTTCTGGGGTTACGTCGGACTGGTTCGTGAGATATGTGCGCAGATAAAGGCGGAACGTGGCCGCGAGATGCGCGTGATTTCCACCGGTGGTCTGGCCCCGCTATTTCAGCAGGCAGTAGACCTGTTTGATGAATTTCGCGATGACCTGACGATGCACGGTTTGACCGTGATATATAAGTATAACAAGGATTTAGCTGACTAATGAGCAGTGAACGATTGATCTATCTGCCCCTCGGTGGGGCAGGTGAGATAGGCATGAATGCCTATGTGTATGGCTACGGTAAGCCGGGCAAGGAGCGTTTGATCGTTGTCGATCTGGGCGTGGCCTTTCCGGATATGGACGGCAGTCCGGGTGTGGATTTGATCATTGCGGACATCGCTTGGCTGCGTGACCGCAAGGATCGCATCGAGGCGGTGTTTGTCACCCATGCCCACGAAGACCACGTAGGCGGCATTGCCCATACCTACGGACAGTTGCAAGCGCCTATCTATGCGCGCAAGTTCACGGCCAATATTGCGGCCCGCAAAATGGACGAACATGGCCATCCCGCAGATGCAATCCATGTGACGTCAGCCTGGCCGCATCAGGTAACGGTTGGCCCATTCACAGTAGGTTTCCTGCCGATTTCCCATTCCATCCCTGAAAGCTCGGCTTTGGTCATCGACACCCCGGAAGGGCGTGTGATCCATTCCGGTGACTTCAAGATCGACCTGACACCGGGTGTGGGCGAAGCCTATGATCCAGAGCTTTGGGCCGAGGTCTGTAAGGATGGCGTCAAGGCACTGGTCTGCGACAGTACAAATGTGTTCTCTCGGAATCCCGGTCGTTCCGAAGCAACGGTTGGCCCGGCGATTGAAGAACTGGTCAGCAGCGCCGAGGGCATGGTTGTTGCGACAACATTCGCCTCTAACGTGGCGCGGGTGAAAACGCTGGCAGTTGCGGCGGACAAGGCGGGGCGTTCGGTTGTCTTGCTTGGACGTGCAATGAAACGCATGGTCGAGGCCTCGCTTGAAACCGGTGTGATGAAGGATTTTCCTCCGGTGGTCAGCCCAGAGGATGCCCGCGGCATTCCACGCGAAAACCTGATGTTGCTGGTGACCGGATCACAGGGCGAACGCCGCGCGGCAAGTGCGCAGCTGGCCCGTGGCAAGTTCCAAGGGATCGAGATGAAGGAAGGGGACATGTTCCTATTTTCCTCCAAGACCATTCCCGGCAACGAAAAAGGTGTGATCCGCATCATCAACCAGTTCTCTGAACGCGGTGTCGATGTGGTGGATGAATCTTCGGGCGGGCATTACCACGTGTCGGGCCATGCCAACCGTCCCGACCTCGAAATTCTGCATGATGTGGTTAAACCACAAATCCTGATCCCGATGCATGGCGAACACCGCCATCTGCGTGAACATGCCAAAATTGCCGACGCTAAAGGCATCAAAGGTGTGCTGGCCGTGAACGGCATGATGATTGATCTGTCCGGCAATACGCCGAAAGTGGCAGAGTATATCGAGACGGGCCGCACCTATATCGACGGTTCGGTGCAGATCGGTGCGCTGGACGGGGTGGTCCGTGATCGTATTCGCATGGCTTTGAACGGGCATGTTACCGTGACGGTGATCCTTGACGATGAGGACGAACCATTGGGCGATCCTTGGGTGGATGCCATGGGCTTGCCAGACACAGGGAAATCCGGTGCATCCTTGGTCGATGTGCTGGAAGAAGACCTGAGCCAGTTTCTGGGACGGTCCAAGGCGGCAACCCTGCGGGATGATACCAAGTTGAACGACGGCTTGAAACGGGTCGTGCGTCAGTCTGCCAATGATGAAATTGGTAAGAAACCAGAGGTAACGGTGGTGGTCAGCCGGTTAAGCTGATCACAGCACAACGCCACAGGGTGAAAACAAGAAAGGCCCCGCAGTGATCTGAGGGGCCTTTCTTGTTTGTTTTGTTCGAGGCCTACCTAGCTTGCTGGCCGGTCGGCAAAGCTCAGTTCGATGAACTCGGGCGTGTGATCGCCAAGACCGACAACCCTGTTGTCGCCCCGATCGTTGTTGCCCCGTCCACCACGGTTGTCGTTACGCCCGCCGCGATTGTCATTGCGCCCACGTGAAGAGGAGGCGTTGTTATTGCGGTTGTTGTCGGAACGGTTTTCCTGAGTGTCGGAACGTGACTTTGACGGCGCTTTGGCGGCGGCTGGTTTTGCCTCGCGCTTGGGCGCTTCCGTCTTGGTGCCTGCGTTTGAGGTATCTTCGACCTGCGGTGCATCTGCTGCCTTGGGGGCATCATCCGTCTTACGGCTACGCGACCTTGTGCGCTTTGGCTTGTCGGTCTTTACCTCAGCATCCTCTGCCGGTTTGGCAGCGTTATTTTCAGGAGCTTTGCCAGCACCAAGCGGGTTTTCCAGACGCGGGATCTGATGCTGCACCAGACGTTCGACGTCTTCGAGGTTCTTTTCGTCGCGTGGCGTGCAGATCATGATTGCGGTGCCATCCCGACCGGCGCGACCGGTCCGGCCAATGCGGTGAACATAGTCTTCGGCGTGACTGGGCACATCGAAGTTATAGACGTGGCTGACAGAAGGCACATCCAGACCGCGCGCAGCCACATCAGAAGCCACCAGAAAACGCAGGTCGCCCTCGCGGAAGCCCTCAAGCGTCTTGGTGCGCTGGCTCTGGTCCAGATCACCATGGATCGGGGCCGCATCATAGCCGTATTTTTTCAACGACTTGGCGACAATATCCACATCCATCTTGCGGTTGCAAAAGATGATGGCATTGCTGCACTTTTCGCCTTCGGCATCAATCAGCGCCCGCAAAACCTTGCGCTTTTCAGACCCTTCACGGTCCTTGCGCGATGCTTTGAACTCAAGAACCCCTTGGGTGATATTCTTGTTTGTCGTGGCCTGACGGGCGACTTCGATCCGCTCAGGGTTGGACAAAAACGTATTGGTGATCCGTTCGATCTCGGGGGCCATCGTGGCTGAAAAGAACAGGGTCTGGCGGGTGAATGGTGTCAGGCCAAAGATGCGTTCGATATCGGGGATGAACCCCATATCCAGCATCCGGTCGGCTTCGTCCACCACCATGATTTTTACATCATTCAGGATCAGTTTGCCGCGTTCGAAATGATCCAGAAGGCGGCCCGGTGTCGCGATCAGAACATCAACCCCCTTGTCGATCAGAATGTCCTGTTCCTTGAACGAAACACCCCCGATCAACAGCGCCTTGGTCAGCTTCACATGCTGCGCATACGTGTCGAAGTTTTCAGCAACCTGCGCGGCCAGTTCCCGTGTCGGGCACAACACCAGAGACCGTGGCATCCGCGCGCGGGCGCGGCCACGGGCCAGCATGGTGATCATTGGAAGGGTGAAACTGGCGGTTTTACCTGTGCCGGTCTGGGCAATGCCAAGGACATCGCGGCCTTCAAGGGCAGGGGGGATCGCACCGGCCTGAATGGGTGTCGGGGATTCGTACCCGGCCTCGTCGATGGCCTTGAGCACTTTGGGGCTGAGCTTTAGATCAGAAAATTTTGTCATATGTGTCCGGTTATTGCGGACGCTGATTTGGCCCGCTGCATCAGTCATATCGGCCTTCTTGGCCCAAGGGCGGCACCTGCCGCGACATGTTGCGCACCGATAACAACTTGCACCGCGCACGTCAAATAGATCGCTTATTTGGGCCTGTCTTTGGCGTTCAGCGCGGAAAATGCTTGGGAATTGTGGTATTTAGGTCAAGGTTTGCCCGTTTCAGCAGCCCCTGTGCGGACAGCCGCTGCCGTAGGGCGGGGGTATCGCGGCACACCTCGTCAAAGAAGGCCTCCAGCGCGGTCTTGCCGCCCTCTGCTTCGATCATTTGAAACAGTTCATGCATCGACAACCCACCTTTATCGCGGGGGCGGTTGGGGGCCAGTTCAGCGCGGTAAGACCCTTTTTCCAGCCGGTGGCGATAGGATGAATACCAATCGTCCCAATCACTTGCGTGGCAATGGGCAAGGTCAATGTCAGGCGTTGTTTCTGGCCCCTGAAGCATCTCGTCGTGCTGGAATGCGTTGTGGATTTGCACCCGCACACCACTCAACCCGCTGCGCACAAAGCACTTTCCTGCCAGATGGCTGAGGAATCCGCCCTTCAGATAGGGGCCATAGGTCGGATAAAGCCCGGCCACGATTTTCTGGCGGTCGGGCCCGTTGGGGACAAAGGCCTTAAAACTGGTCCCATCGCCCGCCAGTTGTTCCATCGGGCGGATGCGGGCGATCTTCTGCTCTGGGGGGAGGGCGGCAAGAACTGCGGCGACCGGCTGTTGCGCAACAAGGAATTCATCCACATCCATGTGAATCAGCCAATCCACCTCGGCGCGCCGACCATAGGCATGGGTGGCATTGCGGGTTTGGCGCACCTGATGTTTCTTTGGCGGTTTGCCGTTCCACCATGCCTCATTACAAAGCGTCGGGCGTATCTTGGGGTGCGCCTTGAGCGCATCAAAGGCGGCCTGATTGTCGTCATCCAGATAGATGTACAGCCTATGCGCGCCCGCCTCGAGGTGGTAGGCGGCAAAGGCCAGAATGTCGCGAACCGGCGCGAGGATCGTGGCGCTGATCCCCCAGGTCGCTGTCACACCATCATTTCCTTGGTCGATGTCAGTCGTACATCGGGATAATCACGCTCGACCCGGTCGATGTCCCATTGCAGCCGCGTCAGGTAAACAATGTCACCATCATGGTCATGGGCGATATGTTGCGGGTTGGCCTGGGTAAACTTGTCCACCGCCAGTTTTTCCCCATTCACCCACCGCGCAGAGGTGAACTGCGACTGTTCAAACCGGACCGGCAGGCCATATTCCAGCTCGATCCGGCTGGCCAGAACTTCGAACTGCAACTGGCCCACCACGCCCACGACAAAGCCGGAGCCGATGGAGGGTTTAAATACTTTTGCGGCCCCTTCTTCGGCAAATTGCATCAGGGCTTTTTCCAGATGCTTTGACTTCAACGGATCGCCCGCACGCACGCCTTGGAGGAGTTCGGGCGCGAAGGACGGGATACCTGTAACGCGCAAAGCTTCCCCTTCGGTTAACGTGTCACCGATCCGCAATTGCCCGTGGTTGGGAATGCCGATGATATCGCCGGCCCAGGCCTCTTCTGCGAGCTCCCGATCGGAGGCAAGAAACATCACCGGATTGGTGATCGCCATCGGTTTCTTGGTGCGCACATGGGTCATCTTCATGCCGCGCAAAAAGTGCCCCGAGGCGAGGCGCACAAAGGCGACGCGGTCGCGGTGCTTTGGGTCCATATTGGCCTGAACCTTGAAAACAAAGCCGGACACTTTGGTCTCTTCGGGCAGAATCTGACGGGGCTCTGCTTTTTGGATCTGTGGTTCGGGGCCAAATTTGGCGATGCCTTCCATCAACTCCTTGACGCCGAAGGAATTGATTGCGGAGCCAAACCAGATCGGGGTCAGTGACCCTTCCGCCATCAACTCAGCGTCGAGTGGCGGCATCAACTCGCGTACCATCTCAAGGTCTTCACGCAGCTTTTCAAGCAGATCGGCAGGCACATGTTCGGCCAGTTTTGGGTCATCCAAGCCGTTGATTTCAATAGATTCAGAAACTTTATTCCGGTCGGCGCGGTCCATCACTTCAAGTCGGTCGCGCAAAATATCGTAACAGCCGATGAAATCACGGCCAACCCCGATTGGCCAACTGGCTGGGGTCACGTCAATCGCAAGGTTTTGCTGAATTTCGTCGATGATCTCAAACACATCGCGGCTTTCGCGGTCCATCTTGTTACAGAAGGTCAGGATTGGCAGGTCACGCATCCGGCAGACTTCAAACAGCTTTTGCGTTTGGCTTTCCACGCCCTTGGCCCCGTCGATCACCATCACGGCAGCATCCACAGCCGTCAGTGTGCGATAGGTATCTTCTGAGAAATCCGAGTGGCCGGGTGTGTCAACAAGGTTAAAACGGAACTCTTTGAAGTCAAACGACATGGCCGAGGCTGAAACAGAGATGCCGCGGTCTTTTTCCATCGCCATAAAGTCAGAGCGGGTGCGGCGGGCTTCGCCTTTGGCACGCACCTGACCGGCCATCTGGATCGCGCCACCAAACAGAAGGAATTTCTCTGTCAGCGTGGTTTTGCCAGCATCCGGGTGGCTGATGATGGCAAAGGTTCGGCGGCGGGCTATTTCAACCGGTAGATCGGGGCGGTTATTCTGTGTGTCCAACATCTTGCGTGCCGTTCCTCATGTGTTTCTCACCGATAGGTCGGGGAAAGGTAAATGTCGGGTTGTTTGTCACCCTGCGTTCATCGGGCGTACACATACCCTAGATACCAGTGGAAACAAGGGTTGTGGTGTTTTTCGACGGGGCACAGGGCCACGCGCTGCCAATCAACGACAAGGCAGTGTCGGTCAGTTTTAGCGCCCTGAGGCTTTGCGCAGCAGCTCTGCAATGTCGTGGCGGTCCAACAGGGACTCACTGACGTCCAGTCCGGCATGGGGCAGGTCGGAGTGGCCGGGGATCACATCGCCCATGGCCGCAGATAGAGCTTTGGGCAGGACCGGTTTGGTACGCATGTCGATCAGCATGGTTTCCGCTGCGATGCCCTCGGCATAGACGATCTGGTGACTGTCAAACAGCAGTTGGAAGTAGTCGACAAATCCGCCATCCATCACGGTCACTGAAGTGCCATTTACTAGATGGCGGGCTTTGACCAGAATTTCGGCACGTCCCGCCCCCAGTTCGTCGCTGCGTTGATAAATAAACAGCCGATGATCGGGGCTGACGATCAGGTCGTGATCGTTGTTAAGAGTGCCGGCGAGAATCTTGACTGGCGCGAATTCCCCCAGCGCGCGCACGGTGGTCTGGCCGATCCAACGCAGCGGTTGCACGCCGTCATCGCGGGTCAGGATAGAATCCCCGACGGCAAGGTCTTCGATCAGCCGCTGCTCACCGGTCGCCAGCGTGATGTGGGTGCCCCAGGTAAAGGACACACAACCGACCTGCGCGAATTTTTGCTGCGCGGTGGTGGTGTCAATGCCGACCAGACGGTATTCGACACCGCTGTGCAGGGCGGTCAAGGGAAGCAGATAAACGGCGGCGGCATCACCCTTTGCGTCGACCTCGACCAACAGCAACGCCTCGTGAATGCCGCCGTCGCCGGCCATAAAACTAAGCGCGCTGTCAAGTACAAGCGTCGAGCGCGGCGTGCCAACACCAGAGTCTGACGCGATGCGGAAATGGCTGTCGGGACCGTCAAGCACACCAAGGCGCTGGGTCGTGATGCCGTAGGGCAGTTCATAGATGTCATCCAGCACCAGCTCGCGGGCAAAGGACACCGGATCGCCCGTGTTTGCACCATCCGTGGCGACAAAGCCTTGTGCAGGGTAGACCGCCAATACTTGTGCGGGGGCGGGGCGTGAACGTGCCATTCTGGTCCTCTGTGCTTTGGGGCTGGCGGCAGCCTATCGCAATTCGGGTAAAAATTGTAAGATTGATCGCCACTTCTCGCTCTGATTGAGGAAATGGGAGGTGCGTGATGTCTAGGGTTAAACTCAGGGAGGTTTAGGCCAGGATTGTGTCGGGGCTGGGTCAAGGCTGCGGTGTTTTGCTGGCGGTTGACGGTTGGCGTGATAGGTCTGGGGAAACAGAAACAGGGGAATCGCGCCATGGATTTGGGAATCAAAGGGAAAACAGCACTGGTTTGTGCGTCATCCAAAGGGTTGGGGCTGGGCTGTGCCGAAGCATTGGCGGAGGCGGGTGTCGATCTGGTGATGAATGCCCGCGGCAGTGACGCGCTTGAGGCTGCAGCCGAACGGTTGCGCAGCAGCTATGGCGTTTCAGTCACCACTGTGGCCGCAGATGTCGCCACCGCCGAAGGGCAGGCGGCTGTGATCGCGGCGGCAGGTGACGTGGATATTCTGGTCAACAACGCGGGCGGCCCACCTCCCGGTATGTGGTCCGACTGGGACCGCGAGGATTTCATCAAGGCGCTGGATGCCAATATGCTGGCCCCGATTTCCCTGATCAAAGCACTGGTGCCCGGCATGATGGAGCGTGGCTGGGGCCGGGTGGTCAACATTACCTCGCAATCCGTGCGCGCGCCGATTGGTGTTCTGGGCCTTAGCAATTCGGCCCGCACCGGTCTGACCGGCTATGTCGCAGGCACATCACGGCAAGTGGCGGGATCAGGCGTGACAATCAACAACCTGTTGCCCGGCATCCACGCCACAGATCGCGCTGATGCGCTGGACGGGGCGGTGGTGAAATCGCGTAACATTTCGCTTGAGGATGCGCGCAGTGAAAGGGCCGCAACCATTCCAGCCGGTCGTTATGGCACCCGTCAGGAATTCGGCGCAGCTTGTGCGTTTTTGTGTTCCACCCATGCCGGGTTCATCGTGGGCCAGAATTTGCTGCTGGATGGTGGCGCAACCAACCTGACGATGTAATTGATATGGCTGAAAAATTCTCGCTCAAGGATCACCTGTTCAATCCGCAGACTATTGCGCAGCTGGCGGCGGAGTTTGCCGCCGGCGTGCCTTCTTTTGATGCTTCCGGTTTTCAGGCCAAGGCCCTGTCAGGTTTTGCCGAGCGCGAATTGATGGAGCGGCTGGAATGGATGGCCGATTGCGCAGAGGCGCAGTTGGCGGCGGATTTCCCGACCATGGCAAGCCAGTTGGAAGCAGCACTGCCTGCGCCGCTTGATCCATCCTTGCGCGACGATGATTTCGGCCATTTCATCCACGCCGTGCCCGGTATTCTGGCCGTGCGCCATGGGCTTGAAAACCACCGCGAACGGGCGCTTGACCTGCTTTATGAGGCGACAAAGCGTTTTTCGATGGAGTTTTATATCCGGCCCTTCCTGAACCGCTGGCCGGACGAAACGCTGGCCCGTCTGGCGCTTTGGGCGCAGGACGATAACTACCATGTGCGCCGGTTGGTTAGCGAGGGCACGCGCCCGCGTCTGCCATGGGCCAAGTCGGTCACGCTGGAAACTGCGCAGCGGGTGCCGTTCCTGACACAGCTCCATGCGGACAAGACCCGTTATGTCACGCGGTCGGTGGCGAACCATCTGAACGATATTGCAAAGCAAGAGCCAGATCTGGTGATCGGGTTGTTGCAGGACTGGCAGCGCGCGGGGCGTCAGGATGCCAAGGAACTGGCGTGGATGACGCGCCATGCCCTGCGGGTCTTGGTAAAACAGGGGCATTCCGGCGCTTTGGAGTTGCTAGGCTATCGCGGTGATGTGCCTGTACAGGCCAAGCTGACCTTGGGGGCAGAGAGCTATGCCATCGGGGACCGGCTGGCGATAGCCTGTGAATTGTCGGCGGATCAGACCCTGCCGGTGATGGTAGATTACCGCATCATCTTTGCCCGTGCAGGCGGCAAGACGGCGGAGAAAGTGTTCAAACTCAAGGTGTCAGAGATCAAGCAAGGCAAAACGCTCAGCCTGTCGAAAAACCATTTCCTCAAAGGGGACGCGACAACTTTCACCCTGTATCCCGGGCAGCATGAGGTGGTTGTGCAGGTCAATGGCCAGGATCTGGCCCGTGCCGGTTTCCAGCTGACCGCATAGGCCGATCACATTTGCGGGACAAAAGGGGATCACCGGTGGTCGTTTGTGGCATTGGCAGCTAATCCTGCGCTAATCACCACCAGTTAAAGGGCCGCCCGATGCAAACCACTGTTCTGATTTCACTGTTAGCGGCCATTCTGGTTGCCAGTCTTCTGGCTGCGCCTAAACGCGCGTCAATCGACGGGTTTTTTGGCGGGCTTAGTGCTGAAGGGCGGGCACCAGGGCTTTGGGTGTTGGTTCTATCACAGGTCACCACGTGGATTTTTGCACGTTCCCTGATGAACGCTGCCATTCTGGGATATTACTACGGAATCGCAGGGACACTGGCCTATGCGGCCTATTACGGGTCCTTCCTGACCGGCGGTTTCATCGTGGCGCGGCTTCGGGCGAAAGGGGCGCGGTCGATGCAAGATTGGCTTGGTGCCCATTTTGGTGCGGCAGGGAACCTCTGTTACAATCTGGTGATTGCGCTGCGGCTTTTGTCCGAAGTGTTTGCCAATCTACTGGTTGTTGGGTTGATCTTTAACGCAGTACTCGCCGGCAGTGGTGCCACGGCCATCATGATCGTTGCTGTTTTGGGGCTGGCCTATTCCGCTTGGGGCGGGCTGTCGGCGGCCTTGCGCACGGATGTTGTGCAGATGTCGGTGTTTCTGGCGGTTTTTGGTGTGGCCTTTATTGCGTTGATCGCCAGCCCCGGATTTGATTTGGGCGCGGTGGTGACGGCACCGGGGGCATCGGGGGCCTATAACGGATGGGTGTTGCTGGCGGTGGCTGCGTTGCAGGTGTTCTCTTATCCCGCCCATGATCCGGTGATGATGGACCGTGGATTTATCGCCGATGAGGCGACCACCAAGGCCTCGTTTCTACATGCGTTCTGGATTTCCACGCTGTGTATCATCGGCTTTGGCTTCTTTGGTATCCAGGCCAGCCTGACCGGGGCGGCCTACGAGGGACAGTTGATCGGCACATGGGCCGTGATGTTCCCGCCTTGGGTCTTTGTTGCCCTGATGATTTCCCTGTTGGTGTCCGCCCTGAGCACACTGGATTCGGCCTTGGCTTCTGCTGCACGTTTGGTGGTCGAAGAGCTGCGCCTTGCGCCGCGCACGCTGGCGGGCGGGCGTCTTGTGATGCTGGGTTTTATGGTGGCGGGCACGGGATTGACGCTTTGGGGCAATGCCTCGCTGTTTGATGCGGTCGCGGTCAGTGGTACTGCGTCGATGTTCCTGACGCCGGTCTTGGTTGTCGGGCTGGTGATGGGCCGCGACGTGGCGCTATGGGGATACCTTGTTGCCTTTGGTGCGGCGGTAGTAGGCGCTATTGCCTATTTCGGGCGCAGCTGGGCGATGGTGGCCGCTGTCCTGCCCGAGGGGCACAAATACGAACAGCTGTTGGTGATTTGTCTGGCTGTTCTGCTGGTCGGCTTTGCCGGAGTGCTTGCGGCGGTGCGGCGGGGCTGATAGCAGTTTTTCCGAGTAATTCCATCGGATATCTATGACCCTTGTTGCCTCTACGCCGGACCAACCGGTAGTTCCGCGCCTTGAAATCAAGGACCTGCGTCGTTCCTTTGCGGACCGTCCGGTTGTTGATGGTGTGTCACTGCAAATTATGCCGGGTCAGGTAACCTGCCTGCTGGGGCCTTCGGGGTGCGGTAAATCCACGACCTTGCGGATGATTGCCGGTGTCGAAATGCAGGACAGTGGGACAATCCATGTGGATGGCAAGCTGATCTGTGACACGGTGTTTCGCATCCCGCCCGAGCGGCGCGAAATTGGCTTGATGTTTCAGGACTTTGCCCTGTTTCCGCATCTGTCGGTGGCGGATAATGTGGCCTTTGGCCTGAAGGGATCAAAGGCAGAGAAACGCGTCCGGGTAGAAGAACTGCTGGCGCGGGTTGATCTGTTGCGCTTTATCGACGGCTATCCGCACCAGTTGTCAGGGGGCGAACAACAACGCGTTGCGCTGGCACGGGCATTGGCCCCCAAGCCACGTATCATGTTGATGGATGAACCGTTTTCGGGGTTGGACAACCGCCTGCGCGACGGCATCCGCGACGAAACCCTTAGTATCCTCAAAGAAGAAGATACCGCCGTTCTGCTGGTCACCCATGAACCGGACGAGGCCATGCGAATGGCGGATGAAATCGCATTGATGCGCGACGGCAAGATTGTGCAGCAGGGTGCCCCTTACAATGTTTACACTCGGCCTTTGGACCGCGCGGCGGTTGCGTTTTTCTCGGATGCAAATGTGATCGAGGCGACCGTCGAGGGAGCGCTTGCGCAAACAGCCTTCGGGCGGTTTCTGGCCCCCGGTGTGGCGGATGGTACGCGGGTGCAGATCGTGTTTCGCCCGCAACATGTGCGGATCGATTTTGACCGTGCGGGCAAGGGGCCAAACCCCACAGCAAAAGAGGGGATGCCGGCACGGGCTGTGGTCTCGCGGGCGCGGTTTATGGGGTCGGAAAGTCTGGTTGAATTTGTATTGGACCATGACGGATCTACCCTGCGGGCGACGGTGCCGAATGTATTTTTGCCGCAACCCGGTGCGGTGATGTGGCTGACGATCCCGCGCGACCGGTGTTTTGTATTTCCGTTTGATGAATAGGATTTTGTGATGGCTGACACGTTGCTTGTTGAGTTTGGAATGGGATCGTCGCTGCGGCGGGGGGACTATACCCAAGCGGCAGAGCGGGCGGTGCGCGATGCGCTGTGGCACAACTCGATCAATCTGGCGGAACTCTTTGGATTTGACAAAACCGCGATGCAGATCACGCTGGACGTTGGCGTACAGCAGCCGGACCGCGTGGATGTCGAGGTGCTGAAAGCGGTGTTTCCCTATGGCAATGTGACGGTGAATGTATCGCAAGGCGGTCTGGATGTGCCGCGACCTGTGGGGCAAGAGGGGGGCGGGCATCCCACCGTGATGGCCAATGTCGCGCTGTCCGTTGGGTTTGATATGGAGCGGGCAGATGGGTGATCTGACAACGATGCACCGCGTCATCATAGAGATGGGCATGGGCAATGACCTGCACGGGATGGATTACACCAAAGCAGCGAGCCGCGCGATTGAAGACGCGCTGCGTCACTCATCTTTGCCGCTTTTCGCGGTAACGGACTTGTCGCATGAAGAGATGCGGGTGCAGGTGACAATCGGTGTTCAAGAGCCGGACAAGCTGGACTTGGTGGCGCTGACGGCAAAGCTGCCACGCGGCAAGGCCGAGGTACGCGCGGTTCATGGCGGGTTGAACGTGCCAGCAGGGGGCGAAACGATCGTGGTTGCACAGGCGAGCGTAGAGGCGTTTTTGCCACCGCAATCCGGCTGGAAGCTGAAACCCTAAGGCACGTAATCCGCCAGCGTCTTGCCCGGCTCATCGACAAACAGGTCGGGCAGGGCCTCGGCGCTTTCGATCAGATCAAGGCGGAAGACGCGAAAACCCTCGCGCAATTCACACCACGAGGTCAGGGTCCAGACGCGGCCCCAATACTCCATATGCAGTGGCCGGATCACACGGCTGGTCACAGCATTTTCGCGCGAGGTGTAGGTCAGGCGCACTTTTTGGCGGGCTTTGACCGCAGAGCGCAGCAGCGGCATATGCGTGAGGTTGCGCGTCGGATCGGCAAAGGGGTAAACCGCGAATTTCCACGCTTCTGCTTCGGCAATGGTCTGGGCGGGCAGTACGGCGTCGATCTTGTCTGCCAGTGTTTCCGACGCGGTTTTTAATGCATCATCAGCGGCTTGGCCGACAATTGCCAGCCCAAGGTTCAGCGCCTCAAGCTCGGAGGCGGTCAAGGTCAGGGGCGGCAAGCTGATCGCTTGGGTAATCATATAGCCCACTCCGCGCTCGCCCTCGATGGGCACCCCCGATGCGCTGAGCGTGTCCATATCGCGGTAGATGGTGCGTGTGGATACCTCTAGCCGTTCGGCAATGTCCTGCGCGCGGTAAAGTTTACCGTCGCGCAGGATCTGGATGATGTCAAAAAGACGATCAGTGCGGCGCATGTTACTCCTGTTGGTATTTGATCAACCCGTGACGCATCGAGACATGCGCGGGGTCAATCATCTGCAGCATCGGGGCGGCAATGGGATCGGCCATCATCGCCTCAGCGGTGGATTTGGCCGCCGCCATTGTGGTCCATGTGATGTGATCGTTCCATGTGCCCGCGTCATCGCAAGACAGGGTGCGACCAAGGACGGTGCCGCTGGCCTTGAGTATCGGTTCAATCGCACGGGCCGCGCTGACAAAATCCGCAGGCTCGGTACCTTCGATCAGGCGAAATGTCACGATTTCGGCGACAGTTGCAGTTTGGACTTGGGTCTGGGACATGAGAAACTCCTTTGGTCATGTGTGAGACCCATCTAGGGGATGCCAACTGACATAAACCTGTCAGTTGGGTGCGGCAAGGGGTGATTATTTTTGCGCCGGTGCCCGAAACGCACGGGCGAAACGGCTTTGCCACTTTGCCTTGCGCACGCAGCTACCTAAAACAGAAATTGAAATAACAGATCGGGCGTGGCGTCGATATGCCTGTCCCAAAAGGAGAAATGACATGTTGAATAATATTGGTTTGCCGGGCCTTTTGCTGATTGCGGTTGTGGTTCTGGTGCTGTTCGGGCGCGGCAAGATTTCCAGCCTGATGGGTGAAGTCGGCAAGGGCATCACCAGCTTTAAGAAGGGCATCAACGAAGGCGAAAAAGAACTGGCGGATGAGTCCAACACCGTTGAGACCGAGGTTGTCGCCGAAAACGATACGACCAAAGACAAGGTTTAATCCATGTTCGATCTGGGCTGGACCGAACTGCTGGTCATCGGGATCGTGGCGCTGATTGTTGTCGGCCCCAAGGACCTGCCGATCCTGTTTCGTAAGGTCGGACAGTTTGTCGGCAAAGCCAAAGGCATGGCACGCGAGTTCTCTTCTGCGATGAATGATGCGGCGGACGATAGCGGTATGCGCGAAATGTCCACGTCGATCAATAAATCGCTCAAGGCGGCGACCAATCCGGTGGGCACGGCGATGGATGGGGTGAAATCTGCGGCCAAGTCGCTGACCGATCTGGACCCGGAAAGCGAAACCGGCAAATTGTCGGCGGAACGTGCGGCAAACGCTAAGAAAATTCAGGCGGCAGGGGCACGTGCAGCGGCAGAACGCAAGCAGCGGGAAGCGGCGGAAGCGATGGCCAAAGCTGAAGAGCTTGAGGCGGCAGCAAAACCCCCGGCAGCGGAAAAAGAGTAACACATGAGCGCGACAGACGATATTGACGACAGCGCAGCGCCGCTGATCGAACATCTGGCAGAGCTGCGCACGCGGCTGATCCATTCCGTGATTGCCTTTATCATCGGGATGGTGATCTGCTTTACGGTTTGGAACCCGATTTTCAACTTTTTGACCAGTCCTCTCTGTTCGGCCATGGCAGAGCGTGGGCAGGAAGATTGCGGGCTGATCCTGATCAAGCTGCAAGAGGGCTTCTTTGTTGCCATCTCGATCTCGCTTCTGGGCGGGTTGGTCCTGGGCTTTCCCTATATCAGCTACCAGATGTGGCGGTTTGTGGCGCCGGGGCTGTATAAGAACGAAAAGGGCGCGTTCCTACCGTTTCTAGTCGCTTCGCCCATCATGTTCTTCATCGGCGCGTCGTTTGCGTTCTACGTGGTCACCCCGCTAGCGTTTGATTTCTTTCTGGGGTTCCAGCAGGGATCACTAACCGGTGACGACTCGGAAGCGGTGGCGAACGGTGTGGCCGGCATCGCCTTTCAGGGATCAGCGCAGGAATACCTGAGCCTGACAATAAAATTCATCGTGGCCTTTGGTCTGTGTTTCCAATTGCCTGTGCTGTTGACGCTGATGGGCAAGGCCGGGTTGGTCAGCGCTGAGGGGCTGGGCAATGTGCGCAAATATGCGGTTGTTGCGATTCTGGTGCTGGCGGCGTTGGTCACGCCACCGGATGTGATTACCCAAGTGATCCTGTTTGTGGTGGTTTACGGACTTTATGAGCTGTCTATCCAATTGGTGAAACGGGTTGAAAGGCAGCGCGAAGCCAAGCTGCGGGCCGAAGGTTTCTATGACGAAGATGAAGACCTGCTGGCCGAGTTTGACGACGACGAAGATGACTTGAAGTGAAGGGGCCGTATCTATGCCAAACGCGATGATCGATGACCCCATGGACCGGATCGCCGCCGCACTTGAGCGGATGGCACCGGCACCGCTTGCGGCCCCCGACTTTGACGCGGCGACGGCCTTTGTCTGGCAGACTGAACCCGACCGTCTGGAACCGGTGGGCAAAGTCAGCCGGGTGGATCTGTCCTTGCTGCTGGGGGTGGATCGGTCGCGCGATACCTTGTTGCAGAATACGCGCCAGTTTGCTGCTGGATTGCCGGCAAACAACGCCTTGCTCTGGGGCGCGCGAGGCATGGGAAAATCAAGCCTTGTCAAAGCGATACACGCTGATGTTGTCGCAACACATGAGGCATTGCGGATCGTTGAGTTACAACGTGAAGACCTGCCATCGGTGGGCCGTTTACTGAACCTTCTGCGCGGCGCGTCGCAGCGATTCATCCTGTTCTGTGATGATCTGAGCTTTGGCAATGACGATGCGCATTACAAATCGCTCAAGGCGGTGCTGGATGGCGGGATCGAAGGGCGGCCAGACAACGTTGTGCTTTATGCCACGTCAAACCGCCGCCACCTGATGCCGCGTGACATGATCGAAAATGAACGCGGATCAGCGATTAATCCAGCTGAGGCGGTCGAGGAAAAAGTGTCCCTGTCGGATCGGTTCGGTCTGTGGTTGGGGTTCCATCCGTGTGATCAGGACCAATACCTTGCCATGATCCGTGGCTATTGTGACGCCCATGGTGTGCCGATTGACGACGAGACCCTGCGCGCGGAAGCCATCGAATGGCAGGCGACACGCGGGTCGCGCTCTGGCCGCGTTGCTTGGCAGTATTTTGTGGATTTGGCAGGCCGCAAAGGTGTGCCCCTCCGCTAGAGCGTTTCGAGTAAAACGGCCCCTTCGTGCGCTGCCTCCCGCCATGTTTGAATTCGAAAAGGGCGGCGTGATGTCTCGATTTAATCTCGAAAAACTCTAGGCATAGGTCGGAAGACAGGCGGCTTCATAAGATTTTGCAACAACAAATGCCTGCGGGCCAAAGCTGTCTGTATCCATACAGAGTGCGGGAAACCGCCGGAAAATTTCGTTTTTTGAGGCCAGCGAGAGGGCCTGCATCGCGGCGGGACCGGGATAGAAACTTTCGCTCAACATGCCGCTGGTTTGCAAGACAAAATGGCCGTCCAAAAGCAGATGGCAATAGGTGAACTCCGGCTGTGGCATCCGGTAGATTGTATCACCGTTTAGCAGGTCTTTGGCCCGAATAAAGGCTGCATCGGTTCCCAACAGTAATTCCGCCCGCCAGTCTTCGACAAGGATTGCGTGGTTCGGAGAGACTGCGATGTCACGATCGTTGTTAAATGTACCTTTGCTGATGATGATCGGGGCAAGGTCACCATCGGCTTTCACGGTGCTTTTTCCAATCCATTCGATGGCCTGTACGCCACCGTTGTCGGTGTTGACCAGATCACCCTCGGACAGATCTTCAATCCGACGCGGGCCTTGGGGGGTATCAATTAGGGTATCAGCTCCAAAGCAGGTGATATCCTCGTAATCCCAACCGGTGCCGCTATCCACCCAACCACCGGCGTTGCCCAACAGGGTATCCCCTGTTTCAAAGGAGGACCCCGGCGTAGGGAGCCAGTACCATTGGCCGGCTACCTGAAAAAAGGCAACAGGTTCGACAACGTCCTCTACGCCATCGTTATCCGTATCCATCCGCACATTGAGGATGGAACCGCCGTTTACGACTGCGTTGGTGTGATTGCCATCTGATGTGGTGACAAGTTGGTTGGAATCGCCCGAGCCAAACCAATCCATCTGCGCATCATCATCGGTGATGGTAATTGTCAGTTCAGGGGTGGAGGGGATGTTATATCCGGTCCAGCGATAGCCGATGCCATTATAGGTTGGCATGGGTTATCTCCCAATCCGATGTGCACCCGATTCCGGGACACAGGCATTTTTCGCAGCTTGCACATTGCTTGCGGGGGGTGAAAACACGGGGCGAACGGGGCCATCTGCGCCGCATTCCATCTCTTTGAAATTGTAGTCGTCAAACATTGTTCAATCCAATCGCATTTGATGCGTTGAATTGTTTCTATTTCAGCAACGGGGCGTGATGAGGGCAGAACCGCACAGTTTGAGGCAAACTTGGGGCAATTTAGGGGTAAATTGGCGTGAAGCCGGCCCATTGGGCCAGCTTGTAGCGTTTCGCGTAAAACTTGAATCCCCTGCTCGCGGCCTCTCTTTCTGACTGAACGCGAATAGGGGCGTGGTATCTCAGGTTGAGCGTGAAAAGCTTTGGTCTGGATCAGTTCAGGAAGGGCGCAGGGTCCACACTGTCAAAGCCTTTGCGCACCTCGAAATGCACATAGGCATCATCACCGTTGCGCAGCTTTGCAATCTGTTGGCCACGGCCCACGCTGTCCCCTTTGGAAACCGTCACATCGGTCACATTGGCATAGACGGTTAACAGGTTTCCGGTATGGCGCACGACGACAATCGGAACCCCTTCGGCGCTTTTGGTTATCGCCGCCACTGTGCCGCTGTCAGCGGCTTTTACGGGCGAGCCGTCAGCCGCTTTGATGTTGATGCCTTCGTTGCGGCCCTTGGCATAGCCGCGAATGATGCTGCCGGTGACCGGGGTGGTCATCTTGGTTGCCTTGGCCGGTTTGGTTGTCTTGCCGACATCTGCCACGGGTTTGGAGGGAGCCTTGGTCGCTGCCGGTGCCGGTTTCGCGGCTTCATCCTGCGGCAGGGGTTTGGTCGCCGAGGGCGGTGTTGGAGTGGGGGTGCCGATGCCCGGTGCTGTGGTTGTCGCCGCAGCGCTCTCGGCTGGTGTTGCTTTGCGGGCCGGTGGGTTCTGCTTGGCCACAGGGATCAACAGATACTGGCCCGCGCGCACGGCGAAATCCGCCCCCAGACCGTTCCATTCTGACAGGGCTTTGACCGGCACATTATAGAGGCGTGCAACCGTATAGGCGGTTTCCCCACGCTCTACCTTGTGGCGCACCGGTTCCTGTCCTGTCTGCACAGGCGCGGGGGACGGTACGGGGGGCAGAGCGGCGGTTTGCACACCGGGTGTTGCGGGCGCGCGGTCGATGGCACCGCCTGCAAGAGAGCTAATGTCCACAGGCTGGATCGGACCACTTGCAGCGGCACCGGTGGCGGGGGATGGTTCTGCCACGCGACCGGGCAGGGCGATGATTTCGTCTTTGCGCAGGGCGTCGTCGACATTGATACCGTTAAAGCGCGCCAATGCCTCGGGGTCTACGTTTACCCGGTTTGCCACGTCTGCCAGGGTGTCACCGCGACGGGCCACGGCGACCTGGTAGTTGGGGTATGAGATCACCCCACGGTCATCGGGCCGGGGGCGGTTGGCCAGCGGGCCAGTTGCGGCACTTGCGGTTGAAAAGCCGCCGCCGATGCCGCGCAGATCAAAGTCGAGCGGTTGATCACCGCAGGCCGTCAGAAGGGTGGCGCTGGCGGTGGCCAGCAGGCTCAACCGAACCTTACGGCGCATATGGGAAGGGCGCATCTGCTTGTCCTCTTTACACTCGGGTCCCCCGTGTGTCCGGAGGTTCTGGTTCTTTTAACTTATTATCCGTCTTTGCCCAAGCCCTCTAGCAGAGGAACAAAACGGACAGAACGCATTTCGTCATATTCAAGCCCGCTTGCGGTTTTTCGCACACGGATCAGGTGCTGTACCGCATCCGACTGTCCCACGGGCAACACCATGATGCCGCCCTCCTTGAGCTGTGCCAGCAGCGGGCCGGGGGGATCTTCGGCGGCGGCGGTCACGATGATCCGGTCAAACGGTGCCTGTTCGGCCAATCCGAAACTGCCGTCTGCGGTGATGGCGGTGATATTGACCAGATCAAGATCCTGAAAAATTCCGCGCGCCTCATGGACCAGACGGCGGTGGCGGTCGATGGTATAGACCCGTCGCGCCAGTTTGCTGAGGATGGCGGCCTGATAGCCGGATCCCGTGCCAACCTCCAACACCTTGTCACGGGGGCTAACCTCAAGGGCCTGTGTCATGAGGCCGACAACGGACGGTTGGCTGATCGTCTGGCCGCAGGCGATGGGCAGCGGCATGTCCTCATAGGCGCGCCCGGAAAACAGGCCCTTGATAAAGGGGCCGCGGTCAACATTTTCCATCGCTTCAAGGACGCGGCTGTCGGTCACGCCTTTTGAACGCAGCGCATAGAGAAACTGCATTTTGCGCTCAGCGGTCGAGTGGTCTGCGTCGTCGTCTGTCATGAGTTGATGCCAGCAAGGCCCTCCATCATGTCATGTGCGGTCAAATCAGCGCGCATCGGCGTGACGGAGATATATCCCTCAAGGTTGTAGGCCGCATCAGACCCTTGGGCGGTCTTGACTTGTTGATCCCCGCCTTTGATCCATGAAAACCGCCGCCCCGAAGGTGCGGTATGGGGTTCGGTGCCAAAGACCACACCGGGCCTGCGCCCTTGGGTGGCAAGCCGCGTCCCTTTCACGTTGCCCGCCGCGACGGGAGGAAAATTCACGTTGTAAAACAGCGGGTAATCGGCATCCTCGTCCGGTGTGTTGCGCAGGATGCGGCGCAATACGGCTGCACCGTGTTTTAAGGCGGCCTCAAAAGGGTCATCCAGTTCGCGGTTGGCCGGGCCAAAGTATTGAGACAAGGCAATCGCCGGCAAGCCCTGAAGCGCAGCTTCCATCGCACCACCAATGGTGCCGGAATAGAGCGTGTTTTCGGCAGAGTTGTTGCCACGGTTGACACCGGACAGCACCAGATCGGGCGGGCAGTCTTTCATCACGTCATGCACCGCGACCAGCACACAATCCGCAGGAGAGCCTTCGGCGGCATAGCGGCGCTCCCCCAACTGGGACATCATCGTGGGATGGACATAGTTGATGCAATGACCAACGCCGGATTGTTCAAAGGCGGGCGCCACGGTCCAGACTTCGCCCTCCGGTCCGGCCAGATCGGTTGCGATGGCATGTAGGGTTTCAAGCCCCGGTGCCGTGATCCCGTCGTCATTGGTGATGAGAATGCGCATGTCCAAGCCCTTTTCCATAGCGTTCTGCATTTTCCAGAAAAGCCCATGTCGCGCCGAATGCTCAATCCCGTGGAATGGGGGAACGTGCGGGCAACGGGATCAAAATCGAAACGCTTTGGTCTTGAATAGGTGAGGGGGCAGTGCGCGGCAAGCGCCGGCTTGGCGACAACAGACTAAAGTTGCGCCAAAACCGCAGCGGCTTGCGTGTGGATATCGCTCAGGCCGTCGCGGGATTCACCGGGAAAGAATCTTGCGCGGGTTGCTGTTGGCATCGGCGCGGGGGTCAGGATGCTGACCTTAGGACCGATGTTCGCCGTTTCGGCAGCCCATGCGCGCGCCAATGCGATTTGCGCCGCCTTTGTCGCGCCGTAGGCTCCGAAAAATTTCTGGTCCAAACGGGGATCGTCGAAAAACACCGCCTGACCGGACTGGCCCAGCAAAGGCGCGACATAGGTGATCAGGGTTGAGGTTGCGGTGACATTGCCGGCGACAGATTTCGCCATGTCCTTGGCATCGATGTGATCCGCGGGCGCAAGGGGCGCGGCATGGATCGCGCAGTGCAGCCACATATCAAGGCTGCCCCAACGGTCATGAATGCCGCGACACAGCACTGCCATGGCGTCAGCACTTGTCACATCCATCGGTGCCAGGGTCGCGGCACCGCCTTTGGCCTGAATGCGATCATCCAGTTCCTCAAGCGCACCGGTGGTGCGTCCCACAGCGATGATGTGATGGGTTGTAGCCAGCGCTTCGGCAAGGGCGGCACCCAACCCGCGGGACGCGCCGGTGATCAATGCTGTTTTGGTCATGGTTATCTGCTTGTTTTCTGGTGGTTTGAGAAGGCGGGCAGGTTACTCTGCCGCCGGTTTCATCTGGAATCCCTTATCTACCTGGTCGGCGGGAGAAACCGGATAATCACCCGAGAAACAGGCGTCACAATACTGCGGGCACTTTGCATTGCGCCCGCCGGCTTCGCCAACCGCGCGGTAGAGCCCGTCAAGCGAGATAAACTTGAGACTGTCGACATTCAGATGGTCGCGCATTTCCTCTTCGGTCATGGTCGCGGCCAGCAATTTGTCGCGCTGCGGTGTATCCACGCCATAAAAACAAGGCCATGCGGTGGGTGGCGAGGCAATGCGGAAATGCACCTCCTTGGCACCGGCATCGAGGATCATTTCTTTTATCTTGCGGCTGGTGGTGCCGCGTACAACGCTGTCGTCAACCAGAATGACCCGCTTATCCTTGATCAGGGCGCGGTTCACATTGAGTTTCAGACGCACACCCATGTTACGAATCTGCTCTGTCGGTTCGATAAAGGTGCGGCCCATATACTGATTGCGGATGATGCCCATGGCATAGGGAATACCGGATTCAAGGCTGAAGCCAATCGCCGCCGGCGTGCCGGAATCGGGCACGGGACAGACTAGATCGGCCTCGACGGGGCTTTCCTTGGCCAGTTCACGGCCGATCGCCTCGCGGGTTTCGTAAACAGAACGCCCTCCGAGGATGCTGTCAGGCCGGCTGAAATAGACATGTTCAAAGATGCAGAAGCGCGATTCCTGACGGCGGAACGGGAACTGAGATTCGATGCCCTTGGGCGTGATCACAATCATCTCGCCGGGTTCAATTTCGCGGACGAATTCGGCACCGATGATATCCAGCGCGCAGGTTTCCGAGCTGAGCGCCCAGCCGTCTCCGACCTTGCCAAGCACCAGCGGACGCACGCCCAGTGGATCACGCACACCGATCAGTTTTGTGCGCGTCATCGCCACAACAGAGAATGCCCCCTCAACACGGCGCAGCGCATCTTCCATTCGTTCAGGGATCGTGCGTTGCAAGGAACGGGCCATCAGGTGGATGATACATTCACTGTCCGAGGAGGACTGAAAAATACTGCCCCGTTCGATCAGTTCGCGGCGCAGGGCATTGGCATTGGTGATGTTGCCGTTATGTGCAATGGCCGCACCGCCCATGGCGAATTCACCGAAAAACGGCTGTACGTCGCGGATCGCGGTTGGCCCCTTCGAGCCTGAGGTGGAGTAGCGCACATGGCCGATTGCCAATTCTCCTGGCAAGGTCTCCATCACTTTTTGCGATGTAAAATTGTCGCGCACATAGCCAAAGCGGCGGGCGGATTGAAAACCGGCTTCTGGGTCGTGGCTGACGATACCGCCGGCCTCCTGACCGCGATGCTGCAAGGCATGGAGGCCGAGGGCGACGAAATTCGAGGCATCGGCCACGCCGATCACACCAAAAACGCCGCATTCTTCTTTCAGTTTATCATCGTCGCCTGCGTCACGCAGATAGGACGTATCAAAGGGATGGGCGGGGGGCATGATTTTCGGGGAAATCTTGGGCACGGGTGGGCTGCTCCGAATCCAGTTGGGGACGGACACTATGTAGGAGGATTAATCCCCGGTGTCACCCCGCAGCGCAGCATATGTAAAATTTGTGTAAATCCGGTCAGCTTGTGCCAAAGGGTGCAAAAATGCGGGATCAGGCGCAGCGGGGGCGGTTGGTTCGCCCCCGTTGGTCTGCGCTGGGGGCGTCGCCCGATTTCGGCGACTGGCCGACGCAGAAGCCAGGTACGGAAAAACGAGCCTCTGCGCCGGATTGATCGGGTCGGTTTTGCGCGGCCAGGGTGCCGCCGCGGGCCGAAATCAGCCGTTTGACCGCAAACAGGCCATAGCCGCTTTCGGCACGGAACTGGCTGTGGTTCATGACTTTCAAGGCGTCGTGCGAAAACCCTTTGCCGTTGTCGGTCAGGGTCACTTCCAGCATCCCGGTCCGTCCCTGGCGTATGTCGATCCTGATCTTCATCCGGTCACGTTGCCCGTGCTTCAGGGCATTTTCGATCATGTTGTGCAGCGCGATCTGCATCACGGTACGGTCAGTGCTTATCGTGGCAACAGATGTCGTAACGTCATGGATGTGAGTCGGGTCGAGTGTTTCGAGAATAGTCTGACATAATGCGGGGAAACTGAAGACAGTTTCCGGATTACCTTCGGAGGCAACCTCGACGTGTTGCAATACCTCTGACACCAGATCCATCGTCTTTGTTGCGATGCGGTTGAGCGCATCCAGCAGTTCAGTCGTACTGGTGCTTTTTTCGTCGGGTTCTTCGCGCAACAAAGCAGTGATGGCTGAAATCTGGCGCATGGGTGCGCGCAGATCATGGGCCGCGAGGGCGATAAACTGCTCCATCTCAGCCGCAAGGGTTTTGAACTGTACTTCCGCGTCCTGTGCATTCTGCTCTGTGGTCAGATCCGTCGAATATCCTACCAACCGGGTTACCTTCCCATCTCTGTCCATATCTGGGCATAGGGTTGTGCGAAAGCTGCGCGTGATACCCGCGACAGGCAGGTCAAGTTGGTAAGTTGATACCTTACCGCTATCGCGCGCACTGCAATGGCAGGCATAGGCCCTGCGCCCGTAGGCCTGAGGATAAACGTCTAGCGCGGTGCGGCCCAGATAATCCGACAGGGGGCGAGCCGATTTGCGAAGCGCAAAGTCGTTGACCGCTGCGTAAACTGGCTCGCCGGCGTCATCAATGTGCAGGACAAAAACAGGCGCCGATACCAAGTTGAAATCACGATATGAGTGCTGAGAAGTCACCAAGTGCCCCTTTTCCGGTGACCTGACAGCTACTACAACATCGTTAACGAGGGATTACTCACCCCGAAAAAATAGCGGTTTCGGAACGCTTTCGCTGCGCCTGTCGGCTTATTCGCCGCAGGTCCCGACGAGCGCTTCATAGCGCGTGGTGATCCAGCCAAGGGCCGCTTCGGGGTTTTGTTCTTCGATCTGGCCGGTAAAGCGCGAGAACACCACCGCAGAGCGGCTTTCGTCTACGATTGTAAACTGCTGGCCGGTGATCACGGTTTTGTAGACAAAAAATGCAATCGCCACCAACAGGATCCCGCGGGCCACACCGAAAATAAACCCAAGTCCTTGATCAAGCCCGCCCAAAACAGAACGTTGCACAAGAGATGAAAACAGCGGAGTGAACAGTGACACCACGATCAGGGCAATGGAAAACACCACTGCGAATGCACCAATGATCGACAATTCACAGCTGTCCGCCAAAAATTCGCCCACCACCGGAAGTTCGCTGACCATGGGTTCGACCCGCGGTGCGAATAAAAATGCAAGAATGGCGGCAGCAATCCAGCCGACAATCGCCATGGCTTCGCGCACAAGACCGCGACCATAGGCCAGCAAGGCTGAAAGGATGATGACCAGCGCCACCACGCCGTCAATAATCGTAAAACCTTCCATTGTCGTCCTGCCCCTTACCCGATAGGCGCGTTATCCCGCGCCAAAAATTTCACCAACAAAGCCGGTCAGATCGCTCATTGTATTCAGCGATATGCCACTCGCCGCTGCGGTTTTGCCACCGGCAGGAGCGATAGCGCTGGTAAAACCAAGTTTTTGCGCTTCTTTCAACCTGTTTTCGGTCTGGCTGGCCGGTCTAAGCGCACCGGATAGGCTGATTTCGCCAAAAACCACGGTTTCGGCGGGCAATGCCGTGTCTTCCCGCGCGCTTAACAAGGCGGCAGCGACAGCCAGATCGGCGGCGGGTTCGGATATTTTCATGCCACCGGCAACGTTTAGATAGACGTCCAGACCGGCAAAAGGAATGCCACATCGCGCTTCAAGCACAGCGAGGATCATGGCAAGGCGACCAGAATCCCAACCGACAACGGTGCGACGCGCCTGTGAGTGGGGTGAGGGGGCGACAAGGGCCTGTAGCTCGACCAGCACAGGGCGGGTGCCCTCGATTCCGGCAAATACAACCGATCCGGCGGCGGGTTGGCCGCGCTCTGAGAGGAACAAGGCAGAAGGGTTGGTCACCTCAGCCAGCCCCTTGCCGGTCATTTCAAATACACCGATTTCATCCGCAGGACCAAAGCGGTTTTTGACGCTGCGCAGGATACGGAACTGGTGGCCGCGTTCGCCTTCAAAATAGAGGACCGTGTCGACCATATGTTCGACAACCCGCGGCCCGGCAATCGCGCCTTCCTTGGTGACATGGCCGACAAGGATCACTGAGGTGCCGGTGCGTTTTGCAAATGCGGTCAGCTCATGACTGGCTGCGCGTACCTGGGACACCGAACCGGGGGCGCTTTCGACGTTGTCGGCCCACATGGTTTGAATCGAATCGATGATGGCAAGCTGTGGGCGTTCCTTGTCCAGCGTGGTCAGGATATCGCGCAGGTTGGTTTCCGCCGCCAGCTGCACCGGCGCATCTGAAAGGCCAAGGCGTTGCGCGCGCATTCGGACCTGCGCCGAGGCCTCTTCGCCAGAGACATAAATTGTTTGCAAACCGGCCTTTGCAAAATGCGCAGCGGCTTGCAGCAATAGGGTGGATTTCCCGATGCCGGGGTCGCCGCCGACCAGAATGGCAGAGCCGGCCACCAACCCGCCGCCCAACACGCGGTCAAGTTCGCCGATGCGTGAAAAACTGCGCGGTGGCGGGGCTTCTTCGGTGGAAAGATCGGTCAGCTGGACAGAAGAGCCGCGCCGCGCGCCCAGGGATTTGCTGGGCGGACCGGCAGAAATGCCTTTGTCTTCCTGAATGGTATTCCAATCGCCGCAACCGTCACAGCGGCCCGACCATTTGGTGAAACTGGCACCACATGCGGTGCAGGAGAATGTCTTGACGGGTTTTGCCATGGCAAGGGTTGTGGCGCAGAGGGGGCGGGGCGTCAAAGGGAAAAGTGGTACTGCGGTGCTGTGCCAAAAAGACGAGCTTTTTCGGTTCCCCTTCTGGTGCGTTCGCGCAAAACCTTCTAAGAGCCTTAGCATGTTAAACGCGCTGCCTTTCCTTTGCAGATACCTTACACCTCTCGCATTAATCTTTGCGATGGCTGCATCCGGCTTTGCCCATTCTGGTCCAAAGAGAGCGATGTCACCCGAGCTTGCGATTTATGTTGCAGCAGGTGGTTCGCTTGCCGATATCTGTGGCGGTTCCGACGAAAAGGGCAGCGCATCCGGCCAAAAATGTGAAGCCTGCCGCTTGATTGGTGCGGTGCTTGTACCACGCAACTGTCATGGGGTTCCGCTTTTGATTTCTGATCAGACGCGGGTTCTGACCTTTGTCGCCAAGCGGCTTCACCATACGCGACCGCTTGATCCAACACGTCTGACGCGCGCGCCCCCCACAGCCTGAATTCGACAACCTGAATTCTAATTTCACCCGCGATTTTGCGGTCAAAAAGGCTTGGAGCCAACACATGACATCGACTGAAACCAACGCGCAGCCCGAGGGCGGTGCGAACAAACTCTATTTTGCAGCTTGGCGCTGGCATTTTTATGCCGGACTTTTCGTCATTCCGTTTTTGACGGTTCTTGCAATTACTGGCATGGCCATGCTGTGGATTGCATGGGTCGACGGGCGTGACGGGGAGCGCACCGAAGTTGTGCCGCAGGCCATTGTGCAGCCCGTATCAGCGCAAGCTGACGCTGCCGTGTCTGCCATCCCGAACGGTGTATTAAAACAATATGTCGCCCCTAGAACCGAGAATCTGGCGGCGCTGTTTCGCGTTGACGCGGAGGGGAATGCCACAATGGTGGCTGTCGATCCTTATACCGCGCAAGTGATCGAGACATTTCCGCGCCGCAGCGGGTGGTATGATTTCGTAGATAACATTCACAGTGACCTGATGCTGGGCGTTACCGGTGACAGGATGCTTGAAACAGCGGCTTCTCTTTCGTTGGTTCTCATCGCAACCGGGCTTTATATGTGGTGGCCACGCGCGGCGGGCTGGCGACATGCGTTGATCCCCAGCTTTGGCCGCGGGCGTGCTTTGTGGAAATCCCTGCATGGGGTCGTCGGCATTTGGCTTTCCTTCTTTTTGGTCTTCTTCTTGATTTCCGGGCTGGCTTGGGCCGGTATCTGGGGGGGCAAGGTGGTGCAGGCCTGGAGCCAGTTTCCTGCGGATAAATGGGATAATGTCCCCTTGTCGGACGAGACCCACGCCAGCATGAACCACGACCGCCGCGAAGTGCCTTGGGCGCTGGAGCAAACGCCAATGCCTGCATCCGGCAGTGATGTTGGGACCGCTGGTGTGCAAACGGGTGCCGTCACTCTTGATACAGTCGATGCTCTTGCGCGGGAAATCGGGTTCGACGCCCGCTATCAACTCAACGTGCCGCAAAACGAAACCGGTGTGTGGACGATGAGCCGCGACTCGATGAGCACGGATAGCACTGATCCAATGTCCGACCGGACTGTCCATGTTGATCAGTACACCGGCAAGGTTCTGGCGGATGTGCGCTATGAAGACTATTCGCTGGCGGGCAAGGCCATGGCCGTGGGTATTGCCCTGCACATGGGAACGCTGGGCTTCCTCAGCGTGCTTGCCAACACGGTTGTCTGTTTGTCGGTCTTGTTCCTGTGCGTCAGTTCAATCGTCCTGTGGTGGAAGCGACGTCCGACCAAGGCGGGGCGCCTTGCCGCGCCACCGATGCCGAAAGAGCTGCCTCTGTGGCAAGGTGCGGTGCTGGTCGGTCTGGGTGTTTCAATGGCCTTTCCGATGGCCGGTCTGGCTCTGCTTGCCGTGCTTGTATTGGACACGTTGATCTTGTCCCGTTTGCCAAAGCTGCGTCGCAGCCTGACCTGAACAAAGCCCGGCACCGCGCGTCCCTGTGCGGTGCCGGGTTCCCGTCCAGCTTGTTTTAACGCCGAATTTTGCCAAGACCCAAATGCGACGGCCAAGGGTTTTCGATGATAAACCGCTGCCCGTCCGCTTGGCTATTCGGCGGCCTTGGGCTGTAGATCAACGATGGTATTGTCCAATGCAGCCTGATCCGCCTTATGCCGGCTTTCAAGACCCAGCTCCGGCAGGATTTCCTGCATCTCTGCGCGTAGCCGTTCCAATTGCGCCACGGCCACGCTTTCCTCCAGCTCCACCTCATGCAGCCAGTGTTTTAAATCGGTGCTGATGCCCTTGGCTTGCTCCAAGCGGCTGTTGAACAGGGCAATCTCTTGCTGGCGTTCTTTGAGGAAACTGCGGGCACGGGCGATTTTGTCGTCGGAATAAACCTCTGCCAGTTCACGGCTGATATGGCTCATCTGGGCCGCAACCTCCAGCAGGGCCGGCTCCAGCGTGCTAAGGTCTGGGTGGTCACGCAGATAGGCCAGACGTTCGCGCACCGCATCGAATTCCGAACTTAATTGAAAGGTTTCCGCGCGGTCCGCCGCATGAGCGGCACTATAGGCCTGAGCGACGTCTTGCATTCCGATAGAAAAGCGGCGGTGAGAGTTCTCAAGGACCATGATGCGCCGGTTGGAAGGCAAGAAAAAGCACAGGCCAAGGGCCAGAATACTCAGGCCGATCTGCACATACATACCAGCGTTTTCGATTTGTTGGCCCTGATATCCCAAGTTCAGGTCAATCCAGGACCATAATCCAAGTGCCGCCATTGCGCTGGCCCCAATCAAGGCCAGAGCGCTAAAAAGGAAAACGACAAACGCGAGACGTTGCAGCAAAAACTGAACAAAATACGCAAGTGTGCGAAACGTAGACAAAGACATCCCCCCGGAAGCATCTGTCGGCAAGTTTACGCTTGGTCATCATTATTTGCATGAAAAAAGTCGCAAATGCGGCGGTCGTCATGGCAAAATGTCGCAAATGCCACAGTTAATCCGTGGTTTGTTTCTGAATTCGGCGCAATCAATCGCTAATCCAAAGATTGTCCTGTTTTCCAACTGATCCACAGCGAGGTCAGAATGCAACCGGTGAACAAGTATAGCCCCCATGCGACCTCGATCCGGCCCAGACCAATGCCTTTGGACAGGGTAATATAAAGTGCGATCAAAAAGATGTCTGCCATCGCCAGCTTGCCCAAGACATTCAGCGCTGGCAGGGCAACGCGGCTCAGCAGGCCGAAATGCACCAAGGCCAGCGCGATTGTTTTGAGGTAGGGGGCAAAGAGCGCAAACAGTGTGACCACCAGCGCCAGAAAGATATCCGAGGCCCAAAGCGATTGCAGCCCGGTCAGCACCGAGATTTCGTTGAGGGAAAATAGCGGCAGCAAACCGGCCCGCATCAACGGGGCCCACCATGCGACCGGATAGGCCACCAGCAGGCCAAGGTTCAGGATGGTGATGATCCTGTTGTGCCGGCTCACGTCAGATAAACACGATCATAGCGCGCACCCAGCGATGTCAGGATTTCATATCCGATTGTCCCGGCAAATCCGGCCACCGTATCAACGGACTGGTGCAGGCCGATCAGCTGCAAATGTTCAGGTACTTGCGACAGGCGGCTGATATCCACTGTGATCATATCCATAGAGACCCGCCCGATCACCGGCACTGGCTGGCCGTCATATGTCAAGGTTGCGCCTTGGCCCATAGCGCGGATCAACCCGTCGGCATAACCGGCCGCAATGGTGGCCACGCGGGTTTCTGTCTTGGCGACAAAGGCATTGGCATAGCCGACACTTTCCCCCGCTGCCACATCGCGAATCTGGATCACGGGAATGTCCAGCGTGACCACTGGCGTGGCATCAATAAATGGCAGGCCACCATAGAGACCGACGCCGGGGCGGGTGATGTCAAAGTGGTACTTCTCGCCCAACAGGATGCCGCCGGTTGCCGATAGGGATCTTGGAATATCAAGGCCTTGCGTCATATCGTTAAAGCAATCAAGTTGCATCTGGTTCATCACGTGGTCAGGATCATCCGCACAGGCCAGATGTGACATGATCACCACGGGCTGCTGGGCAACCGCAATGTCGCGCACGGCAGACCATTCCGCAGGCTCCATCCCCAGCCGGTTCATACCGGTGTCCAGCTGTATCCCGAAAGGATGGCCCGGCAGGGCCTCGACATGGGTCAGCAACTGGTCGACAGAGTTGATCATCGGGGTTAGGGCCGCCGAGCGGATCATGTCCGCATCTCCCGGCATATGGCCCGAAAAGACGCAGATGTCCGGGCCGGACCCAAGTGCGCGGCGCAATGCGACACCTTCTTCGGCAGCGGCCACAAAGAACCCGCGTGCGCCGGCATTGGCCAGTGCCGGACCAACCTTGGCGATGCCCAGCCCGTAAGCGTCGGCCTTGATCACAGCAGCGGTTTCACTGTTGGTCATCTTGTCCAGTGCCTGCCAGTTTGCGGCGATCGCCGTGAGGTCGATCGTCAGGGTCGCGGTGGTCATGGTGCTAGGGTCCTGTGGCAGTTGGTACGGGCAGGGGCGGGATGTGGCCCGACCTGTGACTGACTTAACCAAATCGGGCAACAGGAACAAGCAGGCCCAAGGGCTGCGCGCAAGGCAGTGACGCTGAACCGTAATACATTCCTGTGATGTTAATATGCGCTGATGGGATGCAACGTCACGGAATCGATACTTGCCCTACAGTCATCCCCGCGCAAGGCTGTGCCCAACCTGAGGAGGAAAACATGCTGAAGACATCTTTGAACAGAGCCCCGATTGCCGTGGCGCTTGGCCTTGCCGCAACCGCTGGCTTGGCGGAAAACCGCATCGACACCCAATTGCCCACCGCCCCGGAACTGGCCGCCTACGGGGCGCTGCCTGTTGGGGTGCGCCAACTGGACATGGTAAATCCGGGCCAGATCGACATTTTGTCCATCGATCCGGCTGCGGATAAACCGGCAGAGCTGCCGACCTATGATCGTCCGCTGACTGTCGAAATGTGGTATCCTGCGGCTGAGGGTGCAACGGGGGACACCAGATTGAAGGCCTATCTGCGCGATGGCACCACCGAGGTTTCCCTGACAGGTCGTGCCCTGCGCGATGCCACCCCGGCAGCGGCGGTAGGCTATCCGCTGGTACTGATCAGCCATGGGTATCCCGGCAACCGTTTCTTGTTGTCGCATCTGGCTGAAAACATCGCCTCCAAAGGGTATGTTGTGGCCTCGATTGATCACACTGACAGCACTTACCGCACACAGGCCGCTTTCGGCTCTACCTTGGTGAACCGTTCGCTGGACCAGCTGTTCGTGCTGGAGGAGATGGTCAAACTGGCGGCGGAGGGCGGTGATTTTGCAGGTCTCTATGACGCGGATAACACGGGCCTTATTGGGTATTCCATGGGCGGATACGGTGCGATTATCACAGCAGGCGGCGGTGTGACCGAAGCGTCGGTTGCGTATCCTTGGGGTGGGCCGCATGGCACCTTGGGCATCCACCAAGCTGGCAGTGCGACCCATAAGGAGCTGCCGGACCCACGGATCAAAACCGCCGTTGCCATCGGCCCTTGGGGGATGAACACGGGGTTCTGGGACGCCGATGGGCTGGCCGGTATCGGCATCCCGATGTTGTTTATCGCAGGGTCGCAGGATTCCGTATCGCTGTACGAAAAAGGGGTGCGTGCGATTTGGGAAAATGCCTCAGACCTGCCACATGCCCTACTGACCTTTGAAAATGGTGGTCACAACACCGCAGCCCCGATGCCGGCCCCTGCCGAAAGTTTCTACTTCAACGAAGACAAGGGGTTTGACATCTCGTCGCATTACACAGACCCGGTTTGGGACACGGTCCGCATGAACAATATCGCCCAGCATTTTGTGACGGCCTGGCTGGATCGTGGCCTGAAAGCGGATGCTGACAAAGGGGCCTATCTTGAGCTGATCGAGAACTCCAATGGTGGTGTCTGGTCAATGAATGAGGACGGCACCCCCAAGGCAGACCATAGCGCATGGAAAGGCTTTGCCCAAGGCACGGCGGTTGGCTTGCGCTATGAGGTTAAGTCGGTGGACTGATTTCAGGCGGTTTGCGTGGTAACTTTTCAGTAAGGTGGACTGTGTTGCGCAAATCTATGGGAAACCACGGCTTTTCAAAGTGAAACCTCTGCCCGGTTTGGGTAGAGGTTGCTTTTTGTCCTGTGGAGAAAATCAACCCAAGGTTAGAATTCCTGCTCGCCACCGCCCTGTTGCCAAGGTTTGGCAAGGTTACCAAACCGGGTGAAACGCCCTTCAAAGCTCAGCTCGACTGTGCCGATGGGGCCGTGGCGCTGTTTGCCGATGACAACCTCGGCGCGGCCATGCAGCCGTTCCATATCTTCTTGCCAGCGGGCCATCGCCTCAAGGTCGTGATCGCCAGGCTTTTCGCGTTCTTTATAGTATTCCTCGCGGAACACGAACATCACAACGTCGGCGTCCTGTTCGATCGATCCGGATTCCCGCAGATCGCTCAGCTGCGGGCGTTTATCTTCGCGGTTTTCGACCTGGCGCGACAGCTGCGACAGGGCGATTACGGGAATGTCCAATTCCTTGGCAATCGCCTTGAGGCCCATGGTGATTTCCGAGATTTCATTGACCCGGTTGTCGGATTTCCCGGTGCCGCGCACCAGTTGCAGATAGTCGATGATCAACACGTCCAACCCGTGGGTCCGCTTCAGACGGCGCGCGCGCGCGGCAAGCTGGCTGATTGGCAGGGCAGGCGTGTCGTCGATATAAAGCGGACAGGCCTCCAGCGCCTTGGCCGCATCGACAAACCGGCGGAACTCGGTTTCTGACATATCGCCTGAGCGGATCTGCTGAGACGGGATTTCGGCCGCTTCGGATAGGATACGGGCGGCCAGCTGTTCGGCGCTCATTTCCAGCGAGTAAAACCCGACAACCCCACCCTCGACGGCCCCTTCTGAGCCATCGGCAAGCCGGCCACGTTTGTAGGCCTTGGCGACGTTAAAGGCGATGTTGGTCGCAAGCGAGGTTTTCCCCATGGAGGGACGACCCGCAAGGATCAGCAAGTCAGACCGGTGCAAACCGCCCAGCTTGCCATCCATGTCGATCAGGCCGGTGGAGACACCTGACAGCCCGCCATCGCGTTGATAGGCTGTATTGGCCACATTAACTGCGTCGGTTACCGCTTTGAGAAAGCTCTGAAATCCACTTTCTGTCTGGCCTTGCTCGGCCATTTTGTACAGCTCTTGCTCGGCTTCGACGATTTGTTCGCGCGGCTCGGATGAGACGTCGACTTGCGCGGCCTTGGCAGAGATATCGCGGCCCAATTGGATCAGGTCGCGACGCACCGCCAGATCATAGATCATCTGGGCATAGTCACGCGCGGCAAAAGCTGAGATCGCAGCACCGGCCAGACGGGCAAGATAGGCAGGGCCACCCAATTCTTTCAGCCCCTCGTCGTCTTCCATAAACGCCTTGAGGGTCACGGGCGAGGCGAGGTTGTTCTTGGCAATGCGTTGGGATGCGATGTCAAAAATGCGGGCATGTACAGGGTCGTAGAAATGTTTGGGCCCGATGATCGCAGCGATGCGGTCATAAATATCGTTGTTGGTCAGAATTGCGCCCAGAAGCTGCTGTTCGGCCTCGATGGAGTGCGGCATCGTTTCCGGTGCCTGCACGGCAATATCATTCGCGTTCAGTGACGTGATTTCGTTCATTGGTTCACCCGTTTTCCCACGGCATCGTTTAAAGTGCGCGAGGCGATCGCGCAAATTGTATGTTTTGTGGATAAGACGCAAAAGCCGTGACTGCCACAACATCTTGCCTCAAGAGTGCTGTCGCGGTCAATATCGGGTGTTATTAGGGCGCGTCAAATTTGCGCAGGCGCTACTTCTTATGGCGCTCCTGCCATTCGGTTGGCGCGTTCAAAAAGGCTTCGACCTCTCGCAGGGTGGTGGCGTCAAAAGCGTTTTGCGCCTTGGCTTCGGCCAGAACGTCCCACCATGTGCAAAGGCTGTGCAGTGCGATCCCGTGATCGCCAAGGGTCTTTTCCGTCTGCGGGAAGATGCCATAGTAGAAGATCACAGCGGTATGGGCACAGGTGGCCCCGGTTTCGCGGATGGCATCAACAAAGCTGAGTTTCGAGCCGCCGTCAGTGGTCAAATCTTCAACCAGCAGTACGCGTTGGCCCTCGGTCATATCCCCTTCGATACGGGCGTTCCTGCCGTAACCTTTGGGCTTTTTGCGCACATAGGTCATCGGCAGGGCCATACGTTCTGCCACCAGAGCGGCGAAGGGAATGCCTGCGGTTTCGCCGCCAGCGATGTTGTCAAAGGCCTCGAAACCGGCGTTGCGCATGACGGTGACGGTCAGAAAATCCATCAGCGTGCTGCGGATACGCGGATAGCTGATCAGCTTGCGGCAATCCACATAGGTCGGGCTGGGCAGACCGGAAGACAGGGTAAACGGGTCTTTGGAGTTGAAATTCACCGCCTTAATCTCAAGCAACATGCGGGCGGTCAGGCGGGCCAATTCGGCGGCATCAGGGTAGCTGGAAGGGATCATGCATGTTCTCCGGATGATGATTGTGTGGCTCTGGCCTAGGGGTGGTATTCCACAGAAGGCTGGCGTGATTAGGTAACGGACCAATTCAGCGGCATATCAGGGTCAAATACGGTGACAGGACCGTCTGGCGTTTCGATATGTGTTGGATATTCAGGCGCTTGCCGCGTCAGGGTGATGGTGTCCTCGTTCACGGGCAGGCCGTAGTACGTGGGGCCATTGCGGCTGGCGAAGGCCTCAAGATGCTCCAGCGCGCCGTCTTGTTCAAAGACTTCAGCGAGGATCGACATGGTGTTTATTGCGGTGAAACACCCTGCGCAGCCACAGGGCAACAGCTTATTGGCGTCAGTATGAGGGGCGGAATCCGTGCCAAGGAAATATCGTGCATCGCCAGATGTTGCAGCGGCGCGCAGGGCAAGGCGATGGACCTCGCGTTTGGCGACCGGCAGGCAATAATAATGCGGCTTGATACCACCGGCCAGAATATGGTTCCGGTTGATCACCAGATGATGGGTTGTGATGGTCGCCGCCAGATTTTTGGGTTGCGATTTCACATAATCGACGGCATCGGCTGTGGTGATATGCTCCATGATCACGCGCAGATCGGGATGTTTGCGGCGGATCGGGTCCAGCACACGGTCGATAAACACGGCTTCGCGGTCAAAGATATCCACGTCGCTGTCGGTAACTTCGCCGTGGGTGCAGAGAGGAAGGCCAATCTCGGCCATCTTTTCAAGGGTTTGCGCGACATTATCAAAGTTGGCAACGCCGCTGGACGAATTGGTGGTGGCCCCGGCTGGATAGAGTTTCACGGAATGGATCAGACCGGCAGCATGGGCGGCGGCCACGTCTTCGGGATCGGTATTTTCGGTCAAATACAGGGTCATCAGCGGAGAAAACCCGCTACCCTCGGGCAGAGCCGCGACAATCCGGTCACGATATGCAGTTGCATCCGCCATAGTTACTACGGGCGGCACCAGATTGGGCATGATGATCGCACGGGCGAAATGGGCGGATGTGTGAGGCAAAACAGCGCGCAGCATATCGCCGTCGCGCAGATGCAGGTGCCAGTCGTCAGGACGGCGGATCGTCAGTGTTTTTGTCATGGGTGCGGCGGTAGCACAGCTATCTTCGCAGGACTAGTCCTGATCTGCTTCGCTTTGCGCGGCGGCAGCGCGGGCGTCATGCAATTTGCGCAATGTGATCCTGAATCGCGGTGCCCGCATCCGGGCTGATACATTGGCACATAGGGCTTCGACCAAACCAGTGCGCCCTTCGGACTCGAATGTGTCCAACAGGTTGCGCAGATACGGGCGGTAATCACGGCGCGCGCGATAGAGTTCGGCAAAGAACGGTACGGTCAATTCATCTGTCGCCACAGCCTGTAGCAACGGTGCCCATGTGCCCATCTCCAAAAGGTCGGTTTGCAGGGCATTGCCCATAAACCGCATACGGAATTTATCGACGTTGGGGCGGGTAAACATGGCGGCGTGCATGGCGTCCAGCTGTTCCCGCGGATCATAGATGACATAGGCCCGTTCCGCCGCATCCAGCATTTCCGGGGCATAGCCGTATCGGGTGGTAAAATCCTGTGCCCGCATGTCGGTGAAACGATCGTCCCACTCGGTCAGGCGCGGATCAAGTGTCGCCTGTGGCTGGATTGCCAGCACACGTGCGCCCGGCGAGGCCACAGAAAAGGCTGCCGCCGCATAGGCACAGGGGCCTGCACCGTAGAAAATCACTGTGTCGAATTCGTCAAAGAAGCCGTCGTCAATCAGGCGGTCGAAATAGCCATAGACCGATTGATCGCGAAACCAGGTGTCGCCGTTGCTGGCCAGACATAGGTGTGACCAGCCGTAATCGCGTAGCATTTCCCACCCCAGCGGCTGGCCCATATCCGAAAGCGCATGCATGCCTTGCAAGGTTTCAAAGGTCACCAGCAGGGTGTTGCCCTTCTCGACAAAAATCGCGTGGTGACGTCGGCCCAGTGGTTCCAGATAGCCATCTTCGTCGACAATCTGTTCGACGGTATCCAGCCATTCCCGCCGAGGCAGGTCTAGCAAAGAAGTCTCTAGTGTTGGCGTTGCATCTGTCATGGCCACGTCCTCAAATCCACGTATCGCTTTTGGATGTGCGATTTAAAGGCCGTGCTACAAGTGTAATGCGGCAGAAATTAGAAAAATTAGCGCCGAAACGGTGCTATTCAATCTTACGGTGCAGCGCTGCGCGGGCGTGACGACTGAGGAATTGCGCGGTCTTTTGCGGCAAGGGCTGGGTTGGCGGCGTCATCAGAAGCCGGCCAAAGAGGGCGCGAAACGCATCTTGTTTCAACAACTCTGAAAAGCGGGTCTTGCGCCATTGAACGGCTTGACTGTGCAAGGACGTTAGGGTGGCGTCCTCTTCCAGTGCCGCGCGTTCGGCTGCGCGTTGCGGGGCCAGCGACTGGATCGTTGTATCGGTATCTGTGTTAAAGTTACGATCGACAAAATAGTCGAGTCCCAACATGTCGTCCGCATGTACGGCGCGGCCACGATCGGCCTTCAACACATAGGATTCTAAGGCGCCCAGCGGGTAATGGTTCAGCTGTGCCAGAGCGTAATTGTCCTGACCGTAGTTGGAAAAGATACGCTTGGTCTTGAAGGGATCGGGCAGGGCGCGCCCACTGCCATCACGCCAACGGGCCTCTTGCAAGCGGGTTTTGTCAGGCGCGCGCGGGCGATGCACACCGGGTTTTTTGTAGGTGCCATCGTTGCGGTACAGCGTCTTGAACATCGCCGCACGCCACGGCCAGTGCAGCACCACCGGCGCGCATTTGGTAAATGTGTCAAGGATCGGGATGTCCTGATACCGGGACTGCCCAGAGGTGCCAAACAACCGCCATGTCAGGGTGATGGCGCTGGCGTCGGGCAGAGCGGCGTGCAGGGCTGCCAATGTGTGATCCCCGGTGTGGATGTTGACAAATTCGTCCACATCCAGCGGTAAAATCCATTCGGCCTGTTTGACCTGCGCCATATTGGCCGCCGCTTTCATGGCGGTGAACTGGATGCCGCCTTTGTCATAAGGACCGGAGTTGCGCACATGGGTCAACAGGCCCATCTGCGCCAACCGGTCCAGCATCAGGTCAGTGCCATCGGTGCAATCATTTGAAAAGACAAGAAAATCATCAAATCCAATAGCACGGTGGTGGGCCAGCCATTCCAATAGAAAGGCCGCCTCGTTTCGCACACAAAGGATTGCAAGATGGCCCATTACCAGCGGTTACGGAATGCAACCACCTTGCCCTCGGAGCCGCGGTGGTAATAGGTCAGGCCGGCATCCATAAAGGCGCGAAACACTTTTTGAATACCTTCGGGGCCGATCCATTGCGGATGGGTTTCAATGATCGCGGCGCGCAGACCGGTCAGGTCGATTGACGGGATCAGATCAACCTCGGCCCCTTCGATGTCACAGATCAACACGCTTGCCCCGATGTCTTTGAAGGTGGATTTCGCCTCCAGCACGTCAACCTTGACCGCGGGGGGATCGACTTCGCCTTCCAAAATCTCCATGGATGAGCCCAGCATCGGGTCGCGCACATAAAAGTCGACCTTGCCCTTGCGCGGTCCAAGGATGGCATTGGTGACATGGGCGTTGGTGACGCCGTTCACTTCGTGGACCTGTTTCATGTAAGGGATCAGATTGGCGTTTGCCTCAAACACATGCACGGATTCGATCTTGCGTTTAGTGGCAACCAATGTGGACATATAGCCGATGCCGCCGCCCAGTTCGACAACCACGTCACCGGCACGCACCACCCGCAGCGCGGCTTCGCTTTCTTTGCGTTCATAGACGCCACGGCGCAGCATCCGGCGGATCTTGCCCTGCATGATTTCGGGGTGGCGTGGGAATTTCATGCCACGCGACATGATGAATTCACTGTTTTTCCGTGTCTCGCCGTCCATGTCAGCTCTCCATATCCAGAGAAAGCGCATAGGCTACACGCTCTGTTTCATTCAGTTTTACGTCTAGGGCCTGACTGTAAAGCTCGGCAAATTCCGGTTTGCCATGCAGCTCCGCGGCCTTGGCCTTGTGCCAGGCAAGCCCGTCCCGATGGGCCTGTCTCAGTTTCGAATCCTGCATCAGGCGGTCATATTCAGCGCGCAGGCGCGGGATGTTGCGCTTGATCGTGAGGTCACGGAAATCGGACCAATCCATACGAATCCAATAGTTGATCCCGATCGACCGGTCCACATGCAGGGCGCGCCCGCGCTGACGTTTGATCAGGAAGCTTTCGGCGCTGCGCAGGGCGTAGTGATTCAATTGCAGCAGGTCATAGCCGATGTTTTTCTTGGAAGATCGCCAGCCGTTATGGGCGGCATCGCCAGTCATGTCCTGACCCGATCCGTTCACCCATTTAACCTTACTCTCGAATTTCTCGTCCAGCTTGTTGGGACGGTGGCAGGAAATCTTGGCATAGGCGCCGATGTTGCGGAACATGGTCTTGAAACCCCAGACGGTATGCGGCTTGGGACAGTATTTCGGGGCGCAGGCATCAAACTGCTCGATCACAAAATCATCCGCCAGCTGCGTGACGCCATTATGGCCGAACAACCGCCAGGTCATTGCGATATTGGTGGCATCGGGCACGGCGGCAAATAGATCATCCAACGTGCCGTTGCCTGTGCGCACGTTCATGAATTCATCCACGTCAATATGCGCGATCCACTCTGCGTTCTGGATCAGCGGCTCTTTCAGTGATTTGTTCAGCGCATGTTGCTGGGGGGAATTGCCCTTCCAGTTGTCATTGTTGCGATGTTCAACAATGCCCATTTCCATCAATCGGTCCAGCACGTCGTCGGTGCCATCACTGCAATCGTTTGTGTAGATCAGGAAGTTATCGACCCCCATGGCCCGGTGATAGGCGATCCACTCCACGATATAAGGTGCTTCGTTTTTCATACAGCCGACAATCACATTGCCGGTGCTGCCGTCCTTAAGGGGGCGGGGCGGTATGGCGGAATAGGGCGCGGCCAGCTCTTCCTCGTTCACCGTCCCCTGATTGTTGTGCGGTTTGAACTGGGTCGACATTACCATCTGGTGGTTGACCTTGACCCGGTTCAGCAAGCGTTTGTTGGCCTCTTGTGTGGCCTTGTCCGTGGTTTCGCCTGCCAGAATGCTGTCGAATTTTTCTGCGGCTTTTCGTGCCGCTTCTGCTTCGGCACGTTTGTCTGCCGCCGAAGTCGAGGCCTTGCGCAGGGCATGGGAAAAGGCAGCCAGATACTGGCTGGCGCGAAATCCCATTGTCGGCTCGGCCTCTTTCCACGGTTCGCGTGGCGGATCAGGGCGCAGCACGTTTTCCAGATCGGGAAATCGTTTGACCAGAGCGGCATTATCTGCGGCGAAGTGGTCGGACACCACAGCAAGGCTGCCCGCTTCAATTGCGGTCCCGGTTGTGCGCACGTTTTTGTGGACCTGGGTCCAGATGTCGCGCGGGATGATCATGTCGCGGACTTTGCCGTACCGGATCAACATATCGTTCATTTGCCGCATACGGGCCAGCGAGGCGGCCGGTTCTGCCCGTGCCGGGCGGTCGGTGCCGACTTTGCCAAAGGTGTTCTTGATGCCCAAAGCATTACAGACCACATCCATCCCGGCATCCGAGCCAAGCATTGTCTGATCAAGGGGGCGCAGCGCTACATTGCCTTTGCCAAAAACCTCTTCCCATAGGTTTAGCAGGGTCTGGTAGTCCAGCCAGCAAGGCGGCGCGTGAATGTCGTCAAAGACACCAAACAGCGGTTCGCTCCTTCCCCGCATAGCCAATGCGCCGGCCCACCAGTCTGTTTGTTCGGCCAGTGCCATTTCCTGATCCAGCGGGGTGTCGCGGCCTTCAAGCACGGCAAAGCTATAGTGCTGTGCCAAGAAGCGGGCCTGTTCCTCTACATGGGCAACAATACGGATGTGATTGAAATAGGGGGTAATCAGTTCGTGCAGCCGTGCGATTTCGTTGGGGGAGAACAAAAGGTTGCCCAGTTGCGCCGAAACCAAGACCACATGTTTGCCCGCCATCTGAGGCAGTTCTTTTTCAAACAGGTTGATAAACTCTGCGGTCAGGGTCTGTTGTACCAGTGGATTGTCTAACCCGCGCCGGTAGCGCAGCATGGTGATTTCGCCGGCCTCGGCGCAGGCGGCATAAAGGCGCACATGGTTCCATGCCGGGGCGATGATCCCCTTTTTGGCCAAGGGCCCGGATTTTTCCTTGAGCAGGCTGCGAAAACGCATGGCGGACTTTTCGGTCGGCCCGATCAGCAGGGTAAGGTCAGGTTTCGACATGATCATTGCTTTCGCCATCCGGTGCTTCTTTCCGGCGGATATTCATATTGGCTTTGCCCCACCACGGCAGTTCAAGGCGCAGGAACCTGCTGATCCGCAGATGCACATCCTTTTCCTCCAACTCGTAGGCGAGAAAGTTCGGTGAGCGGCCAAAGAAGCGGCAGCAGAAATCATAATGCCCGTTAACCCATTGCGTCAGGTTTTCGACGTTGCCGCCATAGGGGCGGGGAAGGCCGGGCACGTCGTTACGTGGCAGGCGGACCTGACCCAGATTGTTCCAGCCCATGATGCTGTTTGCAACCGCTGTCGGGTCACGCATTGATAACAGGAACTTGGCCCCCGGGTGATGTTTCAGAATGGCCCCCAACATGCCGCTGTCGGTTTGGGGCCACATGCTCAACTTGCCATTGATTGCGCTCATTTCCGTAATGGCATGAAATTCGTCAAACCGCGCCAGCGGGTCGCCGCTGTCAAAGTAATCCTCATACATCAGTGGCGCGATCAGCTGGTCCTTGAGGTCTTCGCGAAAGGTCTGCGCGTCGCGAATGCGCCAGTCAATGACGTTCAACCCAGCACGGCGCAGGGCGGTGGCAAGGGTGGTCGTGCCCGATTTGGGCAGGCTCAGGCTGATGATGGGGTTCGGGATCACGCGCCTGTCAGCTCCTTGAGAATAGAAGCTTCAGCATCGCTGAGGTGGGATGCATTGCGCAGCTGTTCGCGCATCTGCTGATAGCTTTCCTGCGCCAGCAGGCTGTCGCGTTTCTCGCGGTGCAGGGCCACGGCCCGGGCGTGCAAATCTGCCACGCCCTCCAGCGCCATCAGCCGTGCCATTTCTGCCCGCAGAGCGGTTTCATAGCGCAGAATGCTGTTGTCGAAATAGCCCGGATCATTGCGTTCGCGCCAATAGCTGTCGTCGAAAGCACGGTGTTCGCGGTTCACGTCCCCGCGGTCATTCTTGACCAGATAACTATCAAGCGAGCGCAGGGCATAGTGGTTCAGGGTGGCGTGGTGACGGGCGTCACGGGCCGGAAAGGCGCGAATGCGCCGCTTGCCTGCGGCCTTGCGGAACGGTGGCGGCACCTGCCGGCCTGATCCGTCGGTCCATGCCGGTTTCGCTTTTTCATCATCGTGGAAGGGCCGGTGGGCACCAAAATACTCGGTTGGAAAATCGCGCCGTACCAGTGATTTCACCTCGATTGCCGTATCCGCGCCCCAAATGTCGGGGTTATGGCTGTTCAGGAATTGTGTAATGACGGGTTCGTCCACATAGCTCTCAACCCCATTGTTGGCCATGAACTGAAAGGTAACTGAAATTGCCTGTGGATTGTTGCAGGCGTCAATCAGGTCTGGAATGGTGTGATCCCCTGTATGAATGTTCAGGAACTCGTCAACGTCGGCAATCCAAACCCAATCGGCTTGTTTCACCAAAGGATGGCGGCGCGCGGCTTTCAAGGCTTGCATCTGGTAATTGCGGTTGGTTGCGGGGTTTGGCAAATGCGCCAGCAGACCGTGGCTTTCCAACTGGTCCAGCAGCAGGTCGGTCGCATCCGTGCAATCATTTGAATAGAACAAGAAATCCGTTACGCCAATACAACGGTTAAAGGCGATCCATTCCAGCAGGAAAGGCCCTTCGTTCTTGACGCAAGTGACAGCTGTGATGCGCAAATCTGCCATCACCCGCATATCCGGGGGAAGTTGATACTCGTTTCCATGTCCGCCTCCGGGTTCGGGAATACAATGCCCCGGAACCTCTGTTTCTTTTCCCAGACTATGCCAGCCTGTCCGAATCGCGTCAATCTGGGAAGCAGTCCCAGCACAGGGCGTGACAATTAGGCAAATCGGATGACTTGACCCCGGCGCGCGCAGATGCACCTTTGGCATATCAGGGGGAATGCAATGACTGAAATGACAAGCATTGATACGGTGCAGGAGATGCTCGGCAATCAGGGGTATATCTGTGGCCGTGATCTTGGCACCGTGATGTTCCTGAGCCTGCGCTTGGGCCGACCGCTGTTTCTGGAGGGCGAGGCAGGGGTTGGCAAAACCGAGATTGCCAAGGCGCTGGCCGCGGGATTGAACCGGAAATTGATCCGCTTGCAATGTTACGAAGGGCTTGATGCCTCTTCGGCGGTCTATGAATGGAATTTCCCGGCACAAATGGTTGCGATCCGTGCCGCCGAAGCCGCAGGTGGTGCAGATACAGAGGCACTGACGGCTGATCTGTTTAGCGATAAATATCTGATCGAACGCCCGCTGCTTGAGGCGATGCGTCCGGATGAAAACGGCGCGCCGATCCTGTTGATTGATGAGTTGGACCGCACCGATGCCCCGTTTGAGGCCTTCCTGCTCGAAGCGTTGAGCGACTTTCAGGTCACTATCCCCGAAATGGGCACAATCACAGCACCGCATCCACCGATCGTCATCCTGACCTCGAACCGCACCCGCGAAGTGCATGACGCGTTGAAACGCCGATGCCTGTATCACTGGGTGGATTATCCTGATTTTGATCGCGAGATGGAGATTTTGCAGGCCCGTGCGCCCGAGGCTGCTGAAAACCTCAGCCGCGAGGTGGTCGCCTTTGTGCAGCAACTGCGAACAGAGGATTTGTTCAAGAAGCCCGGCGTAGCTGAAACTATTGACTGGGCAAAATGCCTGCTGGCGTTGGATGTGATCACTCTCAGCCCCGAAGTCATCGCGGATACGCTGGGTGCGATCCTCAAGTATCAGGATGACATCGCCAAATTGCAGGGCTCCGAAGCCAAACGCATTCTGGATCAGGCCAAAGCAAGCCTCGATCCAGCATGATCCTCTTTTTGGCCTTAAATACTGCGGAGGTTTGGAGGTGGAACCTCCAATCAACCATTTATGGTTGAACATATACCCCTCGACCTGCCGGATGATCCCAAACTTGCGGGTAATATCACCCATTTTGCCCGCGCCCTGCGCCGCGCGGGTCTGCCCATCGGGCCGGGTCGTGTTATTGACGCGATCCGCGCGGTCGAGGCGGCGGGGTTTTCGGACAAGCGCGACTTTTACTGGACGTTGCACGCCTGTTTTGTGAACCGCCCCGAGCACCGCACTGTTTTTGCCCAGCTGTTCCGGCTCTATTGGCGTGATCCACGCTATCTTGAGCATATGATGGCTGCGATGCTGCCAGCCATCCGCGGGGTGCAGGAAGATCGCCCCGCCAAGGCGGCTGAAAAACGCGCAGCCGAGGCGCTGCTGGATGGGGCAGAGGCCCCGCCCAAAGAGGAAGAGGCGGAAACACCAGAGGAGGATGCGTTGATCGAGGTCGACGCCAGCTTCACCATGTCATCTACGGAACGGTTGCGGACGCTGGATTTTGAACAGATGTCACTGGCGGAAATGGCCGAGGCCAAGCGCATGTTGGCGCGGCTCAGCCTGCCGGTGAAACCCCTGCCGTCGCGGCGGGCGATGGCCGCCCCGACAGGCCGGATTGATGCTGCCCGATCTCTGCGGGCGGCTCTGCGCCGTGGTGGCGAGATGCAGCAATTGGCGTTCAAGACACCACGTCCGCGCTATCCCAACCTTGTGGTGCTGTGCGATATCTCCGGATCAATGAGCCAGTACAGCCGTGTGATCCTGCATTTCCTTCATGCGGTCAGCAATGCCAAAGGGGCGGGGTGGGCGCAGGTCCATGCTTTTACCTTTGGCACCCGGCTCACGAATATCACGCGGCATTTGGCGACACGTGACGTTGATGCGGCACTCGCGGCGGCAGGGGCAGAGGCGCAGGATTGGGAGGGCGGCACGCGGATTGGGGCTTCTATTGAAGCGTTCAACCGCGATTGGTCGCGCCGTGTGATGGGGCAGGGCGCGGTTGTTTTACTGATCACGGACGGGCTGGACCGGGATGCCCCCGACGATTTGGCACGCCAGATGCAGCGGCTGCATTTGACGGCACGGCGGGTGATCTGGCTCAATCCTCTGCTGCGCTGGGACGGGTTTGCGCCCAAGGCGGCGGGTATCCGTGCGATGTTGCCTCATGTGGACAGTTTTCGCGCGGGCCATTCGATTGCCTCGCTTGAGGAACTGGCGCAGGTGATTTCGCGTACCGATGATATGGGCGAGAAAGCACGGCTGATGGCGGCTGTTTGAGCATCCCACCTTGGCGCTTTGTGGCTTGTGGGGGACAGAAAAGGCGCTGCGGGCTCACCAAAACCAAATGGTCTCCAAGCCGCCCTTGCGCCATCCCTGCCTGACAGAGCATCGTGCCCCCGCCAAGACCAATAGCCGTCTCCCGCAAGCGGGGCCCTCGGCGATTGATCTTGGCAGAACCCCGCTGCCCCGTCCGCCCGGTATAACGCAAGGGCGGCTCCGAAACCAGGTGGTTTAGACAAAGGTTGCTTCGAACGTGCCGCGGTAGAGGGCGGAAAGTTCGCCAAGAGGTGCGCCAACTCCGCCCATAGTGACATCGTTGCCGCCGAACTTGCCCATGGTGGTCAGGGTCAACCCTGCTGCTGTGGCGGCAATCATCAGAGCCTCTGCCTGATCGAAGTTGCAGGCGATGAGATAGCGCGCCTGATCTTCGCCGAACAGGGTTGGCGTATCAGCTGCGTCGAGGGTGACGCCGACGTCGGCGGTTTCGGCCAGCTCAAAGGCTGCCAGTGCAAGGCCGCCATCGCTGAGGTCGGTACAGGCTTTGATCATTTCGCGGTTGGCACGGATGAAATCGCCATGGGCTTTTTCCAAAGCAAGGTCGACCGCAGGTGCGTCGCCCTCATCGCGGCCAAAGACGGTTGCCAGCAGGGCAGATTGTCCAAGGTGGCCTGTGGTTTCCCCCAGCACCAGCGCCACATGGCCCTCGCGCACGTCACAACCGATGATGTGATCGGGATGTTCGATCAGCCCCACAGCGCCAATCGTCGGGGTGGGCAGGATGCCGGTACCATCGGTTTCGTTATAAAGCGAGACGTTGCCCGACACGATGGGCATGTCCAATGCGGAAACCGCTTCGCCGATGCCTTTGATTGCACCGACGAACTGGCCCATGATTTGCGGTTTTTCGGGGTTGCCGAAGTTCATGTTATCCGTTGTCGCCAGTGGCTTGGCACCTACAGCGGTCAAGTTGCGATAGGCTTCGGCAACGGCTTGTTTGCCGCCCTCAATCGGGTTTGCCTTGACGTAGCGTGGTGTCACGTCTGAGGTGAAGGCGATGGATTTTTCTGTGCCATGCACCCGGATGATCCCAGCGCCAATGCCGGGCGTGCGCGCGGAATCGCCCATCACCATGGTGTCATATTGTTCGAACACCCAGTTCTTGGCAGCGTAATTCACATCCGAGATCAGCGCCTTAAGCCCGTCAATCGGGTCAATGCCGGGGACGTCAGCAAGCGGTTCGGCTGCGGGCGTTTCGACCCAGGGGCGGTCGTATTCCGGGGCGGTTGAGGCGAGTTTGCTCAGCGGCAGGTCCGCCTTGAGTTCCCCGTTCAGCATGATCAGGAAGCGGTCTTCGGCCAGTGTTTCGCCAACGATGGCAAAATCAAGGTCCCATTTGTCGAAGACGGCTTTGGCTTCGGCCTCAAGTTCGGGTTTCAGGACCATCAACATGCGTTCCTGAGACTCTGATAGCATCATTTCATAAGCGGTCATGTTCAGCTCGCGGGTCGGCACCTTTTCAAGGTCCAGACGCACGCCGAGCCCGCCTTTGTCGCCCATTTCCACCGCAGAACAAGTCAGGCCGGCGGCCCCCATATCCTGAATAGAGATTACGGCACCGGTGGCCATCAGTTCCAGCGTTGCTTCCATCAGGCGTTTTTCGGTGAAGGGGTCACCAACTTGGACTGTGGGGCGCTTTTCCTCGATTGTGTCGTCGAATTCAGCCGAGGCCATGGTTGCACCGCCGACGCCGTCGCGGCCCGTTTTGGCCCCGAGGTAGACAACAGGCATCCCAACACCAGAAGCTGCCGAGTAGAAGATCTTGTCCGCGTCTGCCAGGCCGGCTGCGAAAGCATTGACCAGACAGTTGCCGTCATAGGCCGTATCAAACCGCACTTCGCCACCAACGGTTGGCACGCCGAAGCAATTGCCGTAGCCGCCAACGCCGGCCACAACACCATGCACCAGCTGGCGGGTTTTTGGGTGATCGGGGCGGCCAAAGCTGAGCGAGTTCATTGCCGCAATGGGGCGCGCGCCCATGGTAAATACGTCACGCAAAATGCCGCCGACCCCGGTCGCGGCCCCTTGGTAGGGCTCGATATAGCTGGGATGGTTATGCGATTCCATTTTGAAGACCAGCGCCTGACCGTCACCAATATCCACGATGCCGGCGTTTTCGCCAGGGCCGCAGATGACTTGCGGGCCTTCCGTGGGCAGGGTGCGCAGCCATTTCTTCGAAGACTTATAGGAACAGTGTTCGTTCCACATCGCTGAAAAGATGCCCATTTCCGTATAGTTCGGATCGCGGCCAAGGATATTCTTGACCTCGGCGAATTCGTCGGCGGTGAATCCGTGAGCGGCGATCAGTTCATCGGTGATGGCAGGTTCTTGCATACGGTTTGTCCCCTTGGCGCTGATGCTGCGGTTCTTAGTGCAAGCGTGCAGAAGGGGGAAGGGGGCAGCCGGAACCAGATACAAAAAGACCGCACCCCTTTCGGGATGCGGTCTGCGCCAGCTGCACGTGCCGGCAAATTTCGCGCTGCTTACATCACGATGACAGTTGTGCGTGACTCGTCATCCGCTTTCGAGCCGTCCTGCGCTTGCAGATACAGGTTGTCCTCTGACGTATCGATGAAAATCTTGCCTTCTTTCAATACGATGCTGTCCGGCAATAGGGTGATCACCAGATTATCGGCGTCGATCTTTGTGTCGTCGTTCAGATCGACTTCAAGGTTTGGATTGCCCTGACCGTCGATTGTCACATCTTCGATCATGCCCAGAACTTTGCCGTCACTGGTTTTGAACTCTGCACCGATCGCGGCGTTCAATGCGTCGTACTGTTGTTGCGTCATTGCCATACGTGTCGGATCATATTCGGATTCGCCAATGCCAAAACGCTTGCTTGCCAAATCGCCGGAGGTTGGCGTTGAACCCACCACATTGGCGTTGCCACCTTCAGTGACTGCTGGAGAATTGCCCTGCAAGTCGCTTGCAGCATTTTCGGCAGCAAAGGCGAAAGAGGTTGTCACCAGCGTTGCAATGGCTGTTGTTGTCGCGAGAATTGAACGTGTCATTTCATCTTCCTTTCGTATCAATAGCTCCGCAGTTGCTGCGGTCTTGGACATTCAACAGGCAGCCGGTGGGAAAAGTTCCAAAATTTATTGGAATTCTAGGGCCTGTGGACAATCATCCTGCCGCACTGGCGCGAAACCCCTTTTGCCGCTGGCGAGCCGAATTGACCGCGTCGCGTAGCGATTTCGCCCAAATTGCCCAGTTCTGCGTTAAGAAAGCTGGAATTAACCCGTTAGTCCTGCGCTTTCTTGTCTGGAACTGAGCAATTTGGGACTGAAATCAGTGCGGCAGGATGATTGTCCACAGGCCCTAAAGCGTACCGCCTTTAACCTGAGCCATCACATATCGCTTTTGCGTTCGACCAAAGGGAGAGGCAGCGAAAGCGATTCATGTTTAAGGTGGGGCGCTCTAGGTGGCACTTCGACGTATCTAACTGTTTTGTTTTGGGAATGTTCTCATCTGACAATTCCGACCTGGGCGTGTCTTATGGTTTAGATTGCGAAATAGAGCAGAGCGAATGCGGCCTGCTTTGATGCAAGAGGCCAACATGCAGCGCTATCCTTGCAGGGGGCAAATGGCCTCGCCGGACCAAATGGCCAAAAAAAAGGCCGAGCGCAAAGCTCGGCCAAGTCCAACAGGGAGGTATAAAGAAACAACCTTGCGGTCGTTAACTCTATACCGATGAAGTAAGTGGCGAAGTGCCCCCGATCAAGTCATGAACGCTTAATTCACGTCATATCCGATATGTGTTTTACGCATACCTTTCGAAACTTACAAATCTTTCAATCTCTTACGGTAGCTGATGATTTCGTCTTGAACAAAATCCTTGAACGCAGAAACCCGCTTTGATTGGCGCAGTTCAGCGGGGTACGCCAGAAAAACAGGCACATCTGCTGATTGTACTTCCGGAAGGACTTGAACAAGTTCGGGGAAATCCTCGGTCAAATAGTTAGGCAAGATACCGATTCCAAGGTCATGCAGCACACCTTGCAGCACGCCGAAATAGTTGTTTACGGTCAGTAGAGACCGGACCTCATTCATCATCACTTGCTGGATCAGGGTTACACCCGCACCAACCTGATCGCTTTCCGTATTCTGGCAGATCAGCCGATGCGCGTGCATCCCCTCAACGGTCGCAGGAATGCCGTTGGCCTCAATGTAGGCAGGCGAGGCGTAGAGGCACATTTTGATCATCATCAGCTTTTTGCGGATCAAATCGGCCTGCGAGGGTTCTTTCATACGGATCGCGACATCCGCTTCGCGCATTGGCAGGTCCAGCACCCGTTCCTCAAGCATCAGATCAACCCTGAGGTCTGGAAATTTCTCATAGAGTTTTGGCAGGCGCGGTGCCAACCACAGGGTACCGAAACCGGTGGTCGTGGTGACGCGCAATTCGCCGAATACTTCTTCTTCGCTGTCACGAATTCGCGCAGAAGCGGTGTCCAGACGTTTTGTCATGGCGCTTGTGGCATCAAATAACAATTCGCCTTGTTCTGTCAGGATCAGACCGCGGGCGTGGCGGTGGAACAGGTTTGTGTTCAGCTGTTCTTCCAGGCCGCGAATCTGTCGGGAAACCGCGGATTGTGACAGGTTCAGCTTGTCCCCCGCATGGGTGAGGGAACCGGCATCTGCGACAGCGTGAAAAATCCTTAGCTTGTCCCAATCCATTTGATTTTGTCCCCTATTGGCACCGTCGGCACATGCCCGGATTGGGCAGTTTGTATCCTATAGTGCCCCCGCAGGCATAGGGGGAAGGGGAATAATAGCGGCAGAAGTTCAGAAAATCCTATATACAGGTCAGCATTTATGACCTATAATTGACAAAACTGCCGCCAGATCATCGCACCGAGGGAGAACGCCATGACCAGCCAGAAGATTTCACTTAACGACCGATTTGATTTGGAGAGGTCAACCGTCCTACTGAACGGCACGCAGGCGTTGGTGCGGATGATGTTGATGCAATCTGCGCGCGACCGGGCGGCGGGGTTGAACACCGCCGGTCTGGTAACAGGGTATCGCGGATCGCCTCTTGGGGCGGTGGATTTGCAGATGTCCAAGGCCGAGAAGGTGTTGCGCGCCCATGAGGTTACGTTTCAGGCGGGGTTGAACGAGGATCTGGCGGCAACATCGCTTTGGGGGTCGCAACAGGCGGAGCTGCGCGGTGAAGGGAAGTACGACGGTGTTTTTGGTCTGTGGTACGGCAAGGGACCGGGGGTTGACCGTTCCGGTGATGTGATGCGCCACGCGAATATGGCCGGCAGCTCTGTCCATGGTGGTGTGTTGATGGCGATGGGGGATGACCATACCGGCGAATCCTCGACCGTGCTGCACCAGTCCGAATGGGCCATGGTCGATGCCTATATGCCGGTGGTCAGCCCGGCAGGCGTGCAGGAGATCCTTGACTACGGCATCTATGGTTGGGCGTTGTCGCGGTTCTCGGGGTTGTGGGTTGGCCTGAAGACAATGAAGGACACGGTTGAAGCCACCAGTGTGGTCAACGGTGATCCGAACCGGATGCAGCTGATCACACCGGAGTTTGACATGCCCGAAGGCGGGTTGAACATCCGGTTGGGGGATACCCCACATGATCAAGAAGCCCGGATGATTGATTACAAGCGCTACGCCGCCGAAGCGTTCAGCCATGCCAACAAGATGGACAAGCGCGTCTGGGGTAAACCCGGTGCCAAGATCGGTTTTGTTGCTGCGGGTAAGAACTGGCTGGATTTGATCCACGCCATGAGCTTGTTGAACATTGACGAAAACGAAGCGGAGCGCCTTGGGCTATCACTCTATAAGGTTGGCCAGACCTTTCCGCTGGACATGCGCGGCTTTCATGATTTTGCCGAAGGGCTTGATCTGGTGGTTGTGGTTGAGGAAAAGCGCAAGCTGATTGAGGTACAGATCAAAGAGGCGTTGTTCTCAGATCAGCACCGTCGGGTTTACGGCTGGTACAAGGGCGGTGGCGCGGGCCTTGAACATGGCGAAGAGCTGTTTCCGACCCGGGGTGCGCTTGACCCCATCTATATCGCGCAAAAGCTTGGCGAAATTCTGATTGAAGAAGGCCGCGATACCGACGGGCTTAAGGCGGGGATGGCGGCCCTTGATGAGGCGCGCCGTGCGGACAACGCAGAGGATATCGCTGCGCGGATGCCGTATTTCTGTTCCGGCTGTCCACATAACTCATCTACCAAGGTGCCCGATGGCAGCCGCGCCTATGCCGGGATCGGTTGCCACTATATGGTGCAGTGGATGGACCGAGAAACCACCGGATTTACCCATATGGGCGGCGAGGGGGCGAACTGGATCGGCGAGGCACCGTTTTCCACCCGCAAACATGTGTTCCAGAACCTTGGGGACGGCACCTATAACCACTCGGGGGTACAGGCGATCCGTGCGGCCCTCGCGGCGGGAACCAATATCACCTATAAAATTCTCTATAATGATGCGGTCGCCATGACCGGTGGTCAGAACAACGAGGGGGATTTGGACGCCCCCCGGATCGTGGCCGAGTTGCAGGCCATGGGGGTAAAGAACCTTGCCGTTGTCTATGACGAGAAAGAGGACGTTGATGCCGCTGCTTTCAAGGGGGTAGCGATGCATGAACGTGCCATGCTGGAAACGGTGCAAAAGGATTTTGCCACCAAGGAAGGCGTGAGCGCGATTGTCTATATCCAGACCTGCGCGGCCGAGAAACGCCGGCGTCGCAAGCGGGGGCTGTTCCCTGATCCTGACAAGCGGTTGTTTATCAATACCGATGTCTGTGAAGGCTGTGGTGATTGCGGCGTGCAATCCAACTGTGTGTCGCTTGTGCCGGCAGAAACCGAATTGGGGCGTAAACGCGCGATTGATCAATCCTCCTGCAACAAGGATTTCTCCTGTATTAACGGCTTCTGCCCGTCCTTTGTGACGCTGGAAGGCGCAAATGTGCGCAAAGATCCGACCACTGAAATTAAAATCCCCGATCTGCCAATGCCAGAGCTGCCACTGATCGATGGCACCTATAACGTGGTGATCACCGGTGTTGGTGGGACCGGTGTTGTGACCATCGGCGCATTGATGGCGCAGGCGGCGCAACTGGACGGTAAAGGCGCTGGCATGATGGAGATGGCCGGCCTTGCCCAGAAGGGGGGCGCAGTGCATATCCATTGCCGTCTGGCAAATGATCCCGCGGATATTTCAGCCATCCGCGTGGCCACAGGCGAAGCCCATGCCCTTATCGGGGGGGATCTGGTGGTCTCTGCCGGTTCCAAGACGCTGGGCCTGACCCAAGGCGGGCGCACGGGCGCGGTTGTGAATTCGCATCAGATCATTACCGGCGATTTCACCCGCGATACAGAGTTCCAGATGCCTTATGACCGTCTGACCCTGGCGCTTGAAGCGCGGCTGAAGGAAGGGGTGACCTTGTTTGATGCCTCCGAACTGGCCAAGGCCGCATTGGGGGATTCAATTTTCTCGAACATGATGGTTCTGGGGGGGGCATGGCAGAAAGGGCTGCTGCCGCTGTCACTGGAGGCTATGCAAGAAGCGATCCGCCTGAACGGCGCTGCGGTAGAGCGCAATCTGCGGGCTTTTGATATCGGGCGCTGGGCAGCGCTGTATCCTGAGGATGCACAGCGTGTGTCAGAGCCCAAGGTGATGGCATTGCCCAAAACGCTGGAGGACCGGATTGCCTTCCGGATGGATCATCTGACGCAGTATCAGGGCAAACGTCTGGCCAAACGCTATGCCAAGCTGGTCAATAGCATTGGGGATGACACGGTGAAGGCTGCGGTGGCCGAAGGTTACCACAAACTGCTGTCTTACAAAGACGAATACGAGGTGGCGCGTCTGTTGCTGAAAAGCCGAGAACAGGCACAGGCAGAGTTTGAGGGTGATTTCAAAATGTCCTTTAACCTGGCGCCGCCCCTGATGTCGAAAACCGGCCCCAATGGCCGCCCGATGAAACGTGAATTTGGTCCATGGCTTGAGCGCCCCTTGCGGATTATGGCGCGGATGAAAGGGCTGCGTGGTACGCCGCTGGATGTCTTCGGCTATACGGCAGAACGCAAGATGGAGCGCGCTCTGATCAAGCAATATGAGACAGATCTTGCCGAGGCGCTGGGCCTGTTGACCGATCAGACCCGTGAGGCGATTGTCGCCTTGGCTGAATTGCCCAAACAGATCAGAGGCTTCGGCCCGGTCAAGCAAGCTGCAGAGGCCAAGGCAGCAAAACGCCGTGAGGAACTGTTGAGCGTGATCCGTGCTGGCGGCCCACAGGTGGCCAAAGCGGCGGAATAGCCGGAGGCGGCAGGCAGTAATGTTGGTGTTACAAATCTGCTCTAGGGGAGGGGAAAGCCGTCCCTTGGAGCAGATTTAGTGCCGTCCACAACCAGCCGCGCAGCGGACCTCAGCTATGCATCAAGTGCTGCCAGTAGATCGGGCAAGATGCTGATCCGGTTGATGGAGAATACCACAGGCCGGTTGCAATTGATTAATCGCGCCAAAGGCTACGAAGAGGATCTGCGTTCCGGCAGCAGTTTTTTCGAGGTCATGTCGCGGCGGTACGGGCTGAGCCTTGAAGTGGTGGGCGGCAGATTGGATTTGATCCCGCGACAGGGGCCGGTAATCTTTATTGCCAATCACCCTTATGGCATCCTTGACGGATTGATGCTGGGCCATTTGATGGAACGCACACGCAGCGATTTCAGGATCATGGCCAATGCGGTGTTTAACCGCGCGGCCGATCTGAACCCGTATTTGCTGCCAATCAGTTTCGAAACAGATAAGGCGGCCTTGGCCCTGAACCTTGCGACACGGCGCAAGGCGCTGGGCTTGCTGGCGCAGGGTGGTGCCGTGGGGGTGTTTCCGGGCGGCACGGTCAGTACTGCTGCGACGCCGTTTTCCCGCCCAATGGACCCGTGTTGGCGCAGTTTCACCGCCCGCATGATTGCCAAGTCGCGCGCCACTGTGGTGCCAGTCTATTTTGATGGCCATACCAGTCGCCTGTTCCAGATTGCCAGCCATCTGCACCCGAATCTGCGTATGGGATTGTTGATCAAGGAGTTCCGCAAACGCGTTGATAGGCCAGTGCGGGTGGTCATCGGCCAGCCCCTGGAACGTACCGTATTGGACCCAATTGCCGCAGATGCAAAAGCCATGATGGATTTTCTGCGCAAAGCCACCTATGAGTTGTCGCCAGAGCCATTGGTTACAACCGAACTTGGCTTTGAATTTGAGGAACATCATCGCGCCTGAAAGGGCTGGAGCAACATGGCAATTGGCATTTTCGACAGTGGATTGGGCGGTTTGACCGTTCTACAGGCCGTGCAGGAGCGGCTGCCGGAGGTAGAGTTTGTTTACCTCGCTGACAGTGCGCATGCGCCTTATGGGGTGCGCACGGCGGATGATATCTACGCACTGACAACAGCGGCAACGCAGCGTCTGTTTGATGCCGGTTGTGATCTGGTCATCCTCGCCTGCAACACCGCCTCGGCCGCAGCCCTGCGCCGGATGCAGGAGGCATGGGTGCCAGAGGACAAGCGTGTTCTGGGGGTTTTTGTACCGCTTATTGAGGCGCTGACAGAACGGCAGTGGGGTGACAATTCGCCGCCCCGCGAAGTGGCGGTAAAACATGTGGCGCTGTTTGCGACACCTGCCACCGTGTCCAGTCGCGCTTTCCAGCGGGAACTGGCGTTTCGCGCCATCGGTGTCGATGTCGAGGCGCAGGCCTGTGGTGGGGTTGTTGATGCGATCGAGGATGGTGACTATATCCTGGCCGAAGCTTTGGTACGCAGTCATGTAGATGCTTTGAAACGCAAGATGCCCGACCCGAATGCCGCCATTCTGGGCTGTACCCATTATCCGCTGATGCAAGAGATTTTTCAGTCTGCTTTGGGCGAAGATGTCAGCGTCTATAGTCAGGCTGATCTGGTGGCGGAAAGCCTTGCGGATTACATCGCGCGCCATCCTGACAAGCTGGGCACAGGGGAAACGGCCTATCTGACAACGGGTGATCCGGCCAGGGTGTCCTCTCGCGCGACACAGTTTTTGCGACGACCAATCAGCTTCACTGCCGCCTGATTTTCGCTTAAACGAACCCCAACAAGGGACCAAGAACATGTATAATATCGCCATTCTGGGTGCGTCCGGTTACACTGGCGCAGAGTTAATCCGGCTGATTGCCGGCCATTCATCTATGCAAATCAAAGCTTTGGGGGGAAACTCCAAGGCAGGACAGGCAATGGCCGATGTCTTCCCGCATCTGCGTCATCTGGATTTACCCAAGCTTGTGACAATCGACGATATTGATTTTTCGCAGATCGACCTTTGCTTTTGCGCCTTGCCGCATAAGACCTCGCAGGAGGTGATTGCCAAGCTTCCCGGTGACCTCAAAATCGTGGACCTATCGGCGGATTTCCGGCTGCGTGATCCGGAAGCCTATGAAAAATGGTACGGCAACCCGCATTCGGCTTTGGCACAACAAGGCGAGGCGGTGTACGGGCTGACCGAGTTCTATCGGGAAGAGATCAAAGGCGCGCGTCTGGTGGCCGGAACAGGTTGTAATGCGGCGACTGGGCAGCTTGCCTTGCGGCCTTTGATTGCGGCGGGGCTGATCGATCTGGATGAGATCATTTTGGATTTGAAATGCGCCGTGTCAGGGGCAGGGCGGTCGCTTAAGGAAAACCTGCTGCACGCGGAGTTGTCCGAAGGGTATCATGCTTATGCTGTTGGCGGGACGCACCGGCATCTGGGCGAGTTTGATCAGGAGTTTAGTGCTGTGGCGGGCCGGCCCGTTAAGGTGCAGTTTACGCCACATCTGGTGCCGGCAAACCGGGGCATTCTGGCGACATGTTACGTCAAAGGGGACGCGCAGGCGATCCATGCAGAGTTGCAAAAAACCTATGCCGATGAACCCTTTGTCGAGGTGTTGCCCTTGGGCGAAGCCCCCAGCACGCGGCACATTCGCGGATCGAACTTCTGTCATGTCGGTGTCGTACAAGACCGCATTGCCGGGCGCGCAATTGTTGTGGCCGCCCTTGATAACCTGACAAAAGGTAGCAGCGGGCAGGCATTGCAGAATGCCAATCTGATGTTAGGTATAGCGGAGACCGAGGGGCTGATGATGGCCCCGCTATTTCCGTGAGCGGCATGAAAAGCCTTAAGAAACAAAGACGTATTCAAGTTATCGCTCTGGCAGTTGTGGCCTTGATCGGCTCAACCGCCTTGATAGGCTATGCGATGCGCGACGGGATCAACTTCTTCCGTGCCCCGTCGCAAGTGATTGCGGAACCGCCTGCGGCCTCTGAAGTGTTCCGTATCGGGGGCTTGGTCGAAGAGGGCACCCTGGTGCGTGGTGAGAGCGAAACGGTAAGTTTCAGTGTGACGGATGGCGGCGCAACAGTGCCGGTGACTTATCGCGGTGTGTTGCCTGACCTGTTTGAAGAAGGACAGGGTATGGTGGGCACGGGGCGTTACATCAACGGTGTCTTCGAAGCGACTGAGATACTTGCCAAACATGATGAAACATACATGCCCAAAGAGGTCGTGGATGCGCTGAAGGAACAGGGCGTCTATGTAGAGCCCGACAGCTGACACCGGTCGCTGCGTCCTGATCTTGTTAACCAATTTCTGCGCTTCTCACCGCGAACAACGGTGAGGGCAGTGGCATGGTGTCGGTCAGGGAAATTGCAGAGGAAATCATCGCCCGCGAGGGGGGCTTTGTGAATGATCCGGATGATCCGGGCGGGGCGACGAACTTTGGTGTGACGATCCATACCATGCGCCGCCTTGGCGTTGATTTGAACCGGGACGGGCTGGTCGATGTTCGCGATGTCAAAGCGTTAAGCCGGCGACAGGCGGTCGATATCTTCATCGAACATTACTTTGACAAGCCGCGGATCGGGGACCTGCCAAAGCCGCTACAGCCTTCGGTATTTGACATGTATGTCAACGCCGGTTCGAACGCGATCCGTATCCTGCAACAGCTTTTACGCGCCATGGAGATCAACGTGATCGTCGACGGCGTGCTGGGCCCGCAGAGCATTGCCGCCGCGCGACAGGCCATGGCGGCAGCACCGGATCATCTGGTGGACGCCTACGGCATTGCGCGGCGCAACTATTATTTTCGTCTGGCGGACAAACGAGTGGCCAGTCGGAAATATGCGCGCACAAGGGCCGGCGGCAAGGGCGGCTGGATCAAACGCGCGGAAGAGTTCATCGCCCCCAGTTACCACCTGAGCGCGCAGGCCTTTCAACAAAGGGTATCAGCATGGGATTGATCGAACGGGTGTTAACGATGGTGTTTGGCGGGCAGTCCAATGTGCTGCGCGACACGGTCGAGGTGTTTCGCGAAAACGCCGAAGCAGGGGCGCAGCGTAGTGCCGACGTGCAAGGGCAGGCGATGCAGCAGTTTGGTAGCGAATTTATGGTGCCCCGGCGCGGGATGTTTGACCGCTTCATGGACGGAGTGAACCGGTTGCCGCGTCCGGCATTGGCTCTGGGGACGCTGGGGTTGTTCGTCTCTGCGATGGTTGCACCCTTATGGTTTGCCGAGCGGATGCAGGGAATTGCGCTGGTACCAGAGCCGTTGTGGTGGCTCTTGGGGGTGATCGTGTCGTTCTATTTCGGGGCCCGCCATCAGGTCAAAGTGCAGGAGTTCCAGCGCGAGATTGTCGGCTCTGTCTCACGGGTGCCGAAGGTTCTGCATAACATTTCTGAGATTCGGGCACTGGGTGCGGCAAGTGTTTCTGTGGCTGACACCGCGCCGGATGCACAGTTGCTGACGGCTGCAGTCGCGCCGACCGGTAACGCGGCACTGGAGGCATGGAAGCGCACAGGGGGCTGACTGCGACGCTTTGGCGCCTGCGCATGGTGAATTGACGTAGCAGCGGGCGCAAATGCCGCCTATATTCGCGGCATGATTACAGAACTCGGACATTTCGCCCTTATCCTCGCGGCCCTTGTTGCCATTGTGCAAATGGTGGTGCCATTAATTGGTGTCCGCAAACACTGGTCGGGGTGGATGGCCGTTGCCGAACCTGCTGCGGGGGCACAGTTTGCTCTGACGGCCTTGGCCTTTGGGGCCTTGATGTGGGCGTTCATCGTGTCGGATTTCTCTTTGCAGGTGGTCTGGGCCAACAGCCATTCCGCCAAACCGATGCTCTATAAGATCAGCGGAACATGGGGCAATCACGAAGGGTCAATGTTGCTTTGGGTACTGATTGTGACCCTGTTTGGCGCAATGGCGGCGTGGTTTGGCGGCAACTTGCCACCGACGTTGCGGGCGCGGGTGTTAAGCGTGCAGGCGGCGATTGCTGTCGCCTTTTTCGGCTTTATCCTATTCACTTCCAACCCTTTCTTGCGCCTGCAAACGCCCCCTTTTGACGGGCAGGACCTGAACCCTTTGTTGCAAGATCCTGGGCTCGCATTCCACCCGCCGTTTCTTTATCTCGGCTATGTCGGCCTGAGCATGACCTTCAGCTTTGCCGTGGCGGCATTGATGGAGGGGCGTATAGATGCGGCATGGGGCCGTTGGGTGCGGCCCTGGACATTGGCGGCCTGGATATTCCTGACCATCGGCATCGCGTTGGGCTCTTGGTGGGCCTATTACGAATTGGGTTGGGGCGGTTTCTGGTTCTGGGATCCGGTTGAAAACGCTTCCTTTATGCCGTGGCTTCTGGCGGCTGCGCTGCTTCACTCTGCTATTGTGGTCGAGAAACGCGAAGCGCTGAAAAGCTGGACCATCCTTTTGGCGATCCTTGCTTTCGGGTTTTCTTTGATCGGTACATTTATTGTGCGTTCGGGGCTGCTGACGTCGGTACATGCTTTCGCAAATGATCCGGAGCGTGGCATCTGGATTTTGCTGATCCTCGGATTTTTCATGGGCGGTGCCTTGGTGCTGTTCACGCTGCGGGCTGGCGCGATGGAAGCCAAAGGGGTGTTTGCCCTTGCCAGCCGCGAATCCGCGTTGGTGGTGAATAACATGTTGCTGGCCGTTGCCTGTTTTGTGGTTTTTGTTGGCACAATGTGGCCGCTGGTGGCCGAGATGTTTTTTGACCGCAAACTGAGTGTAGGGCCACCGTTCTTTAACGCGGCCTTTACGCCCTTCATGGTGGCGCTTGGGGTCATTTTGCCGGTCGGGTCGGTGATGCCGTGGAAAAGGGCGAATCTTTTCAAGGCAATGCGCCCTTTCCGTTATGTGTTTCTCTTGGCGCTGGCCGTTGGTGGATTAACCTATGCGATGCAGTCCGGTCGCAGCCTGATCGGGCCGATTGGCCTGTTTTTAGGCGCTTGGCTGGTGATGGGCGTTGTTGTTGAGCTGGTGCAACGCACCGGGCGCGGGCCAGACCGGCTGCGCCGCTTGGCGCGTTTACCGCGTGCTGATTGGGGCAAGGCAACGGCGCATGCAGGGCTAGGGGTCACCATGGCCGGTATTGCAGGGCTGACCGCCTGGACGCAGGACGACATCCGCGCGGTGCAGATGAACCAGCCGTGGAACGTTGGCAAATACGAACTGACCCTGACGGATGTGCAAGAAGTGCGCGGGCCGAATTACCTGTCGACAATGGGGGTGCTGACCCTGCGTGACGGGGGGGGATTTGTCGCCGAATTGCGCCCCGAAAAACGGTTTTATCCGGTTGCCCAAATGCCCACCACAGAAGCCGGGATCGACTATGACCTGATCCGGGATGTTTATGTGGTGATTGGGGATCAACAAGATAATGGCGGCTGGACTGTGCGCACCTATATCAAACCAATGACCAACTGGATCTGGATCGGCGCGGCGTTGATGGCGTTGGGCGGCTTGCTCAGCTTGACCGATCGACGGTTCCGTGTGGCTGCCGGTGCCTCCGGCAAGCGGTCTCCGGCGCAGGTGCCAGCACAATGAAACACCTTGTTCTGCTGTTTATGCTGGCGGCTTCGCCGCTTTGGGCGGTTCAGCCTGACGAAATCCTTGACGATCCGGTGCTGGAGCAACGGGCGCGGGACCTGTCCAAGGGGCTGCGTTGTCTGGTGTGCCAGAACGAAAGTATCGACGAAAGCAATGCCACCCTTGCACGTGATCTGCGCCTGCTAGTGCGGGAACGTCTGGTCGCCGGGGACAGCGACACTGAAGCGGTGGATTTCATCGTGGCGCGTTATGGCGAATTTGTTTTGCTTAATCCGCCTGCCAGCGGGGCTAACTGGTTGCTTTGGGGGGCGGGGCCGCTGATGTTACTGCTGGCTGGCGGCGTCGGCATTGCCTATCTGAGGGGACGGGCGCGGGGGCGTCCGGGCAGCGATCAACCGTTGAGCGAGGCGGAACAGGCGCGGTTGGACGATATTCTGGGGCGCTGAGCCCGTAAATCTGCGGATGACGTCCGGTTTCGCTGGTGACCTGCACCTGCTTTGGTAACACTGTGCAAAATTGCCCAAAAAGGACGCTCGATTATGGACTATCAGACCATCACCTATACCGTTGAGAACGACATTGCGCTTATTACCCTGTCGCGCGCCGATAAGATGAATGCGCTGACGACGCAGATGCGGGCAGAGATTGCCCATGCTGCGACGCAGGGCGGCAAGGATGGTCGGGTACTGGTCATCACTGGTGAAGGGCGGGCGTTTTGTTCCGGGCAGGACCTTGGCGATAGCACGGGCGGCTCTTCCATGGACATGGAGCGCACATTGCGAGACGAATATGCGCCGATGCTGCGCGCCATTGTGAACTGTCCGGTGCCTACAATTGCGGCGGTTAACGGACCAGCGGCAGGGGCGGGTGCAAACCTTGCACTGGCAGCGGATGTCGTTATCGCAACGGAATCGGCCTATTTCCTTCAGGCCTTTACACGCATTGGCCTGATCCCGGATGCCGGTGGTACCTATGTGTTGCCCCGTTCCATGGGAACGGCCAAAGCCATGGGGGCCGCCTTGTTTGCCGATAAGATCAGCGCCCGTCAGGCCGACGATTGGGGCATGATCTGGGAGGCGGTGCCAGACGCAGAGTTTGACGCCAACTGGCGTGGCAAGGCGGCGCATTTGGCTGCGGGGCCAACGATTGCATATAGCGAAGTGAAAAACGTGATCCGGGGCGCGTGGGACAACACTTTTGAAGAGCAGCTAACACTGGAAGGTCAGGCGCAGGGCGTTTGCGGCCAGTCGCGCGACTTTAAAGAAGGGGTTTTGGCCTTTATCGAAAAACGCCCGGCGACCTTCGAAGGACGTTAAGTCCGAGGCCTATACATAGGCGTGGCTGTCCCGACCTGTAGCGGCGGGACAGCTATTTCGGCTAGATCGAACGTTCGACCAAAAGCACGTCTTCGGCGCAAACAGCAGGGCCGGCGGCCCGTGCAATGACCGCCACCGCGACGCCGTCTGCCAGCACCGTGTGTACAGAACCCGAGACCTGTTTGATGGTGATCTCTGGCGGTGTTTCACCCTTGTTATAGACCACTGCGACTTGATCACAGTCATGCATGGTATCGGGCACAAATGCCCCTTGCGGGGCAAGCGGGCTGTTCTGCTTGGCCGACATCAGTCCTGTCGCATTTTCCCAGCGCAACGCGCCGCCATAGATATCGCGGCTCATGTGTCATTACTCCGGTTAATGCTGCGTTTGATGCGGGCCTGTACCCGTGCTGAGCGCCGCGCGTCATAGCTGCGCAGGGCAATGTCGGTAATGATTAAACAAGACAAAATCACGGTTAACGCAACAAACATGGGGCTTCCTTCGATGTGTTAATGGCACGCTAACGGCAGCGCACAGCAAGCGTCAATGACAGGGCATGGATTGTCGTGGGGGGCGAAACAATGCCTTCATTGTGCCTTATTTCAGGTCGTTCCGTTTCGATCCCAGCAATTGCTGGTGAAACAATTCTCGGGATTTCCGCCTATTTCCACGCCTAAAATGGGATTCGTATCAAAATGATTCGGATCGTAAATGCGGCAGGTCTGCCATAATTTAACCGCGCCGAGGCGGATTTGTTGCCGCTTGGTAAACAGCCAAACGTAAAAACGCCCCGGACGAAGCGGGGCGTTTCAGAATTAAATATAAAGCGGATCAGCGGTTTTCGATGTCCACGTAATCGCGGCTTGTCTCGCCCAGATACAGCTGGCGCGGGCGGCCGATTTTGTTCTGTGGATCCGCGATCATTTCTTTCCACTGCGAAATCCAGCCAACGGTGCGCGACAGCGCAAAGATCGGGGTGAACATCGAGGTCGGGAAGCCCATCGCCTCCAGAATGACGCCGGAATAGAAGTCCACGTTCGGGAACAGCTTCTTTTCCGCAAAGTACGGATCGGCAAGCGCTGCTTTCTCCAGTTCTTTTGCGACCTGAAGGACGGGGTTGTTTTCAACACCAAGCAGTTCCAGAACCTCGTCTGCGCTCTCCTTCATCACGGTGGCACGCGGGTCGTGGTTTTTGTAAACGCGGTGACCAAAGCCCATCAGGCGGAACGGATCATTCTTGTCCTTGGCGCGGGCGATGAATTCGGGAATGCGGTCGGGCGTGCCGATTTCCTTGAGCATTTCAAGGCAGGCTTGGTTGGCACCACCATGCGCGGGGCCCCAAAGGCAGGCAATACCCGCCGCGATACAGGCAAAGGGGTTCGCGCCCGAGGACGAGGCCAGACGCACTGTCGAGGTTGATGCATTCTGCTCGTGATCCGCATGAAGGGTAAAGATGCGGTCCATCGCGCGGCTGAGGATCGGGTCAACAACGTAATCCTCGGCAGGGACGCCGAAACACATACGCAGGAAGTTGGAGGCATAATCCAGATCGTTGCGCGGATATTCGAAAGGCTGGCCGATGGTGTACTTATAGGCCATCGCCGCGATGGTCGGCATTTTGGCGATCAGGCGGATCGTTGCGACCTCGCGCTGCCATTCGTCTGTGATATCGGTGCTGTCGTGGTAAAATGCTGACATTGCGCCAACAACGCCAACCATAATCGCCATCGGGTGGGCGTCACGGCGGAACCCGCGGAACAGATACATCATCTGTTCGTGCAGCATCGTGTGGTTGGTCACGCGGCTTTCGAAATCTTCCAGCTCTGCGGGGGAGGGCAGCTCACCGTAAAGCAGCAGGTAACATACTTCGAGATAGTGAGATTTGCCTGCCAACTGGTCAATCGGATAACCACGATGCAGCAATACACCTTCTTCGCCATCAATAAAGGTGATCCTGCTGTCGCATGCGGCAGTCGAGGTAAAGCCGGGATCATAGGTAAAGACATCGGCTTGCGCATAAAGCTTGCGGATGTCGATCACGTCGGGGCCGGCTGTCGGCGAGAATATGGGAAGATCGTAGGTCTTGCCATCAATGGTCAGCGTTGCGGATTTCGTACTCTCTGTCATGCGGTCCCTTTCGTCCGGTTGGCAGCAGGCTTTCTGCCTGCTGTCTGGGGCTTGGCCCGTCAAAAGGGGCCATTCCATCTCTTATCTTCCTGCCCTGTTGAGAAGTGGTTAACCGCTTCTCAACCCGCAGCGTCACCCAATCGGGCGAGGGTCTCATCGTGCCCCAACACAAGCATCATGTCATAAACAGATGGGGTTACGGCGCGCCCTGCAAGTGCCGCCCGAAGGGGCCCCGCGAGTTTTCCGAATTTGGTGTCTTTCGCAGCCGCAAAGCTGTTCATCACCTCTTCCAGTGTTTCTTTGTCCCAGCTAACATTTTGCAACTGCGGCGTCAATTCGCTCAGCATACCACGGGATACATTGTCGAGATTTTTGGTGGCCTTCTCATCAGGCGCGATTGGTCGGGATGTTAGGACAAAATGTGCTTTTTCAAGGAGTTCCGGCAAGGTCTTTGCCCGTTCTTTTAGGCAATAGAGCGCCTTTTCAAATCCTTCACTTTGTTGCGGGGTAAGGGCGGGCCGGCCCGCGGCCTCTAAAAATGCCTCACATTCGCGCCGCAACGCAGCGTCACTTGTGGTTGCAATGTGCTGCCCACAGATATTTTCCAGCTTTTTCAGGTCAAATTGTGCCGGGCTTTTGCGGATGCCATTCAGGTCAAACCACTCAAGTGCCTGTGCATCTGTGAAAAATTCGTCGTCGCCGTGGCTCCAACCCAGGCGGGCCAGATAATTGCGCATTCCAGCAGCGGGATAGCCCATGACCTGATATTCCTGCGCGCCCAATGCGCCGTGACGTTTGCTCAGCTTTTTGCCGTCATCGCCATGGATCAGTGGGATATGCGCCCAAACAGGTACATCCCAGCCCATTGCGTCATAGATCATCATCTGGCGTGCGGCATTGTTCAGGTGGTCATCTCCGCGTACCACATGTGTCACTCCCATATCATGATCGTCCACAACAACAGCCAGCATGTAAACAGGGGTGCCATCCGAACGTAACAGAACCATGTCATCAAGGGTGCTGTTCTGGATCGTCACGTCGCCCTGAACCTCGTCGCGGATCACAGTGGTGCCGCTCTGTGGGGCTTTGATGCGCACCACGTAAGGCGCGTCGGGGTGATCCGCGGCGTCCGCATCGCGCCATGGCGAATGATAAAGCGTGCTTTTGCCTTCGGCCTTGGCCGCGTCACGATAGGCGCTGATTTCTTCCTGTGTGGCGAAACACTTATAGGCCTTGCCCTGTGCCAACAGGTCCAGCGCCACTTCGGCGTGGCGGGGGGCATTGTCGAACTGGCTTACGATGTCGCCATCATGGTCCAGCCCCAGCCATGCCATGCCTTGCATGATCGCTGCGGTGGCTTCGGGGGTGGACCGTGCGCGGTCGGTGTCTTCGATACGCAACAGGAACTGGCCGCCGCGGCCACGGGCATAGAGCCAGTTGAACAGAGCGGTCCGCGCACCGCCAATATGCAGAAATCCGGTGGGGGACGGGGCGAAACGGGTGACAACGGGGGTGGTCATGGCGGTCTTTCCTTAGCTGGATTTATCAGGAACAGGGCCGCGTTTACCTTTCGCTAACCATCGTTCCGCTAGTGTTGTGGCCTGTCTATCCAGTGCGGTGAACGGGAGCAAGCATGGCCGGCATCGGCGGCGCAGTTCGAAAGGCGGCTGGCGGGGCCGAAACCACCTTGCTGGCGCAACGCGGTGCCTTGCTGGGATGGGTGCCGGTTTGTCTGGCCTGTGGCATCGCTTGTTATTTTTCGCTGGGTTGGGAACCTGCCTGGCCGGTTTATCTCTGGGGGGTGCTGTTGGTGATGGCATTGCTGGGCGTCACCAAAGTGCTACCCGAAGCTTTGTCACCCTTTGCGCTGGGGCTTGGGCTTTGCCTGATCGGCTTCATTCTGGCCGGTGCGCGGGCGCATTCGGTCGCCGGTCCGGTGCTGAGCTGGCGTTATTACGGTGCCGTCGAGGGGCGGATCATCGCCATGGACCGCAGCCAGTCTGATGCCCTGCGTCTGACGCTGGACCGGGTGCGTCTTGATAATATCCCACCCCACCGCACGCCGCAGCGGGTTCGGGTGTCGCTGCATGGCAAAGGGCCCGCAGGGATCACGCCGGAACCGGGGCTGCGGGTGATGACCACGGCACATTTGTCGCCGCCCGCCGGTCCGGTTGAACCGGGGGGATTTGATTTTCAACGCCACGCCTGGTTCGCGCGACTGGGGGCCGTCGGGTATACGCGCGTGCCCTTAATGGGGGTGGCTCAGGCCAGCGAAGGCCACGCGGGCCTGACGGTTTTCCGGATCCGCATGGCAGCATCCGCTCATATCCAAACCCGTCTGTCCGGGGATACCAGCGGCTTCGCTGCGGCGATTACCACAGGCGACCGCAGCGCCATCAGTCAGGATGCGCTAACGGCGCTCAGGGTCAGCAATCTTGCCCATTTGCTGGCGATTTCCGGTTTGCACATGGGGTTGTTAACGGCTTTTGTCTTTGCCAGCTTGCGCCTGTTGCTTGCCGCCCATCCGGTGCCGGCACTGCGCTGGCCGACCAAAGGTATTGCGGCGATCGGTGCCTTGGCGGCGGCGGCGGGGTATCTTGCGCTGTCTGGGGGCAATGTCGCCACGCAGCGCGCGTTCATTATGGTCGCGGTTGCCCTTGCGGCGTTAATGATCGGGCGGCGGGCGATTTCATTGCGCGCGGTTGCCGTGGCGGCGATCATTGTACTGGTCTTACGCCCCGAGGCCTTAATGGGGCCGGGGTTCCAGATGTCTTTTGCCGCGACGACAGCACTTGTCGCAGTATTTGGCTGGCTGCGTGGGAAGGATCGAAACTGGTTGCCGGGATGGGCAAAGCCGGTATTCGCCGCGGTGGTTTCTTCTGCTGTTGCGGGGCTGGCGACAGCCCCGATTGCGGCGGCGCATTTCAATGCTTTTGCGCAATATGGGCTGATTGCGAACCTCGCTTCGGTGCCCTTGATGGGTGTATTAATCATTCCTTCTGCCGTGCTTGCCTTGATATTGGCCCCTCTTGGATTGGACTGGATTGGGTTGGGGCTGATGGGGCTGGGCCTTGACTGGATCCTTGGCGTCGCCCGGGCCGTGTCGGCGCTGAACGGGGCGCGCGGACATATTGTCAGCCCGGGGCCCTGGGTTCTGCCGCTGCTGGCACTCGGCTTTTTGATGTTGGTCCTGTGGCAGGGGCGGTTGCGATGGATCGGTGTGCCTGCCATGGCCCTCAGCTTTGTCTTGTGGCACGGGGCGGTGCGTCCTGAACTGCTGATTTCTGACACCGGCACATTGGTGGGGGTGATGACAGAGCAGGGGCGCGCGCTGAGCAATGCGAAAGGGGCGGGGTTTGTGGCCCGCAACTGGTTGGAGAATGACGGAGCTGGCGGCACACAGGAAGCAGCGGCCAAGCTCTGGCAAGGCGGCGAGGTTGTGCATTTGTCAGGCAAACGGGCGCTGGCGGGTTTTCCGGGATGCAGGGCTGGCCAGATTATCGTGGCCTCAATCAAGGCCGATGTTTTGTCCGGCCATCCCTGCATGGTATTTGACCCAACCCGATTGAAACAGACAGGGGCCGTCGCGATGCAAAAGGCAGACGCGGGATGGCAGATCACCACCGCACGCGATATCGCCGGTGACAGGCTTTGGACCAACTGGCCCAAAGCGCAGGCCCCAGAAAATTAAGCGCGGATCAATAGGTGCGGATCAGCCCGACCAAACGGCCTTGAACCTTGACCAGATGCGACGGGAATACCCGTGTTTCATACGCCGGGTTTGCCGCTTCAAGCTCAATAGACGCGCCTTTGCGGCGAAATCTCTTCAAGGTCGCCTCGTGATCCTCGACCAGCGCCACCACAATATCACCGTCATCTGCGGTCGCGGTTTCGCGGATCACAACCACATCACCGTCATTGATACCGGCCTCGATCATGGAATCGCCCTTAACTTCAAGCGCGTAATGTTCGCCAGACCCCGCAATCATGCCTGACGGCACGGTCACGGAATGGGTCATATGGTTGATGGCTTCGATTGGGACACCGGCGGCAATCTTGCCCATCACCGGCACATTCATTGCACTGGCACCGCCCACCGGCATGTCCTCTGCTGGCGGTGGGGTGTCGGGGCGGTCGCCCTCAATCACGCGGGGGGTAAATCCGGGGTTCGGGGTCCCGCCAAGGCTTTCAGGTAATTTCACAACCTCGATGGCGCGGGCGCGATGGGCCAGACGCCGGATAAAGCCGCGTTCTTCAAGGGCCGTGATCAACCGGTGGATGCCCGATTTAGACCGCAGATCAAGCGCCAGCTTCATTTCATCAAAGCTGGGCGGGACGCCGTCGCGCTGTACGCGTTTATGAATGAAGGCCAAAAGATCGAGTTGTTTTTTGGTCAGCATGGCCAGCCCCTTTTGACAAATGGTTTTCATTTGTTCTAGGGATGTTCTTGTTTTGTGTCAACGCCTGTCGTGTGTGCTGGTCTAAAGCGGGATATAGCCTAGATTATCGCCGGCGGCGCGGGGTGGATCGTTGACCGGCCGCACCAGCAGGGCATCAGCCGTCGCCAGCACCGTGAGCAAAGAGCTGTCCTGACGGATATCGGGGTGCAGTTTGCCGTCGATCAGGCGTGCGCGCATGTAATGGGCACGCGGACCGTTGGCGGGCATGTCGCAGGCCAGCGGTGCGCTGCGCATTTCAGGTTCCGCGGTCCCCAGCCCCAGCATTTTGCGCACCAGCGGTGCAACAAAAACCTTGCCGCAGACCATTGCGGATACCGGATTGCCGGGCAGACCGATCATCGCCATGTCGCCCAGCCGGCCTGCCATCAAGGGTTTGCCGGGGCGCATCGCTACTTTGTAAAAACTTTGTTCCATGCCCAATGCGGCGGCAACCGGGGCCACCAGATCATGATCGCCAACTGATGCCCCGCCAATGGTCACAATCAGGTCCGCGCCTTTTGCCAGACTGAAGGCCTGTTTCAACGAAGCTTCGGTATCGCGGGCAATTGGCAGCAGACGGGCTTGCGCTCCTAATCCTTCCAGCATGGCGGCAAGGCCAAAGCTATTGGAGGCCACGATCTGGTCGGCACCGGCGGTTTCGCCCGGCTGAACCAATTCGTCGCCGGTGGCAAGGATCGCAACAATAGGTTTGCGCGTTACAGGCACGGTTGCGATGTTCATCGCGGCCAGTAGGGCAATGTCGGTAGAGCGCAGCAACAGCGGTGCGCTGACGGTCTGGCCAGCGCTGAAATCACCGCCAGCAGGGCGTATGTTGTCTTTGTCGCCAATTTTGTGGCCAAGGGTGATCAGGTCGCCGCGACGGGTCACATCCTCTTGAATCACAACAAAATCGGCCCCTTCGGGAACTGGTGCGCCAGTAAAAATACGCACTGCCTGACCGGCCTTAACTGCGCCGTCAAACCGGTGACCGGCAGCGGCTTCGCCCACCACTTTGAACATGGCGTCCGGTTCAACTTCGGCGCGGCGCAAAGCGTAGCCATCCATCGACGAGGCGGCAAATGGCGGTTGTGTGCGGCTGGCGGCCACGTCCTGCGCCAGCACACGACCGGCGGCCTCGCGCAGCGACACATGTTCAACCCCGAGCGGCGCTGCAAGGGCCAGAACGGCGGCGCGGGCCTCTTCAACTGATATCATGTGGCTTCAAACCGGCCCGATTTTCCGCCGTCTTTCAAGACAACGCGCAAGCCGCTGATTTCCATGGTCTTATCGACGGCTTTGGACATATCGTAAACGGTCAATGCGGTTACTGAGGCCGCTGTCAGCGCTTCCATTTCGACACCGGTCTGACCGGTTGTCTTTACCGTCGCGGTAACACGGATGCCCGGCAGGCTGGTGTCGGGTTCCAGATCAACACTGACCTTGGTAATTGGAAGGGGGTGACAGAGCGGGATCAGATCCGATGTGCGTTTGGCAGCCATGATGCCAGCCAACCGCGCGACACCCAGAACGTCACCCTTTTTTGCGCGTCCCTCTGTAATGATCTCAAAGGTCTCACGGTTCATCTTGATGTGGTTCTCGGCCACGGCAATACGCGATGTCACCGCTTTTTCCGATACATCGACCATATGGGCGTCACCCTTGGCATCAAAATGGGTCAGTGCCATTACATGCCTCCGGAGGTCAGTGGGTTGTTCAAGAGATCGAGGGTGGCTTGTGTCACATCGCTTTGGCGCATCAGGCTTTCGCCGATCAGGAAACTGCGTGCGCCAAATTGAGCCATGTCGGCAAGGTCTTGCGGCGTGTTTAAGCCGGATTCACTCACGATCATCCGGTCCGCAGGGACCCGCTTGGACAGCTGGCGCGTCACATCAAGGGAGGTTTCGAAGGTCTTGAGATTTCGATTGTTTATGCCAATCATCGTGCTGTTCAGGTGGCTGGCCCGTTCCAGCTCTTCCGCGTCATGCACTTCGATCAATGCGTCCATGCCCCAACGGGTGGCGCAGTCCTCAAGTTCCAAGGCCTGTGCATCCGAGACAGAGGCCATGATGATCAGGATACAATCCGCGCCAAGCGCGCGGGCCTCAGCCACCTGATAGGTGTCATACATGAAGTCTTTGCGCAGGGCCGGCAGATCACAGGCTGCACGGGCCGCGACGAGGAATTCCTTTGCGCCCTGAAAACTGGGCGTGTCGGTCAAAACCGACAAACAGGTCGCCCCACCTGCGGCATAGGCCTGAGCCAAGGTCGCGGGGTCGAAATCCTCGCGGATCAACCCTTTGGACGGACTGGCTTTTTTGATCTCAGCGATCAGCCCGTACCCCTCGCGGCCGGCGGCGTGCAAGGCATCCGTAAAGGGACGCACGGGGCCGGCGGCCTGCGCTTCGGCCTCGACTTCGGCCAATGGTTTGGCTGCTTTGTCAGCGGCCACTTCTTCAAGCTTGTAGGCTTTGATTTTATCTAGGATGGTATCGGTCATCGTTCCTCCGGGTTGCCCCAGTTTATGGCCTCCAGACCCTGTGTCTGCAACCACGCATTGGTGCGACTAAAGGGGCGGGAGCCGAAAAAACCGCGATAAACGGACAGCGGCGAGGGGTGGGCGGTTTCGATCTTGAGATTGCCTGTGGTGCTGACCTTTTTCGCGGCTTTCTGTGCAGGGCCACCCCATAGAAGATAGGCGCGGGGCCTGTCGGCCAGACGGGCAAGCACATCTTGCACCAGATGGCTCCAGCCGAGTTTTGCATGGGCTTTGGCCGCCCCTTGCGGCACGGTCAGCGCGGTGTTGAGCAGCAGCACCCCCTGATCCGCCAGATCCCCCAGATCGGTGCGGGTGCGCAGCACGCCAAGATCACTTTCGATCTCCTTCAAGATATTGCCCAGACTGTCCAGCCGTCCGCCGAAATCCTGCGGGATTGAAAAGGCCAGACCATCTGCCTTGCCCGGCGTGTGATAGGGGTCCTGACCGATGATCACAACGCGGGTGTCTTGCGGCTGGGTGCGTTCCAGCGCGTGAAACACCTGATCTGCTGGGGGAAAGATAGGGCGTGTTTCACCCGCCAACGCGGTTTCGATCGCGGGCAGGGCATCGGTGAAAAACGGCAGGTCTGCCCAGCCGCCCAAGCGGGACAGATCAAAGCGGGTCATTTCTGTTGAGACACCGCCGCGACGCGGGTCAGCTTCTCTTTTGCGGCACCGGAATCGATGCTTGCACTGGCCATCTCGACGCCAGTTTTCAGATCGCTGGCGGCATCGGCAACCACCAGAGCGGCGGCAGAGTTCAACAAGACGGCGTCGCGGTAGGCTGAAACTTCTCCTTCCAACAGTGCCTTGAAATCACGAGCGTTTTCTTCGGGGGTGCCGCCGATGATGTCTTCAAACGGATGCACCGGCAGACCGGCATCTTCGGGGTGGAGTTCGAAATCGCTGACTGTGCCGTTTTCCAGCCCGCTGACCCAGCTGACGCCGGTGATGGTCAATTCGTCGGTACCGTCCGATCCATGAACCAGCCACGCCCTTTCCGACCCGAGCGCTTGCAGGGTTTCTGCCATCGGGCGGATCAGGTCGCGCCGGTAGGCTCCGGTAAGCTGGCGTTTAACACTGGCCGGGTTGGTCAAGGGGCCAAGAATATTGAAAATTGTACGGGTGCCCAGCTCGGACCGGGTTGGCATCACATGGGCGATTGCCGGATGATGCATCGGGGCCATCATGAATCCGATACCGGCTTCGGCCAGTTCCCGTTCGACCACCGATGTGCCAACCATGACATTCAGACCCATCTGCGTCAGCGCATCTGCGGCACCGGATTTCGACGACAGGTTGCGGTTCCCGTGTTTGGCAACAACCACACCGGCACCGGCCACCACAAAGGCGGTTGCGGTTGAGATGTTCAATGTGCCTTTGCCGTCACCCCCGGTGCCAACGATGTCCATCGCGCCAGCGGGGGCTTTTACCGCGTTGCATTTCGCCCGCATAACAGAGGCCGCCGCGGCGTATTCGTCCACGGTTTCACCACGCGTGCGCAATGCCATCAACAGGCCGCCGATCTGGCTGGGGGTGGCTTCGCCGTCAAACAGGATTTCAAAGGCTTCGGCGGCTTGCGCGCGGGTTAGCGGCCCGTTGGCCGCCGCATCGATCAGGGGTTTTAAGGCTTCACTCATGCGGGCACCTGTAGGGTATTCAGAAAGTTCTGCAAAAGGGCATGACCATGTTCAGACCGGATCGATTCCGGGTGGAACTGGACGCCGTGCATCGGCAGTTCGCGATGCTGCAGCCCCATGATCGTGCCATCCTCTAGGGCGGCGGTGATACGCAATGAGTCGGGCAGGGTGTTGCGGTCGACAACCAGCGAATGATAGCGGGTTGCGTCAAAAGGTGTGGGCAGCCCGGCAAACAAACCCGTGCCATCGTGGTGCATCCGCCCCATCTTACCGTGGACAATGTCATCGGCGCGCACAACCTTGCCACCAAAGGCCTGTCCGAGGGTTTGATGCCCCAGACACACACCCATCAGCGGGATATGGTTTTCAGCAGCGGCTTTGGTCAGTTCCAGACAGATACCAGCCTGATCCGGATCACAGGGGCCCGGTGACAGCAGGATACCGGCGGGGCGCATCGCCAGTGCATCGGCGGTGCTTAGCTTATCATTGCGATGCACCTGCACATCCGCGCCCAAAGACCCCAGATAGTGTACAAGGTTATAGGTAAAGCTGTCGTAGTTATCGATGAGCAGCAACAATGGTCAATTCTTTGCGTTTGGGATTACCCTTTGGGCTAGAGATATCATCGCCCATCAGAGTATATACGGTGCATAGATGTTCAGGCTTGCCACGCGCCGTCAAGAGCGTGTGCCGGCTAATTCGAACTGGTGGGCCGTGGATAGGCAATAGAGACAGTGAGCAGGAGTAGAAAAATGGCACGCGGATTTCTCAGTGGTGCGCTGGTGGGCGGGGTTGTCAGCCTTGGTGCCGGAAGTGTGGCATCGGTGATGGCACCGTTACATGCACCCATGCAGAACCTGCCGCCAGTGGTCAGTGACAGGGCACCGGCAGGCGGTGATGCACCGCAGGTTGCGGTAGCTGTGGCAGAAACGCCGGCACCATCTGTTGACACGGCTGTTGCCACTCAAACGGCCCCGCGTGTGACGGCCCCGCAGCAAGATACAGTTGGCAATTTGGCGCAAACAACGGCCCCGACGGCCAATGTGCCGATCATCGGTGAGGTTGCCGAACTGGCCCCTCCGGCAGATCAGGCGCGCGCCGGCGCGATTGCACTTGCGGCAGAAGACCCTGTTTTGCCCAATCCGCTGGCCTTGGCTCCGATGGTTCCGCAAGGTGCCGAGGCCGTTACCGTGGATACAGCCCCCGCCGCACGTCCGGTACCGGCCCCGATTGAAAATGCCGATCTGTCCGAAGAAACAGCCGATGAAATCGTGGCCGAGGCATTGGCCAAAGCCCGCAAGGCGCAACCACAATCAGGCGCGGATGATGCTGAGATGGTGCAAACCACAGTTGGGAGCGACAGTAGCGATACGTCTGAAACGACTGAGGCAACAACCGAGGCATCAGTTACCGAATCCGCCGGCGCAGAAACCGACCTGGTATCGGAAGAAGCCGAACAGCCCGGCACCAAAGTGGATGCGGACAGAGCGGAAACTGCTGTGACCCAAAACACCGAAGACGCCGCTGCCGGGACCTCAGAGTCACAAGCCGATCCTGCCCCGCAAACGGCCCAGACCGAAACCACAGCTCTGGATTTGCCCAAGGTTGAGGCACCCGGCGAAACCGACACCACAGCTGACGCGGGCGAAACCGCGCAGGTGGCCGCGCTTGCGCCAGAAGCACGTCCGCGCATCGGCACACCGGCCACAACATTGACCGATCGCGCGACCAATGTCACCGTAAACCGTCTGGTCAAGCCGGCCCCTGATGTGGCGCGTGTTGAACAGGCGACGATCATCACCGATAGCCCGTCGGGAGATGACATGCGTCCGATTGCCAAATTCGCTCAGGCCTTCGCGAATCCAGAGGGCAAGCCGTTGATGGGCATTGTCCTGATTGACGATGGTTCAGGACCAATCGCGGGCGCGCCGGGTATCGCGGCGCTGCGCAGTTTTCCCTACACGCTGAGCTTTGCAGTGGATAGCACGCTGCCGGATGCCGCCGAACGTGCCGCGCTCTATCGCAGCGAAGGGTTCGAAGTTTTGGCGATGGTGGATCTGCCTCAAGGTGCGCAGCCGGTTGACGTTGAGACCACGCTGGCTGCCACCTTGTCGCAAATGCCCGAGGTTGTTGGTTTGCTTGAGGGGACGGGCGAAGGGGTGCAGGCCTCGCGCGAAGTGGCCGATCAGGTTACCGCAGTTCTTGCGCAATCCGGCCACGGGTTGCTGACACAGAGCAAAGGGTTGAATACAATGCCCAAGCTGGCCCGCAAGGAAGGTGTCCCAGCCGACACGGTGTTTCGTGATTTCGACAGTGCCGGGCAGACCGCAACAGTGATCCGGCGGTTCCTTGATCAAGCGGCATTTAAGGCCGGACAGGAAGGCGGCGTTGTGATGTTGGGACGTTTGCGTCCGGACACGATCTCGGCCTTGTTGTTATGGGGGTTACAGGACCGCGCCGGCAAGGTGGCGCTTGCCCCGATTTCCGCTGTGCTGACCCGCGAGGCCCCATAAGCCTCCGGGGGGCAGCAAACCGCTTTCACACGGTCTGACAGGTGCAGGTGCTAGATAATCTCGTCCTCGTCAAACAGCGGATCGGTTTCCAGCTGTGTTGACAGATCATCCACCGTATCTTCTAAGGCTTTCGGGCTAAGTTGCGCGAGGTGGAAAACCGCGTCCCCTTCGTTCACCACGGGCAGGATTGCCCGCCCGATCAGGATGCCGGGGCTGGGGGCAAGCAGATCGGTTTCAACCGATCCGAACGGATCGGACACAGTTGCCAGAACATCGCCCTTGGCCACAGTTTCCCCTTCAGCGCGGAAAGTGCGCAGCAACCCACCCGCAGGCGCGCGTAGCCAGGTTGAAGCGCTACAGATATGCGGGGCAACCTTGGCATTGGCGATGCCCTTGGCCGGTAACATGCCCTTGGCCCGCATGACGCGCAGAATGCCAGCGACACCGGCGCGCACTGCCATTTCGTCAAACCGCAGCCCTTCACCCGCTTCATAGAGCAGGATCGGCGTGCCCTGTTTTGCGGCCACGGCCCTCAAGGAGCCATCCCGCAAGGGCGACGTCAGCACCACGGGGGCACCAAAATCAATGGCCATCTGATGGGTAACCGGATCTTTGGGTGAAATGCGCACCTGTGGCAGGTTGCTGCGATGGATCGCGGCGGAATGCAGATCAATGCCGAAATCGCAGCGCAGTACAACTTCGTTCAGAAAGATATGTGCCAGACGCGAACCCAGCGAACCTGACGGATGTCCGGGAAAACAGCGGTTCAAATCGCGTCGGTCGGGCAGATAGCGCGACCGCGACAGAAACCCGAAAGAATTCACCACCGGCACCGCCAACAGGGTGCCGCGCAAGGACGCGAGCTGTGGTGCGCGCAGCAGGCGGCGTACGATTTCGACGCCGATCACCTCATCACCATGCACCGCCGCAGTGACGCAGATCGTCGGGCCAGCACGTTTGCCGTGATGCACCTGCACATGCAGGCCAACCGGTGTGTGATCAGGCAGAATGGACACGGGTAGAGTGACAGTTTGTGATGTGCCCGCCGCGACTGTGACGCCTGCAATGTTAAACGGGGCGTTGGCCATCCGCTTCAGTTCCGGCCTGTACCGTCGAAACGGGCAGCATCCGCAGCAGCACGGCGGATCGCCCCGGATTTATGAATGGTCTCCATAAACTCGGCCTCGGCATCGCTGTCGAAAACGACACCCCCCCCGGCCTGAATATAAAGGGTTTCATCCTTGATCACGGCAGTACGCAGGGCGATGCACATGTCCATGTCGCCGCCAGCGCTGAAATACCCTACGCCACCACCATAGACGCCGCGTTTTTCCGGTTCCAGCTCGTCGATGATTTCCATGGCGCGGACTTTGGGCGCCCCCGAGACAGTGCCAGCGGGCATCCCTGCGAAAAACGCATCCAGCGCATCACAGCCGTCGTTCAACTCTCCCACCACGTTGGACACGATGTGCATGACGTGGGAGTAGCGCTCAACGATGAATTCCTCGGTCGGGCGTACGGTGCCAATTTTGGCGACCCGGCCAACATCATTACGGCCCAGATCGAGCAGCATCAGGTGTTCGGCCAGCTCTTTCTCGTCTGCTAGCAGATCGGCCTCAAGGGCGCGGTCTTCTTCTGGCGTTGCGCCACGCGGGCGGGTGCCGGCGATGGGCCGGATCGTGACTTCGTTGCCAAAAACACGGACAAGAATTTCCGGAGATGCCCCGACCACATGAAAGCCGCCAAAGTTGAAATAGAACATAAACGGTGACGGGTTGGTGCGGCGCAACGATCGGTAGAGCGAGAAGGGCGGATGGGCAAAACCCTGCGCCCACCGCTGGCTTGGCACCACCTGAAAGATGTCACCGGCGACGATATATTCACGTGCTTTTTCGACGGCGGATTTATACCCTTCGCGGGTGAAGTTACTGACCGGTTCGTCAGCCTCGATAGCCTCACCCAGATCACGGCTTGCACCCGGCATGGCGCGCTCCAGATCGCGCACCGCATCCATCACCCGTTCAGCGGCCTGCGCATAGGCTGCGCGCGCGCTTTGGCCATCCGATACCCAAGCCGGGGACACGATGGTGACCTCGCCCTTGACCCCGTCCAGCACGGCAATCACCGACGGACGCAGCATCATTGCATCCGGCAGGCCCAGCGGATCGGGATTCACATCCGGCAGATGTTCCACCAGACGGATCATGTCATAGCCGAGATAGCCGAACAGGCCAGCGGCGGCCTGCGGCAGATCCTCGGGCAGGTCAATTCTGGACTCCGCAATCAGATCGCGCAGCACGTCCAGCGGGTTGCCTGGCGCATCTTCAAAGGCATCCGCGTCATAACGGGCGGCGCGGTTGACGGCGGAGGTTTCGCCGCGACAGCGCCAGATCAGATCGGGTTTCATGCCAATGATGGAATAGCGCCCGCGGACTTCGCCACCGGTCACTGATTCCAGCACAAAGGCGTTTTCCGCTGCACCGGTCAGCTTGATCATCAAGGAGACCGGCGTGTCCAGATCCGCAGCCAGACGGGTGTAAACGATCTGATTTCGGCCCTCGGCATGGCCCGCGGCAAAGGCGTCAAAGCTGGGTGTTAAAGCCATGGTGTCCCTTACGGAAAGTTGACGTGGACGGCCTGTAGGGCGCGTTGATCCACCTGTGGCACGGCACGGCGCACCACATCATCGGAGTAGATGGTGAACAGATCCTGCGCCAGGGCCTGATCCATCTGCGCACCCAGCTGGCTGAGAAGGGCGATGTTTTCAGGGGCGTCACCGGCGGCGGTGATCGCATCCAGACGCACAATCACAACGGAATCCTCGCTGGGCAGAACCCGGATTTCCCCAACGGACATTTCAAAGACTTCCGACATGAAACCGGCAGGGGTGTTGGTGATGAAAGCGTTGCGCCGCTGTTCGGTTTCAATATGGGCATCCAGACCAGCGGCCTGAAAGGCAACAGCGCCCTCAAGCGTCGGCGCAAGGGCCTCGGCCTGTGTCGTCAGGGCCGCAAGGGTACGCTCCGTGCGCAGGGCCTTGCGCACCTCTGCGGTGGCCGCGTCGAAGGGTTTCACCCGCGCCGGCAGTTCCTCGTCCAGCCGCATGGCAAAGATACTGCCATCCTCAAGCTGGTTGATTTTGGCGAAATCATCTGCCTTCAGTGCGTTCGCAGCGTCGCGGAAATCGGCGTAGGCGGCGATGCCTTCTTGGGCACCGGGATGCCATGCGATGCTGCCCAGTTCCATTTTGGTCTCGTTGGCCAGTTGCTCAAGGGTGGCTCCGCCGGCCAGCTGGTCGTCAATGTCCTGTGCGCGGGCTTCGACGGCGCGTACGGCGCGGGCCTGCGCCAGCTCTTCTTGCAGTTCGGCACGCGCCTCTTCAAAGCTGGTGGCCTGTGCTGGCAGCACACCGTTTACACGAAACAGGGCTGGGCCAAGCGGGCTCGCTTGCGGGCCGACAATCTCGCCTACGGCGGCGTTAAAGACCGCTTCACCTGCCGCATCCAGCTCAAGGCGGCTGACGTCACCAAGGTCGATATCGGCCAGGGTCAGGCCGCGTTCCTCAACCAGATTACGGAATTGTGTACCACCCACTTCAAGGGCGGCAGCGGCTTGGTCTGCGGCCTCCTGATCGGCAAAGACCAGGCGTTCCACCAGACGCCGTTCAGGCTGGTTATAGACATCGGCGCGCGCCTCATATTCCGCGCGCAGCTCTTCTTCGGGCACGGTGATTTCGTCAATCATCGCATCCGGCGTCAACAAAGCATAGCTGATCATTTTGGTGTCTGGCAGCATGAATTTGTCAGTGTTTTCATCATAATAACTGCGCAACTCTTGCTTGTTCGCAAGGGGCAGCGGGGCCGCAAGGTGATCCTCGTCCAGCAGGCCCCATGTAAAGTCACGCTGTTCGGCCACATAGCCAACCAGTGTTTCAGCGAATGTTTCAGGCATTTTCACCCCGCCCAGAACTGCGCCTTGTAACAGGGTGCGGGCTGCTTCTTCACGCAGCGAGATTTCGAATTCCGCCTCTGACAGGCCACCTTGTTGCAGGGCAAAGCGATAGCCCTCGCGGTCGAATGTACCATCTACGCCCTGAAAGGCGGGGATTTGCAGAATTTCATCGCGCAGTGCCGTGTCGCCGATCGACAGGCCCAGCTCGCTGGTTTCGTGATCCAGCGCGCGGTTGCGCACCAGTCTTTGCAGGACGGCACGGTCCAGACCGATTTCCTGAGCGCGGGCAAAGGGAAGAGGCTGGCCGGTTTGTTGTGAAATTGCCTGTATTTCGTTTTGCAACTGACGGGCATAGCTATCGACGGGAATGGACTTGCTGCCGACGGTGCCGACACTGCGGATATTGCCGCTGAGGGTGGCCGCGCCAAAGCCGCCCAATCCGATGAACAACAGACCCAATAGGATCCACATGGCAATTTTGCCGATGCCGCTGCGTTTTGCCATGGGAGTCGTCCTTATCTGCTGTTCAGACCAGATGTCTAAGGGGTGTATGCTGGGGGGGCAAGGGGGCGCAGGCCCACCTGCTACGTGGGATCAATGGCGGCAAGCCTGTCGAACAGATCGCTGATGCCTGCCGCGTCAAGATTTGCAAAGGCGATGCGCAGTTGGGTGGCACCGGCGGGATCGTCTGACGGGTAAAACATGGTGCCCGGCAGACACAGAACCGAGGCGGATTTGACCAGCGCCGGTGCCAGCGCTGCTGAGGAAACAGAGAACGGGTGGTGCATATAGGCAAAGTAGCCGCCAAGCCCCAGAAGCCGCCAGCCTTTGGCGGCAAGTTTGGGCATGTTTTCGGTGATGGCCGCTCGGCGGGTAAGGATTTCGTCGCGTTCGCCGGCCAGCCATTGTTGCAGGTTCTGCATGCCCCAAAGGGCGCCGTGCTGGCCCAGTTGGCCGGGACAGATGGCAACTGTATCAAGGAATTTCTCAACTTCGGCCAGACGCTCTTCACTGGCGATCATCGCCCCGACGCGGTGACCGGTCAGCCGGTAGGCCTTGGAGAAGGAATAGAGGTGGATCAGGGTGTCCTGCCAGTTTGCATCTTGAAACAGCCGATGCGGCGGGCCTGAACGGCTGTCAAAGTCGCGGTAGGTTTCGTCGACAATCAGTGCGATGCCATGGGCGCGGGCCAGATCGAAAAAGGCTTGAACCAATCCGTCGGGATATTCTGTGCCGGTCGGGTTGTTCGGGGTAACCAATGCGATGGCGCGGGTTTTGCCGGTGATCAGAGCCGCTGCCTGGGTGGGATCGGGCAGCATATCGCCGCCCGCAGGCAGGGGGATGCTGGTGACACCAGACATGTCGAGCCACATTTTGTGGTTGAAGTACCACGGGGTTGGCAGAATGACCTCGTCGCCCTCGGTGCAAAGGGTCGCGATGGCGGCGGCAAAGGCCTGATTGCAGCCCGAGGTGATACAGGTCTGTGTCGCGGTGACCTCTCCAGTGTAATGGGCAGATGTCTGGCGGGCCAGTTCGCTGCGCAAGTCATCCATGCCCAGAACCGGGCCGTAAAGATGGGCCGCGTCATCGTTCAGCGTTGCATCGGCAATCGCCTGACGCAGCCCTTGTGGGGGGGGATCTACCGGCGCGGCTTGGGAGACATTCATCAAGGGGCGGTCTGCCGGATGCGTGATGCCGTCAAGCCAGCGACGCGCCTCCATGACGGGAGGAGGGAATGTGGCGGCGGTGCGGGTTAAGATCATCAGGCGGTTTCCGGTTGAGAATGCGGACAGTATTTAAGGCCAAAAAGAGGGGGCGGTCGGGTCAGTCCTTGCCTCTGTAGGGTTCGACATACTGTAGGGCCATGTCCCAGGGGAAGAAAATCCAGGTATCCTGGCTGACGCCGGTGATGAAGGTATCGACCTGTGGTTCGCCTTCGGGTTTGGCGTAAACCGTGGCAAAATGCGCCTGTGGGTAGAGGGTACGCACCAGTTCAAGGGTTTTGCCGCTGTCGACCAGATCGTCGATAATCAGGATTCCGGTGCCGTCGCCCATGATCTCATCATCAGGTGATTTCAGCACTTTGGCGTCGCGCCGGTCATCTGCTTTGCCGCCGCCGGAATGGTAGGAGACCACCGAAATGGTGTCGACAGTACGGATGTCGAGTTCGCGCGCCACAATCATTGCGGGGGCCATGCCACCACGGGTGATGGCAACCACTGCCTTCCATGCACCGTCATCAGGTCCTTTGCCGTCAAGCCGCCATGCCAGGGCACGGCTGTCGCGGTGGATTTGATCCCATGAGATGTGAAAGCCTTTTTCGTGGGGCAGGCGTGTATCGGACATCGTGTTACCTTTGCAGCAGGAGTTTAAGGCCAAGACCGCCCAAGACCAGGGCAGCGGTGCGTTCAAGCAGGGGTTTGATCCGCAAATAGCGGGTGCGGGTGACCGGAGCGCTGAGAAGATAGGCGCAGCCAGTGTAGAACAGGATTTCCAGAAACAGGTGGTTGAGTGTCACCAAAGCGATCTCTGGGCCGGAGAGGTCTGCTGGAAACACAACAACCAGCACAGCGGCGGCAAACAACACCGCCTTGGGGTTGCCCAGATTCACCAAGAGACCATCAAGAAACGATCGGCCCTGCGGTTTTGCCTCTGACGTGACAGGGGCCGCGGCCCCGCGCCATGTGGCGATGGCAAGGTAGATCAGATAGCCGGCACCGCCGATTTTCAGCGCAGCAAAGGCCCATGGGAAGACGGCGAACAGCGCATCGAGGCCCAGCAGGGCGGCCAATGTCCACAGGCTTGCCATCAGGCCAAGGCCCAGGCCGGTTGCGATACCAGCGCGCCGCCCGTTTGAAACGGTACTGCGCACAGCCATCAGGAACGCGGCACCCGGGCTTAGGATCGACACAATCAGCACCGCGTTGAACGCCGCCAGATTTGCCAGCGTCAGCGTCATTCCTTGGCCATGTCGGGGGCGTCGACGGCTTTCATGCCGACCACGTGATACCCGGCGTCGACATGCAGGTTTTCACCAGTTGTGCCACTGCCTAGGTCGCTGAGCAGGTAAAGCGCGGATTTGCCGACTTCGTCGATTGTCACGTTGCGGCGCAGTGGCGAGTTGTATTCGTTCCACTTCATAATATAGCGAAAATCACCGATGCCCGATGCCGCGAGGGTTTTGATGGGGCCGGCGGAGATCGCGTTGACGCGGATGCCATCCTTGCCCAGATCCTCGGCGAGGTACTTTACCGATGCCTCAAGTGCGGCCTTTGCTACCCCCATTACATTATAATGAGGCATGACCTTTTCAGCGCCGTAATAGGTGAGGGTGACCGCAGAACCGCCAGGGCTCATCATCTTTTCCGCGCGCTGCATCACTGCGGTGAAGGAATACACAGAGATGTCCATCGACATAGCAAAGTTGCCGCGGCTGGTGTCGACATAACGGCCACGCAATTCTGTCTTGTCAGAAAAGCCGATCGCGTGAACAACAAAATCGAGCGTGCCCCAAGTTTCCTTAAGGCTGTCAAATAGAGCATCTATCGAGGCCTCGTCGCTCACGTCGCAAGGCAGGACAATGTCGCTTCCCAATTGAGCAGCCAGCGGGCCAACGCGTTTTTTGAGGGCATCGCCCTGATAGGAGAAGGCAAGCTCCGCGCCCGCATCCGCTAGAGATTTCGCGACACCCCATGCGATGGATTTGTCGTTGGCAAGGCCCATAATGAGCCCCCGTTTGCCCTGCATCAGATCGTTCGCCATGCCGTGCCCAATTCTGTTAGTATTTCAGTCTGTTTCGTTTAGGGCATTGCGTTGTTCCCATCAAGAGAGCTGGCAGGGGAAGCGGATCTTCTGCGAGGGGCGAGCGGCAAAGGGCAGGGGGCGGTGCCTCATCTTTTGCCAAGATTATCAGCTTTAGGTTGTTGCCGTTACATAACCTCTATACCTAGTGGCCATAGCTCCGCTACATTCACCCGGATCAAGCGGAAAGGTTAATACAAGAGTACGATATGTCTGGTAGAAATGGTAAATTCGGGGGCGACGATCCGTTCGAAATCGTCCGGGGGTGGCTTGCAGAGGCGGAGGCAAGCGAACCAAATGATCCCAACGCCATCGCCTTGTCGACGGTCGACAACAGCGGCATGCCTAATGTCCGGATGGTGTTGCTTAAGGAAGTCGAGGCGGATGCCTTTGTTTTCTACACAAACTATGAAAGCCAGAAAGCGCAGGAGCTTGACCACGCAGGCAAGGCGGCCTTTGTGCTGCACTGGAAATCACTGCGGCGCCAGATTCGGGTGCGCGGTGTGATCAGCCGCGAAGACGGGCCAAAAGCGGATGCTTATTATGCATCACGGGGCCTGCAAAGCCGGCTGGGGGCTTGGGCCTCGCAGCAATCTCGCCCTTTAAAAAGTCGTGCTGCACTGATAGCAGAGGTGGCGAAGGTCACCGCAACCAAGGGTTTAAACCCGGCGCGGCCGCCATTTTGGGGCGGTTACCGGCTTTCTCCGTTGGAAATCGAATTCTGGGCCGACGGGGATCACAGGTTGCATGACAGGTTCCAGTGGCGCAGAGCCGCAGTAGATGTCGCATGGGAGGTTGAGCGGCTAAATCCTTAATTTTATTTATATTTTTCGTTATCATAGAGCTGTTCTTTGGGATTTCACGATGAGCAGCACAAGTTAGTGAATCGATCGGTTTAAAAGGTGTAACGTGAGAGAAGAGAGTATTAGCTGTAACGTCAACGGATTTGCATCTTTTGCGGATCAAACGGCCATTTCCGGCGTTGTAAAGTGGTTTGATCCCATCAAGGGGTTCGGATTTGTGGTCGCCGATTCCGGTGGGCCGGATATTTTATTGCACGTAAATGTGCTGCGTAATTTTGGGCAAAGCTCCATTGCAGACGGCACCGGAATCGAGTTGCTCGTTCAGAATACCGAACGGGGTGTGCAGGCGACACAGATTACCGCTGTCCACCCCAACGATGCCCAGCAAGGGGCCGTGCTGGCAGATATTGCTGGACTGGACGCCGAGGCACTGCAGGCTGCACCCGTCCAACCGGCCCGCGTGAAATGGTTCGACAAGGCCAAGGGGTTCGGATTTGCCAATGTGTTTGGCAAGCCAGAGGATGTTTTTGTGCATATTGAAATCCTGCGTCAGTCGGGCTTGTCGGACCTGCAACCGGGCGAGGCTTTGGCGATCCGGGTTATTCAAGGCAAGCGCGGCCAGATGGCCGGTGAGGTACAGGCGTGGGAAACAGTGCTGCACTCTTCAAGCCCGCAGGGGTGATCCTTTGGCTTGGTCTGTCCCTGTTTGCGGGGGCGGCTGTTGCCGATGAATGCCGAAATGATTCTGTTGCGCTGAAAGGCGCTTGGGGGATGGCGCGCTTCACTGTCGAAATTGCGGATGATCCGGCGGAACAGGCGCAGGGTTTGATGCATCGCACCTCGATGCCCATGGGGGCGGGGATGTATTTTGTCTATCAACGTCCGCGCCCTGCCAGTTTCTGGATGCGCAATACGCTGATTCCATTGGATATGCTGTTCATTGATGCGCAGGGGGTGGTCAAACACATCCATCATAATGCCGTGCCGCTGGACGAAACACCGATTCCAGGCGGCGAGGGGATTCTTGCCGTGCTTGAGATCAACGGCGGCTTGGCTGCGCGTTTGGGCATAGAAACAGGCAGTTTTGTTCGCCATCCGGCCCATGCGGGCCATGCGCCGGTCTGGCCTTGCTGAAAATTCCTGCACACAATGTGATTTAGCGCAGATCAGGGCTTTTCATTCGTCTGAACAGAGGCTAGAGAAGCCGCAGTCGGAGCGTGGCGCAGCCTGGTAGCGCACCTGTTTTGGGTACAGGGGGTCGGAGGTTCGAATCCTCTCGCTCCGACCACTTTCAAAGTTTTTGAAAATGAAGAAAAGCCCTAGCTTGGGCCCGCCCGTGGGCGGGGGCTGCAACTGGATTTTGCGTCCCTCTTTGGTCAGGCGTCATGCCAGCGATGACCGGCGCAAAGCCGATTCCCTGCCTTTCATGCATCATGTAGTCTTACCCTGTGCCTGCCACATCATATGGTGGGTAAGAGGGTATCTGCCGCTGTGTCCGATAATGGCCGTCGCGCAGGTCTCGCTGCGATTCGGCGGGAATTCCCGTGCGGTTTGTTGCAAAAATATGAAACCATCGCGTAGTGAAAAAATAATTCTTAACCACCAAATCTGGTGTGCTTATCCCCTGACTTTGTGTGGATAAGTTCACGCAAGAAGTGAGCGAACAGAGCTAAACATGCCGGGTCCTTGAGCTTTTTCGCGGTCGCCCTGAGGGAAATTCAGACCGACAGATTGTGGATATTCCCGGCGTGAATCACCACCTCGTGAACGGTTCAAAATTCCACTCGCCGGTCAACTGTAACATGGGCTGAATTTGAAAATAAACGCGTTGACCGAACAGGGGTGAATACGTCAGGTTGTGGGGGTCGGAGATGTCGCCACAATATATGGTGGGTAACGCTGAGGGGCGCTTCACGGCACGAGTGCAGGTTAACGACAGTACGTGACGTCCATATTCTGCCTGTCCCGACCGCAGTGCGCGGTCCGGTGATTTGAAATCGTGTCTGAACCGGCGGTGGAGCGGTTTGGCTGGGCTCTTTTCGGGCGTGGCCTTTGGAATAAACAGTTAAGACAGAGGCAGCGATAATGAAGATCGAACGCAAATTCACCAAGGCAGGCACAGACGCATACGCAGAGCTTGATTTCATTTCGACCGTATCCGAGATTCGGAACCCCGACGGTTCAATTGTATTCAAGCTTGATGACGTCGAAGTGCCCTCCAGCTGGAGCCAGGTGGCAAGCGACGTTATCGCCCAGAAGTATTTCCGCAAAGCCGGCGTGCCCTCCGCTGTGACCAAGGTGAAAGAAAAAGGTGTGCCCGCCTTCTTGTGGCGCTCGGTTCCCGCCGAAGGGGCCACAATGGGGGGCGAGACCTCCTCCAAGCAGGTATTCGATCGTTTGGCCGGTGCCTGGACGTATTGGGGCTGGAAAGGTGGTTACTTTTCCACGGAAGCGGATGCACAGGCCTATTTTGACGAGATGCGCCATATGTTGGCAAGCCAACGTGCGGCACCAAACTCGCCGCAATGGTTCAACACCGGTCTGCATTGGGCCTATGGCATAGACGGTCCGGCGCAAGGTCACTACTACGTTGATTACAAGACTGAGAAATTGACCCGTTCTAAATCGTCATACGAACATCCGCAGCCCCATGCCTGCTTTATCCAGTCGGTTGGTGATGATCTGGTTGGTGACGGTGGCATCATGGACCTCTGGGTCCGCGAGGCGCGCCTGTTCAAATATGGTTCCGGCACCGGCACCAACTTTTCTTCTTTGCGCGGTGCAGGCGAAAGCCTGTCAGGCGGCGGCAAGTCCTCCGGTCTTATGGGCTTCCTGAAAATTGGTGACCGCGCAGCGGGTGCAATCAAATCCGGCGGCACCACACGCCGGGCGGCCAAGATGGTAATCGTCGATGCGGACCACCCTGATATCGAAGACTTTATTAACTGGAAAGTGCTGGAAGAGCAGAAAGTGGCATCCATTGTCGCCGGCTCAAAAATGCACGAACAGAAGCTGAACCTGATTTTCGCCGCGATCAAAGGCTGGGACGGGGCAGAGGCGGATGCCTATGATCCGGCCAAGAATGAACAGCTGAAATCAGCGATCCGTGCGGCCAAAAAAGTGATGATCCCTGAAACCTATGTGAAACGGGTGTTGGATTACGCAAAGCAGGGTCACACCAGCATTGAATTCCCGACCTACGATACTGATTGGGACTCTGAGGCCTACAATTCCGTTTCCGGTCAAAACTCCAACAACTCGATCCGCGTCACCAATGCGTTTCTGACAGCTGTTGAAAAAGATGCGGATTGGGAACTGATTGACCGCGTGACCGGTCGCGTTTCCAAAACCATCCGCGCCCGCGACCTTTGGGAACAGGTTGGTCATGCTGCATGGGCCTGTGCCGATCCGGGTATCCAGTACCATGACACTGTCAACGATTGGCACACATGCCCAGAAGATGGCGCGATCCGTGGGTCAAACCCTTGTTCTGAATACATGTTCCTTGACGACACAGCCTGTAATCTTGCCTCAATGAACCTGCTGACCTTCCTTGAAGACGGTGTGTTCAACGTCGAAGACTACATGCACGCTTCGCGTCTGTGGACAGTGACGTTGGAAATTTCCGTGATGATGGCGCAATTCCCGTCCAAGGAAATTGCCCAACGGTCTTACGATTTCCGTACGCTAGGCTTGGGGTATGCGAACATTGGCGGTTTGCTGATGAACATGGGGCATTCCTATGATAGTGACGAAGGTCGCGCGCTCTGCGGGTCTTTGACCGCGATTATGACTGGTGTTGCCTATGCGACCTCCGCCGAAATGGCCGGTGAATTGGGTGCTTTTCCGGGCTATGCCAAAAACGCCGAACATATGCTGAAAGTCATGCGTAACCATCGCAACGCGGCTTATGGCAACACGCAGGGGTATGAAAAACTCAGCGTTAAACCGGTGCCGCTTGATCACGATAACTGCCCGCAACCGGGTTTGGTGGATGTGGCGATGTCCTGCTGGGACGAGGCGCTGAAGCTAGGTGAACAATTCGGCTATCGCAACGCGCAAACCTCTGTAATCGCGCCTACTGGGACCATCGGTCTGGTGATGGATTGCGATACAACCGGTATCGAACCTGATTTTGCCTTGGTAAAGTTCAAGAAACTTGCCGGCGGTGGTTATTTCAAGATCATTAACCAGTCCGTTCCCGCGGCATTGGAAAAGCAGGGTTATGGCTCTGCCCAGATCGAAGAAATCGTCGGCTACGCTGTGGGCCACGGCACCATCGGCAATGCGCCGGGCATCAACCACACCACACTGATGGGGCACGGTTTCGGCCCGAACGAATTGGCCAAGGTGGATGCGGCACTGGCGCAGGCCTTTGACATCAGATTTGTATTCAACCAATGGACGCTGGGCGAAGAGTTCTGCACGCAAGTTCTCGGTATCCCTTCTGAAAAGTTGAACGACCCGACGTTTGATCTGCTCAAGTCCCTTGGGTTTTCCAAAGCGGATATCGACGCGGCCAATGACCATGTTTGCGGCACCATGACGCTGGAAGGTGCGCCACATCTGAAAGAAGAACACTACAGCATCTTTGATTGCGCCAATCCTTGCGGGAAAAAGGGCAAGCGCTATCTTTCGGTGAACAGCCACATCCACATGATGGCCGCGGCGCAATCCTTCATCTCCGGTGCAATCTCGAAAACGATCAACATGCCGAATGATGCAACGATTGAGGACTGCCAGAAAGCTTACGAGCTTTCGTGGTCGCTGGGCATCAAGGCAAATGCACTGTACCGCGACGGATCCAAATTGTCCCAACCTCTGGCATCAGCCTTGGTCGAGGATGATGACGAAGCGGCGGAAACACTGGAAAGCGGGTCCATTCAGGAAAAAGCCGCGGTGTTGGCTGAAAAGATCGTTGAGAAGATCGTCATTAAAGAGGTCATCAACCGCAACCGCGAAAAGATGCCGCAGCGCCGTAAGGGCTATACCCAAAAAGCCAATGTCGGTGGCCACAAAGTGTATCTGCGTACCGGTGAATATGAAGACGGCAAGCTTGGCGAAATCTTTATCGACATGCACAAGGAAGGTGCCGGTTTCCGCGCGATGATGAACAATTTCGCCATCGCCGTGTCCGTTGGCTTGCAATATGGTGTGCCGCTTGAAGAGTTCGTCGATGCCTTTACCTTCACCAAATTCGAACCGGCTGGCATGGTGCAGGGCAACGACAGCATCAAAAATGCCACTTCAATTCTCGACTATATCTTCCGCGAGCTGGCAGTGTCCTATCTTGATCGGACTGACCTGGCCCATGTGAAACCCGAAGGTGCGACATTTGATGATTTGGGGAAAGGTGAAGAGGTTGAAAACGTTGGCAACCTGACAGAAATTTCCGAAACTGCCGCGTCGCGTTCCCTCGAAGTTCTCAAGCAAATCAGCTCGACCGGTTATCTGCGCAACCGTCCGCCACAGGAACTTGTTCTTTTGCAGGGTGGTATCGACGGCGTTGTGACCGCACCGGAAATTGCAAAAGGCGCAGTTGCGGTTGCGATGGCTTCGACCACATCCGTGGCAAGCGGCACGGTTGCCTCGTCGGCAGTGTCTCTGGACGCGCGGACCAAAGCGAAAATGCAAGGTTACGAGGGCGAGGCCTGTGGGGAATGCGGCAACTACACATTGGTGCGCAATGGCACCTGCATGAAATGCAACACCTGCGGCGGGACAAGCGGGTGTAGTTAAAGACTTTTTTGCAGCGCCGACCTGGCGTTGCATCAGATACGTGGTGGCTTTCATTGTTCGCAAGCGAACCTCTGCCACCATTTCGCGCCCGACCTATCGGGGCGCGGGGATCGGGTGGGTTCTCATCGTTCACACGTGAACGACTGCCACCCACTCGTCGCCCCGACTTTGGTCGGGACGACGTACACGGAGCGGATGCGTTCGCTCTGGACGACGTTCAGGCCGCAGGCAAAAACAAACACCGAGCGGTTAACAAATTGAGCTTGAACGGCGAACCTCAGGGGGAACTTCGGTTCCCCCCTTTTCTTTCCCCGGCGCGCCGGCTACCCCCAAATTCGTTTTTGCCCAGAGCGTGCAGCACTTATCCCTCTTTTGGCCTTAAATACTGCGGGGAGTCGCGCTTGCGCGGCGGGGCAGCGCCCCTCTTTGTACTACGCCGGTAAATGAATCCTGAAGCTTTCGCGGATCGCCTTGTCCAGAATTGGATCAAACCGCGCGGATGCGGGCTCGGCCAGTATCGCCTCTTTGCGTAGCGTGGCATTCGGTACCAATTCCGGTTTGCCCAATTCGTCCCATTCCTTGGGAGAAGATCGGTTGCCCAATGCAGGATAGACATGGTCAATTTCCATCCGGCCCAAAGTTTGCTCTGTCCCAAGGTAATGACCCGGCCCGCCCAAACAAACTTCACGCATTTGGTCCAGGGCCAAGGTCTCCTCGTTTACTTCGATGCCCCGCACACAGCGCAACGCCTGACCAATTATGTCATCCCCCAAAATCAGCGATTCGTGACAAAACCCCAACAAGGAGGCATGCATTCCGGCAGCTTCATAAACCATGTTGCAGCCCGACAATCCGGCCATGACATTTGAACACATCTGTTCCCACCCTGCCTGCATATCGGGCATCTTGGCATCCGCGATGCCGGCGGCGGCCCCGCCGGGCAATCCATAGAACTTGTGCATTTGCGTACAGCCAGATGTCAGCAAGGCTTGCTCGCCAGATCCGCCGGTCATTGCGCCCGATCGCAAGTCCAGACCAAAAGGCCATGTGCCAAAAATTGCGGGATGGCCGGGCTTAACGGCGTTGACATAAACCAGACCCGCCAGACATTCAGCAACGGCCTGGGTGATCGCACCGGCCACGGTCGACGGGGCCGTCGCACCGGCCATGCCGGCAGACAGCAACAGCACCGGCATACCTCCTTCGATACAGGCCTCCATCACCTGACAGGATTCGGTCGCGAATTTCATCGGCGGCACGACAAAACAGTTGGAGTTCGACACAAATGGGCGTTCACGCCACTTGTCTTCGCCGCCGGCAATCAGGTGCAACATCTCCAGCGCACCTTTGACATAAGACGGATCAGTGAAGGAAGTTCCGACATGTTTCTTTGTACCGCTACAGCAGGCGTAGATGGTATTCATGTCCATTTCAAAATTGTCAGAAATGTCGCGGCAGACCATAGGGCGTTGAAGAAAGTGAATGTTATCAAGGGTATCCATGATTCGCGCGGCATCGTGCAGATCCTGCACGCCACATTCGCGATAGCTGTTTGTGGTGACATCAACCAGATGCACTGCGGCACCCGCAGTGCCGAAATGCACACGGTGGCCGGATAATTCCAGATCATGCGCCGGGTCACGGGCGCATAGGGTGACTGCGCGGTTTGCCTTTGCCAGCGTGTCTTCGACCAGGGCGCGCGGGAACCGAATGCGGCCATCCGCACCTTCAACCGCGCCGACACCGGTCAGATAGGCCACTCCGCTGGGCGGCGCGTCAGCAAGGCCGATGGTTTCCAACGCTTCAAGGGCGGCGTTGTGAATGGCCTCCATGCCGGCTTGGGTCAACGGGGTATAGGTTCCGCCCTCCATGCCGGGGCGGATCGGACGTAAATGGGGTGCAAGTGGTTGGGCGCGGGCCGCACGACGGGCGGCTCTGCCGCCGCTGCGCAAAGGGGATTGGTCTGTCATTGGGGATATTCCGGTTCACAAGAGGGAAAGGGCAGGGTGATTTACCCTGTCCGCGGTGCCCCCCGTGCGGCGCGCCCGCGCTCTGCGCCGATGGTTCGACACACCCGTGTGATGATACAAATATCGTTGCGCATCTGCTGACCCTTTCAAGGATCAGCTTGGGCAGATAAAATCGACGTTTCTATCCTGTTTGCGCCATCACGGCCAGATTGCGACCCGTGCAGATGCAGAAACTGCCGAGGCGCAAACAGGATTTTCCCACCAGATCAGGCCGATTTCTGGCAGTTCTGTGCAAATTCGCACAATGTATTCAGGGCGGCTTCAAAAGCGCTATCTTCGATGGTCATTGCCACCCGCACATGTCCGGCGGCAGCGCTGCCAAAACTTTCCCCCGGCATCACAGCGATCTGATGTGTCTCTAGCAAAGCAAGGGCAAAGTCTTCTCCCGACATGTCGGTGCTGCGCACGTCCAACATCAGGTACATTGCACCCTGCGCCGGCACCAATGCGACCGCATTTTGCCCCGCCAGCACCTTATGAGCGATGTCGCGGCGACGCCGGAAGGGAGCGGCGACTTCTTCTTCAAAATCTGCGCCTTGTTGCAGGGCAAACAGGGCGGCATCCTGAATGAACCCGGGCACACCATAGGTGGTATGCGTGGCCAGATTGACCAGATCAGCGATGATGTCGCTTGGCCCGACAATCCAACCGATACGGGAGCCGGTCATCGCATGGGATTTTGACATGGAACCGACAACCAATGTGCGTTCCGCCATTCCGTCCAGTGCGCGCGGGCTGATATGTTCGCCCTCCCAAATCTGGGTGTCATAAACCTCGTCCGAGATCAGCCAGAGATCATGGTCGCGGCAGACCTGCGCGATGCCTTCCAGCGTTGCGCGTGAATAGACAACCCCGGTGGGGTTGTTTGGCGAATTGACCAGCAGCGATTTTGCACCCTTTGCCTGTGCGGCAATATCGCTGGCGCGCGGCTGGAACGCATCTTCGGCGCGGGTCTGAATGCAGACCGGTTCGGCACTAGCGCCGCGAATAGTGCCTGGATAGGTGGCATAAAACGGATCAAGATAGAGCGCCGTATCACCCGCATTGCAGGTTGCTACATGCGCGGCGAAAAGGGCGGCTTGTCCGCCGGGGGTGATCATCACATTTTCTGGTTTTGTCAGCACGCCAGTGCGTGATTGCACCCGCCTAGCCACCTCTTGGCGCAGGGCCGCGACACCGGGGACAGAGGCATAACCGGTATGCCCATCCATGGCGGCGCGGTGCATATCCTGCAGGATTGGGGCCGCCGTCCGAATGTCATGTTCGCCGATCGTCAACTCGGTCACAGGGGTGCCCGCCGCGATCATATCGCGCGCCTTGTTGAACACGCCCCAGCCGTCAGAGCCGCCGCCCAAAATCTCTGTTATCCGTTGTGATGCCTGCATGATGCGCCCCTTCTATTTGATATCGCAGGGACGCAGAGGGCGCTTGGTTTGTCAATCATCTGTTGACCGGATGTCGCCGTTTCGGCTAGTCCTTTTGCCATGATGATGATGACATGCATTATTGGCTGCACAATTACCTGCTGAGAATTTTCTCGCGGGCTGTTATCATGTCGTTTCGTTTCCTTAAGATATGTGGCAAGCCCGCGTGACCGCTGCGCGAGGATGACACGATGACCACGACGACCAAGATTGCGATCAATCTGTACAACACCAAGACCCGCCGCAAGGAGCTGTTTACGCCTCTGCGTGAGAAGGACGTTCGCATGTATGTCTGTGGGCCAACGGTTTATGACCGCGCCCATATCGGCAATGCGCGGCCTGTGATCGTTTTTGACGTGCTGAACCGCCTGTTACGCCATGTATATGGGGCCGAACACGTGACCTATGTGCGCAATTTCACAGATGTTGACGACAAGATTAACGCCCGCGCAGCGCAGAGTGGCAGATCCATCAGTGATATCACCGCCGAGACAACGGGCTGGTTTCTGGAGGATATGGCCGCAGTCGGGGCGTTGCAGCCGTCGATCCGGGGCAAGGACCATGAACGCGCGATGCCACGTGCGACCGCCTATATCGGCCAGATGGTTGCGATGATCGAAGACCTGATTGAAAAGGGCCATGCCTATCCCGCAGAGGGGCATGTGTTGTTCCGGGTGCGGTCCTATTCTGAATATGGCGCACTGTCGGGGCGGTCTGTGGACGATATGATTGCCGGTGCGCGGGTTGAAGTGGCCCCGTTCAAAGAAGACCCGATGGATTTTGTCCTGTGGAAACCGTCGGATGATGCAACACCGGGGTGGGACAGCCCGTGGGGGCGTGGCCGTCCGGGGTGGCATATCGAGTGCTCTGCCATGGCGCATGAATTGCTGGGTGAAAGCTTTGACATCCATGGCGGCGGCAATGATCTTACCTTTCCGCATCACGAGAATGAGATTGCCCAATCAAAATGCGCCGGGCATGATTTTGCCAAGGTCTGGATGCACAACGAGATGTTGCAGGTGGAGGGCAAGAAGATGTCCAAGTCCTTGGGCAATTTCTTTACCGTGCGCGATTTGCTGGAGCAGGGCGTGCCGGGGGAGGTGATCCGTTTTGTGATGTTATCGACGCATTACCGCAAGCCGATGGACTGGACCGAGAAGAAGCGGGTTGAGGCGGAGAAGACGCTGCGCAAGTGGTATGGGCAGGTCAAGAATGCCTCGTCCGAGATGCAGTTGGGGCAAGAAGTGGTTGCGGCCATTGCGGATGACCTCAACACCCATGCGGCCTTGGCGGCCTGTCATGAATACTCTGCCGCGGGTGACGTCATTGCCCTGCGCAGCGCCCTGGCGTTCTTGGGGTTGACGGGGGAGACGATCCCGAAATGGGCTGATCCCGATACGGTTGATTTGAGTGCCTTGGAACAACGGCTTGCTGAGGTGCGAGCAAAAGCCATGGAAAACAAGGACTTTAGCGAGGTTGATCGCCTTAAGAGCGCGCTTAGCGAAATGGGCATTCAGGTGCGCATGACCAAAGAGCAAGTATTTTTGACGGCGCCAGCGGGGTTTGATCCGGCGGTATTAGAGGTGTTGGAATGAACAGGTTTTCAGCAGTCCATGCCCAGCCACGACAGGGGGCGGTCGGGGGCTGTTCGTGCAAATCGCATGAACGTGGGGCTGGATCACAGAGTAAGGACCATAACCAATGAAACAACGTCTGTATCTCTACGACACCACCCTGCGCGACGGGCAGCAGACGCAGGGCGTGCAGTTCTCAACCGAAGAAAAACAGCAGATCGCCACGGCGCTTGATGGTCTTGGTGTGGATTATATCGAAGGTGGCTGGCCCGGTGCCAACCCGACCGACAATGCGTTTTTTGACGCTGCCCCGCAAACCCGTGCCAAGCTGACCGCCTTTGGCATGACCAAACGCCCCGGTATTTCTGCGCAAAACGACGATGTGTTGGCGGCTGTGCTGAATGCGGGCACGCAATCGGTCTGTATCGTGGGCAAGACCCATGAATTCCACGTGACCAAGGCGCTAGGGATCACGCTGGAGGAAAACCTTGTGCTGTTGAAAGACAGCATTGCGCATTTGGTGGCCTCGGGGCGCGAGGCGCTGTTCGATGCCGAGCATTTCTTCGACGGATATAAATCCAATCCCGACTATGCGCTTGAGTGTCTGAAGACGGTACAAGAGGCCGGTGCCCGCTGGATTGTACTGTGCGATACAAATGGCGGCACTTTGCCAGCCGAAGTGGGCCAGATTACAGCGGAGGTCATAGCCGCGGGCATCCCCGGTGACCTGCTGGGCATTCACACCCATGACGATACGGAAAATGCTGTTGCCTGCACATTGGCGGCAGTTGATGCGGGCGTCTGTCAGATTCAAGGGACGTTAAATGGTCTTGGAGAACGATGTGGTAATGCAAACCTCACCACTTTGATCCCGATCTTGTTGTTGAAGGAACCCTACGCCAGCCGCTTTGACACCGGCATCACAGATGAGGCGTTGAAGGGGCTGACCCGGACCAGCCGTATGCTGGATGAGATTCTAAACCGGGTGCCGCGCAAACAGGCGGGGTTTGTCGGGGCGTCGGCCTTTGCGCATAAGGCGGGCCTGCACGCCAGTGCCATCGCCAAAGACCCCAGCACATATGAACACATTGACCCTGCCGTGGTCGGCAATACGCGGATTATTCCGATGTCAAATCAGGCAGGCCAATCGAACCTGCGCAAAAGGCTGGCCGCAGCCGGGCTTGAGGTGGCAAAAGGGGATCCCGCGCTGGGTCGTATCCTTGAGGTGGTGAAGACGCGTGAGGCGGAAGGCTATGCCTATGATACGGCGCAAGCCAGTTTCGAACTGCTCGCGCGTGAGGCGCTTGGCGCTCTGCCCGCGTTTTTTGAGGTAAAAAGATACCGCGTCACTGTGGAGCGGCGCAAAAACAAATACGACAATATGGTTAGCCTCTCTGAGGCGGTGGTTGTTGTGAAGGTTGATGGTGAGAAACGTCAGTCCGTCAGTGAAAGCATGGATGATGCGGGCACGGACCGCGGCCCGGTGAATGCGCTGGCCAAAGCGTTGGCCAAAGACCTGGGGCAATACTCCGCCTTGATCGAGGACATGCGTCTGGTCGATTTCAAAGTGCGCATCACCCAAGGCGGTACCGAAGCCGTCACCCGCGTAATCATCGACAGCGAAGACGGGCAAGGCCAACGATGGTCGACCGTCGGGGTCAGCGCCAATATAATCGACGCCAGCTTTGAGGCATTGCTGGATGCCATTCGCTGGAAGTTGATCCGGGACTTGAATGGGGCGCAAAGGTGATCCGCAAAGTGCTGACGTTTATCATTACATCGCTGGTCATCACCCTTGGCATCGCCGGTGTGTTGATCCTGTCGCAACGGCCCGGTGATTTACCACCAGCGGCAGGGCTTGATTTTACCAATACGCTTGCTGCGGACGGGCAACCGCCGCAAGAGCTGACGGCGATAAAAATGCGCGACGGCTATCCGCTGCAATTGCGCCGTTACAGCGCCGCCGCGCCAGATGCTCCTGTGGTGATATTGATCCATGGGTCCGGCTGGCACGGGTTGCAGTTTGACGCATTGGCCCGCGCCCTTGCGGCGTCGGCTGATGTCATCGTGCCGGACCTGCGCGGACATGGAGCGAAACCGGGCCGACGGGGCGACATCGACTATATCAACCAGTTCGAGGATGATCTGGCCGATCTGATCACTGCCACTGCGAAACCGGGGCAAAAGGTTGTACTGGCCGGGCATTCCTCCGGTGGGGGGCTGGTGGTGCGGTTTGCAGGGGGGGCGCATGGCGACATGATGGATGCCGCTGTGCTGATGGCGCCGTTTCTGAAACATGATGCCCCAACCATGCGGCCTAATGCGGGCGGCTGGTCTTATCCGCTGTTGCGTCGGATCATTGGCCTTAGCATGTTGAACAAACTGCGCATTACCGCGTTTAATCATCTGACGATCATGCAGCTTCGGATGCCGCAGGTGGTGCTTGACGGCCCCTTGGGGGATACGGCGACCACGGCCTATTCATACCGGCTGAACACCGGATTTGCGCCGCGCCGCGCATACCTGAAGGATGTTGCCGCCTTGCCCCGTTTCACATTGATTGCCGGTGCGGCAGATGAAGCCTTTGATGCCGCGCAATACGAGCCAACTTTGTCTGCGGCCAATGACAAAGGCCGCTATGTGATTGTCGAGGACGTCGGCCATCTGGATATTGTGAACGCCCCGGAAACACGCGATGCGATAGAAAGCCTGATCAATGAGCTTTGATACGATGGATGCCTTTTTCGAACTTCACCGTGACCTCCCGCGTGAGGGGCCTGGAGAGCCTGCGGATATCGCATGGGCGAGTAACCTTGTCGACCTGAAGCCAGCTGCGCAAATGGCTGATGTGGCCTGCGGGCCGGGCGGCGATATCGCCGCTTTGCTTGCCGCTGCGCCTGATGGTCACGTCACGGCCTTGGACAAGACCGCGCATTTTGTCGGTGCGGCGCGGGACGCTTGGACGAACGACGGGCGGGTCACTGTACTAAAGGCAGACATGGCCAGAATCATGAACCGCTACGATATGATCTGGTGCGCAGGCGCGGTCTATTTCCTTGGCGTTACGCAGGCACTGACGGCCTGGCGCAAATCCTTGCACCCCGGTGGAGTCATCGCCTTTTCCGAAGCCTGTTGGTTCACCGATACCCCCTCGGATCGTGCCAAATCCTATTGGGACAGGGAATATCCGGCGATGACAGATGCCTCGGGCATTGCTGCACAGGTTTCTGACGCAGGGTATGAGGTGTTGGGTACACGTCGACTTGCCGATCCCGCCTGGGAGGCGTACTTCGCCCCGCTTGAAGCGCGTATTAATTTGTTGCGGCCTATGGCGAATGCACGTGTGCAGGCGGTTTTGGACGAGGCCGAAGAGGAGATTTCCTGTTGGCGTGCGCATCGCGATGACTACGGCTATTTGCTCAGCGTTGTCCGTCCCCGATGAGTTTTGACGCCGATTTGACAGCCTGCGCCGCTTTGGTCGAGCGCGCGGATCCCTGGCGGTTTCGTGCGGTTATGGCATCACCTGTTGCCGCGCGCCGGGTGTTGTTTCCGCTCTATGCGTTCAACGTCGAGGTCGCGCGCGCGCCATGGGTCACCCAAGAGCCGATGATCGCAGAAATGCGTCTGCAATGGTGGCGTGATGTCTGTGAGCAAATCAGCAAGGGGGAGCCTGTGCGCCGCCACGAGGTCGCCACCCCACTGGCTGGTGTCTTGACGCCGGAAGCGGCTCAAGTGATGGATGAGCTTGTCGCGGCAAGACGTTGGGATATTTATAAAGATGCCTTTGAAGATGACGCGCATTTTTCCCGCTATATCGACCAGACGGCAGGAAATCTGGCTTGGGTTGCGGCCTCTGCCTTGGGGGCTGCGGATGTGGCCACAGTGCGCGACGCCGCCTTTGCATCAGGAGTTGCTGCGTGGTTTCTTGCCATACCCGAGCTGGAGGCGCGTGGGCGTATCCCTCTGCTGGACGGTACAAAAGAAGGTGTTGCGGACCTTGCTCAAGAGGCGCTGTCGCGGTTGGCGCGGGCCCGTAAGGGACGCGCAAAGGTCAGCCGCGCCGCGCGTCCTGCTCTGCTTCATATAGGGGCGGCCAAGGGCGTTTTGTCCGCGGCACTGACGGACCCGCTGGCCGTGATCGAAGGGCGACTTCCCGATCCCGTGGAGGGGGACCGGTTTGGCCTGACGACCCGCGCAGTGACGGGGCGCTGGTAAAAAATCAGGCCTCTTTCGGGCGCATCACCAGCCAAATCAGCGATCCGCCTGCCAAAGCCAGAAACGGGATCATCGCCATATTGACTGCGGCCCAACCCGTCGCGGCATCCCCTCCAGAGCAGTTCATCAATCCGCCCGACGCGAGCGAGGCGAAGGTGACGCCGCCAAACACCAGAAGGTCGTTCAGGCCCTGCATCTGTCCCCGCTCATGGGGTTCATGTGCGCCAGCCAGCATGGTGGTGGCACCGATAAAGCCAAAGTTCCATCCTAGCCCGAGAAGGATCAGGGCGATGTAGAAGTTGCTCAATGCGACTCCTTGAAGGGCCACAACCCCGGCAACAGCCAGAATTGCCATGCCCAATCCGACGATCTTTTCGACCCCAAAGCGGTTGATCAGATGGCCGGTAAAGAACGATGGTGCAAACATAGCCAATACATGGCCGGTTACGATGTTTGAGGCATCGGCAACGCCAAACCCGCAACCAACTACGGCTAAAGGTGTCGAGGTCATCACAAGGTTCATCAGCGCATAGGCAACCATGCCGCAGATCACTGCGACGGCGATCCTCGGGGTGGTCAGCAGCTCAAGCCGGGTCCGCCCTTTGGGGCTGTCCAGCGTGGGGGGCACCGGTTTCGGGATGTCGAGCAGAAAGAACAAGCCCATGCCAATGACGTTCAGAGCCATTGCCGCCAGATAAACCGGGAAAAATCGCATTACTGTGGCATCCCCGCCAGCCGACAGAACCGAGACCAGCTGTGGCCCGATAATGGCAGAGATCAGCCCGCCTGCCATGACATAGGAAATGGCCTTGGGGCGAAAGGTCTCGGAAGCGGTATCGGTGGCTGCAAACCTGAAAAATCCCTGTGATGACATGTAGATACCGGTTAAGTAACTGCCGATCAGGAAGACCCAGAAGTTATTGATGCTCAGGGCGAAAGCACAGACGATGGCCCCGACAAGCCCGCCCAAGGCCCCCACCAAAAACCCGGCCCGCCGCCCGTGTTTCTGCATAAGAGGCGATAGCCATGGCGCGGTGGTCATGGACCCGAAGACGATCATTGAAATCGGTAGGGTGGCAAGGCAGACATTGGGTGACAACTGTTGGCCAGCAAGGCCTCCGATCACAAAAATCATCGTGATCTGGCTGCCTAGAAAGGCCTGTGCCGCGACCAGAACCGCGACATTGCGTTTGGCTCGTGTGTCATCAATCATGTCAAAAAATCCTTTGTTACGGGATGGGTAAACCTCGGTTTCCGGAGGGGCAACCCCTGCGGGGCACTTGTGCCTGCGCCGCGCTTGCCTAAAGTCGCGCAGATGGAACACGCTGGACATATTCTTTTGTTGGCAGGCAGCGCCGAGGCGCGCCGGATTGCCGTGGCTTTGCTGGGGCAGGGATGGCAGGTGCTGGCCTTGATGTCGGAACCACCACGCGGTGCCGATCCGATGCCGGTGCCCTTTGAAATATGCCCCGATGTGACACAGGCGCAGATCGAGCGGGCAGCACAGGGTGCGTATGCAGTGATTGATGCCAGCCACGGGTTTGATGGGCATATGACGCAGATGGGACATGCCGCCGCGCGGGTTTGTGGGCTGCCGATCCTGACCCTGTCGCGCCCGGCGTGGAGTTGTGACGAAGACGACCTGTGGCAAACTGCCCCGGACGTTGCGTCTGCGATGCCCATGATCGGGCCAGCCGATCGGGTGTTTTCTGCGACGGGATGGGCCAGTCTTCCTGAGTATAAGGGATTTCAGGGGGCTTGCTTGATGCTGCGTCAGACAGCAGCTCACCAGCGTCCGGTGCCATTCGATTTTGTTGAGTTGGTTTTTGGCACGGCACCGTTTTCCGTTGTCGATGAGATTGCATTGTTTAAGGCTCGCCGGGTTGATGTCCTCATGGCGCGCAACCTTGGGGGATTGCCCAGCCGGCCCAAGTTGGAGGCGGCCAAGGCGCTGCGCCTGCGGGTGATCCTGATTGACCGCCCGGTCTTGCCGGCGGGGATCAGGGTGGTGAAATCTGTGGATGATGTTTTGGTCTGGTTGGCGCGATTGTGAAGAACATGGGCTGGATCATCCGCACCGATCTGGATGTCGCGGAAGGGGCTGCATGGCTGGCGCAAAGCGATGTGCATTTTGCGCAGGCATTGGCGCTGACTGGCCCTCTGCCGCTGCGGCTAAAGCCAGACGGGTTTGGCGGGTTGCTTGAAATCATCATCAGTCAACAGGTCAGCGTCGCCTCGGCGGATGCCATTCGAGCGCGGTTGCTGGCCGCAGGGCTGAACACTAAAGCCGCTGTGTTAAAGGCCGGCGATGCGGGGCTGTGCGACGCAGGGTTAAGCCGGCCAAAAGCGCGTTATGCCTTGATACTGGCGGCCTCTGATCTGGATTACACCGGTTTGCACCGGCTTGATGACGCGCAGGTGCTGGCCACTTTGACCGCAATCACCGGCATTGGCCCATGGAGCGCGCAGATTTACGCGATGTTCTGCATGGGGCGGGCGGATATTTTTCCAGCGGGGGATCTGGCCCTGCAAGTGGCCGCACAGGGGCTTTTTGATCTGCCCGCACGCCCAACCGCACAGGAAATGGCAGAGATGGCAGAGGCTTGGACGCCCTGGCGGTCGGTTGCGGCCCGCGCGCTCTTTGCCTACTACCGTATATTGAAAAACAGGGAAGGTTTGGGATGACACGGGTATTGAACGCCGTTCGGCGTGAGGCGAAATCAGGGGAAACACGATCGGTTGTGGTGTTTCTGCATGGCTACGGGGCGAACGGGCCTGACCTTTTGGGCTTGGCGGATCCGCTGGCCGAACATTTGCCGGACACTTTGTTTGTGGCACCGGATGCGCCGGAAAACGTGGCCGGGATGCCGAACGGCTTTCAATGGTTCCCGATCCCTTGGATTGACGGATCATCGGAAGAAGAATCCATGCGCGGCATGGACAGCGCGGTGCAGGACCTGAATGCGTTTTTGGACGCTCTGATGGTCGACGAAGATGTCCTGCCAGAACAGGTTGTACTGTTCGGATTTTCGCAGGGCACCATGATGGCCCTGCATGTGGCACCACGTCGCGAGGATGAAGTGGCAGGAGTTGTGGCCTTTTCAGGCCGGTTGTTGTCACCCGAACTGCTGGCAGAAGAGGCGGTCGTCAAGCCACCAGTTCTGTTGGTGCACGGGGATGCCGATGATGTTGTCCCGCCGCAGTCCTTGCCACAGGCCGCCGAAGCACTGGAGGGGGCAGGCTGGCAAGACGTCTATGCCCATGTCATGAAAGGCACGGGACACGGGATTGCGCCAGATGGGCTGAGCGTTGCGCTGGCGTTTATGCGTGACAAACTGGGCCTTTGAGGCACGTCATCAAACTGTGACATCGACCCGATACTGTCGTCACCGACATCTTGTGGAATTCTTTGGCTTGCCAGCGCAAAACCACGAGATATAGTTGGATCAAACGGCAAGGGGTGCTTCCACGATGGATGGCGATTTCAGGACCGATTTTACCAGGCACCCGGCGGGGCTGAAACACAGGCCCGCCTTGGTGTTAAATGCGGACTATCGGCCGCTCAGTTATTATCCGCTGTCACTTTGGTCATGGCAGGATGCGATCAAAGCCAAATGGCTGGACCGTGTGGATATTGTCGCTGAATATGAAGACTGTGTGCACAGTCCGACCATGACGCTGAAAATGCCGTCGGTTGTTGTTCTGAAAGATTATGTAAAACCTCAAAAGCGCGTGGCCTTCACGCGCTTTAATTTATTTCTGAGGGATGAATTTTGTTGCCAATACTGCGGGGCACGGGGGGATTTGACTTTTGATCACGTAATTCCACGCGCCGCTGGCGGGGTCACATCGTGGCAGAACGTGGTGGCCGCGTGCAGCCCGTGCAACCTCAAAAAAGGGTCCAAACCCTTGCATAGCACCGGTCTGCATTTGCAAAAGGCACCGCGCCAGCCTGCTGCGGAAGAACTGCGCAATATGGGGCGAAAATTTCCGCCGAACATGTTGCACGAAAGCTGGATGGATTTCCTGTATTGGGATGCTGAACTGGAGGCCTGAGGACTCGTGCCGATGGCTGCACTCAGCGCGCGTCATTTCTTTGGCGCTCAGTGTTTGATCTCCCTGCGTTTCCCACAACTTGAATGCACAGGATTAGTGGGACCTGACCCTAAGATTGGCCCAATTGAGGGTTGATTTGTTGGGCATACCCAGATTGTTCCATAATTTGGGTATTTTTTGCCGACGACTTACGAAGATCAGTTTTTAACGTCGACCCGTGGAACCCGCCTGCGGTGGCTACGCTGAGTTAGAGGCGCTGTTTCCTCAACTTGTCAGGAATACCTCCCAAACTTGGCAGTCTGAGCGTCCCGTCCTAAAGCATCGCGAAGCGGCTCTATTGGTACCTTGAGAGACGAAATGGATTGCCCCGGTAGTCTCTAAAGCGGGTCTGGCCGAAATTCCTGATAGTGTCTTGTGCCGGCGTTGTTTGGCACTTGGGTGCGTCTAGAAGTCCAGTTCGACCCAGACCGGCACGTGATCCGAAGGTTTTTCACCTGCGCGCACATCCTTGTCGATCTGACAATCACGCAGCATATCCGCGCAGGCCGGGCTCAGCAGGAAATGGTCGATCCGAATACCGTTGTTACGGTTCCATGCGCCGGCCTGATAGTCCCAGAAACTATAATGCCCCGGTCCGGTGGTGCGCGCCCGAAAGGCCTCGGTCAGACCAAGGTTCAACAATCTGCGCCATGCGGCACGGGATTCGGGTCGAAACAGCGCATCCTCTCGCCAGCTTTCCGGTTTTGCGGCGTCTTCGGCCTGCGGAATGATGTTATAGTCGCCAGCCATCAAAAAGGGCATTTCTTCGGCCAGAAGTCTACGGGCGCGTTCCTCAAGCCGTGTCATCCACGCCAGTTTGTAGTCATACTTTGGTCCTGGCGCAGGGTTGCCATTGGGCAGGTACAGGCCGCAAATCCGCACCGCATCTTTTTCACCGACAACAGTGGCCTCAATCCAGCGGGCCTGTTCGTCACTGTCGTCGCCGGGTAGGCCGCGAGTGACATCTTCCAGTGGATATTTCGACAGGATTGCGACCCCGTTAAAAGACTTTTGCCCGTGGGTTTGGACATTATAGCCGCGCTCTTCAAAGACCTCGGCGGGGAATGCTTCGTCGACCGATTTGATTTCCTGCAACAGCACCACATCCGGTGATGCCGTATCAAGCCAGGCGGGCAGGGCGTCGATACGGGCTTTGATGCCATTGATGTTGAAGGTCGCGATCTTCATGTTGTTCTGCCCTGTATCCGTGATGTTTTTGGCGCTTTGCGCACCTTGGTTATGTTCAGCAATCTTACCTTAGGGTGATTCTCGTCTATTCGATTCAACCCATGAGGGATTATTGAGGTGCGGCCTTTTGCAAATCCAATTTCAACGCCCCTGTTGGTAACTCTTTTCTGGCCTGTGGAAAACCCTCGAAAATCACCCAAGGTCTGATTGCTAGTTGAGGAACTTCATGTGGACAATCTAGCGAAAGCCCGGGGGAGGGCAAAAAAAAGTTGGCAACTCATCTTTTGCGAGCAAGCCTCGAATCAGTTGCAACTAATGATTGCACGAACATTAAAAAGGATGGAACTTACCATGACTGCACTCGCATATCGTGACACTAACACCGCTTCATACATCGGTAACACCGTCGATCAAGACAGTTGTTGCGCCAGCCCGCTTTCATCATTGCCCGAAGATGGAAAAGGCGGTGATATGATGTCTGGTGAAGGATTGGAGATGTACACTTGCAGTGTCCTCGAAGCTGGTTCGTCCATAGCGGAGGGCGCTGGGACACAGATGTTCACCTGTAGCGTGCTGTCCAAGGGATCGGCCTTGTCCGCCGGCGATGCCACGGGGCTGTTCACCTGTAGCGTTTGATTCCCATGAGGTCCGGCTCGCCCGCCGGACCTGTCACCTTCAGAAATCGGACCAGCCGCGCCATGAGCAATGTCATTCCCTTTCCGTCGATCGCAAAACCCAGCCGTAAGCAGAATTTGCGTGCATTGTTGGTTGCCGTTGCGCGATATCGTCATGCACCGGACAGCGTGTTCTGGCTTAAGGAAAACGCGGAAGTTCTGGGAATGTTGGTCGGCACTCATGCCCGAATGTCCCGTGATGATCTTGCACCCTACGCCGCGTTTTACGACAAGATTGAAGACAAGTTGCAATTCTACCCGCAATATTACCGTTTTTTCCTATCGATTTGTCTGGATCTGGAGGATCTTGGGTTCGGCGGGAGCAAAGGGGAATCCTTGTGCCGGCAAGTGGCTGCCGCGGGGTTGATCGGGGTGGAATTGTCCGATTTGCAGCGTGCCGAGGCCTGCCATCTGTTGGCAAGGCGCGGGATGCAAGATCGGCTTTTTTCAAATACGATCAAAGACCGGCTACGTTATTTCGCCGAGCGCGCCGAGACATTCGTGCTGCCCAACAAGAAAGCAGCCTATGAATTGGCCCATATCGTCTTTTACTTGTCCGATTATGGCAAGCGGGACCCGCAGCTGAGCGAGGCGATGGTGACCAGCCTGAAATATGCCGGTGTTCTGGCCTATCTGGATCAGAACCACGATCTTCTGGCCGAGATTTGCACAGCCCTACATTTTGCCGGAATGCGCCCCAGTCAGGTGTGGGTCAAAGCCGTTGCTATGGCACATAGCCTTATTTACCCCGAAAATGGGGTTGCAAAATACCCCATGGAAGATGCCTTTCACTGCTTTCTGGTGACCGGTTGGGCGCAAACACTGTCGGGTGGGATGAGCTTTGCAGCGCAAGTTCCTGAAGATCATATACATTTTTCAGCAAGATTTCAATCCAGCAGTGTTTTGCGCCCGATGTCGGAGTGTTTGATGGGGCTGGGTCCATCCCGCAGCAGTGACTGGGATGCGATGCGGGGATGTGTTTTGGCTGCGCTCGATCCGGCGCGGCGCAACATTCTCAGGCAGGCTGAGGCCTCAACCGAAAGGTTCAATGCGTTTTTTCGGGGGTTCGCCCGGGTTCCGGCCGACCGCTCAACAGCCGCAGGATAGGGCTACATTGAAAACGAGGTGCCGCAGCCGCAGGATGATGTTGCATTCGGATTGTCGATAACAAACCTTGCACCGATCAGCTCTTCGGAGAAATCAATGACTGCATTCGCGAGGAAGGGCAGGGAGATGCTGTCCACGACAACTTTCTGTCCGTCGCCTTCCAGAACCAGATCGTCGTCTTTCGGGTCGTCCAGCGCGATTTCGTACTGGAACCCGGAACAGCCCCCACCATCCACAGCGATGCGCAGTGCTTTGCCCTCACCGGCAGCACCGATTTCAGCCAGACGTTCAAAAGCTCTTGGCGTCACTTTGGGGGGCAGGTTCATGGGGCACTCCGATGGGGCGGTTTTCAACACGGGTTTAACCTAATATAGAAAGCCCGATGACAGGCTACAAGGACCAGCCGCTATGCGCGCACCATACGCCTCTGATCCAGCGCTCGCCCGGGAACGGCGCGTGCCGGAAGAGGAAAGCACTTTTCGCTCCTGTTACCAACGGGATCGCGACCGGATCATCCATGCCAGCGCCTTTCGCAGGCTCAAACACAAGACACAGGTCTTTGTGGAGCATGAGGGCGATTACTACCGCACGCGGCTGACCCATTCTATCGAAGTGGCACAGGTGGCCCGTACGATTTCCGGCGCTCTGGGGTTAAATGCCGAACTGACAGAGGCGGTCGCACTGGCGCATGATCTGGGGCACACACCCTTTGGGCATACTGGCGAGGACGCCTTACATGCGGCGATGGCCCCTTACGGCGGGTTTGATCACAATGCACAGGCGATCAAGATTGTGACCTCGCTGGAGCGGCACTATGCGGAATTTGACGGGTTGAACCTGACCTGGGACACGCTGGAAGGGATTGCCAAACATAACGGGCCGGTCACGGGGGACTTGCCCTATGCCTTGGCGGAATATGATGCCCGCCATGATCTTGAGCTGCACACCCATGCCAGCGCCGAGGCGCAGGTGGCCGCCCTGTCTGACGACATTGCCTATAACAACCACGATCTGCATGACGGGCTGCGGGCCGGCCTGTTTACTGAAGATGAAATTATCGCGCTTCCTCTGGTCGGGCCGGCTTTCGCCGAGGTCGATTTGAGGTATCCGGATACCGACAGTTATCGGCGGAAACACGAGGCCCTAAGGCGGGTTTTTGGTGAAATGGTGGCTGATGTAATCGACACTTCGCGTCTGAACCTCAATGTCAGCGGGGCGACTTCTGCCCATGATATCAGGCATTTGGGGCGTCCGGTTATCATGTTCTCAGACCGGATCTGGCAAGACTTGAAAGAGATCCGCGCCTTCCTGTTCAGCCGGATGTACCGCGCGCCCTCTGTTATGGTAAAGCGGGCCGAGGTGACACAGATTGTCGAGGAATTGTTTCCTTTATTCCTTGAACAACCGGAGCTTTTGCCGCGCGACTGGGCCAAAGAAATCGAGATGGCCGCACAAGATCGCACAACTTTGGCGCGGATGGTCTGCGACTATATCGCGGGGATGACCGATCGTTTTGCCTATGCTGAACATGCTCGGCTCATCGGGAAAGGCGCGGGTTAGGGCTTGAGTGCGCAAATTGAGGTGATAGAGACAAAAGCGAATAAGGAACTGACTATGAATCTCTTTGCCGAAATCCGCGATCTTATCACCTCGACGCTGGACCAGATGGTCTCTGCTGGCACATTGCCCGAGGGTTTGAACTTTGACCCCATCACTGCTGAGCCACCGCGCGACCCGGCGCATGGCGATATGGCGACCAACGCCGCGATGGTTCTGGCCAAGCCGGCAGGGATGAAACCGCGTGATATTGCCGAAGTATTGGCGGCCAAACTCGCCGAAGATCCGCGCGTCACATCAGCCGAGATTGCCGGCCCGGGATTCCTGAACCTGCGGCTTGCACCTTCCGTCTGGCAGGAGATTGCCAAGACAGTTCTGAGCGAAGGGACGGCATTTGGCCGGGGCACCTTGGGGCAGGGCAAAAAGGTTAACGTGGAATATGTTTCGGCGAACCCTACAGGGCCTTTGCATGTGGGGCACACCCGGGGCGCGGTATTCGGTGATGCGCTGGCGTCTTTGTTGGATTTTGCCGGTTATGATGTGACGCGTGAATACTATATCAACGACGGCGGCGCACAGGTCGATGTTCTCGCGCGTTCCGTCTATCTGCGCTATCAGGAGGCCCATGGCCAAGAGGTGGCATTCCCCGATGGTACATATCCCGGCGATTATCTGATTGCGGTCGGTGAGGCGCTGAAAGACAAGGTCGGCGATGCCTATCTGGATAAAGGCGAGCAGTTCTGGATCAGCGATATCCGGGAATTTGCGACTGAAAAGATGATGGAGCTTATTCGGAGCGATCTCAAAGCCTTGGGCGTCGAGATGGATGTGTTTTATTCTGAAAAATCGCTCTATGGCACCGGCCGGATCGAGGCCGCCTTGCAGGATCTCAAGGACAAGGGGCTGATCTATGAAGGTGTGCTTGAACCACCTAAAGGCAAGAAGCCAGAGGATTGGGAACCACGCGAGCAGACCCTGTTCAAATCGACCGATCATGGTGATGACGTCGACCGCCCGGTGATGAAATCGGACGGCGGATGGACCTATTTCGCGCCCGACATCGCCTATCATTACGACAAGGTGCAGCGTGGGTTTGATCAGCTGATTGACGTTTTCGGGGCTGACCACGGCGGCTATGTTAAGCGGATGAAGGCGGCTGTCTCTGCACTCTCCGGTGGCACTGTGCCTTTGGACATCAAACTGACCCAGCTGGTGAAACTGTTCAAAAACGGTGAACCCTTCAAGATGTCCAAGCGGGCAGGGACATTTGTCACCCTGCGCGATGTAGTGGATCAGGTCGGGCCGGATGTGACGCGTTTTGTGATGCTGACGCGCAAGAACGACGCGATGTTGGATTTTGATTTCGACAAGGTGCTTGAGCAAAGCCGCGAAAACCCGGTTTTCTATGTGCAATACGCGCATGCGCGGGTGGCGTCGGTGTTGCGCAAGGCGGCAGAGGCGGGGATCGCGGCGGATGATGCCACCCTGGCGGGTGCCGACCTAAGCCTGTTGGATCACGACAGCGAGCTGGGCGTTTTGCGCAAGCTCGGAGAATGGCCGCGTCTTGTGGAAACTGCTGCGCGGACAAATGAACCGCACCGGGTGGCCTTTTATCTTTATGAACTGGCCGCTGATCTGCATGGACATTGGAACAAAGGCAACGAGGTGCCTTCCTTGCGCTTCATTCAGGATGACGCGGCAACAGCGCAGGCAAAAATTGCCCTGGCGCGGGCCACGGCGATTGTAATTGCGGCAGGTCTTGGTATTCTTGGTGTCACACCGGCAGAAGAAATGCGCTAAGACAGTTCTCGCCGACTTACAGGTAACCCCCAGACCAGACCCATCGGGCAATGTATCCGCTGGGCGATGAGGCACAGATGGCAGATTTCACGTCTTCCCCCATGGCGGGGGGGAACTATCAGGATTCAACTTCAAGCTATGCATTAAATAAGTCGGCGAACAGCCTGACAACCCTGACAAATGTGGCCGGGGCCGTAATGTCCTTTGCGCTGGTGATTGGCATTGGTGTCTGGGGTTACAAGCTATTGGTGCGGGATGTTAGTGGTATTCCGGTAGTGCGCGCGGCCAGCGGTGACATGCGCATTCGCCCAGCTGAACCGGGCGGTGACAAGGCCAGCCATCAGGGGCTTTCAGTGAATGCTGTGGCGGCAATTGGAACCGCGGCAAAACCTGCTGACCGGCTGATACTGGCACCCGAACCGATTGATCTGACCGTCGAAGATCAGGTGATGCCGGCCTCGATGGTGACAAGTTCGCCACAGCAACCCACAGTTGCCAGCCTTCCCGAAGGGGCTGCTGTTCTGGACGCAACAGAGGTGGCCGCTGCCCTTGAAAGCGGCGATGTCGGCGATCTGGTGGCGCAGTTGACCGCGGGCGTGGCCCCACTGGGCACCGCAGGCGAAACCACCCAAGAAACACTGGCCTCGGTAAACACCTCCATTGTTGAAGAAGTCAAAGCCGCTGAAGAGCGCGTTGCCGCCCTTGTGAATGCGCCGGGCCTGCGCCAGTCGGCACGCCCCAAGAAACGCCCCGCTGTGCGTGCGGTTGTGACCCCGGCGGCGGTTGCGTCGACGCGCGGCAGTGTCGCGGAAGTAAGCGCGGCCAGCCTGCCGGCAGGCACCCGTCTGGTTCAGCTTGGTGCCTTTGACAGCCCCGAAGTGGCGCGGGAACAATGGGACCAGCTAAGCCGTCGCTTTGATGTCTATCTGTCGGGCAAAACCCGCATTGTTCAAAAGGCCACAAGCGGCGGGCGGGTGTTCTACCGTCTGCGGGCGATGGGGTTCGATGATATCGCGGATGCGCGCCGGTTCTGCTCTGCTCTGGTGGCCGGAAACGCTGATTGTATTCCGGTCGTCACGCGCTGATGCCCTATGGTGCGACGATTATCGACGCGGAGGGTCTGCGCCTGAGCGCCGAGGAAAAGGCGTTGTTCCGCGCGGCGGATCCTTTCGGATTCATTCTGTTCGCCCGCAATATTGATACGCCAGATCAGGTGCGGGCGCTTTGTGATGAGATGCGCGAGGCCGTCGGTCGTGAGGCGATCATCACAATTGATCAGGAAGGCGGGCGTGTGCAGCGGATGCGCGCGCCGCATTGGCGCGAATGGGCTCCGCCGCTCGATCTGGTGGTACAGGCCGGACCACAGGCCGCGCGGGCAATGTATCTGATGTATCGGTTGATTGCAGACGAGCTGCGCAGTGTCGGGATCGACAGCAATTGCGCTCCGATGGTGGATGTCGCAGGGGATTTGACCCATTCGTTCCTGCGCAACCGGTGTTATGGGGAAGATCCGGCGCAGGTTACCGCTCTGGGGCGTGTGGTGGGGGATGCAATGCTGGCAGGGGGTGTCTTGCCGGTGGTGAAACACATGCCGGGCCATGGCCGCGCAACAATGGACAGCCATTTTGATTTGCCAACCGTGACGGCCGCTGCTGAGGACCTGAAGGCGGTTGATTTTGCGCCATTTAAGGCGCTGAACCATCTGCCGATGGGGATGACAGCCCATCTGGTCTATGAGGCGCTTGATGACCGCCCCGCAACCCTGTCGTCGACAATGATGCAGGTAATCCGCGAGGAGATCGGGTTTGATAACCTGATCATGACGGATGATATTTCGATGAAGGCCTTGGCTGGCACTCCGGCACAGAATGCCGTGGCTGCGATTGATGCCGGCTGTGATGTGGTTCTTTATTGCAACGCGTCTTTGTCAGACCGCCGCGCGGTAACCGAGGCTGTCGGGCACATGACACCTGCGGCCCAGACCCGCGCGGAACGGGCGCTTGCCATGCGCACGAAACCTGACACCGTTGACATTCCTGCCCTTGAGCGCGAATTTAGAGCGCTGTCGGGCGGGGCTCTACATGGCTGAAACTCTCTTTCAGGAAGACAAGGTATCGGTTGCCGAACGGATGGCCGCCGAGGCGCTAATTGTCGATGTCGATGGCTTTGAGGGGCCGCTTGACCTGTTGCTGACGCTGAGCCGGACGCAAAAGGTCGACCTGCGCAAAATATCCGTGCTGCAACTGGCCCGGCAATATCTGGCCTTTGTTGAAAAGGCCAAGGCGCTGCGGCTCGAACTGGCTGCGGATTATCTGGTGATGGCGGCTTGGCTGGCGTTTTTGAAATCCCGCTTGCTGCTGCCCCCCGATCCCACCGAAGAGGGGCCTTCCGGCGAGGAACTGGCGGCGCATCTGGCCTTTCAGCTGGAGCGGTTGCAGGCAATGCGTGATGCGGCAGCGCGGTTAATGGCGCGCGACCGGCTGGGGCGCGATTTCTTTGCGCGTGGCCAGACCAGCGAAGTCGAACAGGTGCGCAAGGTGACCTATACGGCGACATTGCTGGACCTGATGCAAGGCTATGCACGGATCAGGACCAAAGACGAGTTCCGCCCCTTTGTGATGGACCGTGACGCGGTTTTTACCATGGAACAAGCGCTGGAGCGTATGCGCGGCCTGATCGGCTATGCAGGGGATTGGGGGGATTTGTTAAGTTATCTGCCCGAGGGGTGGGAAAGTGATCCGGTCAAACGCCGTTCAGCCACCGCCGCGACATTTGCCGCCTCCTTGGAACTGGTCAAAGAAGGCCATCTGGAAATACGTCAAAGCGAAGTTTTCGCGCCGATCCAGTTGCGAAAAAGGGATGAACCACGTGGCTGAAGAGATTGAAACACAAGAAGAAAGCCTGTTTGAAGCCCCCCCGATGGCAGAGCAGGAGCGGATGATCGAGGCGGTGCTTTTCGCCACAACCGAGCCAATCAGCCTGCGTGAATTGGGCGCGCGGATGCCACATGGCTGCGATCCCGCAGAGGCGATGATGCGCCTGCGGAAGCGCTATGAGGGGCGCGGTGTGCAAGTGGTGCGTGTCGGCGATGGATTTGCCATGCGTACGGCGGCTGATCTGGGGTTCCTTATGCAGCAGGAAACCGTTGAGGTCCGCAAGCTGAGCCGGGCAGCAATCGAAACTTTGGCGATCATCGCCTATCATCAGCCGGTGACCCGCGCCGAGATTGAGGAAATCCGTGGCGTATCCGTGTCCCGTGGCACCGTGGACCAACTGCTTGAGATGGAATGGATTCGCTTTGGACGCCGCAAAATGACGCCGGGACGGCCGGTGACCTTTGTGGTGACACAGGGGTTTCTGGACCATTTCGGGCTGGAAAACGCGCGCGATCTGCCGGGCCTCAAGGAATTGCGTTCTGCCGGGTTGCTGGAAAGCCGCGCACCTTTGGGCGACCTGCCGCTGATGAGCGGAGAGGCCGAGCAGGAAGAAGAGGCGACGCAGGGCCAATCAGAGCTTTTCGAGGATTAACTTTATTCTGGGTGTCCGGTCTTTAACCTGAAGCATTTCGTATCCCCGATGTCCCGAGAACGCTTAGCGTGGCAGGGTATTGGGGATTGATGTTAAAGTTCAGGCGCTAAAACGTGTTGAAACCTTTGATTTCCGCAAGGGTTGTAGGAACCGTGTTACGTCGTACGTGCGATTTTCACGCGGGTTTCGGCTAACAGGCCTGAAAATCGCCGCAATCCCTGTTATATAGGGAGGTGAGGCAAAACGAGGAACAGTTCATGAACCAGATCATCAATATGATTATCCGTCAGGTGACGAACCAGTTGATCCGCCGTGGTGTCAACGCGGGTTTCGACAAGGCAAGCCAGATGGGACAACGCCGCAAGGGCCAGTCTTTGCCGCCGGATATGTTGGATGACTATGGCAATCCGATCCCGCCAAAGCCAACGCAGGAAGAGCGGCGGCAAGCCCGTCACGCCCGCCAACAGGCCCGTCAGGCGAAACAGGCGATGAAAGTGATGCGGCGGGTAAAATAGCGCCGGCGACGTCACAACATCCTCTGACAGGGTTCCTCTGTGCCTAGATTTAAGAATCGTCTGGTGAGGGGGAGCTGGATCAGGCCTTGAAGTGTTTTGACAGCTTGAGGCCCTGACCCTGATAATTGGACGCCAGTGCAGCCCCATAGAGCTGTGTAGGTGGCTCGCACATGCGTTCATAGACCAGACGGCCCACGACCTGCCCGTGTTCCAGCACAAACGGGGCCTCGTGACAGCGCACCTCAAGCACCCCGCGTGATCCGGCACCACCGGCATCGCCATGGCCAAAGCCAGGGTCGAAAAAACCGGCGTAATGCACGCGGAATTCGCCAACCATGGCCAGATAGGGGGCCATTTCAGCGGCGTAATCCGGTGGGATGGTCACGGCCTCACGGCTGACAAGGATGTAAAACGCACCGGGATCAAGGATGATCTGCCCGTTGCCGGTGTGAACTTCCTCCCAATATTCTGCCGGATCGTAATGGCCGATCTTGTCCAGATCAATCACCCCGGTGTGCGGCTTGGCACGGTAACCGACCAGCGTTGTGTCAGGCAGTTTCAGATCAACAGAAAACCCCAACCCCTCGTCAATCACCGCTGCGCCATCGACCAAAGGTGTGACATTGTGCAAGGCGCGCAGGGCGTCGTCCTGCAAGACCGCATCGCCGCGTCCGAATCTGATCTGGTTCAGGCGCATTCCGGGCCGTACCAGCACAGAAAACGAGCGCGGGCAGATTTCGGCGTAAAGCGGGCCGCAATACCCCGGCGCAATTCGGTCAAACTCGGTGCCGCCATCGGTGATGGTGCGCGTCAAAAGGTCAAGCCGTCCGGTCGAGCTTTTGGCATTGGCGACTGCAGAGAGATCGGCGGGCAAATCCAGCCGTTCCATCAGCGGCACAACATAAACACAGCCCTTTTCCAGCACAGCCCCGTCATTCAGGTCGACGCGGTGCATCTCAAATTCCGCAAGGCGGTCGGTCACTTTGGCATTGTGCCCGGCCAGAAACGACGCCCGCACGCGGTAGGCCACATCGCCCAAACGCAGATCCAGGCTGGCCGGCTGGATCTGTTCTGGAATGACCGCAGGACGGGCAGTGATTTCGCCAGTGTCGATCATTGTCTGGATCAATTGATTGGGGATCACACCCTGCATGACGTCTTTCATTCGAGGGCCTCTTCTGGAAAGTCAAACGCCCGCACACCCAAAGGGCTGCGAGCGTTTGATGTATGTCGGTTGGTCGGGCTAGCAGGACTCGAACCTGCGACCTTCCGTCCCCCAGACGGACGCGCTACCAGGCTGCGCCATAGCCCGACATGAGGGCGTTCATACCTGAACTTTGCAGGCGTGCAAGAGGGAAGTCGCAGGAAGTGCATCGGTTTAGTCGTTTGATACGGGGGACGCACCTGTTTGCGTGGCACCGGACCGCGTGGCCGCCATGGAATCGCGCAGGATCGTCAGTTTATCCAGCAGCGGCGCAAGCTTGCGGGCCTGCGCTTTGGTGATCTGCTTGTGCCGGTATGCGGCGCTCAGGATCGCGGGATGTGCAGTGATCTGATGTTCCGGTGTCAAGGCGGGCAGGTCAACCACGCGCGGCTTTGGTGCGGCTGGCGAGGCAGGCTCTGGTGCGGGGTCGGCGGGCAGGGCGCTCGCTTGGGCATCCTGTGCCGCGTCGGTGTCCGGTGTTTGGGGATGCGTTTCAACAGGGGTCGGTTCCGCTTCATCCAGCGATGTATCGACAGTGGTTTCCTGTACCTCGCTCTCGGTCTCTACCTTAGGCTCGTCAGCGACCAAAGGTATTTTCTCGAAATCGGGTTCCGGGCGCGGTGCTGGTGCGGGGTCAACAATCGTGATGTGTTCGTTCACCGGTGGTGCCGGTTCAACCGCGGCTTCCTGAGCTACCTCTGGTGCCTCTTCGGCCCGCGGCGTGTTGCCTGTGGGTTCCGGAACCTCGGCAGGGGCTGATGGGAGGGACGCTGTTTCGGATTCTGTCTTTTCGGCTACGGGCTTTTCGGCTAGGGGCGCTTCAGGTGCGGGAGCATCAGATTGTTGCGCGCTATCAGCGATGGCCTTGGCCGTCTCGCCGACCTGATCCGCTTGCGCGTCGGCCTTGGCATCCGGTGCCACCTCTGCGGCGTCTACAGTTGGCTCTTGAGGCTCTGGCGCGGCACCCTTTACCACATCCTCGGTGGGCTGCTGCTCAGCGGTGTCATCGGCTTGCGCCGGTTTCTTGTCAAAGCTCAACACAACGCCGGTTTCTTCCTGCGGCGCTTCGGGGGCTTCGATAAAGGGTGTCGGTGGTGTTTCGTCAATCAGGGATTGGGTCAGCTCGTCCAGCGGCTGGGACAGGCTCGCAACATGTGACATGCCTTCTTCGCGCAGAATTTTCTGCACGCCTTTGATGGTCAACCCATCCTCATGCAGCAACTGCCGGATGCCGCCCAGCAACAGCATGTCATTCGGGCGGTAATAGCGTCGCCCGCCAGCCCGTTTTACTGGGCGGACCTGTGTGAACTTGCTTTCCCAAAAGCGCAACACATGGGCCTGAATGCCCAGCCAGTCGGCAACTTCGGAGATGGTGCGAAAAGCGTCCGCAGACTTGGGCATGGGATCAGGACTTGTTGCCGTCCGCGACCCGGTCTTTCATCAGGTGCGAAGGACGGAAAGTCAGCACACGGCGCGGGTTGATCGGTACTTCTTCGCCGGTTTTGGGATTGCGGCCCACGCGGGCGGTCTTGTCACGGACAGAAAAAGTGCCAAAAGACGAAATCTTGACCTGATCACCGCTGACCAGCGCGTCGGACATATGATCCAGAACAGATTCGACCAGCTGCGCGCTTTCGTTGCGCGACAGACCCACTTCGCGAAAGACAGCTTCACTCAGGTCCATGCGCGTCAAGGTTTTATTCGTCATTCAACTTCCCCCGGGTTTTTCCCACCATAACGGCGGGCAAATTTAAGAGTCAATATCAATGACTTGGGCAGGCGTCTTTAAGAACGGCTTACCAGCGCAAGACAACCGCCCCCCAGGCCAGCCCGCCACCGATTGCCTCGGTTACAATCAAATCGTTCGGTTTGATCTGTCCACGCGCCCGCCCAACCGACAGGGCCAGAGGGATCGAGGCCGCAGAGGTATTGCCATGATCCTGCACCGTCACCACAACATTTTCCATCGGCAGGTCAAGTTTCTTGGCGGTGCCCTGAATGATGCGGATGTTGGCCTGATGCGGCACGATCCAATCGACGTCTGATGCGGTGACCCCTGCGCGTTCCATTGCCGTTGTGGCGGTGGCGGCCAGTTTGGCCACAGCGTGGCGGAACACCTGATTGCCTTGCATACGCAGATAGCCGGTGGTGCCGGTGCTGACCCCGCCGTCGACATAAAGCAATTCGCGGTGGCGACCGTCGGAATTCAGGTCAGTGGCAAGGATTCCGCGATCTGACGCGTCCCCGTTGCCATCTTGCGCCTCAAGCAACAGCGCACCGGCACCATCGCCAAACAGCACACAGGTGCTGCGGTCGGTCCAATCCATGATCTTGCTGAATGTCTCGGAGCCAATCACCAGCACACGTTTGGCCTGACCCGACGCAATCAGCGCATTGGCATTGCTAAGGGCGAAAACAAATCCAGCACAAACCGCTTGCACATCAAAGGCATACCCCTGTGTCATGCCCAGCTGGTCCTGTACCATGGTGGCCGCGGACGGGAAGGTGAAATCGGCGGTCGAGGTGGCCAGCACAATGGCGTCGACGTCATCCGGTTGCAGGCCGGCGTCCTCCAGTGCCGCCTTGGCGGCGGCAGTGGCCATGGTTGAGGTCGTCTCGCCTTCAGAGGCGAAATGCCGCCGTTCGATGCCCGAACGCGAGCGGATCCATTGGTCATCGGTGTCGAGCGTCGCTTCGAATTCAGCATTCTCGACCACACGGGTGGGCAGGTAGTGCCCACAACCGACAACAACAGCACGGGTGGTCATTCTGGGGACTCCTCGACCGGTAGGGTGGCAGCAATGCGTGCGGCCAATCTTTCGTTGAATTGGTTCTGGGCCAATTGCGCGGCCAGTTTGATCGCAGCCGAGACACCCGTTGCATCTGCGGAGCCGTGGGACTTGACGACTGTGCCGTTCAACCCCAAAAACACACCGCCATTTACGCGGCGGGGATCGATCTTGACGCTCAGCCGCCGCAAGGACGTATAGGCCAGAAGCGAGGCCAGCTTGGACAAAACTGAATATTTGAACGCTTCGCGCAGGCGCAGCCCGACAAGCTTGGCTGTGCCTTCGCCGGTCTTGATCGCCACATTGCCGGTGAAACCGTCAGTTACGATCACGTCGACCTTATCGCCGGAGATATCGCCGCCTTCGACAAAGCCGACAAAATCATAGCCGACTTCCATTTCTTGGGCGCGAATCAGATCATAAGCTTCTTTGAGTTCGGCGCGGCCTTTGTGTTCTTCGGTGCCCACATTCAGCAGACCCACACGTGGCTTTTTCAGGTCCATGCCGTTGCGGGCATAAGACGCGCCCATCAAGGCGAAACGCAAAAGATCTTCGGCGTCGGCGCGGATATCTGCGCCGACATCCAGCATCACGTTAAAGCCGTTCTTATTGGCAGACGGGTATAGCACCGCAATGGCAGGCCGGTTGACGCCGGGCAGCTTGCGCAGCCGGATCGTTGAAATCGCCATCAGGGCACCGGTATTGCCACAGGAAACCGCAACAGCGGATTCGCCCGAGCGGACAGATTCGACCGTCGCCCACATCGAGGTGTCCTTGCCGGTGCGCACCACATGACTGGGTTTGTCATCCATGCTGACCACACCGCTGGCATGGCGGATGTCACAACGTCCGCCCAGATGGGGGTCGCGTTGCACCAACGGGGCAAGCTGGGCCTCATCCCCGTGCAGGATAAAGGCAATATCCGGATTGATCTTGGCAGACAAAGAACACCCGGCAACAACAGCTGCCGGGCCTTCATCACCCCCCATGGCATCCACGGAAATCAGGGTGCGCCCTTGGGACAGGTTCCCGTTTGACTGGGCCTGATCCACCTGGGCAGGGTCCGTCGCGTCAGTATGATCGGTCGGTGCCGTCATGGATGCGCGTACCCCTTATGATCTGAACAAACGATGGCCCAGCTTAGGCTGCGTCGTCTTCCAGGTCGACTTCTTCTGTCAGTACGACGATTTCTTTTTCGTCATAGTGACCGCAAGATGCACAAACGTGGTGCGGGCGCTTCAGCTCGCCACAGTTGGAGCATTCATCTGGGTTCGCTGCGGTAAGCGAATCATGCGCACGACGGTTGTTGCGGCGCGACTTGGAAACTTTATTCTGCTGGACAGCCATGACTGGTGCCTTTGTCATTCGGGGGGCCGGGCCACATTTGCGCAGACCAAGCCCCGTGTTTCTATTTACCCCGGATCGGGCGTGTCGCCGCTTTAGGCAAAGCGGCGGGTGATGTCCAACCTTAATTAGGAAAGGTCGGGCCTAATTGGAGTGAGAGCGGCAAAATACTGCGAAAACGATCAGGCGCAAGGGGGATTCGCCGCTGCGCCGCTTCTTGTCAGTGGCCGCCCTTTTCCAGTTTGCTCTTTAGATCGGCCAATCCGGCAAACGGACGGGCATCTTCGTCGGTCATCGGGGCTTCGCCGGGCTTGGTATAAACCATCTGGCCCAGTTCGGCGTTGTCTTTACGGGGATAATCTGGTGCCGCCAGCGCCAGTGCCTCAAGCATAACGATACCGGGGTCGATCCAGCTGCCCAAAGGTTCGCAGGTGTCATCCTCCGGCATTTCGACTTCGGGTTCGTCAGGATAGGCGAATGTGCTGATGAAATGACGGGTTACGTCCACATCAATCCGGGTGGTGACCGGTTCGAGGGTGACCACACAGGGCTGCACAACCGTGGCCCCCAGACGCGCGGTCAGCGTCCAGTCGGTGCCAGCAAGGGGCGCAATACGCCCGTTGAACGAAAGTTTACGCAGAGAGCTAAAACCAAGTTCTGCGCCAATTTCCTTCAATTCCTCGCCCTCGGGGCGCAGTTCAAAGGTGTTTTCGACGGTTTGGGACAGCTCTGATACGCGTATCGCTGTTTCGCTGGGAGGAAGTTGCGCCATATCTGGTCTACTTTCGTTTCTTGAACACAAGGTGCAGCATGGTGTATGCGGAATAAAAGCCGGAAGTTCCATGGCCAAGAGGGCAGACATTATGCGTATCACTCGCCGAACGGGCCGTCACGCCCTACATGCAACGGTTTTTGCCTTGGCGTTTGGGGGTGCCGGATGTGCGCCCCAGTTTAACAACTATGGTTACGTGCCACCTGAAGAAGATCTTGCCCAGATTGCCGTAGGCAGTGACACCCGCGAAACGGTGGCCGAGAAGGTTGGTGTGCCGGCCTCGTCCGGGGTGTTGAATGAATCGGGGTATTACTACGTGCGGATGCGCACCCGCACGATTGGGCCCTTGGCACCACAGGAGATTGACCGGCAGGTTGTCGCGATCAGTTTTAGCGATGCCGGTATTGTTCAGAATGTCGAACGCTTTGGATTGGAGCGCGGGCAGGTTGTGCCGCTGTCGCGTCGAGTCACGTCCTCGGCTGTCAGTGACAACAGCTTCCTGCGGCAACTGCTGGGTAATATCGGACGGTTTAACCCGACAAGTTTCGGGAGCTAGCGCTGCATGAACAGCTGCTTCTTGTTTCGCATCAACGCGTTGCAAGGCGCAGTTAAGGTATGATTGAGCCGTTGATCAAAGGCAGGTTGCGGGCCCGCCCTGCAATTGATGATGCCGATAGGGCTGCGGCCTGTGCGCTGCGGCAGGCATGTTTCGGGGCAGAAACAATTGCCGGCGCGGATGTCTTTGATACGCGAAGTACCCAGATTCTTGTCGAAGATACTGCAAGTGACACATTGGTTTCTTGTTTTCGTTTGCTGTCCTTGGAAAGGGGCAGCCTGACCCAAAGTTATGCGGCGCAGTTTTACGAGTTGTCCGCGCTGGCAGCTTTTGGCGGGCGGATGCTGGAATTGGGGCGGTTTTGTGTGGCCCCCGGGTGTCATGATCCTGATGTGGTGCGCATTGTCTGGGCGGCAATCACCGAAGTTGTGGATCGGTTGCAGGTGGACATGCTGTTTGGGTGTACGTCGTTCCAGGGGGTAGACCCCGATATCTATCTTGACGCTTTTGCCTTGCTGCGGGCCCGCCATGTGGCGCCAGCAAGCTGGTCACCCGCGCGCAAGGCCGCTCATGTCTATGAATATGCTGAGAAAGCCAAATTCAAACCGAATTTGACCAAAGCCTGGCGTGTGATGCCGCCTTTGCTGCGTAGCTATTTGGCGATGGGTGGGCGGGTTAGTGATCATGCCGTTGTCGATTATGAGATGAACACCTTACATGTGTTTACCGGGCTGGAAGTCGCGGCGATTCCGGCGCAGCGCAAGCGTTTGTTGCGGGCGTTGGTTTGAGTTTATTGGCAAGATGAAGGTCAGGGCGCGTTGACCTTTGCAAGGTGCGGGTTTAGCAGCATGCCATGGCACGCGCTCCTCTTTTACAACTCAACGACATCTCGCTCACCTTTGGGGGTGATCCGGTGTTTGAAGGCCTTTCGTTGGTCGTACAGGCCGGCGATCGAGTGGCGCTGGTCGGGCGTAACGGGTCGGGTAAATCCACGCTGATGAAGGTGATGGCCGGTCTGGTCGAAGCCGATAGCGGGGATGTGATTGCCGGGCCAGGTGTCTCTGTCGGTTACATGGAACAGGATCCGGATCTGAGTGGCTATGAAACGCTGGGTGATTTTGCGTCGGCAACGCTTGAACTGTCGGAGATGTACAAGGTTGAACGCGCCGGTGAAGGATTGAAATTTGATCCCGCACGTCCGGTCGCGACGGCCAGCGGTGGCGAAAGACGCCGGGCGGCCTTGGCGCGGCTGATGGCGGAAGAGCCGGAGTTGATGTTGTTGGACGAGCCGACAAACCATCTGGATATTGAAGCGATCCGCTGGCTGGAAGACGAGTTGAAGGGCACGCGCACCGCCTTTGTTATCATCAGTCACGACCGTGCATTTTTACGTGAATTAACGCGTGCAACCCTCTGGATTGACAGGGGTTCTGTGAAACGACAGGAAAAAGGTTTCGCCGCATTCGAAGCCTGGCGAGATCAGGTCTGGGAAGAAGAGGACACCCAGCGGCACAAGTTGAATCGCAAAATCAAGGCGGAAGCGCGGTGGGCTGTTGAGGGCATTTCCGCGCGGCGCAAACGCAATCAGGGCCGTGTGCGAGCGTTACAGGATTTACGTGCGGAGCGGGCGTCGCAGATTAACCGGCAGGGCGCTGCGGCAATGGCGCTTGAGGCCGGGCCAAAGTCGGGCCGCAAGGTGATCGAAGCGGTAGGTATCGCCAAGAAATTTGGTGAAAAGACCATTCTGCGGGATTTTTCATTGAAGGTGCAGCGCGGTGATCGCATTGCCCTCGTCGGGCCGAATGGGGTGGGCAAAACAACGCTGTTGAACATGTTGATTGGCAAGGAATTGCCAGATCAGGGCACGGTGACCTTGGGCACGAATCTGGCGCTGGCGCTGTTTGATCAGGCGCGTGCCCAGCTGGATGGTGACATGACCCTTTGGGAATCACTGACCGGCGATCCAGAGATGCGGGTTTCGGGCAAGGCGGATCAGGTTCTGGTGCGCGGCAACCCAAAGCACGTTGTTGGCTACCTTAAGGAATTCCTGTTTGACGAGGGGCAGGCGCGCGCGCCGGTGCGTTCGCTTTCAGGGGGCGAAAAGGCCCGTTTGTTACTGGCCAAAATCATGGCCCGTGAAAGTAACCTGCTGGTGTTGGACGAACCGACAAACGATCTGGACGTGGAAACGCTGGATTTGTTGCAGGAGCTTTTGGGGCAATATGACGGCACGGTGATTCTGGTCAGTCACGATCGCGACTTTCTCGATCGGGTTGCCGCCACCACAATCGCCATGGAAGGTGACGGGCGCGCTACGGTCTATGCCGGTGGGTGGACTGACTATCTTGCCCAACGGGGGCAGGATGATTTCGAAACCAGCGTTACCGAGACTAAACGGCCGGTCGTGGCCAAGGCGGAGCCGAAGAAGGCCGCGAAAAAGGGGCTGAGCTTTACCGAAAAGCACCGGCTCAAGGCTTTGCCCGCCGAGATTGCACGGTTGGAAGCCGAGATTTCCAAGGTCGAAGGCTTGCTTGCCGATCCCGAATTGTTCACCCGTGAACCGGTTAAGTTTAAGAAAGCAACGCAAGCCCTTGTAGAACGTCAGGAAAAGCTGGCCTCTTTCGAAGAGGAATGGTTGGATCTGGAAGACCGCGCCGCAGGCTAGTGCCCCGTGAAGGGATGCCAGTAAAGATGTGTGCCACCGGTTTTTTGACGAGTTGCACCGCTGCGCAGTTTAAACCGGTTCAGCTCTGGCGTGTCCTTACGCAGCATACCTAGGTCCATTTGCAGGAAACCGCGATTTGCAAAGTACCGCATCGCCCGCCACAACAGCAGGTTATGCGCGCCCCTTTTTTTGCCATCATCGCTGATATGGCCAAGATGGTATGTGACGCAGGTCCCGTGGCTCAAGAACAGCATGTGCGCCACTGAGTGCCCTTTGTGAAGCGCCCGAAACACATGCGTCTGACTTTGGGCTGCTTTGGCAAACCCGGCGGTCAGCGGGGCGGGCCAGTTGGCATATCCGCGACTGCGCGATTGTATCATTTCTTGACGCAGAACGGCGGTATCGGGATCTGCAGGCAAAGGGCGGCGGTTGACTTTTAAATCTTGTTCTTCGCTGCGTTTCAATTGGTTGCGCCATTTACCATGTAGTCTGGCGCGTCGGTTTTTATGGCTGGTGCGCAAGTCAAGAACCGCCAAGTCGACAGGCGCGCGCAGGCGCATGGCACGCGGTAGCGGGCAGGGCACTTGGGGCGATAGGATCAGGGGGGTGCGGTGCAAGGCGAGGGTGCGCAACTGGTCTGCCAGATCGTCAGGTGGTGTCGCACGGGGCAGCATGGTTAGGGTGATACCTGCGATGCGTCGGCGCAGCAGCAACTGCCCGTTGGGCAGGATCACCGGCTCTTGCCCGCAAAGTTGCAAAGCCCTTGCAAAGGCGGGGTCTTGCATCAGGGGCGTGACAGGGGGGCGGGCTTCATCGAACATAATGCCGATGAAGCCCGTGTTTTGGTTAAGACGACGTTAAGTGCTTAGCCGATTTGCACCAGCGCGTGGCGTTTTTTGCCTGCGCTCAGCTTTACCGGGGACGACAATGCGCCCGTGTCCAGCATCAAGCCGGCATCGGTCAGCGGAGCATCGTCAAGCTTGGCACCGTTCTCGGAAATCAGCCGCTTGGCTTCCTTGCCCGATCCCGCGAGGCCAGATTTTACCAAAAGTTGCACGATGGATATCCCGTCGCCCACCTCGTCTGCGCTGAGGGTCAAAGTTGGCAGGTCGTCGCCCACACCACCTTTTTCAAACACTTCGCGCGCGGTGGCTTCGGCGGCTGTCGCGGCCTCCGCGCCGTGCAGCAGTTTGGTCACCTCATTGGCGAGGATGATCTTTGCAGCGTTGATCTCGGAACCTTCAAGCGCACCCAGACGTTCGCATTCCTCTACGGGTAATTCTGTGAATAGCTTCAAGAACTTGCCGGTGTCAGCGTCGGTGGTATTGCGCCAGAACTGCCAGAACTCATAAGGGGACAACATATCCCCGTTGAGCCAGATTGCCCCGCCCTGTGATTTGCCCATTTTGCGCCCGTCTGACGTGGTCAAAAGCGGTGTGGTCAGCCCGTAAATTTCGTTGTCCAGCACCCGGCGTGTAAGGTCGATACCGTTGACGATATTGCCCCATTGGTCCGAGCCCCCCATTTGCAACAGGCACCCATAGCGGCGGTTGATTTCCAGAAAATCATAGGCCTGCAAGATCATGTAGTTGAATTCGAGGAACGACAGCGATTGTTCACGGTCCAGTCGTGATTTTACGCTCTCAAAGCTGAGCATACGGTTCACGCTGAAATGGCGTCCGATGTCCCGCAAGAAATCAAGATAGTTTAACTGGTCCAGCCATTCGGCATTGTTCAGCATGATCGCATCGGTCTTTGCATCGCCGTATTGCAAATATTTTGCAAAAACCTGCTGCATTCCCGAGATGTTAGCCGCAATTTGTTCTGGTCCAAGCAGGGGCCGCTCATCGCTTCGGAACGAAGGATCACCCACCTTGGTGGTGCCGCCGCCCATCAAAGTGATCGGCTTATGACCACATTTCTGCAACCAGCGCAGCACCATGATGTTCATCAGATGACCCACGTGCAAGGACTGGGCGGTGGCGTCATAACCGATATAGGCAGGTACAACACCGGCGGCAAAGGCGTCATCCAGCCCTTGATAATCGGTGCAGTCGGCCAGAAATCCGCGCTCCATCATTACATTAATGAAATCCGATTTGGGGTGGTAGGTCATGGTGTCTTGCCTCACGCTTGCTTTGCGGGGCATCTATAGGCGCAAGGGTCGCCAAGGGAAAGGCCCGGCTTGAGGGGCAGGATATGAGCAAGGCAATCAGTAAGGATGGTGCGGTGCGTGCGTTGGGCGCGATGTCGGGTACTTCGCTGGATGGGGTGGATGCCGCGGTACTGGTCACGGACGGGCATGATATTCTGGCGTTCGGGCCATCTGCCTATCGGGCCTATACACCACAAGAGCGGGATGTGATCGCCGCCGGTTTTGGTCTATGGCATGGGGATAGGGTTCAGGCCGCGGCTGACGTAGTGGAACAAGCGCATATTGCTTTGCTTGATCCGATGGAACCGGTTGATATTATTGGATTTCACGGGCAAACTCTGTCACATGCGCCACGTATGCAGGGGACATTGCAGGTCGGTGATGGCGCGGCACTGGCCCAGCGATTGGGATGCCCCGTGGTCTGGGATTTTCGCAGTGCGGATGTGGAGATGGGCGGCGAGGGGGCACCACTGGCCCCATTTTTTCACCATGCCTGTGCGCGGTTTGCCGGGCTGAGGGAACCGGTTGCGTTTTTGAACCTTGGCGGCGTTGGAAATTTGACTTGGGTGGATCCGTCAGTGGCGCGACCACAGGATGTGGGGGCTTTGCTGGCTTTTGACACCGGGCCGGCCAATGCGCCGATGAATGATCTGATGCAGAGCCGTTTGGGCCGCCCCTTTGACGAGGGCGGCAAGCTGGCTGCGCGGGGCGTGGTGGAACAGGGGGCGCTGGAGTTGTTTCTGGCGGAACCATATTTTGCCCGTATCCCGCCCAAGTCATTGGACCGGAATGATTTTTCTGAGATGATCGCCTTAGTGGGGGAGTTGTCTGATGCCGATGCAGCGGCTACGCTGACAGCAATGTGTGCGACAGGTGTGGCCGAGGCCATGCAGCACTGTCCAAGTCTGCCATTACGGGTTTTTGTTACGGGGGGGGGACGCAACAATCCTGTGTTGATGCAAATGCTTGCCGTCAGTCTTGACTGCCCTGTGGTTGCGATTGAGGAAATCGGGCTGGACGGTGATATGCTGGAGGCACAGGCCTTTGCCTATCTGGCGGTACGGGTGGCGCGAGGGATGGCGACGTCTTGTGCGACAACAACCGGGGTACGTGCGGCTGTGGGGGGCGGGATCGTCAGCCTGCCGGGGTAGTTGGGCGTTGTGGGGCCTTACAAGGATTGTGCCCCTGTGTTGAACGTGGGCGACGGTGTTGGGTCTGCTGGTGGGATTGAGTTTATTGGCAAGATGAAGCTGAGGGGACGCGATACCGTTTCGGCGTTTCCGAATTGGGTTACAGGGCGCGTTCGTAGAACAACAGCTCTGGCAGCACGTCCTTGGGGATCGGTTGATAGGGCGCGCAGGGGGTAAAGCCGAGGCGTTGATAGAGGCGCTGCGCGGCGTGCAGGCTTTTGGAGGTGTCCAGAACGATGCGGGTAAAGCCGTCTGTTTTGGCCTGGGTGATCAGGGCGGTGCAGATCAGGGCGGCAACGCCTTTGCCCCGAGCCCTGTCACTTACGAAAACCCGTTTTACTTCAGAGGTTTCATCGTCAAGTGCATGGGTCATGCCACAGCCCAATGCCGTCCCGTCAGCGTCGCGGGCAAGCAGCACGATTCCTTTGGGGCGGGCGTGCAATATGGGCAGATCGGCCATCAGGGCGGTGTATTTCGCAACCGGGTAAAAGGTTTCGGTGATGTCACGATCAATGTCGGAATGTGACAGCAGGAAATCGCGGTAAGCCCAGCAGAGGGCGCGTACAGCGTTCAAATCGTCAGGCCGGGTTGCGTGGGTTAAAGTGATGCGAGACATCTTGTGGTTCGGGGTGCAGCAAGGCCGCACCCCGTATCCGTGATCATTTCAGAATGCTACGGCCGGCAAATTCAGCCGTTTCGCCAAGTATTTCTTCGATGCGGATCAACTGGTTGTATTTCGCCAATCTGTCGGAACGGGCCAGCGAACCGGTTTTGATCTGGCCACAGTTGGTCGCAACAGCGAGGTCGGCGATTGTCGCATCTTCGGTTTCGCCTGAGCGGTGCGACATCACATTGGTGAACCCGGCGCGATGGGCCATGTCAACGGCCTTTAGGGTTTCGGTCAGGGTGCCGATCTGGTTCACTTTGACCAGCATGGAATTCGCCGAACCTTTGGCGATACCATCGGCGAGGCGGGCAGGGTTGGTCACAAACAGATCGTCGCCCACCAGCTGAACCTTGTCGCCCAGGGCGTCGGTCAGGGCTTTCCAGCCATCCCAATCGTCTTCGGACATGCCGTCTTCGATTGAGATAATCGGGTAGTCATTGACCAGCGCAGCGAGATAGTCGACGTTTTCGCCGCTGGTAAGGGCTTTTCCTTCTCCGGCAAGCACATACTTGCCATCCTTGAAGTATTCTGTCGCGGCGCAATCAAGCGCAAGACACATGTCATCACCGGGCTTGTATCCGGCTTTTTCAATGGATTTCAAAACGAAATCAAGGGCATCTCGTGTTGAGCTAATGTTAGGTGCGAAGCCGCCTTCATCGCCGATACCTGTGGAAAGCCCAGCGTCGGAAAGTTCCTTTTTCAAGGTGTGAAACACTTCGGCGCCCATGCGCACAGCGTCGCGGATGTTATCCGCGGCCACGGGCATGATCATGAATTCCTGAATGTCGATCGGATTATCCGCATGTTCACCGCCGTTGATGATGTTCATCATCGGCACCGGCAAGACGCGGGCAGAGGTACCGCCAACATAGCGGAACAAGGGCTGTGTGCAGAAATCTGCGGCGGCCTTGGCGGCAGCAAGGGACACACCAAGGATTGCATTTGCACCAAGGCGCGATTTGTTTTCAGTGCCGTCGAGTTCGATCATGATCTCGTCCAGCTCAACTTGCTCGGTTGCGTCAAGTCCAACCAGCGCGTCAGCGATTTCGCCGTTTACCGCGGCACAGGCCTCCAGAACGCCTTTGCCCATATAGCGGGACTTGTCACCGTCGCGCCGCTCTACGGCTTCGTAAGCGCCGGTTGATGCCCCAGAGGGGACCGCGGCCCGGCCCATGGTGCCGTCTTCCAAAATCACGTCGACCTCGACGGTCGGGTTGCCCCTGCTGTCGAGAATTTCGCGGGCGTGAATATCAATGATCGTGCTCATGGCGATGTCCTTTAGCTGCTTTACGCGCTTCTTAACGCGACAAACCAGTCGGGGAAAGGTCTTAGGGTCCTGCCCCTAGGCCCGGGCAGCGACCCTTCGCTCGCGCCAAACCGAATAAATGCCGGACAGGACGATGATCGCCGCGCCGATCAGGGTGAGCATATCCGGGGATTCGGCGAACACGATCACCCCGATGATCAGCGCAAAGACCAGACGGGCATACCGGAAAGGGGTGACAAAGCTGACCTCACCGACCCGCATGGCTGCAACAATTGCGTAATAGGCAAAAACGCCGATGGTAAGCGCGGCGCAAAAGTAGATCCAGCCTTGGGCGTCAAAGATAACCACTGCATTGCCGCTTGCCAGCATCAGCAGCGCGCCGGCGGGGATCAGCACGATAAATCCGAGAAAGCTGAGCTGCATCGTGGAAATCGTCGCCGGGGTGCGCCGTGTTGCCAGATCCCGCAGGGCCAGCATGAACACCGCGACAACAGCCAACAGAGAAAGAACCTGAAAGCTGTCCATGCCGGGGCGGATGATCAGCAAGACCCCAAAAAGACCCACACAGATCGCGCTCCAACGCCGCCAGCCGACAGGTTCGCCGAGAAACAGGGCTGCGCCCAATGTCACCACCAGCGGGGTGGCTTGCAAAATCGCCGAGGCGCTTGAGATTGGGGTGAGTGACAGGGCAGATACGAATGCCACGGTGCCGACCATTTCGCCCAAGGCCCGCAGCCCAATCGGTGCTGACAGCATATCGCGCGAAAACAGAGACTTGCCCTGCATTAACACAATCACGCCAAAGACGATGCCACCCCCTGTGCCCAACATGACAAGGATTTGCCCAACACTGGAAACGCCCGACAACAGCTTGATAAACATGTCTTCCAGAGCGAATCCAAGCATCGCCAGCACCATCAGCACTGCGCCGCGCATATTATCCATACGGTTTCCTTAATTGTCCGAGGGTTTCACCTGTTGTCATCTCAGATGACCGGTTTGACCGGCAGGAGCAAGAAAATAGACGCGGGTTCTGGTGTTATTGAGGGAAGGCGGATGGGGCCGTCTGTTTGGGCCCTGAGCCTAGGAGGTCGGGCCGTCACTCTTTTTGATCGGAACGCCGTAAAGCTCCATCCGGTGGCCGCGCAATTCATAGCCCAGCTTTTGCGCAATCTTTTCCTGTAGTGCCTCGATCTCGGCATCGACAAATTCGATCACCGCGCCGGAATTGAGGTCAATCAGGTGGTCATGGTGGTCACGCTCTGCATCTTCATAGCGCGCGCGTCCGTCGCCGAATTCCAGCTTGTCCAGAATGCCCGCTTCTTCAAACAGCTTTACCGTCCGGTATACCGTTGCGATTGATATTGCCGCGTCGCGGTCTGATGCGCGCGCAAACAGCTCTTCGACATCAGGGTGATCATCGCTGTTTTCGATTACCTGCGCGATGATGCGGCGCTGGCCGGTCATGCGCAGGCCCATGCCCTCGCAACGTGAAATGATGGATTTAACCATGGTGCCGGCCTTTGGAGCGTAAAGTGGGTGTCGTGTAGCGTTCCTGTTTACGCGAGACCGGTCTTGCGCGCCAGTCTTTCGTGGCTGTTCGCGGGCGGTCTTTTGCCGCTCATGGCCAGCGGTTGGTTGACTTAGCCGCCGCAGTACCCCATGTGGAGACCAAGCGATGCCTTCTGCCGCGTGAGCAGTGCCAGACCCGATGATGCGGTCCGGCTGACCAAGGCCGCCGATGTTCCCAAAATCACGCGTGGGGCGAAGCGCGACGGACAGGCTTGTGACATTTGGTCCCTGCCTGTGATCCGGTTTCGCGTGATCCCATGGGGTGCAGATTTGTGCCCGACACATATCGCGTGCGGAAACGTCGTGCGCAGAAAGAAAATGAATGAGCGATTTTGACATGATGGAGCTGCCAGCGAAACTGGTGGCGCGCCTGACTGAAATGGGTCTGAAAGATCCGACACCGATCCAGAAACAAGCGATTCCACATGCGTTGAACGGGCGCGACGTGATGGGGCTGGCGCAAACCGGTACCGGCAAAACGGCCGCTTTTGGTGTGCCGTTGGTGGCGCAGATGCTGGAAAACCCCAAGCGGCCAGCGCCCAAATCCGTGCGTGCACTGGTGCTTGCGCCGACGCGTGAGCTGGCACAACAGATCATGCAGAACCTTAAAGGTTTCTGCGAAGGCACTCCACTTAAAGCACAAATGGTTGTTGGCGGTCAGTCAATCAACCCACAGATTTCGCGGCTTGCCAAAGGGGTGGACATGCTGGTGGCGACGCCAGGTCGTTTGCTTGACCTGATGGACCGCCGCGCCGTGCGCCTTGAAGAGACCACGTTTCTGGTCTTGGACGAAGCGGATCAAATGCTAGATATGGGGTTCATCCATGATCTGCGCAAAATCTCTGCGGTCCTGCCCAAAGAGCGCCAGACGATGCTGTTTTCGGCCACCATGCCCAAGCTGATGAGCGAGATTGCCAACAGCTACCTGAGCAACCCGATCCGCATCGAGGTTTCGCCTCCGGGCAAAGCGGCGGATAAGATCACCCAAGAGGTGCATTTCATTGCCAAGGCGGAAAAGCAGTCTTTGCTGATGGAGTTGCTGGCCAAACATAAGGGCGAACGTGCGTTGGTTTTTGGCCGCACAAAACACGGCTGTGAAAAGCTGATGAAAACGCTGGTGAAAGCAGGGTTCGACGCGGCATCCATCCATGGCAACAAATCCCAAGGTCAGCGCGACCGCGCGATTGCCGGTTTCAAGTCTGGCGATGTCACCGTGCTGGTGGCGACAGATGTTGCGGCGCGGGGGCTTGATATTCCAGACGTTAAACATGTCTATAACTATGAGTTGCCAAATGTGCCGGACAACTATGTCCACCGCATTGGCCGAACTGCTCGGGCGGGCAAGGATGGGGCGGCTGTGGCCTTTTGCGCACCCGATGAGATGGGCGAATTGATTGCCATTCAGAAGGTCATGAAAATCCGTATCCCCGTGGCCTCTGGTCGTCCGTGGGAAGGGGCCGAGATCGAGGAAAAACCCAAGCAGTCGCGCGGCCGTGGTCGTGGTGGCCGCTCTGGCGGCGGCGGTGGCCGTCCCGGTGGCGGTGGCGGTGCTGGGCAAGGTGCTGGAAAACCCGCAAGCGGCAACCGCAGACGTCGCGGTGGCGGTGGGCGCGGAAAACCGGGCGGGCAGCAGGCCGCGTAACAACCGTGAAAAATTAGAAACGCGCCCTGCATTGGAGGCAGGGCGCGCTTTTTGTGTCTATCAGGCAGTTTAGTCTCAGGTGTAAAGGGACGGCACACCCATCTGAGCGTGGATTTCGTTCACCTGCGCTGGTTTCATGCCATAGCCCTGAGCCAGCTCGTGCAGGTATTTCGCTTCTTGCTGAGTGTCCAGATCAATGCCCAGCAGCGACATGGCATAGATTTGCCCCTCCATGCCGTTTGGCGTTTCACGCACAAGGCCGGCCACATCAACGGGCGCTTGCAATTGGGCCTGAACAAATGCGGCTTCTTCCGCGTCGACATCGCCCAGCTGGTCCAACAGCTTGGCCTTTTCCGCCTCGTCAAAAGTGCCGTCGGATTTGGCGGCTTGGATCATCGCAGCCAACATCAGACCTGCGGCGGCTTCCTGATCCTGCGAGGGTTCTATTTCCGGTTCCGGTGTTGAATCAAACTGAGAGTTCAGAACTGCGCCGAAATCGTGATCGTTTGTCTTGGGGCGTTTGTTCACCGCTGCACCTGCGCCGGCCAAAAGTCCGCCCGCGCCAGCGGCACCGGCCAGACTGCCCAGCAGGCCACCCAGACCGCCACCTGATGCGCCGCTGCCGCCCAGCAATCCGCCAAGACCACCGCCGGACGCGCCCCCGCCGGCACCGCCCAGCTGGTTCAGCAATCCGCCCAGACCGCCAGACATGCCGCCCGCGCTTGCGCCGCCGGCACCGCCCAAAAGACCGCCCAACATGTCCTGAAGCCCGCCGCCAGCTGATCCCGCGCTGCCACCGGCCATGCCACCAAGCAACCCGCCAAGGCCACCAGCACCCTGTGTCTGGCCGCCACGGTTTTTGTCCATCATCGCCTTGGCACCTTTGGCCATGGCCACGCCAACCGCAACTTTTGCAAGGGTTTTCATCAAGCTCATTTGGTCTCTCCATCTATGATCAAGAGCAGTGTGACAGATTTGAACGGCGGGACGAGGGGAAAATATCCAAGGTCACCTCATCTGACGGGAGTTTTGCATTGACCTATCTGCATTCACCCGCGCTATTGGGCCGATGGAACGCAAGGATCATATGGATGCATTTGGCGCGGCGGCTTTGATCGCATTTGCGTTGCATCTGGCGTTCAATCAGGTGGTGATCAAGGTCACATCGGGCGGTTTTGGACCGGTGTTTCAGGCCGGGGTGCGCTCTGCCGGGGCGGTGCTTGTTCTGTATTTGTGGATGCGGATGCGCGGCGTCAGTTTTTCCGTGCCACGCCCGGCATGGGCCGGCGGAATTGCCTCAGGCCTGTTCTTTACCATTGAATTTATTTGCCTTTTTTCGGCATTGGATATCACAACCGTCAGCCGGGCCTCGGTGATCTTTTATTCCATGCCGGTCTGGTTGTCGCTGATTGCACATGTGTTTTTTCCCGGTGAACGCTTGACGCCCGCCAAGGTTTTGGGGCTTGTGCTTGCCATGTCAGGCGTGGCGGTGGCACTGGCTGATCGCAGCGGCGGCAGTGTCAGCTGGACGGGGGATGTGCTGGCGCTGGTGGCGGCATTCTGCTGGGCCGCCATTGTGATCTGCGTGCGCGCCACACCGCTGTCCACAGTGCCACCTGCCCAGCAGCTGATGTTTCAGGTTCTGGTGTCCGCGCCAATCCTGCTGGTGCTGGCACCGCTTTTCGGTCCCTTGCTGCGCGAGGTTGCACCGATCCATCTGGCCGGCCTGCTGTTCCAGATTATCGCCATCGCCAGCCTTGGTTTTCTGGTCTGGTTCTGGCTGATGACGATCTATCCGGCGTCTTCGGTCGCATCCTTCAGCTTTCTGTCACCGGTTTTTTCAGTGATCCTAGGCTGGGTGCTTTTGTCGGAACACGTGGCCCCCTCGGTCTGGGGGGCCTTGGTGCTGGTGGCCAGCGGGATTTACCTGATCAATCGTAAGCCCCGCGTTCACCCTTAGATCGTCCCGCCTTAAACATGCATCGTTTGTTCGCTGCTTCTGTCTTTGGGTGACCGCGAAAAGCGATATATGATGGCTCAGGTTAAAGGCGGGGCGCTTTAGGTGCCACAAAAGGTGGCCGGCACGATTTCATGTTCGGAAGGGGGGTGTGACAGGTCTGTATCCGTCTCTGTATAAGGGGTTGCCAGGGCCCGCATCAAACGTTCGAACGGGGCCATATCACCAGCGACGGCGGCTTGGATCATTTGTTCCATCCGATGATTGCGCGGTATGACCGCAGGGTTGACAGATTGCATGAGGGACTGCGGATCCGGTTCATCCTTGATCCGGCTGTGCCAGGTCTCGTTCCAACGCTCAAAGGCGTCGCGGTTGGTGAACTGGTCTCTGGCGGCCTCTGTCCCAAGTGCGCGGAAGGTATTGGTGAAATCAGCGCCGTCGGATTGCATCACCCCTAACAGGCCTTCGATCAGGTCCACATCGCCGTCGCGGGGCGTGCTGATGCCGATTTTGGCGGCAAAACGCTTCAGCCAGTTTGCCTCAAGCTGCGCTGGCATGGCGTGGACAATTTCGGTCGCCTCTTGCACCGCCGCGTCGCGGTCATCGAACAATTGGATCAGGCTGGTGGCAAGCTGGGCCATATTCCACACGGCAATGCCTGGTTGCGCCCCAAAGGCATACCGCCCCTGTGTATCAATTGAGCTGAAGACGCGGTTCTGGTGAAAGCCATCCATAAAGGCACAGGGACCATAATCGATGGTTTCACCGCTGATGGCGCAGTTATCGGTATTCATCACACCGTGAATAAAGCCGACTGACATCCACTGCGTCACCAGATCAGCCTGTGCAGTACAGACCGCGCGTAACAGATCCATTGGGCCGGCTGCGTCGGGATAGTGGCGGCGGATGGTGTAATCTGTCAAGGTGCGCAGATTGTCGACCTCGCCGCGATGGGCAAAGACCTGAAAGGTTCCAACCCGCAGATGGCTTTGCGCTACCCGGGTCAGTACAGCCCCGGGCAGGGCACCTTGTTCGCGCCAGATATCCTCTCCGGTGGACACCGCAGCAAGGGCACGTGTGGTCGGGATGCCAAGCGCGGCCATCGCCTCTGACACCACATATTCGCGCAACACCGGACCCAGCCAAGCGCGGCCATCTCCCCGGCGGGATAAGGGGGTCGGACCAGACCCTTTGAGCTGGATATCGCGGCGTATGCCGTCCGTGCCAATGACCTCGCCCAGCAGAACCGCGCGCCCATCGCCAAGCTGCGGATTGAAGTTCCCAAACTGGTGCCCGGCATAACGCTGTGCCAAGGGGATCGCATATTGGGGTATTAAATTACCCCCAAAAATTTGCGTTTTTTCCTTTAAATCAGTAACTTCTATGTTCAGTAGTTTTGCCAAACTCTCATTGAAGGCCAATAGTGTCGGTGCCGCAACGGGGGTGGGATCTTGTCGCGCAAAGAAAGCTTCGGGCAGTTCAGCGTAGCTGTTGGAGAAAGGTATGCGCATAGGATCAAAGCTCCCTCGACATGAACATATATTTCTCGCGGGATACAAATCCGGCGCGTTTATAGAGCTTAATGGCAGCGTCATTTTCCCGATCCACTTCGAGATGAATGGCCCGCAGGCCACCTTCCGCCAACGCGCGCGGCAAGGTGATCAAGCTCTCCGTTGCAATTCCGCGGCCGCGCACACCGGGCCGGATATAGAGTTCGTCAAGGATCGCATCGAGACCGCCAAATTCGATCGACCAGCCAAAGCACACAACAAGGTATCCGATCGGCGCGCGGGCAGGTCCGATCAGATAGGCGGCACCATAGGGCGACCCCTCCAGCAGCGGCGCGAGTGCTGCGCGGCGTGCTTCATCGGTTTGGGAAATTCCTTCCTCTGCATGGAAGGCCGCGCAGAGGGCGGCCAACCGGTCGAGGTGTTCAGGGCGGGCGAGGGTAAGTGCCGCGCTCACAACCTTGCCAATCGTTCGGTCAGCAGGTCAAAGAACCCTTCCGCGTCAAGATCACCAATAAACAGGGCATTTGGTTCCCGGTCCGTCACCCGCCACCAATCCGCGACGGTCATGCCCATGGTCAACTCGGATTGAGTTTCGATCTCAACATTGATGTGCCGACCGGTAAAAAGATCGGGTTTGATCAAATAGGCGGTGACGCAAGGATCATGTAACGGTGCGCCTTCCGTTCCGTATTTCTCTTTGTCAAAGCGTTCAAAGAAATCGGTCATCTGGGCCACGGCAATGCCGACAGGGGTGTCGAGCGCTCGAAAGGCGTTGTTGCGCGATTTGGTGACCAGAGCCTTATGGGTTACGTCAAGTGGCATAACCACAATGGGAGCGCCAGATTTAAACACAATATCAGCAGCTTGCGGGTCAACGTAAACGTTAAATTCCGCGGTGGGTGTGATGTTTCCCCCCTCGAAATATCCGCCGCCCATCAAGACAATTTCGCCGACACGCTCAATGATGTCAGGCGCTTTTTCAAAGGCGGTTGCGATGTTTGTTAACGGCCCCAAAGGGCAGAGAGTGATCGAACCGGCAGGTTCTTTTCGAAGTAATTCAATAATGAAATCAACGCCATGGCCATCACTTAATGTCATGGTCGGATCTGGCAGGTTTGGGCCGTCTAGGCCGGTTTTGCCATGAACATGCTCAGCTGTGACCAGGGGACGGCCCATCGGGCGGTCACATCCGGCATAAACCTTTACATCAGTTTTGCCTGCTAACTCACAGACAATACGTGCATTTTTTGATGTCAGGTCCAGTGGCACATTGCCCGCAACGCAGGTAATTCCCAATATGTCGATGTCTTCCGGACTTGCTAGGGCCAGCAGGATCGCGACCGCGTCGTCCTGTCCCGGGTCTGTATCGATGATGACTTTGCGTGGCTGCATGTTTTTTTCCTTCTTTCTCCTAGAGATAGGGGAAAAGAAGGTGAAAAAAAAGGGGCGCTTCAGCCTGTGTTGGCGTCGCTCCGCTCATCGGCTTTGACAGCGTCCCACAGGCTGTCCATTTCTTGCAGGGTGCTTTGGGCCGGGGTTTTTCCAGCTGCGGCAAGGCGCTTTTCTATTTCGCCAAAGCGCCGTTCGACCTTGCTGTTTGTCCGTCTTACCGCGACTTCCGGGTCCACCCCAAGGTGACGGGCGAGGTTGGCCATGACGAATAACAAATCGCCGAATTCATCCTCCATGGCGTCGGCGTCCATGGCATCGCGGGCCTCGGCCAACTCGCTTGCTTCCTCGACAATCTTGTCGAGAACGCTGGCGGTTTCACCCCAGTCAAATCCAACCCGCGCCAGACGTTTCTGAAGTTTTACGGCGCGTGTCATCCCGGGCAAGCCAAGAGCGACGCCGTCCAGCGTCCCCTGTTGCGCTTTTCCAGCGCGTTCCTTGGCTTTGATCGCTTCCCAATCGACGGTTTGCTGGTCGGCTGATTTATCGCGGCTTTCGTCGCCAAAAACATGCGGGTGGCGGGCGACCATCTTGTCCGAGATATTGCGCACCACAGAGGCAAAAGTGAAATGCCCCGCCTCTTCCCCCATGGCCGTGTGATAGACCGATTGCAGCAAGAGATCGCCCAGTTCACCCTCCAGATCGGGCCAGTCTTTGCGGGCGATGGCGTCGGCTACTTCATAAGCTTCTTCAATGGTATAGGGGGCGATGCTATCGAAATTCTGTTCGATGTCCCAGGGGCATCCTGTGTCAGGATCGCGCAGGCGACGCATGATTTCCAGCAGGCGTTCGATGCCGCCGTCGGGATTGTTGATAAGGTCGTGATTTTGATCGCGGGCCATTGCAGCATTGTCCTGTCTTGTGTCAGATGCACCCTGATGAACCTCACCAAAGGAGTCCAGCCCATGCCAGTGGTCAACCGCATTGCCGATTTCAGCGCCGATATGACGGCTTGGCGCCGGCACCTTCATACGATCCCGGAATTGGGTTTGGAATGTCATCAAACAGCAGCGTTCGTGGCCGAGCGTCTGCGCGAATTTGGCGTTGACGAGATTGTCGAAGGGGTGGCCAAAACCGGCATCGTCGCGATTATCAACGGGCAGGGCACGGGCCCGACAATTGGACTGCGCGCGGATATGGATGCCCTGCCAATCACCGAGGAAACCGGCGTGCCCTATGCCAGCACGCATGCGGGCAAAATGCACGCCTGTGGCCATGACGGACACACGGCGATGCTGTTGGGTGCTGCGAAATACCTCGCGGAAACGCGCAATTTTGCGGGGCGCGTGGCATTGCTGTTCCAACCGGCCGAAGAGTTTGGCGGTGGCGGCGAAGTCATGGTGCAAGAAGGTGTGATGGAGCGGTTCGACATCACGCAAGTCTATGCGATTCACAACGCGCCGGGTCTGGACTTTGGCCGGTTTCACACCACGCCGGGGCCAATTATGGCGGCCGCAGATACGTTTACGATCAACCTTACCGGCAAGGGCGGCCATGGCGCGCAGCCCCATGAATGTGTCGATCCGGTTGTCGCAGCTTGCGCAATTGTGCAGTCTTTGCAAACCATTGTAAGCCGGAATACCGATCCGTTGTCCCAGTTGGTGATTTCAACAACACAGATTCATACCGGCACCACTGACAATGTCATTCCCGGAGAGGTCTATATTAACGGGACTGTGCGTACCTTTGACAAAGAGGTGCAGGCGATGGCCGTACGCCGGATGCAGGCAATCGTAGACGGACATGCTGCAAGTTACGATTTGCAGGCCGAGCTGGATTTTGAATTTGGCTATCCGCCAACCGTCAATGACGCTGCCAAAACCGATTTCGCGATTGATGTTGCAGGTGAGGTTGCCGGTGAAGCAGGGGTCGAGGCTGCATTTTCGCCTGTCATGGGGGCCGAGGATTTCTCATATATGCTTGAGGCGCGCCCAGGGGCCTATTTGATGCTGGGACAGGGCGAAGGTGCCAGCGTGCATCATGCCAAGTATAACTTTAACGATGATATTGCGCCAATCGGAGCCTCGTTCTTTGCGCGGCTGGTCGAGCGGGCACAGCCTGTAGGAGGCGCATGAAATGGCACTGGAAGATGCAGCAAACCAGGTTGATCAGGCCTTTACGCGCGATGATTTGAAGGGGGCGAGTTTCGAGAATGCCTTTGGCGGGGCGACCTCCTTTCTGCGCCGCAAATATACCAAGGACCTGACCGGCGTGGATATCGCCGTGACGGGGGTGCCTTTTGATCAGGCTGTGACCAACCGAACCGGTACGCGGCTGGGTCCGCGGGCGATCCGCGAGGCGAGCAGCCTGCAACCCTATGATCCGCCTTATGGCTGGGACTTTGACGTGCTGAGCGAATTTGCCATCGCGGACTACGGGGATCTGGCGTTTGACTACGGCCATACATCAAAGTTTCCGGCAGCGTTGACTGCGCATATTAAGAGTATTCTTGATGCGGGCGCGGCCAGTGTGACCTTGGGCGGGGATCACTATATCAGCTTTCCGATCCTCAAGGCTTATGCCGAAAAATACGGCCCTATCAGTCTATTACAGTTCGATGCTCATTCAGATACTTGGCCGGACGACGATATGGATCGGATTGACCATGGCACGATGTTTTACAAGGCGGTGAAATCGGGCATCGTTGATCCGCATACGTCGGTGCAGGTGGGTATCCGGACAACAAACCCCGACACTTTGGGGGTGGCGACCATTGATGCGCGCGAGGTCCACGAGCGGGGGCCGCAGGCGGCGGTGATGCGTATTAAGGAGATTCTCGGCAACCGGCCTTGCTATCTGACATTTGACATTGATGCGCTGGATCCGGCTTTTGCCCCGGGCACAGGTACGCCGGTTTGGGGTGGTCTGACCTCCGGGCAAGCAGCGATTATGCTGCGCGATCTGGCGGGTATCAACATTATGGGCGGGGACGTTGTTGAAGTTTCGCCGCCGTTTGACACAACCGGCGCAACCGCGATTGCAGGGGCCCATGTGGCGACCGAAATCCTCTGCCTGCTGGGACACAGGATGCGGCAGAAATGAAAGTTGCCCTGACCGTCACAGAGGTGGGGATGCTGATCTATTGGGCATTTGCGTCGGTTGTTGCGCTGGGGTGGATCTCTGTTGATCCAGAAGCGATGTATCCAGATTACCGTAACCCTATGATCGTAGTTTGGAATTGGTCATTCCTGCCAATCGACATTCTGTTTGCGCTATGTGGTCTGGCTGCGCGTTTTGTCGCGATGCGACCCCAGCGGGCGATTGCTTTACAAATCGTTTCACTCACCTTGATGTTTTGCGCGGGCTTGATGGCGTTGAGCTTCTGGGTCTTGCAATGCTGGTTTGACATTGCATGGTGGGGGATCAACGCGTGGTTGGTTGTTTTGGAAGGTGTTGGGCTGGTGCGCATCTTCTGCCCGACAGAGAGGTCTTTGGCATGAGCGAAAAAAATCAACCGATCAGCGGTAACGATCTGGCCCGATTTTCTGGTCCGAATACCTTTATGCGGCTGCCGGCGGTGAACGCGCTGGCTGGGCTGGATGTGGCGGTTCTGGGCATCCCTTTGGACATTGGGACGTCATGGCGGTCGGGCACACGGTTCGGTCCCAAACAGGTGCGCGCGGAATCCGCGATGTTGCGGCCTTACAATCTGGGGACGGGTGCCGCGCCTTTTGATGGCCTGCAGGTAGCGGATATTGGTGATCTGGCGATCAACACCTTCTCATTGAGTGATAGTTTACGCATCATTGCAGAGAGTTACGACGGCATCCTCAAGTCCGACGTGAAGCCGCTGGCAATCGGCGGAGACCATTCAATCACGCTGCCGATCCTGCGCGCCATTGCAAAGCGACACGGGCCTGTAGCATTGATCCATGTGGATGCCCATGCAGATGTGAATGACGAGATGTTCGGTGAGCGCGAATGTCACGGCACCGTGTTTCGTCGCGCGTATGAGGAAGGTCTGATAATCCCTTCAAAAACATACCAAATCGGGCTGCGGGGAACCGGGTATTCCGCGGATGATTTTGCCGAAGCTGCGGGATGGGGGTTCCAGCAGTTTCCTGCACATGAGCTTTGGGGGCGCAGTCTGGCCACGCTGGGGGCGGAAATCCGGCGCGACATTGGTGAGGTGCCGGTCTATCTGACCTATGACATCGACAGTCTTGATCCGGCTTATGCACCGGGCACCGGTACGCCCGAGATCGGCGGCCTGACCACGCCGCAAGCGCTGGAGTTGATCCGCGCGTTGCGTGGGTTGAACATTGTAGGTGGTGATCTGGTAGAGGTTTCACCGCCTTATGATACTTCCGGCAATACGGCGCTGACAGGGGCAAATATCCTGTATGAGATGTTATGTGTCCTGCCGGGTGTTGTGTACCGCTGATGCGGTGGAATTGAGTTTATTGGCAAGATGAAGCTTGGGGGCCTGCGCATGATCATCTGGGGCGTGCTGTTTGTTGTGGTGGCGGCAATGGCCTATGTGCGGCTGACACCTGTGGTGCCTGAAGAGTGGCATCAGCAGGCCTATCCCTCCGGCATGGGGGCGAAACTGGGGGCAAAATCCTTTGTCTGGCGGGAACCGGTTGCCGGCGATGAGGAGGCGCGTTTGCGTGCACTGGCCGAAGTCATCTCTGCAACACCGCGCACGCAGGTTGTGGCGGGATCGGTGGATGCAGGGCAGGTGACATTTGTCACGCGTTCGCAAGTTTTCGGGTTTCCGGATTTTACCACGATCGGCATCTATCAGGGGCTCGTGGAAGAGGGCGACATCCGCTATCTTGAGGTCTATGGGAGGGCGCGGTTTGGCCGGTCAGATCTTGGGGTGAATGCCAAGCGGATCAAGGGGTGGCGCGCTGCGATCGAGTGACGAAGACAGGCAACCTTCCTGAACTTCGCGCCACATGGGGACATTCAGCGACATCTGGCATTGTGCCATGAACATGCGTCCGTCGACCTGTAAACAAATCGTTTCACCCAATTCGATCCGGTTGTGACTGCGGTCTGTGCAATAGCAATCAACGGTCTTGCCATTTGGGTAGGTTGCATCGGCAAAAGCTGCCGTATGGGCGGGCAGGGCCATCAGGCCCGCGAGGAAGCAAAGGCGTTTCATAGCGTGATCATAGCACGACGCGCCCCTTGACCAAAGCCTTTCTATCAGCGACAGGATGCCAGTATGATACCATTGGACCGGCTTGAACAAATCTCTCAGCGTTTCCAGTTTCTGGAAGCTTCCATGTCATCTGGCTCTGAGGGGGCGGATTTTGCGGCCTTGGCCAAGGAGTACGCGGATCTGCGGCCCGTGGTTGAACAGATCGACGCCTATATGCAGTTGCTGCGTGATCTGGACGAGGCGCAGGCGATGATGGCTGATCCCGAGATGGCCGAACTGGCGCAAGAGGAATTGCCACGGATCAAGGCGGCTTTGCCCGAGGCCGAGGCAGATTTGCAGGTGGCGCTGTTGCCCAAGGACGCGGCGGATGCGAAACCGGCCATGCTTGAGATCAGGCCGGGCACAGGCGGGGACGAGGCAGCGTTGTTTGCGGCGGATTTGCTGCGGATGTACCAGCGCTATGCTGAGGCGCGCGGCTGGGGCTTTGAATTGATCGAAGAGCAGATGACCGAACTTGGCGGTGTCAAGGAAGTGGTGGCGCATATCACCGGCCAGAATGTTTTTGCGCGGCTGAAATACGAAAGCGGCGTGCATCGGGTACAGCGGGTGCCAACCACAGAATCGGGGGGACGTATCCATACATCTGCCGCGACAGTGGCGGTTTTGCCCGAAGCCGAAGATGTGGACATTGAAATTAACGCCAACGACATCCGTATTGATACGATGCGGTCGTCGGGCGCGGGTGGCCAGCATGTGAATACCACCGATTCTGCTGTGCGCATCACCCATATTCCCACCGGTATCGTGGTGACCTCGTCGGAGAAATCCCAGCACCGTAACCGCGACAAGGCGATGCAGGTCCTGAAGGCACGGCTTTATGATATGGAGCGGAGCCGGATGGACGATGAACGCTCTGCGGATCGTGCGTCGCAGGTAGGATCGGGGGATCGCTCGGAACGGATCAGAACCTATAATTTCCCGCAAGGGCGGATGACGGATCACCGGATCAATCTGACGCTCTATCGGTTGGATGCGGTGATGCAGGGTGATCTGGACGAGATTGTCGATGCTTTGACGGCGGATGCGCAGGCCCGGCTGATGGCCGAGATGAACGGTTGAGTACGGCCGCACAGGCGATGGCGGCGGCTGCGGCGCGGCTGCGTGCCGCCGGGGTGCCCGATCCGGCGCGAGATGCGCGCCTTTTGCTGGCCCATGCTGCAAGTGTCGATGCGGCGCGGGTGACATTGATTGCGCCGGAAGAAATTGCTCCTGAGATTGCCGAACGTTTTGATCAACTTGTTGCATTGCGGGCGGTGCGGGTGCCGGTATCGCAACTGGTCGGGGCGCGGGCGTTTTATGGCCGTGATTTCAAAATCAGTCGCGAGGTACTGGATCCGCGCCCGGAAACCGAAACCCTGATTGATCTGGCCCTTGCCGCGCCCTTTGCGCGGGTGCTGGACCTGGGCACCGGATCGGGCTGCATCCTTGTGACTTTGCTTGCAGAACGAAGCGATGCCACGGGCGTCGGGGCCGACCTGTCTGAAACGGCTTGTTTGCAGGCCAGTGCAAACGCGGTTTTGCATGATGTGGCGGCGCGGGCGCAGGTCATTCAATCCGACTGGTTCAATGCGGTCGAGGGGCGGTTTGATCTGATCGTGTCGAATCCACCCTATCTGGCGATCACGGAAATGGCGGATGTTGCGCCGGAATTGCGTGACCATGAGCCGCGCATGGCCCTGACCGACGGGCTGGATGGGTTGTCGGTCTACCGGATCATTGCAGAGAATGCGCAATCTTACCTGACTGTAAATGGTCGTGTGATGGTTGAAATCGGCTGGCAGCAGGGCGCAGAGGTTTGCGCGATTTTCACGGCTGCCGGATGGGCCAGTGTCGAGCTGGCGCATGATCTGGACGGTAGGCCGCGTGTGGTTTGTGCGGCGCAACCGGCGTAAAACTGCATTTTTTGCGCCAAACGGGCGACTTTGCCCTTGCCGTAGGGGCGTTGGCATGGTTATTCAAAGGTGTTGCAGCGGTGGATGCCTTTGGCGGTCCCGCGCGGTTTTTAACCCAACATTTTCTCGACCGATGATCCCCGCGCGTTGCGCAATCGGTCTCCCTTGGCGAAACAGCACCAAAGGCTGATATCCTTTCATGAAATCCACAAGATCCCGGGGCCGGTCCAAGAACAACCGCAACCGCAGCAATAACAATCAGGGCGGCAATGTCGTCAACCGTGTCTTTGACAGCTCCGGCCCTGAAGGTAAGGTGCGCGGCACACCAAGTCAGGTGATTGAAAAGTACAATCAACTGGCGCGTGATGCCCAGTTGTCTAATGACCGGGTTGCCGCCGAGAATTTCCAGCAGCATGCAGAGCATTATCTGCGGATGTTATCAGAGGCGCAGCGCGAGATGGACGAGCGCCGCGAAGAGCAAGAGCGTCAGAACCGCGAGCGTCAGGCAGAGCGTGATCGTGAACGGGCAGAGCGCCAGGAGCGTGAAGCCAATCAGGCCGCACAGCAACAACCCGCTGGCCAACAGCCCCAGCCCGGTGGCAAAGAGCAGCGTGGCGGACATGCGGCTGAGGCAGAGCAGCCGGTGGTTGAAGCAGAGAATGACGATGACAGCGGGTTGGTTGAAACCCCTGAAAGCAAGCCCAAGCCGAAACGTGCCCCGCGGCGCAAGCCCAAGCCGAAGCCCAAACCCGAGAGTGCAGGCGACAGCGGTGATCAGCCAGAAGCTGCAGAGTAATTTGGAAAAGCCCCGCCGATGTGCGGGGTTTTTTCTATCTTGCGCTTAGGTTTCAGTGTTTCCGTTGTTCTGCGGGCAATGGCCTTGCTGGTCAGAGCGGTGTTTGCATTTGGGGTGAAACGAATATTGCAAAGTGCAAAATCTCTGCAAAGCGTGTTCCGATTCATTGAGGCCGGGACGAGACAGAGGGAGCCGCGGGGCGCTAATCCTTGAGCGTTTCGTGAAAGGAGTGGTTGCCGTAAACCTTGACTTAGATCATTTATTTCAACGTGTTAAATGGCGTTCTGCATGTGATGGTTCTGGCTCTCTCGTTGAGAGCGCCCGACCCTAGACATGTATCCATCAGTTAAAGGCCGGGGGCTTTAATCGACAGGTGGCGGTGCCAGTGATCCATCGGTGCGCTGGATGTAATGAATGCGCCCCAGCTCCCGCAGCACCTGTGCGCGGGGCAACCAGTCATAGCGTTGGTCATCCTTGACCGGTGCCCAAAACAACCGCCCACCGCCGCGCCATGGGTCAATCACCACACCGTCAGTCATGGCGGCCCCTTTCGGGATCAGCACGGCGGTGCTGTGATCAATCAAAATCCGTGAGTGTGCATTTGCAATGGCGCGGGTCACATCCAGCGTTTTGAACCCTTCACGCAACAGCCGCGCCTGCATGTCTTCGGCCCAATGGTAACACAGGCCGCGTGGTTTTGTGCCGGCGTTCACCTTGCTGTTGTGGATCAGCGGGTGGTCGGTGATCTGATAGGTTTGCGCCAGGGCAAAGGCCGTCTGGTATGAAATCCGCGCCGCGCGTGCGGCCTCTTGCGGGTCCACATCCGGTGACATCTGGCGCAGGTTTTGCGCGAGGGCCGCTATTTGGGTCTCGCTGCCTGCCTCGGGGCCTTTGGCGGCGCAGGCGGTCAAGGCAAGGATCATCACCAGTGCCGCCAGCTGTCTCACTTTTTTGCCACCTCACGGGCCAGGGCGCAAAAGGCTTCCAGCGATACTTGTTCGGCGCGTTCGGTGGGTTTAATCCCGGCAGCCCGCAGGCGGTCTTCCATATCCGGTGCGACCCCTTTCAGGGAGGCGCGCAGCATCTTGCGGCGCTGGTTAAAGCCAGCGGCTACAACCCGGTTCAGGATTGCAGGGTCCGCTGAAAAACGCGGCTCGGGCAGGGCAGTCAGATGCACCACCGCAGAGGAGACCTTGGGCGGGGGGGTAAAAGCTTCGGGGGGCAGGTGCAGCACAATGCGCGCATCCGCCCGCCACTGCGCCAGCAGGGCAAGACGACCATAGGCTTTAGACCCGGGCAGGGCGACGATCCGCTCTGCCACTTCGCGCTGGAACATCAAGGTCAGGCTTTGCCAGAACGGCGGCCACTGGGCGGGTGTCAGCCAGCGCACCAGCAATTCGGTGCCGACGTTATAGGGCAGGTTGGCGGCCACACGGATTGGCGGTGTCAGATGCTCCAGCGGGTTGATCTCAAGCGCGTCTCCCTCGATCACCTGCAACTTCCCGGCATATGCATCACCGATTTCGGCCAGTGCCGGCAGGCAGCGCGGATCTTTTTCAATGGCCAACACACGGCGCGCACCTTCGGACAGTAATCCACGGGTCAACCCGCCTGGGCCGGGACCGATTTCAAGCACATCGCAGTTTGTAAGGTCACCAGCCTGACGGGCGATTTTAGCGGTCAGGTTGAGGTCCAGCAGAAAGTTCTGGCCCAGTGATTTGCGCGCGGACAGCCCATGTGTTGCAATCACGTCGCGCAGTGGCGGCAGGGTGTCGATTGTACTCATCCGGTGGTTCCCATGCGATAGGCCAGACGGATGGCCTCGATCATGCTGGTGGGGTTTGCGAGGCCTTTGCCTGCGATGTCAAAGGCGGTGCCATGATCCGGTGAGGTGCGGATAAACGGCAAGCCCAGTGTGACGTTTACGCCCTTGTCAAAATCCAAGGTCTTGATTGGGATCAGCGCCTGATCGTGATACATACAAACCGCCGCGTCATAGCGGACACGTGCCGCTGCATGGAACATCGTGTCTGCCGGCAAGGGGCCGGATAGGGCATACCCTTCACCCTGCATCTGTGTGACCAGTTCATTGATCCAGTCGCGTTCCTGTGTCCCCATGGTGCCACCTTCGCCGGCATGTGGGTTCAGACCGGCAATGGCGAGGCGCGGGGCCGCAATGCCAAACCGGTCGCGCAGGCCAGCGTGGGTGGTTTCGATCACCTGTCGCAGGGCGTGCGGTGTCAGCTGTTGTGGCACCTGATCAAGTGCGATGTGGATTGTGGCAGGCACAACGCGCAGCTGTTCGCAGGCCAGCATCATCACAACGTTTTCGACCCCCGCCAATGCGGCAAGGTATTCGGTATGGCCGGGATGGGCAAAGCCCGCCCCGTCTTTCAGCGCCTTCTTGTGGATCGGGGCCGTACAAAGCGCCAGGGCCTGTCCTTCCTGCACCAGCGCCACACCACGGGCGATCATGTTGATGACATGCGGGGCATGGGCCGGATCGGGCGTGCCGGGCTGACGTGGCGTGCTGAAATCCTGAGCCAGGACCGGCAGGGCATTGGGGCTGATTTCGGCTGCGTCTTTTGGATCGGATACAACCCGGTGCGGGGTGTCTTCGGGCAGATGGGCCGGATCACCCAGCCAGACCATCGGCACCTCATCCGCCAAAGCAGACCATGCACCGGCTGCAACCTCGGGTCCGATGCCGGCAGGTTCACCGCAGGAGATTGCAACCGGCAGACGAGGCTGGCTCATTGCATCAGGATATGCGCATCGGCGCGCAATTGTTGCATATAGAGGTTTGCAAACCCCTGCAATTTGCGCTGGCGCAGGGCGCTGATCACATCGTCACGGGTGGCTTCGGCATTTGCGGCCGCCGTCCGGTTACACAGCATCAAGAATACCAACGTTTCGCCATTGGCGCGTGTCAGCGCTGTTGAGACTTCGCCGTTGTCCAGCTTTGCCAATTCAAAAGCGATGTCTTGCGGAATGTCTTTTGGCGCTTTGGTCTGATGTTCCAGAACCTCTTCGGGCTGACCTTTGGCGATGGCGTAAAGATCGTCACAGGTGTCGACTTCGCCGCGCAGGCGGGCGGCTTGCGCCAGCGTGTCCTCAGAGCGGCCACCGGGCATGAAATAGGCGGAGTATTCGATCTCGGAATAAACCTTGGCCGGCTTGCCGCTTTCCTCGATGCCGCGCAGCTGGAACAGGGCAACAGCGTTGGGAATTGGCAAAGGCGCGGTGACTTCACCCGGACCAAGGGCCAGCAACAGCGGGTGCAGGGTTGGCGGCAATTGGTCCAGCGGCGTCCATGGCATACGCCCGCCCCGCCCACGCGAAGCGGTGGCGGAATACTGCGAGGCGTAACGCGAGAACTCGGCTGCGGATTTCGACTGTGCGATCCGCTCGGCCAACGCCATCACCTGTGCGGCGCGCTGGGGCGGGGCGGGGATGATGATTTCGGACAACAGCACCCGCAGGCCGGAGCCGGTTGACTTGGTATTGCCAAGAGCTCGTTTGATTTCAGCCTCCGAGACCGTGGCCTGACGGGAATAGAGGCCCCGGATCAGTTCACGCCAGCCCAGTGAGTTGGCAACAAAGTCACGCAGTGTCTCACGGGACACGCCGGATTGCTCAAGCGCCTTGGTGAATTCCGGCAGGGTCAGGTTGGCGCGTGACGCAAATTCGGCAAGCCCTTCGTTCAGCCCCTCGTCGGTCAGGGAAATGCCGGCCTGCGCCACCGCAGCGGCCCGCAACCGATCGTCGATCAAACCTTGCAGGGCACTGTCGCGGTCCGAGCCGGGGGCATTCAGCAATTGCAGGAACCGCTGGCGTTGCTGCACTTCGAACTCGGTGACAACCGTGTCGTTCACCCGCGCCGCAGGGGCGAACAGGTTCTGCGCCTGCGCTGTCTGAACACCGAGGATCATCGCACCCGCAAGGGCCATGCCCCGAACCACTGCCGAAAATTTCATCTGGATCACCTTTTGCATGAGCGATTATATTTTTGGTTGCCCGCCTTGGCTGAAAAGCCTCTTAGACCGACGTTAAACCCCAAACTGGTGGTAGGCTCAACCGCCGTTGACGAAGAATAGCTGCGCGCCACCGAAAGATCGACGCCGACACATTCGTTGTTATAGCTGATGCCAAGGCCCGCGGTGGCCGCGCGGTCGTCTGCGACGTTAAAGCGCCAGTCGGCTTTGACTTCCCAGTTGTTATTGATCTCGTAGCGCCCGGCCAGCAGAATTTCCGATACCGCTTCGGCGCGTTCTTCTGCGGCATCATCGTCCAGCCAGATATAGCTGCCGGCCAGTGATCCTCGGCTGAACCCCCAATTGCCGCGCACCTCTGCCTTGGCAAAGCGGAAATTCTTGTCGAACAGGCTACGGCCAGACAAGGAAAGCCCGTTTGGCGTCACGATCTGGGCGGCCAACAGGATGTTCGACGACACCCCGCCAAGACCTGTGGTCGCCGAAAAGTCCGGATCGCTGTCACTGCGGAACACTTGCCCCACAGAGATATGGCTGTCCCAGCCTTGTGGGTTGATGCGCGACCAGTTCAACCCAACAGCCGCCACCGTGCCGCGTTCGCGACGGTCGGGGCGTGGAAAGCGCGACAGGGACAACAGGTTACCTTCGTCAAATTCAACCCGGGTGCTTTCGTCATTGGGCACGTTCAGGCGGCGTCCGCGGGTCCAGCCGATTTGCGCGATGGGTTCCAGAAACTGGGTCACGCCCGCACCTTCGCGCCGCAGCATCGGATAGCGCAGCGCCAAAGCGGCGACGGGTACAATATCGGAATGGTTCTGCGCAAAGGAGGCATCCTGCGTGATGTCAAAGAAGTTGAAGCTGACGCCGGTGCGCAGATCGGCAACCAACCCATTGTTAAAGGTAAACCGGCGGCGCCAGTCTGCTTGGCCATGCAGGCGCGCCACATCGCGTCCGTCGGTCACCAGATCGGTATCTGGCCCATCGCTGTCGCGGTCCGAATTGCGCCGGTGGGCATGGGCTTGCAGGCGCAGCCTCAGTTCGCCGCCCGTTGTCTCAGGAAAGATGCGGCGTTCATATTCGCCGTCCAGTACCACTGTGGGCAGGTTGTCATTGATGTCATCAGCCCGCAGGCTCTCGAAGTTATAAAAGCTGGCTCTGACAAATTCGTCACGCCGCGCACGGCTTGCGGTGATCTGGCTTTCCAGCCGGTCTTCGACAAAATACCCGTATTCGTTCAGATAGGCGCGGTCGGTTGTGGTTTCGATGTCGAAGTCCAGCTTGAAATCCCGTTCCAGATCGAAATGCCCGCGCCCGAACAGATAACCGCGCCGCTTGCCGGGGCGCTGATCGTCGCGGGTAAGGGCGCCGTCAAAGGTGATACGCCCCCGGCGAAACGCCTGACGGTAGCGGAACTCAAGCGTGCGGGTCACACTGGACAGATAGGGCGTCAGGGTCAGGTCGCGGTGGTCGCCCAGTTTGATAAAATACGGTACCTTCAAGCCGGTGCCGAGCTGCGAGGTGGTGCGGGTTGAGGGCACCAGAAACCCGGTGGCGCGTTCCAGCCCCGGACCGGGCAAACGCAGGCGCGGGATATAGAAGACCGGCACGTTCAGGATGCGAAACTGGGCCTGATCAAAATACAACTGGTCTTCAAGGCGGTCATGGATCACCCGCTGGGCACGGATTTGCCACAGGGGGGCACTGCCGTCGTTGCAAACCCTGCAAGAGGTTGCAGATACTTTGGAAAGCTGGCTGTAACGGCCTTCGACCCGGTGTACCTGTGCAGCGGCCAGTTGCAGTTGCTGGTTCAGGATCATCCGCGCGCCGGTCAGAATGCCGTTGCGCATATCGGCATCTAATTGCCCCGCATCAGCAAAGATCAAGGTTTCGCTGCCCTCGGTCAGCGTGATCGGCCCCTCGATAATCAAACTGCCGTCAGCCTGACTGTAACGTACGGATTTGGCCTGAAGTCGTGTCCCGTCCTGAAACGCCTCTACATTGCCACGGGCGACCAGCGTGCGGTCGCTTTCAATGAACACCTCGTCGGCAATCAGGATGGCCGCAGCCTGGGCGTCCTGCTGGGCGTGCAGGGATGCGGGCAGGGCCAGAGTAAGGACGATAAATAGGCAGCGCAGCATCAGCCGTCCTCCACATGCAAAAGTAGTCCGACCGCAAGCAATACCGATGCTATCGGCGGTGCCCATGCGGCCAGCAAAACGGGGATCTGGCCGTTTTCACCCAGGATTTGCGCAAAGCTGCGGATGAAATACAGACCAAAGCCAAGCAAGACCGCCATCAGCACCGCAACACCGGTGCCGCCAAATCGCGTGTGACGCATACTAAAGGCGCTGGCAACCAGAACCATCGCCATCAGGAACAGGGGGCGGGCAAGTTCAGTCTGCAACCAGACCTCGTGACGACGTGCGGAAAACCCGGCTTGTTCGAGCTGGCGGATGAAGGTGGGCAGATCATAGATCGACACAGCTGCGGGTTTGCCAATGCTCTCGCGGATACGCTCCAGCGTCAGGGACGACGGAATTTCCAGCGTTTCGAAATACTGGGCATTGGCCTCGGCGTTCACCCCGGGGGTCAGTGGCCAAGCCTTGGCGTCGTTCAAAGACCATGCGCCATCCATCAAAGCGGCGCTTGCGGCCTCGATCCGACGCACGGGACCGTTTTCCAGATCATAGGAGATAAAGGACACCTCATAGAGGACAGAGGCATCCGCGTTTGACCGCCATGCGCGCACCACGGTCTGCCCGTCTGCATTGCCCTGACGCAACCACAGACCTTCGTCGCTGATGGACAGGGCCGAGGCACCGCCGGCGCGATAACTTTCGGACAGTTGCAGGTAACGGTTGCCGGTTGCAGCAACAATCGGGTTCAACATGCCTACGGCCATGACCCCGATGACAAAGGCCACAAAGACCGGGGCAATCAGCGCCCGCATGGCTGACCGGCCCGCCGCGCGGGTCACCACCAGTTCCGAAGAACGCGCCAACGAAATAAACAGCGTGATGGTGGCCAGAATTACAATCAGCGGCAGAATCAGATTGATGGTTTGCGGCGCATTCAGAAACGTCAGCCCCAACAGCCGCTGCCAGCCCAGATCAAGCCCGCTAAATTTTCGGGCTTGTTCAACCGCGTCGACCAGCATCACCAATGCAAACAGGACGCCGCAAATCATCAGAAAGGCCAGGAGGAAACGGCGCGCGAAATAGACATGCAAAATCATGATGTTGCGCGCCTTCTACGCAGGCTGTTCAGCCAGCCGGAATTGGCCACATGCCAAAGCATTGCAAGCACCAGCAGGCCACCGACCACCGAGGGTAGATACAGCAGCGGCCAGCGGCTGGCATCTTCGCGTACCGTATCAACCAGTGCCCCGCGCATCCCGTCAATGGCGATCAGCAGGCCAAAGGCGATGGCAATCTCGCGCCAGACCCCGAAACGTGAAAATCCGCCCACCAGCAATGTGGCATAGCCCACAAGGGCGGCGATGATGCAGAATAAGGGCTGCGCAAAACGCCCGTGCAGCTCTTCGGCGATGACTCCCTTGGTATCGCCGGTCACAGCGGCGACATGGTCCCAGTCTGCCATCAAGCGGGGGGAAATCAGATTGGCAACCGGCTGCGCGCTGGCAATGCTCTGATTCACGAGGGTCGAAATATCAAAGGAAAAATCGCGGAACTTGGCGGTGGCCAGACGGGAATCGGATTTGTTTAACCGCTGCGCCAGACCATCGACCATGATCAGAGTGGTGCCGGCACCATTGCGTACCAGATAGGCCTCTGCGGCGGTATAGATCACACCTTCGGCGGGGTTGCGACGGTCCGAAAGGAAGACATCCCGCAACACGCCGCTGGAATCGATAACGCGGGTGTAGAAAGTGACGTTTCGCGTTGGGTGCAGGAACTGGCCTTCGCGCAAAAGGCTTGCGGTGATATTTTGCGAGATTTCATTTTCGCGGTGGGTCAATTCGCCCTGTGCCATGGGGACCAGAAAATGGCTTAGGATGCTCATCATCGCCGCAACGCAAACCCCGTAGATGAACACCGGTCGCGCCAGACGCCAAGGGCTTGATCCGGTTGATTGTAAAACGGTCAGTTCGGATTCGGATGACATCCGGTTGGTGACATAGACCGCGCCGGCAAAGGTGGCGATGGGCAGAACCGTGGTGATCAGCTTGGGCAGGCCCAGGGCGGCAAACTCCAGGAAAACAAGGGCGGATTGCCCATCTCCGATCAGCCGGTCAAACAAGACAACCGCCCGATTGATCCAGAACAGCGCAACCAGCACAAGGGCGAAAAAGCCAAAAAGCAGCAATAGCTGTGACAGCATATAGCGGTCTAGTCGTGCCACTCGTTCCTCCCCAAAGGTTCTGCGGGCCCCCAAACATCACGGTTTGGTCTGATTTTCCCGCAATCTGTAAAGCAAAATATGGGCGGGGAAAACTGCTAACTGGTCATAGGTTGCCCTTCACGCTAGGTCTTGTGGGAAATCGCAAACAAGGGCCCATCTTATGACCGCAGTTACCCCGATCACATTCGCCGCCACTGATATTGAAAAGATCGCTACGCAGGAAGGTCGCGTGGCGATTTTTGTCGCCCCGGAAGGGCCGCTGGATGCCGGGGCGCGACGGGTGAACAAACTGACACGCGGGGCGGTGCAGCGGTTGATGGAGGGGCAGAAATTTGCCAAATCCAAACCCGGCGAGATGTTTTCACTGGATTTTCCTGTCGGTATGGCGGCCGAAGCTGTTGATATCGTGCATTTGCCGCGCCGGACTGATGTGCAGGAGGCGCGCAAAGCGGGTGCCGCCCTGGCCAAGCGGCGCGGGCAGGCGGATCTGTTGATGATCGCAGCAAATATGAAATACATCGCCGAGGTTTGTTTTGGCTTGGCAATGCGCGATTACGGGTTTGACGATCACAAATCTGATGCCAAGGAACGTCGTGGCGCGGTGCTTGTGATGTGCAGCAAACCGGAAGAGGCCGAGGTCGCGGCAGCGCCTTTGATGGCGATTGCCGACGGGGCCTTCATGACCCGTGATCTGACCAATGCGCCAGCGAATGTGCTGACAACCACAGAGTTCGCCAATCAACTTGAAGCTATGCAGGATCTTGGCCTTAAAGTTGAAGTGTTGGATGAGGATGAGCTTTCAAGTCTCGGAATGGGAACGCTTTTGTGTGTCGGTCAGGGGTCGGATAGCCCGTCAAAAATAGTTGTTATGGAATGGAATGGCGGCCCCAAAGGGGACGCTCCATTGGCGCTGGTTGGTAAAGGTGTGGTGTTTGACACCGGTGGTATCAGCCTGAAACCGGCAGCAGGTATGGAAGATATGACCATGGACATGGGCGGTGCCGGCGTGGTGGCGGGCGTGATGCGGTCGCTCGCCCTGCGTGGTGCCAAGGCAAATGTCGTGGGATTGGTGGGGCTGGTAGAAAACATGCCCTCTGGCAACGCGGTGCGCCCAGGCGATGTTGTCACCTCTATGAAGGGCGATTCGGTTGAGGTGATCAACACGGATGCCGAGGGGCGTTTGGTGCTGTGTGATGTGATGTGGTATGCGCAGGACCGGTTTGAACCCGCGGCGCTGATTGATCTGGCAACGCTGACCGGCGCGATTATTGTCGGTCTGGGCCATGAAAACGCAGGAGTGTTTTCCAACGACGATTCCCTGTGCAACGCCTTCTTGAAAGCAGCCGAAGCCGAAGGAGAAGGTGCGTGGCGGATGCCGATGGGCAAGGGTTATGACGCGCTGCTGAAAAGCCGGATTGCCGATATGAAGAATATCGGCGGACGGGCAGCGGGATCGGTAACAGCCGCGCAGTTCCTCAAGCGGTTTGTGAAAGATGGCACACCTTGGATTCACCTTGATATTGCCGGTGTGGCCTCGGTCAAATCGGAAACCGCATTGGCACCGGCGGGGGCCACCGGCTGGGGTGTGGCAGCACTGAACCGGCTTGTGCGTGACCGGTTTGAAAAGGGATAGGCGCGATGGGGGCGGCCTATTTTTACCACCTGACGCGCCGGCCATTGGTCGAAACCTTGCGAATGTTGCTATCCAAGTCGCTGGAGAATGACTGGAACGTGGCCGTGCGCGGCACTGATGTGCAGGCGCTGGCGGATCTGGATCGGGTATTGTGGCTGGGGCCGGAAGAAGAGTTCCTGCCCCATGCCATGGCCGGGGGCGATGATGATGCTTTGCAGCCGGTTCTGTTGACCACGGCGGAAACGGCGGAAAATGCGCCGGATTGTGTGATGTCGGTACATGGCGCGGCGGTCACCGTAGAGGAGGTCGCGGCGTTGCAACGGGTTTGCGTGTTGTTTGACGGCGAAGATGAGGCCGCGTTGAACGTCGCGCGTGGCCAGTGGAAAGCGCTTAAGGCCGCAGGGGCCTCAGCGCAATATTGGTCAGAAGAATCAGGACGTTGGGAGAAGAAGGCCGAGACTTGAACGGGGGGGGTATTGGGCTTTGCTGATTTTTTGAAAAGACGTGTGAAGCAATGTATCTGTTTTGAGGGGCTTATTTGAAAGAGAAGGACCTCAAAAATGCTCTCATGGCACCATTGATATGCAGCGTCGTCTCATTTGCTCTGCTGACAATTTTGGGTGCGGCGGTCATGCTGGTACCCAAAAGTCGCTTGGAAAGGGATGCAGAGGCTTTAGCAGAAGTGCAGGCCAGAAGAGTGATCTGTAATCTTACACCAACGTTCAGCGGATTTGACGCCGTAGCTGGAAAGTACGACTTTGAAAGAGAAGCGCAGCAGAAGTTCAAACGAACATATATCTACTACTTTTCAGCAGCTTATGATAGGATTTTGGCTCAATCTACCCAGCAGCAGAGCTTGCTTTGCAAGCATCTGAACGTTCCAGAGGATGGGGATAGGGGGAGCGTCATCGATTGATGTAAGCTTGCTGTCGTTTTGCTGAAGCGCTCGGTGCTTGCATGTCACACGCCTTGCCTCCTTCCGCCACGGTTCCCTCATCAATCACCGCGTCAGGATCAATTCACCGCCGGTGATTTCGATGCGGCCCCAGCGTTGCAGATAGCCCATGCCCAAAAGCGATTGTTCCATCTGGCCTTCGTTCACCACAGCGGCAACATCGGTATCGACAACACCGCCCAGTTGCACTTGGTCAAGTCTCACAAAAGCGGTGCGCACCTCGCCGTTGGCAGTATTAGCGCGCCCCATATAGGCGAGGGAAGCGGGGTCAATGCCGGCGCGTTTGGCATCCGTCTGGGTCAGCACCATATCGGTGGCCCCGGTGTCGACCACAAAGCGCAGGGCGGTGCCGTTCACTTCCGCTGTTAGGTAATAATGGCCGTCACGGGCGCGTGGCACGATGATCTGGTCGCTGCCGGCGACACTGAATTGCGGGGTGCGGGCATCGCGGCTGATGTCTTGCCACAGGCCTACGGCGGCGGCTCCGCCGATAAAGATCATCATCCAGACCGCGGCGTATTGCAGTGTTTTGTTCAACCCTTCACGCGATTGCATGAAGAACCAGCCGCCGACCATTAGAAGCAGGACGATCAGATAGATCAGGTTTCCTGTGTCAAACTCGTCCATTTTGCGGCCCCTCGTCGCGGTTTCATCATTATATAGAACCTGCGGTGGTGATGTCAGCCCGGGGTGGGGCCGAAACCGAAGGCGGCCAGCCCGTCCAGAACAAACTGAACGGCGAGAGCAGCCAGAAGCATACCGAGGATCCGGGTGATGACGTCGATCCCCTTTTTGCCGATCAAGCGGTCAAGATAGCTGCTTGCCATCAGGGTCAGCCCCAAAGCCACCAATGTCAGGGCGGTGATGCCCAATACGGTGATCAGCCCCTCGCCACCGGGCCGTTCACCGATCAGCAGGATGATCGAGGCAATGGAACCAGGGCCGGCAATCAGCGGGATTGCCAGCGGAAAGACAGAAGGATCGTCGATTTCCTCACCTTCGGTGCGGTCCTCGCGGCGTTTGCTGCGCCGTTCAAACAACATATCCAGCGCGGTCAGGAACAAGAGAATTCCGCCAGCGATACGGAAAGCCGGCATGGAGATACCGACAAATCCAAGCACTGCCTCGCCGAAAAATGCAAAGAGAACAAGAACAAGGCCGGCGACCAGACAGGCATGCAGGGCAACCCGCCTGCGCTCCCCAGGTGTCATGCCCGCGGTCAGTGCGAGGAACAGTGGGGCAATGCCGATGGGGTCGATCACCACGAACATGGTGACAAGGGCCGTGATCATATAGGCGGTGTCGAGTGTCATCTCAGCGTCGATCCAATTGTGGGCTGTGCCCGTTCTTTTGTTTTAGGGGGCTCTGCCCCATCGGTCAAAGACCGATTCCCCGCAGTATTTACGGCCAAAAAGAGCAATATCAGGCAGAGGCCTTTTCGAGTTTCTCTTCCGCTTGCATCCAAAGGCTTTCCGCGCGCGATAAGGCGTCCATCACTTCAGCATATTTCTTGTTCCAGACTTCAAGTTCACCGATTTTACTGCTTTCGTAAAGAGCAGGGTCTGCCAGTTTCTTGGCAAGCTTGTCCCGCATCTCGTTGATCTTGGTCACACGGGCCTCGGCCTTGCGTACCTCGGAACGCAGGGCAAGGATGTCTTCGCGGCTGGCGCGTTTCTCTTTGGGTTTTTCCTTGACCTTGGTGTTTTTGCTGATCGGCTTTGTGGGGGTCAGCAGCAGTTTGCGGTAGGATTCAAGGTCGTCCTCATAAGGGACCACCGTGCCATTTGACACCAGCCAAAGCCGATCAGCCACCATCGACAGAAGGTGCATGTCGTGGCTCACAAGGATGACTGCGCCGGAATATTGAGTGAGCGCCTCGACCAGAGCCTCGCGAGATTCGATATCCAGGTGGTTTGTCGGTTCGTCGAGGATCAGCAAATGCGGTGCGTCGAGCGTGGCAAGCAGCAGCGAGAGCCGCGCCTTTTGACCGCCCGACAGGCGGCCCACTTCGGTTTCGGCCTGATCGGGCCCAAGGCCAAAGCCAGCCATCTGCGCACGCAATTTTGAGTGCAGCACACCAGGGCGGGCCGAAATCATATGTTGCAACGGGGTTTCATTCACGTGAAGTTCGTCGACCTGATGCTGGGCGAAGAAGCCGATGCGCAGTTTGTTGGCATTGATCGCTTTACCATCCATCAGCACAAGCCGGTCTGACAGAAGCTTCGACAGGGTCGATTTACCCTGACCGTTGCGTCCCAACAGTGCGATGCGGTCGTCCTGGTCAATGCGCAGGTTGAGGCGCGACAGGACGGGGTTGCCTTCGGAATAGCCCACTGCGCCGTTCTCAATCGAAATGATCGGCGGCGAGAGTTCTTCCGGTTCGGGGAAGGTGAACACCCGTTTTGCAGCCTGTTCCGGCGTTGCAATCATGTCCATCTTTTCAATCATTTTCAGACGGGACTGGGCCTGTTTTGCCTTGGATGCCTTGGCCTTGAACCGGTCCACAAAGGATTGCATGTGGTCGCGCCGTTGCTGCTGTTTCTTGGCCATGGCGGCCTGAATGGCGCGTTGTTCGGCACGTTGGCGGGCGAATTGGTCATAGGGGCCCTGATAAAACGTCAGTTTGCGCTCTTCGAGGTGTAGGATGCCATTGACCGCGCGGTTCAACAGGCCACGGTCGTGGCTGATGATGATGACCGTGTGCGGGTATTTAGCAAGATATGCTTCCAGCCAAAGGGCCCCTTCAAGGTCGAGATAGTTTGTTGGCTCGTCAAGCAGCAACAGGTCAGGCTGGGCAAAGAGAACCCCGGCCAAGGCGACACGCATGCGCCACCCTCCGGAGAAAGCAGAGCAGGGCATCAGCTGGTCTTCGGGTTCGAACCCCAGACCTTTGAGAATCGAGGCGGCGCGCCCTTCGGCGGACCATGCATCAATGTCCGACAGGCGTGACTGAATATCCGCAATGCGACCCGGGTCTGTGGCGGTCTCGGATTCGGCCATCAACGCCGCACGTTCGGTATCCGCCTCAAGGACGGTATCCAGAAGGGAGGTTTCCGAAGAGGGCACCTCTTGGGCGACACCGCCGATTTTGGCCCGCGAAGGCAGGGAAATATCCCCTGCATCAAGGCCCAGTTCGCCGCGAATGATCTTGAACAACGTGGTTTTGCCGGCGCCGTTGCGCCCGACAAGCCCCACTTTGTGACCATCGGGAATGACTGCGGAGGCTTCCTCGAACAGAGGGCGACCTTCGACGGAATAGTTGATTTCTGAGATGCGTAACATGGGCGGGGTGTGCCGCAATGCGGGCTGCGCGTCAATCGCGGGTTTTCATAGGCCAAACCTCATGCTAGGGAGCGGCCAAATTAACCCCCACAGGAGCAAGCCACATGGCCCTAGAGCGCACATTCTCTATCATCAAACCAGACGCAACCCGCCGCAATCTGACAGGCGCGATTGTCAAGAAATTCGAAGACGCAGGTCTGCGTGTTGTCGCGTCCAAGCGTATCCACCTGACAATGGCGCAGGCTGGCGAATTCTACAAAGTACACGCTGAACGTCCTTTCTACGGTGAACTGTGTGAATTCATGGCATCTGCGCCAATCGTTGCACAGGTTCTGGAAGGTGAAGACGCCATCGCGAAAAACCGCGAAGTTATGGGCGCAACCAACCCAGCGGACGCTGCGGCCGGCACCATCCGCGCCGAATTCGCTGAAAGCGTTGGCGAAAACTCTGTTCACGGTTCAGATGCGCCAGAAACCGCCAAAGAAGAGATCGCGTATTTCTTCTCCGGTCTGGAGTTGGTGGGTTAAGTCTAGCGACTGCCATCAGAAATATCGGAAGGGGCCGCAGCGATGCGGCCTTTTTTATGGGCAGAGATCAGGGTTTGCGCACGCCGATGTCGTCGAGCAACTGGTCCAGGGTGTGTTCCGGGGCAGGGCGGTGCGCCGCTTTCAACGCATCGAAGCTTTTGCGCAGCGCGGCTTTTTCTGCACCTTTGCAGTCGTTCCACGGGCGGCCCTGAAGCGCCATTACGAGAACGTAATACCCGATGAAATGCGGCTTGGTGCCTGCGGCGAGGAGTTTCGCATAGGCGGCGTCTGGCCCGAGATCGCGCAGGGTTTCGGCATCTTGGATGCCTGCCGATGTGCAACTGGCCTCGAATGCCGGGCCGAGATTGCGAAGTGTTGAGACCGGTGTGGACATGGCCGCCAACCTATCGCGCAAACTGGCGGTCTGTCACCTGTCAAAGGCTGGCATAATCCGTAAATACCGGTTTTTGCTGTGGCTTTGGTGGTGCGGCCTGCGTGTTGGATGCAGGTTTCTGTTGTTGGGTGGCGGGTGTTTTGCTTGTGTCTAGGCGTGCCATTTGGCTGCTCCTGGGTTACGGCCGGACGGGAAAGAAACCAGCCAATGCCAGAAGGCTGCCTGAAAAGCTGGGCCTGAGGAGGGCGGAAATGTGGCAAGAATTTGTTCTCAATTTTCGGAAATGTCAGAAGGCCCACCAGACCGATGGCCGCAGTCTTTTCTTAGATCCCATCCCATTTCTGCGGAGACCCTGGGCGTAGGTCTGGGGCCGATCCCTTGTGTGATACGAGTTGGCTTGCGGTTTTTGGGGTTGTCATGAGGCTTTTGCGAACCATGTCTTGCCCTGAGGGCTGACATCTGTGAAAGGCGGGATTAACCAGATTCAAATGGCACGCCCGTGGCACCCGTGCCATTCGATCATCTTCAGGAGAGCATCCATGAGTATTGCATACCTCGTTACCCATTCCGGCGGTTTTCATGCAGATGAACTGCTGTCCTCTGTTATCCTGACGCGTCTTTACCCGGATGCACAGTTGCAGCGCAGCCGGGACCGGCAATGGATCACCCCGGCGGCAGACCGGATCATCTATGATGTTGGCGGCGCATTTGATGCGGAGGCGCAAATCTTTGACCACCACCAGCGGCCTAGCCCACTGCGGGAGGATGGACAGCCTTATAGCTCTTTTGGATTGATCTGGTCCCAGTACGGGCGGGCCTATCTGGCTGCGCTGGCGGTGCCTGAGCATGACATCGAAGCGGTACATACCAAATTCGATACGAAATTCGTCCTGCCGATTGATCTGTTGGACAATGGGGCCGTGGAACCCTCTGTCGCGGGCCCTTTGTCGGCGCTGACCTTGCCGGCATTGTTGGGCAATCTTAAACCGTCCTTTGACGACACATCCCCAACGGCGGATGATGACGCGTTTCTTGCGGCTTTGCCGATTGTAAGTGCCTTGATCGAAGCCGAAATTCGTACGATGGCAGCTAAAGCGCGGGCCCGTACCCTTGTTCTGGAGGCAATTGAGGCGGCGGGAACTTCCCCGATCCTAGAGTTGCCCATGGGTATGCCCTATGGTGCAGCACTGGATCAGGCGGGCGCAGATCACATCCTGTTTGTTGTTTGTCCGCGCGGTGCCGACTGGACGCTGGGGGGGATCAAGCTGTCGAATGACACGTTTGAACAGCGGGCCGACCTGCCAGAGGCTTGGGCGGGATTGACCGATGCGGCACTTGAGGCGGCGAGCGGCGTTAAGGGGGCGAAATTCTGCCATAACGCGCGTTTTATCGCAGTGGCAGACAGCCGTGAGGCCATCCTGAAAATGGCAGAGATTGCTGTGCAACAGGCCTGAGCCTGGGAACAAACCCTAGAGCGTCCCGCCTTAAATATGAATCGCTTGTTCGCGGCCTCTCCCTTTGGTCGAACGCGAAAAGCGATATGGGATGGCTCAGGTTAAAGGCGGGAGGCTTTAGACGAGCCGCAAGGCAGAGACCGCCACATCAGCCTGAAACGCCCGCCCGATCGCAAGCACCCCAATGCGGCGCAACCGGTCGGGATCAAAGGCGATGTCGGTGCGATGTGGCATGATATCGGCAAAGGGAATGCGAATTTTCTGCCAGAGTGGTTTCGCCCTGAATTCAGCACGATAGGACTGCCACGGTTTCACCAGCTGATCGGTGCGAAGGCGCAGATCATAGATTTCGCCGTTGCCGTAGACCTCCAGTTCAACCGCGCTAAAACTGGCAGCATTCAGGACGGTACCCTCGGCGGCCAGGTCGCAAGCCATCTGTACAAACCCCCCGTTGTTCTCCAGCGATACCGTGCCGGTTAACCGCGTGGCGGGGCGTGCGCAGACCTGCAAATGGGTAATCTTGCCGGTAGAAACCCCGCCCATGACAGTATCTGCGACATATTCCCAGTTGGGTGACAGTTCCATTCAGAACCTCCTGTGATCGGGCCGGCATCAAAAATCCGGTGTGACGGGCAGGGTTGTTTTAACGCTTCCTTTAGCGTTCCGTCTTTAACCTGAGCCATCATATATCGCTTTTCGCGTTCGACCCAAGGGAGAGGCTGCGAACAAGCGATTCATATTTAAGGCGGGACGCTTTAACATTCCGCAGGCCTTTTCCAAGAGACCCGCAAAAGGCAGCTGTGGTTTCAAAGCGCAGTACAAATATTTAGGGGAATAAGTGTCGGATTCTGTTGCCAGGCTCCGACAGGCCCCGCCTTAGGTCGCTAAACCCAAGGAGTTAAGTTTCAATAGTTCCGGTCGCTTACGCGGCCATCGCCATTGGAGCACGATTGTCATTTGCAATTGTACAGTTTGGGCCGATACGGTGGCACCCAGCCGAAACAAAGCTAACTTCTTTAGGCGTTCGTCGATCCTATTTCGACCCCATGATCCCCAAATGAAGGATGTTTGGTGGAGTCGCCGGGTACCGCCCCCGGGTCCGATCCGATTATTACAAGCGCGTTTATGTCCATAGTCCCGAAGGACAGTGTTAAAATAGGACAGTCCCCGCGTGTTATCAATGGGTAGCGGTCAGATTTTCACGTGATTTTGCCCGTTTGGCCATCACATCTCGGCCCAGGTGCAGGGTGTAGCGTTCAAGTTCGCATAGGGCGGTGTCGGCCGCGCCCGCATCTCGCGCCTCTAGCGCGTCGGTGACCTGCGTGTGCAGGGCGACAATTTCCCCACGTGAACGCGCAGTAAAGGTGATCATATTCATCAGAGGCTGCATCGCTTCGACAGCGCCAGCCAATTGATAGGACATCACCGGATTACCGGTCCCATCAACCAAAGCGCGGTGAAAGGCGACATCTGAGGCGCAAAACGCTTCATCTGTTAGCCCCGGCTGCGCCTGTCGATGACATTCGGCGCGCATGGTGGCAAGGTGATCTGCGCTGCGTCGGGCCGCACTCAGCGGCGCGCAGGCCCGCTCCAAAGCATAGCGTGCCTCGCAGGCGGTTTCGAAGCTGACTGCGTTCATGGACAGCAGTAGCGTTGAGGTGGTGATGTGCTGGCTATAGGCCTCTTCAAAGCTGATCCGGTTGACAAATGCGCCGCCTGTAGCCCCACGCTGCGTTCGGATAAGTGATTGTGCAGCAAGCCTTTTTAGCGCTTCGCGTACGGTTGGTCGTGACACTGTGAATTGCTCTGCCAGTTCCGCCTCACAGGGTAGTCGCTGGTTGACGATAAGATCACCCGATACGATTGCGTCGCGAATGGCAGCCGCAATTTGGGCAGACAGATCGGTCGAGGTCTTGGGGCTGGTTTTCATATGTCTTACAATTAGTATTTGCGAGGTTTCTAATTGTCTGACATTAATTTGACAAGAGGGCGAGTCAGGAGGGCGCTTGGATGATTGCAACGGTGCGCCGTTCTTGTCTGGATGGTTTTCCCGGCCTTGCCGCGCTGATCTCCTTTGATTCGTGTATTCAAAACAATGCTTTGAACGCTCTAAGGGGAGCAACGCAGATGTTGTATGCCGACCATCAACCAGTCGACGCGAAAGGAGCAGATGCATGATTAACGCGGGATATATATTGATGATGTCACGTTATAACATGTGGCAAAACAAACAGATAACAGATGTTGTTAAGGTCATGGATGAGGCAGAGCTGCGGCAGGACCGTGGTGCATTCTTTAGCTCGATCCTGAATACACTCAATCACATTCTCTGGGCTGACACCCTCTGGATGAGCCGCTTTTGCAGCGATGTGGGCTTGCCAAGCGTGCCGGGGTCAGAAAGCGTTTCCTATACGGCGACGCCGGGGGAATGGCAGGCGGCGCGGTTCCGTATGGATGGGCGGATGCGGATTTGGGGCGAAACCGTTTCAAATCTTGATCTGTCCGGTGATCTCACGTGGTATTCTGGCGGCATGAAGCGGGATTTCTCCCAGCCGATCGCGCTTTGCATCATCCATATGTTCAACCACCAGACGCATCATCGCGGTCAGGTACATGCGATGTTGACGGCGTCGGGTCATCCAGCGCCGACGACCGATATTGTCTTTATGCCGGAGGATGCCTGATGGCCCTTATTTCACCGTCCCGCCGCCTGCGCCGTACGCCATTTTCTGAGGGGGTCGAAGCTGCGGGTGTCAAAGCCTATACCGTTTATAACCGGATGCTTCTGCCCACAGTTTTCCGATCAGTAGAGGAAGACTATCGGCACTTGAAAGAGGCGGTGCAGGTCTGGGATGTAGCTGTGGAACGTCAGGTTGAGCTGCGCGGGCCGGACGCGGCACGGTTGATGCAGATGCTGACCCCGCGTGATTTGCGCCGCATGTTACCGGGGCGGTGTTTTTATGTGCCAATTGTTGACGAGACCGGCGGCATGTTGAACGATCCGGTGGCGTTGAAACTGGCCGAGGACCGGTGGTGGATTTCGATTGCCGACAGTGATTTGTTGTATTGGGTCAAAGGGATCGCCAACGGGTACCGTCTGGATGTCTTGGTTGATGAACCCGATGTCAGCCCGCTGGCGGTGCAGGGACCGAAGGCAGACGCGTTGATGGCGCGAGTCTTTGGCGATGCTGTTTGCGACATACGGTTCTTTCGCTTTGGCTGGTTCGAATTTCAGGGGCGTCCCTTAGTTGTTGCGCGTTCAGGGTACTCCAAGCAGGGCGGATTCGAGATTTATGTCGAAGGGTCCGATATCGGGATGCCCTTGTGGCACGCGCTGATGGAGGCCGGTCGAGATCTGGATGTATATGCAGGATGCCCCAACGGGATCGAACGCGTTGAGGGGGGATTATTGAGTTATGGCAATGACATGACCGATGACAACACGCCCCATGAATGTGGTTTGGGGCGGTTTTGCGATACTCAGGCGGCAATTGGCTGTATGGGACGGGATGCGTTGTTGCGGGTGGCCAAAGAGGGTCCGATCCAGCAGGTACGCGCCATCGAGATCGCCGGTGACAAGGTGCCGGTCTGTGATCGGGTTTGGCCGGTGATGGCGGGAGAGAAACGTGTGGGGCAGGTGACCTCGGCAGCGTGGTCGCCTGATTTTCGTACAAATGTGTCGATTGGCATGGTGCGGATGACCCACTGGGATGATCGCACAGCGGTGCAGGTGGCGACCCCTGACGGGCTGCGCGATGCTGTTGTGTACGAAAACTTCTGGACATAGGTGTTCGGAGTGGGCGGTGGTTTTTCGGGGCGCTGCCCCGGACCCCGGAGTTTAATTGCAAGATGAAGAGGGGGCGTGGGCCCCGGGATGGAGAAGACGATGTTTAATGCGCTTGTGGTGAATGAGGATGATGCGGGGAAAACTTCGGCAGCTGTGACGCAGATGTCAGTGGATCAATTGCCGGAGGGGGATGTGACCGTTGCGGTGGAGTATTCCACGGTGAACTACAAGGATGGTTTGTGTATTGGACCGGGTGGCGGATTGGTGCGCAATTACCCACATGTACCGGGTATTGATTTTGCCGGCACGGTCGAGGCTTCTGACGATCCGCGTTATAAGGCCGGGGATAAGGTTGTCCTGACGGGGTGGCGTGTGGGAGAGGCCCATTGGGGTGGTTATGCCCAGAAGGCGCGGATCAAGGCGGATTGGCTGGTGCCTTTGCCAGCGGGGGTGGACACACGTCAGGCAATGGCGGTGGGTACGGCCGGATTTACCGCAATGTTGTCGGTAATGGCGTTGGAAGACCACGGGATCAAGGACGGGCCGGTGCTGGTCACCGGTGCGGCGGGTGGTGTCGGGTCTGTTGCGACTGCAATTTTGGCGCATCTGGGGCATCAGGTTGCAGGTGTGACGGGTCGGCCTGAGACAGCGGAGTATCTGAAATCGCTGGGGGCAAGTCAGATTGTCGCCCGTGAAGAGATCAACGAGACAGTGAAGCGCCCGTTGGAGGGTGAAACATGGGGCGGCTGTGTCGACGCTGTTGGCGGGGCGATGTTGGCGCGGGTATTGGGCCAGATGCAATATGGTGCCAGTGTCGCTGCGGTTGGATTGGCCGGCGGCGCGGGGTTGCCGGCGACGGTCATCCCGTTCCTTTTGCGCGGTGTGAATCTGTTGGGGATTGATAGTGTGATGCAGCCCTATGACAACCGTTTACGGGCATGGGAGCGCATTGCCCGCGATCTGCCGATGGATAAATTGGAGGCCATGGTCCGTCCGGCGACCTTGTCCGATTTGCCGGCGCTGGGAGCTGATATCCTAAATGGACAGGTTCAGGGCCGGGTTGTTGTGGATGTCAATGCATGAGCGTGGCGGCATGCTCCTTGCCGCCAGCGGCTTTGCTGGCGGTCTATCAGGGCCAGGAAGGTGCCTATACCGACTGTTTTTCGGTACAGCACACGGGTGAGGCGGATTTGTCCGCCTTTATTGGCGCTTTCTATACGACCTGGCTTTTCCGGCTTGAACGGGCGGTGCTGACGGTGGCTTTGCGCAAGCGGATCAGAGACAGCGATGTCGTGGCGCTGGCCGAGGGGCATGCGACGGAATTCGCGGTCTGGACCGTCGAAAGCCGCGCAGAACGGCAAATCCTGCTGCGGGATATGTTTGGCAAAACCCGGTCTTTTCTGTCGGTTGCGCCTGTCGGGGACGGTAGCACCGAACTATTGTTCGGTTCTGCGGTTGTCTCGGGGGGCGGTAGCGGGTCATCGCTGTTCATGCGGCTGACAACACCGTTGCACCAGATTTACGCCAAAGCGCTGTTGCGTCAGGCTGAACGCCGGCTGCGCCGTGGTTGAGCTTGACCGGCACAGGGCCTAGAAGGCTGCTCAAGAAGGAGACATGATATGCCAGAGGCTTATGACGACCAGAACATCTTTGCCAAAATCCTGCGCGGCGAAATCCCATGCGTTAAGGTGTACGAGGACGCGCAAACCCTGTGTTTTATGGACATCATGCCCCGCACCGACGGGCATTGTCTGGTGATCCCCAAGACACCATGCCGCAATATGCTGGATGCGACACCTGAACAGCTGGCGGCTTGCATGGCGACCGTCAACAAAGTTGCCAATGCTGCAAAACGCGGATTTGGCGCGGATGGCATAACTCTGCTACAATTCAGTGAAGCGGCAGGCGGGCAGGAGGTGTTCCATCTGCATTTCCATATTCATCCACGTCATGACGGCGTGCCGATCCGACCCCCGGGGGCCATGGGGGATATGGATGTGATTAAGAAACACGCTGAGGTCATCACGCAGGCATTAGCGTCGTCCTGACCCCGGGTCAGTGGTTGAAAGGCCGGTCCGCCCTATGTGAGGAGCAAGGCGGTCGGGTTTTTGCACTGTAAGGACATCACGTTCTACGCAAGAGCTGCTGGTGAAGGTTGTTTATTCCCGCTTGTGTGCGTTCTGCCAGTGGCGGACCTGTGACTGCTTGCGATCAAATCAAACTTAATGAAAGGACGTCTTTATGTCAGATGCCAGTTCCAATCAGGGAATACCGGAGCCGGAAGGCGCCGCGGATATCATTGATACAGACTATGAGATCGGTCAGGATAACGTGGACGGGTCGCTGGGCAACATCGGTTTTGACATCCATAATCCGGTTTTTGCCATTTCTGCGGCGGCGATTGTCGCCTTTGTTTTTTACACGCTGGCCTTGCCGGAACAGGCTGCTGGTGTGTTTTCAGCCATGTTTAGCTTTACCACCAAGAACTTTGACTGGTTCCTAATCGGCGCGGCTGATCTGGTGGTGATCTTTGCGCTGCTGCTGATTGTCTCGCCGTTTGGGTCCGTGCGGTTGGGCGGTGCGGATGCGGCACCGGATTACACCTATATGGGGTGGTTCGCGATGTTGTTTGCTGCGGGCATGGGCATTGGATTGATGTTTTACGGCGTGTCCGAACCGCTTTCGCATTTTTCGACGTCTTTTGGTGACACTGCTGTGGGTGAAAACGGTTTACGCACGGATTGGGCCCCGTTAGGGGCCGCGACCGGTAATGAGGTCGGTTCTGTGCGTCTTGGCATGGCGGCAACGATCTATCACTGGGGGCTGCACCCTTGGGCGATCTATGCCACGGTCGCGCTGGCGCTGGCCCTATTTACGTATAACAAAGGGTTGCCACTGACGATCCGCTCGGCGTTTTACCCGCTGTTGGGGGAGCGTGTCTGGGGCTGGCCCGGTCACGTGATTGATATTATTGCGGTTTTTGCGACGCTTTTCGGATTGGCAACTTCACTGGGCTTTGGCGCAACGCAGGCCAATGCGGGGTTGAACGAATTGTTTGGCATACCGATCGGCCAAACGACCGAGGTTGTGCTGATTTCTGCGATCACTCTGGTGGCGTTGATTTCGGTTATGCGGGGCCTTGATGGCGGGGTGAAGATCCTGTCAGAGATTAACATGGGTCTTGCCGGTTTGCTGGCCATCTTTACCTTGATCGTTGGACCAACAGCGTTCTTGTTCGCCTTCTTCTGGGACAGCCTGAAGGCCTATGTTGAATATCTGCCGGCCTTGTCGAACCCGTTTGGCCGGGAAGACGTGAACTTTTCACAAGGCTGGACAGCGTTTTACTGGGCGTGGTGGATCAGCTGGTCGCCTTTTGTCGGCATGTTCATTGCCCGCGTTAGCCGGGGTCGCACAGTGCGTGAATTCGTGATCTGCGTTTTGTTGATCCCGTCCATGGTCTGTGTGATCTGGATGTCGATCTTTGGCGGCACGGCAATTCATCAGGTGATGGCCGACGGGTTTACCGGTGCCCAGGATGCGGGGCTTCCCTTGCAACTGTTCAAAATGTTGGGTGAGTTGCCGCTGGCCTCGATCACATCCTTTATCGGGATCGTTCTGGTTATCGTGTTCTTTGTAACCTCGTCGGATTCCGGCAGCCTTGTCATTGATACGATCACGGCGGGCGGCAAAATCGACGCGCCGATGCCGCAGCGGGTGTTCTGGTGCATCTTTGAAGGTGCGGTTGCGATTGCCCTGTTGTTGGGTGGCGGATTGGCGGCGTTGCAATCCATGGTGATTTCAACCGGATTGCTGTTCACGGTGGTTTTGTTGCTGATGTGTTTCTGCATTTTCCGCGGCTTGCAAAGTGAGCGCGCCGAAACCAAGTGATCTTGCCCTGCGACACGCCACGCGTGAAGCGCTAAAGAAAGCCCCGGTGCCGCATGGTATCGGGGCTTTTGCATTTGACCTGCGGGAGATTTCGTTAGACCTTGCTGGGATGACAAAACACAAGCTTGATACCGCATGGGTGCGCACCCAATTCCCCGCCTTTTCCGAGCCATCGTTGCAGGGGCAGGCGTTTTTTGAAAACGCTGGCGGGTCCTATACCTGCAAGCCGGTGATTGACCGGTTGTTCCGGTTTTACACCCAGCGCAAGGTGCAGCCCTATGCGCCTTACGAGGCCAGCACATTGGGTGGCCAGGAAATGGACGAGGCCCGCAGCCGGATGGCGGCACTTTTGGGGGTGGCCACGGATGAGTTGAGTTTTGGCCCGTCAACGACGCAGAACACCTATGTTCTTGCGCAGGCATTTGCCCAGTTGCTGAAGCCGGGGGAAGCGATTGTCGTGACCAATCAGGATCACGAGGCCAACACTGGCCCATGGCGCAGGTTGGTCGATCGGGGCATCGAAATCCGCGAATGGTGCATTGATCCTGAAACCGGCGCGTTGAACCCAGATGACCTTGAAAACCTACTCGATGAGAAAGTTCGGCTGGTCTGTTTTCCGCATTGTTCAAACGTGGTGGGGCAAATCAATCCGGTGGTCGAGATCACAGCGCTGGCCCATGCTGCTGGCGCTTTTGTCTGTGTGGACGGGGTTTCTTATGCGCCGCACGGTTTTGCCGATGTGGGGTCCCTTGGTGCGGATATCTATCTGTTTTCTGCCTATAAGACCTATGGTCCGCACCAGGGTGTGATGGTGATCCGGCGCGCCTTGGCCGAATTGCTGCCCAATCAGGGCCATGTGTTTAACGGCGACACCCTGTACAAACGTTTCACCCCCGCTGGCCCCGATCACGCGCAGGTGGCGGCCTGTGCTGGCATGGCTGATTACATTGACGCGCTTTATGCGCATCACTTTGACGCAGCAGCATCACCGGCAGAACGCGGCGTTGCGGTACATGATCTGATGCGCGACCATGAAACCACCTTGCTGCAACCTCTGTTGGATGCCGTGAGTGCGCGCAATTCCGTGCGGTTGATTGGTCCGTCAGATGCAGCAGGCCGCGCGCCGACCGTCGCATTGGCGCTGAACCGCCCCGGCGAAGAAGTCGCGACAGAGCTGGTCCAACATGGGATCATGGCGGGGGGCGGCGATTTCTATGCCGGGCGTGCGTTGTCCGCCATGGGGGTCGATATGGACAGGGGTGTTTTGCGGCTGAGCTTTACGCATTACACCAGTAAATCCGAGATTGATCAGCTTTTGTCAGCTCTTGATGCGGTTTTGTGAAACCAATTGCTTGACTACCACGTGTCTGGGCTAACTCCTTTATCAACGAGGAAAAAATAGCTGAGATATGACTGACAAAACACCTATCCTGATGTGGTTCCGCCGCGATCTACGGCTGAGCGATCATGCGGCATTGACCGCGGCCTGTGCGTCGGGACGTCCTGTGATCCCTGTGTTCCTTTACGATTCACTGGTGGCAGGCTTGGGTGCCGCCCCGAAATGGCGGCTGGGCCTTGGCATTGGGCATCTTGCCACCACGCTGGAGACCAAAGCCAGCCGGCTCATCCTGCGCCGTGGCGACCACGCCTTACCGCTTCTGCAAGAGCTGATCACGCAAACCGGGGCCACAAGTGTTTACTGGTCGCGCCTCTATGATCCGGCGAGTGTTGTGCGGGATAAAGAAATCAAGGAATCCCTGAAAAACCAAGGGATTGACGCGCGTTCTTTCGGCGGTCACCTGATGTTTGAACCTTGGACCGTCGAAACCAAAACCGGCGGGTACTACAAGGTTTATACGCCGTTCTGGAACAGCGTGAAAAACAAGGGTGTCGACACACCACGGGCGGTGCCCAAGGACGTACCAGCCCCGATGTCATGGCCCGAAAGTGACCAATTGGACGATTGGCACATGGGCGCGGCAATGCGGCGCGGTGCGGCGATTGTACGCCCGTTTGTGCGTCTGGGGGAAGAGGCTGCGCAGGAACGTTTGGCGCAGTTCATCGCGGAAGATGTCGCAGGGTACAAAGACAACAGGAACCTGCCAGGTGTCGAGGGCACCTCTAACCTTTCGGAAAATCTGGCGCTTGGCGAGATCAGCCCACATCAGTGTTGGCAGGCCGGCGAACGGGCGCTGCAAGAAGGCAAGCCGGGGGCCGAGACCTTTCTGAAAGAGGTGGTCTGGCGTGAATTTGCTTATCATCTGATGCATCATACCCCACATCTTCTTGAAAGCAGTTGGCGGCCGGAATGGGATGCATTTCCTTGGCGGACAGATGCTGAAAGTTCCGAAGTTATCTCTTGGAAGCAAGGCCTTACAGGGATTCCTTTTGTTGATGCTGCAATGCGTGAACTTTATGTTACCGGTCGGATGCACAATCGCGCGCGCATGATTGTAGCCAGTTTTCTGACGAAACACTTGATGACGGATTGGCGTGTCGGGATGGCATGGTTCGAGGATACCTTGATTGATTGGGATCCGGCCAGCAACGCGATGGGATGGCAGTGGACCGCCGGATCTGGCCCCGATGCGGCCCCCTTTTTCCGGGTGTTCAATCCTGAAACCCAATTGGATAAATTTGACCGCGACCGCGCCTATGCCAGCCGTTGGATTGCCGAAGGGCACCATAGGCCACATGAGGACGCGCTTGCCTATTTCGAGGCTGTACCGCGCAGCTGGAACCTGTCTGCCGACGCGCCATATCCGAAACCTGTGGTGTCTTTGGCTGATGGCCGCGCCCGCGCGCTGTCGGCTTATGAAAACCGGAATTTCTGAACAAGAATCAAAGGCCTGCGATGGGGCAACCCGCAGGCCCATACCAACGGGAGTGGCTATGATCTTAACCAGTACAGACGGGCAAAGCGATTTACCGCGCTATTTTTCCCGCGTGTTCGGAATGGCGCAGGCGATGCGCAACGGGCGGGTGGATTTTGTGTTGCCAGATGGGCGGGTTTTTCGCGCGGAGGGGGCTAATCCGGGTTATGTCGCTGAATTGCATGTACATAGCAGCGATTTGTTTGCACGTCTTATCCGCGAGGGCGATCTTGGGTTTTGTGACGCCTATCTTGACGGAGATTGGTCTACGCCAGATCTACAGGCGTTTATGGACCTGGTGCATCATGGCAATGAAAACATGTATGACGGGTTCCCGGGCATGGGGTTGGTGCGCCGGTTTGAACAGTTGCGGTTCTGGTTGCAACGCAACTCCAAGACGCAGGCCCGCAAAAATATCAGCTATCACTATGATTTAGGGAATGATTTCTACGGTTTGTGGCTGGATGATACGATGACCTATTCATCGGCCCTGTTTGAACAGGATGCACAGCATTCGCTGGAGGCGGCGCAGGTCGCCAAATACAAAAGCATGGTGGATCAGATGGGGGTAAGACCCGGTGATCATGTGCTGGAAATTGGCTGTGGCTGGGGCGGCTTTGCTGAATACGCGGCAAAAGAACGCGGGCTTAAGGTGACCGGGCTGACCATCAGCGAAGAGCAGTTTAATTACGCCAAGCAACGGATTGAAAACGCTGGACTTTCAGGCCAAGTTAATTTCAAACTTCAAGATTATCGGGATGAGCGTGGCTTTTATGACGGCATTGCCAGCATCGAAATGTTTGAGGCTGTGGGTGAAAAATATTGGCCGGTCTATTTCGACACCCTTCGAGAGAGGCTGAAACCCGGTAAACGGGCAACCTTGCAGATCATTACCGTCGATCATGCCCGTTGGGCAGTATATAAGCGGGGAGTTGATTTCATACAAAAGTACATATTTCCCGGTGGGATGCTGCCGTCTCCTAAAGTGCTGCGCGAGCAAATCGAGCGGGCTGGTTTGGTGGTGGATACTTCTGTCGAGTTTGGCAAAAGTTATGACATCACGCTGCGTCGCTGGCATGAGACCTTTAATGCACGTTGGGATCAGATCAAGGCACTGGGCTTTGATGACCGGTTTCGGCGGATGTGGAATTTTTACCTCACATCCTGCGCGGCGACATTTGACAGTGGAAATTGTGATGTAACACAGATTACCATACGCAAACCCGGCTGACGGGTTTGCAACAGGAGCCGACCCATGCCTACCGCTGCCCGTTTGATGGCTGCCGTTTCTGTCGCTGTTACGGCTTTTTTCCTTTCTTTGATGGTGATGCCGTTGATGCCCGAAAGCACTGATTTCGGGTACTTTATTCCGGTAAATATCTGTCTCGGGTTGGGGGTCGGCTGGTTTGCCATGGGGCGGCGTGCCGGACGTGGCACGACCGCCGCGATCAACAACGGGCTGACAGGCATGTTCCTGTTGATGCTTTGGGGGATCGGGGTGCAGGCGATTAACGAAATGGTGCGGCAGGCCATGCGCAACCGCTATGACGGGCCATTCGAAGCTTTGGTGGCAATTTTCCAGATCGGCGCGGAGTATGCGGTGATCATCGCAACGGTGCCGATGGGGATTGCCTTGCTGGTGGGAACTTTGGTCTGTGGTTTACTGACCGAGTTTGCGGATAATCGTTGGCCCTAAAGGTATGAAAAACTTATTCTTTTACGGAACCTTACAGCATCTTTCTTTGCTAGAAGTCGTTTTGGGCCGGGCGGCGCGTGACATTGATGCGATTGCCGTCTCTTTGCCGGGCTATCGCGTCAGTGCGGTGGCCGAGGGGCCATTTCCGATGATTGAAAAACGTGATGGGGCCATAGCCCAGGGAGTGATAGTGCGCGGGCTCAGCCTTGATGATATCGCGCGGCTGGATTTCTATGAGGGCAGTTTTGCCTATGATCTGGTGTCGGTCATTCTGGCAGACGGGCAGGTGGCTGAAATCTATTTGCCACAACCGGGGCTGTGGACGCCTGACGGGCCTTGGTCCTTTGACGGGTGGGTGGAAAAATCCGGTGATATGAGCGTCCTCGCGGCACAGGAGGTCATGGGGTATTTTGGCCAGCGCAGCCGCGATGAGGTTGCCCGCATGTTTCCGGGCATCCGCGCGCGGGCAGATGCCCAGCGGCGCGCGGCACTTTCACTGCATGGTGCAGACAGCTTTCAGGGCGATATCGAAGTGATGCGCCGCACCCGAAGTTATGCCGATTTTTACGCGCTGGATGACATCGTGCTGCGCCATGCGCGCTTTGACGGATCGCTAACTGCACCGCTTGAGCGCGCGGTGCTGATTGACGCAGATGCGGCAATTGTCCTGCCGTACGATCCTGTACGGGATCGCGTTTTGCTGGTTGAACAGATGCGTATGGGGCCGCTTGCGCGGGGCGATCGGGCAAGTTGGCAGCTTGAACCGGTGGCGGGAAGGATTGATCCGGGCGAGACCCCGGAAGAGGCGGCGCGGCGCGAGGCGAAAGAAGAATCAGGGCTGACATTGGGCCCGCTTGAAAAAATCGCCGAAGCGTATCCCAGTCCCGGCAGTTCGACGGGTTTTTATTATGTTTATCTGGGGCTTGCTGATTTGCCTGACGGGGTGGCCGGCACCGGTGGATTGGTTGAAGAAAACGAGGATATCCGCTCGCATCTGATGTCTTTTGACGATCTGATGGCCCGCGTTGCGCGGTTTGATCTGGCAAATACGCCGGTGGTGATGGCGGCTTATTATCTCGCGTATCACAGGGACCGCTTGAGGTCCGCGGGGGCGACGGATACACCTGAAAGCGAATAAAGCTGCACCGCAGCCGTAACTTTTGGGGGCATTCATGCACATTGCATCTGATCTGGCCAAGGCCGTCGGCAAGACACCACTTATCAAACTTCGTGGACCATCCGAAGCAACGGGGTGCGAAATATTCGGCAAGGCCGAATTCATGAACCCCGGCCAGTCGGTCAAGGACCGTGCGGCCCTGTTCATTATTCAGGATGCGATTGCCAAAGGGACATTGAAACCGGGCGGTACAATTGTCGAGGGGACAGCCGGGAACACAGGCATCGGTCTGGCGCTGGTGGGATCGTCGATGGGGTTCAAGACGGTGATCGTGATTCCGGAAACCCAATCCGAAGAAAAGAAAGACATGCTGCGCCTTGCCGGTGCGGAACTGGTACAGGTGCCCGCAGCCCCTTATCGCAATCCCAACAACTTCATCCGCTATTCCGAACGGCTTGCGAACGAGCTGGCGCGCAGCACCAACGAAGGGGTGATCTGGGCCAACCAATTTGACAATGTCGCCAACCGTCAGGCGCACATCGAAACCACGGGCCCAGAGATCTGGGAGCAGACCGATGGCAATCTGGACGGTTTCTGCTGTGCTGTCGGATCGGGCGGTACTTTGGCCGGGATTTCCCATGTCTTACAGCCCAAAGGCGTCAAGATTGCCCTTGCCGATCCGGACGGGGCGGCGTTGCACAGCTATTTTACCACCGGAGAGCTGACCTCTGAAGGGGGCTCGATTGCCGAGGGCATCGGGCAGGTGCGCATCACCAAGAACCTTGAAGGGTTCAAACCCGATTTCAGCTACAATATCCCGGATGCTGAGGCTTTGCCGGTTGTTTTCGACCTGTTGCAGCAAGAGGGGCTGTGTCTGGGCGCGTCTTCTGGCGTTAACGTGGCCGGTGCCATGCGTTTGGCGCGGGAATTGGGGCCGGGGCATCGGATCGTAACGATCCTGTGTGATTTCGGGACGCGCTATCAGTCGAAACTGTTCAATCCGACGTTCCTGCGCGAAAAAGGGCTGCCGGTGCCTGAATGGCTTGACCGTGATCCGGCCACCTTGCCCGAGGTCTTTGAAGACCTGTGATGTTGAGGTCTGTTGCAGGTTTCTGGCTGGCGATTGTTCTGTCCTTTGCCCTGGCGCATGGCGCTTTGGCGCAGGGGGCGGGGCCATCCGAAGTAACCCGTTGGAGCGTGGCGGCGGCGGCGGCGGAACAACTGCTTGATTCCGACAACGGCTCTGAAGGTCGTCTTGAAGAGCTGCGTGCCGAGATCGTTGCGTTTCGAAGTGATTTTCGCGAGGCAACCACCCAGAACGCGGCACGTATCGCAACCCTGCGCGAACAACTGACAGCGCTTGGTCCCAAACCCGAAGGCGAGGGGGCAAAGCCAGAGTCCGCAGATGTTGCTGCCAGCCGTGCAGAGCTTGAAGAGCAGCTTGATACCCTGCTGACGCCGGTCCAGCGCGCCGAAGCGGAATACGTCCGTGCCGACGCCATCATCAGCCAGATTGATAAGTCCCTGCGCGAAAGACAGGCTGAAGAACTGTTGGAAACGTCGCCTTCGCCTCTTAACCCGGTCTATTGGCGGCCTGCTTTTGCTGATCTGAACGCCGCACTTTCAAAGTTGTGGAACGAAAAAGCCGAAGGCCTTGAGGGAGACGACGATCTGGTCGCCGGGCTGCCGATTACCATTTTGCTGGGGGCTTTGGGGACTGTGCTGATCCTGAGGGGGCGGCGTTGGTCAGAAATGATCGTCAGCAGCCTTCAGCGCCTTGGTGCGCGCGGCTTTGGCATCTGGCGGTTTCTGGTCTCTTTGTTGCGGATCATCCTGCCGTTTGCAGGTTTGATCCTGTTGGCGCTTGCCGTAAGTTCGACCGGCATTTTCGGACCGCAATTGAATGAGATGTTTTTGCTTTTTGCCGTCCTCGGGGGGGTGATGCTGGGGCTGCGCTGGGTCTCGGAGCGGGTGTTCTCGCGGGATGACGATGAAGCGCTGATCCCGTTGGATTGGCAAGACCGGAAAGCCGCGCGTTTCCATGTTTCCTGTAGTACCGCGTTGATCGTCGTTGCAGCCCTGATCGACGAAGTATTGGAGGCAGGTGATCCGGCACCTGCGTCTCAACCTGTTCTGATGTTTCTGATTACGCTGCTCGCTGCGGTGTCGCTCTATTGCATCGGCAAGATCCTCGGGCGGGTCAAAGACCCAGAAGCGGATGATGCGGTTGCAACGGAATTGCGCTCCTCCACATTGGTGGGAACGATCCGGACGTTGGGTAAGGGGGCAATTCTGGTAGCCTTCGCCACACCGGCGCTTGCGGCCTTTGGGTATTTCCATGCGGCAGAGGCAATTTTACCGCCGTATTTCATGACCCTGACCTTGCTGGGACTGGTGATGACGCTGCAACGGTTTGGTGCTGATGTTTACGGTGCAATCACCGGGCAGGGTGCCCAGGCCCGCGAGGCGCTCTGGCCTGTTTTGTTCGGGTTCGTCCTGTTGGTTCTTTCCCTGCCATTGCTGGCCCTGGTCTGGGGGGTCAGGTTTAACGATCTTACCGAGCTTTGGGCCGTGTTCCTGCGTGGCTTCTCGATTGGCGAAAGCCGGATTTCTCCCACTGATTTCATTGCCTTTGCCGTGATTTTCGGGGTCGGTTATGTGCTGACACGGCTGGTACAATCGGCGCTTAGAAATAACGTTCTTCCCAAGACACGGATTGATGTGGGCGGGCAGAACGCAATTGTGTCGGGGCTTGGCTATGTCGGGATTTTTCTGGCGGCGCTTGCGGCGATCACTGGCGCTGGAATCGACCTGAGTTCATTGGCGATTGTCGCCGGTGCGTTGTCGGTCGGGATCGGTTTTGGTCTGCAAAACATCGTCAGTAACTTTGTCTCGGGCATTATCCTGTTGATTGAACGCCCAATTTCCGAGGGGGACTGGATCGAGGCCGGTGGTCATATGGGATATGTGCGCGATATCTCTGTGCGCTCGACCCGGATCGAGACCTTCGACAAAACAGATGTCATTGTGCCCAACGCCGATCTGATCAGTGGCACGGTCACCAACTATACCCGTGGTAATACGGTGGGGCGTGTCATCATTCCGGTTGGGGTGGCCTATGGCAGTGACGCCCGACAGGTGGAAGACATCCTGCGCGAGATTGCCGAGGCCCACCCGATGGTTCTGCTGGCACCGCCGCCATCGGTGCTGCTGTTGAATTTTGGGGCGGATGCGCTGGAGTTCGAGGTGCGCTGTGTGCTGCGGGATGTGAATTTCATGCTGGCAGTCAAGAATGACATCAACCATGAAATCGTTGCGCGCTTCAAAGATGCGCAGATTGAGATTCCCTTCGCCCAACGTGACGTCTGGCTGCGCAATCCCGAGGTATTGCAAGGTGACACCGGGCCAGCCAAAGCGGCGGATCCCGAGACAAAAGAGGCCCAGACATGACCCGCTTGCTGTTTCGCGAAGACACATACCGACGGGATGCGCCTGCCATGGTAAAGGAGATCACGCCTGAGGGAGGCGTCGTTCTGGACCAATCCTTGTTTTATGCCACTGGCGGCGGGCAACCAGGCGATTCCGGCTGGATCAGCTGGGATGGTCAGCGCCTTCCGATTGCGACAACAGTCAACGGCGATGACGGGGCGGTTGTTCTGGTGCCTGCCGAAGCCTCTGCCTTGCCACCCAAGGGCGCCCATATTGTTCAGGAACTGGATTGGGACCGGAGATATAAACACATGCGGGTGCATTCAGCGCTGCATTTACTGTCTGCGGTGATGCCATTCGGGGTGACCGGTGGGCAGATATCTGCCACCCACGGGCGGCTGGACTTTGACATGCCTGACGCGCCACAGGACCGTGATGAGATCGAGGAAGTGTTAAACGAACTGGTCGCCATGGATCTGCGGATCGGCGAAAGCTGGATGACGCAAGAAGAGCTGGAGGAGAACCCGCATCTGATCAAGACAATGGCCGTCCGTCCACCGAAAGGCGCAGGCGACATCAGGCTGATCAGCATCGGCGAAGAGGACGATTGCATCGACTTGCAGCCCTGCGGCGGCACACATGTGGCCCGTACCGGTGAAATCGGCAGTTTGCGTCTGGGAAAGATGGAAAAAAAAGGTCGGATGAACCGTCGCGTCTACCTGCATTTGGACGGCTAAAGCTGGCGTCGTGAAGAATGCGCAAAAGGGTGCGTTTTCGCCCTTGCAATGGGGGGCACGGTCATACTAAACCCCGCGCAATGGATCGGTGGCCGAGTGGTCGAAGGCGCACGCCTGGAAAGTGTGTAGGCGGGAGACCGTCTCCAGGGTTCGAATCCCTGTCGATCCGCCATTACCCCTTTTTAAGATACAAAATACGTTTGATGTATTGTGACACCGGCTTATAGCGTGGTTTCGCAATTCCGTGGGTCTTGCCCAAAGCCGCTATTGCAGTGTGCCTGAGCGTTAGAGCGTCCCGCCTTAAACATGAAACGCTTGTTCGCGGCCTCTCCCTTTGGTCGAACGCGAAAAGCGATATGTGATGGCTCAGGTTAAAGGCGGGACGCTCTAGGGCAAAAGAACTGCGGTTCACACCCGGTTTTGCAATAGACCGGCATGTATTTTGGCACAGTTATGGCGGCACCATTCGGTCAGGAAGGATCATTTGTTTAGAAGTGGAGCGGGTAACGAGAATCGAACTCGTAACTAAAGCTTGGGAAGCTGCCGTGATACCTTTTCACCATACCCGCTTGCCAATTCAGATATGGTATCTTGCCGGTGTGGTCAAGCGAACCCCGGCAGTTGAAACGTGACGAAATTTCACGCGAATCTCGTGGTATTATTCTATTGTGGGTTGTTCATTCTGCTGTGCTGGAATACCGATATTTTGTTATCTTAAGAAGCCAGCCCAAGCGGGGAAACACCTATGTCATTTACTATTCGTTTCAAACACCCAATTTTTCTGGTGGTCGTGCTTTCGTCCGTTACCCTGATGTCGGCATGTGGGGCCGGTGGACGCTCTAGCAGCATTACCGCGAGCGGTGTGGAAAGCGTTTCTGACGGGCGCGTGAATGTCTCACTAGAGAAAGAATCGAATTTGTCCGTTTCAAATGCGCGCGTTGGGCTTGTCGCATTTGCAACTGGGATCAACGATCGCAAGGGGCAGGTTGTCGCCGTGGCCGGGATTGCCGATAATCCAGAGGTCGGTGCCCCCGTCACAGAGGGCAGGGTGACTTACAACACCCGATATAACTATATCGTCCTTGATAACACCAACCGTACGGACAATTTCATCAACGCGGACCAGGGGACGCGCCGGTTTAATGGCCGTACAACCTTGACCGCGGATTACAGCGCTGGAACGCTGACCGGGTCATCTTCGGACCTGCGGGTGAATGGCCAGATCAGCGGTCAGGAAGTCTCGGGGACTGCACGGGTGGATTACAACGTCAGAGGCGGCTTTCTGGGAACAAAAACGCTTAGTGGTCGGATGAATACCACGCTGGACGGGCGCATTGGCAGCACCGGCGTGATTGCAACGTTCCATGGCACGGACAGCAACACGGCAGTTGCAGGCGGATTGGTCGGTGAGGCGAATTGAGGCACGCCACAGGAAGAGGCGCAAACAGATGGCTGGGTTTCTGCCTTGTTGTTTGCTTGTCGCTGCCAGCCTGGCCCTCCCGCGCCTCTGAGGGTGCGAGAGTTGCGCAGGGTGCCCCTGTTTTGCAGTTAGAAGCTCATGGCGTTCTGGGGCAGGCGCGCGCATTACGTGCAGCGGGTGAGTATTCGGGCGCGATCAAAATACTGCGGGCCGGTCTTCGGGCGCGACCCGACGATGTGGCGCTGCGCGAAGAGCTGGGGTATACCCTTATTCTAGACCGTCAGATGGCGGCTGCCCAATATCAGTTTGAGATTCTCGCCGAGCGCAACCGCGACCCCGGGCTCAACACTCTTTACCGGAGTGTTCTGAATCGGATCGTCGCGGAACGCCCCTTTGGTGTCAGCCTGATTTTCGGTTTTACCCCTTCTGACAACATTAATCAGGGTACCGACAACAAGACACTGGAGAACCATGTCTTGGGGACCGGTATCATTGATCCGTCAAACCGGCGGATTTCCGGATGGAGCAGCCGGATCGGCCTCAAAGGATATGCCCGCACAACCCTGTCACCGCGTGACCTTGTGGTCTTGGACTGGCGTGCCGAACGGGAGTTTTTCTCGACCCAACTGGCCCCGCAAAATGATCTGGAACTTGGCCTGACCTATTCACGGTTTTTTCCACGGGCAGAGGTCGGGCTGCGCGGGTTTCACCTGTCCAGCCAACGCGCAACAGGTGATTATACCCGTACCGGCGTCAGCTTTTTCGGTTCTTATGATATTGATCGGCGTCGGCGGATCGACGGGCGGTTACAGCTATCCGACCTTGATGTCGTGGGGGTAAATGGTGCGGATGGGCGGCGCGTGCTGCTGGATGCGGGGTATCTGTTGACACCCCGTCCGGCCCTTGCATTTCGGTTCGGAGTGCAGGTGGAACGCGCTAACGCCCGCGCAGTGGTGCAGCGCTATACCAGCATTGCCGCGACGCTGCGTGCAAGCAAGGCACTGCGCAACGGCATTGAAGTAAGCGGGCAGGCCAACCTCGGCAAACGCAGGTTCAACAGTTTGCTGGGATTTGCCCGCCGGGACAGCTTTGCTGATGTCTCTGTGACTGTATTCAACAGCAAGTTCAGCTATCGCGGTGTTGTGCCCAAACTGACCTGCCGAATGGGCAAGACGTCATCGAATGTCGCCTTGTTCGAGGCCAGAACCCGCGCCTGTGCAATCGACCTTTCCCGCCGGTTCTAGGCTCAAAATTCGGGCCTACGGGAATCGGTTATCGCCCCGACAAGCAGGGCGTGCCCAGAGCCAGTCGCCCCTGTGCCAGTCGCCCCTGTGCCAGTCGCCCCCGTGCCAGTCGCCCCTCGTTTCGGCTGCGCCCCGGGTCAGCTGCGGCGTCTACGCCGACCGCCGCCGCGCCCTTCGCCACTGTCTCCGCCGGTGTTGAACGTTTCGCTTGGCAAGGTGACAATACTGTTCAGGATTGGGAAGGGTTCCACCGCATTTGGTATCGCCGAGGCATTGACAAAATGCTCCTGAAAACGTGGCTCAATTGCGGTCTCGATCTTATGGATTGCACGCACAGTTTGTTCAATCTCGCTGCGGGCTTCGGTATTCAGCAAAGCAATCCGCGCGCCGGTGCCGGCGGCGTTGCCCGCCGATGTCACCTTGTCCAGCGGACAATCGGGGATCATCCCCAGCACCATGGCGTGTTTGGTACTGATATGCGCGCCAAACGCACCGGCAAGAACGACACGGTCCACCTTATCAACGCCAAATTTGTCCATCAGCAGACGCGCACCGGAATAGAGCGCCGCCTTGGCCATCTGGATTTCACGGATGTCACGGTTGGTGACGGTGATCTTGGGGCCGCCTTTGTCCGTGCCGTCATAGACCAGATAGGAGTTTGTGCGCCCGTCAGCAAAGACACTGCTCGATCCGGTTTGCGCTGCGGTGCCGATCAGACCGGGGGCATCGACAATCCCATGGATGCGCATCTCCGCTACCATCTCGATAATGCCGGAGCCACAGATGCCAGTAACGCCTGTGGTGGCAATTGCGGCCTCGAAAGCGGGATCATCGGACCACAGATCACTGCCGATCACCTTGAAACGCGGCGCTTTGGTTGCCGGATCAATCTCGACCCGTTCAATGGCCCCAGGGGCGGCGCGTTGGCCAGAGCTGATTTGCGCTCCTTCAAAGGCAGGGCCAGTCGGGGAGGAACAGGCCAGCACCTTATCCGTGTTGCCCAGAAGAATTTCAGCATTGGTGCCGACATCCACCACCAACACAAGGTCCTCGGATTTATCCGGTGCTTCTGACAGGGCAACCGCAGCGGCGTCTGCCCCCACATGGCCCGCAATACAGGGCAATAGGTACACATGGGCAGAAGGGTGGATATTCAGCTCCAGATCACAGGCCCGCAGACGCAGTTCATCCGAAGTGGCCAATGCAAATGGGGCCTGACCCAATTCGAAAGGATCAATGCCCAGAAACAGATGATGCATCACCGGGTTGCAGACAAACACCACGTCCACAATCAATTGTTTGTCGATCTCGGCCTCCGAAGCGATTTGGCTGAACAGCCCGTTCATGCCTTCACGCACGGCGGTGGTCATCTCGTCGGCACCTGTGGTGTTCATCATCGCATAGCTGACGCGGCTCATCAGGTCCTCGCCAAAACGGATCTGCGGGTTCATCACACCGGATGAGGCCACTACTTCGCCTGTCGCCAGATCACATAGATGGGCCGCAATGGTGGTGGACCCCAGGTCAACCGCAAGCCCGTAGACCGTCCCCTCGTAATATCCCGGCCAGATGTGCATGATCCGGTTCGGGTTTTCGTCATCCCCCAAATGGATCGCCACGGTTACTTTCCATCCGCCTTTACGCAGAATCGGCTGCATCTTTTGCAGGATGTGCAAATCGACGGTGACATTGTCGATCTCCCACTGGTCGTTCAAGGCCATGCGCAGCCTTTCCAGATCGCCTGACGGATCATGCATATCAGGTTCGGCAACCTCGACGTAAAACAGCTTGGTTGAAGGATTCAACACAATGTCGCGGGCCTCTGCGCGTTTGCGCACGACTTGTTTGTGGACCTGGCTTTCCGGCGGTACGTCGATGACGATGTCCCCTTGTACCGTGGCCTGACAGCCCAACCGCCGCCCAGAAATCAGCCCGCGCTTGTCCTGATAACGCTGCTCGACGGCATTCCATTCGGACAGGGCATCCTCCTGAACGGTGACCCCATGTTTGGAGAACTCGCCGTAGCTTGGCGTGATCTGGCACTTTGAACAAATGCCGCGCCCACCGCAGACCGAATCCAAATCAACACCCAACTGGCGTGCGGCGGTCAGAATTGGTGTGCCGGTCGGGAAATGCCCGCGCTTTCCGGAAGGGGTAAAGATAACAAGTGGATCACTGCTCATTGCGCTATTTCCCAAGGGTGTTTTGCGCCAGCATACCGTGATCATGCGCAGGCGAAAGCCGATCCGCGGCAAAAAACACAACAGGGGCGTCACCTGTATAGATGTTGAGCCGCCTTCTTCCTCTTTTTGGCCGTAAATACTGCGGGGAATCGATCTTTGATCGATGGGGCAGAGCCCCTGAAAATCGCGTGCAGCTTTGCTGCGCCTTTTGGGGCTACAATTGGCTGCGGGCGTGAAAGATAAACCCCAGAAAATTCAACAGAACCTGCGCCGCGAGAATCGAGGTCGAGCCGGATGGATCATAATCCGGTGCCACTTCCACCAGATCAATGCCGACAATCTCGTGGCGTTCAGCGGCTGCCTGCAACAGTTCAACAACCTCGTAATAGAGGAACCCGCCGTGCGATGGCGTGCCGGTCCCCGGTGCGATTGACGGGCAAAACGCATCAATATCAATGGTCACATACAGCCGCGCCCCGATCGGCACATGGGCCAGCACACCGCGCACGCCCATTGCACGGGTCTGGCGGACTGAAATGATGTCTGACCCCATGGCGCGGGCGTCCTCATAGCCTTCTTTTGCGGTCGAGCTGACATTGCGAATACCCACTTGCGTCAAGCCAGTGACATATTCGCGCTCGGCGGCCCGGCGCATCGGGTTTCCGTGACCATGGCGTACCCCATGGCGCACATCGACAAAGTCCAGATGGGCGTCAATTTGCAGCACATGAATGTCGCCCTGATCGTCAAAGGCGCGGATGCAGGGAATATTGACCGAATGGTCGCCGCCAATCACCACCGGCAAGGCCCCGGCATCCAGTATGGCGCGCACCCCGGCTTCGATATTGGCATGGCTCGCCTCTGTATCGGTATGCACAATGTCCGCATCGCCCATATCAACGATGTTCACATCGCCCGGCAGGTAGGTCACGTCATCCTCATGATCATAAGCACCGGCGTGGCCAAAGCTGAACAAGGTGGAGGCCTCGCGCACGCCGCGCGGACCAAACCGAGCGCCGGCGCGAAACTGGGTTCCCGCATCAAAGGGCGCGCCAAGGATTGCAACATCGGCGTCCAGCGCCGCCCAATCCGGCTGATAGGGGCGTTTGCCAAAAGTCGAAATCCCCACAAACGGCAGGTTTAACCGCCCCGCATTATACCCGTGATCTGCCATTATTCGCTCCTTGTTACAGGCAGCTTTCCGCAAACCATGGATCAATACAAGTCCGGCGCTCAAATCGCCCTTTTCATCAGCCCCAGACCGTGAAATAGGAAATTGCCAAATGAAGCCATAAGCCAGAGGTGCAAAATGGAAATTCGCGAGGCCTTTACCTTTGATGATGTGTTGCTGGTGCCGGGGGCATCTTCGGTGCTGCCATCCACGGCGGACACCCGAACACATGTGACCAAATCCATCGCGCTAAACATTCCTTTGCTCAGCTCTGCCATGGATACCGTAACCGAAGGACGGATGGCGATTGCTATGGCGCAGGCCGGCGGCATGGGCGTTGTGCACCGTAACCTGACGGTGGAAGAACAGGCCCGCGAAGTGCGCCGTGTAAAGCGCTTTGAGAGCGGGATTGTTTATAACCCGATCACCCTGACACCAGATCAGACGCTGGCAGATGCCAAGGCCTTGCAGGCGCGTTATAACGTCTCGGGCTTTCCGGTCGTGGATGATCAGGGGCGGGTGCTTGGCATTGTAACCAACCGCGATATGCGTTTCGCCAGTGATGATGAAACACCTGTCAAGCATATGATGACAAACGAAAACCTTGCGATGCTGACGGAACCCGCTGACCGCGGTGAAGCGCTTAGCCTGATGAAGGCACGCCGCATCGAAAAACTGCTGGTGACCGATGGACAAGGGGTGCTGACGGGCCTGTTGACCCTTAAGGACAGCGAACAATCAGTGCTGAACCCGACCGCCTGCAAGGATGATCTGGGCCGGTTGCGTGTGGCTGCTGCGACCACGGTGGGAGATGCGGGTTTCGAACGCTCGCAGGCGCTGGTTGAGGCGGGCGTGGACATGATTGTTATCGATACGGCCCATGGCCATTCCGAAGGAGTCGCCCATGCGGTGACCCGCGCAAAGGCCTTGAGCAACGAGATTCAAGTCGTCGCGGGCAACGTTGCCACAGGCGAAGCGACACGGGCGTTGATTGACGCAGGCGCAGATGCCATCAAAGTTGGTATTGGCCCCGGTTCTATCTGTACCACGCGCATGGTGGCGGGCGTTGGTGTGCCCCAGCTCACGGCGATTATGGATTGTGCAACAGCGGCGGGTGACATTCCGGTCATTGCAGACGGCGGTATCAAGTTTTCCGGTGATTTTGCCAAAGCGATTGCGGCGGGTGCGTCTTGCGCCATGGTCGGCTCGATGATCGCGGGCACGGATGAGTCCCCCGGCGAGGTGATCCTCTATCAGGGCCGCAGCTTCAAAAGCTATCGTGGGATGGGATCACTGGGCGCGATGGCGCGGGGATCGGCAGACCGTTATTTCCAGAAGGATGCCGCAAGTGACAAACTGGTGCCGGAAGGCATTGAGGGTCAGGTGCCATATAAAGGCAGCGCCGGCGCAGTGGTGCATCAGTTGGTAGGCGGGTTGCGCGCGGCCATGGGGTACACCGGTTGTGCAACCGTTCCAGAGATGCGCAAGAACTGTAACTTCGTTAGGATCACCGGTGCGGGGCTTAAGGAAAGCCATGTGCATGATGTGCAGATCACCCGGGAAAGCCCGAACTACCGAATTGGATAGTGTTTTATTTCAGTATCCTACATTGCTTTGTTAACCTGATAGGTGAAGTATGACGCCAGGCGCAAGGGTGGCTGCGGCCATTGAGGTTTTGCATGACATGTCTGAAGGGTTGGCGGCTGAACAGGCACTGACCCGCTGGGCCAGACGCAGCCGGTTCGCTGGTTCCAAAGACCGTGCCGCGATCCGTGATCACGTGTTTGATGTGCTAAGGTGCAAGCGCACTGCGGCGCATTTCGGCAAGGGCGAGACGCCGCGCGCTCTGTTGATCGGGATTCTGCGCCAACAGGGCGCTGACCTTGAAGCCTTGTTTTCGGGGATTGGTCATGCGCCGCAGCCTTTGAGTGCGCCCGAGCTTGAGGAGCCGACACCGCCCGAGGATACGGCAACCTTGTGGAACTTGCCCGATTGGGTGATCCCCTCGTTCCAGACATCATTGGGCGAGGCGGCAGGGCCAACCGCCTTGGCGTTGCAGGAGCGCGCACCGGTATTCTTGCGCGTAAACCTCGCAAAAACAACGCGTTCCGCGGCGATGTCGCAGCTTGCCGAGGAAGGGATTGCCACCCAGGAAAACGCGGCCTGCGCTACTGCGCTGACCGTTACCGAGGGCGCGCGAAAAATCCGAAATTCCGCGGCATATGCTGAGGGGCTGGTCGAGTTGCAGGATGCAGCAAGTCAGGCGGTTGTTTCGGCGCTGCCGTCAGGGGCAAAACTGCTGGATTACTGTGCTGGTGGTGGGGGAAAGGCGCTGGCCGCTGCGGCACAGAACGGTCGCGCGGTTTGGGCGCATGATATTGATTCACGCCGAATGGCAGATTTGACAGCCCGGGCGGAACGGGCAGGAGTGCAAGTTGGTCAACTGGACACGGAAGCGCTGCAAGGGTCGGCACCCTTTGATGTGGTCTTGTGCGACGCGCCTTGTTCAGGGTCTGGGGCGTGGCGGCGGGCGGCAGAGGGAAAGTGGACCCTCACAGCAACCCGACTAGCCGAGCTGACCGAGATTCAGGATAAGATTCTGGATGATGCGGCAGGGTTGGTGGGCGAAAATGGTACCTTGGCCTATGCCACTTGTTCGGTTCTGACCGCAGAAAACGAAGACCGGCTTGCTGCGTTCCTTGAACGCCATGCCGGTTGGCGCTGCACCTATCAACAGCGTTTTGCGGTGGGCCCGACAGGGGATGGATTTTTTGCGGCCCACTTTATCCGTGCGTGATCTTGCTTATTTTCAATCAAAACGTGTTTGCATGAACAAAGTTAAAGGCTGATTAACCCTTCCTGCGCGTAATAAGGGACGATTCGCGCATGCTAGGGGGAATTCATTGCCCGATACCCGCACTCAACGACCTGACCTTTCAATATCTCTGAAAGGGGCAGCGCGTCAGGCCAGATGGACATTGGCCCTTTGCCTGTTGCTATCGGCCTTGGCGTTGGCCGCGCCGCACCGGTTCATCGCGATCGGGATTTATGCGGCATCCGTGACGCTGCTGGTTCTGGGGGCCATGGTCTGGTTTCACTCTTGCCGGATTGCGCGCAAGAAGACGTCCGATCTGGCGGTGATCAAAGGGTTTATCCGGCAGGATGCCACTCCGACGTTTGTGGTCAATGCGGACGGACAAATTCGGTCGGCAAACCCCGCCGCGCAACAGCAGTTTGATATCCACGGCTTTAGCACCCTTGCCGGTATCCTGAAGACTTCCGTGGCCAACCCCGGCAGCATCCTGTTTCGGCTGCAAACACGCGCGGTTGCCAATGGGGCGGCGCAGGAGGATGTTTTTACCCGCGCCGGCCATCTGCGGGTGTGTGTACATTCGGTGGCCGAGGATGCTTATGTCTGGCGTATTGATCAGGTAATAGAACGCGCTGCACCAAGGGCCGCGCAGGATAGCCAGCAATTGCCAATGTTGATGGTTGGGCGCACCGATGCGGTGTTGTTCATGAACGACGCGGCACGGCGATTGATTGGCAGCCGGATCAAGGGGTTAGACCGGCTGTTCAATACCTTGCCGGTCCTGCCCGGACTGCCCACGGAGGTTGCCACCTCTGATGGGGTGAAGCGGGTCCTTGTTGCCGAGGTGCCCGCGGGTGCCGGGCGGCGGGCGTTGTATCTGTTGCCGGCCCCGGAACAGGCGGTCGAAGCAGAAGATTGGCATGCTTTTGAGGATCTTCCTGTGCCGCTGATCAAGGTTGCACCGGATGGTAAGGTGCAGTCGTTTAACCGGACAGCCGCCAAGTTGGTCGGGGTCGCGCTGGAAGATAATGTGCATCTTTCCAGTTTGATGGAAGGGTTGGGGCGGTCGATAACCGATTGGATCAACGACACCTTGGCCTATCGCAAGGTGCAAAAGTCCGAATTCCTGCGCCTCAAGCGGACTGACAAAGAGGTATTTGTTCAGGTCGTGCTAAGCCATATTGTCAATGATGGGGCGCCGTCGTTGATTGCCGTTCTGCATGACGCGACCGAGCTTAAGGCGCTTGAGGCGCAATTTGTGCAGAGCCAGAAAATGCAGGCAATAGGGCAACTTGCCGGTGGTGTGGCGCATGATTTCAACAACTTGTTGACCGCGATATCAGGGCATTGCGATTTGTTGTTGTTGCGCCGGGATCAAAGTGACCCTGACTATGGGGACCTGATCCAGATCAACCAAAATGCCAACCGCGCCGCCTCACTGGTGGGGCAGCTGCTGGCCTTTTCACGCAAACAAACTCTGCGCCTTGAAACCATCGACATGCGCGACACGCTGGCGGATCTGACACATCTTTTGAACCGTCTTGTTGGGGAAAAGGTCACGTTGACGCTGAAGCACGATCCCGTGCTGAAGCCGGTGCGGGCGGATAAGCGGCAGTTGGAACAAGTCCTTATGAACCTTGTGGTCAATGCGCGTGACTCTATGCCGGCCGGTGGCGAAATTCGCGTCACGACAGAGCTGCTTGAGCTAAAGGAGCCGCTGGAGCGGGATCGCGCTTCGGTTCCACCAGGCCAGTATGTTACGGTGCAGGTCAGTGACGATGGTGCAGGGATAGCCCCTGACAAACTACAAAAAGTGTTTGAACCGTTTTACACAACCAAACGGACGGGCGAGGGGACCGGTTTGGGGCTGTCGACGGCCTATGGCATCATCAAACAAAGCAACGGATATATATTTGTTGATTCCATGGTTGATCGTGGCACCACCTTTACCCTCTATCTGCCTGTCTATGTCACGCGCCCTGTCAAAACGAAAACTCTGGCGGCGCCGTTGGTTCAACAACCGCAGCAAAGCGAAGAGGGGGTTATCCTGCTGGTCGAGGACGAGGCACCGGTGCGGGCTTTTGCCAGCCGCGCGCTCAGGTTGCGCGGGTATACGGTGTTGGAGGCAGACTCTGCTGAAACGGCCCTCAAAACGTTGGAGGATCAGTCACTTAGCGTTGATGTCTTCGTCACGGATGTGGTTATGCCCGGAATGGATGGCCCCAGTTGGGTGCGTGAGGCATTGAAGATCCGGCCCGATGTACCTGTGGTTTTTGTGTCTGGTTACGCCGAGGACAGTTTCGGCGAAGAGCAGACCCGTATCCCCAATTCCGTTTTCCTACCCAAGCCTTTTTCACTCAGTGATCTGACTGAAACCGTCCAGAATCAGCTGCATTAACTCAGTTGATTGAGGCATAAAGGTCAAATTCCTCGGCGCATTTCTTGCGGAACCGGCCGGCGATCCCGGGGGACAGATTTAGTGCCATCTGTGGCGAGACGTTCTCTTGTTTCAGCGACAACGTGACCTTTAGCCGATCTTGCAAAAAAGCCTGAAGCTTGGGCTGGTCCTCGTAGCGGAACAAATGATCGACACCCGTGCCATTCGGTTGTGTCTTCAGGAATTGAAACTGGCTGCCGACATCCGCAAAGCCGGGTTTCTTGCCCTTCATATAGGCCAGTACAAAATCGTCAAAACTGACCCCTTCTGTGCTGTTGGGCTTTCCAGCCATAAACGGGCGCTGGCGGTATCGATACCAGCTGCCCAGCCAGGAAACCGGCTCGCGCATGACCGCCACAACTTCCAGCTTGGCATCACAGACCCGTTCGAACATTGGCCGGATAAAGCGGTTGTAGCGATAAACAGGGGCGTGTTTCAGCATCGGGGGATCGGAAATCACCATATCCGCCCGCGCGGCCAAAGCGCTTTCATAGGCGGTTGTGCCGGTTTTGGGGACCGAAAGAAACGCAAGGCGTTCCTTATAAAAAACAAGCATTTAAAGCCCTCTGTAGAAAGAAACTGCTCTTCACAAGTTTAATGTAAACCACATTTTAACCAAAGAGGAAAAAGATAGGGTGGGAAGATTTATATTGAAGTGTTCTTGTTTTAGACCCATATAGAACATTAGCAGAACATATGATGGCGCAAGGTGAATGATTGCCGATGCCACCACACTATGACAGTAAGGGAACAGGCACATGGCAACGGCAGATCTTTTGACAATGACAGATAAAAAAACGGCTGAAAAGCAAAAGGCACTTGATAGCGCGCTGGCGCAGATCGAACGGCAATTCGGCAAAGGCTCGATCATGAAACTGGGGTCCGAAGGGGCCGTGCAGGACATCAAGGCCAGCTCGACCGGCTCCTTGGGGCTGGACATTGCATTGGGCATTGGCGGTTTGCCGATGGGCCGGATCATCGAAATTTACGGCCCGGAATCCTCGGGTAAAACAACGCTGACGCTGCATTGTATTGCGGAACAGCAAAAGGCCGGTGGTGTTTGTGCTTTTGTCGATGCGGAACACGCGCTTGATCCGCAATATGCCAGAAAGCTGGGCATTGACATCGACGAATTGCTGATCTCGCAGCCGGACACCGGCGAACAGGCGTTGGAAATCACCGATACATTGGTGCGTTCCGGTGCGGTAAATATGGTTGTGGTCGACTCTGTTGCGGCGCTGACACCCAAATCCGAACTTGAGGGGGATATGGGTGACAGTTCGGTCGGGGTGCAGGCCCGTTTGATGAGTCAGGCCATGCGCAAGCTGACCGGCTCGATTGCGCGGTCAAACTGTATGGTTATTTTTATCAACCAGATCAGGATGAAAATCGGCGTTATGTTCGGTTCTCCGGAAACGACGACGGGCGGTAACGCATTGAAATTCTACTCTTCTGTCCGATTGGATATCCGCCGTATCGGCGCGTTGAAGGACCGTGACGAGGTTGTGGGCAACGCTACACGTGTCAAGATCGTCAAGAACAAGGTCGCAGCACCGTTCAAGCAGGTCGAGTTTGACATCATGTATGGCGAGGGCATCTCCAAGATGGGAGAGCTGCTGGATTTGGGGGTCAAAGCTGGCGTCGTGGATAGATCCGGCTCGTGGTTCTCTTATGGGGATGAACGTATCGGGCAGGGCCGTGAAAACGCCAAGCAGTTCCTCAAGGACAATGAAGCCATGGCCATGGACATCGAAGATAAAATCCGTGCGGCCCACGGGTTGGATTTTGACGTTTCTAATAAGGACGATGGCGATATTCTTGAGGCATGACGCCATGCGCGGAACCGGCGCGCATCATCATTTGTCCTGAAACTTGCAGGACAGGAAAAGGGGTATGCCGCTGCGGCTGCCTCTTTTCGCGTTCTGGGCTGTGGACACCCCATGCACACAGGGCTATTTCTGGCGGACCGTAGTTCCCCCCGGAAGGCAGCCCATGAAGACCTTGAACGAAATCCGCTCCACTTTCCTGTCCTATTTTGACAAGAACGGGCATGCCGTTGTGCCCTCCAGCCCGCTGGTGCCACGCAATGATCCGACATTGATGTTTACGGCGGCGGGCATGGTTCAGTTCAAGAACCTGTTTACCGGTGTGGAAACCCGTGATTACACCCGCGCCGCAACTGCGCAGAAATGTGTGCGCGCCGGTGGCAAACACAACGATCTGGACAATGTTGGTTATACCGCGCGTCATCATACGTTTTTCGAGATGCTGGGAAACTTCAGCTTCGGAGATTACTTCAAATCCGAAGCGATTCCGCTGGCGTGGGACCTGCTGACGAAAGGGTTCGGCATCGACGCCAACAAACTGCTGGTCACAGTTTATCATACTGATGACGAGGCGGTAGAAATCTGGAAGAAACACGCGGGCCTCAGTGATGACCGGATTATCCGCATCGCGACCGACGACAATTTTTGGTCTGCTGGCCCGACCGGCCCTTGCGGCCCCTGTACAGAAATTTTCTATGATCACGGGGACCACATCTGGGGTGGCCCTCCCGGTTCACCGGAAGAAGACGGCGACCGGTTTGTTGAAATCTGGAACCTCGTTTTCATGCAGTACGAACAGCTTGAGGATGGCACGCGGCGGGATTTGCCGAACCAATCGATTGATACCGGCATGGGGATCGAGCGGGTTGCGGCACTGTTGCAGGGCACCAATGACAACTACAGTACAGATTTGATGCGCAATCTGATTGAGGCGTCAGCCGATGCGTCAAGCACCGATCCCGACGGTCCGGGCAAGACCCATCACCGTGTGATTGCGGATCACCTGCGCTCGACGTCGTTTCTGATTGCCGATGGTGTGATGCCGTCAAACGACGGGCGCGGGTATGTTCTGCGCCGGATCATGCGCCGCGCGATGCGCCATGCGCATTTGCTGGGGGTTCAGGACCCGTTGATGCACAAGCTGGTGCCGTCGCTGGTGAGCCAAATGGGTGCGGCATATCCTGAATTGGGGCAGGCGCAATCCCTGATCACTGAAACGCTGCATCAGGAAGAAACCCGGTTTAAACAGACACTTGAGCGCGGTTTGCGTTTGCTTGAAGATGAGGTTTCGGGGCTGCCCGAGGGGGCAAACCTGCCCGGACAAGCGGCGTTCAAGCTCTATGATACATTTGGTTTTCCGCTTGATCTGACACAGGATGCCCTGCGCGAAAAAGGCCTGGCCGTGGATACGGACGGTTTTGATGCGGCGATGGCCGAGCAAAAGGCCAAAGCGCGCGCAGCATGGTCCGGTTCGGGTGAAGCGGCAGATGCGGCGGTTTGGTTTGATGTGGCGGATAAACACGGTGTCACTGATTTCCTTGGTTACGATACGGAAACCGCCGAGGGGCAGATTGTTGGGGTTGTCAAAGAGGGCGGTTTGGCAGACAGCGCCAAACAGGGCGATAGCGTCCAGGTCGCGCTGAACCAAACCCCATTTTACGCTGAATCCGGTGGTCAGGTTGGCGACACGGGCAGCATCCGCACCGACAGCGGTGTGATCACTGTCACGGATACCCGCAAAGCGGCGGATGTTTTTATTCATTTCGGCACGGTTTCTGAAGGATCTGTTAAACAGGGGCAGGCGGCGGTTTTGACTGTGGATCATGCCCGCCGCACGACCATTCGCGCCAACCACTCGGCCACCCATCTTTTGCATGAAGCACTGCGCGGGGCACTTGGCGATCATGTTGCACAGCGCGGCTCGCTTAATGCGGCAGACCGGTTGCGGTTTGATTTCAGTCATAACAAGGCGTTAAGCGCTGAGGAGCTGCGCAAGGTTGAACGTGAGGTGAACGACTACGTCCGGCAGAATACAGCAGTAGAGACCCGGATTATGACACCGGATGATGCGCGGGCCTTGGGCGCGCAGGCGCTGTTTGGCGAAAAATATGGCGACGAGGTGCGCGTGGTATCCATGGGCCGCGAGGATGGTTCGGGCAAAGGTACCGATAAAAATACCTATTCACTTGAGCTTTGCGGCGGCACCCATGTGCGCCAAACCGGCGATATTGGGGCTTTTGTTCTGCTTGGCGACAGTGCCAGCAGTGCCGGTGTGCGCCGGATCGAGGCATTGACCGGTGCCGAGGCGCTGGATTGGCTGCGCGAACAGCAGGCGGCCTTGGCTGGCATTGCCGAAGGATTGAAAACCTCAGCCGCGGATGTACCAGAGCGGGTGAAGTCCCTAATGGAAGAGCGCAAATCCCTGAGCAACGAGGTGGCCCAACTGCGCCGCGAATTGGCGATGTCCGGTGGTGGGGCGTCGGCACCCGAAGCGGTCGAGGTTGCCGGTGTGAAATTCATAGCCCAGGTTCTCCAAGGGGTTACCGGCAAGGATTTGCCGGCACTGGTCGATGAATTCAAGGCGAGCCTTGGATCTGGCGCTGTGTTGTTGATTGCGGATACCGGTGGCAAGGCGGCTGTTGCGGCTGGTGTAACCGCAGATTTGACCGATAAGGTTTCAGCGGTTGATCTGCTGAAAGCTGCGGTTGTTGAACTGGGTGGCAAGGGCGGCGGTGGTCGGCCCGATATGGCGCAGGGCGGCGGTGCCAGCGCTGAAAACGCGGATGCTGCCATCGCGGCAGCAACTGCCATTTTGAAAGGATAAGACCATGGGCGCACTTTGGATTGCACATGTTACGGTGACGGACGAGGAGGCATATAAGAAATACGCTGCCGGCGCGACCGTGGCGATTGCTGAACATGGTGGGGAATTTATTGCGCGCGGCGGACGTTTTGTTCAGCTGGAAGGCAAAGAGCGCCCCCGCAATGTAGTGGCCCGCTTCCCTGATGTTGAAACCGCAGAAAAGTGTTATCATTCAGATGCCTACCAATCGGCATTAAAGCACGCTATCGGTGCTTCGGAACGTGAATTAATGATCGTCGAGACCACAGAATAGCAAAAAGCCCCGGAGATGATCCGGGGCTTTTTGTCTCTGGTGCCTTATTCAATCGAAGTCGAAACCGGCATGTACCACCGGTTCCCGCTCTTTTTGGCCCTAAATACTGCGGGGTCCGGGGCAGCGCCCCGAAATTCCGAACTTAGGCTGATTTCGCCATCCGTTTACGCTCGTGCGGGTCAAGATAGCGCTTGCGCAGACGCACAGCATTTGGCGTTACTTCAACCAGTTCATCATCGTCAATATAGGCAATCGCCTCTTCCAATGACAGGATCTTTGGCGTGGTCAAACGGACCGCTTCGTCGGTGCCCGAGGCCCGAACATTGGTCAGCTTCTTACCCTTCAGCGGGTTCACTTCCAGATCGTTTTCGCGGCTGTGTTCACCGATGATCATGCCAGTATAGACATCCGCCTGCGCGCCAATCATCATCTTGCCGCGTTCTTCGAGGTTCCACAGGGCAAAGGCAACCGAGGTGCCGTTTTCCATCGAGATCAAAACGCCAGCGCGACGGCCGGGGATGGTCCCTTTATGCGGTGCCCATGAATGGAACACGCGGTTGATCACACCTGTGCCGCGCGTGTCGGTCAGGAATTCACCGTGATAGCCGATCAATCCGCGGGAAGGCACATGGGCGATGATGCGGGTCTTGCCTGCACCGGCGGGCTTCATCTCGACCAATTCACCTTTGCGCACGCCGGTGATTTTTTCGATCACCGCGCCGGAATATTCGTCATCCACGTCAATGGTGGCTTCTTCGATCGGCTCGTGACGCACTCCGTCGATGTCCTGAAACAGAACCTGCGGGCGTGAGATCGACAGTTCGAATCCTTCGCGGCGCATGTTCTCGATCAAAACACCCATCTGGAGTTCGCCGCGACCGGCAACTTCAAAGGCGTCACCGCCCGGGGTGTCGCTGATTTTGATCGCAACGTTGGATTCGGCTTCTTTGTGCAGACGTTCCCGAATGACACGGGACTGAACTTTTTTACCGTCACGACCGGCAAGCGGGGAATCATTGATGCCAAAGGTTACGGTGATGGTGGGCGGATCAATCGGTTGGGCAGGAATCGCCTCGGACACGGATTGATCGGCCAGCGTATCCGCAACGGTCGCCTTGGTCATGCCTGCGATGGACACAATGTCACCGGCCTCGGCCATGTCGATGGCTGTCTGCTCCAACCCGCGGAACGCGAGGATTTTGGTGCAGCGGAAGTTTTCAATCAGCGTGCCGTCGCGCGACATTGCCTTGATCGTTTGACCGGCTTTCAAGGTGCCGGTTTCAACGCGTCCAGTCAGCAGGCGACCAAGAAACGGATCGCCGCCCAAAGTGGTGGCAAGCATGGTGAAAGGCTTGTCCGCTTCGGCAATCTGCGCCGGGGCGGGGACGTGATCCAGAATCAACTGGAACAATTCGTCCAAACCATCGCGTTTGCCGTCCAGCGTGTGATCGGCCCAGCCGGCACGGCCAGAGGCATACATTGTAGGGAAATCAAGTTGTTCGTCCGTGGCATCCAGGCTGGCAAACAGATCGAAACATTCATCCAATGCGCGGTCTGGTTCGCCGTCAGGTTTGTCGACCTTGTTGATCACAACAATTGGCTTCAACCCCAACTTCAGCGCTTTTGAAGTCACGAATTTAGTCTGTGGCATTGGACCTTCAGCAGCGTCCACCAGCAGGACAACACCATCGACCATCGACAGGATGCGTTCGACCTCGCCGCCGAAATCGGCGTGGCCGGGCGTGTCCACGATGTTGATACGTGTGCCTTTCCACTCGACGGAGGTCGGTTTGGCAAAAATAGTGATGCCGCGTTCGCGCTCCAGATCGTTGCTGTCCATGGCGCGTTCGGTGGTCGCCTGGTTTTCACGATAGGTGCCAGATTGTTTCAACAGTTCGTCCACCAGCGTTGTTTTGCCGTGGTCGACGTGTGCGATAATTGCGATGTTGCGCAGGTCCATGGGTTCAGCCTTGTTCAGGGAGTTGGGCGGGCCATACCGTGCAGGCGCAGCAAAGGCCAGATAAAAAGAGAGTTAATGCGTATTGGTGGCAGAAAAGAGATGGATAATCAGGATTCCGCCGATGATCATCGCCAGACCCAGCATCGCCGGCAGATCCAGCTTTTGCCCAAACAGCACAAATCCGATGCCCGCAATCAGCACAATCCCCAGACCGGACCATATCGCATAGACAATCCCGACGGGCATCGCGCGCAGCGCAAATGACATGCAGTAAAACGACAGCCCATAGAAAACCACAACTGCAAGGGCCGGCCAGAAACGGGTAAATTGCTGAGATGCCTGCAAGGCAGTGGTGCCCAGCGTCTCGGTCAGGATGGCAAAAAACAACCAGATGTAATGAGCGGGCATGTTGCGTCCTTTCAAATTCGGTTTCGATAGTGGGGTAATCCGGCTGGGATCAAAGGGGCAGGGCAGTGGTTTCCTTGATCTCTTCCATCACAAAACTGGCAGAGACGTCAGAGAGGGGCACCCTGGCAATCAGTCGTTGATACAATCGGTCATAGCCGGCCATATCCGTCACCTGCGCACGGATCAAGTAATCCAGATCGCCCGACATGCGGTAGACACCGAGAATTTCAGGCATGCTTTTGGTGGCGGTGGAAAAGGTCTGTAGCCATTCGGCGGTATGCGCGCTGGTGCGCAATTGGATGAACACCGTCAGGCAAAGGCCAAGAGACGCCGCATCAAGCAGTGTCACACGCCCCTTGATCACGCCGGCTTTCTCCAAGGTGCCGATCCGCCGCCAGCAGGCATTGCGCGACAGGCCAACGGTTTCACCGATCGTATCAAGCGACTGCCCCGCGTCGCGTTGCAACTCGACGAGGATTCGGCGGTCTATTGCGTCAATTTCTTTCATTGGGGTAATTTGGTGGGATTTTTTCCCGTAATCAAGCCGGAAAGTGTGATCTTTGGGATAAATTCACACCCAAAATTTAACATATTGATCGGCAAGAGTAAAAAACGGAGAGCCCCAATGATTGCCCGGATATTCCTGGATCACCCCGCCAAAGTTGATGAGACCTTCCTTGAGCATATGGCCTTTGCTTTGAAGTTTTCGGGCCTCTTGTTTCTGGCTGCCGGGGCCGCGCTGGTACATGCTTTTGTCCCGTGTCTGTGCGAGAAAACCGCAAGCGGGATCATCAAGACGTTGTATGAACGCACGCACAACCGAGGTTGATCGGGCATGTGCAGATGGGCGGCGTGGCAAGGTGCGCCAATATTCGCCAGCGAGATTTTGACTGCGCCGGATCATTCACTGATCCAGCAGTCGCGCGATGCCAGCGAGTGTAAGACTGCAATCAATGCCGATGGCTTTGGTTTGGCGTGGTATGACAAACGCCCGACGCCGGGCTTGTACCGTGATGTGCATCCGGCGTGGTCGGATCCGAACCTGAAATCACTCGCCGAACAGGTGCAGGCACGTTTGTTCATGGCGCATGTGCGGGCCTCGACCGGCACGGCGACCAGCCGCAACAACTGCCATCCGTTTGTGCAGGGCAACTGGACCTTTATGCACAACGGTCAGGTGGGCGGGTTCGATCAGCTGCGCAAGGCGGCCGATATGCTGATTCCGGATGACCTTTATCCGCATCGCAAAGGGGCGACGGACAGCGAAGCGTTGTTTCTGGTGGCTTGTGGCATCGGGTTGGAGCGCTGTGCGAAATCCGCGCTTGAGCATTCGGTGGCTGTTTTCGAAGACATGGCGCGCGGTGTGGGCTGTATCCCGCATATGCGTGTGGCGGCTGCTTTGTCGGATGGCGAAACACTCTATGCAGTGCGCTATGCCTCGGATGATCGTGCCCCGTCGCTGTATTACCAGTGGAATGCGGAATGGGGCGGCTGGTCTGTGGTGTCGGAACCCTATGAGACCGCCTGTGGTGGCTGGAAAGAGGTGCCCAAAGGCAGCTTTTGCCGTTTCACCCCGACAGAGGTCGAGATCACGGCATTTGTTCCAAAGGTGCAGGCGGCCCCGGCCAAGCTGGCCGGTTAACGAAAAGGGCCGCATCGCTGCGGCCCTGTGGTGCTTAGCCGGCGAGGGCCTTGTTCAGGTTCTCATCAACCTTCTCAAGGAAGCCCATGGTGGTCAGCCAGCCCTGATCCGGACCAACCAACAGCGCGAGGTCTTTGGTCATATGGCCGCTTTCCACGGTGCCGATAACAACTTTTTCCAATGTTTCGGCAAAGTTGGTCAGGGCCTCGTTCTCGTCCAGCTTGCCGCGGTGTTTCAGGGCACCGGTCCAAGCATAAATTGAGGCGATGGAGTTGGTCGAGGTTTCCTCGCCTTTCTGGTGCTGGCGGTAATGGCGCGTCACTGTACCATGGGCGGCCTCGGCCTCCACGGTTTTGCCGTCCGGCGTCATCAGGACCGACGTCATCAGCCCAAGCGAGCCAAAGCCCTGCGCCACAGTGTCAGACTGCACGTCGCCATCATAGTTTTTGCAGGCCCAGACATAGCCGCCGTTCCATTTCATTGCACAGGCAACCATGTCGTCAATCAGGCGGTGCTGATAGGTGATGCCGGCTTCTTTGAACTGGTCTTCAAATTCAGTCTCATAGATGTGCTGGAACAGTTCGAGGAAGCGCCCGTCATATTGTTTTAGGATGGTGTTTTTGGTCGACAGATAGACCGGCCAGCCTTTGGTCAGCCCATAGTTCAAAGAGGCGCGGGCAAAGTCGATGATGGATTTGTCGAGGTTGTACATCGCCATGACAACACCGCTGTCCGGGGCGTCAAAGACTTCCTGTTCGATCTCGGTGCCATCCTCGCCGACAAATTTGATTGTCAGCTTGCCTTTGCCGGGGAATTTGAAATCGGTGGCGCGGTATTGGTCGCCGAAAGCGTGGCGGCCCACGACGATGGGTTTGGTCCAGCCCGGCACAAGGCGCGGCACGTTCTTACAGATAATCGGTTCGCGGAAAATCACCCCGCCAAGGATGTTGCGGATGGTGCCGTTGGGCGAGCGCCACATCTTCTTGAGGCCAAACTCCTCGACCCGGGCTTCGTCCGGTGTGATGGTCGCACATTTAACGCCGACGCCGTATTTCTTGATCGCCTCGGCACTATCAATGGTGATCTGGTCATCCGTGTCATCGCGTGCCTGAATGCCCAGATCATAATATTTCAGATCAATGTCGAGATAGGGCAGGATCAGTTTTTTCTTGATGAAATCCCACATGATGCGGGTCATCTCATCGCCGTCGAGTTCGACAACGGGGTTCTCTACCTTGATCTTGGTCATGCGGGTTTCCTTTGACTACAGGCTGGGGCTATGCACGCCATGTAGCTTAAATCAGGTTAAAGGGGAAGTCTGTATGCAATGGTATGCAGGGTGGGTTACTTGGCGGTTTGCGCAGCAAAGAAGGCTGCAATCCGTGTCTTGGCATAGTCCCAAAGAAAAGGAGCGCCGATGGTGATCTTGCTGCCGACGCGGTCGTGAATCTGTTGTTCTGTCACGTTAAAATCGATCCAGCTGCCGCCACCGGATTGCAGATTTTGCATCGGCGGCTGGAAACGGTCCAGTGACTTGGCAAACTGCGCTGACGGGGTCTGCGCCGCTTCGAATTCGTCCCAGATTGCACGGAAGGTGAGACGTAGGTCGTCCGGCAGCAGGCCAAAGATACGATCGGCAGCAACCTGTTCCTGCGCCTCAATCGCAGCGTGGTCCAGATCGCCGAAAATGGGGTTATCACCGGCATCAATTTCGACCAGATCATGCAGGATCAACATTTTGATCACCAGCGTGATGTCCACATCCGGCCCCGCCTGATCGGCCAGGACCATAGCGTAGAGTGTCAGGTGCCAAGAGTGTTCAGCCGAGTTTTCATAGCGCGAATTGTCGCAAAGCTCAGTTGCGCGGATGGTGTTCTTAAGCTTGTCTGCTTCGTTCAAAAACGCGATCTGTTGATCCAACCGCGTTTCCATTTCCTTATTCATTGCCGCCGGCCTGTGCGCGGTGCGCCTGCAATGTCTGGGCCAGAAACTTACGGCCCTGATCATTTGCCATCCTTGTCCGGATTGCGGTCAGAAAGGCCTCTTCGAGTGTTTGTGAAGAGGCCCCCAGAACATCACCCATGCGCATAAAAAGCCGGTCCTCGCCGGTTTCTTTCTGAACCGCGATGCATTCCTCAGCCAGTTTGTTGGCCATTTCGACAACGACAGAATCAACCATTAACGTGTGGTCTCTGTCAGGCGACGTTTCACATAATCCGTGGTGGATGTGATCAGCGTGTCCATATGTGGTTCTTCAAAGAAGTGGCCGGCACCCGGCACTTCCTGATGGGTGATGGTGATGCCTTTTTGTTCGTGCAGCTTGTTGACCAGGCTGACGGTATCGGCGGGCGGTGCCACACGGTCCGCGGTGCCGTTGATCACCAGACCGGATGCCGGGCAGGGCGCAAGAAAGCTGAAGTCATACATATTCGCAGGCGGCGAGACCGAAATAAAGCCTGTGATCTCGGGGCGGCGCATCAAAAGCTGCATGCCGATCCACGCACCGAAGGAGAACCCGGCAACCCAGCAGTGTTTCGAGTTGTTGTTCATGGATTGCAGGTAATCGAGTGCAGATGCCGCATCGGACAATTCGCCGATCCCTTGATCATACTCGCCCTGTGACCGGCCCACGCCACGGAAGTTGAACCGCAAAACCGTAAAGCCCATGTTATAAAATGCGTAATGCATATTATAGACGACCTTGTGGTTCATCGTGCCGCCGAACTGCGGATGTGGATGCAGGATGATGGCGATCGGGGCATCACGTTCTTTTTGGGGATGGTAGCGGCCTTCAAGGCGGCCTTCCGGTCCGGGGAAAATGACCTCTGGCATGAAAGTTCCTGTCTGGTAGTCCAAAGTGGTGTTAGAGGGGCCGTGAATTGTTGACGACTTCGCTCGACTACTTTAGAACGGTTCTAATCTGGTGGTCCGCATAAGACGCAGTCCGGGCTTTTCGTTTAGGCGCAACAGCGGCCGGCGTCAATGAACGCAGCTGCAAACAAAGGACGGATGTGATGAAGCTTTCTACCAAAGGCCGGTATGCGATGGTGGCTTTGGCCGATATCGCGCTGCAACCGGGGGAAAGTCTGGTGTCTTTGGGAGATATCGCTGAGCGCCAGTCAATCTCTTTGCCCTACCTGGAGCAGTTGTTCGTGAAATTGCGCCGCGCGGAGCTGGTGGCCTCGGTGCGCGGTCCCGGGGGCGGGTACCGGTTGTCACGACCGGTATCGGAAATCCGGGTGGTTGATATCCTGTCCGCGGTCGATGAAACCGTGGATGCCATGCATAAGGGGGCGGGTGCGTCCGGAGGGGCGTCAGGCAGTCGCGCCCAATCATTGACCAACCGTCTATGGGAGGGTCTGAGTGCGCATGTTTATGTTTTTCTGCATCAGACGCGCCTGTCGGATGTGATTGAGAACGAACTGGCCCCCTGTCCGGCAGTGCCCAATCTGTTTGATGTTGTGGATGAGGCGTGAGGGGGGAGCCAGCTGACGCGCAAAGCGCGACGCGATTTTATTTGTGTTGGGGCGCTGCCCCAAACCCCGGAGGTTAAGGGCAAGATGAAGGCCGAGCGGTGTTATCTGGATCATAACGCGACGACCCCTTTGAGGGAGGAGGCGCGTGCGGCCATGCTGGCGGCGATGGATGTCCTGGGCAATCCGTCTTCTGTGCATAGTGAGGGGCGTAAGGCCAAAATGCTGGTTGAAAAGGCCCGTGCGCAGGTGGCTGCACTGGTTGGGTGTTTGCCGACACAGGTGATTTTTACCAGTAGCGCAACGGAGGCGGCGGCACTGGCGGTGGCGCAGAAGGCGCGGCATGGCGGCGTCTTTGCGGCTTTGCCGACAGAGCATGATTGTCTGGAGGTTTGGAGCGAGTTGTCTTTGCCGTCTTGGTATGGGGCGCAGGGCGCATATCGGCCAAGGCAAGGAGCGCAGCCCGTGTTGTTGGCTGTGTCGGCTGCAAACAGCGAGACAGGGGTGTTGCCCCCTGAGGGGTTTCTGGCGGATCTGGATCGGCGCAACGTGGTTTGCGATGTCACGCAGGTCGCTGGAAAAATGGCGTTTCCGTTTGGCGGGGATGACCGTCCAGCCTATGCGATCCTGTCGGCCCATAAGTTTGGCGGGCCAAAGGGTGTTGGGGCGCTGATCAACTATACACGCGATGACCCGGAACCCCTGCTGCGCGGTGGCGGGCAGGAGATGAACCGCCGCTCTGGTACGGAAAACATCACTGGCATTGCCGGGTTTGGAGCGGCGGCTGAGGCGGCGGCGAGGGATGTGGCTTCGGGGCGTTGGGAAGAAATTGAAGAACTTAGAAACATTCTAGAAAACGCCCTTGCGACTTCCGCAAAGAAGACTATTTTTGTCGGAAATCAAGTGCCGCGTTTGCCGAATACCTCCTGCATCATTGCCGAGGGGTGGAAGGGCGAAACACAGGTGATGCAGATGGATCTTGCCGGTTTTGCCATTTCGGCGGGATCGGCCTGTTCCAGCGGCAAGGTCAAGGCCAGCAAGGTGTTGCAGGCCATGGGTTATAATGAGAGTGAAGCCGCAAGCGCCATTCGGGTGTCCTTGGGGTTGGCGACAACAAAAACGGACGTTTTGCGTTTTGCCGATGAATGGCTGGCAAAGCGCGACAAACATACAGAACGGGCGGCCTGATGCGGCCCACGGGAAAAGGACAGATCTCTTGGATACTGTGATTGTAAATGAAAATGATGGCGTCAAAGACGGCGTAGATCAGGACACCGTGGATGCCGTGCGCGAAGTGGGCGGTGCCTATAAACACGGCTGGTCGACCGATATTGAAATGGAATATGCCCCCAAGGGCCTGACAACAGACATCGTGCGGCTGATTTCGGAGAAGAACGAAGAACCGCAATGGATGTTGGATTGGCGGTTGGAGGCCTATGAGCGTTGGTTGACCAAGACGGAACCGGATTGGGCGATGGTCGATTATCCTGAGATCGATTTTCAGGATCAGTATTATTACGCCCGTCCCAAAAGCATGATCGAAAAGCCGAAATCGCTGGATGACGTTGATCCCAAGCTGTTGGAAACCTACAAGAAATTGGGCATTCCTTTGAAAGAGCAGGCCATTTTGGCCGGCGTTGAAGGGGCTGAGAACATGGGCGACGAACCGCGTAAGGTTGCGGTGGACGCGGTGTTCGATTCGGTTTCTGTGGGCACCACGTTCAAGGATGAACTGGCCAAGGCTGGTGTGATCTTTTGTTCGATCTCCGAAGCTATCAAGGATCACCCTGAATTGGTGAAGAAATACCTTGGGTCCGTGGTGCCGGTCTCTGACAATTTTTATGCGACGCTGAATTCGGCGGTCTTTTCGGATGGTTCATTCGTTTATGTGCCACCCGGTGTACGTTGCCCGATGGAGCTGTCGACTTATTTCCGCATCAACGCGGAAAACACTGGCCAGTTTGAACGCACGCTGATCATTGCCGACAAAGGGTCCTATGTGTCCTACCTCGAAGGCTGTACCGCGCCGCAGCGTGATGAATCGCAACTGCACGCCGCGGTTGTTGAGATCATCATCGAGGAAGATGCAGAGGTGAAATATTCCACCGTGCAGAACTGGTACCCCGGCGATGAAGACGGCAAGGGTGGTATCTATAACTTCGTGACCAAACGTGCCGATTGCCGGGGCGATCGGGCCAAGGTGATGTGGACGCAGGTGGAAACCGGTTCTGCCGTCACATGGAAATACCCGTCTTGCGTCCTGCGCGGTGACGACAGTCAGGGCGAATTTTACTCCATCGCCATCGCCAATAATATGCAGCAGGCCGATACCGGCACCAAAATGATCCATCTGGGCAAACGCACCAAGTCGCGGATTGTCTCTAAGGGGATTTCGGCGGGTAAGGCGCAGAACACCTACCGCGGGCTGGTGTCGATGCACCCCAAGGCGAAGGAATCGCGTAACTATACGCAATGCGACAGCTTGTTGATCGGGGATCAATGTGGGGCACATACGGTGCCTTACATAGAGGTCAAGAATAACAGCAGCCGGGTCGAGCATGAGGCGACAACCTCCAAGGTTGATGATGACCAGATGTTCTATTGCCGTTCACGCGGGATGGACGAGGAGGAAGCGGTGGCGCTGGTTGTAAACGGGTTCTGCAAGGACGTGCTGCAAGCGCTGCCGATGGAATTTGCGATGGAAGCGCAGGCGCTTGTGGCAATTTCGCTGGAAGGGTCTGTGGGCTAGTCATGATCGTCACAACAACCAACACAATAGAGGGCCGCACCATAGCCGCCTATAAGGGCATCGTTGTCGGTGAGGCCATCATGGGTGCGAACATCGTGCGCGACATGTTTGCCCGGGTCACCGATATCGTTGGTGGGCGCTCTGGACAGTATGAGACCAAGCTGCGCGATGCACGCGAAACTGCGATGGCCGAACTGAAACAAGAGGCCGCCGCCCTGGGGGCGGATGCCGTTGTCGGCATTGATCTGGATTACGAGATCATATCGGACAGCATGATGATGGTTTCAGTGTCCGGCACTGCTGTCACATTGAATTAAGAACACGCGCCAAGGCGCTGAGAAGGAAGACTAAGATGCTGAGCATTAAGAACCTGAACGTGAAACTGGAAGATGAAGACAAGCAGATCCTCAAAGGTGTGAACCTTGAGGTTGAGGCCGGTAAAGTACATGCGATTATGGGGCCAAACGGGTCGGGTAAATCAACGCTGTCTTATGTGCTGTCCGGTAAGGATGGGTATGAGGTGACCGAGGGCTCTGCCACGCTGGACGCTGACGATCTGCTGGACATGGAGCCGGAAGAACGTGCCGCCGCCGGCTTGTTCCTGGCGTTTCAGTATCCGGTGGAAATCCCCGGTGTGGGCAACATGACCTTCCTGCGCACCGCGGTGAACGCACAGCGCAAGGCGCGTGGAGAAGAGGAAATGTCAGCGGCGGAATTCCTGAAAGTGGTACGCGCCAAGGCGAAAGACCTTAAGATTGATGCGGATATGCTTAAACGTCCGGTGAACATGGGGTTCTCTGGCGGTGAGAAAAAGCGTAATGAAATCCTACAGATGGCCATGCTTGAGCCAAAGATGTGCATTCTGGATGAAACCGACTCCGGTCTTGACGTTGATGCGATGAAACTGGTTGCTGAGGGCGTGAATGCGCTGCGCACCGAGGGGCGGGGGTTTCTGGTGATTACCCACTATCAGCGCCTGCTTGATCACATCAAACCGGATGTTGTTCATATCATGGCGAATGGCCGTATCGTGAAAACCGGCGGACCTGAGCTGGCGCTGGAAGTTGAAAACAACGGTTACGCCGATATTCTTGCCGAGGTGGCGTAATGACAGCAGTTGCTGAGAAAACCAACCCGACAGAGGCGTTGATTTCGGGGCGCGATGGGGCGGCCAAGGGCTGGTCGAAGGCGGCCCGCGCTGATGCTTTGGCGCGGCTGCGTGCGATGGGCGTGCCGGAGCGGCGCGATGAATATTGGAAATACACACGGCCAGATACGTTAACACAGGCCGGGGCCCCAGAAGCGGCGGTTTTCGAGAGTGATGAAGCGCCGATCTTTGACGGTGTCGACAGCCTGAAGCTGGTGTTTGTCGATGGTGTTTTTGATACAGAGGCTTCTGACGATCTGGCCTTGGAAGGGCTGACGATCGAGCGTCTTGAAACAGCGCAAAGCGATCTGCATTGGGCGCGCGATGTCTATGGTGTGCTGGAAGCCAATGGTCAGACTCCGGTGGCACGGCCCTTGGCAACGTTGAACACCGCACTGGCAACAGATGGCATCCTGATCCATGTTACGGATAAAGTCAGCAAGCCCGTAAATCTGATTTATCATCATAAATCAAATACCTCCGATGCGATCCTTCACCACTGCATTAAGTTGGACGCAGGGACGGAACTGACGGTTCTTGAAAATGGTCCGGCTGCGGCGCGCTTGAATATGGTCACCGAGGTCGAGGTGGCAGATACCGCTTCGTTCAATCATGTGCGCGCGCAAGGGCGCGATCACGAACGCCGCGCGGCCACCCACATGTTTGCCCGTCTGGGGACGGAATCAAACTTCAAATCCTTCACTCTGACGGTAAACGGTGTGCTGACCCGCAACGAGGCGGTGATCGAGCTGACTGGTGATGATGCCAAGGCGCATATTGCTGGCGCGTGTGTCGGTGACGGGGCGTTCCATCACGATGATACGGTTTTCATCACCCATGACGCGGTGAACTGCGAAAGCCGGCAGGTGTTCAAGAAAGTGCTTCGAAACGGCGCGGTTGGCGTGTTCCAAGGTAAAATCCTGGTCAAAGCTGATGCGCAAAAGACTGACGGGTACCAAATCAGTCAATCCTTGTTGCTGGATGACGATAGCCAGTTTCTAGCCAAGCCCGAGCTTGAGATTTATGCCGATGACGTGATTTGCTCGCATGGGTCCACTTCAGGCGCAATTGATGAGGACGCGTTGTTCTATTTGCGGGCACGCGGCATTTCGCATGGTGAGGCAACCGATCTGCTGACTCTGTCGTTCCTTGCCGAAGCGGTGGAAGAGATCGAGGCCGACGCGCTGAAGGATGTGATCCTTGAGCGCCTGACCGGCTGGCTGGCGCGTCGTCGCGGCTGATGCCGGCGACACGTGATATTGTGGCCACCTATCGGGGGCCGGGCAAGGTTGTGCGCCGGTTGCTGGGCGAGGGGGTGCGCGAGGACCGTGCGCTGATCTATCTGATGATCGGCTGTTTGATGGTTTTTGTCGCACAAACTCCGCGTCTGGCGCGGCAGGCTTTTGAAACTGGTGAGAACCTCCAGATGCTGATGGGGGCGTCGCTCATGGCGTGGCTGTTCATCGCGCCCTTGCTGCTCTACGCGATTGGGGCGTTGACCCATTTGGTGGCGCGAGTCCTGCGGGCCCGCATCACCAGCTATGGCGCGCGTCTGGCTTTGTTCTGGGCGCTTTTGGCCTCGTCTCCGCTGGTGTTGCTCTGGGGGCTGACCGCCGGTTTCATTGGGCAGGGTATTCAATTGACGGCGGTTGGATTTGTTTGGTTCGCGTTGTTTGTCTGGTTCTGGTTCGCCGGTTTCCGCGCAGCGCTGAACGAGGACGTGTGATGCGGGACGCGCTGGTCCCGATGGTGCAAACCAGCCTGCGCAATCCGCGCGGGGCGGCACGTTTGATTCTGGCGATGAATTTGGGCCGTGACGCACTTTGGACGGCGCTTGCCCTGGTTGCGGCGGTCAACACATTCTTGGTTCTATTGATCGTTCATACCTCTGCGACGCCCCTGCCTTTGCCCGGGTATTTTGAAAAGCCGCTGACCCTGTTTGTGCTGATTGCCGGGCTGATGGTTGTCTATATCCATGCGATGTACTGGGCCGGGCTGGTGGTCGGCGGCAAGGGCGGTCTGATGGATGTCTTGGCCGTTGTCGTGTGGTTTCAGGTGCTGCGCGCTATGGCGCAAGCGGCGGTGGTGCTGTTATCTCTTGCGATCCCGCCGCTAGGGGGCCTGTTGTCACTGGTCGTTGCGGTTTGGGGCCTGTGGATTTTCCTAAGCTTTTTGGCAGAGGCCTTGAATTTGCGGTCCTTGTGGCACGCGGTTGCAGCGCTTTGTGTTGCCTCTGTGGGTCTTGTGCTGGGGCTTGCGGTTTTGATTGCGATAATCGGGGGCGCGGCCCTAGGAGTAGTGAACTGATGTATGATGTAACCGAAATCCGTGGTGATTTTCCGATACTGAGCCGTGAAGTGAACGGCAAGCCGTTGGTTTACCTCGATAATGGCGCGTCCGCACAAAAGCCGCAGGTGGTGATTGACGCCATCACACGTACCTATGCGCAAGAATATGCAAATGTGCATCGCGGCCTGCACTACCTGTCAAATCTGGCCACCGACAATTACGAAGCTGTGCGCGGTAAGGTCGCAAAATTCCTGAACGCGGCCTCGCAAGACGAGATCGTTTTCAACAGCGGCACCACCGAAGGTATCAATCTGGTTGCCTATAGCTGGGCCATGCCGATGTTGCAGGCGGGTGACGAAATTATCCTGTCTGTGATGGAGCATCATGCGAATATTGTCCCTTGGCAGTTCCTGCGTGAACGTCAGGGTATTGTGATAAAATGGGTCGATGTCGATGCCGATGGCGCGCTGGATCCGCAGGCGGTGATTGATGCGATCAGCCCCAAGACCAAACTGATTGCAATCACCCATATGTCCAACGTTCTGGGCACAAAGGTGGACGTGAAAACCATCACTCAAGCTGCCCATGCCAAGGGCGTGGCGGTATTGGTCGACGGGTCACAAGCCGCAGTGCATATGCCGGTTGATGTGCAGGACATCGGTTGTGATTTCTATGCGATTACCGGTCACAAGCTTTATGGCCCGTCTGGTTCAGGAGCCATCTATATCAAAGCTGACCGGATGAAACAGATGCGCCCGTTTATCGGTGGTGGTGATATGATCAAGGAGGTCAGTAAAGACGGGGTGATCTATAACGATCCGCCAATGATGTTCGAGGCGGGCACGCCGGGCATCGTGCAAACCATCGGCATGGGGGTTGGGATCGATTATATGATGGGCTTGGGGATGGCGAACATTGCCGCCCACGAAGACAGCCTGCGCGACTATGCGGTGGCCAAGCTGAACGGGCTGAACTGGATTCAGGTGCAAGGAAATACCGCGGACAAAGGGGCGATTTTCAGCTTTACCATGGACGGCGCGGCCCATGCGCATGACATTTCTACGATTCTCGACAAAAAGGGTGTGGCGGTGCGGGCAGGGCAGCATTGCACAGGGCCCCTGATGGAGCATCTGGGCCTGCCGGCCACCTGTCGCGCGTCCATGGGGCTGTATAACACCAAGGCCGAGATCGACATTTTGGTGGATGCATTGGAACTGGCGCATGATCTTTTTGCCTGATCCTGTGAATAATGCCGGGCGGTGTTCCGATAAGTGATGAAAACCATGCTGGCGGCCATTGCGAGCGGCCAGCAGCTTATGTATAGGAAAACCACGGACCATTAGCTCAGCTGGATAGAGCGCTGCCCTCCGAAGGCAGAGGTCAGAGGTTCGAATCCTCTATGGTCCGCCATTTATCCCTTTGATTTTGTGCGATTATCCGGTGAAATCGGGCTGCTTTTTCTTGTGTAATCTCGGGCGAAGGCTGACAGAATTTACCACGGTTTAACCGTGACATTGGTATCGTCGATCATGTTGAAGACAATTTCATTGATCCTGCCGGTGCTGATTCCGTCTTGGCGGTTTTTCAAGGCGGTGGAGCCGTCGCCACGTGTCGAGTGGGCGATTGTGCCGCGCGATGCTGAGGGTGCCAGCAACTGGACGCCTTATCAACCACGCCCGCAGGCGGTCTCGCTGGGGGAAATGTTTCGGCGGCTGTTGTGGAATCCAGCGTGGAACGATGCGCTTTTTGTAGTCAGCTGCGCCGAGCGGATCGCGCTTGGGATCGAACCGACGTCCCATAGTGTTAACGAAATCCAACGCCGGATATTGCGAGATATCAATGGGTTAGATTTGGGTGTGGACGAGGGCCTGATGCAGTTCCGGTTGGTGTTCGTTTATCGTGACGATACAGGGTTCGTTCAGGATGTGGTGTTTGTGTCCGAGCCGGTACCGGTCAGAGGTGCTTCGTGACCTTTGATCTGGCAGTGCGGCTGACAGAAATCCTGTTGGCGCTGGCGTTCTTACAGCAATGCGCCGAACATATCTTTTGGTCTGGTGAAACGCGCCTGCTGTTCCTCCCGCGCGCGGTTCTAAGTGTCGTGGTCCTAACGGGGATCTTCAGCGAATGGGCCTTGCTGGGTCTTACCCTGCACAGTTTCTTGTTTTTGCACCGGTTCAATGGGCCATACAACGGCGGCAGCGACCGGATGGGATTGCTGGTTTTATACTGCCTGTGCATGGCCCAACTGTTACAGGCAGGGCTGCCGCGTGAGGCGGCGTTTGGATATCTTGGTATGCAGGTGGTGCTGTCCTATTTCATCTCCGGCTGGGTCAAGATTATCAACCCGGAATGGCGCAGTGGCAGGGCCTTGCGTGATGTGTTCAGTTTTTCCGCCTATCCGGTTAGTGAAAACCTGCGTGGATTTGTTCAAATGCCGCGGCTTTTGTGGGGGATGTCGTGGGCCGTGATGGGCTTCGAGGTGGTGTTTCCGTTGGCGCTTTTGCATCCAGTCACATTGCCCGTGGCGCTTGCTGTGGCGGCGCTGTTTCATCTTGCCAACGCCTGTTTGTTTGGCCTTAACCGGTTTTTGTGGTTCTGGATCGCCTCCTATCCTTCAATTCTCTGGGTGCAGGAACGCTTGCTTGGCGGGGGCTGACCGGACTTTCTGCACTTGGGCGTCGCAACCCTTTCTTAACCAATTAAGCACAATCTGATCCACGGTTGCTGGCCCGGAGGACGGTGGGTGTCTATTGTACGAGTTGGGGGATCACAGCTGTTTTGGCGGATCAAACGGCTTTCTGATCTGGGGATATCTATCCTGCTTTTGCCTGTGTTGGGTATTGTGGGCCTGGCACTTTGGCTGCTTAACCCTTGGGTTAATCCCGGTCCCTTGCTTTATAGGCAGCGGCGTGTTGGCCGTCATCATAGATTGTTTGTGATGGTCAAGTTTCGCACCATGCGCCCCGATAAGGGGCAGGCCAAATTTGCAGATGCCGAAAGCCACAGGATAACCCGGTTCGCCGCGGTGCTGCGCCGGTTCCGAATTGACGAATTACCACAAATAATCAATGTCTTACGCGGCGAGATGAGCCTGATCGGACCACGGCCCGAACAGCCGGAGTTTGTGCGCCAATATTGCAAATCTCTGCCCGGATATCACCACCGTCACATTATTCGTCCCGGTCTCAGCGGGCTTAGCCAGGTGGTGCAGGGATATACCAGCGACGATCAGGGCACCCGCACCAAACTGGCGCTTGATCTGCGCTATATCGCGAAGTCGGGGTTCCGCATGGAAGCCTATGTTTTCTGGCGGACATTGGTGACGGTGTTGACCGGATATGGCGCAATGTGATGTCTGCTTATTTTCCCTGTATCGGCCGATCTGGCCGGGGGGGAGGTGGGTTTACGGTGTCGCAAAAATGAGCCCCGATCTTCCGACCTTATGGCGCGTGTCGGTTAATCATATCCTGTTACTTTACGCGTAAACATCCCGTCAAAGGTGCGGTTCGCACCATCGGGATGGAGCGTTTATGCCCGCTACAATTTTGTTGACCGGGGGCGCTGGATTTATCGGATCTCATACCTGCATTGCCCTTGTTGATGCCGGTTACCGTGTTGTCATCGTTGATGACTTTTCTAACTCCGCGCGCGATGTGCCTGACAGGCTGGCTTTGATCACCGGTACGCCGGTATTGGCCTATGATGTGGATGTCGGTGATGAGGCTGCGCTTGATGCGGTGTTTTGCGAACACAAAATAGACGCGGTGATCCACTTTGCCGCAAAGAAATCTGTGCCGCAGTCACTGGCCAGCCCGCAACGGTTCTTTGACAGTAATATCACCGGTCTTTTGACGCTACTGCGGGTGATGCAACGGCATGATGTGCGTGCCATTGTCTATTCCTCCAGCGCCACAGTTTACGGCGCACCCGAAGCTTTGCCGATCCCTGAACATGCGCCGCTTGGCTATACCAACCCTTACGGGCTGTCCAAATTGATGGGAGAGCAATTTCTGAACCAGAAGGCGCGGGCGGATCAGGGCTGGCAGGCAGGGATATTGCGTTACTTCAATCCCGCCGGTGCCCATCCGTCGGGATTGATTGGTGAGGCCCCGTTAAGTGATGGCGGCAATCTGATGCCGCTTGTCGCACGGGTTGCAAAGGGACAGTTGCCGGGTTTGACCGTTTTCGGGAGCGACTACGGCACACCTGATGGCACGGGCATCCGGGATTACATCCATGTTTGCGATCTGGCGCGGGGGCACGTGCAATCGGTTGGCCTGCTGTTGGAGCGCGGGCAATCGCATACTGTTAATTTGGGCAAGGGGAAGGGGTGTTCCGTGCTTGAGTTGATCAAGACTTACGAAAGGGTCAGCGGACAGGAAATCCGGTTTCGGTTTCAACCACGGCGCGAAGGGGACGTCGCAGCAAGCTTTGCTGATCCGGCAATGGCAGCGAACCTGCTTAAATTCCGCGCGAAACACGATCTTGTCGACATGTGCCGGTCAAGTTGGCGCTGGGAAACGGCCTGTGATCCGGACTGGCATCCAAAGTTGGGAAGCGTCCTGCCTCTTCCCGCACCGTCAACGGTCTCAGCCCTCAGCGCCATGCCTCATTGAGGCAGGTAAGCGTGTTTCCGTTACAAAAAAAGCGCCCAAAAAGGCGCTTCTGTCGGGCTGGTCTGTGAGGAGGCGGGTTAACCGCCCCAACTGCGCACGACACCGCAATCCATATGCACAAAGTTGGACCCTGAATAGCGGCCAACACCACCACCGTGGCAGGCGATTGCGGCACGCGCCATCTGGCCTACGGAACGAGACCCAAGGCGCAAATCGGCGGCTTGCCCCTTCATGTGCAAAGAGTTCTTTGCCACACCACGTGACCGGGATCGCAACATCGCGTTGGTTTTCGGGCTGCGGTAGCCTGACAACAGCATATAGGGTTCATTCACATCGAGCAGATTATGGGCGGCAGCCATGATGTCGATGGTCCGCAGATCCATGGATTTAACACCATCTGTGCGCCAATCACGCATGAAATAGTTAACTTCTTTCACGGCGTCTTTGATGTATTTGCCTTCGATCCAATAGATCATGTCGATACGTTCGCCGGTACGGCCTGAGTACATCTTGATGCGGCGGATATCGCCGCCGCCGCGCAGGAAACCCGCTGCGTTTGAATAGGTTGGTGCTGCTGCTACTGCCGTTGCTGCGAATGCCCCAAGAAGTGCGCGCCGGGTCATCCCCGTTGAGCTAGTTCCAGTCATAGGTTGTCGGTCCCGTTTTCTGCCTGTGTCCATGATGTTACATGGCCGATAAATCTTAGTCCCTAGATGCAACCGATGTATGCCATAGGCAGAATCGCGAACCAAGCCCCTAAAGCTTTAGCGGCTAAGTTGGCGAAGGTTTAGGCAATTTTCTGCTCAAAGCGGGGCAAATCAAGAATCTCAACGCCGCCATCAGGTGGTGTTTCGGCATCAGACGCAATTTTGTTCCGCACCCACGTCATTGTTATTGGACTGCGCCCTCGTTCATCTGGAAGATTCAAAGTAATAAGTCGCAAATGACGACAGGCCAGACAGTTGGCCGGTTACGGTAGAACAGGCGCGCACGGCGGTGCGGTACGGTAAGGAATTTGGCAATGCTGATGGCTCTTTCAACACAGGGTTCCGGGCGAATTTTGGCGCGCGGGATGGCGATAGCCGGTTTTGCAGTGGCATTTGGTGCGGCGGTGACTTTTTCACCGCGATCCGGGGGCGCACAGGTGACGGCCTTTAAACAGGCCATCGCCGAAACCGCTGCGCAGGATGATGATATCGCGACCTTTTATCGCGAGAACGGGTATACACCGATCTGGACCGGTCCGGGCGAAGAGGACCGCAACCGCCGTGCAGAGCTGTTGCAGGCCATCCGGTCGGTGGCGGCGCATGGTTTGCCAACAGCCCGCTACGACCCGCAAAGGGTGATGGACATGTTGGCGGGGGTGCGAACTGCACGGGATCGCGGGATGGCCGAGGTTGAGTTGAGCCGGGTATTCCTGAAATATGCCCGCGATATCCAGACCGGCATGTTGACCCCCAGAGCCATCGATTCTGCCATCGTGCGCGCCGTGCCCTATCGCCCGCGTACATCCTATCTGACGGGGCTGAGTGCGGCAAAACCAGCCGCATTTTTCCGGTCTTTGCCGCCGACCAGCATGGAATATAATGCCCTGATCAAGGAAAAAGTCGCGATGGAGCGCTTGCTGGGCGCAGGCGGCTGGGGGGCACCTGTGCCGGCCAAATCACTCAAGCCGGGGGCAAGCGGGAATGCCGTGATTTCCCTGCGTAACCGTTTGATTGCGATGGATTATCTGGAGCGTACCAATACCCGTGTTTATGATGCTGACATGCAGGCGGCGGTACAGCAGTTCCAGATTGCGCATGGGTTGAATGATGACGGAGTGGCCGGTGGTGCCACCATGAAACAGATCAACGTCAGCGTAGAGAAGCGCTTGCAATCGGTGTTGGTCGCGCTTGAGCGGGAACGCTGGTTCAATACGGAACGTGGCAAACGCCATATTCTGGTGAACCTGCCGGATTTCTCGGCAAAGATCATCGATGATGGCAAGCTGTCGTTTTACACCCGTTCGGTCATCGGGGCGAACCGGGATGATCGCCCGACGCCAGAATTCTCGGACACGATGACGCATATGGTTGTGAACCCCAGCTGGTATGTGCCGCGCTCGATTGTGACCAAGGAATACCTGCCGGCCCTCAAGCGCAACAGCAATGCGGTCAGCCATATCGAGATCACCGACAGCCGCGGTCGCAAGGTCAACCGAGGTGCGGTGGATTTCTCGAAATACACCGAGCGCACCTTCCCCTTTGCCATGCGCCAACCGCCAAGCCGATCCAATGCGTTGGGTTTGGTCAAGTTCATGTTCCCGAACAAATACAATATTTACCTGCATGACACCCCCGCCAAAAGCCTGTTTTCCCGGGATGTGCGGGCCTTTAGCCATGGGTGTGTGAGACTGGCCCAACCTTTTGAATTCGCACATGAATTGCTGCGGATGCAGGAGCAGGATCCGAAAGGGTATTTCCAATCCGTGCTGCGTTCCGGCAGTGAGACCAAAGTGGTTCTGGATGAGCCCGTTCCCGTGCATCTGATTTATCGCACGGCGGTGACCAATGCGCGGGGCCATACCGAATACCGCGCTGACGTTTATGGGCGTGACGCCAAGATATGGTCCGCTCTGTCGCGGGCAGGGGTGGTCTTGGGCGGCGTTCAGGGGTAAATCTCGGGGCGCTGCCACAAGGGGTGCCCATGATGAATTTTACGGTTGAACAGATTGCGAAATCACTGGGGGCCGAAGCTGCTGGTGATACATCACTGGTTATCGCTCGCGCGGCCGAGCCGCAGACGGCGGGACCGGATGATTTGGCGCTGGCCATGGACCCCAAGTATGCCGAGGGGCTGGGACAGGGCGCGGCCCGCGCTGCGATGCTATGGCCCGATGCCGGCTGGCAAGCCATGGGGCTGAAGGCTGCGATTTTCCCGACGCGGCCCAGATTTGCGATGTCCGGCATGACGCGGATGTTGGACAAGGGGCAGGGGTTTGCCACGGGTATTCACCCGTCGGCGATTATCGATCCAACAGCGGTTTTGGGCGCGGACGTCAGCGTCGGACCACTTGCCATCATTTCGGCAGGGGCGCGGATCGGTGCCGGGTCGGTGATCGGGCCGCATTGTTTTATTGGCGTTGATGTGGATTTGGGCCCTGATGCCTATTTGCGCGAACAGGTCAGCATTGGGGCACGCGTGACGATCGGGGCACGGTGCATACTGCAACCGGGTGCGCGGATCGGCGGAGACGGGTTTTCCTTTGTAACGCCGGAACCTTCGACAGTTGAATCCGCCCGCAAGACCCTTGGAGATCAGGGCGCGGCGGCTGCCCAACCGTGGATTCGCATTCATTCACTGGGATCAGTCAGCATCGGAGATGATGTGGAAATCGGCATGGGCTGTACGATTGATTGCGGCACCATCCGTAACACCACCATCGGCAATAACACCAAACTCGATAATCAGGTGCATCTGGGGCATAACGTGGCCATCGGTACGAACAGCCTGATTTGTGGTCAGGTCGGCATCGCCGGATCAGCCCGGATCGGTGACAATGTGGTGTTGGCCGGGCAGGTTGGTGTGAACGATAATATTTTTGTCGGTGACGGTGTGATTGCGGGCGGCGGCACCAAACTGATGTCGAATGTGCCGGCTGGCCGCACGATGCTGGGTTACCCAGCGACGCAAATGGACAAGCAGGTCGACCTCTATAAAGCGCAACGCCGGTTGCCGCGTTTGCTGCGTGAAGTCGGGGAATTGCGAAAGGTGGTTTTCAAATCAGACAAGGATGGCTAGATCATTCTTGTACGTGACCTGAGGACCTGACCGAAGCAAAGGATTGGCCCATGAATATCACCGATCAAGTCATCACAATCATCGCAGAACAAGCCCTGTTGGAACCGGAGGACGTGACCCCGGACAGTACACTTGAGAGCCTTGGCATCGACAGTCTGGGAGTGGTCGAGAGCATTTTCGCAATCGAGGAAGCTTTTGATATCAGTGTGCCTTTTAATGCCAATGATCCTTCTGCAACCGATTTTGACATCACCTCGGTTGCCACGATCATCAAGGGGATTGAACGGTTGAAAGCTGAGCAGGCATAACACCATGAAACGTGTAGTGATCACCGGTGCGGGGACGATCAACGCCTTGGGCCACGATGTGCCCGCGACCATGCAGGCGATGCGCGAAGGAGTTTGTGGTATCGGCGCGCTTTCATTTCGTGACGTCGAGCGTTTGCAAATTCAAATCGGCGGGCAAGTGCGCGGCTTTGAGGCCGAAGGGCGTTACAACCGTCAGCAGATGTCACTTTATGACCGGTTCACCCAGTTTACGCTGGCCGCGGCCAAAGAAGCGATTACCCAATCCGGTCTGATATTCTCCGGCGATGTTTCGGCAAAATCAGGTGTTGTTCTGGGGACCGCCGGCGGTGGTGTGTCCACATGGGATGACAATTATCGTGCGGTTTATGAAGAGGGTAAGAACCGGGTGCATCCCTTTGTTGTGCCCAAATTGATGAATAATGCGGCGGCAAGCCATGTCAGCATGGAATGGAACCTGAAGGGACCGTCGTTTACCGTGTCTACTGCTTGCGCCTCTTCCAACCACGCGATGGCACAGGCGTTTTCCATGGTGCGTTCGGGCATGGCACCGGCCATGGTCACCGGCGGATCGGAATCGATGCTGTGTTTTGGGGGCGTGAAAGCCTGGGAAGGTCTGCGCGTGATGAGCCGCGATGCCTGTCGCCCGTTTTCAGCGAACCGCAACGGGATGGTCCAAGGTGAAGGGGCCGGTATATTTGTGTTCGAAGAATATGAACATGCCCGGGCCCGCGGGGCAGATATTCTCTGCGAGGTGATCGGGTTTGCCATGTCCTCGGATGCCAGTGATATTGTGATGCCGTCCAAAGCCGGTGCCGCCCGTGCGATGGTCGGAGCGTTGGAAGATGCTGGCATAAACCGCGAGGATGTTGGGTACATCAATGCCCATGGCACCGGGACGGCGGCCAACGACAAAACCGAATGCGCGGCGGTTGCGGATGTCTTTGGGCCCCATGCAGATCAATTGATGATCTCCTCGACCAAATCCATGCATGGCCATCTGATTGGCGGCACCGGCGCAGTTGAGCTTTTGGCTTGCATCATGGCATTGCGCGATGGGGTGATTGCGCCGACAATCGGTTATGAAGAACCGGATCCGGAATGTGCATTGGATGTGGTGCCCAACACGGCGCGGGATGCAAAAGTCTCTGTCGTGCTGAGTAATGCCTTTGCCTTTGGCGGGATGAATGCGGTGATTGCCCTGCGCAAAGTCTGATATTCCAAACGCAAAGGGCCGCACCGAAATACGGCACGGCCCTTGAATGTTACCGGCGAAAGCGCATCAGCTTGCCAAGCTTACTGATCAATCACTGAAACTTTGTTATAGCTTGCGGTGAAACCGCTCAGCGACAGGGCCAGTTTGACTTTCTGATCGGGTGCCAGCGCAGGAATGATCGTAATTTCTGCTGCCTTGCCGCGCTTGAATGCCGAAATATCAGCATCTGTCAGGCCAAGCCGCGCATAGCAGCCGACAGGGTTGCAGAACGCGTAAGGATAACGTCGCGCTTTGCCGCCATCGACGGAGATGGTCAGCTGTTGCGGCAAGGAGGTCTCAAGCGGAACAACAATTGTCGCGCCAGCCTTGGCTTTGCCACCATCGGGCAAGCGGAACAGAGAGATTTCTGCCACTGGAGCCCCCTGACCGTCGTCCAGCAATTGGTACATCTGGCACGGATCAATTTCGGCTTCGGTCTTGATACAGCGCATTTCCCATTCGCCGATCACTTCCTGCGTATAGGGTTTGCCAAGCTCGGGATCGCCTGAGGCATCTTCGCCAAGGCTCAGCTGTTCCTCAACCTTCGAGCCCTGGGCCGCTTCGGGTTTCGCTTCTTCGGTTGTGGCCGTTGTATCCTGCGCCAGCACTGGCAAGGGGGCCAGTACGAAAAGGGCAGCAGAAAGGGGCAGTGCGGTGAAAAGCTTGCTCATGTCAAATCCACGTTTGTTTCTTTCGCGCCACTTACCATGCCGCATTGGTATTGTCAGCGTAGAACCATAATAAATTGCCTTTCACGAGGCTGAAAACCGCCGATAATCCAAAAGCTTGCGTGGTCCCAGAATCGGAGAAAGGGAGCGCATCGCACTCCCTTTCCCAAACTTTTCTCCCCATCGGACTAAGCCGACTTATGGGGGAAGGTTACGCAAGCTATGCTGGACGGTCAATAGTATAAATATATATAAAAAACAGACGGTTAGACATAAAAATTTAGGTGGGCTCCCTTTGGGGGTGGTTTCGGGCCTGCAATTTCAAGATGAATACACGACATCCTGTTGCCGTTTTCCGCCCACGAAACATAACACTGCCAGCCCTGCCTTTGCGGACCAAGGCGGAGCGATACGCAAAGATGTCAGAATGGCGGAACAAAAAAAGGACCGCACCCAAGGGCGCGGCCAGTCTGACAGGGAGGAAGTGTCACCAGTGCGAAAAGGACATAAGCGCCAGTGACAGGGACGACTATGGAGTAGAGAAGTTAACTTTCTATGCTCAGGATCACCAAATTTGCCTACAAAGCGCATTTAACATTGCCCGCGTCCTCACGAATGACCATTTCCCCGTGAAGACAGGCGCTTTCGCGGATAAGAATACTTCCGAACACCCTAATAACGGCCTGAGAGGACGACTTGTGACAGATGACATCTTTATCGGAGGCGGCGGCGATGACTACGCCACCCAGCAGTTCCTCAATATCGGCTATGCAAACCGGCATGGATTGATTGCTGGTGCCACGGGCACCGGCAAAACGGTAACGTTGCAAATTCTCGCCGAAGGTTTCTCAGCGGCGGGCGTTCCGGTTTTCCTGTCGGATGTGAAAGGCGATCTGTCCGGACTGGCAAAATCCGGCAGCCCAGATCACAAGTTGCACGGCCCCTTCACCAGCCGGGCCGAAACCATCGGTTTTGACAGTTACAGTTATGATGCTTTCCCGGTGACCTTCTGGGATCTTTTTGGCAAACAGGGCCACCCCGTCCGCACCACCGTATCCGAAATGGGCCCCTTATTGCTGTCACAACTCCTTGGGCTGACAGAGGCGCAGGAGGGGATTTTGAATATCGCCTTTCGGGTTTCCGACGAGGATGGTCTGGCCTTGCTCGACCTCAAGGATTTACAAGCCCTGTTGGTCTGGATCGGCCAAAACGCCAAAGAATTGGGCCTGCGTTATGGCAATGTTTCAGCGGCATCGGTTGGTGCGATTCAGCGTCGCTTGCTGGTGCTGGAAAACCAAGGTGCCGCCGATCTCTTTGGCGAACCAGCGCTGGCGCTGTCCGATTTGATGCGCACCGAGAAAGACGGGCGCGGCGTGATCAACATCCTTGCCGCAGATCAGCTGATGGGGGCACCGAAGCTTTATGCAACCTTCCTGCTTTGGCTGCTGTCGGAATTGTTCGAAGAACTGCCCGAAGTTGGGGACCCCGAAAAACCCAAGCTGGTTTTCTTCTTTGACGAGGCGCACCTGTTGTTTGATGACGCGCCTAAGGCCCTGATTGACAAGGTTGAACAGGTCGCCCGCCTGATCCGTTCGAAAGGGGTTGGTGTCTATTTCATTACCCAAAACCCGGCAGATGTGCCCGAAGATATCCTTGGCCAGTTGGGCAACCGGGTGCAGCACGCCCTGCGCGCCTTTACCGCAAAAGACCGCAAGGAACTGCGCATGGCGGCGGAAACCTACCGCGAGAACCCGCGCTTTGACACCGAAGAAGCCATCCGCGAGGTTGGCGTCGGCGAGGCGATCACCTCCTTTCTGCAAAAGAAGGGCGTGCCGGGAATTGTGGAGCGTACGCTGATCCGCCCGCCATCTTCACAGCTGGGCCCGATCACCGATGCTGAACGGGCCGGGGTCATGGCCGCATCACCCATGGCGGGAAAGTATGACGCCCGCCAAGACCGTGAATCGGCTTTTGAACTTCTGCGCAAAAAGGCTGATCAAGCTGCCAAAGAAGCCTCCGAAGCCGAGGAAAAGGCCGAAGAGGCCGAGACACCGGCACTGCGCGAGTTCAACAATGCCAGACGCTATGCTGGCAAAGGGGTGACCCGATCCACATCGCGCAGCCCGCGCCGCAAATCTCAGGAAGGTTTTGGTGCCGCGATGGCCAGCGTGGTTATCAAGGAGCTGAAGGGCACCACCGGCAGACGGATTGTGCGCGGCATTCTTGGGGGGCTCTTCAAAGGGCGCTGATACGGAACAAAGGGCGCGGGATTTCTCCCACGCCCCCTTTTCTTTTTGGCCTTATATACTGTCCGCACTCTCAACCAGCGCCACCCGTTGGCGTTGGTCAATCCCACAGCCGGGCCTATTTCTCGGGGATCAACCCACGTGGGCTGAACCGCAGCACCAACAACAGGACCATGCCCATGGTCAGCAAACGCATATGTGCGGCACTTTCGATTAAATGTTCCTTAAGTGGTGAACCTTCGGCCATGCCTGCCGTGATTGTGTTCATCAGCCACAGCCCCATCGGTTCCACCTGAACCCAAAGGAACCAAATCAGGAACCCACCCAGAACCGCGCCCAGATTGTTGCCCGATCCCCCAACAATCACCATCACCCAGATCAGAAAGGTAAAGCGAAGCGGCTGATAGGTGCCGGGCGTAAGCTGGCTGTCAATTGTGGTCATCATCGCACCGGCAATGCCGCAAACTGCCGAGCCAAGGATGAAAACCTGCAAATGCCGCGCAGTGACGTCTTTGCCCATGGCTTCGGCGGCAACCTCATTGTCGCGGATTGCACGAAGCATCCGACCCCATGGCGAATGCAGAGCGCGTTGCGACATCCACATCAGGATCAGCAACACAGCCGCAAACAACAGGATATACAGAACCTTGACCCAAAGCGTTGATGCTTCAACCGGGGTGAAGCCAAGCGAGGTTGCGCGTTCAACAAAGCTTGGATCATTCTGCAAGGTTACCTCATAGGGCACCGGACGGGGCAGGCCGATCACGTTCTTTACCCCGCGCGTCAGCCAGTCCTCGTTCTTCAGCACTGCTATGATAATCTCTGCGATGCCAAGTGTCGCGATGGCAAGGTAATCAGAGCGCAGCCCCAGCGCGGTCTTGCCAATGAGCCAAGCCGCCGCGGCGGCAAACAGACCACCAAGAGGCCATGCCAGCAGGATGAAAAGATCAGCCCTTTCCCCCACCTTGGAACCATCGGGGTTAATCCCGCCCAGATAACCGTATTGGGCCGGATTGATGTCCTCAATACGTGCGACAGAAGGGTCCAGAATACCGCGAAAGATAAAGAAACCCGCGATCAGTACTGCAATGACAGCAAGGGTGCGCATCCAGCCACCCTGCATCCGGCGCATGATCACAATGGCCAGGATAATCGTGCCTGCCCCCAACAAAAGGGCGGTAATCACGCCAACACCCCCGGCGGCAAACGCCCCCTCGGTGGGCGGCATCCCGATCAGCACCGCAGCCAGACCGCCAAGGGCGACAAACCCCATAATGCCAACGTTGAACAACCCTGCAAAACCCCATTGCAGATTCACACCCAAGGCCATGATGCTGGAAACCAGACCCATTGCGATGATGTACAGGGCCGAGTTCCAGCTTTGTTGAACCCCGACAAACAGGATCAACAGGGCGATCACGCCAAACAGCAGTGAATTTCGAACAGTTTCGGTCATACCGCTTGTCCCTTGAATAGGCCCGTAGGCTTGAACAGCAAAACAATGAGAAGGATCACAAAGCTGACCGCGAATTTATAGTCAGTGGACAGCAGTTGCACGAGGCCGCTTGGCTCAAGGCTTTCGGGCATCAGATAGACCAGAACCTTTTTCCACGCATAGGTGATGGTGACCTCCGAAAAGGCAATCACAAAACCTCCCGCAATCGCCCCCAATGGATTGCCCAGACCGCCGACAATGGCACTGGCGAAAATCGGCAAGAGAAGTTGGAAATAGGTGAATGGTTTGAATGACTTGTCCAGTCCGTATAGAACGCCGGCAATGGTTGCCAGCGTGGCCACGATCATCCAGGTGATCATCACCACACGTTCGGGATTGATGCCGGACAACAGGGCCAGATCCTCATTGTCGGAGTAGGCCCGCATTGATTTGCCGGCCCGCGTCTTGTTCAGGAACCAGAACAGCAGCGCAACGACCACAATTGCGGTGACAATGGTAATGCCTTGGGTCGTCTTGAACGACAGCCCCTCAGCCAGGCCGGTGGCCTTTTTGAACTCTCGTGCCGAGATGATAAAGCGTTCTCCGTCAAAGAAACTCTGATCATCCGCCCCGATAATAAACCGCGTTACCCCGTTGTAAATAAACGTAACCCCAAGGCTGACGATCACCAGAATGACCGGCTGCGCCTTTTTCACCCGATAAAACCGATAGACCGTGCGGTCGGTGAACAACACCAGACCAACGGCAAACAGAATGCCGAAGGGCAGGGCAAGCAGAGCCGTGGGCAGCGGCCCGAGCGAAATGCCCCAGCTTTGGAAAAGCCAGGTCATCAAAACGGTCGCCATTGCCCCCATGGCCATGGTGTCACCATGGGCAAAGTTGGAAAACCGAAGGATGCTGTACACCAGCGTGACGCCCAACGCGCCAAGAGCCAGTTGCGAGCCATAGGCAATGCCGGGGATCAACACATAGTTGGCCAAGGCGATGATTGCGTTTAGAAAGTCCATTATCCCTCGCAGGTTCCGAAATAGGTCAATACGATTTCGCTCATTGGCATCTGCACGTTCCAGACGGCATTCTTATCGGTATCGACACTCAGCAGATGATAGGCACCGGTGCTGCGCGCAATAAAAAAGGTGGCACCGGCAGGGTCATTGTCATCTGAAAACACCCCGTCCACAGTCTCTGCCGGGGTATAGAGTTGAAACGGTGCCGCGTTGCCTTTGCTTTGTTCGACGCTCAGGTCGACATTTGTGTCGGCACAGGGTTCCGCATTGATACACTCTCGGGTCATCGTACAGGCGAACAAGGTTGCGGTTCCGGCCTGCGCGGTGCCGGCCACGAACATTGCAAAGATGATTGAAATCCATTTTGACATATCAGCCTCCCAAGAACGATTTGCGTACTTCGGGATCCGCCAGCAATTCCTTGCCGGTGCCAGTATAAGCATTCGCCCCTTGTACCAGAACATACCCTTTGTCCGCGATTTCAAGCGCCTGACGCGCGTTCTGTTCCACCATCAGGATCGGAATGCCGGTGCGGGCCACTTCGATGATCCGGTCGAACAGTTCGTCCATGACAATCGGCGACACGCCTGCTGTTGGTTCATCCAGCATCAGAACCTTGGGCTGGGTCATCAAAGCGCGGCCCACGGCAACCTGCTGGCGCTGACCGCCGGACAGCTCACCCGCTGCCTGCAAACGTTTCTCTTTAAGGATCGGGAACAGATCATAAACCTGCGCCATGGTATCAGAGAAATCATCGGTGCGGATAAACGCGCCCATCTCAAGGTTCTCTTCCACCGTCATCGAGGTAAAGATATTAGACGTCTGCGGCACAAATCCCATGCCTTTGGACACCCGATCTTGCGGTGACAGGTCGGTGATGTCTTCGCCGTCCAGCCGTACATGGCCCTTGCGCATGTCCAGCATACCAAAGACGGCTTTCATGCCGGTTGATTTGCCCGCACCATTGGGGCCGACAATCACGGCAATCTCGCCTTTGTCGACCGCAATTGTACAGTCATGCAAGATGTCCGGCCCTTTACCATACCCTGCCGTCATACCATCCCCGATCAGGAACGGCCCGCCGGGGGCGGCAAAGCTGGTGCCGCCGCTTTGAGGCATTTCGCTGCCCATGCCCTTGGAATTGCCGATCGACAAATCCTTGTTGCCGCGGTCGCCATACGGATCGCTCATATTATGCGTCTCTTTTCTTGGGGGTCGTCGGGACAAGACCGGGGCGGCTCATGCGCCCACCTGATCTTTATTCTTCAATCCGGTGCCCAGATAGGCCTCGATGACCTGTTCGTTTGCTTTGATCTCGGCCAGTGTGCCCTGCGCCAGAACCCGGCCTTCGGCCATACAGATGACCGGATCACATAGGCGGCCAATAAAATCCATGTCGTGTTCAATGACGACAAAGGTGTAACCGCGTTCCTTGTTCAGACGGATGATCGCATCGCCAATGGTGTTGAGCAGGGTGCGGTTCACACCGGCACCAACCTCATCAAGGAACACGATCTTGGCATCCACCATCATGGTGCGCCCAAGCTCAAGCAGCTTTTTCTGACCGCCCGAAATCTGTCCGGCTTTTTGGTGGGTCAGATGTTCGATCGTCAGAAACTCCAGCACCTCATCGGCCTTGGCCTTTAGTGCGCGTTCCTCATCCGCGATGCGTTTGCGCCCGAACCATGTGTTCCACAGGGTTTCCCCCGATTGCGCGCCCGGCACCATCATCAGGTTCTCGCGGCAGGACATGGAATGGAATTCGTGGGCAATCTGAAAGGTCCGCAACAATCCCTTATGGAACAGGGTATGTGGGGGCAGGCCGGAAATATCCTCGCCGTCCATATATACCTTGCCGCTGGTCGGTTTGAGGACCCCGGCTATCACGTTGAAAAGAGTGGTTTTTCCAGCCCCGTTTGGTCCGATCAATCCGGTGATTGATCCGCGGTCAATTGACAGGCTGGCCCCGTCCACCGCATGAAAACCGCCGAAATGCTTGTGCAGATCGTCGACGACGATCATATGCTCATCCGAGTGCACCATGTATATTTTCCCTGTTTGCGCCACCTTGAGCGCTGATCTTTTCGATCTTTTATGTTCAGATACAGCCCACCCGAAGGCAGGCTGTATCCGGTTGTGCCACATGGCTTACTTCATGCCAATGGTTTCATTCTTGCCGTCTTTGACTTCGATCATACGGTAGGTACCGGCAGATTCACCGGGCCCGATCAGTTCAACCGCAGAGGCACCAACATAGTCGACGTCTTTGCCAGCTTTGATCAGCTCAAGCGCCTTGCCCAGATCACCGGGATAGATCTTTTCGCCGGGCGCGTTTGCCACGTTCAGGATCTCGTCCTTATAGGCCGCCGGATCGGTTGAGTTTGCCGCCTGCATGGCCAGCAGGAACAGCGCTGCTGCGTCATAAGACTCTGGTGTGTATGGGGATGTGGCGTCGAATGCACCGTCGACCATTTTGACCAGATTGTCGATGCCGTCACCCTGTGAACCTGCGATCTGGCCGTAAGAGCCGTTCAGATCAGGACCAATGGTTTTCGGCAGGTTCTCACCGATCATACCACCGGGCAGACCGAACTGTTCCCATGCACCTGCATCCAATGCGGATTTGATGATGCCTGCACCGCCTTGGTCAAGGTAGCCCGCAACAACCAGCAGATCACCACCGGCAGAGGCCAATGCGCCAACTTCGGCGGAATAATCGGCTTTGCCGTCTTCATGGGCCGCAACGATGGTTACTTCGCCGCCAACCGCTTTGAAGGAAGATTCAATCGCATCCGCGAGGCCCTTGCCATAGTCGTTGTTGGTATAGGTCAGGGCAATGGATTTCACGCCGCGTTCTTGCAGGATTTCCGCCATGACTTCGCCTTCGCGCGCGTCAGACGGTGAGGTGCGGAAGAACAAACCGTTGTCTTCCATTGTGGTCAGGCCCGGCGATGTTGCGGAAGGCGAGATCATGACCATGCCGTTTGGAATGGCAACGTTCTGCAATACCGCGCCGGTCACGCCGGAACAGTCCGCACCGACAAGGCCGCTAACACCTTCGGCGATCAGACGTTCGGCCGATGCCACCGCCATGCCGTTGTCGATACAGCCCGAATCCGCGCGCACGGATGTCACCTTGGTACCGTCCAGAAACATGCCGCTGTCGGTGACTTCTTTCATCGCCATTTCCGCGCCTGCGGACATGGGGCCGGTCAGCGATTCAATCGGGCCGGTAAAGCCGAAGATCACCCCGAGTTTCACTTCCTTTGCGTGGCCGTCTGCCATCGCGCCCGTTGCAACCAGAGCCGCAGCCGTTGTGGCCATAAGCATCTTTTTCATGTGTTTCTCCCTTGTTGGAACTTGATGTTCTGGGCAAAGCGTAAGCGGCACCCGTTGAAAAGAAAAGTGGTTTTTCCAATCCGCAAGGGCTGGTGGGGTGGGAACAAGGCTTCGCCATAGCTATTTTTAGAGGCATAAGTCATATTCTCTGAAAACCGGCATTCCAGCAGGAGGATAATTGTGAAATCTGACGGAAAATTGTCAAAAATCCTCGGGGCGCTTGGGATTCTGGTTGTTGCAAGTTTTCCTGCTCTGGCCGGCCCCGACTGGAGGATCGAAGCGGTCGCCAGCGGGTTAAAGACACCCTGGGCGGTGGCACCCTTGCCAGAAGGCGGAGCGCTGATCACTCAACGGGGGGGGCGTTTGGTGTTCAGTCGGGATGGGAAAAACGCGGCGATTGCTGGCGGGCCAAGGGTGGTTGCGCGCGGGCAGGGTGGATTGCTCGACATCACGCCAGCCCGAGATTTCGCCCAAAGCAGGCGGATCTATCTGACCTATGCCAAGCGCCAATCAAATGGCGGCAGTGGCACGGCCCTGGGAACGGCGGTGTTCCCGGAAGGCGCAGGCAAACTACGGGACTTCCGCGAAATCTTTGACATGAAACACGGCAGTTCTGGTGGGCGGCACTTTGGCTCTCGGGTGGTCGAAGCTCTGGATGGTACGCTTTTTGTCACCATCGGGGATCGTGGTGACAGGCCGTCAGCCCAAGATCGAACCCGTCATAACGGATCGGTCGTGCGGGTGGCACGGGATGGCAGTATTCCGCGCGATAACCCTTTTGTTCAGGGCGGTGGGCTGCCGGAAATCTGGTCATTCGGTCACCGGAACCCACAGGGGGCGGCACTTGATTTGCGGGGCAACTTGTGGGTGTCAGAACATGGCGCACGTGGCGGTGATGAAATCAACGCCATTAAACGCGGGGCCAACTTTGGCTGGCCGGTCATTTCATACGGGCGGCATTATTCCGGGCGCCAGATCGGCGAGGGCACAATCAAAGCCGGAATGGAGCAGCCGGCGTTCTTTTGGGACCCGTCCATCGCTCCGTCGGGCTTGCTGATCTATTCAGGCAAGCAGTTTCCGCAGTGGAAAGGTGACTTCTTTGTCGGCTCGCTCAAGTTTGGCTATATCAGCCGATTGTCTGGTGACCCGCTGCGCGAGGTTGAGCGGATTGAGACCCCGCAGACTGGCCGTCTGCGGGATATCGTAGAGGCCCCCGACGGGACCATCTGGTTTATCTCGGTAGAGGACGGCGCGGTTTATCGCCTCTCGCCGTCCTGATCGGCACCTTAGCTTTCGTTCGGGCGCACTCTGGCGGCGCTCTTGTCGGCAAATGCTGCAAGCCGCGCCCGGGCATCGGGTTGGGTGTTGACCACACCGGCCACCACGGCCTCGGCGTAGGCGGCATCCATTGCGGACATATTTTGCATGTGGCTGACTGCCGAACAGATGGCAAAGTTTGACAGGGGCAGGTTTTGGGCTGCCCGCTGGGCCAGCTCCATGGCCGCATCAAAGCTTGAACCCTCTACGATGTATTGCGCCAACCCAAGATCTGCCGCTTCCTGCCCGCCATACACGCGGCCTGTCAGCATCATGTCGATCATCCGCGATTTGCCGACCAGATCGGTCACCCGGATGGTCGCGCCGCCACCGGTGAAAAGGCCACGTTGGCCTTCGGGCAGCGCGAAATAGGCGCTTTGATCCATCACGCGAATATGCGCCGAACTGGCCAGCTCAAGGCCGCCGCCGACCACGGCACCTTGCAGGGCTGCAATGATCGGAACGCCGCCATATTCCATCTTGTTAAAGGCTTCGTGCCAGCGCAGGCAGACATGCATAAAGTCTGCGGGGCTGCGGTCTTCGTCATGGTGTTCGATCAAATCGAGCCCGGCACAGAAGTGATCACCGGAACCGGCCAGAACAACCGCATGAACACCCGCGCGCGGTGCGGCGGAAAAGAAATCGACCAGCTCTTCGATGGTGTCAATGTCCAGCGCATTGCGCTTTGACGGGCGGTTAAGAGTGACCACCCAAACCCCATTTTCATGCTCCTGAACGGCAAGGTTTGTGAATTTAGCGGGGTCGATAGTGATCGGCATACTGCGTTTCCTTTAAAGGGATGAGAACTGAATTTGGACGGGTGCGGGCACGCTGTTCAGCTGCCCCCACAGACCACACACCATCATCGTTGCGCAAACGCAGGTCCGGCAGGCTAGATCGAAAGCCGCGTGGCATGGCTGCCGCGTTCACGGTAAGGTGTGGTTTCATAATGCGCACGGTAGCATTTAGAGAAATGCGAAGGCGAGGCAAAACCGCAGGCCAGTGCAACATTGATCACGCTCATATCGGTCTGCATCAACAGGTTGCGCGCTTTTTGCAGGCGAAGTTCCATGTAATAGCGTTTCGGCGATCGGTTCAGATAACGCCGGAACAGCCGTTCCAACTGGCGCGTAGACATGCCGACATCCTTGGCCAGCAGCGAAGGGCTGATCGGGTCCTCGATGTTATTTTCCATCATCTGAATCACTTGCGACAGCTTGGGATGGCGCACGCCGATACGGGTCGGGACGCTCAGGCGTTGGGTGTCCTGATCGGTTCGGATCGAGGAATAGATCAGCTGATCCGCAACTGCGTTGGCAAGTTCCTCACCCTGATCATCCGCAATCAGCTTCAGCATCAAGTCAATCGAGGAGGTTCCACCAGCAGTCGTCAATCGGTTGCCATCTACCACAAAGACCGATTTTGTCAGGTCGACTTCTTGAAACTCCTCGGCGAAACTGTCCTGATTTTCCCAGTGGATCGTCGCTCGCTTGTTGTCCAGTAACCCGGCTTTTGCCAGTGTATAGGCTGCGGTGCAGAGACCACCGACAACCAACCCTTTGCGGGATTCGCGGCGCAGCCAACCCAGGACTTTCTTGCTGGTGGCCGCCTGAACATCCATGCCGCCGCAGATCATGATTGTATCGTCGCGCAGCAAATCACCCAGATCGTCGTCCAGTTGGAAAACCGACCCCGCCGAACAGGCCATGGTGTCCCCCCCTTCGCCCATGGTCATCCAACTGTAGATGGTTTTGCCCGCCATCCGGTTGGCAATGCGCAGGCTGTCGATTGCTGTCGCAAAACACAGGAGACTGAATTGGTCCAACAGGACAAAGACAAAGCGGCGTGGCTTGTCTGTGTCGACTGGGACACGAGTGGCTGAGCGCGGAGCGGACATCGCGGCGTCCTTTGATAGAAGGTGTAAAACAGAGGTCAGAGCGCAAACAGCAATGAACCTGACAGAAACCCTGCTCACGGACAACGGTCAAGGTCAAGAGGGCGCAAATGGGTTCTGGTCACCGCGTGCTGCGTTTTGTATAGAAAAGGCCTTGATAGCGCTGACCGTCAGCGCTTTGACCGGAGTAAAAGACCATGACCATGTGGAGCAAATCAAGCTGGCGCAACAAACCGCGAATCCAGATGCCTGACTATCCTGATCAAGCGGCGCTTACCGCCGTTGAGGCACAGCTTGCACGATATCCGGTTCTGGTCTTTGGCGGCGAGGCGAACCGTCTCAAGCGGCATCTCGCGGCAGCTGGGCGCGGCGAGGCATTTCTGTTGCAGGGGGGGGATTGCGCAGAGAGCTTTGAGCAGTTCAGTTCGGATGCGATTCGTGACACTTTTAAAGTCATGTTGCAGATGGCGATTGTTTTGACCCATGGCGCCAAGGTGCCGGTCATCAAACTGGGCCGGATGGCCGGGCAGTTTGCAAAACCGCGTTCGGCAAATACTGAAAGCGTCGATGGTGTGGAACTGCCCAGCTACCGCGGCGACATTATCAACGATCTGGATTTCACCGCGGATGCGCGTATCCCTAATCCTGACAAAATGCTGCGCGCCTATACGCAGGCGGCGGCCACGCTGAACCTGCTGCGGGCTTTCTCCACCGGTGGCTATGCGGATGTGCATCAGGTCCACGGCTGGACGCTGGGCTTTACCGATGGGGAAAAGGCCGCGAAATACCGGGAGATTGCCAACCGCATTTCCGACACGCTGGATTTCATGTCTGCGGCCGGCGTTAATTCTGACACGGCACATACGCTGCAATCAGTCGAGTTCTACACCAGCCATGAATCGCTGTTGCTGGAATACGAAGAGGCGCTGTGTCGTCAGGACAGCATGACCGGCAAATGGCTGGCCGGATCGGGGCATATGATCTGGATCGGGGACCGCACCCGCCAGCCAGACGGGGCACATGTGGAGTTCGCCTCGGGTGTGATGAACCCGATCGGATTGAAATGTGGTCCAAGCATGACCAGTGATGACCTCAAATTGCTGATGGCCAAGCTGAACCCGCAGAACGAAGAGGGGCGTTTGACCCTGATCGCGCGTTTCGGCGCGGGGTCTGTTGGGGAACACCTGCCGCGGCTGATCAAAACCGTTCAGGAAGAAGGCGCGAATGTCGTCTGGACTTGTGATGCGATGCACGGCAACACCATCAAATCCTCGTCTGGTTACAAGACGCGGCCCTTTGAATCCGTGCTGCGTGAAGTGCGCGAATTCTTTGGCGTTCATGCCGCGGAGGGCACTGTGCCCGGCGGCGTGCATTTCGAGATGACCGGGCAGGATGTGACCGAATGTACCGGTGGTGTGCGCGCGGTTTCTGACGAAGATTTGTCCCATCGTTATCACACAGCCTGCGATCCGCGCCTGAACGCGAGCCAGTCTCTTGAGCTGGCCTTCCTTGTCGCAGAGGAATTGGGTGCCCGTCGCGAGCAACAGCGCACACAAGCTGCTGGCTGAGGGCCGCTGTTTCTGAATTGAAGGCCGCCGGTGGAAACGCCGGCGGTTTTTTCATGTGTGGTGGTCAGCCTATGGGCACCCGGCCTTAAAGGTGGACCCCCAATACCCTGCAAGGCTTCGCGTTCTCGGGGCATTGGGGGACGCAATCCCCATCATTAAAACCGGACACATAATAGCGCTTGGAGCAAAGCTTGAAACGCTTTAGGCACCCGTCTCTGACGCCCATCGCCACGCACCGGGGCGCAGGTCGTTGAGGGACCAGTCGCCGATTTGAACGCGGATCAGGCGCAGGGTGGGCAGATCCACATGGGCCGTCATCCGGCGCACCTGCCGGTTGCGGCCTTCACGAATGGTGATCCGCAGCCAGGCATCCGGCACAGTTTTTCGAAACCGCACCGGCGGATCGCGTTCCCAAAGCCCCTCGGGGGGATCAATCTGAGTGATTTCGGCAGGGGCAGTCTTGCCGTCTTTCAACACAACGCCCTTGCGCAAGGCATCCAACGCTTTGGCATCCGGTGTGCCCTCGACCTGAACATGATAGGTTTTGGGGCGCTTGTATTTTGGATGGGCGATGCGGGCTTGCAAGGCACCATTGTCGGTCAGCACCATCAGCCCTTCGCTGTCGCGGTCCAGCCGTCCGGCGGGATAGAACCCTGGCTGGTCGATATAGGCCGACAGGGTCGGGCGGTTCGATCCTTGGGTGCCTTTGTCGGTGAACTGTGACAGCACGCCAAAGGGTTTGTTCAGCAGAATAACCCGGTTCATCGGCTGGCCGGGGTCAATGTTGTCACCCCAACAGAGGCCGCGCGGGCAAGGTCGGCATCCAGCGACATCGGGATATACTCACCGCGCCGCCACAGCTGTGCCAGATCGTCGTAATGGCGGGACAGGAAATGGCCAGACTGGCCTGTAGAGCTGACAAAGACCGACGAATCCGGATCGGCAAAGTCATAAACACCACGGTAACCGGCCCCATGCACATTGTGGAACGGGTCGGGGTCTTCGCCTTTGGTGCGTCCGCGTTGCAATGTATTGTCCCCGCCAGAGGTCGATTGCCGGATGTTCACAAAGTAGCGCAGCACCGGCACTGTCCCGAGGACGGGATGGTCATGGGTGGCCTGATGGGCATCGCCCCAGCGCAGGCTTTCCAGCTGCGGCCCCCATGTTTCATTGATCCACAACAACGCATCATCCAGTGCCAGCTGCGCCATTTCGGCACAGTCCTCGACACGGGCAGATTGCACCACATCACACCAGACACCGGCCCCGTTCACATCGCGAAAAGCCCGTTCAATGAACAGCGGTTGCACGTGGTCGAATTCATCGGCCAGAGGGCCCAGTTCATCCTGAATAAGCCGCGTCTGAAGGCTGCGCAGCCAAGCGGCATAGATCAGCGGTTCGGGCAGGTGTTCATTCATTTCGCCCGACCAGCCCGCCAGCAGGATCAATGCGCGTTGGCGTTGACGTTCCGGGCTGCCTTCAGGGGCGGCTTCGCCGGTGAACCACAGTTCGGCCCCGATCAGCGGCAGCAGGGAGCGGGCGGTAAAGCTGACCGTGTCCAGCTGCGCCTCGATAAAGCTGTCGCGGGTATGTACCTGGCGGGTTTGCATCAACCGCCGCCAGCGCTGGACCCTTTGAGTATCCCCCCAGAGGAATGATACGTGGTTGGGAAACGGGCGGTCCACGGTTTTATTGTTGGTATTGCCCAGAATGCCCCCCGCAGGGGCCACGAACTCGGGGTTGGCGGCATAGGGCATGATGCCCTGCCAACGGTTCGCCGCAATCCAACCGGGCGAGGGCATCCGGCCTTGGCTTTGGTGGCCCGCGTCGCGGCGCGGCATCGCGCCAATCATCTTCATCGCGATGTTTTCGCGATCCACCAAGGTCAGGTTTTGGGCTGGCGCGATGTAATTTTGCGTGGCTTTGATCCCTTCCTCAACCGATTTCGCCTCCATCAGTGCCATCGCGGCGCTAAGCGATGTGTCGCGTGGGCTCAGTACCGTCCAGTTCAGCGAGGCAACATGCCCCGCTGGGGTGACGCTGGACAGGTTGTAGTGTGATCCCGGCAGTACCGGCCCGTTGTCGGTCCAACGTAGGGTCAAGGTGACGGGATCAGCGTCCTTGACGGTGATAATTGACGCCCGTTTGACAAATTCCTTGAACCCGTCGGGGGTGCGGTATTGTTCGGTGTTATCAGGGTTTATTTGTTCGATGTGAACATCCTGATCGTCCAGATAGGCCGAGGTAAGCCCCCAGCCTAATGCACCGCTGCGTCCGGTTAGCACAACGGGCATGCCGGGGATGGTGCCGCCGATGACGCCACCTGATTGCAGCTCAAGCCGTGCCAGATACCAGATTGCGGGGGCGGTGAACCCCAGATGCGGATCATTGGCCAGTAATGTCCCGCCTGACGCGGACCGCGACGGCGCTGCTGCCCAAGCGTTTGAAGCACCGGCAAAGGCCAGATCCTTGAACGGCGACAGTGGATGCCGGTTCAGCGGGCGGTTTGCCGCATGACGCGGAGCATCAGGGAGAAGAGCGGCATATTCGGGTAGGGCAGCCACGCCCGAGCCCGGAAAATCGGGCAGGATATCGCGCACGCGGTCTTCGTCCGGCAGGGCCAGCGAAGTGCGGGCGCGGATCACTTCGGCCTGAAGGTGGCCGGACAGCTGCACCCCCATCAGTTTGGTGATGGCGATGGAATCAGCGGGGCGCCATGGGGCCATCGGAGCGTTGAACAGCAACATTTCCGGAGCCCCGCGCCCCAGTGCTTCGGAGTTGATCTGGTTCAGGCGGGCATTGACGCCGGCGGCGTAAGCCTCAAGCGCGCTGCGGGTTTTTGCATCAAGCGCAGCAGCGGATTGAACGGCCAGCGGGTAGAGATCCAGACGGCGCATCAGCTTGTCGATGTCCAGCGTAGATGCCCCGAAGACCTCGCTTAGGCGGCCTTGGGCGGTGCGGCGCAAAACAGTCATCTGCCACATGCGATCCTGTGCATGGGCAAAGCCGAGACCAAAGAAGACATCGGCGTCGGAAGTTCCAAAGATATGCGGTACATTGGCATTGTCGCGCACGATTTCGACCGGTGCCGTCAATCCACGTACGGCGACTTCATCGGTGTAATCGGGCAGGGAACGTGACGCGAGCCAATAGATCAAACTGACAGTGACCATGCTTAACACAACTAGTGTAGCGGCAATTCGGATAAGCCAGCGAAAGATCAGGGCCATGAAACGCTCCGGTTGGGCTCTGCGATTTTAGGCGCAGGCGGTTGGCATCGTCTGTCGATACCGCAACTTGGAGCCATGTAAAAGTACATCAGCCCGAGCGAATGGCCGCCCGGATGATTTTGCAAGGTTAGTCGGGGGCTGTGTTTAACATGGGACGGCGGGCGGGGCACCTGTGGACAGTATTTAAGGCCAAAAAGAGAGGAGAAGAGGCGCGCGCCACAAGATCGGTATAGCGTTTCGAGTAAAACTTGGAACCCTTGTTCGCCACCAGTCCCCTTGGTTGAACGCAAAAAGGGGGCGAGATTTCTCAAGTTAAGCCTGAAACGCTCCAGCGCGCGCCGTTGGTGTATTAGGCCCTGACCCTAGGGGATGATACGGGTGTATTTTGTGCCTTCCAGTGTCGCACCAACCCGAAGGCCGGCGCGGCCAAAGACAGCGGCCAGTACCGGTGCCAGCGCAGTTGTGGTTGCAGCCTCGACAGAGTCACCACGATCCGAAATCACATATTCAACATCCGCACCAGCCGCCCAACCGGGCGAGCGGCGAAAGCCCAAAAGCGCATTCTCAGTCATGAAAAACAGGACATGTGCATATTGCTGGGCACCGATTTGCAAACCGCCCGAAGCTTTGGCGACGGAATAATAGTCAACTGTGGTGTCATTGATCAGCAGGGCCCCGCGCCCGTAGGCTCCGCCCAGACCAAGACCGGCTTCGGTGACCAGAGGCATCACCAACATGCCATTGGATTTTTGGGCGAGTTGCACTGTGTTGGGGTAGCTGCGGTACATTTCGTTCAATGTGGCATAAACCCGCGCGTCGATGGTTTGCGAGCCATAGCCCCCCACGCCGTTGCCACATGCGGCCAGTGCCCCGCCGGCGGCCAAAGCGCCAAAGGTAAAGGCGCGCCGCGAATAAATCGGATTGCTCATCTTGTCTGCCTGTAATTGTTGCCTGATGCCAGTTTTTTTCCCGGCTTGTCGGGGACTATAGGCGGTTTTTTGCAGCTTGTCATGCGGGAAGGAGGTTTGGGCGAAAAGGCGCTGTGTTTTGTGGCGGGGGTATTTTCTGTGACGCTTGGGGGCAGAATTGGTGAATAAAACACCACCATAAGGTGGTGGTTTGTTGACGAGAGCAACTTAGGCGTTAGGGTGCAGATAAAATGGATATTATCACTATGCTGTTTCGTTTCTTATCCTCTCTGAGCGCCGTCGTCCTGTTGGCAGGTGCCACTTCGGCACAAGAGCATGAAAAAGAAACCATTGGGTTTGAGTTAGATGCACGATTAGATGAGGTATATGGGCGTTTAGGCGTCAGACAAATTTACCAACTCAACCCAGAGGAAGAAACCGATTTAGGAGCCTGGTATTTTTGTCTGCACAAAAACGTTTTACATTTTCCAGGTTACCTTGAGGCTGAAGATGTAAACGATAGCGAATACAGTTCGCGGACCTATGCGAAGATGACAAATGCGGGGCTTGAGGTCTTTTTGAAGGGCGATATAGCCAAGAGTGTGAAACAGGTGAAGTTCCAGATTTCCAGGCGTTTGAGCTGTGCCGAGCAAGCAAGCTCAAACGGCTTGAAACTTGAACAAATGCATCTGTTGCCGGTCGTCTCAATTGCGGGGCATCGGTCGTCCAAGGAACTTCTAAGCGCTTTGAGCAATCCGCTAACTGAGATCGCTGAAGCCAATAGTGAAGGTAATTCGGGTGGCGGGGCATGGATTGTCACAGAAGAAACCGACGAAATTACAGATCAACCCAATGTTACAGCCATGCTGGATTCGTCGAGGGAGTTTCGGGATGGGTTTGGCAATGCGTCCACGCCGGCGCTTATTTTGCGATGCCGGCGGGATACAACATCAGCGTATTTCTATTTGGGAAACTTTGAAATCAACGATACGATGACTGCGGCGTATCGCCTTGACGGAGAGCCGGCGCTGACCAGATCCTTCGAAACGTCATCAAACAACAAAGCCGCGGGTTTATGGAACGGACGCAACGCTATTCCGTTTTTGAACCAGATAAGGGAGGCACAAAAGATGCTCGTGCGGATGCAGGGCCGATCCGATATCTATGAAATGGAGTATGATTTGACCGGCATCGCAGGGGTTCTTGAGAAGGTCTCCAAGGCTTGTAACTGGTAACGCCGCGGCTAGGGCCATATGTCCATCACCCGTTCAGCAACCGTGCCGCTGCTGGGGCGAAATAGGTCAGGACACCGTCGCAGCCGGCGCGTTTAAAGGCGATCAGGCTTTCCATCATTACCCGCTCTTCGTCGATCCAACCGTGTTGGGCGGCCGCCTTCACCATGCTGTATTCACCGGAGACCTGATAAGCAAAAGTGGGCGCGCCAAAGCTGTCTTTCACCCGGCGGCAGATGTCCAGATAGGGCAGGCCGGGTTTGACCATAACCATATCCGCGCCTTCAGCCAGATCACGGGCCACCAGCCGCAGGGCCTCGTCGGAATTGGCCGGATCCATCTGATAGGTTTTCTTGTCGCCGGTCAGCGCGCCCGATGCTCCCACGGCATCGCGGAACGGGCCGTAAAATGCCGACGCATATTTTGCCGCATAGCTGAGGATGGTCACATCGCTGTGACCTTTGGTTTCTAGCGCGGCGCGGATGGCGGCTATGCGGCCATCCATCATATCGGACGGGCCAATAATATCGGCCCCTGAGTCAGCCTGAGACAGCGCCATTTTGACCAGCGCCTCGACCGTGCGGTCGTTCACGATAATTCCGTCTTCGACAAATCCGTCATGGCCATTGATGTTGTAGGTGTCCAGCGCCACATCGCTCATCACCGCCATGTCGGGAAACTTCGATTTGATGGCGGCAATGGCGCGGTTGGCGTGGTTTGCGGGGTCCCATGCACCGGCACAGTCTTCGGTGCGTTCTTCCAGACCTGTGTAAGGAAAGATGCACATCGCGCGGATGCCCAGGGCATGGGCTTCGGCGGCGGCCTCGACCACTTTGTCAACGGAACGGCGCATAACGCCGGGCATTGAGGGGACGGGCTCTTCTATCCCTTCGCCAGCACGCACAAAGACCGGCCAAATCAGATCACACACTTCCAGCGCATTCTCGCGCACCAGCCCCCGCAAAGCTGGGGTGGCGCGTGTGCGGCGCAGGCGGGTGGCAGGGAACTGGGCTTGGACGGGTGTCATGCAAAAATACCTCACAAATGTGTTGCGCAGTCTTTCCATGAAAAATCTGCGCACTCAAGGGTAGGAATTGGCGGCGAGCTTGGGTATCACCTTTTGACTTTCACCTGCTGGGGCATGACGTTGGACTGGTACCAAACGCTTTTCGAAATCATCGACATGCGCTCGTTCTCGAACCTGTGGTTCTGGATCGTTCTGGCCGTTGTCTGGTCGACGGCAGGGCATTGGGTGATCGGTGTGCCTTATGACATGGTGTTGCGGGCGCGTCGGTACGGCGAAGACGCGCAGGTCGACCTTGAGGATATGGTGCGGATCAATGTGAACCGGTTGTTGTATATCGGGCGGGTGTCGGGGCTTTGGCTGGCGGGGTTTTCCTGTTTTTTTCTGACCATGCTGGTGATGCTGGGCTTTGTCTATGACAACGAATTTGCGCAGGCCGTGTTTCTGCTGGCGCTGCCGCTGTCGATTGTCGGAATGCTGAGCCTGTCGACCGCGCGTATCATCGAGGCTGAGAATTCTTCCGGTGAAGTGCTTTTCAAGCGGATGAACCGGCACCGGCTTTACACCCAGATCATCGGCATGGTGTCGATTTTCGTGACCGCTCTTTGGGGGATGTACCAGAATATGAGTTTGGGACCTTTGGGCGGTTGACAGCGCAGGCCCGAAAGCCAATTGAGACGTCATGACCAATCCGAGTAAAATCACCCTTTCTGGCGTGCCCGAGGGTTTTGACGCCCGCGCGATTATTGATGAACTGGGGCGCAGCGGCAGCCTTGTGCATGTTGCGCGTGACGACAAACGCATGGCCGCAGTGCAGGCAGCTTTGGCGTTTTTTGCACCTGACTTACCAGTGATCACTTTCCCCGGATGGGACTGCCTGCCCTATGACCGTGTGTCGCCGAATGCAGATATATCTGCGCAACGGATGGCGACGCTGGCAGGGTTGGTTCACGGGATGCCGGACCGGTTTGTGCTATTGACCACACTGAACGCGGCAACGCAGCGGGTGCCGGCGCGCTCGGTTCTGCGGGATGCGGCGTTTTCGGCGCAGGTCGGGGCGCGGATTGACGAGAAAGCTCTGCGCGATTTTCTGGTCCGAATGGGGTTTGTGCAAAGCCCGACGGTGATGGAACCGGGCGATTACGCGGTGCGCGGGGGGATCATCGATATTTTCCCGCCCGGTGATTTAGGCCCTGTACGGCTGGATCTGTTTGGCGACGTGTTGGACGGGGCGCGCCGGTTTGACCCGGCGACCCAGCGCACCACGGAAAAACTTGATCTGGTCGAACTGGCTCCGGTGTCCGAGGTTATTCTGGACGAAGCGGCAATTACCCGGTTCCGGCAAAACTACCGGATCGAATTTGGCGCGGCGGGCACCGATGATCCGCTATACGAAGCGATCAGCGCCGGGCGCAAACATCAAGGGGCCGAGCATTGGCTGGCGTTTTTCCATGCCGATATGGAGACCCTGTTTGACTATTTGCCGGGCGCGTCTGTCACCTTGGATGATCAGTTGACCGCCAGCCGTCTGGCCCGTTGGGACAGCATTGCGGATCAATATGAGACTCGCAAGATTGCCATGGCGAACCGGTCCAAGATGGACAGCGTTTATAAACCCGCGCCCCCCGAAGGCATGTATCTGACGGACGAGGCATGGTTGTTGGCAACTGCGGACCACCGCGTGATCCAGATGAACCCCTTGCCACAGCCCACCGGCCCAAATGTGCTGGACGCGGGGGCGCGGATCGGACGTGATTTTGCCCCGGAACGCCAGCAGGAAAGCATCAGTCTTTTTGGCGCACTGGCAGGGCATATCAAGGCAAAGCTTCAGGACGGCCCTGTGCTGATTGCCAGTTACTCTGAGGGCGCGCGCGAGCGCCTGACCGGGTTGATTGAGGATGAGGGACTCGCCGAAGCGATCCCGATCCCGTCGGCGAACAGGTTGGGCAAGCGCGGCTTGCATCTGGCGGTATGGGCGTTGGAACACGGGTTCGAGGCCCCTTGGCAAAACGGCAAGCTGACCGTCATTTCCGAGCAGGATGTGCTGGGTGACCGCTTGATCCGCGCCCCCAAACGCAAGAAACGCGCGGCGAACTTTCTGACGGAAACCCAAAGCCTGACGCCGGGTGATCTGGTGGTGCATGTTGATCACGGCATCGGTCGTTACCTGGGCATGGAGGTGATCACTGCGGCAGGGGCGGCACATGAATGCCTGCTGCTGGAATATGCCGAAAATTCAAAGCTGTACCTGCCGGTCGAAAATATCGAACTGTTAAGTAAGTACGGCCATGAAGAAGGTCTGCTGGACAAGCTGGGGGGCGGGGCTTGGCAGTCGAAAAAGGCCAAGCTGAAAGAGCGCATTCGCGAGATGGCGGACAAACTGATCCGCATCGCCGCCGAACGCGCGCTGCGCCGGGCGCCGGTTTTGGACCCGCCACCAGGCATGTGGGATGCGTTTTCGGCCCGTTTTCCCTATCAAGAAACCGATGACCAGCTGCGCGCGATTTCTGATGTGATCGACGATCTGACCAGTGGTAACCCGATGGATCGGCTGATCTGTGGTGACGTTGGTTTCGGCAAGACCGAAGTGGCCATGCGGGCGGCGTTTGTGGCGGCTATGTCCGGTGTGCAGGTGGCGGTCATTGCGCCGACAACCCTGCTGGCACGGCAACACTACAAGAGCTTTACAGAACGGTTTCGCGGCTTTCCGATTGAAGTGCGCCAGCTGAGCCGTTTTGTGCCCGCCAAGGAGGCCGCGGCAACCAAAGAGGGCATGGCCAAGGGGACGGTTGATATTGTTATCGGCACCCATGCGCTGTTGGCGAAAGGCATCAAGTTTCTGAACCTTGGCCTATTGGTGATCGACGAAGAACAGCATTTTGGTGTGCAGCACAAGGAACGGCTGAAGTCCTTGCGCACCGACATTCACGTGTTGACCCTGACTGCGACGCCGATCCCGCGCACCTTGCAACTGTCGCTGACCGGTGTGCGGGATCTGAGCATCATCGGGACACCGCCGGTCGACCGTCTGGCGATCCGCACCTATGTCAGTGAATTCGATGCGGTGACCCTGCGCGAGGCCCTGTTGCGGGAACATTATCGCGGCGGACAGTCCTTCTATGTGGTGCCGCGCATCAGTGACCTGCCCGAGATCGAAGCATTCCTGAAAGATCAGCTGCCAGAGCTGAGCTATGTTGTGGCGCATGGTCAGATGGCAGCAGGAGAGCTAGATGACCGGATGAACGCCTTTTATGATGGCAAGTTCGACATCCTGCTGGCAACAACAATTGTGGAGTCCGGTCTGGATATTCCGACGGCCAATACCATGATTGTTCACCGCGCCGATATGTTCGGTCTTGCGCAGCTTTATCAGATCAGGGGCCGCGTGGGCCGCTCTAAAACCCGCGCCTATGCCTATCTGACAACCAAGCCGCGCGCCAAGCTGACGCCGCTGGCGGAAAAGCGGCTGCGGGTGCTGGGTTCGCTCGACACGCTGGGGGCCGGTTTCACGCTGGCGTCACAGGACATGGACATTCGCGGCGCGGGTAACCTGCTGGGCGAAGAGCAATCCGGCCAGATGCGCGACGTCGGCTTTGAGATGTATCAGTCCATGCTGGAAGAAGCGATTTCCAAGATCAGATCTGGCCAGATGGAAGGGCTGTCGGAAACGGATGAGCAATGGGCACCACAGATCAATCTGGGTGTGCCGGTGTTGATCCCCGAAACCTTTGTACCGGATCTGGATGTGCGGTTGGGTCTTTATCGCCGCCTGTCAGGCCTTAGCACCAAGGTCGAGCTGGAAGGGTTTGCGGCGGAATTGATTGACCGTTTTGGCAAACTGCCAAAGGAGGTTAACACCCTGATGCTGGTGGTGAGGATCAAGGCAATGTGCAAACGCGCGGGCATTGCCAAGCTGGACGGCGGGCCAAAAGGGGCGACGATCCAGTTCCATAACGACAAATTCGCCTCTCCCGAAGGTTTGGTGTCGTTCATTCAGGACCAGCGTGGGCTGGCCAAGGTACGTGAAAACAAGATCGTGGTGAAGCGCGACTGGAAGTCAGATGCGGACAAGATCAAGGGGGCCTTTGCCATTGCCCGTGATCTTGCCGAACATGTGATTGCCAAGCAAAAGGCAGCCAAAGCAAAGAAGTAACCGGCAACGAAGCCGGTTACGCCGGATTGATTACGGTTGATTGGCCGCGCGGGTTTCAATGCGTCCCAAGCGCAACATCAGGATATATCCAATCATCGCCATGATCAGCACGGCAACGACCAATGGTTTGATGGTACCATCGAACAACAAACCGATGGGTGAGGCCATCAGGGCAGCCAATACCGTCGAAATTGCGGCAATTGCCGATGCGGCGATACCGGCGATATGACCGACAGGTTCCATGGCGATGGCATTGAGATTGCCAAGAGTTAGACCGGCTTGAAAGAACAGGCATGTCTGAAAGGCGACAAATGCAGCAAACCCATAATTCCCGGGCAGGGAACCAAGATCAAATCCCAACATGATGCTGGAAAAAACGATCTGGAAAGCCAGCGTCACGGTGACCAGTCTGCGCATACCGTATCGCACCACCATGATGGCGTTCAACAAGCTGGCTGTGCCGGCAAACAGGGCCACGGCCCCGAACCAATAGGGAAAAGACGCAGCACGGTCATAGACTTCAAAATAGATCGGCTGAACCAGGGTCAACATTGAGAACAACATGCCCATGGCCAAAGATTGGACAAGGATGGAAGTACGGACGGACGGATGTGAAAAGAGTTCCTTCAGTGCCGAAAATATCAGGGAGAACCGTAAAGGACGGCGGTTTGTGACCGGAAGGGTTTCGGGCATCCGTGCACTCATCCAGGCCACTGACAGCGCAGAAAACGTGATAAAGGCGACGAATATGCCGCGCCAGCCAAAACCGGCGATGATAAATGAACCGAGCAAGGGGGCCATCGCTGGGACCAGCGTAAAGACCAACATAACGATTGACACGATTTTGGCCATTTCCCGGCCCGAAAACAGATCACGTACGATGGCAACAGAAACGATACGCGGCCCCGCCGCGCCAAAGCCTTGGAATATCCGGGCCACCAACATCACCTCAACGGATGAGCTGGCCCATGCCACTGCGGCCGACAGGATGTAAATTGTTGCACCGGCATAGATGATCGGTTTGCGGCCAAAACTATCCGACAGAGGGCCGGCGATAAATGTTCCGATGCCCATGCCAAAGACAAAGGATGTCAGGATAAGTGAGACGCGGTTGGGCTGATCCGGCGAGAGTTCTGCACCGATGCTGGGCAGAGCGGGCAGCATAGCATCAATTGAGAATGCAATGGTTGCAAACATCATCGCAATCAACGCGACGAATTCAGTCCGACTTAAGGCGAACGGTTGGGTAGAAGATGGCAATGTTCTGGCTCCGCTGTGTCTGTCACAGCAAAGAGTGACGCGACTTGGCGTCAGAACTACCCTATGGTTGAACCGTCTACAATGGCTACCTGCTACAAATCAGCGCGAAACCCTGATTTTTCTCTGAAATTCAGGCTCATGGCCATATTTTCTCGCAGGATGGGGCGGCAGGTAAATTACCTGTGCCACGTCCTGCAAATCATCAAATAGCCCGTTTTTAGCGGTGTCAGACACCAGAACTGACACATTATAGTTCACTATGTCGGTGCGTTTTTGGCTCAAACTGGTTTGGGGAATCACCCGCGAGACAAAACGGCAGCTTTCCAAAACGGCGCGGCGGGTTTCAAAGTTCTGGGTGCAGGGCATGCCGTTTTGAGCGGCCAAAGCATCCGAGGTACAGCCAATGATCAGTTCGTGCCCCATTGCGCTGACAGAGCGCAGGAAACGCACGTGGTGCTGGCTCAACCCGTCAAACCGGCCATAACTCAGGATCACACGGGACCGGTTCATGCCTGGGCCTCGCGGGCGGGTGTGACATAGGCACCGCCCACCTCATTGCGCCATATCGCTTTGATGCCGCCAGCGGTTGCCTGCGCGGCGAGTTGCGCCACACAGTGCAGGGGCCCGGCGCGCCAGTCACAAGAGATTTTCGATACACGAATAAATGCCACCGGAAACGGTGTTGGTGTTTGATCTGCCATTTTTCAATTCTGCTCAGCCGTCGGGGTCTTTTGCCCCTTTTGCCAAAATCGTAAGTCAGTGCAGGGCGCTTGGCAAAGCCAATAGGTCAGAAAGACCTGAGGCTGTGGCCCGATTGCAATACCGCACTTCCGTGGCATTTATTGCGCTTGGGTCAATTCCGCGATGACATTGGTCCAAAGTTCCGGCGGCTGTGCCCCGGGCACTGCGTGCTGGCCGCCAACGATAAAGGTGGGCACCGATGTAATGCCCATCTTGCGGCTGTGGGCATCCCGATCGCGGATCGCTTGTACATCCTCTTCGGTGTTCAGCAGGCGGGTTACCACTGCGGCATCCATTTCGATACCGTCCGCAATATCGGCCAGAACCTCGGCATCACCAATATCGCGCGCATCGACAAAATAGGCGTGAAACAGCGCCGAAACCGCAGCGGTCTGACGGCCCTCAATGCCGGCCCAATGGATCAGGCGGTGGGCATTCAGGGTATTGGGGGTGCGTTTCATCCCTTCGAAATTGATGTCGAGACCGGCCTTTTGGGCATGTTCCAGCACAGGCGCATAGGCCTTTGCTGCGGCTTCCTTGCCGCCGAATTTCCCTTCCAGATAGGCGCGCCTGTCCATGCCTCCGGACGGCATGTCCGGGTTCAACTGGAATGGGTGCCATTCAATCACAAAAGGATGGTTGGGGTTGTCTTTTATGGCCACATCCAGATGGGTCTTGCCGATATAGCACCACGGGCAGATCGGGTCTGACATAATGTCGAGCTTGATGGTCTGGGTCATTTCTGGGCCTCGAAACTGTCGCGCAACTGGCTGCGCTGGATTTTGCCGTTGCCGCTGGTGGGCAGGGCATCGACATGAACGTAAAGACGCGGTTGTTTGTAACGCGCAAGATTGGCCGTGGCAAAGTCGGTCAGGGTATATTCCTTGATCGGGGCGGCGGCGGTATAGAAGGCGGCAATTACCTGGGTGTTTTTCTTGATCTCGACCTCTGTAACGCCAATGCCGGTGACGCCGGGAATGCCCAGCAGGGTTTCCTCGACCTCCAGCGGGGAAACGCGAAACCCGCCTGCGTTCATCATATCGTCGGTGCGCCCCAGATAGGTGATCTGGCCTTGCGCATCCATCATCCCCTGATCGCCGGTCAGGAACCAATCGCCGTCAAACTTGGACTTGGTCAGGGCGCTGTCATTCATATAGCCCAGCATCAGGCCCGGGTCCGTGCGGTGGATCGCGATAGTGCCGGGGGTGTCGATGCGCGCAGGGCCTTTGGGCCCGAGGATGGCAACCTGCCGGCCCGGTTGAGCCGCGCCGATGGCTCCGTCCTTGGCGGGGGTTGTGGGGTTGCCCGAAATAAAGGTGGAACATTCAGACATGCCAAAGGCCTCATAGACCGGCGTGTTTGTAATCTCGGCCCATGTGTCGCGCACAATTGCTGTCATCTTTTCGCCGGCACTCAAACCGTGACGCAGCGCTGGCAGATAAAGCGGAGACAGATCGCGCAGCATCTGACGGTAGACGCCGGGAGCCGCGGCAAAAATGCTGGCCTTATGTGTTTTCATCAGATCGGGCAGGGCGGCGGGAGGTGTGCCGGCAACAGGGATCAGTGCGGTGGCCCCGCGTGTCCAGGGATCCATCAGGCCGGTGCCAAGTGTATAAGTCCAGTTGAACGCGCCGGCGTGCAACAGCCGATCCTGCGCAGTCAGCCCGTACCAGCCGTCAAACATCATCTGTCGGGCCAGAATGGCGCGGTGGGCGTGCATTACTGCCGTTGGTTTGCCTGAAGTGCCGGATGTGTAAATGATATATCCCAACCGCTCGGGATCGCCCATATGAAAGGGGGCTGGCGGCAGATCACGCATCTTACGCAGAGCGTTAAGGTCGATAACTTTTGTAAAATCCGGACTGGCGACATCGGCATCGTGCAGAATGGCGGCAGGTTTTAGGGCCGGAATGATTTTGGCAACTTCATGGGCGGTCAAAGCGGCGGCAGTGGGCACAGGCACCAGACCTGCGGCCAGCGCCCCGAGATAGGCAATCGGGAAATCCGGCGTATTGCCAAGGCGCATCAGTACGATGTCACCGGGGCTTAACCCGTTTTCCAGCAATCCGGTCGCAGTGCCGCGAACCGCGGCGATCAGTCTGGCATAGGTCCAGTCTTCGCTGCCATCGCGGGACAGCAGGGACAGGGCGATCTTGTCGGGCAGGCGGGTGCCGGCCTCCAGAACATAGGCCGCAAGGTTGAACGGGGAAGCAGTGTCAGAAGATTTGGTCATAGAGACGCGCTAGAGCAACACGACATCCGTTGCAAGGCACAGGTCCGGTCGGTATAGCAAGGGGATGAGTGAAACGACGTCGCCTTCCCTGATCCGTATCGCCCGCGAAAACGGCGAGAATGACACCGCCCCACCTGTCGATCTGGGGGTGCGTGTGCGTGAATTGCGCAAAGCGCGGGGCTGGACGCTGGAGCAGGCCGCAGGGCAGGCCGGGCTGGCGCGCTCGACGCTCAGCAAGATCGAGAATGGCCAGATGTCGCCAACCTATGAGGCGTTGAAGAAACTGGCCGTCGGTTTGGAAATCTCTGTGCCCCAGCTGTTCACCCCACCGGCGGCGGAAAAGATCAACGGGCGTATGGCGGTCACCAAGTCAGGTGAAGGGGCGGCCAAAGCGACGGTCACTTATGAACACGAGCTGCTTGCAGATTCGCTGCGCAAAAAGCAGATGCTGCCGTACCGCGCGCGGATCAGAGCCCGTTCAATGGATGAATTCGATGGCTGGGTGCGCCACGACGGAGAAGAGTTTCTCTATGTGTTAACCGGTGTGGTGCAACTGTTCACAGAGTTTTACGAACCCGTGGAATTGCGGCGAGGTGACAGCGCCTATTATGATGCGACGATGGGGCATAACGTGGTGTCCACCAGCGCCGAGGATGCGACGATCCTTTGGGTGACGTCGCTGGCGTAAGCGTCTTGGCCCGTCCTTGTGCCCATACGTTGGGACAGGACGGGGATCTTGCTTTAGTGGCGACCGACTTCCACAGGCCCTAGTCTTTGAACAGGGCTTTTAGCAGCGGGTGGGCGATGACAACCGCAACCAGCTGAACCAGAATGAACATCGGGATATGCGTTGGGCTGATGCCGGCGAAGGTATCCGAAAACCCGCGCGCCAAGGTCACCGCCGGATTGGCAAAGCTGGTCGAAGACGTGAACCAGTAGGCACCGGTGATGTAGAGCGCCACCAAAGTGGGCACAGCTTCAGCGCGGGCTTTCAAGCCGCCAAAGATGACAAACAGCAGCCCAAAGGTTGCGATGCCTTCCGAGAACCATTGCGCGCCGCCGGTGCGGTGCTGTGTCAGCGAGGTTTGCAGCACCGGAAGATCAAACATCAGATGTGTCGCCCAGACCCCCAGCACCCCACCGATACATTGCGCAAGAACATATCCGGGGGCTTGCATCACTGGAAACTCCCGGCGCAGCACAAAGGCCAGAGTTACCGCGGGATTGAAATGCGCCCCTGAGATCGGGCCCAATACAGTGATAATGGCATAGAGCATACAGCCGGTTGCAATGGCATTGGCCAGCAAGGCGATTGCGGTGTTTCCGCCCGCAAGGTTCACACCCATAATGCCCGAGCCGATGACCGAGATCAGCAAGAGCGCGGTTCCAAGCGCTTCGGCAAACAGGGGGCGGCTCATGTTACCGCCGCGCAGGTTTGTAGGTGGGCACGTAGGGCGTCGGCCTCTAGTGTTTCGACCGGTTCGCCAAGGAAGGCCTGTGCGCGGGCGGTCAGGATGGCATCCGCCTCGGCAAAGGCGGCAGGTGCATCAGCGTCGGGCACGGCAGCGGGGTCTTCGACGCCCCAGTGGGCTCGCAATGGCGCACCGGGCCACATCGGGCAGGTTTCAGCCGCAGCAGATCCGCAAACGGTGATCACCAAATCCATATGTGGGGCGTCCTCATGGCCGAATTCATCCCAGCTTTTTGATCGCAAGCCGGCAGTGTCGTGACCCTTTGCGGCCAACAGGGTCAGCGCGTGCGGGTTCACACGGCCCGCAGGCTGGCTGCCGGCAGAAAACGCGGTGACACGCCCCGACCCCAGACGGTTTAAGGCGGATTCAAGAAGGATCGAGCGGGCCGAGTTACCGGTACAAAGGACAAGTATGTTCATGGGGCTGCGTCTACGCTTGTGATGTTACAGATTTGTGACGGTCGGGAGATCAATCCTGCCACCACCAGACCTCGGGCATATAGTTGGGACCATCGCCGTAGATCGGGATCACTTTCGGGTATTTCATTTCGGCGCGGTGGGCGATCAGCCCGGCATCAAATTGCCAGAACGGGATCACATAACGTCCCGCCGTCAGCACCCGGTCAAGGGCGCGGGTGGCATCGGTGAACCCTTTGGCGGTTTTCGCCGCCAGCATCGCGTCAATCATTGCATCCACCGCCGGATCCTGTACCCCCATCAGGTTGCGTGACCCTTCCTGCGTGGCGGCAAGCGATCCCCAATAGAACCGCTGTTCGGTGCCCGGTGACAGGGACAGAGCGCGGCGGAAATGGGCCATGTCGAAATCAAAGGCATTGGTGCGTTGGGTCAGCTGTGCGGCATCCACGGTTTCGATCACCGCCTTGATGCCCAGACGGGTCAGGGCCTGCACATACAGTCCGGCGATTTTGGCGTGTTCTGCATTGCCTTTGGACAACAGAATTTCAAACTCCAGCGGGCGGCCATCGGGCCCGTGCATGGTGCCGCCCTCTGCGGAGTAGCCCGCCGCTTGCAGCTGTTTCATCGCCGCGCGTATGCCGGCGCGGTTGCGGGCAGACCCATCTGATACCGGCAGGCTGTACCCCTCAAGCGTGCCCTGTGGCAGGGTTTCGCGGAACGGATCAAGCAGGGCGGCAACATCTTCCGGTGCGGGACCTGCCCGCATCGCCAGAACAGAGCCGGAGAAATAAGATGAAATGCGCGGCAGGGCCCCGCCGGTCAGGGTTTCATTGATAAATTCAAAATTGAATGCCTGAATCAAGGCATCCCGCACCCGCCAGTCGTCAAATGGCGCACGGCGGGTGTTCATTACAAAACCTGTCATGCCCGAGGGTTTTTGATGCGGAAAGCTGGATTTGATCACCTCGCCGCGGGTGATCGCCGGAAAGTCGTATTGTGTTGCCCATGTTTCGGCGTTGAATTCGCGCACGGCAGATATCTCGCCGGCCTTAAAGGCTTCTTGCAAGACATTGGCATCGCCGTAAAAGTCGATCTTAATCTGGTCGAAGTTATGCGTGCCTTTGCGGAACGGCACATCAGCGCCCCAATACTCAGGATTGCGCGTCAGGGTCACCTGCCGGCCCGCATCGTAATCGGACACCACATAAGGGCCTGTCCCCAGCGGGATATCGGCAAGCGACGCATTGGCAAAGTCACGGCCCTGCCATTGCGCCTTGGACAGGATTGGCCGCATCCCCGCCAGCAAGGCCAATTCGCGGTTATCTCCCTTGAAGGTAAAGCGGACAGATCGCGGGCCGGTGGCCTCAATGCTTTCGATCTGGCGATATAGCCCGTGATAGCGCGGATGGCCTTCGGTCCCCAGCAGTTTGTAGGAAAAGATGACGTCGTCGACCGTAACGGGGGTGCCATCGGAAAATGCTGCTTCCGGGCGCAGGGTGAATTCCACCCATTCCCGCGATTCGGGTACGTCCAGAGATTCGGCCAGTAAACCGTAAAGGGTGAAGGGTTCGTTCTGCGAGCGGCCCATCAGGCTTTCGTGTGTGAATTGGCGCAACTGCCAGGGCACATTGCCCTTGCGCACGAATGGATTGAGGCTGTCGAAACCGCCGGTATTACCCAATGTGATCTTACCGCCTTTGGGGGCGTCGGGATTGGCATAGGGCAGGGCGGTAAAATCCGCCGGCAAGGCCGGATCACCATACATAGCAAGCCCGTGAACCGATTCTGCACAGGCATTCCCAGCCCAAAGAATCAGCGAAGAAACCGCCGCAATGCCCCGCAGTTTTTGGAAAATATTGATCTCCATTTTGGCAACAATCCCGCATAGCCCTTGTTTTGTTGGGCCTATGGTTAATCCCGCTCTGCGTCCAGTTCAAACTTTATACTTGGCGCATAGCCGTTGATCTCGTATAAAGGGGTCACTGCTCGATAGGTTTCTTGCCTGTATGAAACCTGCCTCAATAACTTAACGCCAGCTTCGTGCTGGCGTTTTTTTTTGACGTTTCGTCAGTACAGACCGGCACAATCGCGATTGTGCGTTTCCTTCTGTCGGATTGCAGGCCATTGTGCAATTGCAGCATTTATCCAAAAGGGAGTTCCGTCATGGCCTTTACCATCGACCTGTCCGGCAAAACCGCCGTCATCACCGGTTCAAACTCTGGCATCGGGCTGGGGATTGCATGGGAACTGGCCCGTGCCGGTGCGGATGTTGTGTTGAACTCCTTTACCGACAACGAGGAAGATCACGCGCTGGCCCAGCAGATCGCGGATGAAACCGGTGTCACCGCCCGCTATATTCAGGCGGACATGTCTAAGGGAGAGCAGTGCCGTAATCTGATCACCCAAGCCGGGCGTTGCGATATTCTGATCAACAATGCCGGCATTCAGCACGTAGCACCGATCCCGGAATTTCCGCAAGAAAAATGGGACGCAATCATCGCAATCAACATGTCGTCGGCGTTTCACACGACGGCCGCGGCGTTGCCCAAAATGCGCCAGTTCGGTTGGGGCAGGGTGATCAATGTGGCCTCGGCCCACGGGTTGACCGCATCACCGTTCAAATCGGCCTATGTTGCTGCGAAACACGGCGTGGTTGGATTGACCAAGGTCACGGCGCTGGAGACCGCCAAGGAGCCGATCACCTGCAATGCGATCTGTCCGGGCTATGTGTTGACGCCGATTGTAGAAAACCAGATTCCCGACACCATGAAAGAATATGACATGACCCGCGAAGAGGTCATCGAGAATGTTATGCTGACCCGTCAGCCGTCCAAAGAGTTCGCAACAGTTGAACAACTGGGCGGCACCGCCACCTTCCTGTGTTCGGAGGCAGGAGCGCAGATTACCGGCACCACCATCAGTGTCGATGGCGGTTGGACGGCATTGTAAGACAGGATGGCAAACACACCGCGGAAACTTCGGATTAACCTCGCCCTTCAGGGCGGGGGGGCTCATGGTGCATTTACCTGGGGGGTGCTGGACCGTCTCTTGCAAGAGGACGACATCGAGATCGGCGCAATTTCGGGCACCTCGGCGGGGGCGCTGAACGGGGCGGCCCTCAAGGCGGGCTGGGTGAAGAACGGGGCGCAAGGCGCGCGCGACAATCTTGATTGGTTGTGGACGCAGGTTTCCGGCGTTGAGGATCTGGCGCAGGCCGCTTGGATGGCCCCTTTTGGCGTCGAGGCGCTGAGCCGGGCCATGGAATACAGCTGGCCAGTGGCGATGGCGGATGCGGTCAGCAATCTGACCTCACCTTACAGCTATGGCCCGTTCTACCGAAACCCGCTGAAAGATATTGTGGCGAAATTCGACTTTGATCGGGTTTGCAACAAGGTCGAACCGCATTTGCATATCTGTGCCACTCGGGTACGTAACGGGAAAATAAAGGTATTTTCCGGCGACGAGATCAGCGCAGATGCAATCATGGCCTCGGCCTGTTTGCCGACTCTGTTTCAGGCGGTCGAGATTTACGACCCGCAGACCGATCGTGTAGAGCCGTTTTGGGATGGGGGGTATACCGGCAACCCGGCGCTGTTTCCGCTGTTTGATGACGCGTTGCCCGCAGATATTGTCATTATCAATATCAACCCGCTTGAACGGGAGGATCTGCCGGTGACGCCGAAACAGATTCAGAACCGGATCAACGAAATCAGTTTTAATTCCAGCCTGCTGCGTGAACTTAGAGCAATTGATTTTGTCCAGCGGCTGTTGGATGAAGGGAGGCTGCCCGAAGACCGGATGCACCGTGTCCGTGTGCATATGATTGCGGATGATGCCCTGATGGCACAGTTATCAGTGGTGACCAAATCTGTGCCCAACGCGGCGGTGATTGCCGAACTGAAACAGGCGGGATACGCGGCGGCAGAGCGGTTTCTGAGCGATCACAAGGATCAGATCGGCAAGGAAAGCAGTGTAAATCTGCGCGAAATGTTCGCCTGAATCGTCTGGTCTTTAACCAGAGGTTTTTCGTGTTGCCAATATTGCGAGAACGCAAAGCGCGGCAAATGTATTGGCGCAACCCAACCCTCCCCAACGCAGGAGACATTGGGGAGCTTTAGGTAGTCTAAGGCGTTTTTCAGACTTATTCCGCCGGTTGGCAGAAGGTGATCTGGGGCATTGGGGCACCAAGCGCTTTCAACGCGTTCGCCCCGCCACTGGCTTCGGCTGGAAAAAACTTTTGGACAGTGTCGCCACGTTCCAAAAGTGCCATGGCTTCTGTCGCGGTTGCGGCTCCTGGCAAAAGGGTTAGCTCATTCGCTTCGCAGGCATCCAGCAAGCGGGGCGTTGCTCCTGGTGAAACGCCAAAAGTAGCACCGGCCTTTTTTGCGGCTTCGGCATCCGCCGGAGTCAGTACTGTACCAGCTCCGACGTAACCGCCCGGAATTTTGGCCATTTCCTGAATGGTTTCAAGTGCTGCCGGCGTTCGCAAGGTTACTTCCAGCGCCGGCAATCCACCAGAGATCAACACCTGATTGTTCCAGAAGTTCTCACGATGTCGAAAATGGCTTTTGACAAACTGAACGCTCGGGATCAGGAGTTTGTGCGCGAAGCTGAACGCGGTTTGACAGGCGCGACGCCAGATCAACCATGAATTCGTAAGCAGTATCACCTGAGCGGTCACCGACTTCATAGGACAGGATCATCTTGCTATCTGCGTCGATTGCAGTCCACGTCCACACGTCACCTGTGCCGTCAGGGGAAGGCTTAGCGCCTTCTACGTTTTTGTCCTTGGCATAGCCGAATGACCAGATATCACCGCACTCAACGCGGGTAGTTTTGACGTCGCGCACGGCGTTGTTGTGATACTTGGCGCAGGCTTCACCCGCCTCAACAAGCAGCTTGGTAACCGTGTTGATCGACACACCCGCAACGCGGCTGATTGAGCGCATGGAGTTGCCCTCAACCATCATGTTTAGGATCATTGCGCGGGTTTTGATGTTAAGTTTGTTAATACCTAGAATACAGGTATTCAGGCACCATTTAGTAAGCAAAAATGTTATTTTGAAATTTGCTTCTGTGCTATCAACGACACCACGCCGCCGATACTGCCGCTAAACAGTATCGACTGAATTTTGGATAGCTGATCTACAGTTAGCCAGTGATATTTGACCGGGAGAAGGTAGTGTGCCGCCCAAGAACCTAGGGACCCGATAAACAAAATCGCAAAGAAAACAAGGAATGTCATTACCACCCACCCATATGCCTTTAACCATAGAAGATGGTTCTTCTATTCTTGCCCCCTCAGCTTACCTTCCTTGTCCCAATTAGCCTCTTCGGCCTTCGCCTTAAAGTCACCGAACCAGGCTGGGGGATTAACCGGAGGCGGCGGTACTGTTTTGTCTGAACTCATTAAGTTTCGCCACGTAATGCTGTCTGATCAAATGATCAGAAATCTCTTTGTTTGACACATTCGGCTCATATACCTGATGCCAAGGAGTGCCCGGCAGGTGCGTTAAGTTAGAGAGTTGAATCCCTGACAGATGTCCGTACTTCGCTACAACATCCTCCAAGAAGCTACCAACTTCGCCATCAACGCCAGAAGGCGTATTTTCATCAATCAAATCAAGTCCGATTGGGCTTCGTCCAAACTGCTTGGTTGCTTGGTAAAGGCTCGGGATAATAGGCCCATACTTCCACGCCTCAGTCCGGTCTGAGAAAATGTCACGATTAAGCACTGCCAGCGACCAGCCATGCGCGATGTAAACAAGTTTCATCAACTGCATAGGCGTCAATGACCGGCCCTGCATTTTTGCAGATTTCAGAATTTCATCAGCTATGGTGAGTACAGGATACATCAGCCCCACCGCGCCGCTGCGGCCTTTTGGGCAATCGCTTTGCGGTCCTCTGGCGTGGTGTTCGCCACGCGCGCTTTCTCCCCCGCCAAACCGCTGTTGCGCTTGGCCGGTTGCTTCAGTGTTGTCTCTTCGATTTCTCCGGTCGCATTCCGTGCAATATGTACTGCATTGCCGATTGTGTCCGCTGGGCGTCTCTGCCCCTGCGGTCCTATTGGCATTGGTTACGTTCCTCTCACCACCGTTTGGCACTGTTTTCGCGCCTTGAGACGCATTATACACAGGTTTTCCCCATGCGGTACACAATATGTGTGTCAGATGTGAGACGTTCAAGGCGATCTGCTGTTGCATCCTGACAGTAAGCGGTAAACGGATTATTACAATACCACCCTATTTTCAAACTGAGACACTACCCGATCATGGTCATGAGTTGTTGGCTGATATTGGACGGTGTAGCATTCCCGGATACCCGTTGATTGACCGCACGAGAGGTCTCGCCGAAATTCGCGGGGTTATTCATGCGGTTGAGCGTTTGGCAGGGAACGCCGGTTCCTTTTGATCTGTCGAAAGAACTCTGAATAACGTCAGCGGCCAATTCTTGGATGGTCCTCCGAAGGGAGCCATCCAAGGTACGCAGGTTGTGGCGATGTTGGCCGAATGGTATTGGCGGCGCTATCGGATACTTCGACAGTATGACATGGCGGTTAGGTGCCATTGAGCCGCGGGCCCTTTCCCAACGTCAATTTTCAAATGCTGCGGATGACCGGTTTTGCGACCAATCCGTAACAGCGGCAAACCGTCAGCTATCCGAACGCGCGGTCTCCACCTCGGCGATCCTGTCAGCCAGTGCCAGTACGTCATCGTTGTCGCTGCTTTGCGGCACTTCGGGTGGATAGGCCAGACCCGCGGAAATCACCAATTTGGCTGCGTCTTCCACCGACATGTCCAATTCGATCACATCTGATTTGGGAAAGATCAGTAAAAACCCGGATGTCGGGTTAGGGGTTGTGGGCAAAAACACTGAAACCATGGGTTGGTCTTTCTCGCCGGTCTTTAGGGCAATCTCACCCTTTGCATCAGTCGAGATGAACCCCAGCGCCCAAATCCCGCGCCGCGGATATTCGATAAGGCAGGCCTTTTCAAAACTGCGTTCGGATTGGGCAAAGATGGTTTCCGAGATTTGTTTGATGCCGGAATAGATCGTGCGCACGACCGGTGTGCGCAGCACCAGGCTTTCGGCAAAACGGATCATCGAGCGGCCAATATAGCCTTTGGCCAGCCAGCCGACGACGATGGTGAAGATCAGGAAGATCACCACGCCAAGGCCGCGCACGTTGATCTGGACAGAAGGGTCCAGCCCCAACATATCCTGTAACATGCGATCCGGGTGATAGGAGGACGGCACCAGGGGCAAAACAAACCCGTCAATCCAGCCGACCACCGACCAGATCAGCCAGATCGTCAGTCCGACGGGGGCGATCACCACAAGACCGGTCAGAAACGACGCCCGCAATGATCCAATGATGGATCCGCGTTTTTTCGGTGGGGTTTCAAGGTCGAAAGGCGTGTTCATGGTGTTTTCTGATCCGATGCTGGTCCCATGTCAGTTAGGGGCTTTCTGCCGCTGCGACAATGGGTCCGCAGCTCCGGATCAGAATATTCATCGGTTCGTGCTGTGCAAACGGGACTCTCCGGTGGCCAAAAGTGCAGCAATCGCCGCCGCAAGCCGCGCATTGTTGCGAACAAGGGCAATATTTGCGGTCAGGGAACGACCGTTGGTCAGTTCGAAAATCCGTTGCAACAGATAGGGGGTGACACCTTTGCCAGTGATACCGTGGGTCTCTGCATCCTGTTGGGCTTGTGCGATGACTGGGGCCAGCGTGGCAGCGGGAATTTCTGCATCTGCGGGAATGGGATTGCCGATCAATTGCCCCCCCGGCAGGCCCATGGCGGCGCGGGTCTGATGCGCGCGCGCGATGTCTTCGGCACTGTCCAGGCGTAGCGGTGCCCCCAGATCAGAAGTTGCGGACCAGAACGCCGGAAAGCTGTCTTGCCCGAAAGCGATGACCGGAACGCCTTGAGTCTCCAGAACTTCGAGGGTCTTCGGCACGTCCAGAATGGCCTTGGCTCCGGCGGCGACCACGGTCACAGGGGTTTGGGCAAGCTCCATCAGGTCGGCGGAGATGTCAAAACTCTCTTCCGCACCTTTGTGAACGCCGCCAATGCCGCCGGTGGCGAACACGGCGATATCGGCCAGATGGGCCGCGATCATGGTGGCCGCAACGGTGGTGGCTCCTGTGCCGCCGGTGGCAATGCATACCGCCATATCTGCTCGGCTAAGCTTGGCCACGTTCTTGGCTTGCGCGAGGGTGACAAGCTGGTCGTCGTCCAGCCCGATGTGCAAATGCCCGTCGATCACCGCGATCGTTGCAGGGGTGGCACCGGCGGCGCGCACATCGGCCTCGACCTGACGGGCAACCTCAAGGTTCTGGGGGTAGGGCATACCGTGGGTGATGATGGTGCTTTCCAGCGCCACAATCGCATGGCCGTTGTCATGGGCGTTGGCGACTTCGCTGCTGAAGGTCAGGGGGAAGGATGTCATATGGTGGTCTCTCCTGAGACATAGAGGGCTGCGGCCTCTAGGGCCTGTTCAAGGGCGCTTGAAGCGTCGCGTCCGTTCAGTTCTGCCGCGATATGTGCGGCCATAAAGGTATCGCCGGCACCTGTCACACGGGTCACGTGGACTTGTGGCGGGGTTTGGGTGACCAATGCGTTGGTGGTGCCAACGGTGGCGGGGTTACTGCCGTCGGTTACAACTGCGCGCAGTGCCCCGCGCGCCAGCAAAGCACTGGCGGCGTCTGCGGAGTTGTCAAAAGCGGTCTGGCACAAAAGCCCGGCCTCTTCGAGATTCACATAGAGGGTGCCTCGGCCAGCTTGAACAAAAGGGCTTAGGCGCAGGGCCTTGCCCGGCGAGGCTGGCGCAACCCGCAAATCCGCGCTCGCCAGCAGGGGGCTTTGCGCCATCTGGCCCAACAGATCAACCGTCAGGTTGCCATCCAGCGCAATCGCCCCTGTATAGGGTGCAGGCAGGCTTCCGTCGGTCAATGGACGCAGAATTTTGTCACCTGCCGCTTCCAATGAATGGGCATCCGCAATGGCTGCGATCAGGCCGTTCGCCCCTTCGACCGCCATGTATTTGTCGGTCGGCAGGTCATCGGAGCGATAGATAAGTCCTGTCTCCAGCCCGCGCGCCTTGCAGGCCGCGATCAAGGCATCGCCATGGGTATCACGTCCGACAGCACTCAGAAGCGCGGGCCGCAGCCCGAAGCGCGCCAGGGCCATGCCGATGTTCAGGGCGACACCGCCTGGCAATTGGGTGATGCGGCCCGGCATGTCCGAGCCTTGCCGCATGGCGGTTTCAGAGCGGCCAATCACATCCCAGAGGACGGAGCCGATGCACAGGATGTCTGGTGTTGCATTCATAGCGGCGGTGTACCTGCGTGAAGCCGCTTGGCGCAAGCAGGTTCGAACAGATTACTATCTCAATAACGTTTCTGGCTCAAAAAGGTTTCTGCGGCACGGCAAAGGTCAGCGCGGCCCAATAGGTTTTCCAAACAACCGCATTCTCTTGTGTATTCGCCTCTGCGGCAGGGCGCAGAACAACAGCGTCAAAAAGATAGCTATGGCCGGGGCTGACCGGTATTGCCGCCTGACCGCGGGCATTGGTGCGAAACAGGCTGATGCTCACGTTCTGGTCGGGCGCGCGGTCGAAAACCTCGATTTGTGCATCGGCACGCGGCTCACCATCGAGCAACAACAGGATGTTCATCTGGTTGTCGAACTCTTCGCCATATGGATTGTCCAGCGCGACAAATTCGGTTTTCATTCCTGCCGCACTGTCGCGCCCCGTCCCGGTGCCCACAGCGATCAAAGCCTTGACATGGCGGGTATAAACCTCGCGAAATTTGACCTGTGACCACCCGGCGGCAAGGTGATCCTGTGCGGCGGTCCTGAAATCCTTGTGGGCGGCAAACTTCAGGAATTTCGCCCACTCGCGGTAGGTCAATGTCGAGGGGGCGGTTTCATGCACCACAGTGATAAGCCCATCCTGAATGGGCGGCATGATGTCCAAAGCGGGCGAATCGCCCGATCTGGGGGTGACCGGTAGGGCCTTGCCATCGACGATAACGTCGAACCGTTTGGAACGGCGGTCAAAAAAGGACTGCGAATTCCCTTTAAATCCCTCTCCGTTCTTGAATAGGGCTTGAACTCTGTCGCTTGCCTCTACCTGATAAGACAAAGGCTCTATCCAGAATTCATGCGCGGTGGCGCTGAAGGGCAGGGCGCAAAACAGTGCGGCACAGAGGCGGGACAAGGACATGACAAGATCTTTCACTGGGACAGTTCACAAGCTGGTGGTGCTGGCAGGTTTGTCAATGCTTGGTTTCCTGTTCACCGCAGCTGCGCAGGCCCATGAGGTCGAGCCGGCGGTTGGTGATCTTACGGTAGCGGATGGGCGGGCCGAACTGGTTTTGCGGCTTAACATTGAGGCTTTCATTGCGGGCATAGATCTGGACAGTATCACAGACACAAATGATGCCGAGAACGCCGCCGGTTATGATGTGCTGCGGGCGATGTCAGCGGCGGACATCGGATTGCGTGCGCCGGCGGTGTTGGCCGCGTGGAATGCGCTGCCTTTGGTTGCAGTTGACGGTGTGCCCGTGGCTTTGCAAACCCGTTCGCTTGTTGTGCCAGAAGATGTTGATATCGAATTGTCGCGGGTGTCCACCTGGACCCTGAGCGGCGAAATTGCGCCGGGCACGCAGGAGGTTAGCGTGTCATGGCCCAAGGGCGCGGGCGCGATGGTGTTGCGCCAGCAAGGGGTGGATGCCCCTTTTACCGGCTACCTTTCAGGCGGTGAAACCAGCCCTGCGATTTCCTTGGCTGGGGGCGATGCAATGTCAGCCTCAGAGGCGCTGCTAAGTTATATTCCGGTCGGGTTTGACCATATATTGCCGCAGGGGCTGGACCATATCCTGTTTGTGCTGGGATTGTTTTTCCTATCGACTCGCTGGGGACCGTTGCTGTGGCAGGTCACGGCATTTACACTGGCGCATACGGTGACGCTGGCCCTTGGGGCAGCTGGAATTGTGATGATCCCCGGGTCAATTGTTGAACCTTTGATCGCGGCGTCGATTGTTTATGTTGCCGTTGAAAATATTTTCATCCGCGGGCTTAGCACATGGCGACCTTTGGTTGTGTTCGGTTTTGGCCTGTTGCACGGGCTGGGATTCGCCTCGGTGCTGGGGGATTTTGGTTTGCCTGCGGGGCAGTTCGTTCCGGCGCTGATCGGTTTCAACGTCGGGGTGGAATTGGGCCAGCTGACCGTCATTGCCTTGGCTGCAATACTGATCTGGTTGAGTGTGCGCGCCGCGAATGTCGCGGCGAGCGAGGGCGAAGAAGCCGCGGTGCGCAGCTATCCTGTGATGTTTCGCGCCGTGTCGGTTACCGGCTCCTTGCTGATTGCCATCATCGGCGCGTGGTGGGTGGTTGAACGGGTGTTTTTGTAACCTGTGATCTGTTCAAAGAGGTGGGTTTGCACCCACCCTACGACATTGCTTTGATCAGGGTGCCAAGGGCCGCTTTGGGATCGTCTTGCTGCCAGATTTCATCGCCGATACCAAAGAAGTCGGTATAGGGTGCAAGGCTGCGGATCATATCGGTGTTCAGTCCACCTTCGGCGACCACGGGCACCTCGATCACCTCGGACCACCATTCGAAAATTTCGCGATCGGCAAAAGAGCCATCCCCCAATGTGCTGGCCTGAACCGGGCCAAAGCTGACATAGTCAGCGCCGGCTTCGCCAGCGGCCATACCGTCATGTTTGGACGGACCGCAAAAGCTGCCCACGATGGCATCCTCGCCCAGTTCCTTGCGGGTGAAGCGCACGGAACGCGCGGCATCGGACAGATGCACCCCGTCAAGCCCGAGCCGTTCCACCATCAGCAAGTGGTCGGTGACCACAAGGGCGACATCGCGGGCGTGGGTGACTTCGCGCAGGGCATCCGCTGCGCGGGACAGATCGCCCTCGTCTTTGGTCGAAAGCGCAAGGCGCACACAGGCCACCGGATGGGCGTCCAAAACAGCTGCCAGTTGCGGGGCAAATGTGATCAGATCAATCTCGGTTGGGGTGATCAGGTAGATCTGGGGTTGGTCGGGCGTGTCCATCATGGCGTCCTTTTGCGATAACTTATGCAGCACTAGCCCATGGGTGCGGAAAAGAAAACGGGGCGCGCATAAGCTCTGCCGGTCTTGCAGGTGTATCAGGCCACGCGTATGAGGCGGATTATGTCAGATACATCACATCCCATAGCCAACCCCGCCATCCCTGCAATGATCCTGGTGCGCCCGCAAATGGGCGAGAACATCGGTGCCGCATCCCGTGCGATGTGGAACTTTGGTTTGGATCATATGCGTATTGTCGCACCGCGGGACGGTTGGCCCAATCCGGCGGCGGTTGCCATGGCTTCGGGGGCGGGGCGTCTGTTGGATGAGGCCAAGCTGTGCGCGGACCTGCCCGAGGCGCTGGCAGATTGTGATTTTGTCTTTGCCACCACCGCGCGGGACCGTGATCTGACCAAACCGGTGTTCAGTCCGGAGGCGGCCATGACTGAGGCGCGCCAGCGGATTACGGCAGGCCAGCGGGTGGCAGTGTTATTCGGGCCGGAACGCGCCGGTCTGGAGAACGACGATATTGCGCGGGCCAATGCAATTGTCTCTGTGCCGGTCAACCCGGCTTTTGCCTCCTTGAACCTTGCGCAATGCGTTTTGTTGATGGGCTATGAATGGATGCGTGGCGGTGATGCGGTGGTCGACATGCAAGACGGGCTGGCCGGCACCGACTGGGCCAGCGGGCAGGAGGTTGAACATCTGGCGGCACATTACGAGGAACGGATGGAGGCGGCGGGGTTCTTTTATCCGGCGCACAAAGAGGCGTCGATGAAGGTGAATCTGCGCAATATGTGGTCGCGTATGGCGCTGACACGGGCGGATGTGCAGATGTTGCATGGGATGATGCGGCAGATGGTGCGTTGGAAAGAACGCGACTGAACGGGGGATCAGCCGTCGGAAAGGCGCGGGCAAGCCCGCATTCGATATTATTAATTTTCCTAGAAGGGGAAAATTTGATGAGGGCGCCGCCCTCATACTCCCGCAGGATATAAGGCCAAAAAGAAAAGAGTGATTTGCTGTCGGTTTCCCCGCTGTGCTGTTGCGACACAGGTTGGCGGGGCGGGTTGCTCTAGACCTTGTCGGTCACTTGCAATACCAGTCTTTCAACAGCGATTTAGAGGCGGGACATGGCTGAGAAACGCAAACTTTTTGAAGATGTCGGGGCCGGCGAGGCGATAAAGCCTGTCGTTGAAACCGGTGTGATTGACCGTGGTCGGGGTGCCGGACGCAGGGCCATTCGGTTTTGGCTTATGGTGCTGTTTGCGCTGGTTTTTGTGATGATTTCGGTTGGCGGGCTGACGCGGTTGACGGATTCCGGTTTGTCGATCACCGAGTGGCGTCCGTTTACGGGCGCGGTGCCGCCGTTGAATGCGGCGGACTGGGCCTCCGAGTTTGAGAAATATCAGCAGATAGATGAGTTCCGGCTGCAAAATGCCTGGATGACTCTGGCTGATTTCAAGCTGATCTATTGGTGGGAATGGGGCCATCGGCAGCTGGGCCGGGTGATTGGACTGGTCTGGGCGCTTGGGTTTTTCTGGTTTCTGGTGCGGCGTCAAATTCCGGCGGGTTGGACCGGTCGGTTGCTTTTGCTGGGCGGCCTTGGCGGGGTGCAAGGGGCGGTCGGCTGGTGGATGGTCGCTTCTGGCGTGACCACAGGCGAAGGTGTGTTGGATGTCAAAAGTTACCGTCTTGCGACACATCTGGGGCTGGCCTTTGTTATCCTTGGGTTCATCACATGGTATGCTTTGTTGTTGGGACGTCCCGAGCGTGATCTGATGCAGGCCCGTCGCGCCAAAGAGGCCAAACCGTTTTCACTGGCCACCGGATTGATGCATTTTGCCTTTCTTCAGATCCTGCTTGGGGCTTTGGTTGCAGGGATTGATGCGGGGCGGTATTTTGTCGACTGGCCGTTGATGCAGGGCCAGTTTTTCCCACCCGATGCCTTTAATGAGACTCCGGCGTGGCGTAATTTCTTTGAAAACCCGGGGTTGGTTCAGTTTATGCATCGGATCAGCGGCTATCTTTTGGCGGTTTTTGGTGTGGTTGTGTGGCTAAAGGGGCGTAAATCATCCCATGCCAAGACACGGTTTGCCTTTAACGCGGTGATGGCGGTTTTGGCGATTCAAATCCTGTGGGGGATCATCACCGTTCTTTACGCCGCACCTGTTCATATTGCGCTTGTGCATCAGGCGCTTGCCGTGGTCCTCTGGGTTTTGATCCTGCGCGCGCGGTATCTGAGCGCCTATCCTATTGCCTCTCGTATTCAAGGAAACTGACATGACAGCTTTTGCAGATCTTATGGCGCATCAGCGCGAGACGCAGGCCCTTTCGCAAGTGATGGGACGTTTGGGATGGGATCAGGAAACCATGATGCCCCGAGGTGCGGTGCCGCAACGGGCCGAAGAAATGGCCGCTCTTGAAGGTGTGTTGCATGGCCGGCGTACCGATCCAAAGGTTGCGGAGTGGTTGGAGGCGATTGACCTTGCCACATTGGACGATGTTGGGCGTGCGCAGATTCGCCACATCCGGCGTGTTTATGACCGGACATCCAAGGTTCCGGCGGCTTTGGCGGCGCGCATTGTGCGTGTCACATCAGAGGCGCAGGGCATTTGGGCAGAGGCACGTGCGCAGGATGATTTTGCAGCGTTTGCGCCAACTCTGACCGAGGTTCTGGGGTTGAAACGTGAGGAAGGGCAGGCGCTTGCGGATAATGGCGATGTCTATGATGCAATGTTGCAGGATTACGAACCCGGCACCACTGGGGCGGAACTGGAGGCGATGTTCGGGGCGCTACGGCCCGAATTGACCAAGCTGCGGGCGGCGGTGCGCGCGGCCAAAGCCCCGCCCAAGCTGACCGGTACTTTCGATGAAGGGGCGCAGATGAAGCTGACCCGCCAATTGGCCCGCTGCTTTGGCTATGACATGAGCCATGGACGTGTGGACAAGGCGGTGCATCCGTTTTCATCCGGTTCGGGATTGGATGTGCGTATCACCACCCGCACCAGCGAAACCGATCCGTTCAACTGTTTTTATTCCACCATCCACGAGGTTGGACATGCCGCCTATGAGCAGGGCATCAGCCGCGACTATCTGCTGACGCCACTGGGCGGTGGCGTGTCGATGGGGGTGCATGAAAGCCAGAGCCGGATTTACGAAAACCAGATTGGCCGCAGCCGCGCCTTTACGGCGTTCTTGTTCACCCAGATGAAAGAAGCGTTTGGTGATTTTGGTGTGTCCGATGCCGACACCTTTTATAAGGTCGTCAACCGTGTATCTGACGGGTTTATCCGCACCGAAGCTGATGAATTGCAGTATAACTTGCATGTGTTGATGCGTTTCGATCTTGAGCGCGCTTTGGTTAGCCACGATTTGCAGGTCGCAGACCTTGAAGCGGCTTGGAATGATCGTTTCGAGGCGGATTTCGGTTATGCGGTCGATAAGGCATCCAATGGGGTGTTGCAGGATGTGCATTGGTCCGTCGGGCTGATCGGGTATTTTCCGACATATAGTTTGGGCAATGTCTATGCGGGCTGTTTGAATGAAACCATGCGGAAAGATCTGTCCGGTTTGGATGGCGATTTTGAACAAGGTGACACAAGCCGGGCCACAGGATGGTTGCGCGAGAATGTGCAGCAACATGGTGGATTGTTCGAACCGCGTGAAGTGATCGAAAAGGCCAGCGGTTTCGCCCCCAGTGAGGCACCTTTGATCCGCTATCTGACACAGAAGTTCGGCGATTTGTACGATCTTTAAAGCGTCCGGCCTTTGACCTGACGCATTTTGGAGCCCCAATGCCCTTGGGGTCTGACCGTAGAACGCGCAGCGTGGCAGGGTATTGGGAGGCCATGTTTAAGGCCGGGCGCTATAATGCCTCTGTCTGTTGCTTAGGCCGCAGCGCAGATTGATTTCAAACAGAAAAACGCGCCCTTGTGATGGGCGCGTTTCCAATTCTTTAACGCATTTCCTCAGATATTTGATCCACAAGGCATCCCTTAACCGGGGGGAACCTCTCGATCCAGGCCGCGTCAGGCCGACGCAGATTACTCTGCGTCGGAAATCGCTTCGTCTTCACTGCCCTGATCCGCGATCCAGGCGACGCTTACCACAACTTCGTTGCGCCCCGTGTCGAACACCTTGACCCCACCTGCGCTGCGTGAACGGAAGGAGATACCTTCGATCGGCACCCGGATGGATTGGCCTTTCGAGGTGGCCAGCATGATCTGGTCATCCAGTTCGACAGGGAAGCTGGCCACGATCTGGCCGCCACGCATGGCCTTGTCCATTGCGGTCACACCCAGACCACCACGGCCACGCACAGGGTAATCATGGCTTGAACTCAGCTTGCCCGAGCCTTGCGCGGTGATCGTCAGAAGCAGGTTTTCAGCCGCAGACATTTCCGCATAGCGTGCCTGATCAATGGTTGCGTTTGGATCAGATTCTTCATCGGTGCCCGTTTCGGCATCATCTGCAATCCCGGCCATTGCACGGCGCATTTTCAGATAGGCGGCGCGTTCATCGCTGGTGGCATCAAAGTGGCGGATGATCGACATGGAAACTACCTTGTCATCGCCGTTCAGTTTGATACCGCGCACTCCGACAGAGGCACGGGAGTTAAACACCCGTACATCCGTGGCCGGGAAACGAATGGCACGGCCAGAGTCGGTGACCAGCATCACATCATCATCATGCGAGGCGATGCGGGCGTTGATCAGTGTGGTTTCGGCGTGTTCGTCCTCGAACTTCATCGCGATCTTGCCGTTGCGCATGACATTGGTGAAATCCGACAGCTTGTTACGTCGGACCGTGCCCGCAGAAGTGGCAAAGACCACTTGCAGATCGTCCCATTCTTTTTCGTCGCGATCCACCGGCATGATGGCGGCAATCGACACACCGGTCGGGATGGGCAGGATGTTTACAATCGCCTTGCCCTTGGAGGTGCGACCGCCCGCTGGCAAACGCCAGGTCTTGAGCTTGTAGACCATGCCGTCGGTTGTGAAGAACAACAGCTGTGTATGAGTGTTGGCTACGAAAAGGGTGGTGACCACATCCTCTTCTTTGGTGGCCATGCCCGACACACCTTTACCGCCACGGCGCTGGCTGCGGAAATCAATCAACGGGGTGCGTTTGATGTAACCACCAGAGGTTACCGTCACGACCATGTCTTCGCGCGCGATCAGGTCTTCGTCGTCCATGTCACCGGACCAGTCGACAATCTCGGTGCGGCGTGGCACGGCGAACAGGTCTTTGCACTCTTGCAATTCGTTCGAGATGATCCCCATGATCCGCTCACGCGAGCCCAGAATTTCAAGGTATTCCTTGATCTTACGGGCCAGTTCTTCCAGCTCGTCCGTTACTTCTTTCACACCAATCTGGGTCAGGCGCTGCAAGCGCAGTTCCAGAATGGCGCGGGCCTGAATTTCGGACAGGTTATAGGTGCCGTCCTCGTTGGCTGTGTGGGTCGGATCGTCGATCAGCGCGATATAGGGCAGGATGTCCTGCGCAGGCCAGCGGCGGTCCATCAGTTTTTCACGGGCTTCGGCAGCATCTGCAGAGGCGCGGATGGTTGCGACCACCTCGTCAATATTGGTGACGGCAACAGCCAGACCGCAAAGGATGTGGCTGCGGTCGCGTGCCTTGCGCAGCAAGAAGGCGGTACGCCGTGCGACAACTTCTTCGCGGAAATCAAGGAAGCAGGTCAGGAACCGGCGCAAGGTCAGCGTTTCGGGGCGTCCACCGTTTAGCGCCAGCATGTTACAGCCGAAATAGGTTTGCATCGGCGTAAAGCGGAACAGTTGGTTCATCACCACTTCGGCGGTGGCGTCGCGTTTGAGTTCGACAACCACGCGCACGCCGTTGCGATCGGATTCATCTTGCACATGGGCAATGCCTTCGATCTTTTTGTCGCGCGCCGCCTCTGCGATGCGTTCGATCATCGTGGCCTTGTTTACCTGATAGGGAATCTCGTCGATGACGATGGCCCAGCGATCCTTACGGATTTCTTCCACTCGGGTCTTTGAACGGATGACAACTGAACCGCGCCCTTCAAGATAGGCTTTGCGTGCGCCGCCACGGCCCAGCATGATACCGCCTGTGGGGAAATCGGGTCCGGGAATATACTCGATCAGCTGTTCAGAAGTCAGATCGGGTTCGTCGATCAGCGCCAGACAGGCGTCGATCACTTCGCCAAGGTTATGCGGCGGGATGTTCGTGGCCATCCCAACCGCAATACCGCCCGCACCATTGACCAGCATATTGGGAAAGCGGGCGGGCAGGACGGTTGGTTCTTGCTGTTTGCCGTCATAGTTGTCCTGAAAATCGACGGTTTCCTTGTCGATATCGGCCAAAAGATAGGCGGCGGGTTTGTCCATGCGCACTTCGGTATAGCGCATTGCGGCGGCATTATCGCCGTCCATCGAGCCAAAGTTGCCCTGACCATCCAGCAACGGCAGTGACATCGAGAAATCCTGCGCCATGCGCACCAGAGCGTCATAAATCGCGCTGTCACCATGCGGATGATACTGACCCATCACGTCGCCAACCGGACGGGCAGACTTGCGATAGGATTTGTCGTGGGTGTTGCCGGTTTCGTGCATCGCAAAAAGGATACGCCGGTGAACCGGTTTCAGCCCATCACGCAGATCGGGAATCGCACGCGAAACGATGACTGACATGGCATAATCCAGATAGGATGTGCGCATCTCGTGCTCGATGGTAACTGACGGGCCGTCATAGACGTACTTTGCCGGCAGATTTTCATCATTGTTATCAGGCGTTTCTGGCGTGTCGTTCACGTTGGCTGCTCGGCTTTTTGTCAGGTCTATATATAGCGTCCAGATATAGCAGAGAGCGCAGATAAGGTGCAATCCCTGTGGCACCCCTGCACCGGTTTATCCTGTGGTGTGCCTCCAAGGTTTTGTTTTCATTGAAAAGTAAATGTTTTGTGCAAGGCTGGAGGTGCAGCAGCAAGAAAGGGAGGTCAAAATGACCCCATCAGAGACCGAGTTGATGCTTAAGGGCTATGGGCTGACCACGGCGGAATTCTTTTACCACTTGCCCGATTACACCCATGTCCTGAACAGCTATATATGGCAGGACTACGATCTGGCACCGGATCATCCGAAACTGTTCGAGTTTGTGGAGTTCTGGCAGAAGGAAATTGACGGGCCGTTGCATTCGGTACGTTTCAGCCATCGCAAAATGATCAGTGCCGGTGAGTGGCAAAATCAAGTTGGTGAATTCACCTTGCATTAGCGGGCATTCAAGTGCCGCAACGTCGGAGTGTTTTGTGCAAGCCTGATCCGAGCCGCTCGGGTTAGGCTATCCCAAATCCATGGGAGGGCAAAACATGCAGCGTATTCTGGTAGACCAGCAAAAGATCACCAAAGTGGCGAAAGACGAGGTCGCGGCGGCCGAACTTGAGCCAAACGAGGTGCGCTTGGCACTGGAAAGTTTCGCATTAACCGCCAACAACGTAACCTATGCCGCCTCAGGCTTTGCGATCGGGTACTGGCAGTTCTTTCCAAGTGATGTGGCAGGGCAGGGTATCGTGCCGGTCTGGGGCGTGGGCAAGGTTGTCGAAAGCCGCAGTGAGTCCCTTGCCGTGGGGACGCGGCTTTATGGGTTTTACCCGATGGCAGAGACCCTTGTGATCACGCCGGAAATGTCGGCGCGCGGCAATGTGGTGGATGTCACCGGCCATCGTGCGCAACTGCCTGCGGTCTACAACAGCTATGTGCCACTAGGCGAGACCACGCCCGCGCAGGATCATATCCGCGCAGTCTTGCAGCCGCTATTGGCAACCTCCTATTTGCTGTCCGACTGGCTAGAGGATAACGGCTATTTTGGTGCGAAACAGGTGATCATCGGCAGCGCCTCGTCCAAGACCGGTTTGGGGCTGTGCAAGTATCTGGCCGAGGCCAAAGATCGGAGTTTTCGCATTATCGGGCTAACCTCAGAGCGCAACCGCGCGTTTGTCGAGGGGCTGGGCGCTTGCGATCAGGTGCTGAGCTACGATGAAATTGCCGACCTAGATCACGTGCCATCGGTCTATGTGGACATGTCCGGCAATGCGGCGGTGAAAGTGCGTTTGCACAGACATCTGGCGGATGATCTGAAACATTCCGCGGCGGTCGGGATCAGCCATTGGGACGCATTCAATCCGTCGGTGGAGCTGGAAAGTGTAAAGCCGGAGTTCTTTTTCGCCCCAGCCCAGATTGCAAAACGGCGCAAGGAATGGGGCCCGGGAGAGATCGACCGGCGGATCACCGAAGCCTTCTTGCGGCTGGCGAATGAGGCATCAGACTGGCTGAGCCTAAAGATGCATGAGGGGATTGACGCCGCGCCCGAGGTTTACGCCGCTTTGGCACAGGGCACAGCAGACCCGCGTGAGGGTCATGTGATCCGTTTAATCAAGTAACTTCAGGCAGAACAGCTGGCCCCGCCCAACACACAGAATTTGGCGCAATGGGGATGATTGAGGGCGACGTCTTGCTCGGCCTCTTCCAAAGTCGTGCCCAGCTCAAAATCCGCGGAATAGGGCAGCAGGGTACAGGCCAGTACCGCGGGTTTTGCCGCCCCTTTGCGTTTCACAACCATCCGCGAAGAGGCACACATCACCGCATCGGGAGATTTGTCCAGAATTCCCCAGCAGGCCGTGGTGATCTCGGGCACTTCGACCGTCTCGTCCATCTCGGGGAAAAGCACGGTCATGGCGGGGTTCTGTGCGTCAATGTCCAACCTGTGTTCGGCGAAAAACGCTGCATAGCCTGCGCGGCTTTCGGTCTCGCTGTCGCCAAAGACAGACCGTCCGGCCACAGCCATCGTAAACCCGTTGTCGCGCAGCCACTTCATGCCGGTCAGGGTTTTTTCAAAGGCACCGGTGCCACGCTCTGCATCATGCAGTTCGGCGCGGTGGTGGTCTACGGAAATGCGCAGGGTCAACTTGCCGGGATAGGCCGCATTCAGCCGCAACAGCCCCGCCTGTACCGATTTACGCATCATCGGGCGCATGGCGTTGGTCAGGATCAAGACATTATAGCCACGCGCCAGCGACGCCTCGGTAATGTCGATCATATCGGGGTTCATAAACGGCTCGCCGCCGGTGAAGGCGATTTCGGACACTGGCCAGTTGCGGGCTGTGATCTGATCAAGGTAATCGCGCACCTCATCGGTGCGGATATAGACCAACGCGTCATTGCTGGGGCTTGATGCGATGTAACAATTTACACATTCGATGTTGCACAGGGTGCCGGTGTTGAACCAAAGCGTTTGTGGATTGCGCAATGCCACTGTGGCCCGGGTCTCGCCCTTGGCGGTCAGGGCAGGGTCTTGAAACTTACCGATATTGGCGGTCTCGGCTTTTACGTCCAGATCTTTCATGGCTGCTCCTCGTTGCGCAACTTTTCGTGTGAAATCACTTGTTTCACAGCTGTGCATGTTATCCACTGTGCTACGGTATCGGGGATGTGTTGAAAAGACCTGCGCCACAGGTACGCACGGCCTTGTGAACAGTGAAAATTTGAGTATGTTACCGCTAACAGTGGATTGTATGCATGAAAGACGGGGACAGAATGACCAAGCTTCACGACGGTGTGCCACATATGGTCTCACGGGTTATTCCGGTGGAGCCTTTTGATCTGGTGATCTTCGGCGGCACAGGTGATCTGGCGCGGCGCAAGATTTTGCCCGGGCTGTTCCGCCGGTTCATTGCTGGTCAGATGCCACCGGACGCGCGGATTATCGGGGCGGCCCGGACCGATATGGACAGCGACGGTTATCGCAAGGTGGTGTCGGATGCGATTGACGAGTTTGGCGGGATCGACACGCCACCAGCAGACAAGTTGCAGGCGTTTCTGGCGCGGCTTGACTATGTGACTATCGACGCCAAAGGCGAGGCGGGGTGGCCCGAGCTGCAAGAGCTGATGAAGGGCACGGGGCGCGTCGAAGCCTATTATTTCTCTGTCGCACCTTCGTTGTTCGGTGATCTGGCCGAACGGCTGCAACACTGGGGCATGGCAGATGAAGAGGCCCGTATCGTTGTCGAGAAACCTTTTGGCCGTGATCTGGCGACGGCGAAGGCGTTGAATGCCACGCTGGCACGTTATTTCAACGAAGATCAGATTTACCGCATTGATCACTATCTGGGCAAAGAGACGGTGCAGAACCTGATGGCGGTGCGGTTTGGCAATATGTTGTTCGAACCTCTGTGGAATGCGCAATACGTCGACCACATCCAGATTACTGTGGCTGAAACTGTTGGGGTCGGGGGCAGGGGCGAATACTATGACAAAGCCGGAGCCATGCGGGATATGGTTCAGAACCACCTGATGCAGCTCTTGTGCCTTATCGCGATGGAGCCGCCGGCGCGGTTTGATCCAGATGCGGTGCGCGACGAAAAGCTCAAGGTGATCCGCGCCCTTGACCCGGTCTTGCCTCATCACATCATGCGGGGGCAATATGTGGCGCAGCACGGCCATGAGGATGAACACCCCGATTACCGTGTGGCAGTCGGCGATCCGCGTTCAAAAACCGAGAGCTTTATTGCGTTGAAAACTCAGATCAGCAATTGGCGCTGGTCTGGCACACCTTTCTATCTGCGGACCGGCAAGCGCATGGCGGCGCGATCATCGGAAATTACCGTGGTATTCAAGGAAACGCCGCATTCGATCTTCGGGCCTGATGCCGGACAACACCGCAATGTGCTTTCGATCCGTTTGCAGCCCAATGAGGGCATCACATTGGGTGTAACGATCAAGGAACCCGGCCCCGGCGGGATGCGGTTGATCGACGTGCCGCTTGATATGACCTTTAGCGAGGCGCTGGATGATGATGCAGAACATGTTGACGCCTACGAGCGGCTGGTTATGGACGTGATCCGGGGCAATCAGACGCTTTTCATGCGGGGGGACGAGGTCGAGGCGGCATGGGCCTGGACCGACCCGATCATCCACGGTTGGGAAGCGCGCGGCGAAGTGCCTAAACCCTATGACAGCGGGTCTGACGGCACCACGGATTCACATGAATTGATGCGGCGCGATGGCCGCGAGTGGCGAAAGGTATCTCCATGAATTTTATCGAATATCCTGATCGTGAAATGTTGGCGATGTCGGTGGCAAATGTGCTGGCGGGCGAATTGCGCAAATCCCTTGCCGTGCAGGAAACGGTTTCATTCGCATTGCCGGGGGGCACCACACCGGGCCCGATTTTTGAGATGATGAGTGCGGTAGAGCTTGAGTGGGCGCGGGTCCATGTCATGCTGACAGATGAGCGCTGGGTGGAGGAGGGGAATTCGCATTCAAACGCCCGGCTGGTCAAAAACACATTGCTGACAGGGGGGGCATCTGCCGCCCGGTTCATCCCGTATTACCGTGACGGGCTTGCTGCGGCGGAGGGGGCCGCCGAGGTTGCCCCGACGCTGGCCGAAGAGTTGCCCCTGTCCTTGCTGCTGCTTGGCATGGGCACCGACATGCATACCGCATCCCTGTTTCCCGGTGCGCCGGGACTGCGCGACGCCATGGCAGGCGACGCGCCGCTGCTTTGTGCCATCGAACCGGCGGATCAGGACATGGTGCGGGTGACCTTGCCGTTGCATGTTCTGAAAGGGGCGCTGTCGACCCATCTGGTGATCTTTGGCGAAGACAAACGCGCCGCCGTTGAGCGCGCCCAAAGCCTGCCGCCCGAAGAGGCCCCGATTGGAGCGGTGTTGGCCAATGCCACCGTGCATTGGGCCGCCTGATGCAGATTTGGGATAAACTTCACACCCGCTTTGACTCGATTGGCACACGGCCCATTCTGGCCCTTTTCGAAGATGCCCAGCGCGCGCAGGCCTTTACGATCCGCACGCAGGACATGGCGTTTGACTATGCCAAGACCAACATTGATGCCGACACCCGTGCCGATTTGATCGGGTTGGCCGAAGCCTCTGAAGTGGCACAGAAACGGGACGCCATGTTTCGTGGCGAACGGATCAACCAGACCGAAGGGCGCGCGGTTCTGCATACGGCGCTGCGCAATCGGGATGACGGGCCGGTTGTTGTGGACGGTCAGGATGTGATGCCTGCAATTCGCGAAACCTTGGACAAAATGACTCGTTTCGCAGAGCAAATTCGCGACAGTGAAATTACGGATGTGGTGAACATCGGCATTGGCGGTTCCGATCTTGGTCCGGCCATGGCAGTGGCCGCTTTGGCCCCGTATCACGACGGGCCGCGCTGTCACTTTGTGTCTAATGTGGACGGGGCCCATATTGGCGATACCCTGCGGGGGCTTGATGCAAAAACCACCTTGGTGATTGTTGCCTCCAAGACCTTCACCACCATTGAAACCATGACCAATGCCCGCACCGCGCGGGCGTGGATGCTGGATCACGGTGGTGATCCCGCTACACAGTTCGCAGCCCTGAGTACGGCGCAAGACAAAACCGATGCCTTTGGCATCGACCCCGCACAGGTCTTCGGGTTCGAGGAATGGGTTGGCGGGCGCTATTCCGTCTGGGGGCCGATTGGCCTGTCGTTGATGATCGCCATCGGGCCAAGAGGGTTCAACGCCTTTCTGGACGGGGGCCATGCGATGGATGTGCATTTCCGTGCGGCCGAGCTGATTGACAACATGCCGGTGATGCTGGCGCTGGTGGGGATTTGGCACAATCAGATTTGTGGATATACCACCCGCGCGGTGCTGCCCTATGATGAGCGCCTGTCACTATTGCCCGATTACCTGCAACAGCTTGAGATGGAATCAAACGGCAAACGGGTCTTGATGGACGGGACAGATTCGCCCCGACACACTGGCCCTGTGGTCTGGGGCGCGGCAGGTACCAATGGGCAACATGCGTTTTACCAGTTGATCCATCAGGGTACTCGCGTGATCCCCTGTGATTTCATGGTTGCCGCCAATGGGCACGAGCCGGAACTGGCGCATCACCATCGCCTGCTGATTGCCAATTGTCTGGCCCAGTCCAAGGCGTTGATGCAGGGGCGTTCGCTGGCGCAAGCCCGCAAGGCGATGCAAGAGAAAGGTCTGCGGGGAGCGGAACTGGAACGGCAGGCGCAGCACCGTGTGTTTCCGGGCAACCGCCCGTCAACCACTTTGGTTTATGACCGGCTTGACCCTTACATATTGGGGCAGATCATCGCCCTTTATGAACATCGGGTGTTTGTCGAAGGGGTGATTTTGGGGATCAATTCCTTTGATCAATGGGGAGTTGAGCTGGGCAAGGAGCTTGCCACGTCGTTGCAGCCTTTGGTCGAAGGGGTAGAAAATCCCGAAAGCACAGATGGATCCACCGCGGCATTGGTGGATTACCTGATCAATCTGCGCGACAGATAATTACTGGCCGACGTGGTCTGATCAGACCTTGTGATCGTAGGTGACCCACATGGTGCGGGTGGCCAGTTTGTCATAAACACCGCGCCCGCGGTAATTGTCATCCGCGGTGATCCAGCGCACCACCGGCCAGCCGTTTTCGCGCGCCACATCTGCCACCGCTTTGATCAGCGCGTCAGCCGCCCCAGAGCCGCGGGCGTCCGGATCGACGAATAGATCATCCAGAAAGCAGTTTGTGCGTGCGCCCAGGCAACTGACGAAAGGCCGGTAATGGGTCAGACCCACGAGTTTTCCAGTCGCGTTCTCGGCGACAATTCCATTGCTGGTGTGATCTGCATCCATCAGCCAACCGAATACACGGTCGCGCATCTCTGCTGTCTGCTCAACTTTGTAAAATGTCGCGTAGCCTTGGTAGAGTTCATCCCATTGCGCGCGGTCTTTTAGGGCAAGGGCGCGGGTGGTGATCATGTCTTTATCTGTCGACATAGGTTATCCTTCCGGTGTGGCACCATCAACGGCGACAAAACGCGCGCGGATGGTTTCTGGGATTGCGAACCTTCCGGACCCGTCCGGCTGTAACAGGACAAGCACACATTCAAAGGTCGCCCTAAGCGTGCCACCTGACCAGATCTGCTGTGACAGCGTATAGGAGTTGGTACGAAATGCAGTGCAGCGGCAGGTCGCGACATAGTCTTCATCCATGCGCATTTCCTGCCGGTAGTGGATGTTGCCCGACCGGATTACGATACGGGGATTAACACCGCCCGCACCATAATTAGAAATGCCCCATTCTTGCGAATATCGCACCCGTAGGCGTTCGAACCACTCCAGATAAACCGTGTTGTTCACGTGGTTCAGAACATCTAGTTCGGAAAACCGGACGCGATCTGCCACAGCCAATGGCTGTACCGGGTCGATGCCGACAGCGGCCTGCTGGGCGGCGGTAAGCGGTGTTAGATAAAGTGACGTCATGTCACATGCTTAAAGTGGTTCAGCCTTGGCTTGCAAGAGGCGGACGCATTGTTCAAGTTGTCGCAAATTAATTCCTAGGGAGGAGACCCCAATGCTTGGCCAAATGATGACGCAGCCGTTGCTGATATCCAGCCTGATCGCCCATACCGAGCGCTACCATGCCCAAGCCGAAATCTACTCGGTCAATACCGGTGGTGGTGTCGAGGAAACCTCATGGGGACAAGTGGCCGAAAACGCGCGCAAACTGGCGTCGGCTCTGACCGGTTTGGGATTGGAGCCACAGGCACGGTGTGGCACCATCGCATGGAATAACCGGCGCCACCTAGAAGTCTATTACGGGGCATCCGGCGGCGGCTTTGTCTGTCACACGATCAACCCGCGTCTGTTCCCTGAACAGCTGGTTTATATCCTGAACCATGCCGAAGATAAGGTCTTGTTCATCGACAAAACCTTTGTGCCGCTGGTTGCCGCGATCCGCGACAAGCTTGAGCATCTGGAGCATATCGTCTTGTTGGAAGGGGCGGATGAAGAAGCCGCAGCTGCCCTGCCGGGGCTGAAGTTCTATGACGATCTGGTTGCGACTGGGGAAGCTGATTACACGTGGCCGGATCTGGATGAGAATACGGCCTCCAGCCTGTGTTACACATCTGGGACCACCGGCAATCCCAAGGGTGTGCTGTATTCACATCGTTCGACCGTTTTGCACTCCTTTGGGGTGAATGTGGCGGACAGTCTCGGCATTCGGGCAATGGATGTTGTCCTGCCCGTTGTGCCGATGTTCCACGTCAATGCATGGGGTATGCCCTATGCCTGCGCCATGAGCGGTGCGCGCATGGTGATGCCGGGGCCGGGGCTGGATGGTCCGTCGCTGGTGTCATTGATTGATACCTACAAGGTCAGTATCGCCCTTGGGGTGCCGACAATCTGGCAGGGTCTTCTGGGCGCGGCGAAAAGCTCTGGCAGCACGCTCGACAGTCTGACAAGCACGGTTGTAGGCGGGTCCGCCTGTCCGCCGTCGATGATCACATCTTTCCGCGAGGATTTTAACGTAGACACTGTACATGCCTGGGGCATGACAGAAATGTCGCCGCTGGGCACCGTGAACCGCCCCTTGTCCAAACACCTTGATCTGCCGCTGGAAGAACAGCATCTTCTGCGTGAAAATCAGGGGCGTCCGGTCTTTGGGGTTGAGCTGGAAATTCTCGATGACGAGGGCAAGCCGCTGCCGCATGATGGCAAGGCGCAGGGTGATCTGGTCACCCGGGGGCATTGGATCCTTGATGCCTATTTCCGCTCTACCACCGAAGAGACCCTGACCAACGGATGGTTTGACACCGGCGACGTGGCGACGATGGACCCTGACGGCTATGTCACGATCAAAGACCGTTCGAAAGATATCATCAAATCGGGGGGCGAATGGATCAGCTCGGTTGAGCTTGAAAACATTGCGATTTCCCACCCCATGCTGGCGGACGCCGCGGTGATCGGGGCGCGGCATGAGAAATGGGACGAACGGCCCATTCTGGTCGCAGTCAAGGCTGAAGGGCAGGACCCGTCAGAGGCGGAGGTGCTGAAAGTCTTCGAAGGCAAGATCGCAAGCTGGCAGGTGCCTGACCGGGCTGTTTTTGTTGACGCACTGCCGCGAAATGCCACGGGCAAGGTTTTGAAACGGAACCTGCGCGAAGAGTTCGGCGGGATTTTGATCAGCTGATGCTTGGGGTGGGGCGTTGCGCCCCGTTCCTTTGGCCGGTTGGTTGCTCGAAAGACACCCGCGTGCGTGAGGGGGATAAAGGCCGCTGTTGATGTCAGCGGCCTTTCTTTGTCAGGTACCTGGCCCGTGATATTGCGTGGAACGTTAATTGTATCGGTAGGCCCCTTAGGATCGGGTCGGTTGCGGGCTGATCAACAGCAGTAAACCGAACAAAACCATAGTTGTGCCTGATACCCGTTGAAACACGGGCAGCTTGTTCGCGGCGAAAGACGAGGCCAATTTGCCGAAAGTCGCATAGGCAAAGATCGCAACCGATTCCATCAGCAAAAATGCCAAGCTCAGCTGGGCGTAGCTCTGCCAATAGGCATCGACAAGGATGAACTGGGGAAAGAAGGCCGCAAAGATCAGGATGGCTTTGGGGTTGCTGACCGCGACAAGGGCTTCGGATGTGAATGCGCGCGTCAATGTGACACGAGTGGCGGGAAGCCGCGCGGTTTCCATGCGCTTTGCGCTGCGCCAGATCGAAACACCTAGCCAGATCAGATAGGCCGCGCCTGCCCACTTCACGATGCTGAACACGAAGGCCGAAGTCGTCAGGATGACGCCCAACCCCAAGGCGCTGAGACCAATCATCGGTATAAAGACGATCAACCTGCCCAGCGCCGCCGTCTGGGCAAACCCGATGCCAGATTTCGCACCATGGGTCATGGCAAGCAGGTTGTTCGGCCCGAATGCGAGGTTCAGGGCAAAGCAGGCAGGAATGAAGAAAAGCCAGTCGATCATTTTGTATTTCTCGGCATTCTGTTGCGGTCGTAAGTTGTAGAACAGAGTGTTGTGGTGATGGCGCGGAGTTTCAAGCCGGTCAGTGCAGAACAGGTGTGTAATTTATCCGATGCCTTCAGGTTGATCTTTTGCAATAGGCGGCAGCGGACGCAGCAGGGATGTGGCCGGAGCAGGGCGCGGGCACCTTACTGTGGCGAGAACAAGGAATCACCAGATCCGACTTGGGCGGAAACAGGAGGTTCGGCTCAATCTCTCGCCCAACCGGCTCGGAGAAGCAGCGGTTTGGCAAGAATCACAAGGGTTATATTGGTGGATATCGGCCATTAGTTTGGTGAAGTTTTCGGGCAATATCTGACCGCCATACTTTGGCCATTTTACGGCCAGCTTGGGAACACGAACCGGTCTGACTGGCATCATCCTTTGGTATGAAAGACCTACTCCGGTGGTCTGATAGGCGATCATTCCCACCCAAGTCGGATATCGGAACCCTGTGATGGCTGCCATTCGTTGAGGCACCCCGGGTCAATAGCGACCCTCCACAGGTCACTACCGACCACACACACGAAAAGAGAACGAACATGAAATTTGCACGTAAAACACTGACATCCGCACTGCGCAGCTTTTCTAAAGACGAAGACGGTGCCACCGCAATTGAATACGCCCTGATGGTTGCCCTTGTAGGGGCGGTGATCGTTGTCGGCGTTACCTCGCTTGGTACCTCGACGAATACCAAATTCAGCGATGTTGCGACCGTGATTGACGAAGCCGGCGACAGCTGATGTCAACTTGGTGCTTGCGCGCCCAAACGTGCAAGCACCCGCTTCCCTTTCATCAACCCTCCGCAAGACAGGCTTCCTGACATGACAGCTTTAAACCCATCCCAAAGTGCCCCCAATCCGGTGGCCGCCTATGTCTGCACCGATCAAGGAGCCGACATTGCGCGCAGCGTGGTGGAGGCAATGCAGGGTGATCCGTCGGTTTTGCATGGCGGCGGATTGGGCGGTGCTGCCCGGGTTTGCCGCAGCCCGACCTCTGATCGGCTAATATTGACCGAAATGGGCAATATGACTCTGGATGCGGCCTGCGAATGTGTCACGGAAATCCGCCAAACCGGTGCGCATGTGATTGTTCTGGGGGAGAAGGGTGATCTTGCGACCTACCGCGCGCTGCGCAGTGCCGGTGCCGAAGAATATTTTGCCTTTCCGGTCACCCCTGATGAAATTCTTGCTGCCAGCGACAAGATCGATGAACCAGCTCAGGCACCTGTTCAAGAGGCCCCCGCGGCGCAGGGGCAATTGATCGGTGTGACAGGGTGTAATGGTGGCGTTGGGGCCAGCCTGTTGGCCCAGAACCTCGCGTTTCATGCGGCATCGGCCAATGGCGGGGATGTAACCACCGCATTGATTGATGCTGATCTGCGGTTTGGATCTCAAGCAATTGATCTGGACCGCAAAGACACGCCCGGCTTGTTTGAAGCCTTGTCCGCGCCGGAACGCGTTGATGAAACCTTTCTCAGTGCCACCATGGAAAAGCTGAACGACCGGCTATCGCTTTTCTCCCAGCAGGCGCATATTTCACAAAATGTCGCGGCGCTAGAGGCTTCCGTTCCACCGTTGCTAGAGGCGCTAAAGACCCGGTTTCAATCGGTGATTGTTGATCTGCCGCGCACCACTTTGGTGGCGCAACCAGAATTTGCGCGCACCCTTGATACCTTGGTTCTGGTGATCCCTGCCGGATATGCCGGTGTCAATGTGGCCAGCCGGTTGATGTCTGTGCTGAAATCCGAGGCACCGGCCCTGAAAATCCTGCCGGTATTGTCACAGTGCCGTCAGGACGCCAAGCTGACAACCAAGGACATCAGCATCGGGATCGGCCGGGACGTGGTGGTCACATTGCCCGAAAGCGGCAAGTCCCTGAGCCGCGCCCACCGCGCGGCCAAACCCTTGATCGAACACCAACCCCGCGCGCCTTATGCCAAGGCCACGCGTACCCTGTGGACGCGGGCGAATGCCCCGTTAGAGACTGCGGCCGAAAAGACCGTTTCGAAATCGCAAATGGGGTTCTTTAAAAGGGCAACCGCATGACCGTGCATTTGCCCCAACCCTCGCTACGCGACGCTGTGGCGCTGGTGGTCGAGATTGCCCAGAAATTTGATGCTGATGGGCTGTCCTCTGAGGATCGCGCGAATGCTGCCGTTTCTTATGTCATCGAGCGCCAAAGGTTGCCTTGGCCGTTGGTCCTTCAACGCCAGATTTTGGCCGAAGCCATCAAGATGCTAAACATGGACGCGCCAGATATGGCAGGCGAGGTGGCACCGGATGCAGGACCAGAACCGTCTTTCGGCGGTAACTTTTCTGCGTCCCAGCCGGTTGCACCAGCCCCTCAGGTTGCCAAGCCTGAACCAATTGCACCTGTCGCCGTGCCCGGTGTGACCGATCAGCAGAACACTCAGCCGCCATCGGTAAAGATGCTGTCGCTGGCAAACGAAGTGGTGCGCGCGCTGTTGGAGTTCCTTGATTTCACGGAACTGGCGGCCAAGCCACGGGCCGAACAGGAAATTCTGATCTGTAAGGGAATTGAAGCGGTTTCGACCGAGCGCAAGCTGCACCTGAACGGGCGTGAGGTTGCGGAATTGGTGGCTGCTGTGCTGGCAGATATGTTGGGTCTTGGTCCGCTGGAGGCACTCTTGGCGGACGAAGAGGTCACTGACATCATGGTCAACGGGCCGGCCCAAATATTTGTTGAACGCGGTGGCAAGCTTGAACTGACCGATGTGCGTTTTCGCGACAATGAGCATGTGTTCACGGTGGCCAGCCGGATCGTTGCCGCAGTGGGGCGTCGCATTGATGAATCTCAGCCGATGGTAGATGCCCGTCTGGCTGACGGCAGTCGGGTGAACATCGCCGTGCCACCGCTGGCCATTGACGGACCTACCATCACCATTCGTAAATTCCCCTCGGCACCTGTCCGGTTGGAAAAACTGGTCGAAGGCGGCAGCCTGACCGCCCAAATGAGCCGGTTTCTGGCGCTAGCGGCCTATTTGCGGCTGAACATTCTTGTGTCTGGCGGCACAGGGTCGGGCAAGACCACTTTGATGAATGCCATGTCCGGCTTTATTCCCGAAGGGGAACGGATCGTCACCATTGAGGATGCTGCAGAGTTGCGATTCCAGCAAGAACATGTAGTGCGCTTCGAAACCCGTCCGCCCAATGTCGAAGGCACCGGTGAAGTCACGATGCGCACCTTGGTGCGCAACGCGCTGCGAATGCGCCCGGACCGTATAATTATTGGTGAAATTCGCGGTGACGAGGTACTTGACCTGCTTCAGGCGATGAACACCGGGCACGATGGCTCGATGAGTACCTTGCACGCAAACTCGCCCGCCGAAGCCTTGACGCGGGTTGAAAGCATGGCTGCGCTGGCAGGGTTTGCGCCGGGGGGTGGGGTTGTGCGCCGCCAGCTTGCTGATGCGGTGCATTTGATAGTGCAGGTATCGCGGATGCGGGACGGCAAGCGGCGGGTCACCTCGATTTCGGAACTGACCGGATTGTCAGGCGATGTGATCACCCTGCAAGAGCTGTTTTCGTTCCAGACCGATCCGGAAAGTACCCGTACCAAGGTCACCGGTAAACACGTTTATTCCGGCTACCGGCCTGGCTTTAGCGAGCGAGCGGCAGATTACGGCGTGGCAGACGAACTCGATTCAATTTTGGGGACCAAATAATGTCGACATTCACGATACTGCTGTTGGCCGGCTTTGCATTGAATGCGGGTCTTATCCTGCTGGGGTTTGTCCTTGCGGACCGACAGCGCCGGCGTCACATCGCACGTTTGCAACGCCAAAGGGATATTTTGTCCCTGCCGGTCTCGCGGCGCCTGAAAAACAGAAAACGCACCCTGGCCCAACCCAGTACCGCAACCGAGCGTTTCGTCGCGTTTTTTGAGCGCCAGCTAGATCAGACCAGCCTGCGCATCGGGGTGAATGAACTGCTGTTACAGGTTGGGATCGGCCTTTTGGGGGGGTACGCGCTGGCCGTCTTGGCGCTTGGCATTCATCCGCTGACGGCCTTGCCGGTTGCCGCTGTGCTGACCTTTGGTCTTTTGATGAGCATTCTGAACATTGCCCAAAATCGCTATAAGACGGCTTTTGCTGCCGATCTTCCCGAGGCATTGGACATTTTTGCCCGTGGTTTGCGGGCCGGGCGTCCGGTCACGGATTCCATGTCGATTGTGGTCGACAATTCCAAGGGGCCGATCCTGCATGAATTCAGCCGCTGCCATGACGAAGTGCGCATGGGCACCTCACTGCCGGAGTGCCTTGAACGGCTGAGTGCGCGTTTGCCTCTTGCCGAGGTGAATTTCTTTGCGGTCTCTACTGCCTTGCAGGCCGAGACCGGTGGCAATTTGATTGAAACCATCGAGAACCTCGCAACCCAGTTGCGCGAACGCCGCAAGCTGCGCAAAAAAGCGCGTGCGTTGTCGTCGGAAGCACGGGCAAGTGCTGTGATCCTTGCGGCCTTGCCATTTGCTGTAACCCTGTTGATTGCGGTATTGAACGGCACCTACCTTGAACCGCTCTATGCCGATCCGCGGGGCCGCATCATGTCCGCCACGGCATTGGGCAGTATTGCATTTGGCATCTTTGTCATGGTCCGCATGGGCAAGCTTGATGTCTGATTCAGCGCTGCATATCTTCTGGATGGCCTTTCTTGGACTGACCACCGCAATGCTTGCGCTTACGGTTCTGATGTATTCGGAACATCAACGCAGTTTGCGGGCGGCGCGATTGAAGCGGGCAAATGGATCAGAAAAGGCCCGCCGCGGCGGTGATGCTCCACAGGCTGCGGGTTTTGGCGGTGCGATCACAGGCAAGCTGCGGCATGTGGTTGTCCTGATTGGAGAACGCCTTGCTGTGGTGCTTGGCGGTGAGTCTCGCGAAACCGCTGCAAACCTGTCCTCGGCGGGGTTTCGCAGCCGCGATGCCCTGTTGATCTATGCATTTCTCAAGACGGTTCTGCCAATGGCGGCCCTGATCGGTGGCTTGATATGGTTGGTGGTGACACGGCCACTGGACCTGCAAATCATAATGCCAGCCGCCATAGTGATCGGTGCAGCGCTTGGTCTGTCCATGGGGGTGGATTTTGTGGTGAACAAGGCCCGCACAGCGCGGCTGGCCCGTATCCGGCTAAGTTTTCCAGATATGCTTGAATTGATCGTCATCACCTCTGAAGCGGGGCTTGGACCGCAGCCGGCCTTGCACCGCGTGGCCCAGGAAATGGCCGTGACACACCCCGAACTGGCGCAGGAAATGTTGCAGATGGTGTCTGAGATGGCGATGACAAGTGATGCGCGCGGTGCCTATGAGAAACTGAATACCCGCGCGCCGCTGCCGGAAATCGCGGTGTTTACCCAGACGCTGGACCAGTCCGACAGATATGGCACCCCCTTTGCCCGCGCAATGCGCACGCTGATCAATGAGCAGCGCAGCAACCGGCTGGTCGCGGTTGAGGAAAAGGCAGCGCGCTTGCCGGTCCTGATGACCATGCCGCTGATCTTTTGCATTATGCCGGCGGTGTTCGTGGTGCTGGTCGGCCCAGCGGCGCTCAGCGTTCTTGATAACATCCTATCCGGAGGCTGAAGTAGATCATGTTGACCCAAGCTTTTGCGTTACTTGACCGTTTTCGCCGGGATCAAACCGGCGCGGTGGCTGTTGAATTTGTGCTTCTGGCCCCTTTGGTCTTTGCCTTGCTGTTCGGGATTATCATCGTCGGCTATTACATTGGCGTCAGCCATTCGGTGTCCCAACTGGCAACCGGCGCGGCCCGAGCCTCGGTTGTAGGGCTGGACACACAAGAGCGTGAAACGCTGGCTTTGGGCTATCTGGAGGGGGCAAGTGTAAACTATCCGATGCTGAAACAGGATGCGCTGACCTCAGAGGCGGTTCTGGAAGAGGGCACGCCCCCCGGTGTGACCGTCACCGTGACGTATGAGGTCGACGGGTCGATCCTTGGTGTCGCCAATAGTTTGTTGGGGTTGAGCCTGAAAGACATCAAGGGGAGTGCCTATCTTGCTTACTAAATGGCGATTTGTGATCGGGTTTGCCCGAGACGAAAGCGGTGCGGTTGCTGTGGTTGTGTCGCTGCTGCTGACCGTCCTTTTGGGATGTGTCGCCCTTGGTGTGGATGTGGCTGCGCTCTATCGTGAAAATGCAAATCTTCAGGCGGATGCCGATCTGGCCGCGATGAGCGCTGTGCGCAATCCCGTGGTGGCGACATCGCGGGCGCAGTTGTCGCTGGGCAGGAACAAACGCGAAGCCGAGACCCTGGCCGGGTTGGAAACAGGGCGCTACCTGCGCAATCCAGAGATTGCGCGCGACCAAAGGTTTACCCCGCTTGCGGTTGGCAATCCTGCGGTCAACGCAGTCCGCGTCAAACTCAGGGATGAGGGGCCGCTTTATTTTGCGCGTATACTCTCGGAGGGCGATCATGTAGATTTGACCCGCAGTGCCATGGCCATCCGCACAGGTGCCGCCAGTTTTTCTCTGGACAGCAATATTGTCCGGTTGGGACGCCGTGATCTGAACGCGGCCCTGTCGCAGAGCCTTGGCAGCGAAATCTCCATTTCCGCTGGTGACCATGCAGCCCTTGCAGGCGCGTCGGTAAATATCGGTGATCTGCTCGCGCAGTTGGACCAGCTGGCCGGTGGTGCGTCGCGTAACCCTGCGGCCATCCTTGATGCGCAAACAACTGCGAACCATGTATTCACCGCTCTGCAGAGAGTCCTGCCGGCGGGGGCGGCTGGAAGTCTGGGCGCGTTGATGGGGGCGGGTGGGGTGACGGCGCTGGATGTCGAGGCTCTTGTTGGTGGCATTGACAGCGCCTTGGGGCTGACGGCCTTTGAATTTACTTCTGATATCAAGGTCAGTGCGCTGGACATCGTGAAAGCGGTCGCAAGCGTCAATCAGTATCAGCAGGAATTGGGCACCGATCTGGCGGTGACGGTGCCTGGTGTAACATCTGTTACGGCACGGCTTGCCGTCGGTGAACCGCCAGCGCGCTCCGGTTGGGTTGGGCTTGGCGAAAAGGGGGTGCAATTGCATCGGGCGGCGGTCCGGGTTCTGACCGAGGTAAGCGTAGATCCGAACCTGTTGGGGTCGCTGGGGGTGGGGATATCCGTCGCCAGTTTGAACTTGCCGGTCTATGCCGAAGTGGCTGGGTCGACCGCGACACTGGAGGAAATCAGCTGTGTTTCTTCCGAGCCAGAGGCGCTGGCGGCGCGGTTTTCAACGGCGTCCAAACCGATCAGCCCCGAAGACGGGACATCCATTGCGGCACTTTATCTGGGCAAGGTTGACGAGGAGGTGTTTACCGGCGGACCAATCAGCGCATCGGCACTGAAATTCGCTGATATTCTGGACCTTACTTTGCGGATTGATCTCCCGTTGCTGCCGGACATCGTGATTGGCGGCGTGACCATTCAGGCCCGGTCCCATGTTGCCGTCGGCCAGTCGCAGACCGAAATCATCCGCTATACTAACGCCGATGTGCGTAACAACCGGTTGGTACGTCATTTCGGGTCGGGTGAACTCTTGGGAACGGCCATTTCCACATTGCTGTCACCGGCGCATACCGAAATACGGGTGAAACCGGGACAAGAGGGGCTGATTTCCGGGGTTGCGGCCCCGTTGGTGGCGACTGCGTTGGCTGTCCTGCCAAATCGCTTGCTGGGCGCGTTGGCTGCGCCTTTGGACGGGGTTCTTGATACGGTGCTGGACACGGCGGGGCTGCGGCTGGGCGAGGGGGAGTTGACCTTGCAAGGACATCATTGTGAAGCGATCCGGCTGGTGCAATGATCGCGGCGCTGTCGTCCGCACAGTTTGGTGTAGGAAAGGCGTTGCAGGACGAGGGGTGTGTATCTTGGTCTGTCAGATTGGCATCTGCCCCTAGGAGCATGGATCCCGTTTTTTACGCCTGCATCGCGGTGTGTTCTGTGTCCTTGTTCCGGCCCACCAGCGGCAAAATCTGGCGTGTTGGAACCGCAACGGCCTTCTGGTGTTTTTCAGCATCGGTTTCATTTACCTGTGCGCAAATTTCGTCGGTAACAAACGCGATCAACTGATAGCGGGTCGTCATGCCGGATTTCTGATAGATGCTGCTGAGTTGGGATTTAACCGTGGCAATGGCACAGCCGCGCATTTCGGCAACTTCACTGTTGGAAAAGCCTTTTGCGACAAAAATTGCCACATCAGCCTCAGCTTGGGACAAGCCCCATTCAGGGGCGTAACGGGCGATAACACTTTCTTTGGCTGCGGGGGCCGCGATATCCGAGGTCGCCTGTCGTTGCTTTTGGCGCAGGCGTTTCTGATATCTTCCCAGCTGTTTAAAACCGATATAGGCCACAGCGCTGGTCAAGGCGAAGAACAGCGCGAATAAACCGACGACTGTCGCGATGTCGGTGCTGGTCCGGTCTAGAACAAATCCGACCAGAAGAAATGTTTTCAACGCAGCGATGCCAAAAACCATAGCGAACCCGGAAACCCAATACCGTAACACCAACATATCCTATCTACTGTTTTCACACTTCTACTTTTCCCATTTTAGTGGCCAATATGTCGAATTTGTGGCTTGCCTCCAACTAATTACACAATTCTTGGCTAAATGGTAAAATTTCGACCGGACAGCGACCTTGTGTGAATCGCAAGTAAACTCCGGATGCCTTTTTACCGTTCTTGGCGCGCTTTGATGGGCTGGGGCCTGATCTGTCAGGCGAGGGACTGTTCCGCAAAGGAGCGGTCGCATGGTCCGTTATCGCGAACTCGCAGTGGCGTGGCCGAGGGTTCTTGTCTGTTGACAAGACACGCGCTGTGCATATCATTCGTATGCAAACAGTTAAAGGCCCGCACCCGTGCCCTACCACCGCCCTACAGATTTGAAAGCTGCACTTTCACTGGCCTCACAGCCGGAGCTGGGCGTTATTGCGGGGGGGACTGATGTGTTTGCGACCTGGCAACATGGTCAGCCTCTTGGCAGCCTACTGGACTTGACAGGCATTCAAGGGCTTGCGGAGATAGAGGTATCAGACAGTGGCATCCGGATTGGTGCGGCGGTACGCTGGTCTGATATGATCAAAGCTGATTTGCCGCCGGCCTTTGATGGTTTGAAACAGGCCGCAGGGCAGGTTGGCAGTGTCCAGATCCAGAATACCGCAACCCTTGCCGGCAACCTGTGCAACGCCTCACCTGCGGCGGATGGTGTCCCGCCCTTACTGACCCTTGACGCATTGGTCGAGGTCGCCAGTGCCACGCAGGGCCGGCGACTGGTCCCGTTGGACGGGTTTATTCTGGGGGTCCGGCAAACCGCGTTGCAGCCCGGTGAAATTGTGACGGCGATTGTGATCCCTACGCCGCCCATCGGCGCCGGCTCTTGTTTTGAAAAACTAGGCAGCCGGGCCTATCTGGTGATCTCGATTGCCATGGTAAATGCGCTGGTCGTTACCGATACCGGGGGGCGGATCACTTTGGCGCGGATCGCTGTCGGTGCCTGTTCGCCAGTCGCCCAGCGCTTGCGCCGGCTTGAGGTGTCCTGCATCGGCAAAAGATGTTCAGAGATTGTTGTCACGGCGGATCATCTGGCGGGGCTGACCCCGATTGACGATGTGCGCGGATCGGCGGCCTATCGGCGGGATGCGGTGGCGGAGCTGTGTTTGCGCGCGTTGAAAGGGGCGGCAGGATGAGCGTATTTTCCTTTACTTTGAACGGGACGGCGGTCGAGGCTTCGCCAGCCACTGGGGAACGCCTGTCACAAACCCTGCGAGAAGCCCTTGGGGCGCGGGACGTCAAGATCGGGTGCAATGCCGGTGATTGCGGAGCTTGCACGGTTTTGCTGGACGGGCAGCCGGTTTGCGCCTGTCTGACTGCCACACAGCAAGTGATTGGAAAGAATGTTGAAACCCTTGCCGGACTGCACATCGCTGATCCGGTGGCGCATAGGTTGGCAGAGCAGTTTCAGGATCACGGGGCGGCGCAATGCGGGATTTGCACACCGGGGATGATGGTCGCCGCCGTTGCATTGTTGCGGGCTGATCCGCAGCCATCCGAGGAGGCCGTGAAAGATGCGCTTGGCGGGGTGTTGTGCCGCTGCACGGGCTATCGCAAGATCATCGACGCGGTGATGGGGCGTCCTGCGGTGTTGAGAGATGATGCAGGTATTGTGGGTGTTGTGGGTGACAGCATTCGCCGTCTGGACGGGGCGGATAAGGTTGCAGGGGTTGAACGGTTCAGTGATGATATCGCGCCGGTCGGAACGCTTGAGGTCTTGGTGATCCGCGCCCCCTTTGCGCGGGCCGGTTTTCAGTTTGGTGACCTTGAAGACTGGGCCGTTGCGACCGACGGGGTTGAGGCGGTGCTGACGGCACAGGATGTGCCGGGGCGCAATGTCTTTGGCGTTATCCCGCAGTTTGTCGACCAGCCGGTCTTTGCCGAAGCTGAAACCCGCTTTCGTGGCGAGGCGGTTGCCGCCGTGGTTGGCACGCCCGCTGCAATCAAGGCGCTTGCGCCGGATGACTTCCCCGTCACATGGATCGAACTGCCCGCTGCGACGGACATCCATACCGCCCAAGATGCGCAAACCAGCCCTCTGCATCGCGACCGCACTGGCAATGTCATGTGTGGTGGATTTGTGCAATGCGGTGATGCCAAGGCGGCGTTGGAGCGCGCGGAATTCGTGGTAGAGGGTCATTTTAACAGTGGCTTTGTCGAACACGCCTACATTGAACCCGAAGCTGGCTTTGCGCAGATGGTAGGGGACCGCGTGGAGATTTATGCCGGGACCCAGGCACCGGTGATGGACCGCGACAGTCTGGAGATTATTCTGGGGCTCGATGCCAGCAAGATCCGTATCGTGCCGACAGGCACCGGTGGCGGCTTTGGGTCCAAGCTTGATCTGTCGGTACAGCCCTATCTGGCACTGGCCGCGATGAAGGCCGGCAAACCGGTGCGCCTGACCTACAGCCGGACGGAATCGATGCAAAGCACGACCAAACGGCATCCTTCGGACATTCACTTGCGGATCGGGGCGAATGAATCCGGAAAAATCTGTGGTTTTGATTTTCACGGTGCGTTCGACACCGGTGCCTATGCCAGCTGGGGCCCGACGGTGGCCAACCGGGTGCCGGTACATGCCTCCGGCCCTTATCAGATTACCGATTACCGTGCTGAATCAACGGGCATCCACACCAACAACCCGCCCGCAGGTGCCTTTCGTGGGTTTGGCGTGCCGCAATCGGCCATCGCACAGGAAAGCCTGTTTGACGTCTTGGCTGAAAAGCTGGGGATGGACCCGCTGGAGTTCCGTATCCTGAATGCGCTGGAAAACGATACCCCCACGGTCTGCGGACAGGTCTTCGCCCAAGGGGTCGGCATTCGCAAATGCCTCGAAAGCCTGCGACCGGCTTGGAAGACGGCACGCGCCGCTGCTGCCGCGTTCAACGCAGGGTCGGACACGCGCAAACGGGGTGTTGGGATCGCGGCAGGCTGGTATGGCTGCGGCAATACCTCCTTGCCCAATCCGTCGACGATCAAATCGGGCATTATGCCAGATGGGACTGTGGTATTGCATCAGGGGGCGATGGATATCGGGCAGGGGGCTAATACAGTCATTGCCCAGATCTTTGCCACAGCCCTTGGTGTCGCCCCTGCCTCCCTGCGACTGATCGGGCCGGACACGGATGTTACGCCCGATGCGGGGAAAACATCGGCCTCGCGCCAGACCTATGTGTCAGGTGCCGCAGCGCGGCTGTCGGGGCTGGCATTGAGGGACCTTGTGTTGAAACGGATGAATGTATCGCAAGGGGCTGTTCTGTCTTTTGGTAACGGACAGGTGGTGGCGCAGGATGCGGGCAAAACCCACCAGATGGACCTTGCCGGCCTAGCGGCGGCGGCTGACGGGTTTGTTTTCCGCGCGGTGGAAACCTATGACCCGCCAACCAAACCTCTGGACGCCGATGGTCAGGGGGCCCCCTATGCGCAATTCGGATATGCGGCGCATTTGGTCGAGGTCGAAGTGGATACGAAACTGGGCACCGTTAAACCGCTAAACTTCACTGCCGCCCATGATGTCGGTCAGGCAATCAACCCCTTGTTGATCGAGGGGCAGGTGCAAGGCGGCATTGCGCAGGGGCTGGGCATGGCATTGATGGAAGAATACCTGCCCGGGCGCACAGAGAACCTGCATGACTACCTGATTCCGACCATTGGCGATATGCCGCCGGTCGAGACCATTATTATTGAAGAACCCGACGCGCATGGGCCCTACGGGGCTAAGGGATTGGGGGAGCATGTGCTGATCCCGACAGCACCTGCCATTCTGAACGCAATCTATGCGGCCACAGGTGCGCGGATAACGCAGGTGCCTGCAACTCCGGCCAGCGTATATGCGGCGATCAAAAAGGCGCAGCCATGAACCGACCCGAACGAAATAAACCCGAGAAAATCCGCTGTGATGCCTGTCCGGTCCTGTGTTTCATCGCCGATGGGAAATCCGGTGCCTGTGATCGCTATGCCAACCACGCAGGCGCATTGGTGCGGCTGGACCCGCTGACCATTGTCGAAACGGCAGATGCGCCGCTGGTGCCCTTTATGAAGGATAGCGCGCAATGGGACGGGGACATCGTTAAGGGCAACCGGCCCTTTGTCACTGCGGTTGGTGCCGGCACCACCTATCCCGATTACAAGCCGGCCCCGTTTATCGTCAGTCAGGACATCGACGGCGTGGATATGGTGACCGTCGTGACCGAAGGCATCTTCAGCTATTGCGGCGTTAAGGTGAAAATCGACACCGACCGTCACATCGGGGCAGAACGCGAAGTGGTTTATGCCGAGGGCGAGGCGATCGGCCATGTAACCACGTCTGAATACGGGTCCAAAATGCTGTCGCTGGGCGGTGTTGACCACCTGACCGGCGGCTCCAAAAAGGAAGGTCGCGTCACCTGTGCTGCGCTTTTGGCTCTGTGCAATCGCGAGGCCGTGACATTGCACATTGGTGAAGGCGACCACACGACAGAGGTGATCGTGCAGGCCGGTCAAGCCCCTGTGATCAATGGAGATACCGAACGATTGATGCGTGTTGGCTGTGGTTCGGCGACCATCGGGATGTTTGCCAAACAATGGCTGGATCATGTGGATGATGTGGTGGTGGTGGATGATCACATCACCGGTGTCTTGTCCGAACATGAGGCGGGCAAGCAGCTGGACCTGCCCGCAACAGGGATCAAGATCAAAGGCCGCCGATCCACCCCCGGGCGGTATTTTCAGGTGGCCGAACCCGGCACCGGCTGGGGCGGCACCGATATTGACGACCCGCTGACCATCCTCGGCCCGTTCAACCCCAAGGTGGCGCGCGCGGGGTTACGCCTGTTGATGGTGTCGACGACAGGCGAACAATTTGCCTATTTCGAACTGGACGACGATCTGGAGCCGCAGCCCCGTGCGTTGCCAGAGGCCCTGCGCAAATCCACAGATCTGATTGCGGAAAACTGCGAACCGTCGGTCTGTTCGGTCCTGTTCATGGGGGGGGCTGGTGGCAGCCTGCGCGCCGGGGTCACGGAAAACCCGGTGCGCCTGACACGTTCTGTCAAGGATGCGCTGACCAATGTGTCTTGTGGCGGGGCGAAACCCTATGTCTGGCCGGGCGGCGGGATCACGGTCATGGTAGATGTGTTGGACATGCCGGATGGGTCGTTTGGCTATGTTCCGACGCCGGCGTTGGTTGCCCCGATCGAATTCACCCTAAGGGCCTCTGATTACGCGGCATTGGGCGGCTATGTGGATCAGATCAAAACCGTCGCACAGATTGAAACCGCTTCGGCACGGCGGCTTAAGCGTGGCGTGCAGGGGCACGACCCGTTGATGGCAAAACACTATAGCTGGACTGAGAAGGATAAGGCGTGACGGGACCGGCGGCGCGCAGACTTGGCGAGCGGCTGCATTTGCAGCACGGCCCCATTGACCTGATTATCGGGGCGGATGGTGCGCGCGCGCGGGCCTTTGCCGCGGCGCGGGCACGGTTTGAAACTGTGCTTGAAGAGCTAATGGATGAAATCCACTTGTTGCGCGCCCCGATCGACACTGCAACGGCCACTCCCGCCGGCGAAATAGCGCAGCGGATGGTCGAGGCGGGAAGGGCCTGTGCGAACGGCGGTTTTGTCACCCCGATGGCAGGGGTGGCGGGGGCGGTTGCGGAAACCGTGCTGGAGGCCATGACCGATGCCTGTGTCCTGTCGCGGGCCTATGTGAATAATGGCGGGGATATTGCGCTGCAACTGACCCAAGGTACGGCATTCAAGATGGCCATGGCCGGCCATAACAACAGGCCACTGGGCCTTATCCACATCGCCTATGATGACCCGATCCGCGGCATCGCGACCAGCGGCAGGCATGGACGCAGCCTAAGCCGCGGTGTGGCGGACAGTGTTACCGTTCTCGCGGCCAGCGCCACACAGGCCGACGTTGCCGCCACCCTGATTGCCAATGCGGTGGATGTCGAAAATGACCCGGCAATTCGCCGACAACCGGCCTGTGATCTGGACGAGGGCTCTGATCTGGGCCGCCGCTTGGTTGTTACCGGATGCGGACCTTTGGGGGTGCGCGCCCTTGCAACCGCGCTTGACCATGGACAGACCCGCGCTCAAGAGTTTATCGCAGGCGGACAGATCACCGGTGCCTGTCTTTTCCTGCAAGGCCAGTCCCGTGTGACTGGCAACAGCCCCGTCACGCTTTCACAAGGAACACCTGAATATGCCTAAAGTCACGCTGCGCAAAACGGTTCTGTCCGTTGAGGAGATTTTTCACGAGGGCGGGCCGGTTGCGGATCAACCGTTGCGGCGCGGCGCGATCATGGCGGTGATCAAGAACCCTTTTGCCGGGGCCTATGTCGAAGATATCGCAGGGTTTCAGGAAGATCTGAAGCCGCTGGGGCTGGAAATGGCAATGAAATTGGCTGCTGCCTTGGGCGGTGCGGGTGACATCGAAGCCTATGGCAAGGGGTCTATTGTCGGTGCCGCTGGCGAGATTGAACACGGTGCGCTTTGGCATGCGCCGGGCGGTTATGCGATGCGCGAACTCTTGGGGGATGCCAAGGCCATTGTCCCGTCGACAAAGAAAGTCGGTGGCGTTGGCACCCGGCTGGATGTGCCATTGACCCATACCAATGCTTCCTATGTGCGCAGCCATTTTGACGCGATGGAAGTGGGGTGCAACGATGCGCCCAAGGCGGACGAGTTGGCGTTTATTCTGGTGATGAGTACCGGCGCGCGTATCCATAACCGGGCGGGCGGTTTGGCGGCAGCGGATATCAAGGGCGAGGATGGTTTGCGATGAAAGCGAAAATCAGGAAAATTGCGGTGAATGTCGAAGAGACCCATATCGAGATGGGCCGCGCCATTTCCCCACCTACCCGCAAGGCCGTGGCGGTTGCGGTGATCGAAAACCCCTTTGCAGGCTCTTATACAGAGGACCTGACGCCGTTGATGGACATCGGTGCGGAACTGGGTGAATTGCTGGGAAACCGCTGTGTCGCGGCATTGGGGATCACACCGCAAGCGGCAGAAAGTTACGGCAAATCCGCGATGGTTGGTGAAGCTGGCGAACTTGAACATGCGGCGGCCATTCTGCACCCGAAGCTGGGCGCACCGCTGCGTCAGGCGGTAGAGAAAGGCGCAGCACTGGTCGCGTCGTCCAAGAAAATGGGCAGCCCCGGACAGGTGCTTGATGTGCCTCTGGGCCACAAAGACGCCGCCTATGTGCGCAGTCATTTTGACGGTATCGAAGTACAGCTGAACGATGCCCCGCGCGCGGGTGAAATCATGGTTGCAGTCGCGGTGACAGACAGCGGGCGCCCCTTGCCCCGGGTTGGCGGGCTGACCCATGACGAGGTTGAAGGCAAGGATGGATTGCGGTGAACACAGTGCCGGTTGACTATGTACTGGATGACCAGATCGGTTTCCTGCTGCGTCTGGCAAGCCAGCGCCATTCGGGGATTTTTCAACGGAATGTGGTTGGCAAACTGACGCCAACACAATTCTCGACGTTGATCCGAATTTCCGAACAGGGCGAGGTGTCGCAAAACCGCCTTGGCCGGTTGGCTGCGATGGATGTGGCAACAATCAAAGGTGTGGTGGATCGGCTTAAGGCCAAGGGGTTGGTACAGGCCCATGCCGATCCCAAGGACAAGCGCCGCATTGCAATTTCACTGACCGCAACGGGACATCAGATCATGGATGATCTGAAACGCGCAGGTTTGGAGATCAGTGATCTGACGCTTGAACCACTGACCGAGGCCGAAAGCCAGACACTGGTGACCTTACTGAAAAAGATCAGCTAGACCACCTCCGGGAGACGTTGCGCCGGTGGCGTGTTGCGGCTGCGGGTCGAGGTGACCTTGCCGTCAATGATGGTCATGCCCACACCGGGCAGATTGCCTTGGCTGACGGATTCAAGCATCGATTTTCCCGGCGCGTGTTGCGCTTGATCCAGCAGCACGAAGTCGGCGCATTTGCCCGCTTCGATCAGCCCTGTGTCCAGCTCGCGCTGGCGGGCAGTGTTGCCGGTGCCAAAACAAAACGCCTGTTCCGCCGGGACGTTGCCAAAGGCGGACAGCATCGCAATCATGCGCAGGATGCCAAGCGGTTGCACCCCTGAACCGGCAGGCCCGTCAGTGCCTAGGATTACCTGATCCAGCTTGCCCAGTTCACGCGCCGCATTCAACGCCAGAACCGCGGAGCGTTCGTTGCCGTTATGTACAATTTCAAAGGCGGAGGAACAGCTTTCACATAGGCACAGGATTTGGTCGTCGGGCAGGGCCGAATGCCCGCCATTTATGTGGCCAATGACATCGGTACCGGTTTCCATCACCATATCGGCGTCAATCAATCCTGATCCGGGGATCGAGGGGCCGCCGGTGTGGATTGTGCTTTGCATCCCGTATTTGCGCGCCCATGTGACCATTTGCTGTGCGGTCTTGCCATCCTTAACCGTGCCAAGCCCCACTTCGCCCAGCAGTTTCACCCCGGCTTCGGAAAGGTCTTTGAAATCCTGCTCAACCATGCCTTGTTCGATCACCGGTGCGCCAGCGTGAACCTTGACCCCCGAAGGGCGGAAATTCTCGTACCAGCGCTGTGACGCTATGGCCATCGCCTTGAGGCCGACAATATCTTTGGGGCGGCCCGGCATGTGAACCTCACCGGCAGAGATAAGCGTGGTAACACCGCCGTGTAAGGTGCTGTCAATCCAGCTTAATTGTTGTTGGCGCGGGGTGTAGTCGCCAACCACCGGATGCACGTGACTGTCGATCAACCCAGGGGCCAATGTGACCCCCTTGGCATCGACGGTTGTTGTCGCACCTTCCGTGTCGAGGTCTTTTTGCGCGCCCCATTTGGTGATCTTGCCGTCAATTGCGATCAGGCAGTCACCGTCAAACACCGGCTCTTCCAGTTTGCCTGACAGGATCATGCCGATATTTTTGATGACCAGTTTCTCGCCGCCGGTAGTATCACTCATGATCAATCCTCCGTTTCGGTTTCAAACACCCAGATACTGCGTCAGCATCTGAGGATCGCGCTTTAGATCGGCAGCGGTGGCACGGTCCACCGATCTGCCGTTTTCGATGAACACCACACGGTCCGCAACCTGCAATACAGCATCGACCTTTTGTTCAACAAGAACAATGGCAAAGCCTTCGTTCTTCATCTTTAGGATCACATCGCGGATAAGGGCGATCATCGATGGCTGAAGCCCTTCGGTGGGTTCGTCCAACAGCAGGACCTTGGGCCGCAAACAGAGCGCCCGTGCCGTTGCAAGCATCTGTTGTTCGCCTCCTGACAATGTGCCCGCAGTCTGTTTCAGCCGCTCGCGCAGGCGCGGGAAAAGCTCCAGCACCCATTCTTTGGTGTCTTTGCCCATGCCGCGGGTCATCAGGCCAATTTCAATGTTCTGGTTCACAGTTAACTCAGGAAACAACCGACGGCCTTGCGGGATATATCCGATGCCACGGCGCGGGATCTCATGCGGGGGCAAGGAAGACATTTCTTCACCCTCAAGGGTGACGCTGCCCGATGTCACCGGTAAAATTCCCATCACCGTTTTCAATGTGGTGGTTTTTCCAGCACCGTTTCTCCCCAAAAGGCACAATATTTCAGAAGGTTGCACATCAAAGCTCACCCCGTGAAGAGTGATCGCATCGCCGTAAGCGGCGTGGATGTTTTTGACCTCAAGCATCGGTTTTCCCCAAGTAGGCGGCTTGCACCGCGGCATTGCTGCCAATGTCCTCGGGGGTGCCATTGGCCAGTACCATTCCTTGATCCAGCACCGTGATCCAGTCTGCCGCGCCCATGACCACTGTCATATTATGCTCAATCAGCAGAATTGTGGCGTCTCCGGCCAGTGATTTGATCAGCTCGATGAACCCGGTTACTTCGGCCTCGGCCAAGCCCTGTGTCGGTTCGTCCAGAATAAAAACGCGGGGTTCCTGCACAAGTCCCATGGCAATTTCCAGCAGCCGCTGATGGCCATAGCTCAGGTCGCCGGCGATCTGTTCTGCATGGACGGCGATGTCGACTTTTTCCAGCGCGCGCGTGATTTTGGTTTGCAGCAGCGCGGGGTCTTTACCGAACAGGCGGCGCGCGGCGATAGCGACGTTTTCATACACCGTAAGGCGCGGAAAGATCGAGGTGATCTGGAAGGTATAGGCGATGCCCAGCTGGATGCGCTCATGGGCGGGCAGGGTGCTGATGTCACGCCCTTCAAACAGAACCTGACCGCGGGTTGCCGGGGTGCGACCGCTGACCATGCCGACAAAGGTGGATTTGCCGGCACCATTGGGGCCGATTAGGGCGGTGATTTTTCCTCTGGGCAGGGCAAAGTCGATGTCAGCATTGGCGGTAATGCCGCCGTAGACTTTGGTCAGACCTTTGGTTTCAAGGATGTTCATGGCAGCCATGCAAAAACCCGTTTGCGCATTTCGCCCATTAACCCTTGTGGTGCGAACATGGTCAAAAGCACCAGCACTACACCGGCGACCAACATATAGGCCGTGGTTAAGGAACTTGAAAAATCAATAAGATAGAACATGAAAAACACCCCAAGAAGTGGGCCGATTGTGGTGCCAGCCCCACCCAGCAATACCCAAAGCAATGGGAAGATGGAGTATTGAACGGTGGCAAAGGTGGCCCCGACATAGCCGAACAGCATGGCGTAAGCCGCCCCGGCAACACCGGCAATCAGCCCGGAGAGGATCATCGCCTTGAGCTTGTGCGCGCCTGTGTCATAGCCCAGCATTCTGGCGCGTTCCTCATTTTCACGAATAGCGACGAGGGTTCTGCCGAAACGTGACCTGATGATGCGAGCCAAGGTCAGAAAACAGGCGGAGAACAGCAACAGGGCCGCGACATAGCGCGCGCCCTCGGATGTCAGGTCGACCCCCATGATCATGCGATCTGCTGATTGGATCACAAACCCTTCGTCGCCACGGGTGTAGGTGCCAAAATACAGCACCACAAGATAGGCTGTTTGGGCGAACATCAGTGTCACAATCATAAAAGCCACACCACTGGTGCGCAGCGCCAGAAAGCCGGTAACAGCGGCCAGTGCTGCGGCGCAGGCCATGCCGGTCAGAAAGGCAAGGGGCAGGGGCAACCCGCCCAGATTTACCGACAGTCCAAACCCGTACATGCCCGCGGCAAAAAACATTGCGTGCCCAAGGCTGAGCAGGCCGGTGTAGCCGAACAGGATATTGTACCCCATGGCATAGATGGCCAGCACCATAATCCGCGCCAGATTGCCAGAGTGATAGGGGGGCAGAACAAAGAACAACGCGACCAATGCCGCCAGAACCGACAGGTGCAGCGTGGCAGATTTTGCATTCAACGTCATGGCACGGACCTGCCAAACAGGCCCTGCGGACGCCAGACCAGAACCATAGCAACAAGAAAGGTTGCGATGATCTTGGCCAGGGTTGGCGAGAAAAATACCGAGATGATGCCGTCGCTCATACCGATAAGCAAAGCTGCCACAACTGTGCCGGGCAAGCTGCCCAAGCCGCCGATGATCACGACAATAAAGGACAAAAGCAGCGGGTCAGCCCCCATCAGATAATGTGCCTGTTGGATCGGCACGACAAGCACGGCACCAAGGGCGGCAAGTGCCGCGCCAAGGCCAAACACCATGGAATAGACCCTGCCAACGGGAATGCCAAAGGCCTGTGCGGTCTCGCTGTCTTGCTGGGTGGCGCGCATGATCAGGCCGATTTTTGTGCGGGTGATCAACAGCCAAAGTGCTATAAGGACAACAGCAGCGGCGGCAATCACAAATAGCTTGTAACTGGTCGTGCTTAGCCCCCAAGGCCAATACATCGCAAACCCGCTATCGCCAAATTCAAACCAAGGCAACGCCAGACGGTGGTTGAACGGCGGCGCAACGGGCCGGGCATCAGGGCCAAACGTCATCAGCGTGGTTTGCTGAATGATATAGAGCAGACCAATGGTGGCAACGATGGTGCGATCAGGGTCGTACTTCAGGTGTTTCAGGATCACACGGTCAGCGCTGGCTGCAATCGCCCCGACCAACAGCGGCGCGGCGACAAGGGCGGCCACAAACCCAACCGCAGGATGCCCCCCCAATAGCGATGTCACATACCACGCCAAAACCGCGCCCAGCATGTAAAACTCGCCATGTGCAACGTTTACCACGCGCATCACGCCAAAGACGATGCTAAGCCCCATAGAGGTCAGCACAAGCACCGAAGCGATGACCGCCCCTTCAAGAGAGGCGAGCATCAGATGAGGACCGAATTCCATTCTATCTTCTTGGTTTCAAGGGCTTAGAAGGATTGCGCGGTATAGTCGACTTCGTCTTCATACATGCCGTCCTCGATTGAGGCGGTATGTTCAACCGTCAAAGTGCCGTCGGTTACCTTGGAAATATGCTGTGATCCAAAGACCTGATGGGTCTTGCCGTTAAACAGTTTGGCACCCTGCGGATGGTCCAGCGAATGCGGCATGTCGGTCATCGCCTCGACTGCTTCGATCAATTTGGCGCGGTCTGCCGGTCCTTGGTAATCGGCGGTTTCCATCCCGGCCTTGATCACGTTCAGGGTTTCCCAGCATCCAAACATATGAGCATAGGTTGAAACATCTTTGGGATCACTCACAGAAGCCCCGCGGTCATCGACACCAACGGCTGCGCGGTAAGCTGTATCATATTCGGAGTTATCTTTCTGGGCGTGGCGCGGGTGGCCCTCCCAGAAATAGGTGCCCTCAAGGAACTCAAGGCCCGGGCTGTTGATATCCACGGCTTCAAGACTGTCGATAAAGCCGAAAATTTCAGGACGGCTTGGGCCAAAGAACTCGCCCAGCTCTTTAACAAATGTCAGCACCGCAGGGCCGACCATGACGTGATACACGACGTCGGTGTCACGCGGGATCTGCGGAAAATAGCGGGTGAACGAGGTTTCCGCCGGAGGCACCGCGATTTTGGCGACAACTTCGCCGCCCTGTGCCTCGATTGCCGCCGAAAAGAAATCGCGATGGTCATGGCCAAAGGCAAAGTCGGGAAAGATCATGGTGACTTTTTTGCCCAAATTATTGGCAACAAAGGGGGCCATTGACTGGACTTGGCTTTTTACATCGGTGATCCCTGGCTGAAGCGTATAGCGGTTTAACATGCCTGACGCGACATGGTGGCCTTCTGACACTACGAAATAGGGCAGCTTCAGTTCGCCAGCACGCGGGGCAGAACCGATGACTACATGGCTGAACAATGTGCCAAAGGCCACGTCGACCTCGTGCTGGTTGGCAAATTTTTCGATCACTTCCGCGCCGCGCTTGGGGTCGGTGCCATCATCCTCGATCACGATCTCGACGGGACGACCGTTAATGCCGCCCATGTCGTTAATCCGTTTTACGGCAGCTTGGGTTGTGGCGTCATACCAACGCCCATAGGCCGCGCCGATGCCAGTTGCATGTTTCTGAAAGCCGATTTTGATCGGAGCTGAACTTTGCGCCTGAGCAAAGCCAAGGCTGCCCGGTAATGCACCCGTGGCAAGCAGCGCGCCCGCACCCATGCCCTTGAGGGCGGTGCGACGGTTAAGACCGGTCTTTTTGGATGTTCCGTTAGACACAATATTTCTCCCTTGCAGCTGATGCGCGAAAACCCGCAACACCTGATTTATATTGTTCGCACACGAACGATCTGTCCAGTTATTTCTGACGGCTTATGCACCACGGGGCGTTGAGAGCAGCCAAAGTCCGAAAATTGTATACGCAATCATTAAGACGCTGAGGAGCAGTTGGATCAGGATCAAATCCCTGCGTGTATTGGCGATCCGGCCTGACAGATGATGTGTCATCGCTATAGAGATAATATGGGAAATGACAACAGCGCCGACATTCATCAACAGGATGGGTTTGACGCCCTCTGTGCTGTTCAGAAACCCGGTGGTGACGCGAAACCCACCCAGACCAAACAGGTTCCAGCCGCGGGCCAATGGGTCCGCCATCGTTGCCACAAGGTACTGAATTTGAACTAAAAATGAAACGAAATAATGCGCGAAATGATACCCCAGTGCAATGGGTAGAATGGTGATGGCGTAGGTGCGAAAGGCAATCGAGAATGGAACCTGTGCCAGCGTTCCGAAACGGCGGGCAAGGTATATTCCGCCCTGAACACAGGCGGCGTAAAGGCAGATGATGGCAATATTGGCTAGGATCAGACCAATGCCCGAGGTCCAGACCACAGCGGAACGTCCCGGAAAGGCCAGCGGGTTTATGCCGATCTGACCCAGCCACCAAAAGGTCTCGCGCAGGCCGTCAAAGCTGCCGGACACCAGAATTGCGAGGCAGAATAAGGCGCGTGCCATGTCCAGGGGAGCCAGAGAAAAGCTGGCCCATCCGGGTAAACCGACGCGCATTTCCTTGGCGCAATGCACGACGCGCAGCGAAGAAATCAGCCCAAACAGAACCGAAAAACACTCGACGTTTCGCGCCCAGATGGCGGGTCCGAACAACGCCATGCCGACAAAGGTGAACAGCCAATAAAGAAAAGCTATGGTGGCCAAGCGGTCAGGGTCGCTTGGTGCGATGTCGGCCAGCAGAAACACCTGAAACAGGATAAAGATACAAAGCGCCGGCCAGGCCCCAAGTCGGGCAGGGTAGGTTAACACTGGTGCATCCCTGCCAAACAACAAAGCACAGAGACCGGACCAAGGGTTCACCCAACGCCAGAGATCACCGGCCACGCCTTGCAATACAAACAGGCCAACCCACCACCCGGTCCAGATAACCTGTGGCAACAGATTGCTTTGTGGATCATTCGGGCCGTTTATCCCGACATAAAGCAGCGTGAAAAATAGCCCGGTTGCGAGGCCGGAAGTCACAAACGGCGCGCGCCCGAGGTCACAGGCTTTGCCGATCCGGAAACCACGATAGAGCCAAGCAAGGCCGCTTGACGGCACCAGACTGATCAGGATGATCGAGGCCAGAACCGCAAGAGTGCCGCCCAGTGTATAAAGTTCGGTCGGCAGCAAAAGCACCAGCGCCTGCTCTGCGGGATGGGCGAATGCGGGCAGCGGCAATATGACACCCAGCATACCCCACAAAAGGCGCTTTGATTTATGCAACATATCGCTAGCCTATAGGTGAAGTTTCAGGGGGAAAACACAATATGAAGCGTTTTGTGGTCATTTGTCTGCTCGGTTTGGTGGGTATTCTAGGCTATACCATGCGGGACGGTCCACGTGCCGATGTGTCGCTGGTTGGGGCCAAGGCCTATGCGATGGAGATGCGCCCGTCGATGTATATGGTGACGCTCACGGTTGAGAATGCCGGCGCGCCGGATGTGATCCTGTCGGCATCTTCGCCAGCGGCAGGCATGGTTTCGCTGGTGAATCCGCGCCATGCTGGTGGTGCTGTGGTGGTGCCGGGGCAAGCTGAGGGCATTCTGGCGATGGACGGTGCCCATGTGATGATGCACAGCACGGATTTTGCGCAAGGCAGTTTTATTCCGCTGACCCTGACGTTCAAGAACGCCGGCGAGGTGACCACACGTTTACAAAATGCCGGCATCAGTACCATGTCGCATGATGCTGACGAGGGCGTCACGGTGCAGCCGGTGCCATCGGTGCGTCTGCAAACGGTGGGCGAACCGAAGACCGCGGGTTTCGCGTTGCGCCTTGAAGTGACGGATTTTTCGTTTGTCCGTTTGGATGATAGCGCGGAAGATGAAACCGCGCATGTTGCAGGTCAAGGTCATGCGCATCTCTACCTGAATGGTCTCAAGCTGGGCCGGGTTTACGAGACCGAGTTTTCAGTCGGACAACTGCCAGCGGGCGATCATGTTCTGGAGGTTGGACTGAATACGAATGACCACCGTCCGTATCTGAATGCAGACGGCACACCTGTGGTTGCCCGGTTGTCCTTTACGCTAAGTAATTGAATTCACGTTCTATGATGAGATTTGGATAGCTACATATTTTACATAATACCGATTACAGGAACTCTAACATACACCGAAGCCCCTCTGACCTCTGGCTGGACAGCGGCGCCTTGGCAGGATTAACTGCGGTTAATCCAATTTGAGAGTATCCCATGTCGTCGATCCTGATTCTTAACGGTCCAAACCTTAATCTACTTGGGACACGCCAGCCCGAGGTCTACGGTGCGACGACACTGGCCGATATTGAAACACTGTGCTGTGAGACAGCCACAGCGATCGGATTCAGCACGGAATTCGCCCAGAGCAACCATGAAGGAATGCTGATAGATCAGATACATGCGGCGAAATCTTCACATGCTGGCATCATTCTGAATGCTGGTGCCTACACCCACACTTCAGTGGCATTAATGGATGCGATTGCTTCTGTTGAACTGCCGGTGGTTGAGGTTCATCTAAGTAATATCCACGCCAGAGAAGCGTTTCGCCACAAGTCCTATATTGCGCCTGTGGCGCTGGGACAGATTTGTGGTTTTGGCGCAACCGGTTATATTCTGGCTTTGCACGCACTTAAGGATCACCTGGCAAGGTCCTGATTATAAAGAAATTTATTTTCAGGAGTTGCAGGTCTTCATGATGCGATGTTTGGTTTCTTCCATGGCCAATGTATCGCTGACGACATTAAGATAATCCGTCAAGATATTGAATTAATGGAGTAAATCAAATTTTCAGATGTATTCTCTATCACTGCCGGAGATACGCCATTTTGCCCTGCGCCCGAGCATAAGAAAGGGCGGCGCAATATATATGCACCGCCCTTCAAAACTGTGTTGCTTTCGCTTAGCTTTGGCCGACTTTGGCAACCTCTGCCGCGAAATCTTCTTTCACAACTTCAATGCCTTCGCCTACTTCAAGACGCACGAAACCGGTGATGGTTGCGCCCGCTTCTGCTGCGGCTTCGGCAACAGTCACATCAGGGTTGATGACGAACTGCTGGTTCACCAATGTCACCTCTGACATGTATTTCTTCATGCGGCCAACAATCATCTTTTCGATGACGGCTTCTGGTTTGCCAGACTCGCGTGCGATGTCCATCTGGACCTGCTTTTCTTTTTCGACAACAGCCGGGTCAAGATCAGCTTCGGACAGGGACGCAGGGTTGGTCGCCGCGATGTGCATTGCGATCTGTTTGCCGAAGGCTTCGTCGCCGCCGGTCATTGCGACCAGAACGCCGATGTTGCCCATGCCCGGTGCCGCAGCGTTGTGCACATAGGATACAACCGTGTCGCCATCAATTGCGGACATGCGGCGGACCGACATGTTCTCGCCAATCACGGCAACTGCGTCTGTTACGGTCTGCTCAACAGACTTGCCGTCCATGTCAGCCGCTTTCAGCGCGTCGATGTCGCCCGCACCCAGCGCAACCTCGGCAATGCCGGCAACCATTTTCTGGAAGTCTGCGTTCTTGCCGACGAAATCGGTTTCAGAGTTCACTTCAACTGCAACACCGTGGCCGCCATTTACGTTAACAGCGACAAGACCTTCGGCTGCGGTGCGACCGGATTTCTTGGCCGCTTTGGCCAGACCTTTGGTGCGCAGCCAATCAACCGCTGCTTCCATGTCGCCATTGTTTTCGGTCAACGCCTTTTTGGCGTCCATCATGCCTGCGCCGGTGCTGTCGCGCAGTTCTTTCACCATAGATGCTGTAATCGCCATCTTTTGGTTCTCCTTTGGGATAAGAATGAATGGGGCAGATCACCCTGCCCCATAAATCGTGTCAGGCCTGAACCCTGGCTTACGCCGCAGGTGTCTCGGCAGCTGCGTCTTCAGCCAGCGCTTCTTCGACAGGTGCTTCTTCCATTGCGCCCAGATCAACACCAGCCGCGCCCAGTTGCGCGGACATGCCGTCGAGTGCCGCACGTGCGGCCAGATCGCAGTAGAGGCCGATGGCGCGTGCCGCGTCGTCGTTGCCTGGGATGATGTAGTCGATGCCGTCAGGCGAGCAGTTGGTGTCAACCACGGCCACAACCGGAATGCCCAGTTTGTTGGCTTCGGCCACAGCCAGCGCTTCTTTTTTCACGTCGATTACGAAGATCAGGTCGGGACGGCCGCCCATTTCGCGGATACCACCCAAAGAAGCCTGAAGCTTACCCTGGTCACGTTCCATGCCCAGACGCTCTTTCTTGGTCAGACCTTCAAAGCCGCGCTCGGACTGTTCGTCGATCGATTTCAAGCGGTTGATGGACTTGGACACGGTCTGCCAGTTGGTCAGTGTGCCGCCGAGCCAGCGGTGGTTCATGTAATACTGTGCGCATTTTTCTGCGGCATCGGCGATCGGCTGTGCGGCCTGACGCTTGGTGCCGACGAACAGGATCGAGCCGCCCTTGGCAACTGTGTCACGGATCAATTTCAATGCTTCGTCCAGCATTGGAACTGTCTGTGTCAGGTCCATGATGTGAATGCCGTTACGCGCGCCGTAAATGTACGGACCCATACGTGGGTTCCAGCGCTGCGTCTGGTGGCCAAAGTGTACGCCTGCTTCAAGCAGCTGACGCATGGAGAACTCAGGAAGAGCCATGTCGGTATACCTTTCCGGTTTAGCCTCATCGGGGGTATGATCCCATTTGGAACCAACCGGCGGACTTTACAGGATTTCTCCCTGCAACAGCCCAACCCCGACTGCGGGTTTAAGTGCCGCGTCCTTAAGGCAGAAACCACATGGGCACAAGGGCCAAATGGATGTCGGGCCGCCCTGCCCTTGAATTCAATAGACAGCCTGCAAAAGCTGGGACAAAGTGGCAGGAAAATCAATCCTCTGGGAGTCATAGAATGATCTACCGATTTGCTGCGGTTTTTGCCTGCGCGCTGGCCACGCCAGGTTTTGCGCAATCCGTTACACTGTCCCCCGCTGATCCACAGCCCACAGTGGATGATCTTTCACCCGGGCTGGCGGTTTCTTATGCTTACCCAAGGGACGTGCGCCTGTTGGAAGATGCCGCTGACGCCTTGGGGTCTGCGAAAAAGGGACCGCCAATCAAAGGGTTGTCCTATGTGGACACTAACGAAGGGGAGATGACCCTGACGTCAAAGAAGGCCACTAAAGTAGCCGCCGCGATCAGCGGGTTTATCCGCTTTGACATGGCCGGCACTTTTGAAGTCGAGTTGATCAGCAATGATGGGATCGCCGCCAGTATCGGCGGCCAGCAGATCGGGCTTTATGACGGGGTCCATGCCTGCGAACCCGCCGGCATTCAGGAGGTCGTGGTGCCAGAAGCCGCATGGTATCCGATTGAAATCACGTATTTCCAGCGTAAGGGCAGCGCCTGTCTCGAAATGGACTGGAATGTGGGCGGTCGCATGGGGCCAGTGCCCGACGCGGTGTTTGCCCATATCGAATAACGCGGGACATATGCGGGCTGGGGGTCAGCCGGCATCCACCCCCGACCTATGCCCCATGCGCACTGCGGTTTCGCAATCCAGCGCAAGGGCCTTGCGGTTTTGATAGTCGGTCACGGGCAGTGGCTGGTGATAGGTGACTTCGACCCAGCCTTGTCGCGCCGGCGCCAGAGTGACCAGCAGATGCGCGCCAAAGGAGGTATCCCCCCACCAGCCGTAAAACCGCGGATCGGCTCCTTTGGGCGGATGATAGGTTACGCTGACTGGTTGCACGGCGATTTCGCTTTTGATGTTGGGTGAAAGAAACGACTGGAACAGCGTGGTTTTGAACGGCAGTACCTGTAGCCCGTCGGTGCTGGTGCCCTCGGGGAAGAACAACAACTTGTGACCGGCCAATAATCTGTCTTCGAACAGTTGGGTTTGCGCCCTTGCCTGTGCGGGATCACGCACCACAAACACGGTGCCTGTGGCGCGGGCCAGCCAGCCGATCCCGGGCCAATTGGCCACTTCGGACTTGGATACAAAGTAGATCCGCTTGCTGGCGTTCAACACGAAGATATCCAGCCAAGATGTATGATTGGCAACAATTGCCCCCTGCCCTTTCATCGGCGCACCCGATACCTGCAAGCGCAATCCCAGCAGCCGCAGGGCATTGCGACAGACAAACTGTGTAATATGGGGTGTCATTGGCCGGTGCAGGCCAAAGAAGGGCCGTTCGACCAGTCGCAGCAAAAGCAGGACCAAAAGCCCGCCAAACACCAGCACGATCAGCGCAAGTGCCCGCACAATCACCCTGACCCAACCGGCTGGCGTGATGGCAGGAAGGGCTGGCGGCGTGTCACTTTCCCAACGTGTCGTCATTGCGATTTATGTCCGTAGATGCGGGCCTGCCTTTGCGACAGGCGGGCTGTGTCCATAATCAAACAGACATCAACCGTATTAAAAGCATGATCCACAAAGGCCCCCTCCCCAACGTATCCGCCAAGGCGCAGATAGGCCTTGATCAGGCTGGGTATCTGCAACATTGCGGCCTTGCGGTCCAAGGCGTTGGGCGCAATCAGGTTCATGTCCTGAAAATGTGGCTCAAGCGCCCGCACCCGCAGATCGGACGGGGCAAGGTGGCGGTGATGCAGCAGCGACAAAGGAGCGGCCAAAGCCTCTACATCTGTCCCCGGAAAACTCGCCACACCAAAGAGGATGTCGATCTTGTGCTGCGCCACATAGTGCGCCAATGCCGACCACAGGTGGTGCATCGCATCCCCGCCGCGATAATTTGGATGCAGGCAGGACCGCCCCAGCTCAAGCAAGCGGCGGTTTGAAATCAGCAACGGCCCAAGATCGTATTCGGTGGCACAATAGTGCCGCCCTGCCCGTGTGGCATGTTCTGGCCCCAACAAACGGTAAACACCAACGACCGCATCTGTGTGTTGGTCCACCAACAACAGGTGATCGCAAAATCCGTCCAGCGCGTCTTGCTCAAGTCCGGCCTGATGATCCACCATCGGACCTGTTCCGCCCAGCTCGCGGATAAATACATCATAACGCAACCGTTGGGCGGCGCGCAGATCATCGCAGGATTGCGCCAGCCTGACGTCGAATTTCGGAGAAAGCTGTTGATTCATTGGTCGATCATGCTTTGTCGTGGTGATTGTTCTGCACCAACCCTGCGACGCAAGCTGTGGCCATGATGCAGGTGGCACTTGCAATTGCTTCCTTTAGGTTGCATCATTTTGAAATCCACACGCCTAAATTCAGTGCTGTTAATCATTTGGAAACCAAGTTCAGTCATCAAAAACCGGCAATAACCCAATGCGAAAGCTGTCGATGACAATCTTGCCCTCGTCCCGAAAGTTCACTGTGACCTTGCCTGCGATGTTGCTTTGCACCTGTCCAACGCCCCATTCGGGGCGGTCCGGATGGCGCACCAACATGCCGGGCGTCATGATTGCGTTCAGGTCGTCCATATCCAGCCTTCCGGTCGGCGGTTTCGGGCTGCGTCGCAGGCCGCAGGCATGAATGATGTGAACACCACTCTGGCCGGGCTGATCGGCAGCCGTATCTGTCATGACCTCATATCCCCGATTGGCGCGATCAACAATGGTCTGGAACTGCTTGGTATGTCCGGCAATCCTGACGGTCCAGAAATTGGCTTGATCGGGGAAAGCGTTGGCAATGCAAGCGCCCGCATCCGGTTCTTTCGGGTGGCGTTCGGCGCGGCGGGGGATCAACTGGTTGGTGTGGCCGAGGTACAGTCAATCCTGCGTGATCTTTATGATGCAAGCCGGCTGACGCCCAACTGGACTGTTGAAACCCCGGTGCAGCGGGCTGAAGTCCGCCTGGTGTTTCTGGCGGTGATGTGCATGGAAACCGCAATGCCCTATGGTGGAAAAATCGACATCAGCTGCACAGAGGGGCGCTGGTCACTGGCCGGCACGGCAGACCGCGTCAATGTGAATGCCGACCTATGGGCGCTGCTTTCGGGGGCAGCGGCCCAAAATGATCTGCTGCCCTCGCATGTACAGTTTGCCCTTTTGCCCCTGATTGCACAGGATTGCGCGCGGCGCGTTACCTGTCAAACCGACGACACCACCATTCAAGTGGCATTTTAGGCCCGAACCGTTCCGTCCCCGGTCACCAGATATTTAAAGCTGGTCAGCTGCGCCGCGCCAACAGGCCCGCGCGCATGCATCTTTCCGGTCGCAATACCGATTTCAGCACCCATCCCGAATTCACCGCCATCGGCAAACTGGGTCGAGGCATTATGCATCAGAATTGCGGAATCCAAATGGTTCATAAAGGTTTGGGCGGTTGCCGCATCTTCGGTGATGATACAATCGGTGTGGTTAGAGCCATAGGTGCGAATATGATCAATCGCGTCCTCGACGCCGCTGACCGTCTTGGCCGCGATGATCATGTCAAGGTATTCACAGCCCCAGTCTTCCGCCGTCGCCGGGCGAACCCCGTCGATGTTTTGCAGCGCCGCATCGCCACGTACGTCGACACCCGCATCGACCAAAGCCCGCAGAATGCCTTGCCCAATGGTGTTTACGATCCCTTCATGGATCAGCAAACACTCGGCGGCACCGCAGATACCCGTGCGTCGCGTCTTGGCGTTCAGCACAATTTTAAGGGCTTTTTCAGGATCGGCCTGTTCGTCTATATAGATATGCACAATGCCTTCGAGATGCGCGAAAACCGGCACCCGGGCCTCGCGCTGGACCAATCCAACCAAGCCTTTGCCCCCGCGTGGCACAATCACATCAATAACATTGGTCATCTTGAGCATTTCGCTCACGGCAGCGCGGTCACGGGTGGGCACCAGTTGTACCGCATCTTCGGGCAGGTTCGCATCGCGCAGCCCCTGCTGCAAACAGGCATGAATGGCGCGTGACGAGTTAAAGCTTTCGGAACCACCCCGCAGGATCACGGCATTGCCCGCTTTCAGACACAGCGCCCCAGCATCTGCGGTCACATTGGGGCGGCTTTCATAGATTACCCCGATCACGCCCAATGGTGTGCGCACACGGCGGATGTTCAAACCCGAAGGTTGATCCCATTCCGAAATCACCTCGCCCACAGGATCGGTTTGCTCGGCAACGCTGCGCAGCCCGTCCACCATGGACTGAATGCGGCTTTCGTCCAGCATCAGGCGGTCCATCATCGCATCCGACAGACCTTTCTCACGGCCATACGCCAGATCATCGGCGTTGGCGTTCAGGATGGTGTCGCGGTTTTTCCACATATTTTCTGCCGCGCTGATCAAGGCGGCGTGTTTGCGTTCCGGCGAGGCGACGGCCACCTGTGCGGCTGCCGCTTTGGCACGTGCCCCGATGTCAGTCATCAGGTTTGAAATATTATCGATATTTTCCATATGCTTGTACTCGCCTCTTAAAGTTATTTGCGCAGCCTTGGATGTCAGAGCGCCATATCATCGCGGTGGATCAATGCGGCCCGTCCCGGGTACCCGAGAAGCGCTTCGATCCGGGCGCTTTGGTGGCCTTTGATCTGCGCCGCTTCATCTGATGCATAGCGGCTGAGGCCCGCACCGATGATCCGCCCGGCCGGATCAAGCAATGCAACACTGTCGCCACGATCAAAGGACCCGGAAACCGCCGTAATCCCCGCTGGCAACAAGGACTTGCCTTTGGTCAGGGCGGCAACCGCGCCTGCATCCAATGTCACTGCCCCGCGTGGCTTCATCGCCGCAATCCAGCGTTTGCGCGCCGCCTGCGGGTCGGTCTGGGCGGTGAACCACGTGGCATTTGCCCCGTCTTCCAGCGCGCGCAGGGGTCGCATCACCGACCCCTCGCTGATCGCCATGGCGCAGCCTGCTGCGGTTGCTGTTTTGGCGGCCAAGAGTTTGGTTTTCATACCGCCTTTGCTGAGCCCCGAACCGGCATCGCCGGCCATTTCTTCAATTTCGGAGGTGATTTTGTCGATCACCTCAAAGCGTTTTGCCGTCGGGTCGTCATTGGGGTTGGCACTGTAGAACCCGTCAACATCCGACAGCAGGATCAACTGATCCGCCCCGACGGTTACCGCAATTTGCGCGGCCAGCCGGTCGTTGTCGCCAAAACGGATTTCATCCGTGGCGATGGTGTCGTTTTCGTTCACAATCGGCACCACGCCAAACCCCAATAGGGTTTCCAAGGTGGCCCGGCTGTTCAGGTAGCGACGCCGATCAGCGGAATCTTCCAAGGTGACAAGAACTTGCGCCGTTTTGATGCCATGGGGCGCAAGCACCTCTTCATAGGCGCGGGCCAGCCGGATCTGGCCGACGGCGGCAGCGGCCTGTGACTGTTCCAGCGCCAGCGATGTGGCGGGCAATCCCAGAACACCCCGCCCCAAGGCGATAGAGCCGGAAGAGACCAGCACCACATCACAGCCCGCCCCTTTGAGCCATCGCACATCTTCCGCCAAAGCGTGCAGCCAGTCGGCCCGTAGGTCTCCGGTGGTTCTGTCCACCAGCAATGCCGAGCCAATTTTAACAACCAGCCGTTTTGCGGTGCTTAGGGTTGCCACGTTTCGGCCTCCGCCGCAGGTGCATGGCGCAGCTTGTCCTCGTCGATCTCGTTGCGCAGTGTGCGCAAGATTTCGGTGGTACCGATTTTGGCAACGCCGGACATCTGCATGACAGATCCGCCGGACGCTTGCTCCAGCTCTTTCAGCTTGGCAGCCAACTGCTCCGGATCCAGTGCATCAACCTTGTTCAACACGGTTACACGCGGCTTGAGTGCCAGATCACCGCCGTAGTGTTCCAGTTCTGTGATGATCGTCTGGTAATCTTCGGCAACAGTTTCAGACGTGCCGTCAACCAGATGCAACAGCACGGAACAGCGCTCGACGTGACCCAGAAACAGATCGCCAAGGCCGCGCCCTTCGGAGGCCCCTTCGATCAAACCCGGAATGTCGGCGACAACAAATTCAGTGTTATCAACACCGACCACGCCCAAGTTCGGGTGAAGTGTAGTGAAAGGATAATCCGCAATCTTGGGGCGCGCGTTTGACGTGGCTGCCAGAAACGTGGATTTGCCCGCATTCGGCAGCCCCAAAAGGCCAACGTCAGCGATCAATTTCAGCCGCAGCCAAAGGGTGCGCTCGACCCCGTCTTGACCTGGATTTGACCGGCGCGGTGCCTGATTGGTCGCGGATTTAAAGTGCAGGTTACCCCAGCCGCCATTTCCGCCCCGCGCCAGTTGCACGCGCTGGCCGACTTCGGTGATGTCGACAATCACGGTTTCCTGATCTTCATCCATGATCTCGGTGCCGACAGGGACCCGCAGCACGATGTCGTCGCCATCTTTGCCAGTGCGCTGCTTGCCCATGCCGGGCTGGCCGTTTTTGGCAAAGAAGTGCTGTTGATAGCGAAAATCGATCAAAGTGTTCAGACCGTCAACCGCTTCGGCCCAGACTGATCCACCGCCACCGCCGTCGCCGCCGTCAGGGCCGCCGTATTCAATATATTTTTCGCGCCGGAACGAGATACAGCCGCCGCCGCCCGCGCCGGAACGGATATATACTTTGCACAGGTCGAGGAATTTCATCGGTTTAGGCCTTTCGGGCGTGGCTACAGCTTGCGGCTGTAAGTCCAGGTGGGTACGGCAGCATCACGTGCCAGACAATAGATTTCCGCATCCCCCAGATAAACAAATCCGGCGTTGGTCATGACTTTGGCTGACGCGGGGTTGTCCTGAAATACGGTTGCGAACATGGTGTGGTTGCGCAGCGGATTGGCCTCGACCAGTGCGGTGACCGAGTCAGAAGCCAGATGGGTGTTCCAGAATGCCGGTGCGACCCAGAAACCGACCTCGGTTTGGTTGCGGTCCAGTCGCGACAGGGTGATCAACCCCATGACTTCGGCGCCGTTATCCTTGGTGCCATCCATCGCCCAGCAATCGAAATCGCGCGGCTCGCTCAGAGCGCGGGTGATAAAGGCGTCAATGGTGCCCGGGGGCAACGGATGGGGAATCGTTGACGTATTACGGGCCACGCGAACGTCGCCGGCGTATAGCTCGATCAACCCCAGATCCGAACGCTGCAAAGGGCGCAAGTCAAACCGGTCGGTCTGTATTATGGGTTGGCTTTCTTCAATCGGCTGTATCTTCATCGTCATGTTCCTCCTCCGAACAATACGAATAAAACAGAGGCGACGGTGAGGCCGGCCAATGTCCACATCAGATAGGGTTCTGCACGTGTTCCTGCAACAGTCTTGGCGATCCTGTCCCCCGCCAAAGTCCAGATCGGGTGCAAGACGATCTGACATCCCAGCAAGACGGCTGCGATGGTTGCTGTTGCTGTCAATGTCGAGGTATCTGGCCCGACAAAGGCTGTGAATCCGCCGACAATCATCGCCCAAGCCTTTGGATTCAGGGGATGCACAAGCAGCCCTGCGGCGAAACCGGGGACGTTATCGGTGCCGGCGGCGGCATCAAGGCGCAGGTTCGCAACCTTCCACGCCAGCCAGATGATATAGGCGGCAGAGATGTATTTCAGCGCCAGAAACAGCCCCGGCGCGGCCTCGGCCAGCTCCATCAGACCAAATCCGATAGGCCAGATGATCAGCTGTTTGCCCAGGGCGACGCCGGCGACAAAGGGCAAGGCGGCGCGAAACCCGAACCGCGCACCGGTGGCCAAGAGCGCCATGTTTGCAGGGCCCGGCGTGCCAACCTGAGAGGCGGCAAAGATAGCAAGGGGCAGGATCGCGATGCTCATGTTGACGCTGCCGCATGATACTGCGGGGCCAGCAGCCCCATGATGATATCGTCGTGCCATGTATTGCCAACACGTGCGGACTGTCGTTCACGGCCTTCGACAACAAAACCCACCTTTTTATAGGCGGCAATGGCGCGTTCGTTATATTCAATCACCCGCAAGGCAATCCGGTGCAGGTTCATTGCGCCAAAGGCGTGATAGGCCAGCAAATGCAAGACACGGGTGCCCAGCCCTTGCCCCAACAGATTGGGATCAAGAATGCCAAGCGCCAGCGAGGCGCGCCTGTCGCGGGTATCAACCGTGTGAAAGAACGCATCCCCTATCATTCGGTTTTCATGGTCGATCACCCAGCACAGCGGCGTGTTCATCCGCGACGTTACCCAGTTGTTTGCCATGACAGGCGTCATTGGCGCGCAATCGTCAGGATTGATGCCGAACATATGCTGGATTTCGGGCACCACGCCCAGGGCCAGCCGCGCCTCGGCATCTTCCAGCCGGGGTGACCGCAGGCGCAAATCGCCATCTGCCAGAATGGGCAGGTCAGTCTGTGTCATCGCACCACTCCTTTCCGGTTGGCGGGTGATTTCGGGCAATACAAATGAAAAAGGGACCGGTGTCTCCACCGATCCCTAAAAATTTTCAAACCTTACGGGTACGGCTTATTCTGCGGCTTCCGCCGTCGGGAGTACAGAAATAAACGTGCGGTTTTTCAGACCTTTGTGGAAGGTCACTGCACCGTCAACTGTCGCAAAGATCGTGTGATCCTTGCCCATGCCAACGCCGTCGGCTGGCCAGAACTTGGTGCCGCGCTGACGCACGATGATGTTGCCGGGGATGACAGCTTCGCCGCCATATTTCTTAACGCCAAGACGACGACCAGCTGAGTCGCGTCCGTTACGGGATGAGCCGCCTGCTTTTTTATGTGCCATTTGGTCTCTCCTTAACCTTTAGCCAGTTCTTTGGCCTGTGCGATCCAGTCTTCACGACCGACGCGACCTTTGAACGACAGTTTCTCTTCAATAGCTTCAACGTCCGCGTCTGTCCATGCGGCGATCTGTGCGAAGGTTGTGATACCTTCTGCGTTCAGCTTGCCCACGATAACCGGGCCAACGCCGGAGATTTCGGACAGATCATCGCCATCGGCTTTCGCAGCGGCCTTTTTAGGCGCAGCTTTCTTGGCAGCCTTTGGCGCGGCTTCTGCCTTCGGTGCAGCGGCCTTTTTGGCTTTTGCAGGCGTAGCAGCCTCGTCTGTGGCTTTGCCGGTGATTGCGGCAACCGCAGCGGCAGAAACGGAACCTGTACCAACAGCGGCCATCACTTTGGATTTGCCGGCACCGGTTTCAAGGATGTCACCGATTTTGACCAGTGTCAGCTTTTGACGGTGGCCCTTGGTGCGCTTGGAAGAGTGTTTACGACGACGCTTGACGAAGTTGATAACTTTCTCACCTTTGATCTGGTCGACAACTTCGGCCTGAACCGCAGCGTCTTCGATCAGCGGTGCGCCAACCTGCGGCTTGTCGCCGCCCAGCATCAGCACTTCGTTAAACTGGACTGTTTCACCGGCGTTTGCTGCAATACGTTCTACCCGGAGGATATCGCCCGAGGCTACTTTGTACTGCTTTCCGCCAGTCTTGATGACTGCGAACATCGTGTCTTCCTTCATATTCCCGCGTTCTGTGGTCCCCGTCTGGGAGTTTCGGACCGGATTTGACACCGTATCCACCTCGAACAGCGCGCCCTTGGGGCGTCATTAAAAATAGACCCGTCACAGGGATTCCTGTCGGGTTCGCGGCTTATCGGGGGATTGCGGGTTCAAGTCAAGCAGGTTTGGCGTGATCCGGCAGGGATTAGCGGTGATTTCCGCCTGTTCATTCGTTCCGGCCTCTCTGAACGTGCAGCGGTGTGGGAATTCCCGCTGTTCCGCTTCGTGCAATCTGTCGAAAAAAAACCAGCCAGTACAACCAGACACGACCTAGGGTCCTGAGCCTAAAGCTCCTGTGCGGTCATGTTCAATGCCACCGCCCGTCCCAAAGCATATGAGATATCCTCATAAGCCTTGCCGAACCCCTCAAACAGGGCGCGGTTCAATGCTTGACCAGCGTCTGTTTCACAAAACGTGATGTAGGCCTGCAAATCATCGTCATCCAACGGGTGATAGGCGAGCAGCAAAAAACCGAACAGCCATTCTGTGGTATCGCGCGTACTGGCCTCGATGTCCGTTGCGGCATCTGCCAGCATTTCCTCTTCGGTCATTTCAAGGGCACCGCCCTCGGCCAATCCACGCAGAAATTGGTAATTTGAGTTCAGCGCACTGGTGACATTGCGTGAGATCATGTCGCCCTGTTCGACATAACGGGTGATCAGTGCCAGACGTTTATCCATGCTGTCTTCGACCTCGGCAAAACGCGCGCGTGCCGCCGCTTCGACCTCAGGATCCTGTATCGCCCGCCGTGCAGCATTCTCCAGATCGACAATCCGGGTACCACGGCTGCCGGCGTAAAAGCGGATCACGTCCTCCAGCGCTTCTCCGGACAGTTCACGCTCAAGCTCGGCGCGCACCAGTTCCACCATCAGTGCCGGCGCATAAATCCGGTCAACCTGCTGCGCCCAGCCGGCACCGCCCTGCCCGTCCAGCATATCAAGGTTGATGTCCTGTGCCTGCACCTTACCCTCATCACTGAGGATCATTGCCGCTTCGTTCAGTTTCAGCACATCGACCAGAGCGGTCATCCGCGCATCAGCGGAAGCGGCCAACGCACCAAACACCCAAAGGGCAAAAGTCACAAGAACCGCGCGTCCAGCCCCGAAGAACGGCGACATCACAGGTCCTGACTGGGCTGCATGGCCGACAGGCGGGCGGCCACCGCCTCAAACCTGTTGGCCTGAATTTCGTATTGCACGGCGTTCATCAGGGCGTAGACTTTTTGCATACTCTCCTCGGATAAGGCGCGGGCATATTGTGCGACCTCATCATCCGAAAACGCCTGATAAGTATAGGCGGCATTGGCCAGCGCATTCGCCTTGATTGACCGGCGCATCTCGCCTTCCTGACTGCGCATTGCCTCGCGCAGATCAGGTTCATCCATCCGCAATTCGATCACCCCGGCACTGGCGGCAGCCATCAGAAACCTGATCTGAACCTCCTGAATGGCGCGGATCGAACTGTCCTCGACATCACTGGCTTGGTTCAATTCGCTGAGCAAGGTCACGCGGGGGGAACCGATGCGCACCAACCCATCAATGATCGAGGTGCCGCTTTCGGATTTCAGCCCGTCTTCCTCAACCATATGTGATGCATTTTCCGCCGCCACCAGCCGCCGTCCCAGATCTGACGCATAAAAGCCAGCAGCATGATCCAGCAAATCGTCGCTAAGAGTCTTTGACAGGATGTCCAGCGCCATGTCGTGCATCAATTCGGTTTCAAACACCTCGTCGACCAGACGGGACCATTCACTGCCAAAGTCATCGGCACTTAGTCCCAACATCTGCGGCGCTGACCCTGCCGATAGCCGGATACTCTCCAGCGCGACATCAAAGCCGGTCACTTCAAGGAATGCTTCCAACCGGCCACGATCAGCGGCCTGTGCGGTTTGGCTCTGAAAGGCCAAGGCCAAAGCGCAAAACATCGACAGGGCCAGCAGCGGCATACGCAAAATATGGGACATGAATGTTCCTTTCATTTGAACCCAGACTAGACGGCAATTTCGTCCGTTCCAAGCCGTCGCGGGCGGGAAACGATCACTTTCGCGTCGCTTGTCGGGGATGAGCCTTGGGGCAGGATCAATAGGTCTTGATCCTAAGTCAGCCGGCTTTTCAGCAAATCACCTGACTTTGCGAGGATCGGATAGCCGACCATTGAAAACGACGTGTTAATCTGTTTCAGGGCGCGCAGGGTTTCCTGATGGATATTGCTGGTCTCGATGCTCTCGACCCGTCCCTCGCGCAGCCGTTCCAGATGATGCCGTTGCAGCTTTTGCTCAACGCGGCGGACCTTTTCTTTCGCGGCCACCAGTTCACGTGCCTCGGCGGGGTTCTGGTTCAACATGACGTTCAAGGCCAGCTGCACATTGCCTTGCACACGATCGGCAAAATCCCCGATTTCCTGACGTCCTTTCGGTGAAAAGCTGACACCTTGGGCGTGCATACGCTGGGTCAGGTCCAACATCGTTCGGGTGATCGCGTCAGAGGCGGCATCAAGACTGGTTGAAATCGATGCAAGGTCCATCGACCGCCGGCTGAGTGCTTCGTCCAACCCCTGCTGGCCCAGCTTTGCCAGATACAGTTTGACCTCAAGGTGCATCTTTTTGATGATCCGATCCTGCTCCTCAATCGCCAGTGCCCCGGGTGCGTTCCAGTTGTCATACAGGGGTTCAACCGCAATCAACATTTTTTCGATCCGCTGTCCCATGTCCAGAAGTTCGCGCGCGGCACAGTCAAGCCCGCGGCCCGGGCGCGCAAGTGCGGCAGGGTCAAGGGCGCTGCCGGCGTCAAGGCTCAGCGAGGCGGTTGATTTATCCGGCATCATACCGGCAACAGCGCGGGTGAAATTGCTGACAAAGGGCAAGGCGAGAATGGCGATGATAAGGTTGAAAGCCAGATGCAGATTGATTGCCTGTCGCGCCGGACCGCCCCCCAGAAACCCCAATGCTTCCGGTTGAAAACTGACAATCAGGGCCGCGATCAAGGCTCCGCCGCCACGTAAGGCAAGGTTGCCGACAACCATGTGACGCGCATTGACCGGCGCAGACAGGGTCAGCACATAGGCGATGCAGGCCCCTCCGAGATTGGCCCCAAGGATCATTGCTGCCGCTGCCGATACGGGCAGGATGCCCTGACCGGCGAGGGTCACAAACAGCAAGACAGCCGCGACGCTTGAATGCACAATCCAGGCAAACCCTGCGCCGATCACAAAGGCGGTCAACAGGTCGCGGCCCAGATAGGCCATCACCACCTGTGTTCCCGGATTGGCCACCATCGGACCAGTCGCGGCGCGGATCATATCCAGTGACACAAAGATCAATGCCAGTCCGATCAGGATTCGCCCAACCTGACGCATGTTGTCATTGCCCGATCGCAAAAACATGGAAACCCCAAGCAATAACAGCAAGGGGATAAAGAAGGATTGGCGCACCAGCAACAATTGCGACACCAAAGCCGATCCCACATCCGCGCCCAGCAGGATGGCAAGGCCGGTGGCCGCCGTCAGCCCGCCTTTGGCAACGAAATTCGAGGCCAGAACGGCAACCGCCGTGGAACTTTGCAAAAAGACAGCGGCGACAAGCCCCGATCCCGCTGCAAGAAACCGATTATCCGCCGAATGTCTGAGCCATGTCCTGAGCTGGTTGGCAAAGCCACGTTCCACACCGGTGCGCACAAGACGCACTGCCCAGATCAGCAGGGCCGCAGCACCTGCAATGTTCAACAGGAACTCGATAAGATGTGGTTCGTTCAAATGTTCCAAGCCTTTTGTGTAATCAATGATACTAGAGAGCGATGACGTTGGTTTTCAAGGCTAATGGCGAAATGACCACCGGTTCAGGCCCGCTGTGTCGATCTTGCCTTTGCAGTCTTTTGTTGCATTTCGGTGAAAGCCCGGTTGCCGCCAAGGTCTCATGGCTGTGACGCCTCCGCGGCTTTTAGCACTCAAAGGGTGAAGATTTGCACCCCAGCCCAAATAGGGGCGCATGGTTCGGTTTACGGTACCACCGCCGTATCGCCCATTGCGTGCCGTCTTGATGCCCTATTCCTGCGGTATCTGGCTGGGGTGTTCTTTGAAAAGGGGTCGAAATGGCCAAGTTAGAGCCGGATAATGCCAGCCGATATCGGAAGATGTTTGACTTGCTGCGGCAGGGTGATCCTGCGGTACAGCCGCCGAATGCCTTTAGAAACGGGGCAGTTGCCGCGCGCTATCTTGAGCGGGAAGAGGCCGCTCTGTTTGTCGCGCGTGGCGTCGCGTCATTGAAAGGTGCGCGCGGGTCTGAGTGTGGTAATGCGCCAAAGGGCTCCGCATTTTCCTTGCGCAGATTTCGGACGTCCGATCATTGACTGGTGTTTCTCGGCCCTTGCGCTCACGTTCACACACCGCTGTGCGAGGCGGAGGGCGCGTTATGCGATCCCCCGATATGTGGGGGAAGTTATGCCAAATACCTCAACCTATGGGGCATTTTTGTTGCAAATCTACTTAAAAAACACAGGAAATAGCTTTGAAATCTGGACATGGCGGGCCAGAAAAGGCATGATTTTATGATAAATGAGCAGATAAAAAAGCGAGAACGCTAACATGTTTTTCCTTAACCGCACGGTTTCAATCGGGGCACTGTCCCTGTTGTGCTTGCTGCCGATGTCGGCGGCGGCCATTAGTCCGGATGACGTCTCCGGTGATGATCCGGTTTCACAGCCGCCTGATCCAGAGCCCCCCACACCCGATCCCGAACCACCGACACCTGATCCCGAGCCACCGACGCCGGACCCCGATCCGGAACCGCCAAGACCAGAGCCGCCTGTCATCATTGATGATCGGGACAGAAGCACTGATGATGAAAGCGAAAAAACCGGTGACCGTACAAAAACACCTCGGACGCCAACCAAGACCACCGTGCCAGTCTATGTGCCGCCGTCTAAGTTGAACACCTATCCGGTGCCCACGCGGTCAAATTATTGCCCTGCTGGTCTTCAGCCTGTGACCATTTCCGGCACAATCAGCTGTGGCAAGCCGAACCGCTCGGTCACATATCAGCAGATGATGAAGCATCCGCAAAAGAAGCGGGTCAAGAAGGTGCAAAAAAAACGCCGTGTAATTCAGCGCCGTTCAGCAGTGCCGACGTGTTATCCGGGAACCAAGGGTTGTACCGACCGTTAACCAGTAAAGGTGCTGTGGAATGCGTTATTCTGCGGTGCCACCTTACCAATCCCGAGGGCGGGGCGATGCCGGTAACGACCGATGGCAGCGCCCCGCCCTTTTTCGTTTGGACGTATGAAACATTATATTTACCCCACAGTTTGGCAGATTTTTCGCTGATATCGCAGGGTGATGGCACCTAAATCTATGAAAACGCCCCTGCATCTAGGGCAACAGTAATGGCACCGATCACATCACCAGTGGTCGGATCAGTCACGGCAAATGAAACTCGTCCCTGATAGGTTTGTGTGCTTTCATCGAAGCTTATCTCGTCGATAAATACCGCGCCGCTTCCCATGTCATAGGTCTGTTTGAATTGGGTGTTGTCACCCTGCCAATAATTTTGGGTCACTGTGCTGGCGGCAACGTTCAGCCCACGGTGATCCATCACAAATACCTCGATGATCCGCCCGTCGGATCGGTGTTGATGCCTGCGCAGAAATGCGGATAGCGGCGCATTCATTACGGTATCGACCAAGGGTCCATTTTCGTGACCGACCTCATCGCGCCAGACGGCATCCTGCGCGATGATCTGCTCCCTGCTCAATCCGTCGGTCCGCCTGTTCTGGTCTGTGATGGCTTGCACAATCTGTGTGTGATTGATCCACCTCATCAGATCATCATAGATGTACCGCGACATTGCCGGGGGCACATCGGCGGCCTGGGCCATCGGGGCCAAAAGAACGCTAAGTGCGGCAAGGGGGGATCTGAACATATCTGCTCCTGTGGTCTGAGAAAAGAGCCGTGCGTCTGCGCCGGTATTTCTAGACTAGGTACAAACACATTAAGGCCAGATGAAATCTGCCGGTGGCATGTTGCCGGTAATGGCGCAAACTGCCACGCCGGATTGATCAGGGCGCCCGACGTTAAACATGGATCCCCTATACCCTACCACGCTGCGCGTTCTCGGGACATCGGGGATACAAAATACTTCAGGTTAAAGGCCGAACACTTTGCTCATCAAATGGCCAATCACAAAGAGCGGCTGAAGCAATCAGAGGATACACAGGAAAGCTACCGCTGCCGAAACACTGCCGGTTGCTTTAGTCGTTGCCTTTGAACCCCAAGGCGACAACGAATTTCTCGGAGCTGTCCGACCGGCTGGCTGGGGGTTTCACATTATGCACCTTGGTGAAACGCTGCTTGAGCAGTTTTTGCAATTCCGCCTCGGCCCCACCGGCCAGCACTTTGGCAACAAAGGTGCCGCCCTCTTCCAAGACATCAAAGGCAAAATAGGCCGCCGCCTCGCAAAGCGCCATGATCTTGAGGTGATCGGTCTTTTTGTGTCCCGAAGAAGAGGCCGCCATATCCGACATCACCACATCAGCCATGCCGCCAAGCCATTCCTTAACCTGATCGTCTGCGCCCTCATCCATAAAATCCAGCACGTGCAGGTCGCAGCCGGCAATCGGCTCCATCTCTTGCAGGTCGACACCAAGGATTGTGCCCACGGCCTTGCCGCCGCGTTCCCCAAGAACATTAGAGCGTTTCACCGCCACCTGACACCAGCCCCCCGGCGCCGCCCCCAGATCGACAATTCGCGCGCCCGGCACAAGGAAACGAAACTTGTCGTCAAGCTCCATAATCTTATAGGCCGCGCGCCCACGATAGCCTTCGGCCTGGGCGCGTTTCACATAGGGATCGTTCAACTGGCGCTGCAACCAGCGGGTCGAACTGGTGGTGCGTCCGCGGGCGGATTTGACTTTGACTTTCAGGTCACGCTGGCCCCGTCCCGAGGTGTTCTTGCCGGTCGGGGTTTTCTTGCCGGTTGGGGTTTTGCCCGCGCCGCCGCCGCTTGTTGGTGTCTTGGCCATCTCAATACGTTCCTTCTTCCAATACGCCATCCGCCGACATCTGGGCATAAAGCAGCCCCTCACGCAGGCCACGGTCCGCCACGCTGAGCCGGTCGGTCGGCCAACAGCGCATCAACGCTTGCAGGATCGCCGCCCCCGACATGATCAGGGCCGCGCGGTCCGATCCGATCCGCGGATCAGAGCGCCGTCCCGCCGGCCCCATCGCCAGATAGGAATGGATCACTTTGTCAATCTGTGTCGACGTCATCCGCAGCCCGTCGATTTTGGTACGGTCATAGCGGCGTAATCCCAAATGGCTAGCGGCAACTGTTGTCACTGTGCCTGAAGTGCCGACAATCTGGAACCGTTCCTGCGGCTGGGCCGACTGATAGGGGGTGAAATCCTGCAAATTCTCTTCAAAAAACCAGCTCATCAGTGCAAACCGTGCCGCATCATCATCTACATCGACAAACTGGTCACGCAGGGTGGCCACGCCCAGCGGTACGGAAATCCAGTCCACGACCTTGGCCGCAGGTATTTCCGTCTTGGCCTGATGAAAGCCGGAATGCAGCCGCATGATGCTTTGGGCACGGTCTTTTTTCGGCACTTTGGAAATGTCGATCCAGACCAGTTCCGTTGAGCCGCCGCCAATATCAACCACCAACAGGTTCTCTGTCTTGTGATTGACCAGTGGCGCGCAGGAAATTACCGCCAGCTGGGCTTCTTCCTCGGGCTTGATGATATCCAGAACCAGCCCGGTTTCCCGCTGGATACGCCGCATGAAATCGGCACCGTTCAAGGCGCGCCGGCAGGCTTCGGTTGCAACCAGCCGCATTCGTTTGACCTTGTTACGGCGCAGCTTTTGCTGACAAATCCGCAATGCTTGCAAGGTACGAGTCATGGATCCGCGCGATAAACGCCCGGATTTCTCAAGCCCCGCCCCCAATTGGACGGACTTCGAGAAGCTGTCCACCACATGAAAACCGCTTCCCTTGGGTTGGGCGATCAACATGCGGCAGCTATTTGTGCCCAGATCGAGAGCCGCATACAGCTCGGACGATCTTGGCGAAACTGGCACGGGGCTCAGAGCCGACTTTCTGTTCTTATCGAGCGCGCCCGCACCTTTGGGACGCTGTGGCGCCATGGTGAATGCGCCTTTCATTTCGAGTTGACCTCAAAGTAATCGCGCAATCCGCCCCGCGCAAGCGCCAAGGTATCCTGCCCGCCGATTTGAGTGAAAAATCTTCGTCTGGCCTGCGCGGTGCAACCTCACAATGAACATGAGAATTATGGGGGCGCGGCCCCCTCGTGCTTGGGCACTGCTGGGGCTAGAGTGAAGATGGTTTTCCGCAGGGGTCGCGGAAAGCGCATGTGAAGTCGAAAAACGGCGTTGGCGAAACTGTCGCACCGGTTAGACCGATGTGAGGGAACAAGGGGAATCAACAAATGGTGGACGTTACAATAGTGTACTGGCGCGACATTCCCGCCCAGATCATCGTCGGCAAAGGCCGCCGTGGTTCCAAACGCCCTTTGCCCGAAAGGTTCGAGCAGGCGATTGACCGCGTGGCCATGCGCATCGGTGCTGAAGACAGTGACGCCTATATGGCAGACTGGCGAAAGGCCGAGCCCTATGCCGTTGAGGGTGACGCCGACGCGGTGGCAGATGCCGAAGCGCTGCGCATCGAAACAGAATACGACAAGGAGCGTCTGAAGGCGCTGATTGATAACGAAGGCCGGGCGCAAGCCTGATTGCACCACACCTGAAAGATACGTGACCCCCGCATGTTGAAGGACAAGATCATGGCATTGCTGAATTTCCGCCGCAAGGAAACAACCACCACCGCACCGACCGCCGAAGTCGAAGCCCTTTTGCGGGATTATTCGATCGAGGTGATGCCGCGCACCGCCGAAAAGGTCGAGGATTTCACCGCCCTTCTGCCCGCTGGCACACGCGTTTATGTTGCCCATATCGAAGGCACGCCAATCGAGGACATGGTGGCAACCGCCAAACGTCTGAACGCGGAAGGCTATACCGTCATGCCGCATTTTCCGGCACGGATCATCAAAGACCGCGCAACACTGGCCAACTGGATCGCCATGTATCAGGGCGAAGCCGATGTGAAACAGGCGCTGTTGCTGGCCGGTGGCGTCACGACCCCACATGGTGATTTCAGCGACTCGATGCAGCTCATGGAAACCGGTCTGTTTGACGAAGCCGGATTTGAGCGTCTGCATGTGGCGGGCCACCCGGAAGGCAACCGCGATATTGACGCAACGGGCACGGCTGGTGTGGATGCCGCGTTGAAATGGAAGAACGACTTCCAGACGCGTACGGATGCGAAAATGGCCATCGCGACGCAGTTCGCTTTTGACGCCAAGCCGATTGTCGAGTGGGCGGACAGCCTGACCGAGGCGGGTATCACCCTGCCCGTTCATATCGGCATCGCCGGCCCGGCCAAGTTGCAAACCTTGATCAAATTCGCCATTGCCTGCGGCGTCGGCCCGTCCCTGAAAGTCCTGCAAAAGCGGGCGATGGATGTGACCAAGTTGTTGTTGCCCTATGAACCAACGGATGTGATCAACGAACTGGCGCTGCACAAGGCTGCCAACCCTGATTTCAATATCTCCCATGTGCATTTCTTCCCGCTGGGCGGGATCAAGACCAATGCCAACTGGGCCATCGAAAATGGCGGCACCTCTGCCGTTCCTGCCAAACCAGCCACCTAAAGCAACTTGCTGTCTAAGGACTTCTGAATGACCCGTACTATCGTCGAATCCAAAACAAAAACCGCCGTCATCGGCTTTGATGAACCGTTCTGCGTCATTGGCGAACGGATCAATCCAACGGGCCGCAAGATCCTTGCCGAGGAGCTGGAGCGCGATGATTTCAGCCGCGTCGAGTTTGACGCCATTGCGCAGGCCAACGCCGGTGCCACGGTTCTGGACGTCAACTCTGGCGCGGTCTTCTCCAACAAGATGGCCGAAGATCCACGCTATGCCGACAACAACTTTGTCGAGCCGATGCTGATGCCCGAAATGATCAAACGGGTGCAGGCCGTTACCGACACGCCCCTGTGTATCGACAGCTCTGTCCCCGGCGCGCTTGAGGCTGGATTGCAGGCCTGCGAGGGGCGTCCGCTGTTGAACTCGGTCACTGGTGAAGAAGAACGGCTTGAGATGGTTCTGCCGCTGGTCAAAAAGTACAATGTACCGGTTGTGGCGATTTCCAATGACGATACCGGCATTTCCGAAGACCCGGATGTGCGTTTTACGGTTGCCAAACTGATTGTCGAGCGTGCCGCAGATCATGGCATCCCGGCGCATGACATCGTTGTTGACCCGCTGGTTATGCCAATTGGCGCTATGGCAACGGCAGGGCATCAGGTGTTTACGCTGGTGCGCCGCCTTCGCGAAGAACTGGGTGTGAACACCACCTGTGGCGCCTCTAACATCAGCTTTGGGTTGCCAAACCGGCACGGCATCAACAACGCATTTTTGCCGATGGCGATGGGCGCAGGCATGACAAGCGCGATTATGAATCCGGTCGCTTTGCCGATCAACGCCAAGAAGATTGCCGAGAAGAAAGCAGAGCTGGAAGCGCTTGGCGTGGTCCTGCCCGAGGGCATGGACGATGAGGCCTTTGTCCAGCTGTTCGGCATGGGGTCGACCCTGCCGCGTCCGGGCAAAGAGATGGAAGCGATCCGCGCGGCGAATTTTCTCTTCGACCGCGACCCCCATGGCAGTGACTGGATCAAGTTTAACAAAGTTGCCCCCAAAGCCGGCCAGGAAGGCCGCGGCCGCGCAGGCCGCACCGGGGGGCGTCGCCGGGGCTGACCCGTGCCTGCTCTTGCAAATCGGAAACCAAGGCCTCGACATATGTCGGGGCCTTTTTCGTTGGGATGGGCCAAAGGGATCCATCAAATTTGCTGGTCTGGCCATCTGGTAACCTGGAATTAACGGACCGCCCCCTAAAACCGCTGCATTGACCAGATGTGGAGCGCAGCGATGATCCCTTCCCGACCCCTTTCAAAACGGCGACATGATGCCTGAGCCTCTTAAGCCAGAGGGCAAACTTGATGTGACCGCCGTCGTATCCTTTCACGCGGAGCTGAACGCGCGCAGCGGTCAGGATGTTGTGTTGGATTTCGAAAAGGTGACTCAATTCGGGGCCTTGTGTTTGCAGGCATGTCTGGCCGCCGCGCGCGATGCGCAGGCCAAACAAACCCGCTTTGAGGTGATCAATGTGACCGATCCGGTGTTGGTTCAGTTGACCAGCATGGGGTTCACGCCAGAAACCTTGTCGGAGGGTGGCACATGACCCTTCATATACTCGCCGTGGATGACAGCCGAACAATGCGCGACATGATCAAGCTGGCGCTTCTGCCGTCAGGTTTCACTGTCCATACAGCGGATGACGGGATTCACGGGATTGAAGTGCTGGATGGCATCGAACCTGACGCGATCATTACCGATATCAACATGCCCCGAATGGATGGTTTCGGGTTTATCGATGCTGTGCGTGAACAGGATAAGCACCGTGCGACACCCATCCTTGTCCTGACGACCGAGGCTGCGCCGGAGCTTAAATCACGCGCCCGCGCTGCGGGGGCCACCGGCTGGATCGTAAAACCGTTCGATCCTGTGAAACTGGTTAAAGCCCTCCAGATGGTTGCAGGATAGAGGAGCACGCGCATGAGTACCGACAATGATCCTATGGCAGAAATCCGTGCCTCGTTCTTTATTGAGTGCGAGGAATTGCTGGAGGCCTTGCAGGACGGGCTGCAATCTATGGATGATGATGGCAGTGATGATCCCGAAACGATCAATGTGGTTTTTCGGGCTGTGCATTCGATCAAAGGCGGTGCGGGTGCGTTCGGGCTGGAAGGGCTGGTCCGGTTTGCACACCGCTATGAAACCGTTTTGGATGAGGTCCGCGCCGGTCGACTGAATGTTGGGGCTGACGCGCTCAAGGTATTCTTTCAAGCCGCTGATCATTTGTCCGATCTGGTCAGGTTCAGCCGCGATGGGGAAGACCTGCCCGATGCCGAGACCGCTTCCCTTCTCACCGAGCTTGACGGGTTTCTTGGGGATGCCCCCGCGGAAGAAGAGGAGGAAGCGATCGAATTTCAACCGATGGGCCTCTCCTTGGATTTTGATCTGGGCGAAAGCGACGGTGGGAATGAAGACACCGACCTGCCCGATCTGGGCAGTCTGCCGCCGCCACCGGATTTCGCCAACCCGCCTCCGGTCTCTGATACATTCTATAAGATCGTATTTACCCCCCATGGCGACTTGTTTGACACAGGGAACGAACCTGCGTTGCTGCTGCGCAATCTTATGGACCTTGGCGATATATCAGTGGTGTGCGATGCATCCTCCCTGCCCGAACTTGGAAAAATAACGCCTGAGATTCCGCACCTTAGCTGGACCGTCACCCTACACAGCACGGCCGATGAAAGTGAAATCCGGTCAGTTTTCGAATTTGTCGAAGGGCTGTGCCAGCTCGACATTTCCCGAAACGATTCCGCGCCAGTGCCGCTTGTTGATCTGGGCAGTCCTGAAGTGCCGCCGAAGGCCGTACCGGCAAGTGAGATATCTATGCCAGAACCAGAATCGGCACCGGAAGCGGAACAGTTTCAGGCAGCGCCGGCGCCGGCTGCTTTGAAATCGGGCAACCCTGCAAAAAAAACCGAACCGCCAAAGCCTGTCGAAAAAGCCCTAAAAACGCAGAGCAGCCCACAGGCTAAATCCGTCGTAAGGGTCGATCTTGACCGCATTGAACGGCTTGTCAATCTGGTTGGCGAGTTGGTGATCAATCAGGCCATGTTAAGCCAAAGTCTTGAAATGTCCGGACTTTCGCCGCATTCGGATGCCATGAGCGGACTGGAAGAGTTTCAGCGTCTGACCCGCGACATTCAGGACAGCGTCATGATGATCCGCGCCCAACCGGTGAAATCCCTGTTTCAGCGGATGTCGCGGATTGTACGGGAATCCTCTGCGGCAGTTGGCAAAGATGTGCGTCTACATACCTTTGGTGAGGGTACAGAAGTCGACAAGACCGTTATCGAGCGGCTGGCTGACCCGCTGACGCATATGATCCGAAATGCCGTTGATCACGGTCTGGAAGGCCCCGAAGAACGACAGGCGGCGGGTAAACCGCTGCAAGGGCGGGTCAATCTGACGGCTGCACACCGCAGCGGTCGCGTGGTGATCGAGGTTTCCGATGATGGGGCCGGTATCAATCGTGCCCGCGTCTTGCAGATTGCCATCGACAAGGAGCTGGTGCCTGCTGATGTGTCGCTAAGTGATACAGAGATCGACAACTTATTGTTTCTACCGGGCTTTTCAACCGCTTCGGTGGTTTCGGACCTATCAGGGCGCGGTGTTGGTATGGATGTGGTACGGACCGCAATCCAAGCTCTGGGCGGTCGCATCACCATTACCTCCAACCCGGGCGAAGGCACAACGTTTTCCATCTCCTTGCCGCTTACACTTGCGGTTCTAGACGGCATGGTGATCAAGGTCGCTGGCGAAACTCTGGTCTTGCCACTCAATCTGGTTGTTGAAACCCTGACACTGGGGCCTGATGACGTTCAAACCGTCCGGCCCGGCCGGAATGTGATCGAGGTCCGCAGTGGGTTTGTGCCACTTTTTGACCTTGGTGCGGCCCTTGGGTATCGCCCTTTGTTGGATGATTTTGATGCTTATGTTGTCCTATTGATCGCCCAAGAAGACGGCAGCAACGCAGCACTTGTCATCGATAACATCATTGATCAGCGACAGGTCGTCATTAAGGGGCTGGATGAGAGTTTTTATCGCGCACCGGGCATTGCCGCGGCAACCATTCTGGGGGACGGGCAGATCGCTTTGATCCTTGATCCGACCGACATCATATCCACATCCAATGTGGCCCCGTCTCAAGCGCAACCAGCACAACAAGTGGGGTTTTCAGCATGACTGAAAAGGTAGGCAGCACATCCATCGAACTTTTGACCTTCCGGCTTGCGGAACAGGAATACGCACTCGATATCATGTCGGTGCGCGAAATTCGAGGCTGGACCCATGCAACCTCCCTGCCCCACGCGCCCCCCTACATGAAAGGGGTGATCAACCTGCGCGGGACGGTTTTGCCGGTCATGGATCTTGCCTCGCGATTGGGAATGGCAGACCGCAAACAAAACGAACGCAGTGTAATTATTGTCGTCAATTTCGAAGATACAATGACGGGTCTTTTGGTGGATGCGGTATCAGATATCGTTGCGGTTACCGATGATGATCTGCAACCGCCTCCCGAACTGGCCGCCAATACGATCGACGGGGTTGTCAGTGCATTGACACTGATAGACGAGCGGATGATCCGTGTTCTCAACCTGCCGATCACGGTCAATTCCTTTGAGAACGCAGCCGCATGACGTCGCGCCGGCAGGACATCGCCAGTCTTGATACGGCCAGCTTCCGCGCGATTGCCGCGCTGGCCTACCGCGAAAGCGGGCTTACCCTTCAGGAAGAGAAAAGTCCGATGATCCAGTCGCGACTAAGGCACCGGCTGCGCGATCTGGGGTTATTGGATTTTCGCTCGTACTGTGCGTTGATTGAATCAGACCAAGGTGTTGAGGAACGACAACACCTGATATCCGCGCTTACTACAAATGTGTCGCATTTTTTTCGTGAAGAACATCACTTCGAAACCCTCAAGTCAGAGTTTGACCGTTGTTTGCCGCGGTTGCGTGCGGGTGGGCAAATGCGTGTCTGGTCCGCGGGATGTTCGAACGGTCAGGAAGCACTTTCTGCCGCGATCACCCTGACAGAACACCATCCCGATGTCGCTGGATTGGATGTTCGGATATTGGCCACCGATATTGACCCGGTGGTGGTTCGCTTTGCGCGCCAGGGAGTATACCCAAAACGGCTTCTGGGTGGGGTCCCGGAAACGTTGATCAGGAAGTATTTTCAACAGGTGGATAGCCCGTCAGATGAGCCCCATTTTCGTGCCCGTGAAACTTTGAAATCAATGATTTGCTTCAACGAACTTAATCTTCTTGGATCCTGGCCCATGAAAAAGAAGTTCGAAGTAATTTTCTGCCGTAACGTTGTGATCTATTTCGATATCGCAACACAAGAAACCCTATGGCCGAACTTCCACGCGGCACTCACCCGGGAAGGGGTCTTATTCCTCGGGCATTCCGAACGTATTTCCGATCCGGTAAGGTTCGGGTTTGCCTGCACGGGCGCAACAACCTATCGGCCCAGCACGCGCTGACACCCTGATGTCGAGGCTGACAACAACTTTTTTGCGAAGGACTTAATAATGGCATTGCGCGATCAAATTCGAATTATGGTGGTGGATGATATGTCGACAAGCCGGGGCCTAATCACACAGGCGCTTGATGCCTTCGGCGTTCGTAACGTGACAACTGCCGAAAACGGTAAACAGGCACTGCAAGTGCTTGCGTCCAAACCAGCGCATCTCGTCATATCAGACTATAACATGCCTGAGATGGATGGTTTACAATTGCTTCACTATTTGCGTGCATCGCCCAAAACCAAGGGTGTTGGTTTTGTCCTGATTACAGGCCGTGCTGAACAGCAAATTATCGACCATGGCAAGAAGCTTGGCATGAACAACTATCTGAAAAAACCGTTTCAGCCAGACGACTTGCGCAGCTGCATCGAAACGGTTGTCGGGCGCCTGTGAACAAGGTGGATGGGGATAATCGTTCCTTGTCCGACCTTCTGGGCCGCATCTCTGTGCAGATGGATGGGTTGGCGAGTGAAGTGCATCGGATCGAACATGCTGTCGGGGATGAGCTTGCTCTCTCTGGCCCTCGTGAAGCGCAAACCATCACCCGGTTGCAACGTCTCGATTTTCTGCGCCAGTCGATGGAGGATCTAGCACTACTCTTTTATTTTCTGTCCCGGGATCACGACAGCGTACATGCGCCGGACTTGGCGAGCAAGCTCCACCTTGATGTAACCAAGGCGCTGGTTGATGACAATTGGCATGTAGACACGACATTTATGCCGAATGAAAAAACCATTGGGGATGTCGATCTGTTCTAATGTCGATACCCTCGCTTTAGCAGCAAAATTGAAATTCAGTTAGAATAACTCAAGATCGTTTCCGTGGGCCATTGGTCTTGATACAGGAACGTCCATCTGGGCCTCGTGATGGGCCTTAACCCGTGCCGCCCCAGTGGTTGGGGTGAAAACGACGTTACGCGATGCTGTGCCGCCAAGCGAGCTTGCGACGCATTCGATGTTTTCCATCGCTAGAAAATTGGTAGCAAATGCGCAATTTGAAGGCCCGATTTCGGACAGGCCCCGGATCATTTGAGCCCCACCGAATGCTTTCGCCAAAAGCCGTGTGCGGTTGGCACCCATTTTGAGCAGATCATTAATCAAAAGCTCCATCGCGTTAATTCCTGCAAGATCGCTTTTGGCTGCATTGCACGTGGTAGAGGCCAAGAGGATGTGGTTCATCCCGCCAACTTTGGCCACGGGATCCCAGAGGCAACAGGCGACACAAGATCCCAGCAGCGTCGAGATGGTTGCGGCAGGATCGGCGGATGTCTGGTATTCGCCTTGGGTAATCACCAAATTCACTATCACAGCCCCTTTTCTATCTGTTTTTGGGCGTGGCTTGTAACAGCGTGATTTATTGCACCGCCGATTTTCTCCAGCGGCAATTGCAGGGCGACCGCGCCCAGTTCATGGGCCACCCGCGGCATCCCGTAGATGACGCTGCTGTTCCTGTCCTGCCCAATCGTATGTGCGCCACCGGCATGTAATTGCAACAGCCCTTCGGCCCCGTCACGCCCCAGACCCGTCAGGATTACACCGATGATATCGCGGCTGAAGAACCGGGCCGATTGGAACAGGACATCAACCGAAGGACAGTGACGCGCCTTTGATTTATTGCTGGCGAACTTACAGCTCCATTGGCCGTTTTTGCGTAGAATCTCGGTATGTACCCCCTGAGCTGGTGCCAGGCGGACCTGCCCTGCGTTCAGGGCCTCGCCGGCACGGACAATAGCCACATCCTGTACCTGCGTACGGTTCAAAAGCTGGGAAAAACTGACCAGAAACGCCCCTGGCATATGCTGGACAATCACCACGGGCGGGCCATTCGCATGTAGACCGGCTAGTACCTGCTCAAGAGCCGCCACGCCACCTGTGGACGCACCGATCAGGATCAGAGGGGGCTGATATTCCGGGCCGTACCGGGGATGGGGCGCCGGTGCGACAGCACATGCGCGCGGAGCCGGCACCTTGGAGCAGGCCGCAGAGAAAACCCGCCGGCAGATGTCGCGCCGGGCTTTGGCATCGGGGGCGGTTGCGGGTTTCAGGATGCAATCAATCGCGCCTAAGGTCAGGGCAGTTATTGTCGCCTCGGAATTGCGTTTCGTTGTGCCCGAGATCATCACAACCGGCATCGGGCGCAGGCCCATCAATTTTTCCAGAAACTCCAACCCGCTCATTCCGGGCATTTCTATGTCCAGGGTGACGACATTGGGGTCGGTATCTTTGATAACCTGACGCGCGGTCAAGGCACAGCTGGCCTCGCCCACGACAACCAGCCGGGGGTCTTCTTCCAGAACCTGGCGCAGCCACCGTCGGATGCTGCGGGAATCGTCGACAATCACCACCCGCTTGCGATTTGAGCGGTGCAGCATGCCGCCGCCAAAATCCAATCTTTTGTCCTGCATCCTCGATCCTTACGCCTGTTGCGTCTGGTGGCCTGCGCCAAAGATGACACCAGCAACATGGTGTCCCCTTGGTCTGGCAAAAGAATGAAGGTTACGTGAAAAACGCGCCTTGGACGGCGCAAAAAATTCAACCAAATCCAAAGGGAACGGGTGCGCGCGCTGGTTTTGCAGGCCACATCGGCAAAATCGGGAAACTACAACGATGCTGTGACTTGAGGCTGAACCCCTACCTGTCCAAAAATTTGATTAAAAGAGTCGGATAACGGCTCTGAGCCCAGAGTGCTCAATGCTGCAGGGGCGACGAATGGCTGCTTCGAGGCATTTCTACCCATCGTCTTAGCCAGTTTCGGTATCCAAAAATTCCTCTTGTAGCCAGTTTTCAAACACCAAGACCACTGATCGTTTTGAACGTTTCGATCTCGGCCGCATGAGGTAATGCGCGCTTGGCGTTGGCACGTCTGCCCCAATAATCGAAACGCGCGCCGCCGTTGCATTTGCCATCTCAACCAGACGCTTGAGAACAACCGCATACCCGCCGCCATAAGCGACCAGTTCAATCGCGGCTGTTATTGTATCAACATAGAGTTCGTCTGCGCCCGTCGGCAAAGCCAGATCATGGGCCGCCAAATACCTTACCCAGTCCGCTTCCTGCCCCAAAATGCGTATGAACGGGCCGTTCAACAATTGTTTAGGATCAAGAGTCGTATTGCCTAGATGCACAGCCCCAATCGGGACCATCACATCATTAGACAAACGTTCAGACGCGGCATCCGTCCAATCGCCCCTGCCGACACGCAGTTCCACATCGACGTCGTCAAACCCTGTCGTGTCCGTCCAGATGTTAGACACGAGACGGATATCGATGTCAGGGTGGGCCAGCTTGAATTTGGGCAGCCGTGGAGCCAACCAAAGAGCGGAGGTAGAGATCGGCGCTTTGACGGTGATTGTCTCGTTACGGGTTGCCCCGAACAGGCTGGCGGTGGCAACGTCGATATCCGCCAAAGCCTGCCTGACTGTAGAAACATAAGCCTGCCCAATATCGCTCAAAGAGAGGTGCCGCGCCTTGCGATGAAACAGACGGCTTCCCAATTGCTCCTCCAATGTTCGAATATGAAGGCTCACGGCGGTTTGGGTTAGCCCTAACTCGGCTGCGGTCGCAGTGAAGTTCAAATGACGTGAGGCCGCTTCGAACGTGCGCAACCATGTGAGGTTGATCTGTTTTTCAAACACAATCTATCACCAAAATATTTTGCCTATAAATAACGTTTTTAGTCGCTTTTACTTTTCTTGCAAGTCGTAGAAAGCTCAACCCATAAAGTTACCCTTTGGCCAGGAAACCAGCCCATGCCTATGTCTCAGTTCGACACTTTCGCACTCGAACAAAACCCTGTTCCCAAGGCCGCAAATGACAATCCAATTGGCTTTGTTGCAGCGTTGGATGATCAGCCTATCGAAGGCGGATTTGATCCGGTCTTTGGCGATGTAACGTGGCAAACACTGATTTCTGGTGACAAGACGCAGTCGAACGGTTTGGTTTTGGGTGTCGCCACGTTCGCAGCAGGCGGCGTTTTGCACCTGCACCGCCACACACCACCTGAATTTTACTTTGGCCTAACAGGTTCTGGGACAGTCATGCTGGATGGGCAACCCGTCGAAATTGTACCCGGGTCGGCCATTTTTATACCAGCCAACGCGGAACACGGCGTGACTGCTGGCCCGACAGGATTGACCATGGCTTACGGGTTTGGCGAGGATGCTTTTTCGGAGATCGAGTACAGATTTTCAGCGGCTCAATAATCATTAGCGGGCATTCATAAGCTTTTGATCAAAGTCCGCTCCGTCCGCACAGCCGATCTTCACCCCTGCTAAATTTGCCCCTTGCTAAGGGCTAGATCTGTTTCAGTTCCTGCCGGAAACGAGCCGCATTCTGGGTATAGTGCTGCGCAGAGGCGGTCAGGCCTGCAATGGCTGCCGCGTCCAGCTGGCGAACAACCTTGCCCGGTGCGCCCATTACCAGCGATCCGTCGGGGATCACCTTGTTTTCAGTGATCAAAGCCCCGGCTCCGATCAGACAGTTTTTGCCGATCTTGGCACCGTTCAACACTGTGGCCCCCATCCCAATCAGGGAATTGTCGCCAATGGTACAACCATGCAGCATGACCTTGTGGCCGATGGTACAGTTTTCGCCAATGGTCAGCGGGCATCCGGGGTCAGTGTGAAACACACAGTTTTCCTGCACGTTGCTGCCTTTGCCAACATGGATCACCTCGTTGTCACCGCGCAGGGTCGATCCGAACCAGACCGACGATCCCGCCGCCAGCACGATATTGCCGATGACATTGGCATCGGGTGCAACCCATGCATCTGTGTCCACGGTTGGGGTGATGTCGGCCAAGGCGTAAAGGGTCATGCGTCTTCCTCGAATTCGGTTTGCAGTTTGCGCACGTGATCCAACAGGCGCGGTTGTTGTGATCTGCGAAACCGCTCGGCGGTGATGATGGTTTTTAACCGCGCCTCGGTTTCGATCAGGTCATCATTGATCAATACATAGTCGTAGCCGTCCCAATGGCTGATCTCGTCCCAGCTTGCGGACATGCGCAAGGCAATGGTCTCATCATTGTCCTGACCACGCGATATCAACCGCCGTTTCAGTTCCGGAATCGAAGGCGGCAGAATGAAGATCGATAACACATAATCCTCAAGACCGGAGTTGCTGATCTGTTGCGCCCCCTGCCAGTCGACATCGAACAGGACATCACAGCCGTTGTCGATCGCGCGTTGAACGGGGGCGCGCGGCGAACCGTAATAATTGCCAAACACACGGGCATGCTCCAGCATTTCACCCTGATTTACCGAAGTGCGAAAATCATCGTGGGTGGTGAAATAGTAATCCTTGCCATCGACTTCGCCCTCCCGCGGCGCGCGGGTGGTTGAGGAAACCGAGAACTGCAATGAGGCGTCCCAATCACGCAGTTTGCGCGCCAATGTGGATTTTCCCGCCCCTGACGGCGAGCTAAGGATGATCAGAAGGCCCCGCCGGTCAAGGTTGGGCCGTTCGGTTGTCGGGTTGCTCATCGCTTACTCCACATTCTGCACCTGTTCGCGCATCTGATCGACCACCGCTTTCAGCGCCAGCCCGATTGTTGTCAGTTCTTTCATCTGTGCTTTTGAACACAGGGTGTTGGCCTCGCGGTTAAATTCCTGTGTCAGGAAATCCAGCTTGCGCCCGACTGGCCCGCCTTCGGCCAGCAAGGCACGGGCCGCAACCACATGCGCCTTCAGACGGTCAATTTCCTCGGTGATATCGGTTTTGACCGCAACCAAGGCAAGCTCTTGTGCCACACGCGCGCTGTCGGCACCGTCACTATTGTCCAAAATACGGGCCAGCGTGCTGCGCAGATTGCTTGCCATTTCATCCTGACGGGTCGGAATAATGTCGGCAGCTTGGCCGGTCAGCCGCTCAATCTCGTCAAGCTGAGCCGCCAGAACCGTGGCAAGGGTAGCCCCTTCCTGTGCCCGCATTGCGGTGAAATCCGCCAGAACCGCATCGAAATCCGCCAGCAGTGTTTTGCAAAGGGCGACACCGTCATCCTGAAAACTTGCCTGTTCCAAAATGCCGCGCATGGTCACGATGTCGGTGGCTTTTGACGGGGCCAGCGAAATTCCGGCATCCATCGCGCGCTCTTCGATCTGGTTTAGGGCGTTCAGCACGGTGTCCAGCTGTGCCGCGTTAACGGCAAGCGTGCCACCAGCCTCCTCGCGGTTGAGCCGCAGGTTGCACGTGATGTTCCCGCGTGCGGTCGAAGCGGTCAGTTTCTTGCGCAACCCCGCCTCAAGGCCATCAACCCAGTCCGGCACGCGCAGGCGCAGGTCAAGGCCGCGTCCGTTCACCGCGCGGACCTCCCATGCCCAGCTGAAAGGCGCATCAGCACCGCTAGCAGAAGCAAAACCGGTCATCGAGTTGATCATGCGGGTCCTTTCCGGAGGCGTTTGCGCCCGTTCACATCTTGTTCAATCCCGCCCATGCAATAGGTCGAAACACCCCAAAGGAGCAAGCCTTTGGCGGACAAAGGATGTTAACCAAAAGTAAAGATACCGGACCAATTGGCTTAAATCATTGCTATTAAGGGTTCAGTAACAAAGCTGCATGGCAGCGTGGACAGAGACGCTTGCGGCCAAACGGTCGGAAATCGGGCCTGTATCCGCCGCTGCCCGCAAGAAGCGTGGATCAAGTTTCATGGACAACTCACCAGATAAGGCGCAGAATGTCATTGCAATGACAGGTTACCAGCCCGACACCGGATATGGCGCAATTGCGCAAATAGAAGCCTATTGGGAAGCCATCCGCGGCACCCGTCTGCTTCCCAAGCGGTCTGACATTGACCCGCGCGGAATTGATCAAGCCCTTGAAAACGCATTTATCCTTGAACGCATCGCCCCGGGAATTGCCCGATTACGCATCGCGGGCAGCCACCTTGGTGATTTGATGGGGATGGAAGTGAGAGGGATGCCGCTGACGGCGTTTTTCACGCCGGCCGCCCGTCCTGCGGTGACAGAACTGCTTGAAGTGGTGTTTCAAACACCGGCGATCAGCACCTTGCGGCTGGTCTCGCCCGGATCGGGGGCACGGCCGGCATTGAATGCGCGGATGGTCCTGTTGCCTTTGAAAAGCGATCTTGGTGATGTCAGCCGGGTTCTTGGTGGCTTTGTCAGCAAGGGCGACATGGGGACCGCGCCGCGCCGCTTTGATGTGGTGTCCAAAGAAGTAACGCATCTTTTGGCGGGACATGCGGCGCCATTGGCCCCAGCACCAACATTCCCCCACCCTGCCCCGACGGTGCCACAAACGCGCAAGCCGGTCGGTGTCGCAGAGGATCAGACCCCGTATATCGGAAAGTCCGGCAAAAAACGTCCGCCCTACCTGCGGCTGGTGAAATCCAGCGAAGATATCTCAGACGGGTCCTGAACCCAAGCGTCAGGCCAGCAGGCGGCTTATGTAAACGCCGCCCGTTGCTGATACCGCGGTCAGCGTGGCCCCCCAGGCCAGATCCGTTACCACCATTTCCCAAGTCCAGTCTCTCATCACGGCCAGATTGGTGAACTCGTAAGTGCCATAGCCCAAGGCCCCGATCAGTGCCCCGTTGCCCAGTACCCACAACAGGGTTTTTTCTTGTACCAGCGCCGGCCAGGAGACGAACCACAACAACACTGCAACGTAAAATGCGTAAAAGGCAAAGGCTGGCAGAATGCGAAAATCCTCTAGCAACAAGTCACTGATATGGCGATCAAAAACCGGCTTCACGAGGTTGGTCAGACCCAGATAGTCAAGGCCAAGGAATAATATGAAAGTGGTGATGTAGAGAATAACAAGGCTCATGACGCGGTCTCCAGTTTGGTTCGCCTACATCTGTGTCAGACTCAAGAAATTGCAAACTTTCCGCACCCCCCAGCATCACTTTACCGTCAAAGCCTCTGAAACTGTGCTTCCTGTTCGGCGGACCAGCGCACGGTAATGTCAAAGCCGTCATCGGTTTGCGTTTCCCGCAGCACAATATCTTGCGCAAACAGCCATGCGCGCTTTTTTCCCTCGGCAAAACTCAGCGTCACATCAGCCTCGCGCACGGCCCCTTGCAAGGTTTCGGCGACATGGGCTTGCAAAGGTTCCAACCCCTCGCCTGTGATGGCTGAAATCGCCAGCACCTGATCGTCACGCTCGGCCCGTGCCCGCATCGCGTCAGCGGCTTCAGCGGGCAGAAGGTCAATTTTGTTCCAGATTTCGAAAGATGGCGTGTCTTTTGATACCCCGAGCGCTGCCATAATCTCGCGCACGTCACGGGCCTGTTCCTCGGTTTCTGCGTGGCTGATGTCGCGCACATGCAAAATAATGTCAGCGGCCAGCACCTCTTCGAGGGTGGCACGAAACGCCGCAACCAATTCGGTCGGCAGGTCAGAGATGAAACCAACCGTGTCGGACAGAATAATCTCGGGCCCATCTGGCAGAACCAGACTGCGCATGGTTGGGTCAAGCGTGGCAAAGAGCATGTCCTTGGCCATCACATCCGCACCAGTCAAACGATTGAAAAGCGTTGATTTCCCTGCGTTTGTATAGCCAACAAGGGCAACGATCGGATAGGGTACCTTGGCCCGCGCCGCGCGGTGCAGCGCACGGGTTTTCACCACTTTCTCAAGTTGGCGGCGCAAGCGGACCAGCTGGTCGTCAATGGCACGCCGGTCAGCTTCGATCTGGGTTTCACCCGGCCCCCCAACAAAACCAAGCCCACCGCGCTGGCGTTCCAGGTGGGTCCAAGCGCGCACAAGACGGGTGCGTTGATAATTCAGCGCGGCCATTTCGACCTGCAAAACACCCTCGCGGGTGGCGGCGCGGTCGCTGAAGATTTCAAGGATCAGACCCGTGCGATCAAGTAGCTTTACACCCCAGGCTTTTTCCAAATTGCGTTGTTGAACCGGGCTGACATGGCCGTCGACCAAGACAAGCTGCACGTCATTTTCTGACAGAAGGTCATGAACTTCTTCAATCTTACCTTTGCCAAACAGTTTGCCCGCATCAACCTTGCGCAGAGGCACGATATCGGCACCGGCAACGTCAAGCGCGGGAAGCGCGCGCGCCAAAGATACCGCTTCGGCCAAAGCCGGTACAGGATCACGACGGTCGGGATTGCTACGGATGTCAGGATGCAGAACCCATGCGCGGGTTACGCTGGGACCATCGGTGTCATCAATTTGAAAGGCCGCTTTACTCAAGAAGCGTCTTCGCCCTCATACAAGCTGATCGGCTGGCTTGGCATGATTGTCGAGATGGCGTGTTTATACACCAGCTGTGACTGGCCATCGCGGCGCAGCAATACGCAAAAGTTGTCAAACCATGTGATGACACCTTGCAGCTTAACGCCGTTGATCAGGAAAATGGTGACCGGTACTTTGGTCTTGCGCACGTGGTTCAGGAACGCATCCTGAAGGTTCTGTCTATCAGACGCCATTATTTTTCTCGATTCATTTATTCTTGCCGGACCCCGCATCGGGCCCTCCCCATCTTTGACCAACTATGACCGTGGGGGACAGGAGTTTCCAGCCCAAATTTCCATGCAGTTTGCACTTTCGACGCGAACCAGTGTCAGCACTGCAACATAGGCGGGCCGGAACCGGTTTCAGGAGCGCCAGAGGTCTGGTGTCAGCAAGGCAATAATCGCCAGAGTTTCAAGGCGTCCCAGTATCATAGCACCACACAGGACCGCCTTGGCTGGTGCGGTCAGTTCGATGACCTTGATCGGCACGTCTGCGGCATATTGTGTCAGGGGGCCAGTGGTTGAAAGGCTGGCCACGGATAGAACCAAGGCCTGTTCGAAACTGCTGCCTGTCAAGGTCAGCAACAGCATGATGGCCGCCAGCGATATCGCGAAGAGCATAAAGAAAATCCAGGCGATGAAGGCACCGTTTGATTGCAACCGCCGTCCTGCGGCCCCTGCCCCGCTGACCGAATTGGGATGCACCAGACGTTCCATTTCACGCGTGCCGTTCACATAAAGCGCAAACACCCGCAGCAATTTGACCCCCCCGGCTGTGGTGGCGACGCCGCCGCCGGTCAGGGCAAGCCCCATCAGGACCAACCCCGGTGTGGTCAGGCCAGACCAGCTTTGCGCAGCCACCCAATGCTCTGACACAAACCCCGTGGTGGTCAAAAAGGACAATACCGTAAACACCGCCCCCCAAAGGGCATAGATCGCATCCGACAGGCTTTCCATCGCGGCCACATCAATCGCCCCTAGAAAGTGACGCAGGAAGATCAGTAAGGGCACGGCACCGACAATGAACAGTCCGATGCGAAACTCGGGATCGGTGCGCAGCCCGCCTTGCGTGGCGGTGATGGTGTCTTTGGAAAACGTCAGCCGCGACAAGGCAAACAGCATAAACAAAAAGATCACGGCCTCGCCGGTCACACCGATGTCGGCATTTTCGACTCCGCCCACCGGTGAAATCCCCGAGGTCGCCATGACCGACATTGCGTGACAAAGGGCGGTTAAGGGGCGATCCCCGCCACCCAGCAACAACAGCCACAACAGTAGTGTCAGCCCCGCATAAATCGGCAACAGCGCTTTCATCGCGCGGCCGACCTTTTGGCGTGGGTCAACCGGCATCATCCGGTTCAGCTCACCGGTGTCGCGCCGCCCCGGTTCGGCCTGCGCGGTGACCTCAAACCCGCCAAGGTGCAGCGGTGCAAGGATGGCTGAGGCCGCGACCCACATCAGCAAGCCCCCCAACCATCCCACCTGTGCCCGCCACAGGTGCAACGTATCGCTAAGCCGCGCGGGATCCTGAAACATTTTGGTGCCGGTGGTTGTCAGGGCGCTGACCATTTCAAAATAGGCATTCAGAAACCTTGTGGTCGGCAGGGTTTCAACAAAGGGAATTGCGAAATAGACCGGCAGAAAGACAAATGCGGAAAACAACGCCAGCAGTGGGCCAAGGGCGGATTGTTGACTGCGCCGCCCGTTCAGCACAACAGCCAGCATGGCAAACAGGATCAACCCCAACAGGCCGGCATAGAAAAACGCCCGCGCCGCGTCGTGGTCACGGATCACCAGCCCAAAGACCGCTGGCACCATCATGGACGCGGCACAAACGCCAAACAGCTGTAAGAACAGCGGCAGATGGGACAATTCGCGGCGCATATGGCTTTGACGGCTCACGGTGCGTTCCCTGTCTAGAAAAAGTCGATGGAGACTTGCAGCAACAGTTCGACCTGCGGCACATCCTCGGCCAGTGCAAAGACTGCAATCACGTCGCCCTCGTCGATCCGGGTCTTGCCCAGCGGGCGCACAACCTTGTCACCCTTGCGCAGCATCCCGATCAGCACGCCTTCGGGGAAATCAATTTCAGACAGGCGTTTGCCGGCGATGGGTGAGGTTGAGAGAACTTCGGCCTCAATCACCTCGGCCTCGGCGTCGCCAATGGAATAGACCGCGCGCACACGGCCATGGCGGATGTGGCGCAGGATTGAGGAAACAGTGGTCGCGCGCGGGTTGATATAGGCGTCAATCCCCAGCGGCGTCATCAAAGGCACCAGCGTGGGATCGTTGATCAAGGCAATCACATAGGGACACCCTTCCGCTTTGGCCCGCACACAGGTCAGCATGTTGGTTTTGTCGTCATCGGTAATCGCCAGCATCGCATCCGCGCGGGCAATTCCCGCCTCGGCCAGCAGGGCCGCGTCCAGCCCGTCGCCGTTAAGAACAATTGTCCGCTCCAGCCCCTCGGCGGCGCGTTCAGCACATTTGCGGTTCTTCTCGATCACCTTGGTGCGGATGCGGCGCGGATCATTCTCCAGTGCCTGGGCCACGGTAAGGCCAACGTTACCGCCACCGACCAGCACCACACGTTCCTGTTTGGTGGTCTTTTTGCCAAAAATCTCCATGGTGCGGGCGATGTCGTCGCGGTGGGTAAAGATATAGCAATCGTCGCCGACAAACAGTTGGTCTTTGGCCTCCGGGGCGAACAGTGTCCCGTCCCGCCGCACCCCAACAACCACCGCACGCAGGGTCGAAAACAGATCCGTCAACTGGCGCAACGGCGTATGGATGATGGGACAGTCTTCTTCGATTGTGATGCCCAACAGATGGGCCATCCCGTCCATGAACACCTCTGTGTCAAAGGATGCCGGTGCCGAAAGCCGTTGCAGTGCCGCGGCGGCAACTTCCTTCTCGGGGCTGATCACGACGTCAATTGGCATGTGGTCTCGCCGGTAGAGATCGGAATAAATCGCATCCAGATAAGACTGACTGCGCAGTCGCGCGATTTTACGGTTGATGCCAAAAACAGAATGCGCAACTTGACAGGTTACCATATTCACTTCGTCGGAATGGGTGGCCGCGATGATCATCTCGGCGTCCCGCGCTCCAGCCCGGTCCAGCACATCCGGATAGCTGGCAAACCCTGCAATCCCTTGAACATCAAGCGTATCCGTGGCCCGACGTACCAGATCGGCATTGCTGTCGACCACGGTGACGTCATTACGTTCGCCGCTAAGGTGACGGGCAATTTGCCAGCCGACCTGTCCTGCGCCACAAATAATTACCTTCATGCGCGGTCCCTTACGTTTTGTTTGGCACGCTGTTCACGGCGCTGTGGGGGTGGCCGGAGTGGGCCGTTTGCCCGTGAATTTCATTCTTTAGAGGGTATGGCGTCTGTCATGGCAAGGGTCAATTGCGTTGCCTCAAGGGTGAATCAGGGGCAATGTCACAGTATGAAACACTTAAGACCCAGACTGATCCGCGCCAGCTTGATTTACAGCATCACGCTGTTGGTGGCCTGCGCGCCGCTTGAAACCTATTACAAGCCCGGTGCCAGTGTCACGACGCTGAACCGTGATACCACCACCTGCGAGGTCAACGCCCTAAAGGATGTGCCTGTTTCGTTCCAGATCAGGCGTAACCCGCCAGTCTTTGTCCCCGGTAACCGCAGCTGTGATGCCGATGGGAACTGCACAGGTCATCATGGCTATTATATAGACGGCGGTGTCGAAAGTTATGATCCCAATGTCGCCCTGCGCAACCGTGTCGAAACCCAATGTATGGCTGACAAAGGCTATGCGCCGGTGTCGATCCCGCCCTGTCCCGATAGTATCGCCAGAGCAACCCCTGCCGCCGCGACCACCCGCTTGCCTGCTTTGACAAAGAAATCCTGTGTAATCCGTAACAAAAGCGGCAGCTTTCAGATCGTCAACAGAGCCCCCTAATGCCATCAAGCGGCTTGGTTTTGTGCGTTTTGCACTGGTGCACACGTGTGCAAGCGCCTAACATGATTCCTGTGATCCTGTAGAAAAGCACCAAAATGACTGACCTCATACAGACCGCCAAGACGATAACCCAAACCTATTTAAATGCCCTTGAAGGTGCCACTGCCGATACTGTTGGCGCTGTGTTGGAACAGCATATGGCCACTGATGCGGTTTGGCGGGGGGTGCATCCCTTCAACGAACAATCTGGACCACAAGGTGCTGCACGGGTGTTCTGGCAACCCTTTTTGTCCGCGTTTTCCGCCGTTCAGCGCCGCGAAGACATTTTTTTTGCTGCCGAAAACGGCATTAACGACCGCAGCAGCATCTGGACCTGTTCGATGGGGCATTTGATGGGCCTGTTTGATGCGCCGTTTATTAACATACCGCCAACACGAAAAATCGCCATGCTGCGCTATGCCGAATTCAACCGGATCAAAGATGGCCAGATTGTTGAAACGGCCCTGTTCTGTGACCTCTTGCACCTGATGACCCAAGCGGGCCTGCGCCGTTTTCCGCAACAGACAGCGGCACATCTGGTGCAACCGGGACCGCGCACCAACGACGGGCGGCTTCTTGGCCCGCAAGACCCTGAGGGAGGTGAGAAAACTCTTGCCCTGATCAACCGCATGATTGGCGCCATTGACGCAGCCAATGCCGATCCGCGTGCCCTGACCCCGCACGAGGAGTTACAGCGCGACTGGCATGAAGATATGATTTGGTGGGGGCCCGAAGGCATCGGTGCAGCCTATACGATCGAGCGCTATATCGAACAACATCAGGGGCCGTTTCGACGGGGTTTAAAGGATCGGGTTTTCAACGGACATCTTTGCCGCATGGCAGAGGGTAATTACGGAGCTTTCTTTGGGTGGCCCAATTTGACGCTGACAAATCACAACGGTTTCATGGGCTTACCGCCCTGTGATACGCCGGTTGATATGCGCGTTGTCGATGTTTACCGGCGGGCCGGCGACAAACTGGCCGAGAATTGGGTCTTCATTGACATGCTGTATTTCTTGAAGATGCAAGGCGTGGATGTGCTGGCGGAACTTGCGGCCAAATAAGCCGCAAGCAATCTGCCCAGATTTTCTGACGCGGATGGATGGCTGAACCGGCCGATAACGCGGACCGATATTGCCACCGTCCCGCAACGCTGGCCGGGCGCGCCCTGCCCTAGCCGGCATCAGCCTCTTCATCCACATGCGCCACCCGCACACCGGCTTTGGCGCTTGTCACAACCCCTAGGGATTTCAATTTCCGGTGCAGGGCCGATCTTTCCATCCCGACAAAATTGGCCGTCCGCGAGATATTACCGCCAAAACGGTTGATCTGCGTCAGCAGGTATTCGCGTTCAAATGCCTCGCGGGCTTCGCGCAGTGGCAGGGTAGCCAGAGCCGAGGACAGGACAACACGCCCCTCCTCTTCGCTGCTCTGCTCTTCGCCGGGCAATTCACGGGCTTCGATCGGGCCGGTGCCATCCCCCAAAATCAACACGCGTTCGACCAGATTTTTCAACTGGCGGACATTGCCGGGCCAGACCATCGTTTGCATCAAGGCAATGGCATCTTCGCTAAGCGATCGTTGCGGCAAACCCTGTGACTGATTGAATTCGCTGATGAAATGTTCGGCCAGCAAGGGAATATCTTCGCGGCGTTCTTCAAGTGAGGGCACTGCAATGGGTACCACGTTCAGTCGGTGATACAATTCCTGCCGGAAGGTATCAGCGGCAATCGCCTCCTCTAGATTACGGTTGGTTGAGGAGATCACCCGCAAATCGACGCGCACTTTGTCACTGCCGCCAACCCGAGTGAACTGTTGGTCGACCAGCACCCGCAGAATCTTGGACTGCGTGCCCAGCGGCATGTCCGCCACCTCGTCAAAGAACACAATGCCGCCATGGGCCTTTTCCAACAAACCCGGTTCGATGCCGCGTTCCGCCGTTTCCCGACCGAACAGCATTTCTTCCATGTTTTCGGGTTCGACACCTGCGCAGTTCACAGTGACAAACGGCGCATCCGCACGGCCGGAATTGGCATGAATATAGCGCGCAGCAACTTCCTTGCCCGCGCCTGCCGGACCGGTCAGCATCACCCGTCCATTCGATTTCGTGACCTTGTCCAGCTGGCCGACCAGCGCCCGGAAGGCAGCCGACTGCCCCATCATTTCCGAGCTTGTGGTCTCGCGCTGTTTGAGGCTCTGGTTTTCGCGGCGCAGACGAGAGGTTTCCATCGCACGGCGGATCACCACCATCAACTGGTCAATGTTGAACGGTTTCTCAATAAAATCATAGGCTCCCTGCCGGATTGCAGCGACGGCGATTTCGATATTGCCATGCCCCGAGATGATCACAACCGGCACATCCGGATTGTCCCGTTTGACGGTTTTCAGAATGTCGATCCCATCCATCCGGCTGTCCTTGAGCCAAATATCAAGGATCATTAACGCGGGTGGTTCGGTGTTAATTGCAGCCATCGCATCATCTGCATTTCCGGCCAGACGGGTGGCAAAGCCTTCATCTTCCAGAATATCGGAAATCAACTCGCGAATATCGCGCTCATCATCGACGATCAGAATATCACTCATCTACTATCTCCACTCGCTGTGCCTTTTCGGAGGCGTTATTTTCTTCTTTGGGCAACGGTGCCACGGGCAATGTAATCACCGCCATCGCACCAAAATGGGTCTGGCCGTCAAAGACCGGCGCATTGTCGAGGGTCAGCGTACCGCCGTGTTCCTCAATGATTTTTTTGACGATCGGCAGGCCAAGGCCGGTGCCCTCGCTGCGGGTTGTTACATAGGGTTCGAACAGCCGCGCACGATCCTCGGGAAGGCCGATGCCATTGTCGGCAATGGTCAGTTTTGCGCTGGTATCGTTCCGGCGCAGAGTGACAAATATTTGCGGTATCAGCTCATCAGGTGGATTATTTTTCTGCAATGTTTCAATGGCTTCGCCGGCGTTCTTAATTAAGTTTGTTAAGGCTTGAGATATCATCGTGGCATCGATGTCAGCCAGGATCACGCCGCCGCCAAGATCGGCTTTGATCGCAACGTCGGGCTGGCCTGATTGTTGCAGGAACACCGCATCACGCACCAGTCTGGTCAAGTCATGCGAAGAGGTTTCCGGCTCTGGCATCCGCGCAAATTTCGAGAACTCGTCAACGATCCGGCGCAGATCCCCGGTCTGGCGGATGATCACACCTGTCATCTGTTCAAGGCTGTCACTGTCGATGCCCAGTTTTGGCGCAAACTTGCGTTTGATCCGTTCCGCAGACAGTTGGATCGGGGTCAAAGGGTTTTTGATTTCATGGGCGATGCGGCGCGCCACATCGCCCCAAGCGGCCATCCGTTGGGCGCTGACCAGATCGGTAACATCGTCAAAAGCAACCACATACCCTTCGAGTCGCCCGTCATCGGTGCGCCGCGTTGACATCCGCACCAACAGGTTCTCCATGGCCCCTTGCCGTGACACCTTGATCTCGTCTTGGGCTGCGTCACCGGATTTGTTCGAAATGGTCTCAAACAAGGGGCCGAATTCGGGGACGGCAACACTTAGCGCGACGGATTGCTGATCTTCGGACCAGTCCAGCAGGCGCATGGCCGACCGGTTCACGAAGGTCACACGCCCTTCCGGGTCAAGCCCGACAACACCGGAGGTCACCGAGCTGAGAACCGAATCAAACAGCCGACGGCGGCGTTCGATCTGGCGGGTATTATCCAACAGGGTTTCGCGCTGGCCTTGCAATTGCTTGGTCATCTGGTTGAAATAACGGCTCAGCATCGCAATCTCGTCGTCGCCGTCTTCTTCACGAACCTGCACATTCAGATTGCCTGCCCCAACCTGTTGCGCAGCACCGGTCAGCCGCCCCACTGGACCTGACAGGCGTTCTGCAAACCACAGACCCAGCCAAACGGCAGCAAGGATCAGGATCACCGCAAAACCGAGGTAAAGCAGGCCGAATTCAAACAACAGTCGGCCCCGGTCTGCCTCCAGCTGCTGATAGAGCCGTACGGTTTCCGTGGTTTCGTCCAGCAGGGACAGGATTTTCCCGTCCACATCCCGACTGACGTATAAGTAGCGGTCCACAAAGGATTTCATTGGGACCAGCGCACGGAATTCGTTGTTGGGCCAGTCTTCAATGACCAACAGCCCTTCATTGCTGGCATTCGCCAGTTGGTCGGCATCGGGTTTTTCGAAATCAAACAAATAGGAACGGTCGCCGCGCGCGCGAATTTCCGCGGTGCCATCAATCAGATAGGCCTCACGCAGGCCGCGTTGGATCTGACGCTGGCTTTCGCCCAGAATCTGGCTGTCGCTTAGACCAACCCCTTGGTTGCGCGCGTTATCAATCGTGCGGGCAAGAGCGCGGGCATCAGCGATCAAATCCTGGCGCTGTTCGGCCTCATAGGCCTGCGCCGCCGCCAGCGATGAACCAACCACACCGCGTACACGGTCCGAAAACCACCCTTCAAGACCTACATTCACCGTCAGCCCGGCAAATACCGCAACTGTCACTGTCGGAATCAAGGCCATCAGGGCAAACACGCCGGTCAGACGCAAGTGCAGGCGCGAGCCGGCAGATTTCGCCCGCCGTGCCGCAATCAAACGGGCGACTTGCGACAACACAAGTGCGGCGATTAACAGGACATAAACCAGATCGGTCAACAGCACCAAACGCAGTGACAGGGTATTGGCACCCTGCCCCAAAGGACCCATCACGAGATAGGTTGCCAAGGCCAGAACCGGCCCCAAGACCACAAGACCAAGCGTGGACAAGTTGCGCACACGTTTGATACGCCGCAAACGGCCCAGACGGTCGAGATTAAACTTATGTGACCGGGTTGCCACCCGCTCTCCTCGTCGATGAAGTGGTACCCGCACGCACCAACCGCCATATTTTGTGGTCCTGACCCATCTCAGCGCTTGGCTGATACCGGATGGCCACGGTTATGTGGCGGTTTTACATCATCTTTCGCCCCTTTGTCACCTCTATATCCAGATCGGTGATCTTTTTGCGCAGGGTATTTCGGTTAATTCCCAGCAAATCGGCACATTTAGCCTGATTTCCTGAGGTCGCAGAAAGGGCAACTTCGATCAGGGGAGCCTCGATTTCGCGTAGAATCCGCGCATAAAGTCCAGGTGGTGGCAACATTGCCCCGTGTTGGTCGAAGTAGCGGCGCAGATGACGTTCCACACTGGCACCCAACCGTTCGGTATTGACCTGCGCATAGACCGGCTCGGTTGTCGGTTGCGCGCCCAAAATCTGGCGCGCCTCTTCAAGAGAAATTTCAGGTGCATGGCTGGTCAGTGCCAGTTGCCGCATCGCATGTTCCAGTTGGCGCACATTGCCGGGCCACGAGTAATTCGCAAAGACCTTGCTGGCCCCTTCCGACAAAACCCGGCCTGAGGTGTCGGCTGTCTCGGCGCGGCTTAGGAAATGCGCCGCCAGAAGATCAATATCTTCGACGCGATCCCGCAGGGCTGGCACATGAACGGTTGCCCCCGACAAACGATAATACAGGTCGCGGCGCAGTTTGCCTTGCTTCATGGCTTCGGCCAGATCGGATTGGCTGGTGGCCAGAAACCGCGGATTGAACTCTCCGGGTTCATCCATCATCCGCGCGATGCGGGCCTGGGCTTCCAATGGAATATCGGCAATTTCATCAATCAGCAATGTGCCGCCCCGCACCCGCGCCAAGACCCGCGCCGGCCCTTCGATGTCTTGCAAATCCGCCGCGGTGACCGTCACAAACGGCAAGGTCCGCCGGTCAGAGAAATCATGGATCACCTTGCCGATCAGTGACTTCCCAGAGCCGCTTTCGCCCCAGATCAGCACCGGCAAATCGGTGTTCATCACCCGTGCCACCAACCGGTAAAGCGCCTGCATGACCATGGTGCGCCCGACCAATGGCAGGTCGTCCCGGTCCCCCTCGGCGGGGGGCTCGACGGTGCGGCGGGTGCTGCCCTTGCGATCAAGTGCGCGCGCCGTGCGTTTCATCAAATCCGGCAGGTCGAAAGGTTTGGGCAGGTAATCAAAGGCCTCGGCCTCTGCGGCCTTAATTGCGGTCATAATGGTGTTCTGGGCGGAAATCACGATTACTGGCAGGTCGGGGCGGTCCTCTGATATTTTCGGCAACATCTCAAGCCCATTGCCGTCGGGCATTGCCACGTCGGTGATCACCGCATCGCCGCGCCCTTCGCCGACCCAGCGCATTAAGGTGGTCAGACTTGAGGTCGCATGCACCTTGCAGCCAGCCCGTGTCAGTGCCTGGGTCAGAACCGTGCGGATTGTGCGGTCGTCATCCGCGACCAGAACCGTGCCATCCATGTATCAGCTCTCCTCTGTAGGTGTGAAATCCGCGGCATGTGCGCGGGGAAGTGACATGCGAAAAACCGTGCGGCCCGGCACGCTGTCCACCGAAATCCAGCCGCCGTGTTCCGAGACAATTTTTGACACCAGTGCAAGGCCCAGTCCGGTGCCGTTTTCGCGCCCCGATACAAATGGATCAAAGATGTCGCCCTTAATATGTTCCGGCAATCCGGGGCCGTCGTCGATCACTTCGACCTGCAAAGGCAGCAAATGCCCGGCCCCATCCGCCCGGCGCATCCGGAAAGAGTGTTCATAATAGCTGTGAAGCCGGATCGTCCCGCCCTCCGGCCCTGCTGCTTCGGCCGCGTTTTTCAACAGGTTCAACACCACCTGCACCAGCTGGTCCTTGTCACCTAATGCGGCCGGCAACGACGGGTCGTAATCTTCGACGATCTTCATCTGTGACCCGAACCCCAGCAGCGCGGAACGCCGCGCACGGTCCAACACGTCATGTAGGTTCACCGGTTTTCGCACCGGCGCGGTCAGATTGCCGAATTGTTCGACCTGCCCCAGCAATTTCACGATCCGACGCGATTCCGCGACAATAAGATCGGTTAGCTCAAGCTCGTCTGCATCAAGGTTCATCGACAACAACTGTGCCGCACCGGTGATGCCCGCCAGCGGGTTCTTGATCTCATGCGCCAGCATTTCGGCCATGCCGATGGCGGATTTCGCAGCTGATTTTACGGAATGGTTCTGTGTCATCCGACCAGGAAGTTCGCGCGGGGAAATCATCATCAACATATGGCGGGGTTGGCCCTGTACCGGTGCCACCTGAAGCGCGGATTTTTGCGGTGCGCGCTGACCGCTGCCTACATCCACGTCATTGACAAACAAGGCCGTGCTGCCATCGCGGGCGCGCTCAAAGGCGTCTTCCAGCGGATAATCCACCGCGACCAGATCCCAGACCGGCACACCGATCACCGCTTTGGCGGAGGCGTTGAAAAACCCCTCGGCGGCAGGGTTGATGTCTGCGATCAGGTCATCAGGGGTGATCAACACTGCAGGGACCGGCAAGGAGGCCCAGATTTGGACATCCATGGTCATGTGGCCACCTGTTCAGGCGTGTAAAACATCGCCTGTTTGATCAACTTGTCCACATCGCCCGGTTCTGTGCAGGTCAACAGGGCGCGACGCAGATCAGCCGGTGTTGCGCAGGTGTCCATATACCAGCCCAGGTGTTTGCGCGCGACACGCGGGCCAAGTTTGCCACCGTAAAACCGTTGAATCGCGTCGTAATGCTGTTGCACCATATCGCCAAAATCGGCTCCCTGCGGGATCACCGGTGCTGGGGTGCCATAGAGTTGATGGGCCACTTCGGCCAACAGCCAGGGTTTGCCCTGAAAACCGCGCCCGATCATCACACCATCCGCACCTGAGTGAGCAAGCGCTGTCCGCGCCGCAGAGGTCGAGGTAATATCACCATTGGCGATGACAGGGATCTGGACCGCTTCCTTGACCCGCGCAATTGCCCGCCAGTTTGCGTGCCCTTTGTAGAACTGACAGCGGGTGCGGCCATGGATCGTGATCATGCAGATTCCTGCCGCCTCGGCGCGTTTGGCAATGATGGGCGCGTTCAGCATTTCATCATCCCAGCCCAGGCGGGTTTTCAGGGTGACCGGCACGTCCACCGCATTCACCACTGCCTCGATCAGGCGCAGAGCATGGTCAGGCGTTTTCATCAGGGCCGATCCCGACAGGCCCTGCGTAACCTTTTTAGCAGGACAGCCCATGTTGATATCAATGATACGTGCGCCCTGATCCGCAATCATCCGCGCGGCTTGCGCCATCGGCGCGGCCTCACGCCCTGCGATCTGCACAGAGGTGCCCTCGATCCCGATGCCAAGTTCGGCTTTCTCGCGGGTGCCGGGACTTTTGCCCAGCAACTCATGGCTTGCAATCATTTCAGAAACCACCAGACCCGCACCAAAACCTGCCACCAGCGCGCGTGTCGGCAGATCGGTGATTCCGGCCATCGGGGCCAGCATTACAGGAGGTGTCAGGCCAAGAGGCAGAGCCAATGCGCTCACATGCTTAATCCTTGTGCAGTTGGGTCGGGTTTAGCCATATCGAGGAGAACCCACAATAATTACGGGGGGTATTAACCACAGCAAAGATTACATTGCACAAAAAATAGACAATACGCCGCGGCGATTGCGCGTGCCAGCGGGTTTGCATAGACAGAGGCAGATAACAGCGCAGTCAGATCAGGGAACGCTCATGGATATCCGCACCGGCAACGGGTTCGACGTGCATGCATTTGATGCGGGGGATCATGTGACCCTCTGCGGTGTCAAGATCGCGCATGACCAAGGGCTTAAAGGCCATTCGGACGCAGATGTCGGAATGCATGCTCTCACCGACGCAATTTATGGCGGATTGGCGCGCGGCGACATCGGTCAACATTTTCCGCCCTCCGATCCACAATGGAAAGGTGCCGAAAGCCACATGTTTCTCCGTCACGCTGTCGGGATGGCCCACGAAATGGGATTCACCATTACCCATCTGGATTGCACATTGATTTGTGAACATCCGAAGATCGGACCACATGCCGTAGCGATGCGGGAAGCATTGGCCGCGATTACCGGCTTGGACATGGACCGGGTGTCGGTCAAGGCAACAACCTCGGAGCGGCTGGGGTTCACAGGGCGCGGCGAAGGCATTGCCGCTTTGGCGACCGCAACATTGGTGAAGACATGAAGCTTGCACAGTTCATTGGCACCGTCATGGGTGTGGGGCATATCCGGCCAGCACCGGGCACTTGGGGGTCACTTGTCGCGCTGCCATGGGCATGGTTGCTGCATGTGATCGGCGGGCTGCCCCTGCTGGCGTTGGCGATTGTCGTGGGGTTCTTCAAAGGCTGGTGGGCGACGGCGCGGATGACCGCAGGTCAAGATGATCACGACCCTTCAGAGATCGTCGTAGACGAGGTGGTCGGCCAGTGGATCGCGCTTTTGCCACTGAGCTATGCGGCGTGGTCTATGGAAATTTCCATTCTTGCCATGTGGCCCGGTTGGATTGCCGCCTTTGCTTTGTTCCGGCTGTTTGACATCACCAAATTGGGGCCGGTCGGCTGGGCTGACCGGATGAACACGCCGCTGGGCGTCATGCTGGATGATGTCATTGCGGGCATCTTTGCAGCGCTTGGTGTACTGGTATTGGCCGCCCTCTATCACGGGATGCTGTAACGATGTCCCTTGCCGCCCGCATCGTCGAGGCCTGTTGCAGCAAAGGTGTGATGGTGACTTGCGCCGAAAGCTGTACCGGCGGGATGGTGGCCGTGGCTCTGACCGATGTGGCGGGGTCATCTTCGGCGCTGGAACGCGGGTTTGTGACCTATTCGAATGCGGCCAAAGTCGAGATGTTGGGCGTATCCCCACAGACATTGACCGCGGTCGGCGCCGTGTCGCAAGAGGTTGCAATCGAAATGGCCCAAGGGGCGCTTGCACATTCACAGGCCGATCTGGCGGTGTCGATCACTGGCATCGCAGGTCCGGGCGGATCAGATCACAAGCCCGAAGGCCGGGTCTGTTTCGCTGTTGCCACACAGGCGGGCGTTCAAGTGGAAACGCAGGAGTTCGGTGCCCTTGGTCGCGGGGTGGTCCGGACGGCTGCCCGGGATCACGCCCTTGCGCTACTGGCCGATGCGCTTGATAAACTGCCCTGAAATTGGTCTTTGCAGTTAAAATACGCCTAAATTCTAGACTCTTTCAAAAACGCCTAATTCTTATCTGCTTGCAGGCCTTTTGCCTGCCCGAACATTAGGCAATCAAACCGGCACCAATCTTTTGATCTGAATGGAGCCCCCAATGAACCCTGCCGATACAGCATGGATAATGACCGCTACAGCGCTGGTTTTGCTGATGACCTTGCCGGGACTGGCCCTGTTTTATGGCGGGCTGGTGCGGTCGCGCAACGTTCTCAGCGTGTTTATGCACTGCTATGCCATCGCTTGCTTGATGTCGGTATTGTGGTTTCTCGCCGGGTATTCGATTGCCTTCGGTCCGGGCACCAGCGGTATTTGGGGCGGCCTGGCCAAGATCGGGCTGACCGGCGTGACCGCCGATAGCCTGACTGGCACCCTGCCTGAAATCCTGTTCTTTGCCTTTCAGATGACCTTTGCCATCATCACACCGGCCTTGATCGTTGGGGCCTATGTCGAGCGGATCAGCTTCGGGTTTATCGTTCTGTTTTCAGGGCTTTGGATGCTCATGTGTTATGCGCCAGTGGTGCATTGGATCTGGGGCGGCGGCATGTTGGCGGATGGCGGGATATTTGGCGACACAGGCGTCAAGGATTTCGCCGGCGGCATCGTGGTGCATGAAACCGCGGGGCTGGCGGCGATTGTGCTGGCCGTGATGCTGGGCGCACGCAAACATCAGACCACCCCACCCCATAACCCCGGTTTGGTCATGATCGGTGCTGCGCTTTTGTGGGTTGGTTGGTTTGGCTTTAACGGCGGGTCGCAGCTGGCCGCGGACGGTGGTGCCGCGATGGCAATCACGGTGACCCATATTTCTGCCGCAACCGCATCGCTGACATGGGCCCTGTGGGAACGGATCAAATTCGGGAAATCCTCGCTTGTCGGGATTGTCACCGGGACAATTGCCGGGCTTGCCTCGATCACCCCTGCCTCTGGTTTCGTCGGCCCATGGGCGGCGCTTTTAATCGGTGCGGTTGCCGGCATTCTGTGTCAGGAAGCAGTGGTTTTGATGCGCAACAGGCTCAAGGTTGACGACACGCTTGATGTCTTTGCGGTGCATGGTGTGGGCGGCATTTTCGGCACCATCATGATTGCGGCCCTCGGTGCGGGGTCGTGGACCGCGCAATTGGGATCATTGGCGATTGTGGGTGTCTATACCGTCGTGGTGACCGTTGTTCTGGTGCTGGTCTGCCGTGCGATTTTGCCAATGCGGGTTGACCTTGAAACCGAAGTGAACGGGCTGGACCTTTCGGTGCATGGCGAACGCGCCTACGACATCACCAGCTGATCAAGAAAGACACGCAGGGAATGCCCCTGTGTGGCGCTCCAGAGGGGGGCTGCCCGCCCCTCGCCAAGCAAAGCTGCCGCCTTGCCCCGCAGCTTTTGCGCCCGGGTTTCCAGTGACATCGGCGACATCAGATCATGGCGCAGACTCTCGGTGCTGCCATCGGACAGGGTGATCAACAGCTCACTCTGCGTTTCGCTAAGCCGCGCATCCTCACTGACGTTAATGCGGTTTCGCAAGGCAAGGACATCCGCGTCCTGCGCCATGGCATCCGTGAAATTCCCGATGGCACCCGTGTCATGGCCCAACAGGGCCATTGCTGCCGTCTGGCCATAGCTAAACTTGGCCGCCAGTCCGGTGTTGGGCGTCTGGATGTTACAGACCGACATCCATCGCGGATGGGTGCGGATGTGAACCGCCTTGATCTGATCCGGTTGCGCCGCCGTGTCGCGCAGCGCTTCCAGCATGGCATGAAGACCGTGACAACAGGCGTGAAACTTGTGGCTAATGCTGTTGATGCGCCAGTCGTCGATGGGCAGATCGACGTTCCCCCCCTGCCCGTGATGGGTTGCGCCAAATCCCAAGGGGCCGGCCAGCCCGTCCTGCGCCGCCGTCATGCCGGCCTGTGCCCAGACTGTGGCCTCGACACCTGTGCGCGCCGCCAGACCTGCGTTCAGCGGTTTCGCCATAGTCCCGAATTGCGCCTTGATGCCGGATGCCATGCTGGCACAAAGGCCAAGGGCGTGACGGGTTTGCATTACGTCAAGTCCAAGCAATCGACTCGCCGCCACAGTTGCGCCAAACGCACCCGCCGTTGCAGTTTGGTGGTAGCCGACCTGATAGTGATCCCGCCCCAGCCACAGACCGACGGCAATAGAGGCTTCCACGCCAATCGTTGCGGCATGTGTCAGGGCGTCGAGATCACAGGAGACCTGTTCGCCAAGGGCCAGAACCGCAGGAAGAACCGCGACTGACGGGTGGCCGATATGGGCAAAATGAGTGTCATCGTAATCCAGCGCATGGCTTATCGTGCCATTCACCAGCGCCGCTGTCGGGGCCGATGTACTGCCACCGCCAAAGACCTTATGCCCCCCTTGATGCAGGGCCAGCTGTGCCCCGACAAAAGCGTCAAACTCTGTCTCATCGGCCCCGGCAATCCCGCAGGCCGCCCAGTCAAACAACGACAGGCGCATCATCGCGGCTGCATCTTCTGGCACCGAAGTACCCATAAATTCAATCAGTTGATCGGTAAGGCCTGTCACGCCGCCGGCCCGTAAAGCGCTTTGGCGCGGGCTTCAAAGGCGCGCACGACTCGCTGCATCGCCTCATTGAAAACAATACCGATGATGCCCTGAAGAATGGCGTTCTTGAATTCGAAATCCACGTGGAAATGCACATTGCACCCTGCTGCGGTCTCTTCAAACGCCCAGTTGGATTTCATGTATTTGAACGGTCCGTCCAGATATTCGGTGTCGATCTTGCGCGCTGCGGGCCATAGCACCACACGGCTGGTAAAGCGTTCGCGAAACACTTTGAAACTGATCACCAGATCGGCATCCATGACACGGTGGTCGCCCTTGTCCTCATCACGGCGAATCCGCGCGGCGGCGGTCCACGGCAGGAACTCGGGGTAGGATTTCACATCCGCCACAAGGTCGTACATTTGCTGCGCCGAATAGGGCAGCTCTCTGGTCTCGGTATGGGTTGGCATTGCGTTCCGTGCTGGCTCGGGTTAGCTCTGTTTCACCGTTTATGCGGGCAATTTCAAGGGCCAAGGTAAGGGCTGTACTATGACTGATCGTCGCTATGTGATTGACGAAATGATCTCGGCGAAATCGATTGCCGCACGGATAGAAGAACTGTGCCGCCAGATCCGCGACGAGTTTGATGGCACGGATAAACTGGTTGTTGTGGGGCTGTTGCGCGGCAGTTTTGTCTTTATCGCCGATCTGGTGCGCGAACTGGACCTGCCGATCGAAGTCGATTTCCTTGAAGCGTCAAGCTACGGTGACGGGATGGAAAGCAGCCGCGAAGTGCGTATTCTCAAAGACCTGCGCGGTGCGATCGAGGGCCGTGACGTGCTGTTGGTCGAGGACATCGTCGACACTGGCCATACCCTGCATCATGTCACCAACCTGTTGAAATCACGCGAACCTGCACGGCTGAAAACCATTGCCCTGTTGGACAAACCGACGCGGCGCGAAGTCGATATGAAGGCGGATTGGACCGGGTTCGAAATTCCCGACGAATTTGTTGTCGGCTATGGCATCGACTTTGCGCAGCGCAATCGCAACCTGCCCTTTATCGGTAAGGTTCGCTTTACATGAACCCGGTCTGGCTGATGCGGATGTCGCAATGGGCGCGCAGGCCGCCGTCAGCCAAACGGGTGAAACTGGTCTTTGGAATTATTGTTGTCGCCGCTATGATCTGGGGCATCGAAGCGCTGGGGTACTGGCCGGAATGGGCCAAAGCCGAGCGCATTGAGCGAAAGTTTTAGCGCCGTTCAGCGCATGAAGCTGCGGGGCACCAAACCTGAGGTTGACAATTGTGCCCCGCTTGGCCTTCCCTATCAGGCGATCCCCAGCTTTTTGTTCCGTGCTGCGCGCAGCTGCGCAAAGTCATCGCCTGCGTGATAGGACGACCGGGTCAACGGCGTGGCAGATACCATCAGGAACCCCTTGCCATAAGCGGATTTCTCATAAGAGGCGAATTCATCGGGATGCACAAACCGGTCCACACGGTGGTGCTTCGGTGTTGGTTGCAGATATTGGCCGATGGTCAGAAAATCGATATCGGCGGCGCGCATGTCTTCCATCACCTGAATGACAGATTGACGATCTTCGCCCAAACCCACCATGATTCCCGACTTGGTGAACATCGACGGATCAAGCTCTTTGACCCGCTGCAACAGACGCAGAGAATGGAAGTACCGCGCACCGGGCCGGACTTCGGGATAAAGGCCGGGCACGGTTTCAAGGTTGTGATTAAAGACATCCGGGCGCGCCTCGACCACTTTTTCAAGGGCTTCCGGGCCACATCTGATAAAGTCGGGTGTCAGGATTTCGATCGTGGTGCCCGGGCTGCGGTGCCGCACGGCGCGAATGGTCTGAGCAAAATGCTCGGCACCACCGTCCTCGATGTCGTCACGGTCCACGCTGGTGATCACCACGTGGTTCAATCCAAGCTTTGACACCGCATCCGCCACCCGGCCCGGCTCGAAAACATCAAGGTCTTCGGGCGGTTTACCGGTGGCAATATTGCAAAACGAACAGGCACGGGTACAGACTTCGCCCATGATCATCATGGTCGCATGGCCCTGTGACCAGCATTCACCGACGTTCGGGCATCCTGCTTCTTCGCAGACCGTCACCAGATTATTGTCCCGCATGATCTTGGCCGTGTCAGCATAGCCTTTGCCACCAGGGGCTTTCACCCTGATCCAATTGGGTTTTTTCGGTTGAGCATTATCTGGCTTGCGGGCTTTTTCTGGGTGGCGTTGTTCGGGAATTTTCAGATCACGCATGGCGGGGCTCCGTTTGATTGCCCCATGTCTAACATATTCAACCGTCAGCGAAAGCCCAGCCGCGCGCATTCCAGCTCTGCATCCGGTAACGCCAGCAGCCTTTGTTCAGCCGATCATTGGTCCCCCCGGCCCGACAGTCCTATCATAGTGCCGTTTTAATCGCATCAAGGCGATCCGCAGCACCACCTTGCCCGAGCGCGCCGACCACCCCAGCCGTTTTTCAGCGGCTTCCAGACCTTCAAGATAGCAACAGCAACGCAGCGCAACATCCGCCAGCCCCGCCCCCAAATCATCCAACGCTGCGGTGACACGGGCGCGGGCCTGCGATGCGCCACTCCCCGCACCAGAACCCAGCGGGGTACCGGGGCACACACCAGCCGTCAAAAACTGATCCCAGTTTTGTACGGTGGTGCTGTCCATCTGGGCCAGTTCAAAATCTTCCCGCAGCCTTTCGCCCGCATGCACCAGTGGTTCGGACAAAAAGGGCTTGCCGTCCTTGTTGCGTCGCCGCGCCAGCGCGCTTAACGGGCTTTCCCCGACCGGTATCCTTGGCCGCCGGGGGCCATTCTCGGTGCCGGTTTCGCGGGTGGTCTCATCGTCGAAATGAAACGGTGTCGCGGCCTCGGCCATGCCTGAAGCGGACGCGTTTGTCATGCCAAACTGTTGCAGAAACGCACCCAAAGCGTTCCGCCCGCCCGTGGTAATGTGATATCGGATGATGCGCCCGGAATTGGCCGGCGCGATCCAGTCTTTCAATGCCATCGCTTGCGCCACGGAATTGGCAACGACTGCCGTGCGCGTGCTGATCCCCTGCGGTCCGTCCCGTACGACCACCGCTTTGTCCAGATCTGCGGCCACAGCCAGAACAGCACCGGTCTCGCAAAGTCTGCGCAGCACCCGCATGGATTCACGCGCCAGCGTTGCATCATCTGGCATGGGCTGATCAGAAACAGTTTTCATATCGGCGGTTCCCTTCTTGTTTTGCAGTGCTGGTGGTCGGTTCAGTGGCGGGACAGCCGCCCCCAGTTTGCGCAGGGCAGCATCGACAAGCGGGTCATCGCGGCGCATTTCGACCTTCCGAATTTGCCGTAAAACAGTTGAAGCATGGCATCCCGCAGCCCGCGCCAGTACACGTATTGGTTCCCCGTTCTCGGTATGGGCGATGTAGCGCAACGCCCTCATGGGCACCCATGCGGGCAGGTTTTCGGGCCGTCCCGCTGCCTTGTCCGGTTGTCCAAACTGGTCCATCGTTACGCCACTCCCCACCTGTTTTCTCCAAGTTATCCATAGGTTATCCCACGGTACAACTGCGTACCCCCAGGTTGCATTGATTACCGATTGGTAAAAATCCTGCGGTTTGAAGAGCATTGTCGCTAAATCATAAACAGTTGTGAAAGCCCCGAACGCAGACGATACCCGCCACGCAACACGCCTTTAGGTTGTGTAATGATGGCCCGAACGAAAAGCGGCACCACCGCTTTGCTTCACTGCTCAAGGAGTTCTGCCATGCAAGATGTACTTACCATGCTCAACACGCTGCACCGTCCTCGCCTGATGATGCGGGCTGCACGGATTGGCGCAGAGGAGTATCGGCGTTCCGCCCATCTGCCGCGGCTACTGGGCTATGGTACCCTGCCCCGACATGGCGCGGTGTTGCTGAAACTGATGGATATTGAGGCCACGCTAGAAGAGCAGCGCATCGGATCCGATGGCAGCTACAGCCTGATCCGGCATCTGGATGTTTTGATCGCAATGGTCGCCGAGGCGCGCGTCTTGCAGCGCTTGCAAGCCCCCACACCACCGCAGGGGCCTGCGTCTTTAACCGAAGTTACATAAAGCTGTCAGGTTCAGCGCTTTTCTTTTGGGCCACAAAAGCATCAAGCGCTTCGCGGATTGCCGGATCAAGCGCAGGGGCTTGATAATCCGCCAACATCTTTTCAACCCGAAGTGTGGCAAGCGCCTGTGTGTCGCGCCCGCCTTCGTCTTCCCAGGTTTCAAACGGCTTGTAATCCAGCAGGTCCGATTTCCAGAAGGCCGTCTTAAAGTTCTTCTGCGTATGGTCACAGCCCAGATAATGACCGCCCGGTCCAACTTCGCGGATCGCATCCATTGCCTGTGCGTTCTCGTCGATTTCGACGCCACGTGCCAGATGATGCAAAGTGCCCAGCTGGTCAGCATCCATGACGAACTTTTCAAACGAGCTGACCAGCCCGCCTTCCAGCCAGCCACAGGAATGCAGCATAAAGTTCACACCGGCCAACAGCCCCATGTTCAGACTGTTCGCAGTTTCATAGGCTGCCTGCGCATCAGGCAGCTTTGATCCGCAGAACGACCCGGCCGAACGGTAAGGCAAGCCCAGACGGCGCGCCAGTTGACCAGCACCGTAGGTGATATGTGCCGCTTCCGGGGTGCCGAATGTCGGCGCACCAGAGTTCATGTCGATCGAGGTGACAAAGGCCCCCATGATCACCGGTGCGCCCGGTTTGATCAGTTGGGAATAGGCGATCCCGGCCAGCGTCTCCGCCAGGACCTGCGTCAGCGTCCCCGCAACGGACACAGGTGCCATCGCACCGCCAACGATAAACGGCGAGATGATACAGGCCTGATTGTTCTGCGCATATACCTCAAGTGCCCCCATCATCACATCATCGAATGTCATCGGCGAGTTGATGTTGATCAGCGAGGTCATCACCGTGTTTTGCTGCACAAATTCCTCACCAAAGAGGATGTTGCACATATCTACTGAATCTTGTGCGCGGCTGGGTTCTGTTACGGACCCCATAAACGGCTTGTCGCTCAGCGTCATATGCGCGTGCAACATGTCCAGATGTCGCTTGTTCACCGGCACGTCGGTCGGTTCACAAACGGTCCCGCCGGAGTGGTGCAGCCATTTGGACATATAGCCCAGCTTCACGAATTTGTTGAAATCGGCCATCGTTGCGTAACGCCGCCCACCCGCCGCGTCGCGCACAAAGGGGGGACCGTAAACCGGGGCCAACACAAGGTTGTTGCCGCCCACCACAACCGATCGTTCGGGGTTGCGTGCATGTTGGGTGTATTGCGAGGGTGCCGTGGCACAGAGCTTGCGTGCCAATCCGCGCGGAATGCGCACCCGCTCGCCGTCGATATCCGCACCGGCATCGCGCCAACGTTGGATCGCCGCCGGATTATCAAGGAAATTCACTCCGACTTCTTCCAGCACAGTCTCGGCATTGGTTTCGATAACCTGCAAGGCTTCTTCGGTCAGGACCTCGAAATTCGGAATATTCCGCTCGATAAATTTGGCCGTTTCAAAGGAAACCGCGCTGCGTTCTGCCCGCCGCGCGGCACCGCCGCCCCCACGTCCACGTCCACGTCGTGCTGATTCCGCCATTTGCTCACCTTCTCGTCCAGATTTTTCTATCTGCTACCCTATTCACACATACCGCCTTCCGCAGATACCGTCTTATGGGGGTGAAAAGCGACATTGCCCCCTTCGCTTCTCTTTTTGGCCCTAAATCCTGCGGGGGTTTGGGGGCTGGCCCCCATTCGGGGACTTGCCACCCGCGCCAAGCCCCAATACTCAAGCGCTATGAGCAAAATTATCGCCCCCACCGACCACGACCGCCTGCTGATCATTGATTTTGGCAGCCAGGTGACTCAACTCATCGCCCGCCGCTTGCGCGAGCTTAATGTGTTTTGCGAAATCCACCCCTTCAATTCGGTGGATGACGCCTTTCTGAGCGCCTTCAATCCGAAAGCGGTTATTCTGTCAGGTGGCCCTGCGTCGGTTTTTGCTGAAGGTTCTCCGCGCCCGCCTGCCTCTGTGTTCAATCTCAACGTACCGGTTCTCGGGATTTGCTACGGCCAACAGGTGATGATGGAAATGCTGGGCGGCAAGGTCGAGCGCGGCCATAACACCGCCGAATTTGGCCGGGCCTTTGTCACCCCCGAGGCCGAAAAGCTGGCTCTTTTGAAGGGCTGGTTTGCTACAGACAAAGAACAGGTCTGGATGAGCCACGGCGATCACGTCAGCAAAATTGCCCCCGGTTTCAAGGTCTTCGGCACCTCGCCCAATGCGCCTTTTGCCATCACCGCAGATACTGATCGCAACTTCTATGCGGTACAATTCCACCCCGAGGTACATCACACCCCCAATGGCGCGAAACTCTACGAAAACTTCGTGCGTCTTGCCGGTTTCAAGGGCGACTGGACGATGAGCGCCTACCGCGAAGAAGCGATTGCCGCGATTCGCGCGCAGGTGGGGGATGAAAAGGTGATCTGCGGCTTGTCCGGCGGTGTCGATTCCTCTGTCGCCGCTGTGCTGATCCACGAGGCCATCGGTGACCAGTTAACTTGCGTGTTTGTCGATCACGGCCTGCTGCGCAAAGGCGAGGCCGAAGAGGTCGTCACCATGTTCCGCGATCATTACAACATGCCGCTGATCCACGCTGACGAGCAGGAATTGTTCCTGGGGGCCCTTGACGGGCAGGATGATCCTGAAACCAAACGCAAAATCATCGGCAAACTGTTCATCGACGTGTTCCAGAAACACGCCAAGGAAGTCGGCGATGCCAAATTCCTTGCGCAGGGGACACTTTACCCTGATGTCATCGAATCAGTCAGCTTTTCCGGTGGCCCTTCAGTCACCATCAAATCGCACCACAACGTGGGCGGTTTGCCTGAAAAAATGGGGCTGAAACTGGTTGAACCGCTGCGTGAGCTGTTCAAGGATGAGGTGCGCGCGCTGGGGGTCGAACTTGGCCTGCCGAAATCCTTTATCGGTCGTCACCCCTTCCCGGGTCCGGGTCTTGCGATCCGCTGTCCCGGCGAAATCACCCGCCCCAAGCTCGACATTCTGCGCGAGGCTGATGCCGTCTATATTGATCAGATCCGCAAACACGGGCTTTATGATGACATCTGGCAGGCCTTTGTTGCCATTCTGCCGGTGCGCACAGTTGGCGTGATGGGCGACGGGCGCACCTATGATTTCGCCTGTGCGCTGCGCGCGGTCACGTCAGTTGACGGGATGACGGCCGATTACTACCCGTTCAGCCATGAATTCCTTGGCGAAACCGCAACCCGCATCATCAACGAGGTGCCCGGCATCAACCGCGTTACTTATGACATCACCTCGAAACCTCCGGGCACCATCGAATGGGAGTAACCCTTAAGGGATATCTGCGCTGTGCTGATGAAGCTGAGGCCGGACGCGTCCGCGCCGCGTTGGACGAACATATCCGTCTGACACGGGCCGAGGCGGGCTGTGTCTCGTTTCATGTCACGGCCACAGATGACCCCTTGGTCTGGCAGGTTGCCGAAGAGTTTACCACACCTGTAGCCTTTGAAGCGCATCAGACGCGCGCCGCCGCTTCTGACTGGGCGCGCGAGACCAGAGGCATCGCGCGGGAATACGAGATCAAGGGCATGTCATGAACAGCACCGTGCAGGCCGCCCTTTGGATGATCGGTGCTGTGGTCAGTTTTACGGCCATGGCAGTTGCTGGGCGCGCGCTGAGCGGCGAATTCGATACCTTCGAGATCATGATGTACCGGTCCGCGCTCGGTTTGTTGGTGGTTGTGCTGATTGCTGTCTCCACCGGATGCCACCGCGAGATTGGTACCGCTTCGATCCGCACCCATCTGATCCGCAATGTCTTTCACTTTACCGGCCAGAACCTATGGTTCTTTGCGGTCACGATTGTACCGCTTGCGCAGGTGTTTGCCCTTGAATTCACCACACCGCTCTGGGTGATTGTGTTGTCTTTTCTGTTGCTTGGCGAAAAACTGACCAAGGTGCGTGCCATCGCAGCCGTGATGGGGTTTGTCGGCATCCTTATTGTGGCCCGCCCCAGTGTCGAGGGCATGAATGCAGGTATACTTGCCGCCGCCGGATGTGCGGTTTTCTTTGCCCTGACCTATGTTTTCACCAAGCGGTTGACACGGACCGAGACCATCACGTCGATCATGTTCTATCTGACCTCGATCCAGCTTGTTCTTGGCGTGATTGCCGCAGGTTACGATGGCGATATTGCCATTCCATCCGCTGCCGCCCTGCCTTGGCTGGTGCTTGTCGCCTGTTGTGGATTGCTGGCGCATTTTTGCATCACCAAGGCGCTGACCATCGCGCCTGCCACAGTTGTTGCCCCGATTGATTTCGCCCGCCTGCCCCTTGTCGCAGTGGCTGCGATGCTGCTCTATAACGAGGCCATTGATGTTTGGGTTTTTGTCGGCGCTGTGATCATCTTTGCCGGAAATTATTTGAACATTTGGTTCGAGACCCGCAAAACCGCATGAAACGGATCGTCACCACCAGCCCCACCTCATAAGCCGGTGACATGAACACACAAAAATCTATATCTTCACGCGCATGGGTCGAAATGTTGCTTCTGGCAGCAATCTGGGGCGCGTCATTTCTATCAATCCGTATCGCATTGGATGAGGTCGGGCCGCTGACGGCTGTGGCACACCGTGTCGGCTGGGCGGCATTGGCGCTTTGGTTGGTGGTCTTGCTGATGCGGCTGCCGGTGCCACGAGATCCGAGAATCTGGTTGGGATTTCTCGGCATGGGCCTGTTGAACAATGTCATCCCGTTCGGGCTGATGGCTTGGGGGCAGTTGTATATCGAAACCGGTCTGACCTCAATTTTGAATGCCGCCACCGCAATCTTTGGGGTGATCATGGCAGCAATTTTCTTTGCAGATGAACGCATTACCCTGCGCAAAGCAGTTGGAGTCACCTTGGGGTTTGGCGGGGTTGCAACAGCAATTGGTCTTGGAAATTTGATCAGTTTCGATCTGCGCTCGCTCGCGCAGCTGGCGGTGATCGGGGGTACCCTATCCTATGCGCTGGCCTCGGTCTGGGCACGCAAACAACTCGCTGGCCAGCCTCCGCAGGTGGCCGCGGCGGGTATGGTAACCGGGGCCACAGTAATTATGCTGCCTATCGCCTGGTTGGTCGAAGGGCCGCTGACCCTGGATTTACAAGGCGATACGGTGCTGGCCATCGGCTATTATGCCCTGATCGGCACAGCGCTGGCCTATCTATTGTACTACCGCGTGCTGGCCATGGCGGGCAGTGGCAACTTGATGTTGGTCACCCTATTGATTCCGCCGTTTGCCATTGTTCTGGGTGCCGTCGTCCTGAACGAAGCCTTACTGCCGTCTGCCTATGGCGGGTTTGCACTGCTCGCGCTTGGACTTTTGGTCTTGGACGGGCGCATCTGGCGTCTGATCCCTGCGCGGGCTAGGTAGGGGCAACACTCTTAACTAACGGACCCTGCCAGATGCTCTACACCACCGCTCAACAATGGCGCGATGCCCCACGCCGAAAAGTATTGGTCTTTGGCATGTCGGGGTTGGGAAAAACACATTTGTCGGGGTTGCTGCGCGGATCATGTGACTGGTTTCATTACTCTATCGATTACCGTATTGGCACGCGGTATCTGGGCGAAACCATCCTCGACAATGCCAAAGCCGAGGCGATGAAGGTTCCTTTTCTGCGCGACCTGTTGTTGTCTGACAGCATTTACATCGCTTCGAATATCACCTTTGAAAACCTATCGCCGGTGGCAACTTGGCTGGGCAAACCGGGCAATCCTGACAAGGGCGGCCTGCCAATGGAGGAATATGCCCGCCGGCAAGAAGCCTTTAAGCAGGGCGAAATTGCCGCTTTGCTGGATACGGCCCATTTCGCCGCCCGCGCCAAGACGCTCTACGGGTATGATCACTTTATCTGCGATACAGGCGGGTCGATCTGTGAATGGGTGAATGCGGATGATCCTAATGATCCCCTGCTGCGGGCGCTGTCCGATGAGTGTTTGCTGATCTGGATCAAAGGGGATGAGGCCCATACTCAAGAATTGATCCGCCGCTTTGACCGCGCCCCCAAACCGATGGCCTATCAACCCGAATTTCTGGTGCGTGTCTGGCAGGACTACCTGACCCAGAACAATTGCACCGAAGCGGATGTCGATCCTGATGTCTTTGTACGCTGGACCTATGCGCAGGCCCTATCGCACCGCCAGCCCCGGTACGAAGCCATGTCGAAATGGGGGGTGACCATCACACCTGACCAGATTTCCGGTCTCAGCCGCGAAAGTGATTTTGTCGAACTGATTGCCCAGACGCTGGAACCTTAAACCTTAAACCTTGCCCCAACCACTCGCCACAACGTGAGTGCTGTGCCCTTGGCAGTGCCCCGCTGGCGGATTATCTAAGCCTTTTACAGAACCGGACCGTCCCTATGCCTATCAAACTTCCCTCCGACCTGCCTGCCTTTGACGTGTTGACGCGTGAAGGTGTTATGGTGCTGGACGAAGATTTGGCCGCACATCAGGACATCCGCCCATTGCGCATCGCCTTGCTGAACCTGATGCCCAAGAAAATCCAGACCGAAAACCAGTTTGCGCGTCTGATTGGTGCGACCCCTTTGCAGATCGAGTTGAGCCTGCTGCGGATGTCCGATCACCAAACCCGCAATACTGCCGCCGCACACATGGAGAGCTTTTATCGGCCTGTGTCCGAGGTGATGGAGGAGAAATTTGACGGGCTGATCATCACCGGCGCGCCGATTGAACATCTGGATTTCCTTGATGTCGGGTATTGGGAGGAACTGACCCGCGTGATGGAGTGGACCCAGACCAATGTGCATTCGACCTTTGGTGTCTGCTGGGGTGGGATGGCGATGATCAACTATTTCCATGGTGTTCAAAAACATATTCTGGAACACAAGGCCTTTGGCTGCTTCAAACACCGCAACCTGATGCCGGCCTCTCCGTTCTTGCGAGGGTTCTCTGACGAATGTGTGATGCCCGTGTCGCGCTGGACCGAAATGCGCCAGTCCGAAGTGGATGCGCATGACGGGCTGATCACCCTTTTGGGCAGTGATGAAGTGGGCCCCTGCCTTATTCAGGATCCAGCCCACCGCGCCCTTTATGTATTTAACCATTTTGAATACGACAGCGATACGTTGAAACAGGAGTTTGACCGCGACGTTGCCGACGGCACGCCGATCAACGTGCCCTGTAACTATTACCCGAACGACGATCCGACACAGGCACCGACCAACCGTTGGCGCAGTCATGCACATTTGCTTTATGGCAATTGGATCAACGAGATATACCAAACCACGCCTTTTGATATGGCGGCCATCGGAACCCGATAACGTGAGGCGCGGCATGATAGTTCTAGCGATACTGTTTGCCGCGTTTATCGCCTTGGTACAGGGGCGCGCCTATATGCGCGAAACACAGGCCGAGGCAGCAACCCCACCCTTGGGCCAGCGCCTGAACGTAAACGGGGTGGATGTGCATGCCTATGTGACCGGGCAAGGCCCCGATCTGGTTATGTTGCACGGTGCCAGTGGCAACCTTCGCGATTTCACACTGGGCTTCGCTAACCGGTTGAGCGACCGCTACCGTGTGATCCTGTTTGACCGCCCCGGGCTGGGCTGGACCGGACGCCCAAAGGGGCACGGCGGCGCATGGAACAACAACGCGGAATCACCACTTGAACAAGCCGCGCTTTTGCAAGCGGCCGCTGATCAGCTTGGCGTAACGAACCCGATTGTGCTGGGCCATTCCTTCGGTGGCATTGTTGCCCTTGCCTGGGGGCTACGGCGTCCTGATGATACCGCGGCACTTGTCCTTGTCTCGGCTGTTTCCGAGCCTTGGCCGGGCGATCTGGGATGGACTTATGGTGTGTTCGGATCAAAAATTGGTGGCGCGTTGATTGTGCCGCTGATCACCGCCTTTGTACCGCAACGCATGATCACTGACAGCATCACCTCGATATTCACACCCCAGTCCGCACCCGAGGGATATGCCGATCACATCAATGCGGGCCTGACCCTGCGGCGTGAAAGCACCCGGGCCAACGCCCAACAGGTCAACGCCCTGCGCCCGCATGTTGTTGATATGAAAAAGAACTATGGCAACCTGCACATGCCCATTGAGGCAGTGCATGGGGATGCCGACACCATTGTGCCGCTCACTGTCCACGCTCAGATTCTGATGGGAGACGTCCCAGATGGCATTCTGACTGTACTGTCAGGTCAGGGTCATATGCCGCAACACACCGCCCCGGATGCGGTTGAGGCCGCAATCGAGCGCGCGGCCACACGTGCGGGTTTGCGTTAAACCGATTAACATCCCATATAGAGGATAACACCCTATTCAGGAGGCCCCATGGACCTGCCCTTTGACGGCGCAATCAGCGCCTATTTTGACACCGACGCACCGGACGATATTCGCGCCGCCATCAAACGCGCCGACAAAGGCGATATTCTGGCAGCCAGCTATCCGCATTCCGACCGTATGGCGCGCAAGGTGTATGAGCGCGAAATGGCGAAACTCCAGATCGAACTGGTGAAACTTCAGGCATGGGCGCAGGACAGCGGTACGCGTATCGCCTGTGTCTTCGAAGGTCGGGATGCAGCTGGCAAAGGTGGCACGATCAGCCGTTTTCGTGGCAACCTGAACCCGCGCTCCGCTCATGTGGTTGCCCTATCCAAACCGACAGAAACCGAACAATCAGAATGGTATTTTCAGCGTTACTCCAATCACTTGCCCTCTGCCGGAGAACTCGTTTTCTTTGACCGGTCATGGTACAACCGTGGCGTTGTCGAACATGTTTTCGGCTTTTGCACTCCGGCGCAACGCGAACATTTCTTTTCTCAAGTCAGCCCGTTTGAAAAGATGCTGGTCGAGGATGGCATTCACGTTTTCAAGTTCTGGCTGAACGTCGGCCGGGCCGAACAATTGCGCCGTATGCTGGCACGGGAAAGCGATCCGTTAAAACAATGGAAGCTCAGCACCATTGACGTCAAAGGGCTCGCCAAATGGGATGCCTATTCCGATGCCATTCAGGAAACCCTGAACCGCAGTCACAGCGACCATGCGCCGTGGACCATTGTGCGGTCTGATGACAAACGCCGTGCGCGGCTGAATGCGATCCGCACAGTGCTGCATGCCTTTGATTATACAAGAAAAGACGAAAAAGCCATTGGTCAGATAGACACCGGCGTTTGTGGCAGACCGGACATTTGGGATGCCTAAAAAGGGCTATCATCACGGCAATCTGCGTCAGGCCTTGGTCGATGCCGCGCTTCAATTGATCGAGGTGCGTGGCCCGATGGGGTTTACACTGTCCGAAGCGGCAAAGCAGGCCGGCGTCACCCCTGCCGCTGTCTATCGTCATTTCGACGGACGCGAGGCCTTGATTGCCGAGGCCGCGGAACAAGGCTATGCAATTTTTGCGGATTTGATGGATTACGCCTATCAGTCCGGCCAACCCTCAGCGCTCAAGGCGTTCGAAGCCACGGGACGTGCCTATCTCGCTTTTGCGCGTAAATACCCGGGCCATTACATTGCGATGTTCGAAAGCGGCATATCAATCAACCGCTCGCCAGAATTGTCACAGGTCGCAAACCGCGCCAATGCGGTGTTGGAAAAAGCCGCCACCGACCTAAGCCAGCATATCCCAGAGGACAAACGCCCGCCGGCCTCGATGTTTTCTGCGCATATCTGGGCGATGAGCCACGGGGTGGTCGAACTTTTTGCACGCAATTCGCCGGGGCGCGCTTCGCCCTTCCCGCCCGAAGACCTGCTGGAAACCGGCATCGGCATTTATTTGCGCGGTCTGGGGCTGGTCCAACCGGACGACTAGCACGCTCTAAAGCGTCCCGCCTTTTACCTGAGCCATCGTCTATCGCTTTTCGCGTTCGACCAAAGGAAGAGGCTGCACACACGCGTTTCATGTTTAAGGTCGGGCTCTCTAGGCAGGCACAGATTCCAGAGACTGCATCACCTCTGCTGCAATCTTCAAAGAAGCCTTGCGCGCATCATGGTCATGAATCTGGCTGGTCAAAATCACTTCATCCGGTTGATACAAATTGATTACTTCTTGCAGTTCCGCGCGCACTTTCACGGCACTGCCGGTGGCAGAGACACGCATCATCTGATCAACCGACCGGCGCACACCCTTACCGATCACCGCATCCAGATCATCAACCGGTGCCGGCAGCTTGCCTCTGGTTCCGGTGCGCATCCGCGCAAAAGCCTGCTGCATGGAGGTCCGCAGATAGGCCCCTTCAGCGTCGCTTTGCGCTGCAAAAACATTCGCGGCCAACATGAAATGCGGTTTCTCCAGGTGCGCCGAGGGGCGGAAGGTCTGGCGATAAACCTGTGTTGCCTGCTCCAACGCGTCCGGCGCAAAATGCGAAGCAAAGGCGTATGGCAGGCCGAAATGCGCCGCCAGCTGCGCGCCATATAGCGAAGAACCAAGGATCCAGACGGGTACATGACTGCCCTCGCCCGGCAACGCACGCACCTGTACGCCCTCACGCGGTGCGCCCAGATAGGCGATCAATTCTGCCACATCACCAGGAAAATCATCACTGCCAGCACGGCGTAGAGCCTGATACACCGCCTGATCGCCCCCCGGTGCCCGCCCAAGACCCAGATCAATGCGGTCGCCGTGCAGGGCGGCCAAAGTTCCAAACTGTTCGGCGATTGCCAAAGGCGCATGATTGGGCAGCATCACCCCGCCGGCCCCCACACGGATGGATTTTGTATGGGCCGCGACATGGGCTATCAACACGGCGGTCGCCGCACTGGCGATACCCGGCATGTTGTGATGTTCGGCCAGCCAAAACCGATGATACCCCAAGGCCTCGCAATGTTGGGCCAAATCGGTCGTGTTTTTCAAGGCCTGTGCAACCTCAACACCCTCTGGCACCGGTGCCAGATCAAGAACAGAATACCGCATAATTTCACCCTTTCAGGCGTCCGGCCTGTAACCTGAGGTTTCTCGCATCCCCAATGTCGCGCGAACGCGAAGCATGGCAATGGATTGGTGGTCCATGGTTAAGATCGGGCGCAACAGCTTTCTGCAAATCTATGCACGGAGCAAACAAACCAAAACCCCTTGGATGAACTATTATTCATCTTGCCGATAAACTCCGGGGGTCCGGGGGCTGGCCCCCGGCAGCCGCGCATGACCGCCTAGACAAACAAAAAGGGCCGCACCCACTGGCACGGCCCTTTCCAAAAATGTTGTAAATCTTAACGCTTTGAGAACTGGAAGCTCTTACGCGCTTTCGCTTTACCGTATTTCTTACGTTCCACAACACGGCTGTCGCGTGTCAGGAAGCCGGCCGCTTTCAAGGCACCGCGCAGAGCGGGATCATAAAGCTGCAACGCTTTGGAAACACCGTGCTTAACCGCGCCGGCCTGACCGGACAAACCGCCGCCCTTTACCGTTGCATAAACGTCAAACTGACCTTCTGTGCCGGTGATGCTGAAAGGTTGAGCAAGGATCATTTGCAAAACAGGACGTGCAAAATACTCGTTCTGTGGCTTACCGTTTACGACAACTTTGCCGGAACCGGGTTTGATCCAGACGCGGGCAACCGCATCTTTACGTTTGCCGGTTGCATAAGACCGGCCCAATTCATCGCGAACAGGTTCGCGTGCAATCACTTCGACTTCAGGTGTCGCTTCTACGCCGGCAACCTGTGCGAGGTCTTCGAGTGTGTTGATTTCGTCGGCCATGTTCATGCACTCCGCGTGTTTTTGGGGTTCATGGCTTTAACGTCCAGAACTTCGGGGTTTTGCGCCTCATGACCATGTTCGGTCCCTGCATAAACGCGCAGGTTGGTCATGATCTGACGGCTCAGGCGGTTGCCGGGCAACATACGTTTGACCGCAAGGGTCACAACGCGCTCAGGGTGTGCGCCTTCGAGGATCTGCGCTTTGGTGCGCTCTTTGATCCCGCCCGGGTGGCCGGTGTGCCAGTAGAATTTTTCATCCCGCTTTTTGCCGGTCATCTGGACTTTTTCAGCATTGATGATGATGACATTGTCACCACAATCCATGTGAGGCGTGAAAGAAGGCTTGTGTTTGCCGCGCAGGCGCATGGCAACAATTGACGCAAGACGGCCAAGCACGACGCCTTCGGCGTCAATGATGATCCATTTCTTGTCAATGTCAGCCGGTGTTGCTGAGAAGGTTTTCATCGGAGATTCCTAAAAGATTAGTGGCAAACGGCAAGAGCCCCCTGCGCAGTAGTGATGGACGGGTTATATAGCCGGAATTGACGTGGTCAAGTCGCGCATGAAGGATTTAAATGTTTTAAATCAACAGCTTGTAAAATAGGTATAATGATACCCCAGTGTATGGGGTGATTTTACTGCCCGCTTCACACCTAGACTCCGATTTCTTCCGGCGGATTGTCCAGCAACCGGCGCAAACGCTCCATCGCGGCCTCAAAACTGCGCAGCGATACGCCCCCGTTTACGGCCATGCGCACCGCATGGGGGCTTTGCGCGTCGCGGCCTGCAAATTCTTCAGCGGCCCTGATCTGCACACCTTCCTTTTCCGCCGCCAGACAAAAGGCCGAGGCCCGCCACCCCTGCGGCAGTTGCAACCACAGGAACGGCACATCATTTCGCCAGCGCAGATCGAAACCACCCAATGTGTTCACCGCAATCTTGACGTATTTCTCTACGCCCAACCGCGAGGCCTCCATGATCTGGGGCAGGTCTGGATGGCCTAACAAGGCGGCGGTCAGATCAAGCATCGGTGTCGCCAATCCGAAAAACCCGTGTTCGGCGGATCTGTGCAATGCGGCAGACATGCCTCTGGGCCCAATTGCACAGCCGATCCGCAAGGCCGGCGTGACAGATTTGGACAGGGAACTGACATACCACCCCCGCTCTGGCGCAAGCTGGCGATACCCCTCACCTTCGGCCCGCCCCATCCGATAACAGTCATCTTCCAGAATTTGCAGGTCTGCCTTGCGCGCCACATCGACCAAGGCCAGCCTGCGCGCCATTGGTGTAAACCCGCAGGTCGGGCTGTGGACCTCCGGCGAGGTACAAAGCACCTGCGCCTCAGGATGACGTTCGGCGGCTTCTGCAAGGGCCGCAGGGATAATCCCATCCTTATCGCAATTGATTGGTACAACATCTGCACGCATCAATTCAGCGGCACGGCGAAACCCGGGGTAAGCCAGCTCCTCCACAAAAACGACCGGCCGCCGGCCCCGTAAAACCGTTTGAAACACCAGCAGGATTGCATTTTGCCCGCCGTGGGACAGTACGATATCGTCAGGATCAATCTGGCCGATCGGGGCACCATGTAGCCAGCAAGCCATTGCCTCGCGGGCGGGTCGCGCACTGCGCCGCGACGGATAATGCATCATCCCCGATGGCGGGTCTTGTGCAACTTCTGTCAATAACTGGCGGATCAGCCGGGCCTGCCCCCCGTTGGGCAGATGGGGCGAAAACAGATTTACTGAATTGAAATCACCAGTGGAATTGTGGTGAACCGTGTCGATCTCGATCAGGTTCAACGGCAGCTCACCGGCTTCCTTATCGATGGTGGTTGCGGGATCACTGACAAAGGTCCCCCGCCCGACTTCCGCATGTAGCACACCGCTGTCGGTCAACACGGTATAGGCCCGCGCGACCGTGCCCGGCGTGATCTGCAATTGCCAGGCCAGCTCGCGGACCGGCGGCAGTTTTTCACCAACACTCAGTCCGCCGGCTGCGATCTGGTCACGGATCATCGCAACAACAGCTTTGTACTTGGGTTTGGACTCGCGTAGCATCTCTTTGGCCCAAATTGTACCCATTACAATATTTCCCTAGCAGCTTTGTATCAATATTCGTATCGTTGAATTGTAGCAATCAACCATATTGTGTCAATACAATTCGACTAAGGAGTTTTCCCATGACACTCACCAAACCGATACCGACCGATGCCACAGGCATTTTCTCACAGCAGGCCACGCCCGTCGCGGCAGAGCTTGCGGTCCGTTTCGCTGTTCTGGTGACGAAATGGGCCACGCGCCGCCGCACCCGCCTCGCACTTTCGCAGCTTGAGCCGTGGCAGTTGAGCGATGTGGGACTAACGCCGGCTGAGGCTCGCAAAGAGCATCACCGCGTGTTCTGGCGGGTGTAGCATCCCCGTGGCATTCGCCAGACCTCTTCCAACTGGGCCGGAGCTTTCCGGCCCATTTTTCGTATTTAAATAATATGCTTACCGTGCAAATCACTCCTAACCCATTGATTTGGGTGGAATCGCGTAGGTAAGACTGGCCCGCGCAACCGGCGCATCCAAACCTTCGGAAAACAGCAAAACATCTGTCACTGACAACTGTTTGCCCAGCTTCAACAGCCGCGCCTTGGCAATTAGCGGCACGCCGGCTTCGGGCTTGCGCATGAAATCAATCGAGCAGTTTGTGGTCACGGCCAGCGCCTTGGGGCCAATATGGGCCAGGGTCACCACATAAGCCGCAACATCCGCCAGACCGAACATGGACGGCCCTGAAATTGTACCGCCGGGGCGCAAATGCTTGTCTGACGTCAGCAAGCGCATTGTCACCGTGTCGCCCTCAACCTCGTCAACACAGAAATCATCCGCGACCTGCTCAAAGACCTGTCCCAGAAAATCGTTCAATTGCTGTACTGTCATCACTGCGGCCATGCTTGTTCTCCTCCCATGTTTCCCCCTAGAGTTGGCGCAGAAAAAACAGGGGTGACAAGATGGCAATTCTGCAAATGACGCAACGTGGACCCGTTGCCGAACTGACAATGAACGCGCCTGAACGGCTGAATGCCCTGTCAGACGAAATGCTGGATGCGCTCCAGACAAGGCTGGATCAGCTAGCAACTGATCCCAAGGTGCGGGTGATTACACTGGCCGGCAGCGGCAAGGCCTTTTGTGCAGGCCATGATCTGCGCCAGATGACCGCGATGCGTCAGGCACCAGATGACGGCGCGGCGGCGTTCAAAGACCTGTTTGACCGCTGCGCCCGTGTGATGGCGCGGATACAGTCCATGCCACAGCCGGTGATCGCCCAAGTGCATGGCATTGCCACTGCCGCCGGATGCCAGTTGGTGGCGACTTGCGATATGGCCGTGGCGGCTACGGGCACAAGGTTTGGCGTAAATGGTGTAAACATCGGTCTGTTCTGTTCCACTCCCATGGTCGCCCTGTCGCGCAACATCCCCCGCAAACAGGCGTTCGAAATGCTGACGACTGGCGGTTTTATCACCGCAGAGCGCGCCGAAACACTGGGGTTGATCAACCGCACTTGCGCGCCAGAAGACCTTGCCAAAGAAACCGCCCAGCTGGCAGATCTGGTCGCCTCCAAACTGGGCGCCGCGGTAAAGATTGGCAAAAGCGCGTTTTACAACCAGATGAGCATGACCCCTGCGGATGCCTATGCCTATACCGGTGATGTCATGGTGGAAAATGTGCTGCGCGATGACACCGCTGAAGGCATCAATGCTTTCCTTGAAAAGCGGGATCCAGACTGGGATCAGTGATTGTTTCCAGAACTGTCCGCAATTGTTGCAAAATCAGGGCTATCAATTAGGGCACAATTGGGGCATGTTTGTGACAGAGCGCAGATGCGCCTGACTATTTTGGGTCGCCGCCAAGCAGAAGGTCCCTCCAGATCAGCCTCTCACTGATCGACCATCCCTGCAGCGGCGACCCCAAATCAGCCCCCTTTCCCGAACTGATGTCTATACGGCCCATTGCGCCCGTGCGGTGGCTGCCCTAAATCCCAACAAACACCTTTCGATCGCTTTGTCCTGCAAAACGCGCCCTCTTGTGGCCGATCATAACGGATAAACGGATCAACCTCAAAAAACCGCAAAGGGCTGACATGGACACCTTACACATCATCGGCGGCGGCATGGCCGGATCAGAGGCCGCATGGCAGGCAGCAAATGCTGGCGTCCAAGTTGTCATCCATGAAATGCGCCCCGATGTCGGCACATTTGCCCATCAGACGGGGTTGTTGGGGGAAATGGTGTGTTCCAATTCCTTCCGCTCGGATGATTCAGAACAGAACGCCGTGGGCTTGCTGCACTGGGAAATGCGGGCAGCAAACGGGTTGATCATGGCAACCGCGGACAAACACAAACTGCCTGCCGGTGGCGCGCTGGCGGTGGACCGCGACCCTTTTGCCCAATCGGTCACCGACGCCCTCATGGCCCATCCGAATGTGACCGTAGAATATGGCGAGATCACCGAGCTGCCGAGCAAGGGCCAGTGGATCATCGCAACCGGCCCGCTGACCTCTGGCGCATTGGCCCAAGCGATTGCGGCTGAAACCGGTGCCGAGGCATTGGCTTTTTTCGATGCCATCGCGCCCATCATCTATTTCGACAGCATCAACATGGACGCCGCTTGGATGCAGTCGCGCTATGACAAGGGCGAGACCGAAGAAGAGCGCACAGCCTATCTCAACTGCCCGATGTCGAAGGACCAATACGAGGCCTTTATTGACGCGCTGTTAGCTGCGGATAAAACCGAATTTCGCGAAGGCGAAACTGCGGGGTATTTCGACGGGTGCCTGCCGATCGAGGTGATGGCAGAGCGGGGTCGCGAAACCCTGCGGTTCGGTCCGATGAAACCGGTTGGCTTGACCAACCCTCATCAACCCGACGTCAAAGCCCATGCGGTGGTACAGCTGCGCCGCGACAACAAACTGGGCACGCTTTACAATATGGTCGGTTTTCAAACCAAGATGAAGTACGGCGCGCAAACGGATGTTTTTAAAATGATTCCCGGCCTTGAGGATGCCTCCTTTGCACGGCTTGGTGGCATCCATCGCAACTCATTTATCAACTCTCCAACCTTGCTGGATGACCAGATGCGCCTGCGCTCTCGCCCAAATATCCGCTTTGCCGGACAGATCACCGGCGTCGAAGGTTATGTCGAAAGTGCCGCCATGGGGCTGCTTGCCGGACGGATGGCCGCCGCAGAACTGCTGGGCGGCACCGCCCCGACCCCGCCAAACACCACGGCGATGGGGGCCTTGATCACCCATATTACCGGTGGCGCTGACGCCAAAACTTTCCAGCCGATGAACGTGAATTTTGGTCTATTCCCGCCAGTCGAGGGTTTGAAATCGGGACGACGGGGTCGCAAGGACCGCTACAAAGCCTATACGGATCGTGCCAAAGTCGATTGGCAAGCATGGCTGGACAGCGCTAAATCGCCCGCCTAAACTCTTAGGATGACGGAAACTTTTCTGACCAAGGTCTATAACGTCAACGGCGAGGACGAGACCCGCGAAATCTATGATGCCTGGGCCAAGAGCTATGAGGCCGAAGTTGGCGAGAATGGCTATGCCACACCGGGGCGCTGCGCGGCGGCCCTGGCCAGCGTGACCCAGGACTTGGACGCGCCGCTGCTGGACTTTGGTTGCGGCACCGGATTGGCCGGTCTGGCGTTGAAACTTGCGGGCTTCACAGCAATTGATGGCGTTGATTTATCAAAGGAAATGCTGGCGCAGGCCGACAGGAAAAACATCTATCGCGAAACGCGGCAGGTTGAGACTGCTACATCCATAGAGGCCGGAAAATACCAGAATATCGCCGCGGTCGGTGTCATTGGTGCCGGTGCCGCGCCAATTTCGGTGCTGGATATGCTGATGAACGCGTTGCCACGCGACGGGCGGTTGGTTTTTTCCTTTAATGATCACACGCTGGAGGATCCGGTGCATGAGGCACGGGTCAACGAATGGACCGATTGTGGTGCCGCGCGTTTGCTGTTGCGCGAACAGGGCCCACACCTGCCAGCCATGAACATGCAGTCAATCGTATATATCCTTGAAAAAGCGTGACTTTTAGAACCCGTTTTGCCCCGTCTCCAACCGGGCCCCTGCATCTGGGCCATGCCTATTCCGCAAAGTTGGCCTATGATATGGCCGTGGCGCAGGGTGGCGAGTTTCTGCTGCGGATCGAAGACATTGACCAAAGCCGTGCGCGGCCCGCTTGGGAGGCGCAGATTTATGACGATCTGGCGTGGCTTGGGTTGCGCTGGCCCCAACCCGTGATGCGCCAGTGCGAAAGGTTACGGGTTTACAGCGCGACGCTGAACAAGTTGTGGAGGCAAGGCGTGATTTATCCCTGCACCTGCACCCGCGCAGATATGAAAGCCGCGCTGTCCGCCCCGCAGGAAGGTGTGCCCACCCATGGCCCTGACGGGGTGATCTATCCCGGAACATGCCGCCCGTCTGCGCCCGCCCAAAACACCGCGCGCCCAATGGATAAGGTCGCCTTGCGCCTCAATATCCGGGCCGCAGTGCAGGACCCAGATCAACAATTTCAATTCCTTGAAACCGGTGCCGGCCCGCTGGGCGAAACCGGCCTCATCACTTTCACCGCGCGGGACGTGATCACCCATATTGGTGATATCGTTTTGGCGCGCCGTGACATGGGAACATCTTATCATCTCGCCGTGGTGCTGGATGATGCTGCCCAAGAAATCAGCCATGTCGTTCGGGGCGCTGATCTGTTTGAGGTGACAAAAATCCATGTTGTCTTGCAAAACCTGCTGGACCTGCCAGTACCGACCTATCACCATCACAGGCTCGTCAGGGACGACACCGGCAAGAGATTGGCAAAACGCGATGATGCGCGGGCCATATCCCTCTTTCGAAAAGATGGGTATTCGCCTCAAGAATTACATTCAAATTTAATGCCTTAAGGGGTTAAATTAATCCATAACCTTAACTCAATCCAGCGTCAGAATCTCCACAGTTTCACCGTCCTTTACGGCGCGGTAAAAACAGTGCCGACGTCCGGTGTGGCAGGCCGCGCCGATCTGGTTCACCAGTACCAACAGGCAATCTTGATCACAGTCAAAACGAAACTCCACCAATTCCTGAGTATGGCCGCTGGTCTCTCCCTTGATCCAGAACGATTGACGTGACCGGCTCCAATAGGTGACGCGGCCAGTTTCAAGCGTGCGCTCAATGCTCTCGGCGTTCATCCACGCGAGCATCAGCACTTCTCGGCTTTCCGCGTCTTGCGCGATGGCCGGAATCAGACCAGCGTCATTAAAAGTCAGTTCAGCGGGATTAAATGGCATGGCTGGCACCTTTCGGGAATTTGCATCTGCGGACGGGAGGGTTATGTAGGCAATAGGCGGCGAAGGAAACAGGCATGTCTGGCGATACCGATCTGATCAAACTTTATTCGGGGCGCATTTTGGCGCTGGCGGCGGACATCCCGCATTTGGGGCGGCTTGAGTCCCCCGATGCCACGGTCAAACGACGTTCACCGCTTTGCGGATCTGCGGTGACTGTGGACGTTCGGGTAAGGGGTGGGCAGTTGGCCGATCTGGGGCAGGACGTCAAAGCCTGTGCTTTGGGACAGGCTGCCGCTGCGATTGCCGGCGGCAGTGCAATCGGCGCGTCATTTGCGCAGGTAACCAAGGGCCGTGACCAGCTTTTGGCCATGTTGAAGGACGGCGGGCCGGTTCCTGATGCGCCTTTTGGGGGATTCGAGGTACTGTCCCCTGCGGTCGAGTTCAAAAATCGCCATGCTTCGATCATGTTGAGCATGGAAGCCTTGGCCGAAGCGATGGATCAAGCGAGGCAGCCTCAAGACTGATCCACGATCCCGCGCGGCCTTTTCACCTGTTTGACCTAAAAAAACGCCGCACATCCAAAAGGATGGCGGCGTGAGGAAAGCGTTTCTTACGGGGACCCGGTTTAGCCTTGGGGAATGAACCCCACGCCGGTTACGGACAGGCAGTTCCAATCGGCAGCATCAATTTGGGACGGATGCAAAGGGGTAAAACGGCATAAGATCGCAGGCAGAAATCAAACAAATACAGGCAGGTAAAGACCGACAACAAGCATCACAACAAGGGCTGCCGCACCAACCGCATCCTGTACAATCGTGTCTTGTGACCGTGTAGCGATGGATTTTAGCGTTTTTAACGTTGTCATCTGAACCTCCGTATCTGTTGCCTATTTGTTCTCATTTCTTCTACCGCATGTAAAGAACTTTTTGAGAACATTTGCGAACAAAGTGAACACCTGGAGGTTAACCTACTGAAATCAAACGGATCGCCTCGTCCTGGCGCATCAGCCAAAGCAGCATACGTGCGGCCTTTCCCCGTTCGGTGGTCAATTCGGGATCGTCGGACAGCAATTTGCGCGCATCCGATTGGGCCACAGCCATCAAGCCCGCCTGCCGTTCAAGGTCTGCCACCTTGAACCGCGGGACACCGGACTGTGCGGTGCCGATCAAATCACCCGTGCCGCGCATCTTCAGATCGGTTTCGGCGATGACAAACCCGTCTTCGGTTTGACGCAGCACCTCAAGCCGTTGCCGTCCGGTTTCTGTCAACGGGGCCTGATACATGAGCAAGCAAGTCGAAGCGCCCTTGCCCCGTCCGACCCGGCCCCGCAGCTGATGCAACTGTGCCAGACCAAAGGTTTCAGCACGCTCGATCACAATAATTGTGGCGTTTGGTACGTCGACGCCCACTTCGATCACCGTTGTCGCCACCAGAACCTGCGTTTCACCCTTTTGAAAAGCCCGCATCGCGGCATCCTTTTCAGCGACGGGCATCTGACCATGCACCAGACCGACGACACCCTCGCCAAGTTCGGCGCACAACCGTTTGAAACGTTCCTCTGCGGCAATCAGATCACTGACCTCGCTTTCCTCGACCAAGGGGCACACCCAATAGCACTGTCGACCCTCGGAGACCGCAACGCGCAGGCGCTGCACGACCTGCGCCAGCTTTTCTGTGCTGATCAATGCCGTCGTTATGGGTTGTCGTCCTGGCGGTTTTTGATCGAGTACTGAAACATCCATGTCGCCGTATTGCGCAAGGGCCAGAGAGCGCGGGATTGGCGTTGCAGTCATAACCAAGACATCCGCGCGGTCCCCCTTGCGGCCCAATTCCAACCGCTGGCGCACCCCGAACCGATGTTGTTCATCGACAACCGCAAGCCGCAGGTCAGAAAACACGACGTCCGCCTGAAACACAGCATGTGTGCCCACCAGAATCTGTATGTTGCCAGCGGCCAAAGCGGACAGTTTGGCCTTTCGGTCACTGGCCTTGTCCCGCCCAGTCAGTATCTCAAGCACGACACCAGCCTCTTCGGCCAAAGGGCGCAGGCCCTGTAGATGTTGGCGCGCAAGTATTTCTGTGGGGGCCATCAACACCCCCTGCCCGCCGGCCTCGACAGCGGCGAGCAGGGCCATAAATGCAACCAATGTTTTGCCTGCGCCAACATCCCCTTGCAGCAAGCGGTTCATCCGCTGGGGCTGCGCCATATCCGCAGAAATTTCCGAAATCGCACGTGTTTGCGCCTCCGTCGGGGTGTACGGAAGCGATTCTAGGACCCGCGCTTGTAACCGCTGATCGCCCTTCGTAATCCGCCCCATTTTTCGCCGTTCGTTCTGGCGGGCCAGCGCCAGCGTAATCTGATGGGCGAAAAGTTCGTCATAGGCCAACCGCTCGCGGGGGCGCGCGGTTGCTGATAAATCTGTAAGCGATTGCGGATCATGCGCCATCCGCACAGCAGCGTCAAAATCGGGCCAATCAGCCTTTTTTTTCTGTTCTAAATCAACCCACTCTGCCATTTTCGGCAAGCGCGCCAAAGCGCCCCGCGTCGCCTTGTACATCAGCTTTTGGGTCACCCCATGCGTTAAGGGATAGACCGGTTCGAAAGGTGGAATCGCATCGCCATCGGTTTCCGGCACGGCGAAATCCGGATGCACCATTTGGGCCACCCCGTCGAAGAGTTCGACCCGCCCGGACACAATCATCCGCGCGCCTTCCGGCAACTGGCGGGCCAGATAATCACCGCGAGCGTGAAAATAGACCAATTGAAAAGCCGTTTCGGCGTCTTCAACATGAATCCGATAAGCCCCGGCCTTGGTGCGCGCCGGCCGGTGCGTGCCGATGGTGACCGAAACGGTCAGGGTTGCCGGCAGGACCGCATCCTTGACGCTTTTACGGAGGCTGCGGTCGGTCCCTGAATATGGCAATGTAAACAATAGGTCACGAGGGGTTTCCACCCCTAACCCGGCAAAGTTCTGTGCCGTTTTCGGGCCGATTCCCTCAAGTGTTTCAAGTCCGGCAAAAAGCGGGAAAAGAGGTTCGGGGCGTTGGCTCATGGCGCGCCAATCAGGCGCAGCCAGCCGTCCTCGTCCATGGTGTCGATCCCAAGTTCCATCGCCTTTTTGGCTTTGGAGCCGGCACCGGGCCCGGCGACCAGAATATCGGTTTTGGCACTGACTGAACCGGACACTTTGGCCCCTAAACGTTCGGCACGGGCTTTGGCTTCGGCGCGGGTCATTTTCTCTAGGGTGCCGGTGAACACGACCGTCTTTCCGGTGACCGGACTGCCCGAAGTGTCGGCCCGTTTGACCGGTTGCACATCTAGCTGCGCAATCAAACGGTTGATCGACGCGCGCTCACGATCCTGCGCAAAGGTGCTGACTAGCGATCCGGCCATTACGCTTCCCACACCGTCGACGCCGATCAGATCATCCCAGGCGCGGCCTTCCTGCGGTGCCGCCTTGTCCATCGCGGTTTCAAAGCTCGGCCAGTCGGCGTAATGCAGCGCAATCAACTTTGACGCCGCTTCGCCCAGATGACGAATACCAAGCGCGAATAGCACCCTGTTCAAGGGTATTTTACGTTTTTCGTCAATTGCTTTGAACAGATTGTTGGCTGATTTTTCGCCCCACCCCTCGCGGTTCTTAAGCTGTTGGATCCCCGCGCCATATTTTTCCTCAAGGGTAAAGATATCAGCGGGTTCAGCGATCCAACCGTCGCCGTAGAATTGTTCCACCTGCTTCGCGCCAAGCCCTTCGATGTCAAATGCGCCGCGTGCAACAAAGTGTTTCAACTTTTCAACCGCTTGCGCAGGGCAAATCAACCCGCCAATACAGCGATGAACGGCATCGCCAGCTTCGCGAATAGCATCTGACCCGCATTGCGGGCAGACATCAGGAAAAACGAAGGGGTCGGCATCCATCGGACGTTTGGACAAATCCACATCAGCAATCTTAGGGATGACATCGCCGGCGCGATAAACCTGCACCCAATCGCCGACCCGGATGTCTTTACCTTCGCGAATTTCGCCGCCCTTGCTGTCCAGACCTTTGATGTAATCCTCGTTGTGCAATGTCGCATTTGACACGACAACGCCCCCCACCGTCACAGGTTGCAACCGGGCCACGGGCGACAAGGCACCAGTGCGCCCGACCTGAATGTCGATTGCGGTTAACCAAGTCCAGGCCAATTCCGCTGCAAACTTATGGGCAATCGCCCAACGCGGCGTAGTCGATCGGAACCCCAGACGGTCCTGAAGCGCAAGGTCGTTCACCTTGTATACAACGCCGTCAATATCATAGCCTAGGGTGGCCCGTTGCTCTTCGATTTTGGTATAATGCTCAATCAGTTGGCTGGGCCCGAGACAAAGGGCGGTCAGCGGGTTGGTTACGAACCCCAACGTTTTCAGTCTTTTTATCGCGCCCTCTTGGGAATCAGCCAAGGGCGCGGAATGATCCCCCCATGCATAGGCGAAAAACCTGAGCGGGCGGGATTTGGTGATTGCACTGTCCAGCTGGCGTAGAGAACCGGCAGCGGCATTGCGCGGATTGGCAAAGGGTTTTCCGCCAACGGCTTCTTGCCGCACGTTCAACGCTTCGAAATCATCATGGCTCATATAAACTTCGCCGCGCACCTCAAGGATTGCCGGAGCATCTACAAGTGTCTGAGGAATATCGGCGATTGTACTGGCGTTGGCTGTAACGTTCTCACCAACCGCACCGTCACCACGTGTCGCCGCCTGAACCAAAACTCCGTCCACATAGCGCAGCGATAAAGACAATCCGTCAATCTTTGGTTCAGCAGTATAGGCCAGTTTCTCCGGACCACTTATCCCCAGATATTTACGGATTCGTTTGTCAAATTCACGCACGTCTTCGGCGTCAAACGCATTGGACAATGACAACATAGCCACCGCGTGGGTCACCTTAGAAAACCCATCAGCCGGCGCGGCACCGATTTGATCTGTCGGGCTGTCCTCGCGCTTCAAGTCAGGAAAGCGTGCCTCGATCTGGGCATTTCGCCGCTTCAGAGCATCGTAGGTGGCATCATCTACGTCAGGATTATCTGCGCTGTGATATGCTTGATTGGCACGGCCCAATACCGCAGCCAAACGCGCCAATTCACCTGCCGCCTCTTCCTGCGTCAATTCCTCTACAACAATCTGTGCTGTCATTGGCCCCCGCCTTGCCTCATTTGTTGGCATCATTGCCCAACAGATAAGTCGGCAGGCAAAGCAGGTCTAGCGTGTTCTGGTGTTATCGACTTAGGCGGATGCGGCCAAATCCATCTGTACTGGCTCAGGATCGCGCAACACATAACTGCGGCCCCAAACAGTTTCGATATAATTGTCACCGCCGGTGGCCGTTGTCAGTTTCTTACGCAGCTTGCAGATAAACACATCAATGATCTTGAGTTCAGGTTCATCCATGCCGCCATAAAGATGGTTGAGAAACATTTCTTTGGTCAGTGTCGTGCCTTTGCGCAACGATAACAACTCAAGCATCTGATATTCTTTACCGGTCAGATGAACCGTTTGATTGTCCACTGCAACGGTCTTGGCATCAAGGTTTACAGCAATCTGTCCGGTTTGGATAACAGACTGTGAATGCCCTTTCGAACGGCGGATAATTGCATGGATGCGCGCAACAAGCTCTTCTCGGTGAAACGGTTTGGTCAGATAGTCATCCGCACCGAAACCGAACCCCTTGATCTTGTTCTCTGTGTCATCTGATCCCGACAGGATAAGGATTGGGGTTTCTATCCGGCTTAACCGCAATTGACGCAGTACCTCGTGACCATTCATATCCGGTAAATCCAGGTCCAGCAGGATCAGATCGTAATCATATAGCTTTGCCAGATCGATCCCTTCCTCGCCAAGGTCAGTTGCATAGACGTTCAGATTGGCATGGGTCAGCATCAATTCGATGCTACGCGAGGTGGTGGGATCGTCTTCGACAAGCAGTACACGCATGGACATTCTCCGTTTGGTCATCTTTGTAGCTGGATGGGCCATTGGAAAAGAAACTGAACAAAAAAGGTTAACCACCCGTTACCGATGTGTACAAACTACACGAACAACTTAAAGTTGTCTATATTTTTGGAGCGATGTTGCCTTAAGTGCCGCCTCACCATGCTCGGTCACCGCCCGCACCCATTCCAAAAACTCATCCTCGCTGATTTGGTACCGCTCAAGGGCTTCGGCTTGACTTAACAACCCATAGACAACCCCGCGCACCACTGCCGCTTTACGCGACGCAACCCATCGACGCGTATTGGCGCTTGGCAAATCGGCCTGGCTCATCACACTGCCATCCGCGAGGGTCACCGACCGCGGGCCATCCACTTTTTTAAGGTACATCAGGACCATCCATTCATTCGAAACGAGATGACCATGCCCCCATCGCCCTTAACGCCGCATGAAGCCCCCCCCTTGTGAGTAGTTAGGATTTTCCTATATTCCACACCAACACCTTCCGGAGACCATGATGCCGCTTGATCAGACCCCACCGCTGAATTCCCTGGGCTTTGCCAAACCTCCCGCTGAAACGCGGGTGGTGGTGGCCATGTCCGGCGGCGTCGACAGTTCGGTGGTTGCCGCCATGTTGGCCGAAGAAGGCTATGATGTTGTTGGTGTAACCTTACAACTTTATGACCACGGGGCCGCGCTGGCGAAAAAAGGGGCCTGTTGCGCTGGGATAGACATCCATGACGCCCGCCGCGTGGCGGAAGATATGGGGTTCCCGCATTACGTGCTGGATTATGAAAACGTGTTCAAAGATGCGGTGATTGATGAATTCGCCGACAGCTATCTGGGCGGTGCGACACCTGTGCCCTGTATCCGTTGCAATGAACGGGTGAAATTCAAGGACCTGCTGGAAACGGCCAAAGATCTTGAGGCGGATTGTATGGCAACCGGCCACTACATCCAACGCAAGATGGGCGCAAAGGGTGCCGAGCTGCACAGCGCGGCCGATGCCAGCCGTGATCAAAGCTATTTCCTGTTCTCAACGACCCCCGAACAACTTGACTACCTGCGCTTCCCGCTGGGGCATCTTCCGTCAAAGGATGACACCCGCGCACTGGCGGCGAAATACGGGCTCGGCGTGGCGATGAAACCCGACAGCCAGGATATCTGCTTTGTGCCGGATGGCGATTACGCCTCCGTGATCCTGAAACTGCGCCCCGAAGCCGCCGATCCCGGCGATATCGTCGATACCAATGGCACGGTCCTGGCCCGCCACGACGGCATCATCAACTACACCGTCGGCCAACGCCGTGGCCTTGGCATTGGCGGGCTTTCCGACCCGCTTTATGTGGTGAAACTGGATGCGGACCGCAAAGAGGTTGTGGTCGGTCCGAAATCCATGCTGGCAACCCGTACCGTGCCGGTGCGCGAAATCAACTGGCTCGGTGATACGCCCCTGACTTCCCGCTCGGAATGGCCCATCGCGGTCAAAGTTCGCTCAACCCGCCCTCCGACTGAGGCCATCCTGCGCCCCCTGTCCGACACCACTGCCGAAGTGGAGCTGTTGACCCCGGAACAAGGTGTCTCTCCCGGTCAGGCCTGTGTGTTCTATGATCCCGAAAGCACCCGAATCTTCGGCGGCGGCTGGATTCACAAAGGCTAAAGAGGCCGGATCTCTTCTCTTTTTGGCTCTAAATACTGCGGGAGTTTGAGGGCAGCGCCCTCAACATATTGATCATGTCGCGCCTTGGCGCGTCAATTTTCCGACAATCCGTCAAGCACTGCCCGCGCGGCACGCAGTCCCGGGGCTTCCCCTCCCTGCCCCAGCCGCTGCATACTCAGCGCCATTGCCTCTTTTTGCGCTTCCGGTGCATCCAAAACGCCCAGCACAGCCTGCGCAATCGGTCCGGGCCGGCAATTGGCACCGACAAACTCAGGTACCGCGCGCGTGTCAGACACCAGATTGACCAGCGTCACCGTATCCACCTTGACCATCCGCCCGATAACCTGACGGCTGATCCAGTTCATGTCATAGGCAATCACCATAGGTGTCGCGCTGGCCGCAAGTTCCAAAGATACCGTACCGGAAGCCGCCAATGCCACATCTGCGGCCAGGAATGCCGCACGTTTTTCGGCCAGTGGATCGGCCACGTCCCGGTCCAACGGGTTCAAAACCACCGGCGGTACGCTCCAGTTTTGCACCAGCCGCCTGATCGCGCCCACTACGGGGGCCGCCGCCGGGATCACCACCCGTATTTCGGGCCTGTCGCGCACCAGACGCGCCACCACTTGCTGGAACACTGGCCCCAACCGCGCCACCTCACTTTGACGTGACCCCGGCAAAACAAGAAGCAGCGGCGCATTGCCAAGACCATGACGGGCGCGAAACGCCGCAGCCTCTGTTGTTGACGCCACTGGCTCGGCCACCACCGGATGGCCGACAAAATCACACCGCATTCCCGCCGCTTCCATATAGGGGGGCTCGAACGGCAACAGGGCCAGAACCTGATCCACAAACCGGGCCATTTTCTCGGCGCGCCCCGGGCGCCACGCCCAAACCGTCGGTGCCACGTAATGCACAGATCTGATGGCACTCTTTTCCTTAACCTGCCGTGCCACCCGCAAAGAAAAATCAGGACTGTCGATGGTAATCAACACGTCGGGCTGCATCGCAATCACAGCTGCTGCCGTTTCATTGATCCGCGCTTTTAATGCGCGGTACTTCGGCAAAATCTCGGCCAATCCCATCACGCTCAGCTCGGACATGTCAAACCGGCTGTCCAGGCCTTCGGCCATCATCATAGGGCCGCCGATGCCCTCAAATGTCACATCGGGTCTCAGCACCTTCAACCCTGCCATCAGCGCCCCGCCCAGCTTATCCCCCGAAGGTTCGCCGGCAAGGATGAAGACTCTCACGCCGCCCCGCCGCGGCGCGCCCAAAGCACCAGACCGTATTTATCTGCCAGCTCTGTACAGCGTGCAGCATCCAGAATGATCACGTCCCCCTCGTCCACCACAACACCGGCCAGTCCCGCCGCATGGGCCGCCTCGAGTGTCGCCGGTCCAATTGTCGGAAGGTCAATCTCTCTGATCTGGCCAATCTTCGGGCCTTTGCACAGGATCGCCCGCCGGCCAGCGGTTTGCGCAGGCAAACTCGCCAACAGGTGATCCGTGCCCCCCATCGTCTCGACACCCAACACCTGACCGGCACCGATCACACAGGCCTGACCGATATCCAACGGTGCCAACCCGGCCAGCACCTCTTCGCCGCGCGCAGCATCCCGGCGCATTTGCGCATCTGGCCAGGCTTCGGACAACATGCCCTGTTCCGCCACCAGATCAGGCAGCAACGTGTCAGCGCCAACAACGTCGAAACCGGTCTGTTCGAAAATCTCCTTCAACACCCGCAAGGCGCCGTTATCTCCTGCCGCCATCGCCTTTTGAAACAAGGGTACCAGCGGCAAGGTCTCACTATCCAGCTTGGAGGGGTCCAAGGCAGGCCGATCAATTGCCCCGCAGAAACACACCCGCGTGACTCCGCGTTCCCCCAACGCCACCAATAGCGAGCCTAGAGTTTCCAACCGGAAGGTCAGATCAACCCCAAGAACATCCGGCAACATGCCCTCATAGGCACAGACCAATGGTGCCACTTCCTGCGCGGCGGCAACTTCTGCGGGCAAACGTCCGCGCCCTGTGATCAGCGCCAGCGTCATTTCGGCGTCAGGAAATGACGGCCAGTTTCAGCCGTAACAAAATCGACGATCTCGCGGACATAGTCGCTTTCGGTTTCATCCCCCAGCCGCACAGCGCGGTCATGGAACGTTCCCTCACCTTGCGCCAGCATCTGAAAGGCCGCCCGCAACGCCGTAATGTCACCGCGCGCAACACCGCGCCGTTTCAATCCAACAAGGTTTAGCCCGTCCAGATCGCCACGCGGCCCCTGCACCAGACCATAGGGAATCACGTCATTTGTCACCATGGTCACAGCCCCGATAATCGCCCCTTTGCCGATACGGACGAACTGGTGAATTCCGGATAGCCCGCCAATGATCACATCATCCTCGATGATACAATGACCGGCCACAGCTACGGAATTGACCACGATCACGCGGTTCCCGATCACCGCATCATGCGCCACGTGACACCCTGCCATAAACAGACAGTCATCACCGATCTGAGTCAGCCCACCACCGCCTTCTGTGCCACAGTTCATTGTGACATGTTCGCGAATACGGTTGCGCTGGCCAATGACAAGGCGGCTGGCCTCGCCCCTGAATTTCAAATCCTGCGGAATTTCGCCAACCACTGCAAAGGAGAAAATCACCGTGCCAGCACCAACTTCGGTGTGACCTGTGACAACCACGTGGCTTTTCAACTCGACATCGGCATTCAGCACCACATCGGGCCCGACAACACAGAACGGTCCAACCTTGGCAGAGGCGTCAATCTGTGCCCCCGCTTCGATCACCGCAGAGGGGTGGATATTGCTCATTTCGGCAAATCCAGCATGGCCATAAACTCGGCTTCTGCCGCCATCTCGCCCTCAACCGTGGCAACACCGGAGAACTTCCAGATCTTGCCACCGGGTTTGCCGCGCACTGTCTTCAGGTCCATGCGCAGCACATCGCCAGGCACCACTTTGCGGCGGAATTTGCAGTTGTCGATGGACATAAAGTAAATCAGCATCTCTTTGTCCATCTGTTCCAGAGCAACACCAACCATCACGCCGGCGGTCTGGGCCATGGCCTCGACAATAGTGACGCCGGGCATGATTGGCGTGCCCGGGAAATGGCCCTGAAAATGCGGCTCGTTCATGGTGACGTTCTTGTAACCAACCGAGGATTGCGTGCCGTTGATCTCTTCCACCTTGTCGACCAACAGAAACGGATAGCGGTGCGGCAGAATGCGCTGAATCATTTGGATGTCAGCGCGCAAAAGTGTGTCGCTTGGGGTCTCGCTCATGTCATGTCCTTTGGTGTCTTGAGGCGTTTTCTAGAGCTATCAACTTCGCCACAGTCGGGCAAGCGTGGCTCTTACTCGGTGCCGCTGCCCAATGTTTCATTCAACAGGGCAATGGCGTCATCTGTGATCTCGATTGCCGAGGCGCTGACGAAAACCGCGCGCAGATCAAGGATCACCGCCGCGTCTGATTTGCGCATCAATTGCTCCAGCACTGGCAAGGCGGCGCGTTCGAATATCTCGCGTTCCTGATCCAGCCGTGCATTCAACGCACGGCTCTTCGCTGCCTGTTCTGAACGGGTTTGCTGAACCTTCTCGTCAAAGGCATTGGCCAGCGCGCGAAACGCATCAGGTTCCATTGTTGTGCGCACCGTCGTAAGCCGCTTTTCCTCGGCCTCCAAATCCGCCTCGATCCTGCGGTTCTCGATCGCCAACTTCGTCCCGGTGGCCTCAACCTCCGCGACAACACGCTTGCCAAAATCGCTGTCACGAAACAAACGATCGGTATCAATGGTCAACACCGGACTGACGATCGTGCCGCGATTCAAGGGCGGCTCGCTGGTGGCTTGCTGAGCAAAGGCCGCTGGCCCCGACGCAAATTGCGCCGGCCCGATCAGAGCCAGCGCAAAAACAAGGGAACGCATCCCGCACAGCATCTTTAGAATTGGGTGCGCAGCGTGATCTCGAAAGATTGCTCTTCGTCAAAATCTTCGCTTTTGAGCGCCTTGGAGAAGTTGAACTGCAATGGCCCCACCGGCGTGCTCCAGAACAGGGATACACCGACGACATGGCGGAATGATCCGGATTCGCCCTGAATATTCCCGCCGTTCAGGTTCACGTCATCCAGATCCCATAGGTTGGCAACGTCATAAAACACGCCACCGGAGATCCCGTATTCTTCTGGCAAGCCCAGCGGGAACTCCGCCTCGAACCGCGCCGCAACATAAAGGTTGCCGCCCAAGGGGTCGTTCGCTGTGCCGCTGGTGTCGCGTGGTCCAATACCACCCGGCTCAAAACCACGAATGATCGATGGTCCCAGCAGGAAACGATCCACAACGCGATTGGTGCCCTCCTGCCATGCCAGCGCCCCGCCTTCGAGGGTCGCACGCAGGGTTACATCTTCGTTAAAGACGCGTTTCTCACCAGTGACCTTGGCAACCGTTTTGATGTATTTGCTGTCCCCGCCCAGACCCGCGAAATCTTGGCTGAACTGGAACAAGACGCCCGCTGTTGGATCCAGCCCGGTGCGCCGGGTGTCATAGGTGTATTCATACCCGATAGACGATGAAATCTGCGCATCAGCTGCAATATCGCCGCCGATGGTCAATCCATTAACGGCTGGATCGCGTGCCAACAGGTCAATCTGTTCCGCAGTATAGCGCAACGACAACCGCCCGTTTTCGCTGACCGGGAACGACAGGGAAGGCTGAATGATCAACCGTTCGGTGTCATAGCTGGCAAAGCTGGAGTTGGTTTCCGCATAATCAACGTTCAGACCAAAGGCCAGATCACGCCCGAGCAAGGCCGGCTCAACAAAGTTGATCCCGTAGCGCGTTGCATCCTCGGCGGTGGATACCGACAGGGACAGTTTTTGCCCCCGCCCAAGGAAGTTTTCCTCGGCAAAGCTGACCGCGACGCCAATGCCGTCGTTGTTGGAGAACGATCCGCCAAAGTTCAATGAACCGGTTGGCTTCTCGACCACATCCACATCCACCACAACCTGTTCGCCGCTCGATCCTTCGCGTGCATTCACCTCAGCTGTCTCGAAGTAGTTCAGCGCCCGGATACGTTCCGCGGCCTGACGAATTTCACGCGGGTTGAATGGATCACCTTCAACACTGTCAAACTGACGCCGGATCACCCGGTCCAATGTTGTTGTATTGCCTTCGATATCAATCCGCTCAACAAAAACCCGCGGACCGCGGCTGATGACATAGGTCACGTCCAAAGTGAGATCGCGGTCGTTCCGACTGATTTGCGGCTCGACCCGCAGGAAATCCACACCATCCCTGATCGCCTGACGTTCAAGACGGGCGATATCCGTCTCGATCAGCGTAGGAGAGTAAATCACACCAGGGCGAATCTTGACGATTTTGCGATAAGTCTCGGCATCCACATTCGGCATTTCGGACTTTACAGATACCGCCCCGAACTTGAACTGCTGACCTTCGGTGATGTTGTAAGAGACAAAGAAACCATCGCGTTCTTCGGTCAACTCGCCGTTCACGGCTGTTGTGCGCATATCGACGTAACCGCGCGACAGATAGAAATCCCGCAACAGCTGTTTGTCTAGGTCGACCTGCCCCTCACGAAAGGTGTCACGCTTCACAAGACGGCGGAAAAAACCGGCTTGTTTGGTGCCAAGCACCCGGCGCAGACGCCGATCGGAATATTTCCGGTTTCCGACAAAACTCAGCCGTTCGATTTCGACATTATCGCCTTCGAAGATTTCGAACACCAGATCGACACGGTTCTGATCACGGCGGATGATGCGGGGCTGGACGCGGGCGGCGATCCGGCCCTCCGAGCTATAGGCCTCTGCGATGGCCGCGGCATCCGCCTTGGCCTGAGACGGATTGAACACGCGCCGTTCGGTTGACCCGATCAATTGTTCCAGTGCGGCATCCTTGATCCGCTTGTTGCCTTCAAACCGTACACGGTTCAACGTCGGCAGTTCGACCACGCTAATTACCAGCGTATTGCCGCGCGGGGTGATCTCGACGCTTTCGAACAGCCCGGAGTTTTGTAATTTCTGATAGGCATCATTCAGCTGACCGCCGCTGACCGGCTGGCCGCGGCTGATTCCTGCGCTGCGCAGAATGGCCGCATCGCCAATCCGGTTGTTGCCGTCAATTTTAACAGAACTGAATTGATATTGCTGCGCTTGAACCGGCACCGAAGTCGCCACCCAAGCCACTGATAACAATGCGCAAACCGAGGCACTGCGTGCAAGCTTGCCAAATGTCGATGTTTTTACCTGATGGAAAGGCACTGCGCCCCACGTGCTCAGTCTCATGGTTTCAACCCAATCGTTAGACTTCATTGGGTTTCTGAGTACGGCAGCCGGGCGGGATTGTCAAAACCCGGAAATGGAAAAACCCACTACATCCTGCCATGCGGTGGTCCGCAAAAACATCATGCTGTGGGTTTGAAGAAAATCAGAGCGCAGCGAGATACGCGCTCGCTGCCAAGGCTGCAGCGATGGTGCCGACATAAAGAACACGGTCCCAGTTAAGCGCCATCAAAAGGCTCAGGCCGCGATAAGAACTTTGAAACGTTTGCATCTGTCCAATCCTTTTCGTTGGATTGTACCTAGCAAGCCTTTACGGCACGATTTTGACGAAATGTGGCGAAACAGTGGCAAAGCACAGAAACTTTCATTCAATCCCTCCCCAATTCCTAAATTTTCTTTGGCGCGCGGCTGCGCCCTGCCCGTCTTTCGCCGTTATGGGCAGAACAGATCATTCCCTAATGCAAAGACCATCAAGCACAGCACCAGCGTCAGACCGATTGTCATCAACACGCGAAGCGCTTTATCGCTTGGCGGTTTGCCCGTCACCGCCTCATAGGCAAAGAAGGTCAGATGCCCGCCATCCAGCGCCGGGATCGGAAACAGGTTCAACAGCCCCACTGCGGTGCTGAGAACAGCAATGAAATAGATGAAGGATTGCGCACCCTGACTGGCCATCGCGCCGGAGGTCTGGGCAATGCCAACCGGCCCGCTCAGGTTACAGGTGCTGATATTGCCGATGATCATTTCACGCAGACCGGACAAGGACCCGGTGATGATGCGCCATGTGTTCTGCACGCCGCCAGACAAGGCCATGCCGATGCTGGGCGTGTCGGTGGCCACGTCAAAGGCCATCCCGCCGGCGATGCCGATACGTAACGCGCGTTTGAATGTGCCGTCATCCTGTGGTTCGTCCACCACTTTGGGCGTCATGGTAAAGGCCAGCGCCTCCCCATCCCGCCAGACATCAAGCGCCAAAGGTGCCCCGTCCGAAGATTCAACCGCGGCTTTCAATTCGTCAAAGGCATAGATCGACGTGCCGTCGATCCCAGTGATCACATCACCAGCCGCCAGACCGGCAGAAATGGCAGCAGATTGTGGCACGACCTGCAAGACAACCGGCGGCAACAGATACGGCCCGTCCACCGATACCTGGCGCCCGTCGCGTCGCACATCGTATGACAGCATCGGGGTTTTGGGCAGGCTGTCGATAAAATCACTATAGGCGGGATCACTCTTTGGGATGGCGCTGCCTTCGACCGCGACGATTTCATCGCCGGCCTGCAGGCCGCCAGCGCCCTGCGGCAAGACGCGCATGTCGCCAACAGTCAAAGGATCCCGTGCCACCCCTGTGCCAAGAGCAACGCCAAAGAAAATCAGGATCGACAGTGCAAAGTTGAACACCGGCCCTGCGGCGACGGTAGCCGCCCGCGCCCAAAGTGGCGCACCGTGCATGGTGTGGCGCGCCGCTTTCGGGTTTTCCGCCACTGCCGCCATCACTGCTTCGTCTTTGCCAGAGGCTGCGTTGGCATCACCCGCAAACTTGACATATCCGCCAAATGGCAGGGCGGCGATTTGCCATTTGGTGCCGCGTTTATCCATGCCTGACCAGATTACCGGCCCGAACCCCAGCGAGAACACATCCGCCTTAATCCCGCACCAGCGGCCTACAATGTAGTGGCCATATTCGTGGATTGCGACAATCACCGAAAGCGCGATGACAAACGCCAACAAAGTCCAGATTAGCCCGCCAAATTGCGGTATCAGCCCAACAATATCCAAAATTCTACCCTGCTCTTTTGTCAATGGCGCCGCGTGCCGCCTTACGTGCCAAATGGTCTATTTCCAGCACGTTATCAAGGGTCATGGTGGCAGCAATATGACCGCCTGACGCGTCAAAGAGGGTTAACGTGTCCTCAACCACCTCGGCCATCTGCACAAAGTTAATGCGTCCTGCGATGAACCCGTCCAGCGCGGTTTCCTTGGCCGCATTGAACACCGCCCCCATCATTCCTCCGGCCTGCATCGTCTCGCGGGCAAGGCGCAACGCGGGCCAGCGTTGCGCGTCAGGGGCGCGAAATTCGAAATTGCCGATGGCCGCCAGATCAAGCCGTTCGACCGGCAGATGTTGGCGTGCGGGGTGGTGCAGCGCAAAGCCGATCGCATGGCGCATATCCGCCGGCCCAACATGCGCCATCAGGGCGCCGTCCTGAAACCCGACCAAAGCATGAACCATGGATTGTGGGTGAACGATAACCTCTATCTTCTCCGGCTCAACTCCGAAAAATTCACGGGTTTCAATGACTTCCATCGCCTTATTAAACATAGAAGCACTGTCAATGGTGATCCGCTGACCCATGTCCCAATTGGGATGGCTTGAAGCCTGATCTAAGGTTGCCTCAGCCAGCTTTGCCAGCGGCCAGTCGCGAAAGGCGCCGCCGCTGGCGGTGATGATGATCCGTTCGACGGCTGTGATCTCTTCGCCAATCAGAGCCTGAAAAATGGCGGAGTGTTCGGAATCTACGGGCAGAATTCGGGTGCCATTGGCCTGCGCCGTTTCCAGCACCAGCTGCCCGGCACAGACCAGGGACTCTTTATTTGCCAGTGCGAGCGTTCCGCCCTGCGCCAGCGCCGCCATCCCCGGTGCCAAGCCCGCTGCGCCGACAATCGCCGACATGGTCCAATCTGCCGGACGTGTCGCCGCCTCGACGATGGCCACCTCCCCGGCGGCGGCTTCGACCCCTGATCCGGCAAGGGCCGCGCGTAAATCATCCAACAGGTGATCATGGGCAGTGACGGCAATTTCGGCCCGCAAGGCCATGGCGTCTTTTGCAAGCTGGGCAATGTTCCCCGCACCGGTCAGCGCCACCACCTCATAGGCTTCTGGCGCACGGGCAATCAGATCAAGGGTGTTTTGTCCAATGGACCCGGTGGCCCCTAAGACGCTGACGCGCCGCATGGATCAGTTGACGCCTGCGGAAAGGCCGATAAACGGAGCGGCCAACAACAGAAAAAGCGCAGCACCCAACATGCCGTCAAACCGGTCCATCAGTCCCCCATGCCCAGGGATCAAAGTTGAGCTGTCCTTAACGCCCATCTTGCGCTTCAACGCAGATTCCGCCACATCGCCCAGCTGCGAAGCCATTGCGATCAAAACAGAAATAATCACTAACTGAATGCCGACACCGGTGTTGATCGAGAACAGCAACCCGACGATTGCGGCCCCGATCCAACCCGCAACCGTGCCGGACCATGTCTTTTTCGGGCTAATGGCCGGCCAGATTTTCGGCCCACCAAACATCCGGCCCGCGAAATAACCGGCAACATCCGTGACGACAACCACAAGTACCAGCCACATTTCCCAGCCAAACCCGAAGGTATCGCGCAAATACATAAGCGAAAGCCCCGCCAACAGGATCATCCCGGCAAAGGCCGCGAACACCCGTTGATGCGCAGCAAGCTGGCAGACCCCGAAGGCGACAACCGCGATGAACAGCACCAAGGTCAACCAGATCGGCAGATAAGGTGCGGTGAACACCACCACGCCCGCCAATGCACCCATCTGCAACTGCTGATGGCGAACGCCCGGGCGCAGCATTCCAACCAGTTCCCAGACCATCAACCCGCAAATCACCCCGACAAGCAGGTGAAACAGGTGCCCGCCAAAAGCGATGCCAATCAACCCAATCGCCACCATCGCGATCCCTGCGCCAACGCGGGCCTTCAGGTCGGACCAATTTTTCACAGAATTACCCATTGTTCCGGCTCACCTTGTTCCCGCTCATGTTTTGACCGCGCCAAAACGTCGGTCGCGCCCGCCATAAGAGGCACAGAGCGCGCCAAATTCTTCGCGACTGAAATCAGGCCAGAGCGTGTCGATGAATTCATATTCCGCATAGGCGGACTGCCACAGCAGAAAGTTCGAAATCCGGGCTTCGCCGCTGGTACGGATGACAAGATCGGGATCAGGTAAAACACATGTATCCAAATACCTTGGCAGCGTTTCTTCATCCACATTGGCCGGATCAAGCCGCCCGTCCGCCACATCCTGTGCAAGACGCTGAGTGGCGCGCGCCACCTCGTCACGGCCACCATAGTTAATCGCAATCGTCAGATTAACCTTGTCGTTATGCGCCGTTGCCTCTTCTAAGTCATTCATCAACCGGATCAGTTTGTCGTCCAGTCGCAAGCGGTCACCGATAAAGCGCACGCGCACGCCCTGTTCGCTCAGGTGGCGGGTTTCTTTGGTGATATACCGGCGAAACAGGCTCATCAGGCCAGCGACCTCAACCTGGGTGCGCTTCCAATTCTCGGTGGAAAAAGCAAATATCGTCAGGTATTTGACACCAAAATCCGGGCAGGCCTGAACAATTTCACGCACCCTGCGGGCACCAGCGTGATGCCCAAACAAACGCGGCCGCCCGCGCTGGGTTGCCCATCGGCCATTCCCATCCATGATGATCGCCACATGCCGCGGACAGCCGTCAACCTTATCGTCTGATGTGCCAGAGATGTCGGTCATAGTGGCGGTTCGCTCCGTTGATGTGGCGGGATCGCGTCTGTTCGTGGCGGACGCGGTAGGGCTGAAAACGGCTGGGGCTGACCTCAGACCTGCATAATCTCGGCTTGTTTGGCTTCAAGCTGTTCATCCACCAGTTTGGTGAACTTGTCGGTCAATTCCTGCATTTCGGACTCCCAGATTTTCTGATCGTCCTCAGACATGCCGTCTGCCTTGGCCTTTTTGATCTGGTCCATCCCGTCACGTCGAATGTTGCGCATAGAAACTCGGGCATTCTCTGCGTATGAACCCGCAACTTTGGTCAACTGGGTGCGCCGCTCTTCGTTCAATTCGGGAATCGGCAACATGATGATTGTGCCGTTCAGCTGTGGGTTAATGCCAAGACCACTTTCGCGGATGGCCTTTTCAACCTTACCAACCAAAGCCTTGTCCCAAACATTGATCGTGACCATGCGCGGTTCGGGTACGTTGACGGTACCGACCTGATTGATTGGCGTCATGGACCCATAGGCATCCACCATCACCGGTTCCAGCATCGACGCCGAAGCGCGCCCGGTGCGCAAAGAAGCAAATTCCGTTCTAAGCGCGGCAATGGCCCCGTTCATACGGCGCTCAAGGTCGTCTGTGTCCAGCATAAAATCGTCTGACATGTGGTCGGTCCCCGTGGTCTTGATGCGTTTATCGACGCTATATTTAGGCTTGGTTAACGGTATAGAAAATCGGTATCAAAAACACCAGACGCCTTGATACCGTCCCTGACCTAGCCTTGCACCCGTGTATAGGTGCCTTCGCCTGCCAAAATGCCGCGGAAACCGCCCGGTTCATCCAGCGAGAAAACAATAATCGGCAGGTTGTTGTCCCGCGCGAGGGCAATCGCCGAGGCATCCATAACGCCCAGTCGTTTCTGCAAAACATCGTCATAGCTGACCGTGTCATAGCGTTTGGCATCCGAGAACTTGGCCGGATCCTTGTCATAAACCCCGTCCACCTTGGTGCCTTTGAAAATCGCACTGCACGACATTTCATTGGCCCGCAGGGTCGCTGCGGTATCCGTGGTAAAATAGGGGTTGCCGGTGCCAGCTGCAAAGATGCAGACTCGTTTTTTCTCAAGATGGCGCACCGCACGGCGGCGGATATAGGGCTCTGCCACCTCGTTCATCGTGATGGCGGAAATGACACGGGTGTGGATGCCCAGACCTTCCAGCGAAGATTGCATCGCCAGCGCGTTCATCACGGTTGCCAACATGCCCATATAATCCGCTGTGGTACGCTCCATGCCCTGCGCACTGCCTTGCAGGCCGCGGAAAATGTTGCCGCCCCCGATAACCATACAAATCTCGACGCCCAGACTATGAACGCTTTGCACTTCACGGGCGATCCGTTCGACAGTGGGCGGATGCAACCCAAATCCCTGATCTCCCATCAAGGCCTCCCCTGAGATTTTCAACATCACGCGATCAAAGCTCGCTTCTGAGGGAATTGCGGTCATGGGGGCACCTTTCGGGAGGGGTGTTTCAATTTCGCGCAAACTGTCCCAAATAGAGAGCAGTTTCAATGCGCACTAAGAGGGGTTGGTCAAGAAATGCAGGTATCCAGCGCTCTGCCTACCGCAATCCGCGATATTGACCCGGAAAAACACGTTTTAATTGCAGGCCCAACCGCCAGCGGTAAATCCGCATTGGCACTGGAGGTTGCGGCCCGGCAAGGCGGGGTGATTGTGAATGCCGATGCGTCGCAGGTTTATGACTGCTGGCGCGTGATCACCGCCCGCCCCAGCCTTGAAGAAGAATCACAAGCCCCCCACGCGCTCTATGGCCATATTAATGCACAAGAAACCTATTCAACGGGGCATTGGCTGCGCGAAGTGCAGGCCTTACTGTCTCGGGATGAACGGCTGATCATCACTGGCGGGACCGGGCTTTACTTTGCGGCTCTGACCAAGGGCCTTGCCGAAATACCGCAAACCCCGCCGGAAATCCGCGCCCAAGGCGATAAGATGCCGCTGGAGGCCCTGCTGGCTGCCCTTGATCCACAAACCCTTGCGCGGATCGACACACAGAACCGCGCCAGAGCGCAGCGCGCCTGGGAAGTGTTAAGCGCCACGGGCCGCGGGCTTGCCTCATGGCAGGATACGACCGGCCCTGCGACCTTGCCGCTTGCCGCCTGCCATCCGATCGTGTTCGACGTCGACAAAGAATGGCTGAACGCACGCATCGCACAGCGGTTTGACATCATGCTGGAACAGGGGGCCTTGACCGAGGCGGAGGCGGTACGCCCGGCATATGATCCATCCCTTCCGGCCCATCGCGCCATTGGCGTCCCCGAATTGATGGCGCATCTGGACGGGCAGATCACTTTGGACGAGGCCCGCACCCAAGCGGTCATCGCCACCCGCCGGTTTGCCAAGCGACAGCGCACATGGATGCGCAACAAGATGGCCGATTGGCACAGAGTGACACCGGATTGAGTTGTCGATTAGCGATCTTTTTCAAGAAAATTATCCGGTTTACCCGCTGAAATATTGTGGTTATCCATTATTTCATGCTGGTTGACACGACAGAAATCCAATTTCAGACCCTGGCCCAGTTTTCGCAGGGCGGCGAATGGTACCGTCAATTGGCCCATGATCTGGACTGCCATGTGCTGATCTGGGTGACACGTGGACAGGGGCGGGTTCTGCTCGACGGGATCAGGCGTGGCATTGGCGCACATAACGCCCTGTTCGTCCCGGCGGGGGCGCTTTTCTCGATGGATTTGGGCCGCCAGAGTATCGGCCATGTGGTGCTGTTGCCCGTCGCAACAGACTTGCGACTGCCTGAAATTCCCCGCCATCTGCGTATCCGCGAAGTCCAGGCGCAATCGGAACTAACCGGCCTCATCGAGTCAGGGCTGCGCGAGGATCAAGGCCACCGCCCCTTGCGCCAGGACGCTCTTGAGGGGCACGCAAGTCTGATGTCGGTCTGGCTGCGCCGCCAGATACTGGACGAGATCCACACGCTAGAGCGGCGCACCGCGGCACAGCGCCTAAGTGGGCGGTTTTGCACTATGGTGTCACAGCACTACCGCAGCGGCGAGGCAATGTCCGTCTATGCCAAGACACTGGGGGTCACGCCCACCCACCTGACCCGCGCGATCAAAGCCGCCACAGGCAAAACCGCTGCCGACATTTTGACTGAACGTGTGCTGCACGACGCGCGGCGGCTGCTGGCCGAGACATCCCATCCGGCCAAACAGATCGCGGCGTCGCTTGGGTTTGGTTCTGCGGCCTATTTTACCCGTTTTATTCAACAACATACGGGCCAGTCACCAAGTAACCTACGCGGCAAGTCGGAGCGACCTCAGTAAATACCTCCGTTAAGGCGTGTCGTTTTTGGCTGATGGAAATGTCGCAAAATTACTACAAATCGGCGGTAGCAGACATTGACCTTGGTCGCCAACCTGTGCCCTCATGGGTCTGTAGGGGAGAGGCGATGCAGCGGAAACACTGGGCAGCGGAAACACTGGCCAAAAGCCGGATTGTAGCAGCACTGTGTAAAGGGGGACCTCCGACACCAGCATCTTTTCTAACACCAAAGCTTTCGGGCTTTCTAAATTAATAGCCGGCCATAAGGCAGCACAATACGGGCGGGGAAAACCCCGTCTGGCCACCAACAGGGGCACTACATGGGAATTTTCATCTTGCGCCGGCTGGGCGTGATGTTGCTGACGGCACTTTGCCTGACGTTCATCGTGTTCTGGCTGACCAATCTTTATCCGAATCTCGAAAAACTGGCGAAGACACAAGGCAACTTTCGTATGTCAGACGAGGCTGTGACCTCGTATCTGGACGACCGGGGGTACTTACAGCCCCTGCCCGTCAAGTTTGGCCAATGGCTGGGTGTGATGCCCGGTTGGGTCACCGAAAAAGAAGACGGCACAACATTTGGCCGCTGTTTTGACGCGGACACACCCGAAGCGGACCGACGCACACGCTGCGGTGTCATCCAAGGCGACTGGGGGTTCTCAACGGTCTTTAAGGATGAGGTTGGTTCAACGGTGGCCACGCGCTTGGCCCTGACCGGCAAGCTGATGCTTTGTGTTTTGCTGCTGATGGTGCCTTCGGCATTGATTGTCGGTGTTCTGGCGGGGATGCGCGAGGGGTCAAAGCTGGACCGCTCGCTTTCAACATTCTCAATCGCGACGACGGCCACACCTGAATATGTCTCCGGTGTGATCTTTATCGCGGTACTGGCCTCGTCGAAATTTGGCCTGTCGCCGATCCTGGCTGATCTGGGATGGATTGACGGCAAAACCCTGTTTCTGGGCTCTGCCACCTCGGCAATGAAAGACGCCAACTTCTGGAACTTCTTTTTGCCGGTGCTGACAATTTCGCTTTATGGCATGGGCTATATCGCGCGCATGACCCGTGCCTCGATGGCGGAGGTGATGACGGCGCAATATATCCGCACCGCGCGGCTGAAGGGGGTGAAATTCTCTGATATCGTCCTGAAACATGCGCTGCGGAATGCCTTGATCGCGCCATTTACGGTGATCATGCTGCAAATCCCGTGGTTGTTGAATGGCGTGGTGATTGTTGAAACCCTGTTTAACTACAAGGGGTTTGGTTGGCTTCTGGTGCAGGCGGCCGGCAATAACGACATCGAATTACTACTGGCGGTATCGGTTGTATCGGTCGCCGTGGTTCTGGTGACACAGCTGATATCTGACATCGGCTATGTTTATCTTAATCCCCGCATTCGTATTTCCTGAGGGAGGGCACGCACATGGAACCTTTGACATGGACGGGCTCACTTTCAGGGCTCAACTATATTTTTTATTTCGTGGTCGGGCTTTTGATCCTGTCCATTGCGATTTCGATACTGGCCTCGCTGGTGCCGTCAACAGATAGCCGCGCAGTAAGTGCTGACGGCACGCTGGCCGCAGACAAGGGGGTGTCCGGATTTATCAATATGATCACCGGATACCTGTTCCTTGCAGCGCTGGCTCTTGTGCTGGTCTATCTGATTGCCGGGATCGTTATGGGATCCGGGGCTGGTATCTTTGGGGCGATGTCGCGCCAATTCCTGCCGGTCTGGATCGCGCTGATCGTGACTTTTTCAGTGTCGATCACCTACAAGCGCAAGCTAGGCCTCTATGGCAAACTGTTTGACAGCACTGTGGGGATGATCGGTTTCGGCATTGTGATGTTCTGGGTATTCACCGGCATCATGGGCGGGGTGTTTGACATGTTGGTCACCCATGACAGCCTAAGCCAGACCTCGGGGATGAAGAACAAACTGCCCGGTACGCCCCTGAGGGGGGCCGAGGACGGGGACTTTCAATGGTTCCTGTTGGGGGGAGACAATCTGGCCCGCGACGTGTTCAGCCGCTTGATCAAGGGGTCCTGGGTGGTGGTGCAGATCGCACCGATGGCCACAATCTTTGCCTTTATGGTGGGGATCACCCTTGGTCTGCCGGCAGGGTATTACGGCGGTAAGCTTGACACCGGTTTGTCCTTTCTCGCCAACCTGATCCTCGCCTTTCCGGTGATCCTGCTGTTTTATCTGCTGGTGACACCAGAGATCGTGCTGACGGGCATTCCCAACTATATGGCGATCTTTTTGTTTGTCTTTCCGTTGATCTTCGTCGGTATTTTGCTGAACTCGCGCTTTCATACACAGCCGTCCTTGCGTACGCCATTGTTGATCGGGGTGCTGGGGGTTTTAGGCTGGCTCTATCTGTCGCTGATTTCAACCGGTGGCTATGCGGTGCCGGATAAGGTCTGGGGCCTGCCGGAGTTTTTGGACGGTTTTGATATCGACGATGGGGTGCTGGTGGTTTTTGTAGCCGTGGTTTTTGTAAACTCGCCCACGGTATTCCGGATCGTGCGGGGCCTCGCGCTGGATATCAAGACCCGCGACTATGTGGCGGCCGCCCAGACCCGTGGCGAGGGACCTTGGTACATCATGTTGTGGGAAATCCTGCCCAATGCCCGCGGCCCGCTGATCGTCGATTTCTGTCTGCGCATCGGCTACACTACGATCCTTTTGGGAACCTTGGGCTTCTTTGGTCTGGGGCTGGAAAGCGAAAGCCCTGACTGGGGATCAACAATCAACGCGGGACGCCGCCTGCTGGCCCTGTATCCACATGCCGCAATTGCGCCAGCGTTGGCCTTGCTGAGCTTGGTTCTGGGATTGAACCTGCTGGCTGACGGGCTGCGCGAAGAGTCACTGCGCGACTGATGAAGGGACGGTTCGGGGCGCTGCCCCGGACCCCGGAGTTTAAAGGCAAGATGAAACGCACCCTGTTGCGACCTTGTCGAAAGGGAGTTGACGATGGCTAAAGAAGCATATGACGGGCCGATCCTTGAGATAGACAAGCTGTCGATCTCGTTTTTTACACGGCTGAGGGAAATTCCCGCGGTTATGGATTTCTCGGCCTCTGTGATGCCGGGCGAGGCGCTGGGGCTGGTTGGCGAATCCGGTTGCGGAAAGTCCACTGTGGCGCTGGGCGTGATGCAGGATCTGGGCAAGAACGGGCGCATCGTCGGCGGCTCGATCAAGTTCAAGGGGCGTGATCTGGGCGAGATGTCGGATGACGAGTTGCGCGATATTCGTGGTTCGGAAATTGCGATGATCTATCAGGAGCCGATGGCGTCGCTGAACCCGGCAATGAAAATTGGCAAGCAGTTGATGGAAGTGCCGATGATCCACGCCGGCATGAACGAAAAGGACGCCTATGATCGGGCATTGCAGGTTGTCACGGATGTGAAACTGCCGGATCCCAAACGCATATTGAATTCCTTTCCGCACCAGCTTTCGGGTGGGCAACAGCAGCGCATCGTGATTGCGATGGCTTTGATGTCGGAACCATCGCTGTTGATTCTGGACGAGCCGACAACCGCACTGGACGTCACCGTGGAGGCGGCGGTGGTCGAGTTGGTCAAGGATTTGGGCAAGAAATACGGCACCTCGATGCTGTTCATCTCGCACAACCTCGGGCTGGTGTTGGAGACCTGCGATCGGATTTGCGTGATGTATTCCGGCGAGGCGGTGGAACGCGGTTCAATCGAAGACGTGTTCGACGAGATGCAGCACCCCTATACGCAGGCACTGTTCCGGTCGATCCCCCTGCCCGGCGCGGATAAGAACGCCCGCCCGCTGGTGGCGATTCCCGGCAACTTTCCTTTGCCGCATGAGCGCCCGCCGGGCTGCAATTTTGGGCCGCGCTGCGATTACTTTGAGGCTGGGCGCTGTGATCAGACTGCAATTCTGATGCAGCCGATCAAGGGCAACGACCGCCACCACACACGCTGTTTGAAATTTGACGAAATCGACTGGAACGCGCCGCTTGAGCTGGCGGATGTGAAATCCAAAGGCGCGGTTGGCGATGTCGTGTTGAAAATCGATAAGTTAAAGAAATATTACGAGGTCGCGGCCAATGCGATGTTTGGCGGCGGCAGCACCAAAGTGGTCAAGGCGAATGAGGAACTGAGCTTTGAAGCCCGCGAAAGCGAGACACTGGCGATTGTTGGTGAATCCGGCTGCGGCAAATCCACCTTTGCCAAGGTTTTGATGGGGTTGGAAACCGCCACAGAGGGCCAGATCATGCTGGATGGTCAGGAAATCGGGGACGTGGCCATTGATGATCGCAGCACGCAGAATGTGGCTGATGTACAAATGGTCTTCCAAAACCCCTTTGACACCTTGAACCCCTCTATGACCGTGGGCCGCCAGATTGTGCGCGCGCTTGAGATATTCAAAATCGGCAACACCGAAAAAGAACGCTGGCAGCGGATGCTGGAACTCTTGGATCTGGTCAAGCTGCCGCGTGAATTCGCCAACCGGATGCCGCGCCAATTGTCCGGCGGGCAAAAACAGCGCGTGGGTATTGCCCGTGCCTTTGCCGGTGATGCCCGAATTGTCGTTGCGGATGAGCCCGTGTCCGCGCTGGACGTATCGGTTCAAGCGGCGGTTACCGATCTGTTGATGGAAATCCAGCGTGAACAGAAGACGACCTTGCTATTCATCAGCCATGATCTTTCGATTGTACGCTATCTGAGTGACCGCGTGATGGTTATGTATCTGGGGCATGTGGTCGAACTTGGATCAACTGATCAGGTGTTTAGCCCGCCCTATCACCCCTACACCGAGGCCCTGTTGTCTGCGGTCCCGATTGCCGACACCAAAGTAAAGAAAAAGCACATCGTACTGGAAGGCGATATCCCTTCCGCGATGAATCCGCCGTCGGGCTGTCCGTTCCAGACCCGCTGCCGTTGGAAGTCGGAGGTGCCCGGTGGCCTGTGTGAAAAAGAGGTGCCGCCGATCCGGATGATTGCCGATGGGCACCAGATGAAATGCCATCTTTCTGAAGAAAAGCTGGCGCAAATGGAACCTGTGATCGAAATAGGCGTCGCCGCAGAATAACCAAACGCGGCCCTGCAAAAGGGGCCGCGTTTTTCATTCATTTGGTGTTTCGGACCGCTGTTTGATCAGTTGGACAATTTTGCACCAGCATCATTCAGGGTTGAGTATCTCTCTGCCACGTTCAGCGCAAAACCCTCGACCATGGCGTTATAGAAATCATCCGGTGACGGCGCGATGCCGACGAAACCTTCGGGTACAGCTGTCATGTCGGTTGCTGCGACGATATTAACCTTAAAGCTTTGGCCGCCCTCGCCCGTGTTTGTGTCAATCGCGACCACACCTTCCAGCTGGTTGAACTCGGCTGTGTCAGGCAGGATCGTGTCGCCGTCCAAAGCAACCTTGCGCAAATCCACCCGGATGATCGGGTCGGCGGCATTGTCGCTGCTCGGGATCAATTTCGCGATCGCAACCTGAACATCGGTCGCAATCTCGGGGAAATACGCAGCCGCGTTGGAATCCTGAGCTGCATCATAGGAGGTGGACACGCGGATTTCTGATACGCCGTCCATGTCGCCTGCCATCGCGGTACCCGCCAGCGCCATCACGCTTACTGTTGTGGCAAGGGTCAATTTTTTCATCGTAACAAACATGTGTTTCATCCTCTGTCGTTGCTCCGACACGGCAGAGGGTCTGCCGCGCGGTCTGACAAGGTAACGGATGGAGGCCCTAAAAGGTTCCACAGTGTTTTGTCAGCCGCTAAAGCGTCTGATCTTTAACCTGTAGTATTTCATATCCCCGATGTCCCGAGAACGCGCAGCCTGACAGGGCATTGGGATTCATGTTTAAGGTCGGGCGCTATAGGATAAATTCGGTCCGTTAGAAAAGCAGGCAATCAGTTGCCGCCGATGATGCGCACGTAATTACGGGTTTCCTTATAAGGCGGCACGCCGCCGTATTTCTTGACCGCGCCGGGGCCCGCGTTATACGCGGCCAGCGCCAGTTTCCAGGACCCAAAGGTCTTGTATTGCTGCTTGAGGTATCGCGCGCCGCCCTCAAGGTTTTGCGCCGGATCTTTGGGATCTACCCGCAACAGACGTGCAGTACCCGGCATCAATTGCGCCAGCCCGATGGCCCCAGCGTGGCTGACAGCAGCGGCGTTCCAGTTGCTTTCCTGCTGGACCAGCCGCAAAAACAGATCAACCGGCACGCCGTTGCGCGCGGCGGCGGCTTTGGCCATGCTCAGAAACTGGCCTTTGTACTTGCCCCGGTATTTCGGCAGCGCCACGGCATCCCATTTTGTCGGGGTGCTTACTGTTGGCGGCTTTAGCCGGACAGAGGCGGAATATTGTTTGGACGCCCTGTTATCGAGCAGTTTGGACTGGGATTTAAAAATTGATGTACGGTTCTTGGAAGACAGTACCTCGGCTTGCACAGGACCATTTGCCAAGATGATCCCAAGCGATGCGACCATCGCCAAAACACCTGAATTCCGCATTGCAAAGATACCCGTGCCCGTTCCCTCGCGCCGCTTATAGCAGGTATCAAGCGTGCTGCCAGCACTAGATTGTCTGGAAAATTGAGCGCTGACACCGACAACCCTTCGTCAACCACATAAACCCATGGTCCGGCGCCGGCAGGCCGGATATAACATGCCGATCCAAGCGGCTTGGCGGATTCGCCAAGGGCGACCTACAGACAGACAAGGGAAAACATGGCTGGCTCAGTAAACAAAGTGATTTTGATCGGTAATCTGGGCCGCGACCCGGAAGTGCGGTCGTTCCAGAATGGCGGCAAGGTTTGTAACCTGCGCATTGCAACCTCCGAAACATGGAAAGACCGTAACACCGGCGAACGCCGCGAAAAAACCGAATGGCATTCTGTTGCGATTTTTCAGGAAGGGCTGGTTCGTATCGCCGAACAATACCTGCGCAAAGGGTCCAAAGTTTATATCGAAGGCCAGTTGCAAACCCGCAAATGGCAGGACCAATCCGGTGCGGACCGCTATTCTACCGAAGTTGTTCTGCAAGGGTACGGTGGCACGCTGACCATGCTGGACGGTCGTGACGGTGGCCAAGGTGGCGGCGGCCAAGGCGGTGGCGGTGGATATGGTGGCGGCCAAGGTGGCGGCGGCGATTACGGTGGCGGTGGTGGTGACTACGGCGGTGGCGGCGGATATGACAGCGGCCCATCGCAAGGTGGTGGCGGCGGCGGATCCTCTCGCGATCTGGACGACGAGATCCCATTCTGATGACGGGCGGGGCTGTCCGTCTTTTGACACCGTCAGATGCGGCCGAGGCCCTGATCCTCTACAATGAACTTACGGTTGGCCCGCCTGCAACTAGCACGGCGGGCTTTGCCGTTGTATTGGCCCATCCCGGCACACAGGTGATCGGGGTCTTCGACGGTCCTGCCCTTGCCGCCATGCTGACTCTGCACCTGTTGCCGAATGTTCTGTGGAACGGGCGGCCCTATGGGCTGATTGAAAATGTAGTGACGCGCGCCAGCCATCAGCGGCGTGGGTATGGCCGCCAAGTGATGCAGGCGGCCCTAGATGCCGCATGGGCTGCGGATGCCTACAAGGTCATGTTGATGACCGGTCAGGGGCGCGGCGCAACCGGCTTTTACGAATCCGTTGGTTTCTCATCGAAAGACAAATTCGCAATGGTGATCCGGCGGGACTGATCGCAACCAAAGGCCTGTAATATCAGAGACCTATCAGGAGGCATTTAGAATCACAGTGTCGGTTTTCTTCGGATTATAACCTCCGATCTAATAACCAGAGACTGCTCTACGGTCAGGCGATACAGCGCTCTTTCAGCGCGTCTTTCAACACCCCTAAGACAACATCGCGCGGCACATCCGACGTCACAAATGCCTGACCAATTCCACGGGCCAGAATGAACCGCAGCTGTCCGTCCACAACCTTTTTGTCCTGCCCCATCAGCGCCAGTAACGCCTCGGCATCGGGCAAATCGCCCTCAATATCCGCAATGTCGGTCTTCATGCCCATGGCACGCAGATGGGCGCGGACACGGCTGGGTGTTTCCTGCGCACAAAGGCCCATCCGTGCCGAAAGTTCAAACGCCAGGGCACAGCCGATCGCCACCCCTTCCCCATGCAACAGCCGGTCGGAATAGCCCGTCGCCGTCTCCAGCGCGTGACAAAAGGTATGACCAAGGTTCAGCAAGGCACGGTCACCCTGCTCTGTCTCATCACGCACCACGATCTCGGCCTTCATTTCGACCGAACGGCGCACGGCCTTGATCCGCGCCTGCATATCCCCTGCGGCCATGGTGGGGGCATTTTCTTCAAGCCAGTCAAAAAACGCCGCATCCCCCAGCAGCCCGTATTTCACAACTTCGCCGTAACCGGCCAGAAAATCACGGGCCGCCAGCGTGCCCAGCACCGCCGTATCCGCCAAGACAAGGCTGGGCTGGTGAAACGCCCCGATCAGGTTCTTGCCCTGTGTGGCGTTAATCCCGGTCTTGCCGCCAACTGAGCTGTCAACCTGCGCCAAAAGCGAGGTTGGAATTTGCACAAACCGCACACCACGGCGCAGGATGGCCGCGGCAAATCCAACAAGGTCGCCGATCACACCGCCACCAAAGGCGATGACAACATCGTTACGCTCTACCTTTTGCGACAGCAACCAGTCGACGCAATGTTCCAGTTGGGTCCAGCATTTGGTGGCTTCCCCGGGGGGCAAACTCAGCGCTTCAGACGAAATACCGGATGTTGCCAGCCCCTCCTTCAGGGCAGCAAGGTGCAGGTCACCAACCGTATCATCGGTGATAATGGTCACCCTGCGGCGGTGCAGAACCGGCGCGACATAGGCCCCGGCCTGCGCCAGAAGATCAGGCCCGATCACCACGTCATAGGCGCGGCCCGGCAGATCAACATGAACAGTTTCAACCATCACTTGGCTCCAATACATCAGGCCGTTCAGCCAGTGCCGCGATCACCCGAACGGCCATCGCATCAATACTCAGCGCCGGATCACAGGAAACCGCGATGTCGGCCTGACTGTAAAACGGCACCCGCGCCTCAAAAAGGCTGGTCAGGGTTGCCTTGGGGTCTGGAGTGCGCAGCAAAGGACGGGTGTCCTTGTGACGGACCCGGTTCCACAACAGATCAAGATCAGCATTCAGCCAGACCGACACACCACGTTGTGAGATCACCTCGCGGTTTGCCTGCGCCAGAAACGCCCCGCCGCCCGTCGACAAGATACATTTCTCGGTGTCCAGCAGGCGGGCAATCACCTCGGCTTCGCGTTTGCGAAAAAATGCCTCGCCGTCGCGGGAGAATATCTCCGGTACACTCAAATTGGCTGCGGCTTCAATCTCGGCGTCACTGTCCAGAAAGGGTGCCGCCAGTCTGGCCGCCACGGCGCGACCAACAGCCGTCTTGCCCGCCCCCATCATCCCGACAAGAACAACCGTTTTCTTCAGGGTGTATCGGGCGGTTGCCCTACCGTCATCGGCCATGGTTTGCTCAAATTCGTTCATTTTTATCTGAATGACGTGATCTTGCCGAAAAGGCCATATATAGATTGCATAACTCTCGTGAAAAAAGACAGGCATTCTACATGGGCAAATTAATTAAGCTGCTGATCTTCCTATTAATTCTGGGATTTGCGGCGTTGGTGGGATTTGCCTATCTGGGACCATTCTTTGGTGCTGAATTTGCTCCCGTACAGGTGGAAATCCGCCAACCCGTGACTCTGGGGGTAGATTGAGTGGCGCAATCTTGCGCAAACACACTGCGGTGCCGGTTTTATTCCGGTGCTTGTGTTATGTTGCTTGCCACGCCCCTAGCAGCCCAATCGCAAGGGCCGCTGTCGGTCATCGACTGGCTTGATAGACAGCCTTCTGCACAGGCTCCTGCCCCCGTCGCTCCAAGCGGACATGATGGCCGGCCCGCAACCAAGCGCAATATCGACGAGCCTGCGGTCGCCAAAACAGCGCTGGCCCCCAACGTCGAGGTACAGCCCCTGACCCAAAGCGGTGCGCGCGAAATCGGTCTGGTGCCGCCACGGGTGACCGGTCTGCCTGCCGATCTGTGGCAGGGCAGCGACATCGGTAAGCTGGAAACAAAAATCGCCAAGCTGCCCGACTTGGTTTTGCCGGCGGCGCAATCCCTGCTCTACACCATCCTGCTGACCGAAGCACAGGCACCGGGCAACCGCACCGCTGCCGGTGATGCCCTTGCGATTGCGCGGGCGCGCAAACTGATGCAGCTGGGCGCGCTTGATCCTGCATTGGCACTGATCGAGCAGGCCGGCGTGACGACATCACCTGCGCATTTCGATCTTTGGATGCAAATCAGCTTATTGACCGGCACCGAAGACCGCGCTTGTGACAAGCTGGCGGCCGCACCGCATTTGACACGGAATTACGGAACGCGGGTGTTTTGCGATGCCCGTGAGCGGCGCTGGGAAAATGCCGCATTGACCTTTGGCACAGCAAAGGCGCTGGGCCTGTTGCCCAAGGACCAATTGGCCTTGCTTGAACGGTTTCTCGATCCCGAAGGGTTTGAAGGCGCGCCGCCCCTGCCCGTTTCGCGACAGATGACTCCATTAATGTTCCGGCTTTACGAAACCATCGGTGAACCGGTGAATACAACAAAACTACCCCGCGCCTATGCGGTGGCCGATCTGCGTGATCTTGTTGGCTGGAAGGCCCAGCTTGAGGCGGCAGAACGCCTGACACGTGCTGGTGCCTTGCCCGACAACCGGCTGCTGGGGCTTTACTCGGAACGCAAGGCCGCCGCCTCAGGCGGGGTGTGGGACCGGGTGTCGGCCCTGCAGCGCTTTGAAACCGCCTTGGCATCAGGCAGCGCCGAAGCCGTGAGCAAAACCCTGCCAACCGTTTGGCACCGTATGCGAAGCGCCGGCCTTGCGGTTGCATTTTCAGAGCTGTTTGCGACCCAGCTTTCGCAGGTAAAACTGAGGGGTAAACCCGCGCGCATCGCCTATGACGTCATGCTGTTATCCCCCACCTATGAAGAGGCCGCTGCGCGGGCGCTGCGCTCTGATCTGGCCAGCCAGGTTGCCTTGGGCGAAATGAAACCCGGGCGCCCTGCCGACATTATCCATGGTGTGATCTATGACGCCTTTTCAGATGCTGCGCCGCGCGCCGATCTGGTGGCCATGGTCAAACAGGGACGTCTGGGCGAGAGCATTCTGGACGTGCTGCGTTTGTTGCAGACCGGTGCAAGGGGCAATGACAAAGCACTGCGCGACGCCCTTGCCACCTTGCGGGCGCTGGGCCTTGAGGACACGGCGCGCCGTGCGGCCCTTCAGACTTTATTGTTGGAACAATAGCCCATGCAAAGCGACACGTTTCATTGGATTTCTTCCTTTCTTGAGGCGCAGGCCGCCGAACTGGGGGCGGCGACGAATACGCAACTGGCCTATGGCCGGGACCTTAAGGATTTTGATGGCTATCTGGCGCGCAAGGCCTTGGATTTTAACGCCGCCAGCCGCGATGACGTCGAAAACTACCTGATCTATTGCGACGCGCAGGGGTTGGCGAAATCCACGCGCGCACGGCGCCTGTCCGCAATCAAACAGCTGTATCGTTTTGCCTTCGAAGAAGGGTTGCGGCAGGACAATCCGGCGATCCAGATTGCGGGGCCCGGTCAGGACAAACGCCTGCCCAAAATCCTGTCTGAGGACGAAGTTGACCGGCTGCTTGACGCGGCCCGCGCGTCCGGGCGCAGTCCGCGTGATCGGTTGCGCAACACCTGCTTGATGGAATTGCTTTACGCCACGGGGATGCGGGTGACCGAATTGGTCGGCCTGCCAATTTCAGCCACGCGCGGCGACCCCCGCCTGTTGTTGATCATGGGCAAAGGCGGCAAGGAACGTATGGTGCCCCTGTCCCCGCCGGCCCGCGTGGCCCTTGCCGCATGGCTTGAGGATCGCGACCTTCAGGATGCTGAAGATCGGCAGAAGCGCAAACCTGCGTCGCGCTTCCTCTTCCCTTCGCGTGGAAAGTCCGGCTATCTGACGCGCCACCGGTTTTATCTGTTGATCAAAGAGTTTGCCGTCGCTGCCGGTGTTGATCCTGTTAAGGTCACGCCCCATACGCTGCGCCATGCTTTTGCAACCCATCTGCTGGCCAATGGGGCCGATTTGCGGGCCATCCAGACGATGTTGGGACATGCTGATATCGCCACGACCGAGATTTACACCCATGTTCTGGAGGAACGCCTGTCAGAACTGGTATTGGAACGTCATCCTCTGGCCGATACCGGTACCCGCAAATCTGGTGGCAACACATCTTCTGAGGGCCAGTAACCGCTGATCAACCCGTCGCGGTAACCCAGTGGTAGTCCGGCTTGTGCCATGTCCGCCGCCGCCGCCGTGTTGTCATAGGACAGGTTCTCAATCCGTACTTTACCCTGTTCCAACACAATAAACCGCGTCTTCGGCTGCCCGTCATGGGGCGGCATCCCGATCACACCGGCATTGATCCAGCGCCCCTGTGGCGTGGTTTTTACAAAGGGCACACCAGCATGGCCGGCAAGGATATGATCCACAGGACCAACGGCCTGTTCCACTGCGGCCCATTCCTGCGCGAAAACACCGGCATCACAGCTTGGCCAGATAAATCGGGACACATCGGTCATGCCGCCATGGATCACCGCATAACGCGCGCCATGGTGGCGAAAGCTCACTACATCCGGCAGCCCCGCCATCCATACCTTGTCAGCATCGGCCAGAACCGATGATGCAAATACGTACCACCCTGCACTGAGCAGGTCACAGGCACTGCCATCTTCAAAGCCACACCCGCAATCAGGCGCACCACTGCCCAGCTGGATTTCACAATTGCCTGCCACTATCGCACATCCAAGGGCGCGCAGCTGTGCCACTGTTCGTGCCGGCGCGCCGCAATAGGCCACCAGATCACCGGTACAGATCATCTGCGCCGCAGGGATCGCGCGCGTCTGTGCTTCCTTGATCACTGCTGCCGTGGCCTGCGCATTCGAATAGGGTCCGCCGAAAACCAGCACATCACCGTCAAGAAGTCCCAAATCCAGATGCCTGATACCGACCATATCCACCTCTCTTGAATGGCACCCTGAATGGCGCCCTTGAACGCAGCGCCGCGCGGCCCCATAACACAATAAACTAGTATCACATGGACATCTTCCCGAATGGAACCCTCTACCTCGCTCCTCGACACTTCGTTTATTGATGGGGCATTCTGGTTCAGTACCGGCATCATCTTTCTTTTGCTGATCCTCTCTGGCTTTTTCTCAGGCTCCGAAACCGCGTTGACGGCCGCCTCTCGCGGCAAGTTGCGCACCCAGGCGGACAAAGGATCAAAAGGTGCCGAACGCGCCTTGCGGATCACAGAAGATAACGAGCGGCTGATCGGCTCTGTCCTGCTCGGCAACAACCTTGTGAATATCCTTGCCACCTCGCTGGCGACCACCCTGTTTCTGGGCCTGTTTGGCGAAAGCGGTGTGGCCTATGCCACCCTTGCAATGACGCTTTTGGTGCTGGTCTTTGCCGAGGTTCTGCCAAAGACCTATGCCATCACCAATTCGGAACGGGCGGCGGCACTGGTCTCGGGACCGATTTCAATTGTGGTGCGCATCTTTTCACCCATCGTAACAGCGGTGCGCCTGTTGGTACGCGGCATCCTGCGTCTGACTGGCGTGACCGTCGACCCGGACAGCAACATTCTGGCCGTGCGCGAAGAGATCGTCGGTGCGCTGCAACTGGGCCATTCTGAAGGGGTGGTCGAAAAAGAGGACCGCGACCGTATCCTTGGCGCGCTTGATCTGGCAGAACGCGTCGTTGAGGAAATCATGCTGCACCGTTCTGGCATTGAGATGATTGACGCCGATGCAGACCCCTCCGATGTCTTGAATAAATGTCTTCAGTCAAACCACACCCGTTTGCCAGTGTATCGCGATGATCCGGAAAACATCATCGGAGTGATCCACGCCAAAGACCTGTTGCGCGCGATGTACAAGCTTATCGGCGGTCCAGAAGGCGACGCATCGGTTCTGAAGAAATTCGATGTCTCTTCTGTGGCCATGAAACCCTATTTCGTGCCGGAAACATCGACACTAGACGAACAGATGCGCCAGTTCCTGCGCCGGCGCACACATTTTGCGTTGGTGGTGGATGAATACGGATCGCTTCAAGGGCTAATCACCCTTGAGGATATTCTGGAGGAGATCGTTGGCGAGATCACTGATGAATTTGACCCTGACGCTGATCACCAGCTGTTGCCGGGTGAAGATGGACACTATTACGTGGACGGGGCCATGACGATCCGCGATTTGAACCGGGCGACGGACTGGTCACTGCCAGATGATGAGGCCAACACATTGGCCGGTCTGGTGATCCACGAAGCCCAGATGATCCCGACAGCCGGTCAGGTCTTCAGCTTTCACGGGTTCCGTTTCGAAGTCACCTCACGCGAGGGTAACCGGATTACCCAACTCAAGATCAGGCCGCTTTGAACCACGTTATCTGTTGCCAGGCCTAAACACCGGGTCCGAATACATCGGCACCAAGCCGCGCGCAGTGAGGTTTTCGCGTCAACAACCGTCCCTGCGTAACCGGACATTAAGATCAATCTTGCATACCACCTGAGGAACGGGCCGACGGAACGGCCCACAAGGAAGACATGCGGATTTTAAGATCATTTGGACTGGTTTGTTTGGCTTGGCTCTGGCTGCCTGGCATGGCCTATGCCGACTGCGACCAACTTATGTCAGTGATCGATCTGGCACAAGACACCTTTAGCGTCGAGACAGGGCCAGACCAGAACCGCCTGACCGAAATCAACAAATTAATCCGCAGCATCAACAATGATGACATGCTGGCGATCCTGCGACAGTCGGGACAGGCGCATTCTTTCGGCTCTGTGCGCCATTTCCTGACCGTACTGATGTTCATCGCTGATCGCCCGCAGGAGGAATTGAACCGCCCTGTAACCTTTGATCAGGATCTTGCCAAAACCGCGACCGTTTTGCACGAAGCCTGTCGCGGACAAACCGACCTTAACGCGGCGACAACTCCCGATCACAGTCGACCGGCCTCTATTCGTCCCGGTCAAACCGCAAGATGGCGTCGCCTGCCAAGATGGGTTGCTGATATCGAAGCCGAGATTGCCGAACACCGCAACCAGTTGCGTCTGCTGGGGGTTGCGATGCTGGGCCTTGTTCTCGCTGTATTGTTTGCTATTGCGGTTCATATCGCGCTTAAGGTGTTTCGCATTGTTCATCGTGGACGCTCCATTTGCGATGTCCCAATGCACGCGCATGTTCTGGGCCGACGCATCGACGGGCGGATTACAAACATCAGCCGGCGAGGATGCACCATCGTCCCGGCCATGTTGGCCGAGAGTGATGATGAACTGGACGGCGGCGATACCGCTTTGATTGCGCGCGGCACCTATTTCAACATCAAGGTTGGCGATTATACCTTGAATGCCCGCACATTGACCGAGGGAAACGACTTCTATCAGGTTATATTCTCCACGCCGTTAAGCCAGAAAAAACGGCGGGAAGTATTGCACAATTCCCTGCGCCCTGCGCGTTACGACCTCAGTTCTCTACATTGGTACAACATTCGCCGTCGTTCTTTCGGCATCGGGTCGTGACAGCAGGCCGAAAGCCCTTAACTGCGCAGCTTGCTGCCCTGTGGGTCAAACGGCGGCTCTGCCAGAATGGTTGCCTGATGGGGCAGGCCAAGCACCATCACATCGACGACGTCCCCGGGTTCCGCATCTTTGACAAACCCCAAGGCCAGGGATTGCCCCACCCCATACCCATAAGCACCCGATGTCACGCGCCCGATCCCCTCGCCGTTCCTAAAGATCGGCTCGCCGCCGGAAGCATCCGCGTTCGAGGCATCGGTTTGTGCTGCATCGAGCGCCAGCACAACAAGGCGTTCCCGGGCCGGCTTTGCCATTGTTTCGGCCACAGCCGCTTTGTTAAGAAAATCCTTGTCCATCTTGCACAGGCGTTCAAGGCCAACTTCCTGCGGCCAGTATTCGGGGGAATATTCGCGGCTCCATGAACCATACCCCTTTTCGATCCGCAGTGACATCAGCGCCCGCGATCCTACAGGCCCCGCCCCATGGGCCGCCCCTTCAGCGATAAGCGCCGCAAAGAGCCGGGCCTGATCCTCGACCGCGCAATGCAATTCCCAGCCCAGATCCCCGGTGAAGCTTACCCGAAGCGCAAGACATCGCACCCCTGCCAGTTCGACCCAAGCCGAGCGCATGAAGGCAAAGTCCTCTGTCGCAAGGGACGTGTTGGTCATCCGCTGCAATATCTCGCGCGACTTTGGTCCGGCGACGTTAAATCCGCACATCGCCTCTGTCCGGCTCTCGAACGTTGTGCCCTCGGGCAGCGGTATTTGTTTGAAGAACCGCTGATGATACCGCTCGGCCATCCCCGACCCGATGATCCAGAACTCCTCATCGCCCATACGTGTCACGGTGAAATCACCCGCGATCCCGCCGCGTGTACCGATCAGAGGTGTCAAACAAGAGCGCCCAACCGCCTTGGGCATGTTATTCGCGAACAAGGCGTTCAGCCATGTTTCGGCACCGGGACCGGCGCATCGGTACTTCGCGAAATTGGAAATATCGATAATGCCCGCCTGCTCGCGCAGCATCCGGCTTTCGCGGCCAACCTGTTCCCACCAGCCCTGCCGGGTGAAACCTTCGGTCACATCCTCGGATCCAACCGGCTGCCCGTAATAAAGCGGATGTTCCCAGCCGTAATTCAATCCGAACACCGCCCCCAAATCGCGCTGGGCGTCATAGGCGGGACGTTTGCGCATCGGCCTGCCAGCACTGCGTTCCTCATTCGGGAAATGGATCTTGAACCGGTTGGCATATTGGTCGCCCACCCGCGCCTTGGTAAAGGCTGCATCCGCCCAATCGCCGAACCGCGCGACATCCCATGCAAACATGTCATAGCGGCTTTCACCGGTGACAATCCAATCTGCCGCCAACAGCCCCATGCCGCCGGATTGCGAGAACCCGGGAATAATTCCGTTACAACAGAAATAGTTGGACAGTTCCGGCAAGGGGCCGAACAGGACATTGCTGTCCGGCGACCAGATCATCGGCCCGTTGATCACCCGCTTGATCCCCGCGGTTCCAACCGCCGGAACGCGGTCAATCGCGCGCATCATATTGTCTTCGATCCGTTCTAGATCATCGGCGAACAATTCATGCCCAAAACCCTGCGGTGTGCCGTCCTCGGCCCAGAACCGCATGTCTTTTTCATAAGCCCCAACAAGCAGCCCCTTGCCTTCCTGACGCAGGTAATACTCGCCGTCACGGTCCGCCACCGAAGGCAGTCGCCGGTCCAGACCGTCGATCTCGGCAATGGTTTCGGTTACAAAATACTGGTGTTCCGTAGGCTGAAGCGGCAGTTTCACCCCAGCCATTGCCGCCACTTCACGGCCCCACAGCCCGGCGGCATTCACGATCCACTGGGTGGCGATGTCCCCCTTTTCGGTGCGCACAATCCATGTGCCGTCGGGCTGTTGTTCGGTGCCTGTGACGGGACAGAACCGGATAATCTCGGCACCGTTCTGGCGGGCACCGGTGGCATAGGCATTGGTCACCCCGGAAGGATCAACATTGCCGCCGTTCTCCTCGAACATGATACAACGAATGCCGTCGTAATTGACCAGCGGATGCAGCGCCTCGGCCTCCGCGCGGGAAACCTCGCGGAACGGCATGTTGTAATATTTCGCCTTTGCTGCCTGCAAACGCAGCTGATGTTCGCGTGCCTCGGTCTGCGCCAGATAAAGGCTGCCGGGTTGGAACACGCCGCAAGACTGCCCGGTCTCGGCCTCAAGCGCGTTATAAAGATCCATCGTGTAATTCTGAATGCGGGTGATGTTGTTATTGTCATGCAACCCGTGAATGTTGGCCGCCGCGTGCCATGTCGATCCCGACGTCAGCTCGTCACGTTCCATTAGAACCACATCGGTCCAGCCAAGTTTGGTCAAATGATAAAGGATCGAGCAGCCGATAACACCGCCTCCGATCACAACAGCTTGGGCATGGGTGCGCATGGGCAGGGTCCTGGCGTTTGGTTTCGTTAAGACCTAATCTGGCCCTGACCAATGGCCACCGATTGCCGTTCCCCGACATGTTCTGTCGGAAAATCACATCCCTTTTAAGTCAGACGGCTGGCTCTATCCATTACAAGCACAGCCCACCCCTTTTCGGCAGGATTTGTCACGCGAAATGCAACTGTTCCCGCAGGCCTTTCCCTTGCGACAGGTCTTGCAACACGCGGCTTTCAATTCCTGTGGACCGATGAATTTCAGGAACTGTTCAAGCGATGTCATCTCTGGCGGGGCGCTGAAACTCTGCATTGGCGCGGCAGAAGCATTTCCCACGGCCATCAGCAGCCCGAACAACAGAGCAATACCTGATTTATACATTTTAGAACCCCAACAACGTTTATCTTTAGTGGAATTAACTAAATATTAACAACTTTAAGTGTCAAGGCCAGACTCATCGGTTTACTGCGACAAATTACGTCGGTTTCAGACTTGCAAAGGAGAAAGCCCCGCCGTCACCTAGGGTCACCCAGTGAAGGAGATCCCCCATGCAAACATCCACCCGTGTTCTGATTATTGGCGGCGGCGTCGTCGGCGCGTCGGTTCTTTACCATCTGACCAAACTGGGCTGGTCCGATGTCATGCTGGTTGAACGTTCGGAACTCACCTCCGGCTCCACATGGCATGCCGCGGGCGGGTTTCACACGCTGAACGGTGATACGAATATGGCCGCGCTTCAGGGGTATACGATCCGGCTGTACAAGGAGTTGGAAGAGATCACCGGCATGTCTTGCGGATTGCATCACGTGGGTGGCGTGACTCTGGCCGACAATCAGGACCGGTTTGACATGCTGCTGGCAGAACGCGCCAAGCACCGGTTTATGGGGCTGGATACGGAAATCGTTGGTCCCGAAGAAATCAGGAAAATCGCACCGGTTACCAACACCGACGGGATCATCGGCGGACTTTACGATCCGCTGGACGGGCATCTTGATCCTTCGGGTACCACCCATGCCTATGCCCGTGCGGCCAAGATGGGCGGAGCGACCATTGAAACCCATTGTATGGTACAAGAGACAAACCAACGCCCGGATGGTACCTGGGATGTGATCACCGACAAGGGCAATATCCACGCCGAGCATATCGTTAACGCAGGGGGGCTATGGGCGCGTGAAGTCGGGGCGATGGCCGGTGTCTATTTCCCGCTGCATCCGATGGAACACCAGTATCTGGTTACCGAAGACGTGCCGATGATTGTCGAGATGATGAAGGACGGGATCGAACATCCCCATGTGATGGACCCGGCCGGCGAATCCTATCTGCGCCAAGAGGGCAAAGGCCTGTGTATCGGATTTTACGAACAACCCTGCCGGCCTTGGGCGGTTGACGGCACCCCGTGGTCCTTTGGACAGGACTTGTTGCAGGATGACTTCGACAAGATCGAGGACAGCATCGCCTTTGCCTATAAACGGTTCCCCGATCTGGAACGCGCGGGGGTGAAGAATGTCATTCACGGGCCGTTTACCTTTGCCCCTGACGGAAACCCTCTGGTTGGGCCCGTGCCCGGAATGCGCAATTATTGGTCTGCATGTGGTGTTATGGCTGGCTTTTCCCAAGGTGGGGGCGTCGGTCTGATGCTGGCGCAATGGATGATCGAAGGCGAACCTGAACGCGATGTCATGGCGATGGATGTTGCGCGGTTCGGGGATTGGATCACCCCCGGGTATACCTTGCCAAAGGTGATCGAGAACTATCAAAAACGGTTTTCCGTCTCCTACCCCAACGAAGAACTGCCCGCCGCACGGCCACATCGCACCACGCCGATGTATGACATCTTTAGCAAGATGGGCGCGGTCTGGGGCCAGCAATACGGGCTGGAAGTGGCCAATTACTTTGCAACTGGCGCAGAGCCGGATTTTGAAACCCCCTCCTTCCGCCGCTCGGACGCTTTTGGGGCCACTGCCCGCGAAGTGAAAGCGGTGCGTGAAAGCGTCGGCATCAATGAAGTGCAGAATTTTGGTAAATATTTGGTCAAAGGCCCACAGGCGCGGGCTTGGCTGGACCAGATCATGGCGGGGCGTGTGCCGGCCAAGGGACGTTTGTCCCTCACACCGATGCTATCGGAAAAGGGCAAGTTGATTGGGGATTTCACCATCTCTTGTCTGGCTGAGGACCTGTTTCAGCTGACCGCATCTTACGGTTCGCAGGCTTACCATTTCCGCTGGTTCCTCAACCACTTGCAAGACGGAGTTGACGTCGAAAACATCTCTGACCGGCGCACTGGATTTCAAATCGCGGGACCACGGGCCAGGGATGTGCTTCAGGCCTGCACCCGCCACGACGTCAGCGATATGAAATTTCTTGATGTGCGCGAAATGACCGTCGGACAAAGCAGCTGCATCGTGCAAAGGGTCAGTTATACCGGCGATTTGGGGTTCGAAGTTTATTGCAACCCGATGGATCAGCGTAGCCTTTGGAACACCCTTTGGAGCGCAGGACAGGCGCATGGGATCACCCCGTTTGGGATGCGCGCGATGATGTCTTTGCGGCTGGACAAGTTCTTTGGCTCGTGGATGGCCGAATTTTCGCCGGATTACACCGCGGCGGAAACTGGGTTGGACCGGTTCATCAGCTTTAAGAAAAACACCGATTTCATCGGTCGCGCCGCCGCCGAAGCCGAGCGCGCAACGCCCCCTGCCCGTCAATTGGTTGCCTTTAAGGTTGAGGCACAAGATGCCGACGTGCAGGGGTACGAACCGATCTGGCTGGACGGGGCAGTGGTTGGTTTTTGCACATCCGGCGGGTATTCGCATTTTTCCAACACCTCGGTGGCCCTTGGATTTGTGCCGCGCGATCGTGCCCAAGAAGGGCTTGCCGTCGAGATCGAAATTCTTGGGCAGATGCGCCCGGCGACGCTCATCACAACAGCACTTTTTGATCCTGATGGCACTGCAATGCGTGGCTAGAGAAGTTTGCGTGTAACCTGAAACATCTAACGCTGCCTGAAATCAGCGATTTCAACACGTTAGATGATACTGTGTGCTTCAATGTAAACGCGAAACGCTATAAGCGCCGATGAAGCATGAAAAGACCGCCACCTTACCATTGCTGCCTGCGGCGGTTAAGGTGGCGGTATGACAAGACATAATTTGCCCATCATCATCCTTGCTGCCGGTGCCTCAAGCCGTATGCGCGGACGTGATAAGTTGCTTGAGGAGGTAGACGGTCTACCGCTGCTGCGCCAACAGGCTTTGAAGGCCTGCGCCGTCACCAATGGCCCTGTGCTGGTTGCCCTCCCCACACCGCCCCACGCCCGGTATGATGCCCTTAGGGGGTTGGAAGTGCTGCCTTTTGCAGTGCCGGACGCCGATGAAGGGATGAACGCCAGCCTGCGCCGGGCCTTTGCTGCCCTGCCATCAACTGCGCCTTGCGCGATGGTCTTGCTGGGGGATTTGCCCGATGTCACGGCGGGTGATCTGGCGACGGTTGCAGATGCGATTGATCTTAACACAGGTGCGCTGATCTGGCGCGGGGCCACACAGGACGGTGGTGCCGGTCATCCGATCATTTTCGATCATACCCTGTTCCCCGCTTTTGCCGATCTGACAGGAGACAGTGGCGGGCGCGAAGTTGTCGCCCAGGCCAAGGGGCGCGTGACATTGGTGCCCTTGCAAGGGCAACGGGCCCGCCTTGACCTTGATACACCGGAAGACTGGGAGAACTGGCGCAGGGCGCAGCACCCACCTGTGTAACGGTCCGCCCCCAAAGCCAAAAAAGTGAGCGGGGCAGTTTACCGCCCCGCTCTGGTCGTTTGCCTAAGGTGATACATCCCTGACAAACAGCTGCATATTTCTGACAGGCGATAAATCCGCCTGCCGTTGTTTCCTATCGGGGGCCCCCGCCCCTGAAATGCGGCCTATTCGGTAAGCAGCTTGGCCTCGTGTTTTTTCAGTGACCGGCGGGCCGATGCATAGCTTTCCACACCCGCCTTGGTGGCCAATTCCGGGAACAGTTCCAGAATTTCCTGCCTTTGTTCCTTGCCGATCCCGGCCAATGACATGTCGCCGGGCTGGAAGCTTTCGGTCCAGGTGCCGTCAGACAGGATCACCTCATGCTGGTCAAACATGATATGGATATAGGTGGTCTGCGATACATCCACGATGTCCACACCTTCCAAATCTGTCAGGTGCTTGGCCGCCACCAGAACCTCACGCTCTTCGAAATAAAGTGCAGTCTTGTCATTGGCGACCAGAACCCGGTGATTGGGGGAAACCATCATATCCTGCTCGGGCAAGGCATTGCCAAGGGCCCCCTGACGGATCAGCACCGGCTTGAGGTGGGCCGCACGCGCCAGCTCGGCGCCGGACATATTGCGGGCCCCAACCCAACGGATTTCCTGAATGCCATTGTCGCGGGTAATGACACGGTCCCCAACCGCCAGCGTCTCGACCCGGCGTTCCCCTTTCGGCGTGGCAATTTTGGTGCCCGGCGTGAAACAGGGAATGACGTTTTCAATCTCTTCAAACACCAGCTGGCCGGCGTCCTCGCCCTCTTCGTTGAAATAATTAACAACACCGTCTTCCCGATCATCCGATGTGTAAACAACTTCAAGCCGCCCGCCTTCGGGGGCCGAACCGCGCAGGTCCAGCGTGTCGGTGTCAATCGGGCCGGACCCGCCGTCAACAACATCCCCCGCACCAACCGCGGCAAACATGTCCTGACCGGCACCGCCTGTCATGGTGTCTTCACCTGCGCCGCCGCGCAGGGTGTCATCCCCCTGACCGCCTTGCAGGTTGTCGTCGCCGTCGCCGCCCTCTAGCAGATCATCATCACCGCCGCCATCAAGGACGTCGTCCCCATCGCCGCCCATCAGGATATCATCGTTGCGGTTCCCGCGCAGGGTGTCATCGCCGTCGCCGCCCATCAGGGTGTCTTCGCCGGTGCCGCCGTCAATGGTGTCATCCCCTTGACCGCCCAGCAGGGAATCATCACCCGATCCGCCCCGAATGGTGTCATCGTCAATCTGGCCATCAATGGTGTCATCACCCGAGCCACCGACAAGGCTGTCACCATCGTCAGCGCCAAAGATCACATCGTCACCGGCACCGCCCAAGACAACATCCCGTCCGTTGTCCGGGTTACGATCCGGCGAAAACGGCGACCCCGCAGTTTCCTCATCCGGAATGTCCAACAAATCACCGATGCCGTCGGGATCATTGCCGGCATAGATCGTATCATCGCCATCGCCACCTAAGATCGTGTCACTGCCTTCGCCGCCAACGATGCGGTCATCGTCCGCGCCTCCGGTCACAAGGTCATTGTCGATGCCTGCGTCAATCACATCCTCGCCGGCACCGCCACTGATCGTGTCACGGTCATCGCCGGTTGTGATGGTATCATCACCCGTCCCGCCTATGACAGAGTCGCGGTCATTCTCCGGGTCATCGTCGCCCGCAAAACCCAAGCTGTCTGTCGCCGCATCAGGATAGCCCTGATCGGGTGCCAGATCCGGCCCCGATGTGTCGATCACGTCATTGCCAGCACCACCAGCCACTGTGTCATTGCCGTCTTCCCCGAGGATGCTGTCATCGCCTTCGCCGCCGGTGATATTGTCATCACCCAGACCGGCCATAACCGTGTCATCCCCCGCGCCGGCACGGATGATATCGTCGTTCGGCGCTTGGCCAGCGATGATCGCATCGTCATTGTCGACGCGGTCCCCGTCAGGGTCACCCAAATATTCAGTGTCGATCAGATCATCGTCGCCTGTCCCATCGACAATGCCGTCGCGATCCCCGGGGTCCGCCACATTGACAATCAGCGTGCCCGTGTCCGTTAAGGCATCAGGCGCGCCTTCGGGACGGTCTGAAATCGTATAGGTGATTTCGGCAGGGCCCTTGAACCCGTCGTTCGGCGTAAAGGTCAGTGCGCCCTCTGGTGTGATGACAACATCGCCGTCGGGGCTGATTGCACTTACGACGCGCAGCGGGTCTGCGTCCGTGTCGGTGTCATTGGTAAGTACCTCGATGTCTTCGATCGGGGTGTTGTAGGGCGTGCCCATCACGTCATCTTCGGCAATCGGTGCATCGTTCACCGGCGTCACCGTGACAACGGCCTCAGCAGTATCAGAAGCGCCGTCCGGGTCAGTCAAGGAATAGCTGATTATGGCGTCCCCGCTAAATTCGGCAGCCGGGGTGAATGTCACGGTGCCATCGCCATTGTCGACAACGGAGCCCTCGGATGGGTCAACCGCCAGATCGCCAATAACCAGAGTGTCCAAGCCGTTGTCGGGATCGCTGTCATTGCCGCGCAGATCGACTATGACTGCCGTGTCTTCCTCTGTTGTTGCGGTATCGTCGTTCGCAACGGGCGGGGCCGGAACCACCGGCGTGACGTCAATCACATGCTCTGCGCTGGCTTCGCCGCCATTGCCGTCGGACACCGAATAGCTGATGGTTGCGGGCCCTGTGAACGCCTCTGCCGGGGTGAACACCACTGTGCCGTCGCCATTGTTTAACAACGCCCCCTGTGCTGCGGGCACTGTGGCTGTGGTCACAACCAAGGTATCGCCGTCGATGTCGCTGTCGTTTTCCAACAGGTTAACCGTGACGGGCGTTTCTTGCGGCGTGGTGGCCGTGTCGTCCGCGGCGACCGGATCGTCATTCACAGGGGTTACTTCAACGGCAACTGTCCCTTCGGCACTGTTGCCGTCTGGGTCTGCGACCAGATAGGAAATTGTACTGGGGCCGTTGAACTCTGCTGCTGGTGTAAACAACAGCTGGTTTTCAACTATCTCGACGGTGCCCTGCTCTTCTGACACCGAAGCTTCGGTGATGGTCAGGGCATCGTCTTGTGGGTCGGTGTCATTATCCAGCACGTCAATGGTGATTGCCGTGTCCTCTGGCGTCTCGGCTGTATCCGGGTTGGCAACCGGTGCGACGTCCACGGGGTTTACGGTGACGGTATGTGCGGCGCTGGCTTCCAAACCTTCTGTGTCGGCAATGGTATAGCTGATTGTCGCGTCACCGATGAAGTCAGGGGCCGGTGTGAAATCAACCGTCCCATCCCCGTTATCGACAAGCGCCCCCTGCGCTGTCGGCACGATTGCCTCAATAACGCGGAAGCCGTCACTATCAACATCGCTGTCATTGGCCAACAAATCGACTGTGACCACAGTGTCCTGATCCGTTGAATCTGCGTCATCTAATGCCACAGGCGCATCATTAACGGGGTCCACAAGCACGGTGACCTCACCGGTATCGGTGTTCCCGTCCGGGTCGGTGAGCGTGTAGGAAAAACTGGTCTCGCCGCTGAAATCGGGATTTGGCAAGAAGGATACCGTGCCGTCGCCCAGATCGGTCACTGTGCCGTCGGCGCTGACAAAATCACCAATTTCCAAATCCGCACGCGGATCGTCCGGGTCGGTGTCATTGCCCCGCAGATCAATGATCACGGCGGTATCTTCGTCGGTCTCGCCACTGTCATCAATCGCCGTCGGTCCCATGTCCACCGCCAGATTGTCATCAAAAACCAGATTGTCCACCGCGCCGGACCCTTCGAAACGGATCTCCATCCGCGACACGCCGTCAACGGACAGGCCAACCGTGCGTTCACCACCGTCATCGGTGGGTTGAACGAAATGTTCTTCGATGACCCCACCGTCAGCGTCATAAAACACCATTACCGTGCCGTCACCGCTGGTCTCTTCAATGTCCTTGAAAGTCAGGGACTTGATAAGGGAGGGTGCTTCAAAGTCGAAAAAGATACTGCCGCCGGCGTCAGTGTCATCGGGATCACTGGTGTCGCCATCTTCCGAGATGATCAGCACGCCGTCGAGGGTATCAGACGCCAGATCGGTATCGTCGCCTGTGGGGTTATCTGTGTCAAAGGTCATCGCCTGCCCTGAGCCACCTACAGCCGAAACCGTCACCCCATCCGTTGCCTGATACTCATCATCAATAACGGTACCGGCTGCAAATGCATTAAAATCAAGTGTACGGATCATTGGTTGGTCTCCTGGACGTTGCCACGCGTGCCGCGCGGTCTGGCCGTTCTGGACAGTGGTTTGGAAAGACTGTGCGCGAAGGAGCAAAAGACCGGCCAAGCAGCAATCGTAGGATTTGACGATGGCAGTGGCGCAAGCCTCATAGATCTACTCCGTTCAAATTTCCCCCCTCGCACACGGCACGTGAACAAGGGCGGCACACAAAGACACGCCAAACAAATGGCCGACCAAACAAACGGGATACTGTATCGGGCAGCACGCAGCCGGACATTCAGTGTCCGGCAACGCCGTGAGGACGGTCGCGCATCGCGCAGCGTCCACACGTATCCTGCACCCATTTTGGATGCGTGAATGTGTGGCCGCCCCCGACCAATAGACAGTGCCCCCCAGTTGGGCAGGAACATTGATACCCCTGCAAAATGGTCCAACAAAGGGAAAAATGTCGAGAAATTGTCAGGATTGCCGTGAGCGGGCCGCCTTAAGTGCCGGGTTCACCCCCGTATGGGGACACATGACCAGAGCGATTGTTTCCACGGAAAATTCAAAATAAGGTGGATGTCGCCGTATAACCCTCTGAATATAATACCTAAAACATAGGAAACACTTCTTAAAAAATAGTTAATTGTAAGCAGGCAGGAAACAATCACAGGATGAAAGGATCATTAAAATTTGCGCCATATTCTCGTCTAAATTGTAAAATCACTGTCGCTAATTTGGAACCAATAATCCCAAAATTGCACCATTGCCGCACAACTCTACCCTGGCGGGAGGGTGAATTCGAATCGATTTAGCAAGCTTACCGCGCCACCAAAATGCCGGAATCGCCCGCGATTTCTGCGGTTGCAAATCCACGATTTTACTGGTCTGCGCAGACTGAAAAACACAATAGTTCCCACGGGCCACGCGGTCATTTCCTTGACGGCTGGACACCTATTAAAGGTCATGTGGTGGCGGAAAAATAAAATTGGTGGCTGGTTATTAAACCAGTTGGTACCCGTGGCCGGACTTGAACCGGCACGCATTGCTGCATCAGATTTTGAATCTGACGTGTCTACCATTCCACCACACGGGCACTGTTCGGACCTGCTACAAAGCGAATTGTGATTCGACAAGGGCTATCGCAGGATCATCCCGATTAAGTCTGTTGTGCAGTCCGTTCCAACATCATTTTCCTTGGGGTCAGGACCCTAACACCCCTGTGCTGCCTGGCCACGGGCCAGCGTCTCTTTGTCGGCATAGACTGCTGTCGGCACTCTGGGCTGTTGGTGGCTGCGGATGATGGCGGATTTAGTGGCAAAGCAACGGCAGTTGACGGCATCAGGTTGTGCTTGGCAAAAAGCCAGTTCCTCGCTGACAGCGGCATTAAATTCCGCCTCATTGGCACCGGATGCCCCGCCAGATCCGCCCGACGTCAATGGCGGCACCTGAAATACGCCGTAAACGACGGCCGCGCCGCCAATCAGCATGAAAAATAAAATGCGAAAGTTGTAATGCACATCTGGGCCCTTCTTTCGGGTCACGCAATAGCATCAAATCCTTAAGCTCGGATTGAGTGGAAAATCCCAGTTCGGTTCGAATTGAGGATGTCGCGTAACAGTACCGTGATCAAACCGCCCGATTACGCGCCCGCGACCCGCCCACCCTTGACCCCACGCCGGTGGTATGGTGTTGCAAGACACCTAAAAAGAGCAGCTTAGATGTTAAAACGTCTCTATAACTGGACCCTCGGACTTGCCCAGCATCCTCATGCCCTCTGGGCGCTTGCAACGGTGGCCTTTGTCGAAAGTTCGTTTTTTCCAATCCCGCCGGACATTATCATGATCCCGATGATCATCGCCCGTCCCAACCGCGCCTTTGTGATTGTTACGGTGGCGCTGGTGGCTTCGGTGCTGGGTGGATTGCTGGGCTATGCCATCGGGGCTTTTGCCTATGAAACCATCGGGCAACCGATGCTGGCGACCCTTGGCAAAGCTGAAGCGATGGAGGCCTTTGCCGATCGCTTTAACGGCGTCGGTTTCTGGGCTGTTCTTGCCGCAGGGGTAACCCCGTTTCCCTATAAGGTCATCACCATTATGTCCGGCTGGACGGCGATGCCTCTTGGTACCTTTATTGTCACCTCGATCATTGCACGGGGACTGCGCTTCTTTATTGTCGCGCTTTTGTTATGGAAATTCGGGGCCCCGATCCGTGACTTCATCGAGAAACGTCTAGGCCTGATGTTCACTCTTCTTGTTATCCTGCTGATTGCCGGATTTTCTGTGGTAAAGTTGATATGACACCTAAGACCCTGATAACTCTTGCAACCTTCGGGTCTGCGGCGCTTTTGCTTGGGGCTTTTGGGTTCCAGCATATTGGCGGTCTGGCCCCTTGCCAGATGTGCCTTTGGCAACGCTGGCCCCATGCGGCGGCGGTTCTGATTGGTGTGGCGGCCCTGCTGGGCGGTCCGCGTCTGCTGGCCTATCTCGGGGCTTTGGCCACCGCGACCACCGGTGCGATCGGCGTTTTCCATGCTGGTGTCGAATGGGGATGGTGGCCCGGGCCCACATCCTGCTCTGGCGGTGGTGCCGACCTTGGCGCGCTGGATGGAGGGGCCTTGCTGGCGCTGGATACCCCCACCGGCGTTGTCATGTGTGACGAAATTGTCTGGCAACTGTTTGGCCTGTCGATGGCAGGCTGGAACGCGTTGCTCGCCTTTGGCCTGACGGCTCTTTGGGTCATGGCGGCGCGGCGCGGCTAACCCGCCTTTCGGGTTTTCAACAACAGGTTGGTTTCACTGGCCACGATCCCGTCCAGCCGTCTGATCCGCGTCAGTACCGCATCAAAGGCTTCAAGCGTTGCGGTGCCAATCTCGACAATCACATCCCAGCGGCCATTGGTTGAATGCACCGCCCGCACCTCAGCAAAGCCGGTCAGCTGTCGCGTGATCCGCTCGGTGCCCCGCCCTTCGATCCCGATCATCATCAGCCCGCGCACAGGGTCGCGCATGACATCGGCACGGGTCAACACCGTGAAGCCCACGATTTCGCCGCGCTCTTGAAGCCGCGCAATCCGCGCCCTTAGTGTCGTGCGCGACGTGTCGAGCGCATGTGCCAGATCAGAAAGCGGCATGCGCGCATCGTGACGTAGGGCGGCAACGATGCGGTTATCCAAATCGTCCATTTCACATTCCATTTTGATCAATTTATAACCATTACGGTCAATTTGACCGCTTGTCGATGACCAATAGCGCCAGATAGATCAGGGCATCCCAATTCACAGGAGTGATCCCATGTCCCAGTCCCCTTGCATTCTGATCGGCTGTCCGCTGGACAGTGGTAAACGCCGCCAAGGCTGCCTGATGGGGCCGGATGCCTATCGCACCGCCGGACTGGCGCAAGCCTTACAAGATCTTGGCCACCCGGTTGAAGATCGCGGCAACGTCTCACCTGCCCCCTTCACCCCCAAGGACCACCCTAAAATCGTAGCACTTGAGGAAACCATCGCCTGGACAACCGCCCTTGCCGATGCCTCGGAAGCGGCAATGCCCGATGGTGTGCCGATCTTTATGGGTGGCGATCATGCCCTCTCGCTGGGCACCGTTCTGGGGGCCATGCGCCACGCCGAAAAGGTAAAACGCCCGCTTTTCGTACTGTGGCTGGATGCCCATACGGATTTCCACACACCGCACACCACTGACAGCGGCAACCTGCATGGCACACCATTGGGCTATGTCACAGGTCGCGACGGGTTTGACGGCTTTCCAATTGTCGACACCCCCGTCCCGCAGGAAAACATTGCCATCATCGGCCTACGCTCGGTTGATGCCGCCGAACGCGCCGCCTTGCAGGAAACTGATGTCACCTATGTCGACATGCGCGAGATCGACGAGACCGGCATTGCGAAACCGCTTTCTGCGTTCCTCGCCAAGGTCGCAGCCGCTAACGGACTGCTGCATGTCTCCCTTGATGTCGATTTCCTTGACCCTTCTGTCGCCCCTGCCGTCGGCACCACCGTACCGGGCGGTGCTACCGTCCGCGAAGGCCATCTGGTGATGGAGATGCTGCATGACAGCGGTTTGATGACATCGCTTGATCTGGTCGAACTGAACCCGTTTCTGGACGAACGCGGCCGCACCGCAACCCTGATGGTTGACCTGACCGCATCGGCCTTTGGCCGCCGTGTCTTCGACCGCCCGACCCGCGCATATTAAAGGATACTTCCATGACAAACCTGAAACCTTCGTCCAAAGCGCTGGTGCCCTTTGTTTCCGTCGATCACATGATGAAACTGGTGCATCATATCGGCATCGAAGAAATGCTGCGGGGCATCGCCGATTACATTGAAACCGATTTCAAACGCTGGGAGTTGTTTGACAAGACACCACGCGTCGCCAGCCATTCCGACAGTGGTGTGATTGAACTGATGCCAACTTCGGACGGCGATGTCTACGGTTTCAAATATGTGAACGGCCACCCCTCCAACACAGCGGACGGTTTGCAAACGGTGACCGCCTTTGGTCTGCTCGCGGATGTGGCGTCAGGATACCCTGTGCTGCTCAGCGAAATGACCTTGCTCACTGCATTGCGCACGGCAGCGACCTCTGCCCTGGTGGCGCGGGTGCTGGCCCCTAAGAACGCCAAGGTCATGGCAATGATTGGCAACGGGACACAATCCGAGTTCCAAAGCCTTGCGATGAAGACCATTGCAGGGATCGAAGAGGTACGGCTTTACGATATTGACCCGGCGGCCACCGCCAAATGTGCCAACAACCTGAAGGGGCTCGGGCTGCGTGTGACAGCTTGCAAGAGCGCCGAAGAGGCGATGGAGGGTGCCCAGATCATCACCACCTGCACCGCTGACAAACAATATGCCACCATTCTGACCGACAACATGGTTGGCGCAGGGGTGCATATTAATGCCATCGGAGGGGATTGCCCCGGCAAAACGGAACTGGCCCCCGCGATCCTGCACCGTTCTGAGATTTTTGTCGAATACCCGGAACAGACAAGGATCGAGGGTGAAATCCAGCAAATGGAAGCTGACCACCCGGTTACGGAATTCTGGGAGGTGCTGACCGGTGCAGCCAAGGGGCGGACCGACGAGAAACAGATCACCCTGTTTGACAGTGTCGGTTTCGCGATCGAGGATTTCTCAGCGCTGCGTTATGTGCGTGACCAGATTGCCGAGACCAAGCTGTTTCATCCGCTGGACCTGTTGGCTGATCCTGATGATCCGCGCGATCTGTTCGGCATGTTACAACGCGCCAAAGCCTAAAAGCAGAAACCTACTTTTTTTGGGGGCGCGTGACGTCATGGCTGTACAGCCAGTTAAACGCCCCCAACATTTGCGATGGTGCAATGCTGCTGCCGACCCGCAAGCCAAGGTGTGCAAGACTACGCATCGGGCCGGGGCGCAGGTGATAGCGGTGGGCATTCTTTTCAGCTGCGGCAACCACCCGCCTGACCCGCGCCTCTCGGAGCTTTTGGTACCCGGCCAGCCAGTCCCCCCGTCCATGCGCGGCAGCTTCGGCCAAGATCCAGGCATCTTCCAAGGCCATATTCGCACCTTGCGCAAGAAATGGCAGGGTTGGATGGGCAGCATCGCCCAACAGGGCAACACCCTGCTGTTGCCAGGTCTGCGCCACTGGGTGCAGATGTAACCCCCAAAGGGTCACCTCGCGCACCGCCTCAATCATCTGGCCCGCATCACCGCCAAAATCGGCAAATGCCGCTTGCAGATTGGCCGGATCGTCGTGGTGGTTCCACCCTTCAGCGGCCCAGCCGGCGCGCTCTTCCACGGCCACCAGATTGATCATACGCCCGCCCCGCAACGGATAGCTGACCATATGACGGCCTGCCCCCATATGCACCTGCGCCTGCGCCGGGTGGTTAATCGTATTGGGCACCAGCGCGCGCCAGGCAACCTGTCCCGAAAAGGCAGCAGTGTCCGGCCCGTTCAGCACTGGACGGGCCAGCGAATGAATGCCGTCCGCAGCGACAATCAATTCGGCGCGCCGGCTGCTGCCGTCGGCCATCTGCACCTGCGGCGTTGGTCCGGGGTGTATGCTGGCAACCTGCGCACCCATTTCAAAAGTCACATTGGCGCGTTTCGCCGCACCGGCCAGAAGGTCGATCAGATCGGTGCGATGGACAAAGAAATAACGTTGCGTCTTGGGCAAACGGTCCAGCGGTAAACGCGCCACCTGCGCGCCTGTGGCACCGTCGCGCAGCACCACAGCCTCGCCCTGCACCGATTCCTTGGTCCGTAAACCCGCTTCCAATCCAAGGGCACGCAGAACCGCCAAACCGTTGGGGCTAACCTGAAGGCCGGCCCCGACTTCGCGCAGGGCATCAGCCTGTTCCAACAGCGTCACTGCAACCCCACGTCGTGCCAGAGCGGCCGCAGTCGCCAAACCACCGATCCCGCCACCGACGACAACTGCATTGGAAATGTTCATCAATATCCCCCAGACAGAAGCGCCGGAGGCAAAGCTCCGGCGTTTTCTAATTCAAAATGGTTCTATTTCAGCATAACAGGGCGGAACTCAATCGTCGCGGTGTACTTTTTCCCGCCGTTCGTGTTTTTCCTGCGCTTCTAGACTCATGGTCGCAATCGGACGTGCATCCAGCCGTTTGAGTGAAATCGGATCACCGGTTACCGAACAATACCCAAATTCGCCCTCTTCAATACGGCGCAGTGCAGCGTCGATTTTAGAGACCAATTTGCGTGCCCGATCCCGTGTGCGCAATTCCAGCGCCCGGTCGGTTTCTTCGGACGACCGGTCAATCACATCTGGAATATTGCGCGTCCCATCCTGCAATGCCTCAATGGTGTCCCGGCTGCCCTCGATCAATTCGGACTTCCAGTTCAATAGCTTACGTCGAAAATACTCAAGCTGGCGGTCGTTCATGAAAGGTTCATCTTCGGCCGGTGAATAATTTTCAGGCAGGAAAACTTCCTGTTTCATATCATACCCCTCAACTGTTTTCGTTTCTGGCATACGAGACCCCTCTCCCCGAGATCGCCCCCCAATGACGCTGCGTCTATCTTAGCCGCTTAGAATTGTCACTACACAATTCCTTTGATTTTTGGTTAAAGGCATTGTTCAAGTCCATAATCAGAAGGTTGAAAAGAAAGATGAAATTCCAAGGCACTGCTGATTATGTGGCAACCGATGACCTTACGATCGCGGTGAATGCCGCGATTACGCTGGAACGCCCCCTTTTGGTGAAGGGCGAACCGGGCACCGGCAAGACCGAGCTGGCAAAACAGGTTTCCGCCGCGCTTGGATTGCGGATGATTGAATGGAACATCAAATCCACCACGCGGGCCCAGCAGGGCCTTTATGAATATGACGCGGTAAGCCGTTTGCGCGACAGCCAGCTGGGCGAAGAGCGGGTACATGATGTGGCCAACTATATCCGCAAAGGTAAGTTGTGGGAGGCCTTTGAGGCAGGCGAAAAAGTTGTGCTGTTGATCGATGAAATCGACAAAGCCGATATCGAGTTCCCAAACGACCTCTTGCAAGAACTTGATAAAATGGAATTTTTCGTCTACGAGACTGGTGAAATGATCAAGGCGACCAACCGTCCAATTGTGATCATCACCTCGAACAATGAGAAAGAACTGCCCGATGCCTTCTTGCGGCGCTGCTTCTTCCATTACATCCAGTTCCCCGAAATGGAGACCTTGAAAAAGATCGTCGAAGTTCACCACCCTGACATCAAAGAAAACCTGCTGAATACTGCCCTGACCCAGTTTTACGATATCCGCGACCAGCAGGGGCTTAAGAAAAAACCCTCGACATCGGAGGTCTTGGACTGGCTCAAGCTGTTGTTGGCCGAAGACATGGACGCGGCAGACCTGAAAGCCGACGGGGCATCCGCCCTGCCCAAACTTCACGGTGCGTTGCTGAAAAACGAACAAGACGTGCATCTGTTCGAAAGACTTGCCTTCATGGCCCGCGGCGGGCGTTAACTGCCAAAGTGCAACCAATTTAACTTAAAACCCAGCAAAGCGCGCCCGTCTGTGTGTGCTTTGCAACATTTTGACTTCGGCCCGACCAGGGGACATGACAGCTTTGCCCTGTAAGTCCGCTTTATTGTGTCATTTTTTGGGTATGCCCCAAAATTTTCGTTTGAACTGAATACCCCCTGCCCCAATTCAGGTTTTTTGCCCCAAATTTGCCTTAATTGCTCCCTAGTAAGGTCGGGATGGAAGGCGAAAAGACCTGAAATCCAATCGTCCAACAAGGACAGGCAGGCAGTTATGATGATCAGTACAGCACCTTATGTGCGCTCTTGGGGTGTGCATACGGCACGGTTTTCCCCGTCTCGGACCCTTTTGAACAAGGGGGCTCTTCTGTGAAAGCACGTACAGTAATGCCGTTGGTCATGATGCTGAATGCCTGCGTGCCAGCCTCGCAGCATGATGTCGCAACACGGGCGAATTTTTTCGACACCTCCCTGCCGCCAATGAAAAGTTTTGCCACCAGCATTCCGAAAGCGCCGGTGCGCTCGAACAATGACCTGGCGCTTGATTTTATCGAACTGTCATTCCAGATGGAAAGCGGGCGCAAGCTGCCGGTGTTGACCCGATTTGAAACCCCGATCACCGTTCGTGTGACAGGTAATCCAACGGTCACGCTAGGGTCCGATCTAACCCGTTTGATTTCCCGCCTGCGCAGCGAAGCGCGGATCGACATCAGCCAGACCCGTGCAGAAAATGCAAACATTACCATTCAGGCTGTTAGCCGCGCGGAAATCCGTTCCGTTTTGCCGCAAGCCGCCTGTTTTGTGGCTCCGAATGTGTCGTCGCTGGCGGAATACAGCAAGGCAAAGCGCAAACCGCAAACCAACTGGACTTTGCTGAAAAAGCGCGAACGTCTGTCGATCTTTTTGCCCAATGACTCCAGCCCGCAAGAAGTGCGCGATTGTCTGCACGAGGAACTGGCGCAGGCACTTGGCCCGCTGAACGATCTTTACCGCCTGCCCGACAGTGTGTTCAACGATGACAATGTGCATACTGTGCTGACCGGCTTTGATATGCTGATCCTGCGGACCTATTATGATCCGGCGCTGCGGTCCGGCATGAGCCGTGGTCAGGTTGCTGCGGCCCTGCCCGGCATTCTGGCCCGCACCAACCCCGGCGGCATCAATAAAACCGCGCGCTTTGCCACCCGTACCCCGCGCGCCTGGAGCAAAGCGGTACAGACTGCCCTTGGCCGGTCGATCTCATTTGAAGGACGCACCGCATCTGCCAAAGAGGCCATCCGCATCGCCACCGCCATGGGCTGGCAGGATCACCGCCGCGCCTTCGCTCATTACGCAATGGGACGGGTGATGCAGACCACAGACCCCGAATTGGCGCATCGCCACTATATCGAGGCAGAACGGTATTATTCCATCACCCCCGGTACCAATTTACACCGCGCCTATGTGGCCACACAGCTTTCGGCCTATGCGATCACCCGCGGTGACGGAGCCGAAGCGCTGCGGCTCATTGCCCCACATGTCAACACCGCAAGAGCCAGTGAAAACGCGGCATTGCTGTCGACCCTGCTGTTGCTGCGCTCGGAAGCGCTGGAGCTGGAAAACCGTCACGCTGAAGCGCGTAGCGTCAGACTGGACAGCATCGGCTGGGCGCGATACGGCTTTGGACCAGATTGGGCAGTGCGGGCCAAGCTGCGCGAGATTGCATCGCTGAACCCGCTTAAAGGATAAGCTGCCTTTGGCACAAAGCGGGGTCACAGATGATCGTAATCGGTCTTGGCGTTATAGGCGCACTTTTGGGCGGGTTTAACGCCCGCAAACGCGGCGGGAACCGCAAGGATATGGCGCAATACGCTGCCGGCTTTGGTATGGCATTTATGATTTGCGGCATGGTTTTAACGGTTCTGTTTGACCGGTTCCTGCTGGCGTCCTGATGTTCTTACCGTTTTTTGACCAGCTGCGGGCGCATAAAGTCCCGGTTTCCATGCGTGAATTTTTGGCTTTTCTGGACGGCATGGCCGCCGGTATCGCGACCTATGACGTCGAGGCCTTCTATTACCTTGCCCGCACCGCCATGGTCAAAGATGAACGCAATATAGACAAGTTCGATCAGGCTTTTTCTACTGCATTTAAAGGCTTGGAAAACATCAGCTTGGACGATGTTCTTGAAGCTGTTGAAATCCCACGTGACTGGCTGGAAAAGATGGCTGAAAAGCATCTTTCACCCGAGGAAAAAGCAGAAATCGAAGCGGCTGGCGGCTTTGACAAGCTGATGGAGACGCTGAAAAAACGGCTTGAAGAACAAAAGGGCCGCCATCAGGGCGGTAACAAATGGGTGGGCACGGCGGGCACCTCGCCGTTTGGTGCCTACGGTTACAACCCCGAAGGGGTGCGCATCGGACAGAATGAATCGCGTCATCAGAGGGCTGTCAAAGTCTGGGACAAGCGCGAATTCAAGAACTTAGACGACACAGTTGAACTGGGCACACGCAACATCAAGGTTGCGTTGAAACGCCTGCGCCGCTGGGCGCGCGACGGGGCGCAGGAAGAGCTGGATCTTGGCGGCACAATCCGCGCCACGGCGGAACACGGATATCTGGATGTGAAAACCCGCCCTGAGCGGCGCAATGCTGTCAAAGTGCTGTTGTTCCTTGATATTGGCGGCTCTATGGATCCGCATGTGAAGGTGGTCGAAGAGCTGTTTTCGGCGGCGAAATCCGAATTCAAGCACATGGAACACTTCTATTTCCACAATTGTCTCTATGAAGGGGTGTGGAAGGATAACCGCCGCCGCTGGGACGAGCAGATGCAGACCCATGAAATCCTGCGCACCTACGGCCCTGATTATAAATGCATTTTTGTCGGGGACGCGTCGATGTCCCCCTACGAGGTTGCCTATCCGGGTGGTGCCAATGAACATTGGAATGCCGAAGCCGGCTCAACATGGCTGGCGCGCGCGCGGGACCAATGGAGCAGCAACCTTTGGATCAATCCGGTGCCCGAGAAATATTGGCCCTACACCCAGTCGATCGCCATGATTCAGGAAATTTTCGGACCGCAGGCCATGGTGCCGATGACGCTTGAAGGATTGTCACGCGGGATCAAAGAGTTGACGCGCTGACCGCCGCGCATCTGTTTCCGGCACCTTCGCTTGCTTGTTGCCGGATCATCCCCATATTGACCCTATGATCCGCATCATTCCCATCTTGCTGGCCGTTGTCTATGGCTTTGCAATGTATCGCTTTTCCGCTTGGCGGACGGCACGCGAACTTGACGCGCGCTCGACCTTGCTGGCCGATCCTGCATTGCTTGAGATCAGCGACCGGCTTGCCCGCGCGTTGGATCTGCCCAAGATAAAGGTCCACATCTACGAGATAGAACCGGTAAACGGGCTGGCGGCCCCGGATGGGCGTATTTTCATTACCCGCGGGTTTTACAATAAATTCCGCAAAGGCGAGGTTACGGCAGAGGAACTGGCCAGCGTGATTGCCCATGAACTTGGCCATGTCGCACTGGGACATTCGCGCCGCCGGATGATTGATTTCTCTGGACAAAACGCATTGCGCACCGCCTTGGCCATGGTGTTGGGACGGTTCATTCCTTTTGCCGGTGTGTGGATCGCGAATATGCTGACCACCCTGCTTGCCGCCCGCCTGTCCCGTGCGGATGAATACGAGGCGGACGCCTATGCTGCGGCCCTGCTCAGCAAAGCGGGAATTGGTGTCGCACCGCAGATTTCACTGTTCAAAAAACTTGAGGCATTGACCCAGTCCAATTCCGGCACAGCCCCAGCATGGTTGCTCAGCCATCCCAAGACCGATGAGCGGATCAAGGCCTTGCAGATGCTTCAGAAACGCTGGCACAGCTAGGGCCTGTGGACATTCATCGTATGCGCTAGGGTCTGTTGAGTTAATTTTGAAACATCACGCATCCCCTTGTGCGTTCGACCAAGGGACGAGACTGCGAACAGGGGATTCCAATTTTGCTCGAAACGCCATTGGATTAGCTTTGACGTGGCGGGGACAAGGCCTTGGCCAAACGGGGCAGTCGCGCCTTTTTGAGCAGCGCTCGCAGTTCCCAGTGCTTGCCCGACAGCTTGCGCGCTGTTGCCAGAACATCATCCGCAGCCTGCGCAATGATTTCTGGATGATCCAGCCAGAGTTGATGCAGAAAGCTGTCAGGGTCAATACGGGTCAGGTCTTCCTCGGCAAGAATATCGCGTGGAAAATCCTTTGCATTCAGTGTCATAATCATATCAGCACTGGAATCCACGGCAACGGCCAGCACATGGATATCGTCGGCATCTGGCAACCATAGCCGCTGTGCAACCTGCGGCGCGGCAGGACGTTCGGCGGCGGGCCACGCGGCGCGCAGCATCGCGATTTCACTGCGGGCCTGTACTTCGCCAGTTGGGCCCAGCTTGATCGCGGCGCGGGCCCATTCCTCTAGTATGCGTTCTGACCAGACCGGCTGGAACAACCCTGCCTTGGCCGCGCCCATCACCACTTCGCGCATCACCGTTGGATAAAGCACACAAGTGTCGATCAGGATGCGCGGCACCATCAGAGGCGGAAGAACAGCGACTTGAGATAGCCGCTTTCGGCCAGTTGCGGCAATTGCGGATGGTCGGCCCCGGCAAAACCAGTATGCAGCAGGATGCCGCGCCGCCCTGCCCGCCCGATGCCGCGCACGGATGCGGTACGGAACGCCGTAAGATCAGCGGCATGTGAACAGGAACACAGGCCCAAAATGCCGTTTTCCGCAACCAGTGGTGCCGCCAGACGGGCGATGCGTTCATAGGCCCGCAAACCGGCTTCCAGCGCCTTTTTCGACGGGGCGAAAGATGGCGGGTCACAGATCACTACATCAAATTCAGCGCCCTCGCTGCGCAACGCGGCCAGCGTGTCAAAGGCATCGCCTTGGCGTACGCTAAACTTGTCCTGCATCGACATAGCCGCGGCCCCCTGTGTCGCCAGCTCCAGCGCCGGTGCGGACCCGTCCACGGCCATGGCGCTTTCAGCCCCAGCCGCCAAAGCAGCCAAGGAAAACCCGCCAACATGGGAAAACACATCAAGCACCCGCAGGCCCCGCGTCATGTTTGCCGCAAAGGCGTGGTTGGGGCGTTGGTCATAAAACAGGCCGGTTTTCTGTCCGCCGGTCAAATCCGCCATATAGGTCGCGCCGTTCATCGGGACGGGCAATGGCCCCTCAGGCAAGGCACCTGCCATCACGCCCGATACATCGTCTAGCCCCTCAAGGGTGCGGGTCCGTCCACCTGCGTTCTTCAACACATTGCTCACACCGGTTACGGCAACCAGCGCTGCGCTTAATATTTCCATCCGCGCATCTGCCCAGGCGGCATTCGGCTGAACAACGCATGTGTCACCGAAACGGTCAATGATGACCCCCGGCAGCCCGTCCGCCTCGGCATGGATCAAGCGGTAATAAGGTGCGTCAAACAGCTGACTGCGCAGCGCAAGGGCGCGGGCGAATTTGTCTTCGAACCACGCCTGATCAATCACCGTTTCAGGATCGGCGTCCAGCATCCGACCGATGATTTTGGAATTAGGGTTCATCGCCACCAAACCCAGCACTTGGCGTTCAGCGTCTTCCAGACGGGCCAGGGCACCGGGGGCGATGTTCTTTGTGCGCCGGTCCATGACCATTTCATTGGCATAAACCCAAGGCGCACCAAAGCGGATGGCACGGGCGTTGGCCTTTGGCATCATCCGGACGGTCGCCGTGGCGGTTGTTGCCGTAGCGGTTGCAGAATCGTCGTTTGCGGGTGGGGTGTGGGGCGCTGTCATAGCGCCCCTTTAGTCTGTAAAGCGCCTTTGGGAAAGCGTTGAATCGGTCACAATAGGCTTAAGCAGAGACAAACCGCGCCAATTCCTTCCGGATTGCCTGAGCTAGGAAATCGGTCACCCGCACTTTCTGGGTCTGGCCTTTGCGGTCTGCCTCGATTGCAGCAGTGCCGCCCAATGCCGGCAGATCGGCCTTGACCAGACGTGTCGGACCTAATTGTTCGCCAGTTGTGGCGCGGCGCACGGTCAGTTTAAACACCATGTTATGCACGCCCCCAACGGAATATCGGGCCTTCTCGGACAGGGAATGAAAACGCACCACCTCTGCATCCAAAATCACGCCGGTGGGCCCGGAAAGATCGGATGTCCCGGCACGAAAGGCGGTTTCAAAGATATGTTGAACCTGCACATGGCGGTCGCCGATCATATCACCGCGCCAGACGATATCCGCTATTGGGTAATAGAGGTTCGCTTCGGAGACGGTGAGGTTGCGCGGCACAGAAACATTGATGGCCGAAACCGTCACCGGCAAAGGCGCGGTCGAGCGGACCACCGGCCCCGGCTGGGCCACTGCAACGATGGACGCCGATGCCCCGTTGGATAGATTGCGACTGGCGATGTCCGGCGTGTTGCCACAAGCAGCAAGAGATGCGCCAAGCGCTGCGATCAGGGCAAGTTTGCCAAATCTGTTGCCACTGTTTCGGATCATCTGCATCGCTGTTCCCTCGCTTGCGGATGCATTTTGCGACCCGACTTTCTCATGCCTGAAGCTAGGGGGAAATTGCGGCTGAAATTGGGCTATTTTGACCAATTTAAGGGAATTTTTCCGGCAGGCTACGGGATGCTGATCTATTGCTGGTTGCGCACCCGGTTACGCCATCCGCCACGTCGGCGCGGCGTCGCCATGGTGTGCAGCCCCTCGCTCAGAACCTCGGTCATTGGGTGATCGGGGTGATCGGGCTGGTATTGCGCCAGCAGGCTGCTGATGGTCTTCGCACTGTTCTGTTCAACCGGCAGGCTCAGCGCCCAGTCCAGAAAGATCGTGCGGCATTCAGGTTTGGTGATCCCCTCTATACGGTAGCTTTCAAAGATAAGCCCTTTGGGGTCTTCTGGTGTGCCTTTTTTCATCCGGTACTTCCTTGCGGGGCTGACAGTGCAGTCGTGATAACGTCTGCGGCGGCCCGACATTTCTGTTCCATATGCGCCGCGACAGCCGCCAAAGTGTCGCAACCAAGCGCACGCGCCAGAAACGCAGCCCCCGCCTGCCCTAATGCGTCAGTGTCCAGCGCGTCCGGTGACAGCAGTTTGCCGGCACATTGTAACTGCCAACAGGCATCATAGGCCAGCTCAAGCACCTGCGCGCCCTCTGCGTCTATCAACCCTTGGGTCGTGGCTGCCTCGATCCCATCGGAAATGCGGTGGGCCACACGCCCGGCAATCAGGGCACCGGATTGTGCGAACAGTTCGATATCCTGCAACCGGCCCGGCCCGATCTTGGCGTCCCACGGACCTGTCGCAGCTTTGCTGGCGGCGATCCTGTCGCGCATCTGCGCCACTTCTGTTTTCACCTGATCGGGGGCACTGGGCAGGGTCAGCACCTGCGCACACAGCCGGTCGACATCCGCGGCCAAAGCGGCCGGTCCGGCAACCACAGCAGCGCGGGTCAGCGCCAAATGTTCCCAGACCCATGCCTGTGATTTTTGATAACTTTCAAAGCTGGCCAGACTTGTAGCCACAGGGCCCTGATTGCCTGACGGGCGCAGCCGCATATCAATCTCATAGAGCTTGCCCTGCGACATCGGGGCGGTCATCGCGGTGATCATTGCTTGCGTCAACCGCGCATAATAGGTGCGCGATGCAAGTGAGCGTTTTCCCTCCGAGGCCTCCTGATCCAGTGGATCATAGATCACCAACAAGTCCAGATCCGAAGTGGTATTCAGCCGCCCTGCCCCCAGTGACCCCATCCCCAGCAGCACGGCACCGCGCCCCGGTGGAGGACCATAGCGGGTGGCAAATTCATCCGTCACCACCGGCCACAGCGCGCCCAAGACGGCCCGCGCAAGATCGGCATATTGCAAGCCAGCGGTTTCGGCATTTGTCAGCCCACGCAGCAGATGCACCCCAATTCGGAAATGCCATTCCCGTGCCCAACGGCGGGTGCCATCCAACTGGGCCTCGTAACTGGGCTCACGTGCAAGAACCGCTGACAATGCCTCACGCAATCCCGCTTCTCCGGGCCAGTCGCTAAAGAAATCGCCGCCGATCACCGCATCAAACACCGCAGCATTGCGCGACAGATGTTTGGCCAGCGCGGGCGATGTGGAAACCACGTCAATCAACAGGTCCGCCAGCTGTGGATTGGCATTCAACAGCGAAAACAGCTGCACCCCGGCGGGCAACCCTGCAAGAAACCCGTCAAAGGCCAGCAATGCCTCGTCAGGTTTGGCCGCATCAGCCAGCCGCGCCAGAATGTCGGGTTTCAGGCGTTCGAAAATCTCGGCCCCGCGTTCAGAGCGAAACGCAGGATAGCTGTGCCAACGATCCAGTACCTGAGGATCAAAACGGTGTGGCGCGCGCTCTGGGTCTGCCTTGGTCTTTGTACCGGCAAAGAATCCTTCGGTGGTTTCATGCACTTCGGACAAGCGGCGATGCAGGTCGGCCTCCAGATCGGGGATGTCCATATCCATCATTGCGGCCAGCCGGGCAAAGCCGTCTTCGGACTGCGGTAAATCATGGGTCTGGGCATCACGCACCATTTGCAGGCGATGCTCTACGGTGCGGTGCGCCCGGTAATGATCGCTCAGGCGTTCAGCCACATCGGTCGGAATCCAGTTCTTCTGTGCCAGAATAGTCAGGTTTTCGCAGGTGCCGCGCCCGCGCAGTTCAGGGTCACGTCCCCCAGCAATCAGCTGGCGTGTCTGGGTGAAAAACTCGATCTCGCGGATGCCGCCCCGCCCCAGCTTCATATTGTGCCCGGGCAAGGTGATCGGCCCCCCCAGCCCTTTGTGTTCGCGGATCGCAAGCCGCATGTCATGGGCATCCTGAATCGCGGCAAAATCCAGATGGCGCCGCCAGATGAACGGGCGCAGGGTTTTGATAAACCGCCCGCCCGCATCCAGATCACCGGCACAGGGCCGCGCCTTAATATAGGCTGCGCGTTCCCATGTGCGGCCCAGACTTTCGTAATACCGTTCCGCCGCCTCCATCGCCATGCACACCGGCGTGACACCGGGATCGGGGCGCAAACGTAAATCGGTGCGAAAGACATAGCCCTCGCCGGTCAGATCACTCAGGGTGCCGCTCATGGCGCGGGTGGCACGGATAAATGCGGTACGGGCCGCGTGGAAATCATCAACTTCGAAACGGGTTTCGTCAAACAGGCAGATCAGGTCGATGTCAGAGGAGTAATTCAACTCTCCTGCGCCCATCTTGCCCATGGCCAGCACCACCATGCCGCCAGCATCTGACAGATCGTCTTGTGTCATGCCCGGCAATTTTCCACGGGCAATCTGTGGGGCCAGACCGGCGCGCAAGGCAGCACCGCAAGCCGCATCGGCGTAATCTGTCAACACGCCCGTCACCTGTTCCAGCGACCAAATACCCCCCAGATCACACAGGGCTGTCATCAGGGCGACCCGCCGTTTGCCACGGCGCAGACCGTCACTGATGTCAGCGAAAGCGATATCCGCCGCCCCGTCGATCACCGCTTGCACTGCGGCGGCGGGGTCATCAACTGCCTGCATCAGCCAAGCGGCCTCTTTCTCAAGCAGGCTGAGGATATAGGGGGCACAGGACGCCGCCCCCGCCACCAGCGCACGCACTTCTGGCGGTGCCTCCGGGACCATGGCCAAAGCGTCGCGGGCACGATCCTGATTATATGTGCGAGGGGTGCGGGTGATAAGAGCGGCAAGGTTGGTTTTCATACGCCAATATTTGCGCCACGCAGCGCCGGTGAGCAAGAGGGCGTGACATGTGCCGCTGCGCGCCATCGCGGCCAGCGCCAGTATTTGGAATCGCAAACCCGCCCTAGGCACCCGACCTTGGGTTTCCTGGCACCGCTGTTTTAGCCTGCTGGTGGCGCTTGACTATCGCGTCACAGAACGGCAGTTTGCATCTATGGGGTAGAACCGCGAACGCCCCGTGAGGCCATGGCCAGAGGTTCGCATGTTTCCAGCAAAAGGACACATGCTATGGCATCTCCCAATGAAATCACTGTTGCCCAATTGTTGCGCCTGATCGGGCTTCCCGACGCGCCGGTGTTGGTGGATATCTCGATCGACCCTGACTTTACCGCAGATCCGTTTCTGATCCCCGGTGCCTTTCGCCATCCCCATACGGATATTGACGGGCTGGTCGCAAAACTGGACGGACGGTCCAGCGTCATCATCTGCCAGCGCGGCATTAAACTATCACAAGGCATGAACGCCCTGTTGCGCAATCGAGGGCTGAAGTCAGAATATCTTGGCGGGGGCAATCACGCGTGGCGCGCCCACCCGGATGCCCCGCGCATACCGGCAGCGTCATTTCCAAATCAAGTCGCGGGCTGCACACGTTGGGTCACCCGTCACCGCCCCAAGATAGACCGCATTGCCTGCACGTGGCTGATCCGCCGCTTTGTCGATCCTACGGCGGAGTTCCTGTTTGTCTCCCCCGCCGAGGTCGAGGGTGTGGCACTGCGCTATGACGCAACACCTTTTGACATCGAAGGGGGTTTTTGGTCGCACCGCGAAGACCGCTGTACCTTTGACATCATGCTGGATGAATTCGCCCTGCACACTCCGGCGTTGGATCGGTTGGCCAGAGTTATCCGCGCAGCGGATACCAATAGCCATGAAAGCAGCCCCGAAGCTGCGGGTTTGCTGGCGGTTTCGGTGGGGCTTTCGCGACAGTACAAAGATGATTTCGCACAGCTGGATGCAGGAATGGCGATTTACGATGCGCTTTATCGCTGGGCGCGCGATGGTCAGGGGGAAACCCACGATTGGCCCGGTGGCAACTCATGAGCGCGCCGCGCTGGGCTGAAATGACCCGGGTATTCGGGCGTATTGGGGTCCTCTCTTTTGGGGGCCCCGCAGCGCAAATTGCCCTGATGCACCGCGAACTGGTGGAAACCCGCGACTGGCTGTCCGAGGCGGCCTATCTGCGGGCTCTGTCCCTGTGCATGTTGCTGCCCGGACCCGAGGCGATGCAGCTGGCAACCTATGCCGGTTGGCGGCTGCGCGGCACGGCTGGCGGTATTCTTGCAGGGTTCCTGTTTGTTGTGCCCGGTGCATTGGTGATTGCGGCGCTGGCCTTGGGGTATGCATTTTACGGTGATGTCCCTCTGGTGCAGGCAGCGTTCTTGGGCATCAAGGCGGCAGTAATCATCGTGGTGTTCCAGGCCCTGCGCAAGGTTGCGGGCAAAGCGCTGCATGGGTGGCAGGGCTGGCTTTTGGCAGCGCTGTCGTTTCTGGGTCTCTTTGCACTGGGGCTGCCTTTTCCGCTGATCATTCTGGCAGCAGGCCTTTGGGGGATGGTGATGCAAACCGGCCCGGCCCCGGAGATGGATGTCGCACCACCACGCAAGGCCCAGACCCGCAGCGTGTTGCTCCTTTGGGGCGGGCTTTGGGCCGCGCCGCTGGCGCTGCTTTGGACCTTGGATCAGGCATTTCTTTTGCAACTGGGTCTGTTCTTTTCAAAACTCGCGGTGGTGACCTTTGGCGGGGCCTATGCCGTACTGGCCTATATGACCCAAACCGTAGTTCAGGATTTCGGCTGGATCACCACGGCCCAGATGATCGATGCGCTGGGTCTGGCCGAAACCACACCGGGGCCACTGATTCTTGTCACCGAATTTGTCGCTTTGCTGGCCGGATTTGCGCAATCTGGCGTGTCCGGTGCCATTGCCGCCGGGCTGGTCGCGCTTTGGGTGACGTTTACCCCGTGTTTCTTGTGGATTTTCCTTGCCGGCCCTTATCTGGAACGTATCTCGGCGCAGCCCCGTCTGGCGGGCGCATTGCAGGCCATTACCGCCGCGGTCGTGGGAGTGATTGCAAATCTGTCTTTATGGTTCACCTTGCACGTTTTGTTTGACGAGGTCCGGGCCGATGCCCTGCTGGCGATGCCTCTGCCCGTACCTGACAGTTTCAACCTGCCTGCGGCGGCGCTGAGTGTGGGAGCGGGCGTGCTGATGTTGGTGCTGAACCGGTCGTTTGTGACGACAATGTTGATAACTGCTGCCGGTGCTTTGCTGATTGTTGCGGTTTGATGGCACACCCCCTTTCCCTTGTCCGGAAAAGAAGTATGGTACGGCCTAACTAAGGGATGCACCGAGGGACCAATGAACCGCGAGATTGACTATGGCAACCTGATGCATGACGCCATGCGGGGCCTAATACGCAAAGTTCTGTTGGATGTGGCCGATCGTGGCCTGCCCGGCGACCACCATTTTTTCATCACGTTTGATACGTCTCATCCTGATGCAGAACTGGCGGATTGGCTATCTGACCGTTATCCCGGCGAGATGACTGTGGTGATGCAGCATTGGTATGACGGGCTGGAAGTAACCGATGAAGGATTTTCAATCACCCTGAACTTCGGTGATGCCCCTGAACCGCTCTATATTCCTTATGATGCGATCCGCACCTTTGTAGATCCATCGGTGGAATTCGGGCTGCGCTTTGAGCAACAAGAAAACGATGACGACGACAAGACCGTGATCGAAGACGTGGTGCCTGGGCCGACCCCCAAGGCAGAACCCGTCGAGGCCGAAGAAGAACCCGAAAGCAAAGACGCCGAAATCGTTTCGCTTGATTCTTTCCGAAAATAATCTGCGCTTTGCCGCATTGGACAGGCTTTCCCGCAGCCGTCCAATTGCGCTGACCAAGGGTCGGCGTTACACCACGTAGGAACAATTCTAAGCATGATCAGGAGCGCCAGCATGGCCGATACCCGTACAGAAACCGATAGTTTTGGCCCCTTGGAGGTTCCTTCGGATAAATATTGGGGGGCCCAGACACAGCGCTCGATCATGAACTTTCCCATCGGTTGGGAGCGTCAGCCGGTTGCGATTGTCCGCGCTTTGGGGGTGATCAAAAAAGCCTGCGCTGAGGTGAACCTTGGTTTTGGCGATCTGGATGCCGATCTGGCCCCTGCCATCAAAGAGGCTGCGCAGGAAGTGATCGACGGCAAGTTTGACGACAACTTTCCACTGGTGGTTTGGCAGACAGGTTCAGGCACCCAATCGAACATGAACTCCAACGAGGTCATCTCGAACCGTGCGATTGAAATTCTGGGCGGCGTCATGGGGTCGAAATCACCGGTCCACCCCAATGATCATTGCAACATGGGGCAATCCTCGAACGATACATTCCCAACGGCCATGCATGTGGCCATCGGCATGGTTGCACGGGATACTTTGCTGCCCGGCCTGCGTAAATTGCACGACGCGCTGGCGGCAAAATCAGAAGAGTTTAAGGACATTATCAAGATCGGCCGCACCCATACGCAGGATGCAACACCTCTAACACTGGGTCAGGAATTCGGCGGCTATGCCCACCAGATGGCCAAGGGCATTGCCCGCGTCGAAGCCTGCCTGCCCGATATTTACGAACTGGCCCAAGGCGGTACAGCCGTGGGCACGGGCCTGAACACCCGCAAGGGGTTTGCCGAGAAAGTCGCCGCAGAGATTGCAAATATCACCGGTCTGCCCTTTGTCACAGCACCCAACAAATTCGAAGCGCTGGCGGCCCATGACGCGATGGTCATGTTCTCGGGCGCGCTCAAGACCGTGGCGGCCTCAATGTTCAAAATCGCCAACGACATGCGTCTTTTGGGCTCTGGCCCGCGCTCTGGTCTGGGCGAATTGATCCTGCCGGAAAACGAACCCGGTTCCTCGATCATGCCGGGCAAAGTGAATCCGACACAGGCCGAAGCGCTGACCATGGTTTGCGCCCATGTCATGGGCAATGACGCCGCCGTGGGTTTTGCCGGTTCACAGGGTCATTTCGAGCTGAACGTCTATAACCCGATGATGAGCTATAACGTCATCCAGTCCATGCAATTGTTGGGCGACGCGGCATCCAGCTTTACCGATAACATGGTGGTGGGCACGCAGGCCAACGAACCACGCATTGAAAAGCTGATGAAAGAAAGCCTGATGCTGGTGACAGCGCTGGCCCCGACCATCGGCTATGACAATGCGACCAAAGTGGCCAAGACCGCGCATAAGAACGGCACAAACCTGAAGGAAGAAGCGATTGCGCTGGGCTTTGTTGATGCGGAAACCTTTGATAAAGTGGTGCGGCCTGAGGACATGATCGGGCCAAAATAGGACACCACAATGACTTCGCCAATTAATCTGAACAAGGTCCGAAAGGAACGCGACCGAGCGTCCCGCAAGACCCGTGCGAATGAAAACGCCGTTCGATTTGGACAGAGTAAGGCGGAAAAAGAAGGTGTGAGAACGCGCGCGGAAAAAGAGACGCGCGCGTTGGATGGGCACAAGCGCGAGACATGAGTGGCAGGCCTGTTAAACACTCGGTCACCCTCAAAGGGCACCGGACTTCGGTGTCCCTAGAGGACGAGTTCTGGACAGAATTTCGCGATCTGGCAGATGAGATGGACATGCCGATCAATGCCCTCGCCGCACAGATTGACGAAGAACGCGGCATGGATATGGGTCTCGCCTCGGCCATCCGGCTGTTTGTGCTGCGCGCGTTAAAGGATCGTTTACCAAACGGCAGCTAGCGTCGATAGATGCACCTGCGCCCCTCACAGCTCTCACCCGAAGTCTGGATGAACAACATCTTTTCCTCTAGAGCGCCCCGCCTCAAACATGAAGCACTTGTTCGCGGCCTCTCCCTTTGGGCGAACGCGAAAAGCGATATATGATGGCTCAGGTTAAAGGCGGGACGCTTCGAATCCGCAGCCGCTGGTTCTGTCATCAGGCGCAAGGCCCGCGACATAGAACGGTTCTGCGGCAGAGATATCTTTGCCGCAGAATTGCGCCGTCGCGGGTTTCAGGCTGTTGAAAACGCGGGTCAGATTGTGATCTTCTGCAATCAGGAACCAGTCAGACGATACAAATGACGTTTTCTTTAAAAGAAAACGGGCCGGAATTTTCAAAAAATTCCGTTGCGCTACGCCACCGAGGCCTCAAAAATTTTGCTGATATTCGACCCCAAGGCGGTGTTGAATTCAGAATCGGACATCTTGACGTTCAAGCCTTCGGTCAAGGCGCGTGAAAAGCTCGCGATCATCTTGCTGTTCTGGCTCAGGCGCGCACAGGCGTCATCCGTTGAATATCCGCCTGATAAGGCCACAACCCGTAAGACATTCGGGTGATCGGCCAGCGCATCGTAAAGGCCGGGCTGTTCTGGCAACGTCAGTTTCAGCATCACCAGCTGATCTGCGGCCAAGGCATCCAGATGGCGCGTCAGGGTTTCGGCCAAAATCTCTTCGGCCTGCGCTTTTGTTTCGGAGTGAATGTTCACCTCAGGTTCGATAATCGGCACCAGACCTGCGGCGCAAACCTGCTTGGCCACATCCAGCTGCTGGGCCACAACAGCTTCGATGCCTTCTGCATCCGCACTGTGGATGACAGAACGTTCTTTGGTACCGAAAATACCCGCCTTTGCGGCCCGGGCCAGAAGGTTCGCAAGATCCGGCATCGGCTTCAGCACCTGCACCCCTTGCGCCTCCGCTTCCAGACCCTTGTCAATCTTGAGAAACGGCACGACGCCACGGTCTTCCCACAACAGTTGCGCCACCGGTTTGTCGTTGATTTCCCCGTCCATTGTGCGCTCGAACAGGATCGCGCCAATCACCTTCTCGGCGGTAAAACCGTCTGCCAGGATGATCCGTGCCCGCATGTCATGCATCGCCTGAAACATTTCGGCATCGCCGTTGTAATCAGCTGGCTCAACACCATAAAGGCTCAGCGCCTTAGGGGTGGACCCGCCGGATTGATCCAACGCGGCGATAAAGCCCTTGCCGCTTTCCATCTGCGCTTTCTGTGCTGCGTTAAGTGCCATGGCTCGTGATCCCCGTCCTTGTGATTCCGCTTGCAGGCGTGTCTAATCCAAAGCGGCGGCGGATGATAGAACCTACCGTCGTTCCAATCGCAACCAGATGCCCTTGTCCGAGCGCACAGTTAGGTGCGCCACCGGTGCAGGTACCCGTTTGGCATCTGCCACCACACGAAAGTCACGCAGAATCCGCGACAGGATCAACGGCCCTTCAACCATGGCAAAACCTGCGCCCGTACAGACACGCGCGCCGGCGGAAAACGGGATATAGGCATCCCGACTGCATTGTTTGCCGTTCTCACTGTCCCAACGCGCCGGATCAAACCCGTCGGGATTGTCCCACAACCGTTCCTGCCGGTGCAGATGCCACGGGCTCAGCACAATCTGCGCGCCCTTTCCCACCTCACGGTCCCGGAACTCTTCGGGACAGCGGGCCTCGCGCACCATCATGGGCACCGGCGGATACAGCCGCAACGCCTCGCGAAACACATCGCGGCTTACCCGCAATTGCGACATCACACTGAAATCACACTCCGGCCCCAACGCTTGGGCCTCTGCCGCCAAACGGTCCTGCCATTCGGGATGCGTTGCCAGGAGATAGAGCGACCATGCAAGGGCCGATGCGCTGGTCTCATGTCCCGCAAGAAAGAAGATCGCCACCTGATCAACCATTTCATCCGCGTCAAAGCGCTCGCCGGTCACCGGGTCCGCCGTGGTCATGATCTTGGTCGCCAGATCGTCCGGCGCTGTGCCCGCCGCAATCTCCTGCATACGTTGGTGGGTCAATCGGGTAATCAGACCCCGGATTTTTTGCGCGCTGACCTTGGTTTGCTTGCTAAAGAATCTTGGCATCCAGCGTGGCAACGGAATGAAAGCAGCGAGGTTTAACAGCGGTTGCGAGCGCTGGAATATGCGGAATTCATCAAACACGGCGCGGGCGATATGGTGTTCGATGGGGATGGAAAACAGCGTCCGGCAAATAACATCCGCCGCCACATGGCTGGTCACGGCCTCCATCTCCACAAGCTCTCCGGTGCGTTCCTCCAACCGTGCGGCGGCGGCCTCAGCAGCCTCCCACATGGCGGGAAAAACCTTGCGCAGCCGCCCGCCCTCGAATGCCGGATCGATAATGCGGCGCTGTCGTTTCCATGCCGCGCCATTGGTCAGAAAGACACTGTTGCCCAACAAAGGCCTTAGCCCTTCGCTGACCCGGTCGGATTTCGGAAAATCATCGGGGCGGTCTTTCAGAACAGTTTTAACCAGCTCAGGCTGGTTGATCAGATAGCTGCGGAAAAACGGCGTTTTGAACTCGGCCATCCATGCACGGTACAGCCGCGCCGGCTGGGCTGACAGAATGTCCGCCCGAAACAATTTGGCATACCGCCACAGCGATACTTTCGACGGGCGGCTGGGCGGTTTGGGCGGCAGGCTCATGCGCAGACCGATGTGTATTTGCTCTCGGCGCGCAGAATGCGGGACCGGCTGGGCGGTCGCGCGCCATAGCGTTCGGCCAACGTCAGCGGCCCGGCGGTGATCTGGAAATAGTCGTAGTCCTTGGGGCGGTCAAAGGCGCAAAGATACTGGAAATGCAGCCGGAAAAACCGCCAGCGCAATTCTTTCCAGCGTTCGGGGCTCAGCGTCTGGGTAAAGGCGGCAGAAAACACCAATGGCCATTGCTTGCCCTTGGGGGCCACGCCAGACACCGCAACCGGATCACACAGGGCAAAAGAGCATCCGTCCCCCGGGGCGGTTACATCCACCCAAGTCAGTTCGCCACACGCCGAGAGATAGCGCAAGTCGCCGCGCAAACGATGGGCTTCGGGCAAGAACGAAACCATTGGCACCACTTGTCCCAAACTCAGAAATGACAGCGTGGGACCGGATGCAGGCACCCTGCCTTGTCGGATCAGATCCGCAAGGATCGACACCCCCAGATGCGCGCCCGAGGAATGGCCGACGACCAGAACCTCTTGGACATCTTCCTGCAGGGCCTGCGCAATGGCATCGGTGAAGACCGCAATCCGTGCCTCAAGCTCTGGCGGATTGGCCCCATTGGCCCCAGCCGAATAAGAATAATCATGCATCAAGTAATAGGCATAGAACTTGCCATCCAGCTTTTTGAACCAGCGCAGTAGTGCAAAAGCGGCCCCAAGACCAAGCGCCAGACCGGCTCCGCCAACCACGACGATGGGCAGAGACAAACTCAACAGAACAACCAGCACCATCATTGTCATCTGGAACACCGCCAGACCAAGTGCTGCCGCGAGGCCCAATTGCAGCAACAGCATCCCCACCGGATAAAGCGCGGCAATCACCGGCCCCTTGCGCAATTTCATCAGGCGCCACAATGCGCCCGATCCAATATAGACCCAAGCCGTGCGGATCAGTTGCAGGTATGTTGCAGGGATAGAGCTGTCCATGGAATCGCGCACGATGTCGGACCAGACCAGCACATCCACCTCGGCCTGCACATCCACCCCATCAATACGCGCCGCCACTGACCAGCCATAATGCGCACCCGTTGGTTTGGGTTTCAAACCAATCTCATAACCGGAAACCGCCCCCTGCGCTGCACCTTCTTTGCGGTACAACTCGCGGTAGCGGCGGGGATGAATGGGATCATAGCCGGGAATGTAGAACACCCGGCGTTTTTTAACGCGGTCTGAAGATGTCTTGCCCATGGCGCCCTCTTTGCCGATACCCTAGCCATGTTTTACGGCAAGGGTAAGGCTTTGATCGCGCGGCTTTATCCCAGAGCGCCAAGCGCGGGAAAGGTATCAAGCAACCAAAAGGCCAAAGTGGTAAAGGCCCCGGTCACCATCATCACACCTACAACCACCAGCAAACCACCCATCACCCGCTCGATGGTTTTCATGTGCCGTTTTAGACGGTTCATCACCCCCATGGCGCGGGTGATGAACATCGCGGCCAGCAGAAACGGAATACCCAGACCCGCAGCATAAACCCCCAGTAACAAAGTGCCCTTGGCGACAGAGGCCTCAGACGCTGCTAAAGACAGGATCGTCCCCAATTGTGGCCCGATGCAAGGTGTCCAGCCAAAGGCAAAGGCAAGACCCAGAACATAGGCTCCAAAGCTGGAACCGCCCTTGTCGCCGGCATCAAGACGGGCTTCCTGATCCAAAAAGGGAATGCGGAACAACCCAAGAAAATGCAGACCAAAAACAATGATCACCACCCCCGAGACCTGTGCAAAAACCACCTGATTTTGCAAGAAAAACGCACCAAATGCCGAGGCCGTAAAGCCAAGGATCAAGAATACCGTACTCAGCCCCATCACAAAGAACAGCGCGGCAATCACCGCCTTGCGCCGGCTTTCTTCCTGGGTCGACATATCGTTCAGGGACACGCCGCTCATATAGGCCAGATAGGGCGGCACAATCGGCAGAACACAGGGGCTAAGAAAGCTGACCACACCGGCAATCAGGGCGATCAACATGGCGGGCAAAAGGCCCGCGTCAATAAGTTCAATACCAAACATACCCTCATCCTTAGCCCCGTTTGACGGGGCCGTCACGCGGCCAATGGTCACAAGACTGTGGACGCGGTGTAACATCTGGCGTACTGCGCAGGGCATGGAAACACATGAGCTTGATGCAACGGGGTTGCTATGCCCCCTGCCCGTGCTGAAACTGCGCAAACGTCTCGCGGCGCTGCCCGCCGGCGAGCAGATTGTCATGCGGGCGGACGATCCGGCAGCATTCATCGACGTGCCGCATTTTTGCGCCGAGGCCGGTCACGGCCTTCTGGACACCCGTGAAGATGGTGGCGTGCAAATCTATCTGGTGCGCAAGGGCGGCTAGAAATCCGCGCGGCAGTTCCCTGCGATCCCGTTCACCCCGTTAATCCGATGTGGCGCGCCCTTCGGGGCGATTGCTGCGCACAGTCCAATTTCAACCGCCAGCGCCGCGCTGCGGTTGGCTTGCCCCATACCCCGGAAACGCAAAAGGCAGGCCACAGGGGCCTGCCTTTTTTTTCGTAACCTTCAGTGCTTAGCGGCCCAAAGACCACCAGCCCTTTCTCTTGGGCTTTTTCGGCTCTTCCTTCACAGGTTCTGGTGCCGGCGCGGGGGCCTCTGCCACCGGCTCTGGCGCTGGGGTTTGCGCGACAGGCTCCGGCGCAAGGACCGGTTCGGGGCCCGGTGGTGTCGGCTCTTGCGCAGCTGCAACCGGTGCCACAGTCACTTCGGCTTTATCCGCTGCTTTCTCTTCCACCTTGGGCTTTGCCTTGGCGCGGCTGGCGCGCGGCTTTCTCGGCTTGGGCTCTTTTACGGCTTCCGGTGCCGCGTCTTCCGGTGCGTCTCCTGTTGTCGCGGCATCCTCGGCGGCTTTGGCCTTTTTCGACGCAGCGGTCGCCCGTTTGCGCGGCTTTGGCTTTGGCTTTTCCTTGACCTCTTCAGCTTCCGGCGCAGCTGTTCCGGCTACTGGTTCAGAGGCCGAGGCATCCGCATCAGCAGATTTTTCTGCTACCACAGCTGGTTCCGCGGCTGTTTCCGGATCAACCTTTGGCTTGCGCGTGCGGCTGCGCGAGGTCGGCTTTTTCGGCTTATCCGCACCGGCCTCCACCTTGCCGTCCGCGACCGCCACATCGTTTTGAGAGACCTCTGCCTGAGGAGTCTCTGACGTGGTTGCGTCGGCTTCGGCTGCATCCGCTGGTGCAGCGTCATTTTGTGCCGCGTTCTGATCCGCCTCTTCCGAACGGTTCTCGTTGTTGGCGTTTTCGCCACCGTTCTTGCCACGGCCCCCACGGCTGCGACGACGGCGCCGCTTGCGCTTGGGTTTGCCATCCGCATCCAACTGCTGTTCACCGTTGTTGTCGCGCCCGTTGTTCTGGGATTTTGACCGGTTCTCGTCGGCTTCATCTTCGGCAATGGCCAAGGCCTCGGCGGTTTCCGCCGCTTTCGCCTCGGCCTCGTCGATCTGATCCATCAGCGAAGTATCAACTGAGACGACATGCGCACCTGCCACAGGGACATTGCGGGTTGCCGTCTTGAATTTCTCCATCGAGAAATCAGGGCTGACCAGATGCGGGTCCCCTTCGATGCGCACGGCCATGCCGTACCGCGCTTCGATCTGGGCGACATGCTCGCGTTTGGCGTTCATCAGGAAGTTGGCGATGCCCACCGGTGCCTTGATCAATACCTCGCGGGTCCGACGGCGCGTGCCTTCTTCTTCCATGTGGCGGATGATAGACAGAGCAAGGCTGTCGTCTGACCGGATCAAACCGGTGCCGTGACAGGCCACGCAGGGCTGAGTTGTAGCCTCGATCATACCAGGGCGGAGTCGCTGGCGCGACATTTCCATCAGGCCAAAGCCGCTGATCCGGCCCACCTGAATGCGTGCACGGTCGGTCTTCAGCTTGTCCTTCATCATCTTTTCGACAGCCGTATTGTTACGGCGTTCATCCATATCGATGAAGTCGATGACAATCAGGCCCGCAAGGTCACGCAGACGCAGCTGACGGGCGACTTCCGCGGCCGCTTCAAGGTTGGTCTTGGTTGCGGTCTGTTCGATCGAGCCTTCTTTGGTCGCCCGACCAGAGTTCACATCAATGGCCACCAACGCTTCGGTCACGCCGATCACGATATACCCGCCCGACGGCAGTTGTACCGTGGGGTTGAACATGCCTGACAGGTAATCCTCGACCTTGTAACGGGCAAAGAGCGGCAGGTTTTCCTCGTAGCGTTTCACATTCTTGGCGTGGGACGGCATGATCATCTTCATGAAGTCCTTGGCAATGCGATAGCCGCGTTCGCCCTCGACAAACACCTCGTCGATGTCGCGGTTATAGAGGTCGCGGATCGAGCGCTTGATCAGATCGCCTTCTTCATAAATCTTTGCCGGCGCGATACTCTTCAACGTCAGTTCGCGGATCTGTTCCCAGAGGCGTTGCAGATATTCATAGTCGCGCTTGATCTCGGCGCGGGTACGCTTGGCACCAGCAGTACGCACGATTAGCCCTGCGCCCAATGGCACGGTGATTTCGTTGGCGATCTCTTTCAGTTTCTTACGGTCTGCGGCGTTGGTAATCTTGCGGCTGATGCCACCGCCACGCGCAGTATTGGGCATCAAGACGCAATAACGCCCCGCAAGGCTGAGGTAGGTTGTCAAAGCTGCGCCTTTGTTGCCGCGCTCTTCTTTTACAACCTGCACCAGCAGAATCTGGCGCATCTTGATGACTTCTTGAATCTTGTAGCGGCGCGGACGTGGCTTGCGCACGGGACGGATGTCTTCGCTGTCGTCCTCGTCGGCTACCGACTCGATGGTCTCGTCTTTTGAGGTTGCATCTGCCGCTTTTGGGGCATCGTCACCGTCGGTTTCTTCATCGGCATCTGCCTCGGCACCTTTGTCCTCAGCACTGTCTTCGGTCAACGTCGCATCGTCAGACGCGTCATCGTCGCTACCGACTTCGGGTGTTTCAACCGGCGTTTCCGGCACCCGTTCCATCGGAGAAGAGGCTTCGCTTGCGTCAACCTCCACGTCATCCTCGTCGCTCAGATCGACGGTCTCCATGCCCTCGATCTCGGCGGATGTCTTGGCATCTGCCGACACAGCCTCCTCGGCCTTGGGCTTGGCACGGCTGCGCGAGCGAGACCGGCGCTTTGGCTTGGGTTCGTCGTCATCCTTCGACGCCTGCGCCTCAGCATAGGCGCGTTCCTCTTCCAGCAGCGCCTGACGGTCAGCCACAGGAATCTGGTAATAATCCGGATGGATTTCCGAGAAGGCAAGGAAACCGTGGCGGTTGCCACCGTAATCCACAAAAGCGGCCTGCAAGGACGGCTCTACGCGCGTCACCTTGGCCAGATAGATATTGCCAGCTAGCTGGCGTCTGTTCTCTGATTCAAAATCGAATTCCTCGACCTTGTTTCCGTCAACCACAACAACGCGGGTTTCTTCCGCGTGGGTGGCATCGATAAGCATTTTCTTAGGCATGTTCTCACTATGCACAGCACATGCGCCAGACCTGCCCCCGGGGGAGCTTGTGACGTTGCGGTGTGACTTGTCAGGGCGATGGGTGACGGTGCAGGCATACCGTACAGCGGAACGGGGCCTGAAAAGGCCTGTCCATTCCTGCTCGTAGCTTCTGCGCGCGTCATCGCGGTTCTTCTCCGATGCGGTCATGCCATTTCGGCCTGCCGCATCCATTATTTACTGAACATCCTAGGGTCTTGCCCGTCCGACGTCAGCGGTTCTCTGGCCGTTTCCGGCCCAATCGGTCTGCTTGCGTGCCCAGCGTGGGGCTGCCGCAGGCAGCGAAACTCTCAGTCAAGGACATGTGACGCCATCGGGCGGCACACCTTGATCCTACTAGATAAGGGGATTGGACCTGTGAACACAATGGGCAATGTTCCCTCGCCGCCCCAAAACCGCCATTCGCGCGGCGTTTGCTTGACAAAATCTACGCAATCGGGCTCATCTGATCCGACACATTCTGCGCCTGCAAGTAACCCTACGCGCGGCTACAATCAAAAGACCCAAAGGACTTTCCATGCATATTCTGACCCGCTCCGTTCTTGGCTTTTCCCTGTTGGGACTTGTCGCCTGTGATGAGTTGGCATTGGCCAATGATCCGGTCGCCCTGGCCGACTTGCGCGGGCAGAAAAGCTGTGTCGCAGCGGTGGCTGCCGAAACCGGGGCTGCCAATGTTGCCATCAACACCACCATTCCGGTGATCGAGGTGCAGCGTTTTATCGTGGATGTGCCGGGCAGCGGGATGTGGACCTGTGTCACCGATGCAAACGGCAAGGCCATCGAAATTGTCGAGCGTAAGAACGGTTAATGCCTGCATCTTCCGTCAGGCCAACCTTAAAATCTGACATTCCAGCGCTGAAACAAGTGCTGGATGCAACCCAGCTGTTTCCTTCTGATATGTTGGAAGACATGGTTACGCCGTTTTTGAAAGGCAGTACCGAAGCGCTATGGCTGACGGCAGAACGCGACGGCACGCCCTGCGCTTTCTGTTTTGCCCAACCCGAACAGCTTACCCAGGGAACCTGGAACATGCTGGCGATTGCTGTAGCCCCTGCCCAGCAGGGCGCGGGTGTTGGCACCGATCTAGCCGATGCCCTTGAACAGCACTTGCGCGATTTAGACGCGCGTATTCTGCTTGCCGATACCTCTGGCACCGATGACTTTGCCCAGACCCGAGACTTCTATGCCAAGAATGGCTACGCAGCCGAAGCCCGCATTCGCGACTTCTGGGCCGCAGGGGATGACAAAGTGACGTTTCGCAAGGCGCTTTAGCCGTACCGCCGGCCCACGCAGCATCTCCGCGCGGACCAGAGGTTGGCCAAAATCACAGATAATCCGAGCGCTGCAATCCGTATTTCGCCATTTTCTCGTTCAATGTCCGCCGTGGCAGGCACAATTCGTCCATCACCGATGAAATCGAACCCTTGTGGCGGCGCATGGTGTTGTCGATCAACATCCTCTCGAAGGCTTCGACATATTCTTTCAGCGGCTTGCCTTCGGTTGTCATCACCGGCTGCATTTCTTCGTGATCCGACATCAGCAAGGATGCAATCGTTCCTGATCCACGTCGCGATTGCAGTACCGCACGTTCCGCCACATTGATCAGCTGACGCACATTGCCCGGCCAAGGAGCCTGCAACAATTGCGCCGCCTCCTGCGCGCTGACCTGCGGTGTATCACAGCCATATTCCTCGGAAAATTGCTCGCTCAGGCGCGTGAACAAAGTCAGGATGTCCTCGCCGCGCTGGCGCAGGGGCGGCACAGTGATCCGCAAAGCCGCGAGCCGGTAGAACAGATCACTGCGCAGCGCATCTTCCGATGTGCGCCCCGCCTCTTGCAGGTTCGAGATTGCAACGATCCGTGTTTCAGCAGGCGTGCCCTGCTCGTTAATCACACTCAGCAGACGCGCTTGCAGTGTTTCCGACAACGCCTCCACATCTTCCAGAACCAATGTACCGCCGCGGGCCTCTTCAATGGCAGGCAACTGCGCATCTTCGGGCTGCATCGGGCCGAACAACCGTTTGCTCAGCATCTCTTCTTCCAACGCCCCGCAGGACACCAGAACGAATTTCTTGCCCGCCCGTGACCCGACCGCGTGCAGCGCATGGGCCACCAGTGTTTTTCCTGTGCCGGTTTCCCCGTCAATCAAGACATGGCCGTCCGCCTGCCCCAGATCCAAAATATCCTCGCGCAGACGCTCCATCACCGGCGACTGGCCGATGAGCTTTTTCATCAACTGGCCGCCGTCGCTTAACTCGCGGCGCAGGGCGCGGTTGTCCATTACCAGACGCCGCGCATTGGTGGCCTTTTTGGCCAGCTCGCTCATCCGATCAGGATTAAACGGCTTTTCCAGGAAATCAAACGCCCCGACGCGCATCGCCTCGACCGCCATCGGCACATCACCATGCCCGGTGATCATGATCACCGGCAGCGCGCTGTCACTGCCCATCAGCTTTTTCAGGAACTGCATACCATCCATGCCCGGCATCTTGATGTCCGAAATCACAATGCCCGGATACTCCGGCCCCAGGGTTTTCAAGGCGTCTTCGGCAGACCCGAAGGTTTCCGTGTCATACCCCGACAAAGCCAGCCACTGGCTGATTGACTGGCGCATGTCCTGTTCATCATCGACAATCGCAATCTTCATCGCCTGTGCCATCGTTTACTCCGCTGCTTCTATTTTGTTCGTTTCGCCCATGATGGGCAATTGCATCTCAAACACCGCTCCGCCGGATTGTCCGTTGCGTGCAGTCAGACGTCCGCCAAGGTCGTTGACGATGCCCGACGAGATAGCAAGCCCCAAGCCGACACCGTCCCCTGGCTGTTTGGTGGTGTAGAACGGTTCAAACAAGGCGTCGAGATCGGCAATCCCCGGTCCGTTGTCCCGCACAGTGAGGGTGGCGGTTTCGCCTGCCGACAGGATGATTTCCACCTGCGGGTGGCGTTCTGATTTGGTGGCATCAAGTGCGTTGCGAAACAGGTTCACCATGACCTGTTCAATGCGCATCCGATCCCCCATCACAATCACCGGTTCATCCGGCAGAATACGCGCAATTTCCACCTGCCGCTGGCGCAGCTGAGGCTCCATCATCGACATGGATGACGCAAGGGCCGCCCCCATATCCACAGGGGAAAACGCCTCTTGCCCTTTACGGGCATAAGACTTCAGCTGGCGTGTGATTGCCCCCATCCGCTCGATCAGATCGTCAATGCGCCCGAAAGACGACAATGCCTCGTCAGGGCGGTTGCGGCGCAGCAATAATCGCGCCCCTGCGAGATAGGTTTTCATCGCCGCCAGCGGTTGGTTAAGCTCGTGACTGACAGCGGCTGACATTTCGCCCAAGGCGGCCAGTTTACTGGATTGTTCAAGGGTCTGTTCCGCCACCGCAAGGGTCTCTTGAACCCGTTTGCGCTCAGCGATTTCCCGCTGCAAGGCGACGTTCAATGCGCGAAGTTTGGCCGACTCCCGTTGAAAAATTGCCAGCCTGCCAGCGGTGCGGCGACTGAGAAAATAGAAGGCCAGTGCCAGAAGAATCGCAAACCCCATGACTTCCAGCGCCAATACCGCATTCACCCGCTCGCGCACGCTCTCATAGGTGGTAAAGCTGACCATCCGCCAGCCGCGAAAGGCAATCCGGTGTTCCAGACGCATCACCGCCTCGCCCTGCAAATAGGCATCCGCCGGCACCGCTGTCCAATCTGCCGTGGCCTTGATCGCCCGCTCGATTGCAGTCTGCGGCGACGTCGTGGCCAGCGCCTCGGCTTCGCTCAGCCCGCGCCACCGCGGCGAGGTGCCCAGAATAATCTCTCCGGCACTGTCCATCACCATCACCGCATCGGAAATCCCCGCCCAGGCCCGTTCAAATTTCTGTAAATCCACCTCGACGGCGATTACACCTAGTGTATCCCCGCCAGCCTGAATGCGCCGCGAATAGACAAATTTATATCCGCCGCCCTCCAATTTGATCACGCTAAAAATCGTCACATTCGCGCGGATTGCATCAACAAAATAGGGAGACGATTTATGCAACGATTGCAGCCTGTTACGGTCAGTTGCGGCAACAGTACGCCCATCCGTATCATAGAGCATCAGAGAGGCCGCGCCAATTTCCTCGACAAAGGAGATCAAGCGCTGCGTCGACAGCGAATAGTCAGCCTCTTGCAAGGCGATGATCAGCGACGGGTCACGTGCCAGCAGTTGCGGCACAATCGCATTCTGGCGCAGCTCGGCCATCAGGTTGCCGCTGTAAAGCGCGATGCGCAATTCCGCGCGGTTGCGTGTGCTTTCGGTGAACCGGTCGGTCAACAGGTTGTTGGTGATCGAAATCACCAGAACTGCCAACACCATGATCAGACCAATGGCCAGACGCACGCGCCACGAAATGAACAACGCGGGTTTGCTTATGGGGGACGTATCACTCATTGCGCCACCCTACGCAGGGCGGGCGGCGCACTCAAGTCAGGCGGCGGTCAAAGCCCCTGCCAATGCGCGAAAGAGCGCCTGTCCGTCCGTACCGCCATGGCCGGCATCCGCTGCCCGCTCGGGGTGCGGCATCATCCCCAGCACACGCCGGTTTTCTGACAGGATACCCGCGATATCGGCCTGCGCCCCATTGGGATTGTCGGTATAGGTAAAGGCCACGCGGTCCTCGCCCTTAAGGCGCGCCAAGGTCTCGTCATCGGCGAAATAATTGCCGTCGTGATGGGCAATCGGAATGTCGATCACATCGCCGGCGCTATACCCTTCGGTATAGGCGCTTTGGGTGGTTTCGACCCGCAGGCCGACGGTCTTGCAAATGTATTTCAATCCGGCGTTGCGCAGCAGGGCACCAGGCAACAACCCGGTTTCCGTCAACACCTGAAACCCGTTACAGATGCCCATGACGTATCCGCCGCGATCTGCATGTGCCTTAACAGATTTCACAATCGGCGATTGCGCGGCAATTGCACCACAGCGCAGGTAATCCCCATAGGAAAACCCACCGGGAACCCCAACGATATCAATCCCTTGCGGCAGTTCGCTGTCCTTGTGCCAAACCATATCAAGCGTACAGCCGGCAGCCTCGAATGCCACCGCTAAATCGCGATCACAGTTCGACCCCGGAAACACAACAACCGCAGCACGCATCAGGACAACTCCACCGTGTAGCTTTCAATCACTGTATTCGCGAGCAGCTTCTCACACATCGCTTCAACATCTGCTTGCGACGTGCCTTCAGCCAGATCCAGTTCGATCACCTTGCCCTGACGCACCCCGTTGACCCCGTCAAACCCGATAGCCCCAAGCGCGTGGCGCACGGCTTCGCCCTGCGGGTCCAACACACCATTCTTCAACATCACATGTACCCGTGCTTTCATAGCGCGTCCCCCAGCTTCATCTTGCCAATAAACTCAATCCCACGGTCAGCCGCGGGCAGTTGCGGTTTTAATTAATTAGCGTCGGTTTGGTTATCGGCGTCGAGGTCTTGGGCATCACACCCAACCGCTTCGCCACCTCCGTATAGGCATCTGTCAACGATCCCAGATCCCGGCGGAAAACATCCTTGTCCAGCTTCTGACCGGTTTCGATGTCCCACAAACGACAGGAATCTGGGCTGATCTCATCCGCCACAATCAAGCGCTGGAAATCACCATCATAAATCCGGCCAATCTCGATTTTGAAATCCACCAGCTTGATCCCGACACCAAACATCACACCGGAAATGAAATCATTCACCCGCAGCGCGAGGCTCAGAATGTCTTCCATGTCTTGCTGGCTTGCCCAGCCAAAGGCGGCGATATGCTCTTCGGTAACCAGAGGATCACCCAATTTGTCGTCCTTATAGCAATATTCGACAATCGGACGTGGCAGTTGCGTGCCCTCTTCGATGCCCAGACGTTTGGACATGGTGCCGGCGGCGTAATTGCGAACAATCACTTCCAATGGCACAATCTCGACCTGGCGCACCAGTTGCTCGCGCATGTTAAGACGCTTCATGAAATGCGTCGGCACGCCAATCTGATTCAGACCTTTCATGAAATACTCGGACAGGAGGTTGTTCAGCACCCCTTTGCCTTCAATCACGTCTTTTTTTTCGGCATTAAATGCAGTCGCATCATCTTTGAAATACTGCACAATTGTCCCGGGCTCGGGACCTTCGTACAGAATTTTTGCTTTGCCTTCGTAGATCTTTGTGCGCCGGGCCATGGGCGTCCTTTCGGGATATGGGTCAGGGGGGCTCCCTGGCACCTGTTGCGGCCCTCTTAATCTATGCCCTGCCCTGCTGCAAGCAATCCCAACCATCTTGTCAAAATGGGCTCGGATGCACATCTATTTATCAGGATCAGTCAACATAGGAGGATCCACGATGTCGACCATGAAAGACCGCGAAAACGCCTTTGAATCCAAATTCGCCCATGATGCAGAAACGCAGTTCAAAGCGGATGCTCGGCGTAACAAGCTGTTGGGGCTTTGGGCCGCTGATGTGATGGGCAAAACCGGTGATGATGCCGCTTCCTACGCCAAAGAGGTTGTAAAATCCGACTTTGAAGAGGCAGGACATGAAGATGTCTACCGAAAGGTGGCCGGTGATCTGGGCAATAAGGCGGATGAGGCAACGATCCGCAATAAGATGTCGGAGTTGATGCATCAGGCCCGGGCGGAAATCCTCGACGAAACAGAGTAACGCCCGCAGTTTTTTTACGGTTTTGCGTAAAATCCGAGTGACATTCCTGCCCAACCGTCGCCGTCCGTTAACGAATTAGATTGCCCATCCCGCCTACCTTGCCTGCGGAGGCAAGGACCTTGGGGAGTTTGGGCATGAAGCGACAGCTTGGTACTGTTTCTTTGGCGGCGATCGGGCGGGTCTCGGCACCGTTTCTCGTTATGGGTGTCAGCCTTTGGCTCTTGGGCGGTCTGGTTGATCTGCCGCGCTGGTCGGCCCTGCCGCAATCCATCGCGGCCCTGCCGATTGGCCGTTGCCTTTTGGCAGGCGCGTTATGTGCGGTCAGCCTCTGGGCGGTAGCGCGCTATGATGCCTTGGCGCACCGCCATTTTGCCAGCGGCGTTGATCCGGCACTGGCACGCAAAAGCGGCTTTGCCGCAATCGCCGTGGCCCAGACCGCCGGTTTTGGCGTTTTCACCGGCGCGGCGGTCCGCTGGCGGATGCTGCCGCACATCGGACTTAAAGGTGCAATGCAGCTGTCGCTGTTTGTCTGCACCACGTTTCTGGTGGCCCTTGCCTTTCTGACTGCACTCGCCTGCCTTTTCCTGCCCGCACCCCACTGGACAACCTTGCCCGGGCTGCTGATCGCGGCACTTTTGCCTGTCGCCATACTTACACTCAGTTTCGCGCCGATTTGCGCCCCTGTCAGACATCGACTGCGGCTTCCCAGCTTGCAAACGATCCGCAACATACTGGGGTGGTCGGGGTTGGACGTCGTTGCTGCCGCCGTCGCATTTTACGTCTTAATCCCGGCAACAGGCCTCGGGTTCGCAGAATTCCTGCCGGTGTTCCTGCTGGCCTTGGGGGCCGCAATGTTATCGGGGGCGCCGGGCGGGGTTGGCCCGTTTGAACTGACCTTGTTTGCATTGCTGCCACAGATTGCCGCCGCGGATCTGGTCACGGCGATTCTGGTGTTTCGCGCATTCTATTACGCCGTTCCTGCGGTTCTGGGCGTGGCCATCGTGTTCCTGACCAAACCGTCAAAACCGAAATCGCCCCCTGCGGCCCGTGCAAAAACGGGTCAACAGTTGGCTGAACTTGGCATATTGGCACAAAATGGCGGCCTCATTCAGCACCACAACAGCGGTTCTTATGCGCTCTGGCGCACCCCTCAGACTGCAACCCTGTTGTTTGATCCGGCTTCCGGCCAAGCCGCCCCTGCCCTTGCTCATCTTAAATCCCAAGCGGCAGCACAGGGGCGCATAGCCTGCCTTTATAAATGTGGTGCGCGTACCGCAGTGGCCGCGCGCCGCGCCGGTTGGAGCGTCGCGCGGATTGCACAGGAATGTGTCGTGGACCTGCCCTCCTACGATCTTGACGATGCCACCCGACGCGGCTTGCGCCGCAAACTGCGCAAAGCCTGTAAGGCAGGTGTAAGCGCGACACGATCAACCCTGTTGCCGCTGGAGCAGATGGCCGCAATAGATGCTGTCTGGCAAGCCAGCCAAGGCCGCGCGCGCGGGGGCACCATGGGCCGGTTCTGCCCCGCCTATTTGGCAACACAGGACGTATACCTTGCCCATCACGAAGGGCGGTTGATTGCCTATGCCAGTTTTCACAGAGATCCCATCGCCCCCTGTCTTGACCTGATGCGCCATGCCCCCGTTGCCGCAGATGGCACCATGCATCTGCTGATACAATCCGCGATTGAGACGGCAAGTGCAGAGGGGAAATCCCGACTTAGCCTCGCGGCGGTGCCACAGCCGCCCGACTGGGTAAATCGACACGCCGCCCTGAGGCGACGCATTGAGAACCCCGGGCTGCGGCAGTTCAAAAGCAGTTTCGCCCCCGTGTTGCGCCCACGCTATGCCGCAGCCCCTTCAAAACCCGCTTTGGTATTGGCCTTGGCCGACATCGCAAGCGAAGTGCATGCCCCGCCTGCTCTACTTTCTGGCAGCGGAACTCATAAACAACATGAAAAAATTGAAGTTGCGTTGTCACGCGCCCCATGGAAGGGGGAGTGAAATCTTACAAAACGGGCACTGACATGAGCAACGCTTTCACCGATCTTCTTGCCGAAAAGGGCACACTGCTGGCCGATGGCGCAACAGGTACCAACCTGTTCAACATGGGCTTAATGTCAGGTGAACCGCCAGAATTCTGGAACACGGACGAACCCGAGAAAATCCGCACCCTCTATCGGGGCGCGGTTGAGGCCGGCAGTGATCTTTTCCTGACCAATAGCTTCGGGGCCAATGCATCCCGGCTCAAGCTGCACAATGCCGCAAAACGCGCCCATGAACTCAGCCGGGTTGCCGCCGAAATCGGGCGCGAGATTGCTGATACCGCCGGACGCAAGGTAATTGTCGCCGGTTCTGTCGGCCCAACAGGCGAGATCATGGAGCCGGTTGGCACCCTCAGCCACTCGGTTGCCGTCGAGATGTTCCATGAAACCGCTGATGGATTGAAGGCCGGTGGTGCCGACATTGGCTGGCTTGAGACCATCAGTGCCGCCGAAGAATACGCCGCCGCCGCAGAAGGCTTTGCACTGGCCGGGCTGCCATGGGTGGGCACAATGAGTTTCGATACCGCCGGGCGCACCATGATGGGCATCACCTCTGAAGGGATGGTCGATATGGTGGAAGGGCTGGACAATCCGCCAATGGCATTCGGGGCAAACTGCGGCACTGGGGCCTCTGATCTGTTGCGCACGGTTCTGGGTTTTGCCGGTAAGGGCAGCACCCGTCCGATTGTGGCCAAGGGCAACGCGGGCATCCCGAAATATGTAGAAGGCCATATTCATTATGACGGCACGCCGGAACTGATGGCGCAATATGCGGTGATGGCGCGCAATTGCGGTGCCTCTGTGATTGGCGGTTGTTGCGGGACTATGCCAAATCACCTTAAGGCCATGCGCGAAGCCCTTGATACCACAGCAAAAGGCAGCGCACCGGAATTGCCCGAAATCGTTGCAGCTTTGGGTGACTTCTCATCCGCAAGCGATGGGACAGATGGCGCGGGACCGGTGCGCGCGCCGCGCAAAGGCCGGCGTCGCGGGTAATGGAAGCGGGCGTTTCTAGCCTTCACGCCTGACCAAGAAAATCGACCGGGCGGCCATCAGGACCGCCCATTTACAACCGGCATCTGAGCCGCTGAGCAAAAGTCAGCAATTACCGCCTGCCTGATCCTGTCCAATTCCCGAAGGCTGCGGCATTAACCATGCGGCAAGATATTGCATTAGCCTGTCTCGCATCGGCTCTTCACTGCTGATGGCACAGAACTGAAGCGCCATGCTTTGTACAGCAAAGGCCTGAATCCCCTCCGCAAGGATCAGCGGGGGGACATCCCGGCGGAATGGGCCATCCGCAAGCCAGTTTTCCAGTAGCCCGACCTGTTGATCGAAGGTGTTGGCGATCGGGCCAACCTCCTCTTTCGCAGCGGCCCCTGAGTGGCGCAGGATAACGTCAAAAACATATCTTTCGCTGGTCATGAACTCCATCAGCGGCAACAACCGGTTCACCAGATCCTCAAGTCCAGCAGGCGGCGGCAATGCCTCGCTCTCTTGCAAATGCGCCGCGATATCTGTGCCGATGAGCAGGTCCATGAGGACATCCTTGTCCGGAAAATGCGCAAAGAAGGTGCCTTTGGCGACACCGGCTTCCTTCACCACATCCTCAACCCGCATTTCGCCAAATCCGTTTGAAAGGATCACCTTACGGGCCGCTTCGACCAGTTTGGCACGGGTTGCTTGGCTGCGTTTTTGGACTGGTTTGCTCATAGGGACGGAATACACGGATAAATGACCGCGGTCAATTTATCATTGACGCCACCAAACTTGCAAAATATGACCACGGTCAATATTTGACTAAATCAGGAAGTACCATGACTGCGAAACGAATCTTCGTCCTGAACGGACACCCCGCCGCAACCTCGCTGAACAAGGCGATTGCCGAAACCTATGCAGATGCCGCGCGACAGGCCGGACATGATGTGCGCCTGATGCACCTGCATGATCTGGATTTCGACATGGATTATGGTTTTGCGGGTTATGCCAAAACCAAGCCGCTAGAGCCCTGCTTGAAAGCGATGCAGGCGGATATCGAATGGGCAAACCATGTGGTGATGACCACACCGATGTGGTGGGGCGGCCTGCCCGGGAAACTAAAGGGGCTGTTTGACCGCACCCTCCTGCCCGGTTGGGCATTTGACACCCGTAAGCTGACAATGGGAATGCCCCAACCAATGCTGAAGGGACGCAGGGCACGGGTGATCGTTACCTCTGATACGCCTGATTTCTTCTTTGCCCTGCTTTATCGCAAAGCGCTGTTTCGTCAGATCAAAGGCCAGATTTTCGGTTTTGTCGGCTTTAAACCGGTGAAGCTAACGCATTTCGCCCCCGTTGGCGCGGCCAAACCCGAAAAAATCACTTCATGGTTGGCAAAGGTCGCAAACCTGGGACATAGGGGCGCATAACCGGCGCGGCGTCGCCGCACAGGCCCGCCCCAAGGGAAGCCATCAAAACAACGACATCTGCCCGCCCACCAAGACCGGTGCGCGAAACAGATCGCAACGCATAGGCGGGGCGTTTGATTTCAATCCCAAACGCCTGATCGCCACCGCAAAGCGCTGTGCCACCATCTCGGCATATGGCCCCTCACCGCGCATCCGGCGGTGCCAGGTGGCGTCATATGTCTTACCGCCGTGCATCTCGCGCAGGCGACTCATGATACGCCCGGCGCGGTCGGGATAATGTTGCTCCAGCCATTCCTGCACCAGCGGCGATACCTCTTGTGGCAGGCGCAACATGATCCAGCTGGCGGTGCGTGCGCCGGCCTCTTTGCCCGCCGCCAGTATCGCCTCCAGTTCGGGATCGGTCAGGGCCGGTATCATCGGCGATGCCATGATGCGCACCGGTATCCCCGCTGCGGCCAATCGACGGATCATGACCAATCGCCGCGCAGGTGCGGGCGCACGCGGCTCCATCAGGCGCGACAGCTTTGCATCCAATGTTGTTACCGAAATGCCAACGCGCACCAGCCCGCGCTGCGCCATTGGGCCAAGAATATCAATGTCGCGTTCAATCAGACTGCCCTTGGTAACAATCGCCACGGGGTGCTGCGCCTCTGACAACACCTCAAGACAGGCCCGCATGATGCCCTGTGTGTTTTCGATCGGTTGATAGGGGTCAGTATTTGTCCCGATGGCAATCGGCGCGACCTTATATCGCTTGGCAGCCAGTTCACGTTGCAAAACCTTCGGCGCATCCGGGCGCGCAATCAACCGCGTTTCAAAATCCAGCCCCGGTGACAGCCCCAGATAGGCATGGCTTGGCCGGGCAAAGCAATAGACACACCCGTGTTCACATCCGCGATAGGGGTTAATTGACCGATCGAACGGCAAATCAGGAGAGCGGTTATAGGTGATGACGCTGCGCGGTCTTTCGATCTGGGTCCACGTGCGCAACACCGGAAGATCGTCTTCCTGTGCCCAGCCATCCACAACCGCCTCCCGGCTGTGTTTTTCAAAGCGGCCGGCGTGGTTACTGGCAGTCGCCCGCCCCTTGATCCTGTAATTTCCGGTTTCACGATCCATACCGAACACTAGAACAAAACAAGAACACAATAAAGCGACTTATATCTTGGCGGTCTTATCCCCCTGTCGACATGTGTAAAATTCATGATCAACGTGAGAAAAATGCGTCGCTCAAACCGCAGCCAATGTCGCAATTTGCGTGTCATTTTTCCATATAACGTGACAAAAAGAAGCATGGGCCTAGCGCCAGCAAGATACGCATAGAGGGAATGCCAATGTCCGAAGAAGACGAAATCATCCTGTCGGAACTCGACGACGAAGAGCTTGTTCAGCAGATGTTCGATGATCTGTATGATGGCCTGAAGGAAGAAATCGAAGAAGGCGTAAACATCTTGCTGGAACGCAAGTGGGAACCCTATGAGGTGCTGACCAAGGCACTGGTCGGGGGCATGACCATCGTCGGGGCCGATTTCCGTGATGGCATCCTGTTTGTGCCTGAGGTGTTGCTGGCCGCCAATGCAATGAAGGGCGGTATGGCAATCCTTAAACCGCTGCTGGCAGAAACCGGTGCCCCGCGCGTTGGCAAGATGGTGATTGGTACCGTCAAAGGCGACATTCACGACATCGGCAAGAACCTTGTTGGCATGATGATGGAAGGCGCCGGGTTTGAGGTTGTCGACCTAGGGATCAATAACCCGGTTGAAAACTATCTGGCGGCGCTGGACACGGAAGAGGCTGATATCCTCGGCATGTCCGCCCTGCTGACAACGACAATGCCATATATGAAGGTTGTCATCGACACGATGGTTGAACAAGGCATCCGCGAGGACTTTATTGTTCTGGTCGGCGGTGCCCCGCTGAATGAAGAATTCGGCAAAGCCATTGGCGCTGACGCCTATTGCCGCGATGCCGCTGTGGCCGTCGAGACCGCAAAAGAATGGATGGCGCGCAAACATAACCAAGCCGCATAGGCCTGGTGTGACGCGTTGATCGAACAAAGGGGCCTCGCAGGAATGCGGGGCCTTTTTTGTACCTCGCCAAACGCCTATCTTTAAGCAGACTGGAGATCATCATGCCCTTTGCCCGCCTTGCCCTGATCCTCGCCAGTGCCTTGATGGCAGCGGCTGTGACCGTCTGGCTGATGAGCCTTGGCGGCCCGGCATTGTTGATCGCCGCCCTGCCCGCCTTCCTGATTGCGGCGGTTGCCTTCAGGGTGTTGCGGCGATGATACCGACAGACAACATCCTGACCGAAGACGGCCTGCCGCTGGAGGTTGCGAAAGGCCGGATACTGCTGATTGCCTGCGGGGCGCTGGCGCGCGAGATTATTGATCTAAAGACGGTCAACGGCTGGGACCATCTGGACCTGACCTGCCTGCCCGCCAAATACCACCTGTTTCCGGAGAAGATCACCCAAGCCGTGCGTGAAAGCGTCGCCCGGCATCGCGGCGAATATGCAGAAATCTTTGTGGTCTATGCGGATTGCGGCACCGGTGGATTGCTACAAGCCGCCTGCGCTGAGCTGGGGGTGCAAATGATTGCGGGGCCACATTGCTACAGCTTCTTTGAGGGCAACGACGCCTTTGCTGCAAAGGCAGACAGTGAATTCACCAGCTTTTACCTGACCGACTTTCTGGTCCGCCAGTTTGATGCCTTTGTCTGGAAACCCATGGGGTTAGACAGGCACCCCGATCTGCGCGACATGTACTTTGGCAACTATGAAAAGCTGATCTATCAGGCACAGACCGATGACCCCGAGCTGACAGCCAAGGCGCAAGACTGTGCCGCCCGTCTGGGCCTGCCCTTCGAACGCCGTTTCACCGGTTATGGTGATTTGAAAATCACGCTTGAGACCCTGTAACGCCAGCCCCGTCGGCCCGTGCAATTCTGTTGCGCTCGCCCGCCGACGGGCGGGTTAACCTGCCGCTGCCGCTGTTTCGCGCACCCGTTCAATCATTGACCGCAAACCATTTGAACGCTGCGCAGACAGGTGATCGTTCAACCCCAAACGCCCCATTTCGGCGCGTGCATCCACCGCCAGAACCTGTGCAGGCGTCAGCCCGTTGTAAAGAATCCGCAGCACCGCAATCAGCCCCGAGACGATCATCGCATCAGACGCCCCGTCAAAATGCAATTTATCATCTTCGAATTGCGCATGTAGCCAAACCTGCGAGGCACAGCCGTCCACTTTGGTGGCAGGCACCCGCAAGGCCTCCTCCAGCGGCTCCATCGCCTTGCCTTGATCAATCACATGACGATAGCGGTCTTCCCAATCGTCGAGGAATTCAAAATCCTCGACCAGTTCTTCAAACGCCTGGTTGGCCATTCATGCACCCTTTCAGTCTTTGCCCAGACCTAGAAGTGCAGATGCCAAAGGTCCAGCCCCTTCCCAAAACCCACGCGATAGGCTACTCAAATCCTGAGCAGATTTTCCAAGGCGGCCCACATGCGCAAGACAATTCCCCTCCTCCTCGCGGCGACTCTTGGCTTGGGTGCCTGTAGTGCCATTAGCCAGAGCCGTGTGAACCCGGTAAACTGGTTCGGTAAGTCGCGCGCTGTACCTGTGGAACAGGTGGAAAACACCAACCCACTTATTCCCCAAAGCGGCGGGTTGTTTTCGAACGACCGCGCCAAAGAAGCCATTTATGATGGACGTCCGTTTGATCAGGTCACTGATTTGAAAATTGAACGGGTTCCCGGCGGGGCGATCATTCGCGCCACCGGTCTGGCCGCACGTCAGGGCATCTATGCGGTGCAGCTGACGCCGGAAAACGAGGAAGAGTTGCCAGTTGATGGCGTATTGACCTACCGCCTTGAAGGCATCCGCCCAACGGCACAGACGGCCATCGGCACCAAACCCACCCGCGAAGTCATTGCTGCACGTCATGTGACGGATCAACAGCTAGCCGGTGTGCGCCGTATCCGTGTTGAGGGTCAGCGTAATGCGCAGGTCGCGCGGCGCTAACTCCTTTAGATCAGCACGTTACACAAAGAGCATCACCTAAAGTGTCTGGCCTTTAACCAAGTGTCCGGCCTTTCACCTGAAACATTTCGTATCCCCAATGTCCCGAAAACGTGCAGCGTGGCAGGGTATTGGGGAGTCATGTTTAAGGTCGGGCGCTATAACGCATTGAAACCTATGGTTATTGGCAGCCTTGGGTGATGCAGCTTTTTCGCGCAATTCTACAGGCTGCGTTACTGCGCAGCCGTTACGATAATTTCTACGGTGAATTCCGGCTTGGCCAGCTTGGCCTCGCCACAGGCACGTGCCGGTGTATGGCCTTCTGGAGCCCAAGCATCCCAAACCCCATTCATCTCAGCAAAATCATCCATGCTGTGCAACCAAATCACCGTTTGCAGGATGCGCGTCTTGTCAGAGCCGACTTCGGCAAGCAAGGCATCAATCTGATCCAGGCAATCCTGCGTCTGCTGCGCAACAGAGGCACCCGCTGTGCCAACCTGACCCGCAAGGTAAATCGTGTCACCATGTGTCACAATCTGGCTCATACGTTGGTTCGAATGATAGCGTTTGATCTCGGATCATTTGCTTTTCCTTGTTAATTTTCAATGCCTAACGGTGAGGTTTTAAACCTCGACCACCTGTACATCATTGCCTTTGGCCGTCAATGCGATCTTGCCCTCACAGAGGCGCAGGGCATCCGTGCCAAACACCTCGCGCCGCCAGCCCTTGAGGGCCGGCACATCGCGCACTCCAGCTGCCATCGCGTCCAGATCAGATGCCGGTGCGATCAGCTTGGCAGCGACTCCCGCTTGTTCGGTCTTGGCCTTCAACAGAACCCGCAACAAATCTGCCAGCGCCGGATTTACCTGAAGCTTTTCACGGCTGCGGTCCGGTTTTGGCAAGTCTTCGGGACGGGCTTTCACCCCTTTGGCGATCCCTGCCAGAATACCATCGGCGATGTCCCCCTTTCGGGCTTCGCGCAGCAACAACCGGGCGCGGCCCAGCTCTTCATGGTTGCTGGGTTTGAGACTGGCCAGCTCGACCAAAGCATCGTCCTTATAGACCCGGTTGCGCGGCACATTGCGTTTCTGTGCGTAATCCTCGCGGAAGGCCGCCAGTTCACGCACGATCCCCAGAAATTTAGGTGAATTTGTCCGTGTCTTCACCCGTTTCCACGCATCTTGCGGCGCGGTGATATAGGTATCGGGAGAAGTCAGGTTGGTCAGCTCTTCCTGCACCCAACGCGCACGACCGCTCTCTTCCAGCTTCTCGGACAAAAACTCATAAATCTGGCGCAGGTGTGTGACATCCGCCAGTGCATATTTCTTCTGTGCGTCGGACAACGGGCGGCGTGACCAATCGGTAAACCGTGAGGATTTATCAACACCTTCGTGGCAAATCTTGCGGACAAGGGTTTCGTAACCGACCTGTTCACCAAAACCACAAACCATCGCAGCAACCTGCGTGTCAAACAGCGGTTCAGGGAAGACCTGTGCGTCGACAAAGAAAATTTCGAGATCCTGACGCGCGGCATGGAAAACTTTGACCACGGATGTGTCGCGAAACAGATCATAAAGCGGCGCAAGCGAAATGCCATCAGACAACGGGTCCAGCAATACCGCATTGCTGTCATCGGTCCCCGGCATCGCCAGTTGCACCAGACAGAGTTTGGAATAATACGTCCGTTCCCGAAGAAACTCTGTATCTACAGTAACATAGGGATGATTGGCGGCCTGCGTGCAAAAGTCGGCAAGGTCTTCGGTTGTTGTTATTGTTTTCATGCTCTCACTTTGCAAAGAAAAGGCTGTTCCGTCTGTGGCCAATAGCTACATCACAGACAGGTGATTTACCAGTCAACCGTGCAATTGCACCGCAGTGTGATCGCCGGCAGCAAAGCGACGCAAGACAGCTGGATAAAGTTTATGTTCCAGCGTCAGCACCCGCGCGGCCAGTGTTTCCGCCGTGTCATCCTTGCCTATGTTCAGGCTTGCCTGACCCAAAATCGGCCCATCATCCAATGCTGCTGTAACCTCGTGAACAGTACAGCCATGATCGGCGTCGCCCGCGTCGAGCGCCCGCTGATGGGTATGTAGCCCTTTGTATTTCGGTAACAAAGACGGGTGAATATTGATCATCCGGCCTGCCCATTGGTCGGTAAAGCCGCCTGTCAGCTTGCGCATAAATCCGGCAAGACAGATCAGATCGGGCGCATAAGGTGCCAATGCCGTGCTGATAGCCTGTTCAAAGGCCGTGCGGTCACCGGCAAAGGGGCGATGATCCACAACCTCTGTGGGGATGCCACGTGATTGCGCCCATGCGATCCCGCCAGCATCAACCTGATTGGAAAAGACCACACAGGGGCGTGCCGGGTGATCCTCCTGTGCAGATCCGGTCATATCATCAACCAGCGCCCGCATGTTCGACCCGCCACCGGACAGGAAAATCGCAACCTGTTTGGTCAAAGCAGGCTGCCCTTGTATGCAACCCCTGCCCCCGCGGTGATCCGGCCCATTTCAAAAGCCTGATGTCCATCGGTCGCAAAGGCCGCTTTCGCTGCCTCAAGTTGATCTGGCGATACCACCGCGATCATGCCAACACCGGAGTTGAATGTCTTGAGCAGTTCGGCCTCGGCCATGCCGCCGGAGGATGCCAGCCATTTGAACACCGGCGGCAACTCCCACGCGGTCAGGTCAATCTCGGCACCCAACCCCTCGGGCAGAACCCGCGGCAGGTTTTCTGTCAGACCACCACCGGTAATATGGGCCAGCGCCTGAACGCAATCTTCCCGCAGGGCCGCAACAGCACCTTTGACATAGAGTTTGGTTGGCGTCAGCAAGGCCGCGCCAAGGGTGCCCTCGCCCCACGGGCAGGCATCTTCCCAAGCAAGGCCAGAGGTTTCAACAATCCGTCGCACCAGTGAATACCCGTTGGAATGCACGCCGTCACTTGGCAAGCCCAGCAAAACGTCGCCCTCGGCGACACCGCGCGGCAATTCTGTACCGCGCTCCATCGCACCAACAGAGAAACCCGCCAGATCAAAATCGCCCGCGTGATACATTCCCGGCATCTCGGCGGTTTCACCACCAATCAGCGCACAACCGGACAGGGCACACCCTTCGGCGATGCCTTCGATAATGCGTGTCGCCTGATCCAGCTCCAGCTTGCCAGTTGCGAAATAGTCGAGGAAAAACAGCGGTTCAGCCCCTTGGCAAACCAGATCGTTGACGCACATAGCGACCAGATCAATGCCGATGCCGTCTACATTTCCAGTATCAATTGCAATCCGCAATTTGGTGCCCACACCATCCGTGGCGGCCACCAACACCGGATCAACAAACCCTGCGGCCTTGAGGTCAAACAGCGCCCCGAACCCACCAAGGCCGGACATGGTGCCTGGCCGTGCGGTGCGTTTGGCCGCCGGCTTGATCCGCTCAACAAGCGCGTTTCCTGCATCGATGTCGACGCCTGCATCAGCGTAGGTCAACCCGTTCTTTGTCATGCGTGATCCCCAGTGTTCAGACAATGACGCCGCGATACCCTATCAACCCGAGCCAAGCAACCACAGGGGCAGCGACAAATGCACTGTAAAGCAAAAAACCCCGCCCTTCTGCCCTGCCCGCGAAGCCGCCCGTTGCCGGCAAATCAACTCAGTCTGAAACCACCTGAAAATCCAGCCGGGATTGCGATGCCCCGGGATCGCCCAAAACGGGCACCGCATAAGAAGGTGCGCCAACCAGCAATCGCCCCTTATCATGCCCCGCCGCAATCAGCGCGTTTCGCATCGCCAGTGCCCGCAACCAGCCGGTCGACACATTCTCCCGGCTTTCGCTGCCTTTGGCGTGCAACCCGACAATACGCAGCCAAGCCCCGTCACAATCAGCCACTTCAGCGGCAAGGCCCAGCAATCCATCAATGTCGTTGGCAGCAGCCACGATGGACCCCGGCGCGTAGAATTGATGTAGCTTGGCCGCTTTTCGATCCAATTGCGCCACACACCTCCCGGCGGGTGCCAAACCGACCTTTGCGGGCGATGCAAAGCTGGCCTGATGGACCGGTTTCGTAATCGAAAACGCCACGCGACGGTCATAATAAGCTGCGCTTTTTTCACCCGTGACCTTTGCGGGTCGGGTGTCGCCGAACCCGACAGCAGTGAACCGCGTGGTATCAATACCGGAGGCTGCCAAGCGGTTTATCACGGCCTCGGCCCGCATTTTGCTGAGCTTCAGGTTAGATGCCGGATCGCCAGACGGATCTGAATGCCCCTCGACCCGCACGGCGTAGCCCGGACAATCCTGCAAGACCATACCCAACAACCGTGCTGCCGAAAGCCCAGTCTCTTCGCCCGACAGCGTTCCAGAGGGAAAATAGACCCGGGTTGAAGACGCAAGTTCGTTCAATTCTTGATTGCAGGAGGATGCCAAAGCGGGAACCGGGCGCGCCCATGCGACCACCCCAGCCCTGCTGTCACCGACAAACGGATCGGTCTGCCCCACTGGCTCGGCCAGTTGTTCCTCTGCAGGCGCGATTTGCAAAAGGTCGAGTGGCGCATTGCGGGTCACCTGTACAGCCGATGTCTGATCTGCAGTTGTAAACAGGTCTGTTGCCTCTGGCCTGCCGGTATCCGTCCCTTGTGGATCGGCCAAAGCTGCGGCGACCGACGCATTGAATTTCGCCAATTGCCGCTGGTCATGAAGGTCGCCTGCTGCGACAACCGCGCTCTGTGGACTGCCAGAACCGCCACGCGGCAGTCCGCCTTCACGATCCGGATACCCCATGACCACCAATATGAAGGCCGTAATTGGTGCCACCCACACAATATTTTCTTTAAAAAATGACATTTTTGCTCAATCCCCCCGAATTCTTGCGGCTGCATCGGCCAGGATCCCCACACCGTGACAGCCGCACAACCTGTAGTGTAGCTTACCTAAGGTACAGTCAAGATAAAGTAAGCCTGACCGGAAAGTAACCGACATTTCTTTCCCTGCGTCCAGTCGCCCTCCCGCTCAAGCGAACCAGGCGTCTCTCCCTTCTGTCGGCCACACCGCGCAAGCGCAAAAACACAAGCCAAGCCTTGACGAACCTCTTGGCGCAGAATACGTCCGGGTCCGTGGCGGGCCTGTAGCTCAACTGGTTAGAGCAGAGCGCTCATAACGCTTTGGTTGCGGGTTCAAGTCCTGCCGGGCCTACCATCACACTGATATCATTGAAAAATATGTAGTGAATTTCTGTGGACAGAGATTGTTTTCCTCAACTCCACTAACCACTACAGCAGTAGATTCGTAATAATCACCCAAAAGAAAAGGCCTCGATGGGCCTAGGCTATTATTCAAACATCACCAGCATGATGATTATGAATGCAATCCAGAAGAAGGGCATTTACTTCTCCGACTGGAAACAATGCATGCCCACCGAGCTGTCCGTGGCAAACGATGCTACGCAGGTTGTGTCCGGCGAGGACTTCGGGGTCCATTCATAAACACGGAAGTCAAATCCATGTGCTTCCACCCGATAGGCCTGTGACGAGATGGATTCCAACTACAGCTCTGTACTAGGCCAAGTCATCCACACAGATCCTGAAACAGGGAAGAAGACATACTTCCCTGCCCCTGGCCATGGCTTAATGACGCCATTAGTCTGCCAACCAGTACGACAACGGTTCAGCGTCAGGGGGGGATTGTTTGCGATCTGCAAACCACGGAGAATACTGCGCTATCGGGCGATCACGATATCGGCACGCAGCCCGCCCAGACGCTGGGATTCGCCCAGACGCAAAACGCCGCCATGTGCCCGCGCGATGTCCGTTGCAATCGCCAAACCAAGCCCGACACCGCCGCCCAGATCCTGATTGCGCGCCGCATCCAGACGGGTAAAGGCCCGGGTGGCTTCGGCACGGCGGTCTTCCGGGATACCGGGGCCGTCATCCTCAACCCGGATGCGCAGGGTCTTGTCGGTTAACATCACCGATACCTCTGCCCGCGCGCCATAGCGCACCGCATTGGAAATAAGGTTGTCCACAGCCCGCCGGATCGCCACCTGACGCAGCTTAACCCTGCCACGGCCATCCCCCTCGGGGGCCAGCAACACCACATCGCGCCCCGCCCGCTCTGCCTCGGCCACAATCTCGGTCACCAGATCGAAAGGGACAACCGGTTCCGGCGTGCCTTCAGCCGCCCCTTTGGCAAAGTTGAGGAATTCATCCAGCATCCGCTGCATGTCATCCACATCCTGTATCAGCGGCTCGGCTTCATCATCCTCCAACATCGACAGGCTGAGTCGCATGCGCGTAAGCGGCGTGCGCAAATCGTGACTGACCCCGGAAAGCAAAAGCGTCCGCTGTTCAATATGGCGTTCGATCCGGTTGCGCATGTCGATAAAGGCGTTGCCCGCGCTGCGCACCTCGACAGCGCCGGCAGGGGAATAGGGTTCATGCCTGCCGCGCCCAAAGGATTCGGCGACCCGCGCCAGACGTTTGATCGGCCGAAGCTGGTTGCGCAGATAGACAAAGGCAATAAAGGTCATCAGCACGCCGAAAAAGATTGTATAAACAAACAGTTGATGCGGATTGCTTGCCGAAATGCGCCGCCGGTCAAAGACAATCTTCAACGGGCCTTTGTCCGACATCAGAAACAGACGCACGGCATTGCCACGGATCAGGTCCACCGCCCTGAACTCGGGCATATTATCTGCAAACCGTTTGGCGCTGACCCGTCCAGAATAATCGTACCACGCCATTAGATTGCCCTCTGGCACATCTGCCGCCGTGACCGATACAACCTCTATCTCAAGCTTGCCCAGCCGGGCCGCCACTTCCTTGGAAACAACCGACCGGCTTGGCGCAGCCTCGACCACCTCCTGAACCAAGGCCAGTTCCCGCAAAACCGTATCGGTCATCTGATGGGTCACGCCCTCAAAGTGGCGCTGCGCAAACAGAACAGTCACCACCAGCTGAATGATCACCACCGGCAACAGCAGGATCAGCGCGGCCCGCCCGTAGATGCCGCGTGGCATATATTGTTTGAGCCAAAGGAAAGACATGGGCTACAGCTTACCCAGCACCATACCCTAGTGAAAGGCCAAACCATGCTGCCCCCTGACGACTTTGACCCCGCCATCGGTGTCGCCGAAGAACTGGAGCCCGGATTGCGCAGGCTGGTCGCACCGAACCCCTCACCGATGACCTATCGCGGCACCAATACCTATTTACTGGGAACAGGTGGCCTTGCCGTAATCGATCCGGGCCCCGCAGATGATTCCCATCTGGCGGCGATTCTGGCATCTGTCGGGCCGGATCAGAAAATCACCCATATCATTGTGACCCATACACACCTTGACCACTCCCCCCTGGCCCGGCCGCTGGCCGATGCCTGCGGCGCACCGATCCATGCCTTCGGCGGAGCCACCGCGGGACGCTCAGAAGTTATGCAGGAATTGGCCCAAAGCGGATTGATCGGGGGCGGTGAAGGTATCGACAGCAATTTTGCCCCCGATATCCTTCTGAAGGATGGCGAGGTTTTACATGGAGATGGCTGGCAACTAGAGGCGCTGCACACCCCGGGGCATATTGGCAACCACCTGTCGCTTGGCTGGGGAGATGCCTGCTTCACGGCAGATCATGTGATGGGCTGGGCCTCGTCACTGGTTTCTCCCCCCGATGGCGACCTCACGGATTTTATGGCCTCCTGCGCCAAACTGGCACAAGGGGACTGGCGCATATTCTATCCCGGTCACGGGGCGGCAGTCACCGACACTGCCGGACGGTTGGCATGGCTGGTAGCACACCGGAATTCACGCGAGACCGCGATTTTGCAGGCGCTTGATGCCGGCCCCGCAACTGCGCGCAGCATCGCAGAACATGTTTACGCCGAAACGCCCGCCGCCCTGCTGGGGGCTGCCACCCGCAATGTCCTCGCCCACCTCGTTGATCTCACGGGGAAAACCACTGTCGAACCTCGCGGCCCCTTGCATGCAGAGGCCGAATTTCAAAGGGTCGTAAGGTAAGGCAAAAAATATCCGAATTTCGGGAAAATTCCTCTAGACGTCCCAAAACACTTTGGCTATTACGCCTTTACCGTTCCGACGTAGCTCAGCGGTAGAGCAGTTGACTGTTAATCAATTGGTCGTAGGTTCGATCCCTACCGTCGGAGCCATAAAAAGCCACTAAGCTCAACAGCTTGGTGGCTTTTTTGCATTTCAGGAAATTTCAAGCGATCAGGTTGGGGAACAGGTCGGCGGTGCTGCCTGGGACAAACACGACATCGGCTATGACGCAGGCTTTCCAGCAGGTCCACGGCAAAGCCGCACCGGGTGCGCAAGATGGCGCGGTGAAAACACAGGTGCAGACAGGTGATCTTGATGCCGCCGGGGAGAAAACCACCGCGTTGAAATCCGATCTGAGCGAGGTTGGTCAGTCCGTCACACGGCCCCGCATCGATGCCACCCAGATCGACCGCGCCATCAAGCGCGCTGACCTTCTTCAACAGCGGATTAAAGCCCTTGCAAATCCAGCGAGAACGGGCGTGCCATCGCCGGGTCCGGGAGGCGGTCCTGCCATTCAGAAACGCGCGGTCGGTGGCTCTTTTGGTCGCGGCTGGTTGATGACGGGGGAGCAAGGTCCGGAGCTGGAATACCGTGATCGTGGCGGCTGGATACTGCACAACCGTGGCCTTCAGCAGATGATGGCATTGTCGCAGCGGGTGCGGCACAACATCAGCTCGACACCAGCCTTCCGGATCGCCAGCGCCAGACCCCGTGTCGCCGCCGGTGCTGGCGGCGGCGGTGGCGGCGGTCGTTCGCTCAGCATCGGCGATATTCATGTCCACGCGGCCCCCGGCATGGACGTGAACGCTTTGGCCCGTGCAACCCGCGATCAGGTCAAGCGTGCCATGGGTGGCGATGACGCGGATCTGCACGATGGGGGTCTTTATGCTTGATCTGGTCATGATGGCGCTGGGGGCTTTGCGGTTTGGCATCGGTCAGACGTCCTATCAGAAGCTCACCCGCTCTGCTGAGTTCCGTTGGGAACAGGTGGACCGCATCGGGCGCTATCCGTCGCTTCAGTTCATGGGGCCCGGCGCAGAAACCATCCAGCTCAGTGGCGTGATCTATCCGCATTTCCGAGGGGGTCTGCGTCAGATTGATTTGATGCGGGAGTTCGCAAAGAACGGTCAGCCGTTCCTGTTGGTCGATGGCATGGGGTGGGTCTGGTCACGCTGGGTCATCACCAACATCGAAGAGACCAAAACCCACTTTCTGACGGACGGCGCACCCCGAAAAATCGAGTTCAACATCACCTTAAAAGTCTATGGGCAGGATGGAGACGGGCTATGGTTTTGACCTACACCACCCACGCCGGTGACATGCTCGATCGTGTGTGCCACGCGCACTATGGCCGTGAGGATCATCTTGCAAAAGTCTATGACGCCAATCCGGGTCTGGCGGCTTTTGGCAATACCCTGCCTTACGGGCTGACCATCACCCTGCCCGATCTGGCCCCGCCAACGCGGCGCGCCACACAACGGCTCTGGGGGACAACATGACCCCTGAGTATCTCATTCTGGCAGATGGCGTCGACGTCACGCTCAACATCCGTGACCGGCTGGTCCAGTTGTCGATCACCGATGACGAGGGTGTCAAAGCCGATCGGCTGGACATGACCGTGGATGACCGCGACGGCGTGCTTGCCCTGCCAAAGCACGGGGCCGCTCTTGAGGTGCATCTGGGCTTCCGAGAAACCGGGTTGACCCATATGGGCCGCTATATCGTCGATACCACCGAAGGTTCCGGCCCCCCGGCTGTCATCCAGATCGGCGCGAAAGCTGCCGACATGGGATCAGGCATTCGGGCACCGCGCACCCGTGGCTGGAGAGACACCACGCTGGGCGACATCGCCAAGAAAATTGCCAGCGAAACCGGCCTGCGTCCCGTTATCGGAGCGTCCATTGCGGACACCCCCTACCCCTATGTTGCACAGACCGCCGAGAGCGATCTGCACTTTCTGACCCGGCTGGCCCGCGTCTTGGATGCCACCGCAAAACCAGCGGCGGGCACCTTGCTGGTGGTCAAGCGTGGCGAAGGTCTGACGGCTGACGGCCAGCAGATCGTTGCGCAGCCCATTCTGGCGTCCGAACTGACCCGCTGGCAGTGGGATAGCCCCGAACAATTGGCACGGCTTCATCGCCGTTCATGTAGCAAACGCCGGGGCGATTAAATGCCCCGGTTTCAATCGACATCAATTTAGGACGAAATCAATGCACTCGACATTCGGACGAGCACTGACCGGATTTTTCCTTCTGACCGCAGCAATTGCGCTCATGGCCGTCGTGGCCCTCTGGGCGCTGGATGCATTCGGAGGGGGTATCTCGTGGGCTTCGCTACTGGTCGTTTTGGTTGCTCTGGTTGTTGAAGGGGGCGTTTACAGCAGCACGCTGCACGAACCCATCTACAATTGGATCAAGGAACCTGAACGGCTCGAAGCAGAGGCTGAACGACGACAAAGGGCCGCTGAAACGGCTGAAACCATCAGGAAATCAGGTCTTACTGATCCAATCCCCCCTTAGAGCCAATCCCTTACAGGAGGTCAGAGGGCGTTAACACGCCCTCTGACACGGGGCTTAAGCTCTCACACCAGACCCCGCCGACCAGGTAAACATTATGGCCGCTCCCACCCTGATCAGGGAAAGGCCACAATGAGGTGATTCCACCCCGTGAACCAAGAAGAAATTAGATGCACCGGCTGTTCAAAGCTGCTATTTAAGATGGATAACGGCGGCTTAGCTGGGAGCTTGTCAATCAAGTGCCCCAGATGCCGCCAGTTTAACAATTTGAGGCCAATGACGAGCCCTTCACCAGAGCGACCTGATCGCGAAGGAAAAGAGGCTACATGTGGCTCTTCATACCACCAAAAGACATAACGACTTTCGCGGCATCAGTCTTTGCGCCGGTGTCGGCGGATTGGACCTTGGACTGCATATCGCAGAACCCGGATATCGAACTGTTTGTCATGTCGAGCGAAACAGTTACAGCGCGGCCACTCTCGTGGCGCGGATGGCGGATACGTCCTTGGCTCCGGCTCCTGTATGGGACAATCTCAAATCCTTCGATGGCAACCCGTGGCGCGGAAAAGTTCATATCATCACTGCCGGATATCCGTGCCAACCGTTCACTCTCAGCGGCAATCGAAAGGGAAACGACGATCCAAGACATCTCTGGCCAGAGGTCGCTCGGATCACCTCAGAGGTCCAGCCAGAGTGGGTGTTCTTCGAAAACGTGCCCGGACATCTCACCCTTGGCTTCCAAGACGTCTGCCGAGACCTTCAGGAAATGGGCTACCGGATTGCAGCGCGGGTCGTATCAGCGGCGGAAGTTGGCGGGACGCATACCCGTGAAAGGGTGTTCATTCTGGGCCACGCCGACTGTGAAAGGGTCAGGCAACCGGGCCTGTCTGGCCATTGGTCCGCAGGGGATGGCGTTCAAGATCGATCAGAATCAAGTCGGCAGTCAGATCGGGTTGAAAAACCAAGCAACAACCTGGACGCTCTTCTGGGACTTGGCAACGGCGATGGGATGGAAGGGCAACAACTTCCCCCATTCCCACCGATGCCGAGTGATCTTGCTGAATGGCGAAAAACACTCGACCGGTGCCCTGACCTTAAACCCAGCGTTCAGCGACTGGATGATGGGATGGCCCTCTGGGTGGAGCGATCCGCTGCGGCCGGCAACGGGGTGGTCCCCTTGGCTGCGGCAAATGCGTGGCAGTATTTAAGAGGAGTGTTAATGGCCCCTTAAAGGGGCCATTTTTGGTATCTACCTAAGAATGCCTCAATGGCAGGTACGCGGGACGCAGCGGACAACAACTCCAGTGCTATTCATCATTTGTATTTGCTAGAGCAAAGGCGACCACATATCACTCGGGTATGATTACTTTCACATTTGACACCAACTGTTTGATAGATCTTTCCGAAGAGAGGGAAGCTGCAAATTACATCTGGGAACTCATTGAAGGTCACCGAAAAAACGATGTGTCTGTTGCCTTCATAGCCGTTAGTGCCTCTGAGCGACAGAAAGGCGACTATTTTTTGCCTACCTATGGCGATTTTCTGGGTCGTTTGAAAGCTGTTGGCGTGGAAGACATTCCACAAATTTTTGGCATACTTTACCAAGATATCAGTTATTGGGACGCAGCAATTTGGGGGTCAGAAGAAAGTGACAAATTGGAACGCGAAATTCATAAGGTTTTGTTTCCAAATTTGCCTTTTGCGCTCGATGACTACGCCGTTTCGCTCTCCAAAACGGTGGATGGTCTATCCGCAAAACAACATTTCAAGTGGCGAAACGCTTGGTGTGACCGCCAGATGATTTGGTCTCACATTCATCACCAGCGGCATGTTTTCGTTACAGGCGACCGGAATTTTAGAAAGATACAGAAATGTGCGCGTTTTGAAGGTTGTGTTGTTGCGACACCAAAGGAAGCCATCTCAATGGTTTGATGTCTACGTAGGGCGGCGGTTTCAATGGGAGAGCGCAACAACAGCACTACATCAGGCGGTGATTATTGCCGTATATGAAGCATTAGAACAAAAACTGTTTGCTGCAGAAATGTCTGTCATTCACTGCAGAAATTGGTGTCGCGCTACAGCTACATTCACCACAATCAACCGTTCAAAGGCTCTTTAACACACATTTAACGAAAAACTGTTTGCTGCAAATATCTCTGTCATTCACTGCAGAAATTGGTGTCGCGCTACGGTCAGGCTCTACACCTAAGCCACTGATTTAAAGGCAATTCTTAAATAAATGTAAATAACATTCACATTTTTCCTTGCATCCGGCCAAACAATCCCCATTTTGATAAATGTAAAAGGCATTCACATAAGACCTTTTAAGCAGCTAGGCCGCAGTCAGGCCTACATATTCGAAAGGCCCGACCATGAACACACTTGCATCCGAGCAACCATTTGCGACCCGTCCAAATTGGTTTGCCCGCACAGAAAACTGGCTTGACGCCAAGGGCAAAGGCGCATGGATCGCCGCTATGGTCCTCTGCTTCGTCTTTTTCTGGCCGGTTGGCCTCGCCCTTCTTGCTTATATGATCTGGAGTAAACGTATGTTTTCTGGCAAATCCTGCGCACAGCGCCGCAGCCGCACCGTGATGTCCACCCGCAGCACCGGCAATTCCGCCTTTGACGCCTACAAGGCCGATACGCTGCGCCGTCTTGAAGAAGAGCAGACCAATTTCGAGGCCTTCCTGGAACGTCTGCGCGATGCCAAGGACAAAGCCGAGTTCGACCAGTTTATGGACGACCGCGCCAAACGTGAAGACGCCCCAAACGAGGCTTAAACTTCCTTGCCCTCTGGTCCACACCGGAGGGCACCCAAAATAGAGAACAAGACAATGATGACACCCGACCCCGAAATCCAACCACAATTTTACGCAAGCGTGCCCAGCAAACGGCTTATGGCATGGATATTCGACATGATCCTGATTTTTGTCATCTGCTTGATCATTCTGCCCTTTACGGCCTTTACCGGTCTGTTTTTCTTTCCCTTTCTGATGCTGGTTGCCGGATTTCTCTACCGCGTCGCGACATTGGCGAGCGGCTCGGCCACTTGGGGAATGCGGCTTATGTCTCTTGAAATCCGTCAGGGTGACGACCGCCCGCTGGATGGGCTGACCGCCTTTTTGCACACGTTGGGCTATTCCGTTTCCTTGGCCATCCCCATCTTACAGCTCATCTCGGTTGTGCTGATGCTGACATCGGCGCGCAAACAAGGGTTAACCGACAAGGTGCTTGGTACTGTTGCCCTGAACAAACGCCGCTAAGATCTGCCACCAATAGAACGCATTTTACTAAAAACACTGCTTGGCGGCATGCAAGCACAGGGTTACACTCTTCCCGTCTCAGAGATTGGAACCCATGCGCCACACACTCCCGCTCACGCCACAGTTCTATGTCACCGCCCCCCAGCCCTGCCCCTATCTTGAGGGCCGGATGGAGCGGAAACTGTTCACGGCGTTGCAGGGGGAAAACGCAAACGCCCTGAATGACAGCCTGTCAGCACAGGGGTTTCGCCGGTCGCAGAATGTGCTGTATCGCCCGTCCTGCGCGGATTGCGCCTCCTGCCTCTCCGCCCGCATCAATGTCGCCGCCTTTAGCGCCAGCCGCAGCCAACGGCGCACCCTGGCACGTAATACAGGTCTGGAACGGCGCGCCACCTCGCCCTGGGCGACAGAAGAGCAATACGACCTGTTCCGCCGCTATCTGGACAGCCGCCATGCGGATGGCGGTATGGCGGATATGGATGTCTTTGAATTCGCGGCAATGGTCGAAGAAACGCCGATCCGTAGCCGCGTCATTGAATATATCGACAAGGAAAGCCGGGATCTGGTCGGCGTCTGCCTGACCGACGTGCTGGCCGACGGCGTCAGCATGGTCTATTCGTTTTACACACCTGACCGCCCCAAGGATGGCTTGGGTAATTTCATCATACTGGACCACATCGAGATCGCCCGAAATGCCGGCCTGCCCTATGTTTATCTTGGCTACTGGGTCCCCGGCAGTCAAAAGATGGGCTATAAGGCCAAGTTCTCGGGTCTCGAAGTCTATCTTGGCGGCCAGTGGCAACGGCTGGAAGACCCGGACGCTTTTGAACCGGCCCAGCACCCGCTCAGCAATGATCCGATCGCCGAACAGGTCGCAAATATCGCCCTGCCCGATCTGGCCCACAGACGGCGCTGAGATAGCCTTCTCTTTTTGGCCTTAAATACTGCGGCGCAACCCTCGCGCAGACCAAACCGCTCCTGTTGCACAGCGCCGTTGCCCCTCGCGTGGCCATCGGGACGGCCAGAACCCGCCACAGGTTAGTCGATGATGTTTCTCTTTGGCTTGCTGGTGTTCTTCCGGGTTGCACTCATGCGGCACGACGTCAAAGGCTGGTATTGTTGTTAGGCAGCTTTAGTGCGACATCAGAAACAGCTTCAGATCATGGATAAATGAATGCCAAAGATACCTACCAATCAGAACTTTTTTGTTGTTGATCTTCACTACATCGCTTCCTTTGACAAGATAGAGCCCGCTTTGGAGGGACATGTCGCCTTCCTTGAGGATAACTATGCTGCCGGCAATTTCATTGCGTCAGGCCCAAAAGAACCGCGCATTGGTGGTGTGATCATCGCGACGGCCAGCGCACGAGCCGAACTGGAGGAGATGCTGGCCGCAGACCCTTTCAAACAGCAAGGGTTGGCCGAATACACAATCACGGAATTTCGCCCTTCGATGCGGGCAGACCAGCTTAGCGCCGGAACGGTCTGAAGCAATGTAACTTTTGCAACCTCACAGACCAGCCGCGTTTCGGCTCGGAAACCTAAAAGGCCGCCCCATGAAGGCGGCCTTTTAGGTTTCTAGCGCTCAGCTCTCTTTACGGGATCAGATCCGGCACGATCGTCACAATCGACGGGAAGAACCACAAGATCGCCAGCCCCGCGACCTGGATCAGCACAAAGGGGACAATCCCGCGATAGATGTGCTGTGTGGTCACACTCGCCGGGGCAACCCCGCGCAGATAGAACAGCGCAAACCCGAAGGGCGGCGTAAGGAAGGATGTTTGCAGGTTCACCGCAATCATGATCGTGACCCATTTAGGATCAAAGGTACCGCCATAGATGACCGGCCCGACGATGGGCACCACAATGTAGATGATCTCAAGGAAATCCAACACAAAACCCAGAACGAACAGCACCAGCATTACCAGCAGGAAGACCGTCAACTCATTGTCAAAGGACTTGAGGAACTGTTGGATATAGTGTTCGCCGCCAAAGCTGATGACCACGAGGTTCAGCAATTGCGACCCGATCAGAATTGTAAACACCATCGACGTCACCTTGGCTGTTTCCCGCACCACTGGTGTCAGAACCCCGTGGGTGAAGAGGATCCAGCAGGAAAACAGCAGACCGAACACCGCATAGAGATAGGCCCCATAAGCGACAAAGAAGGCAATCCAGCTTTCGGCAGAGACACCATCCTGATTGATCCGCAGGTCAAAGTTCACACCCACCAGAATGCAGACGATGATCGCCAGGGTCGACCAGATGATCACCTTGGGCGAGCGGTCTTCGTCCCGCAGCTTGCGGTACGCCGCGAGCATAATCGCCCCACCTGCGCCAAGCGCCGCAGCGGGTGTCGGGTTGGTGATCCCGCCAAGGATCGACCCCAGCACCGCAACGATCAGCATCAGCGGCGGGAATACCACACGGATCAACTCGTTCGCCGCGCAGAGTTTGGTCGCATAAACCACACCGTAAAGGATCAGGGCAAAAGGAATGGCCATCAGTACAACCGTTGCCCCTGCCGAGGTTGTCGGGCCCAGCAGCAGGATGTCCACCAGCACCGCAAGGATCACACCGATGCCGCCAATGATCAGTGGGCGAGTCTCCGACGAGGGCGATACACCGCGCCCCGTTGTCAGGAACAGCGACAACATCACCAGCAGGATTGCAATGCCGGTCCCGATGGGCGCGGCCTGCTCAATCTTCGCCGCCTGTTTGGCCGCGAAATCCTCATCGCTCAGCTTTTCGGCCTGGGCAAGACCGCCAGCGTCTTCGATCACCTGTTGCTCGGCAAGGGCTTTGTCCCAAGCATCCTGTCCATGAAGTTCGATCATGGATGCTTTGCATTCCTCGCCGACATTGGTACGCAGGCTGGCCGCCTCACCGATGTCAGAAAAGCTTGAAACCGTTGTGGACTGGCTGCCGACAATCCCGAGATTGCCCAGCACAATTGTGCCCACAACCAACAAAACAGGCGCGCCAAGGAACCATGTGAAGGCTTCGTTGCGGGTGATCGGCTCGGAGTTGGTCGAGCCCATAGCGACAGCCGGTGCTTTGTCAGGGTTCAGCATCGCATACCCAAAGGCATAAAGCGCATATAGCAGCGCCAGCATGATCCCGGGCAGCAAGGCGGCCTGAAACAGCGTGCCGACAGAAACAACTGCCGGCTCGCCCAGCAGGGTCAGCGCATCGGTACAGCCTGCAACCTGAGCGCGGGCCTCTTGCGCGGCAGAATACAAATCCCCCGCCAAAGTGCCCAGCAGCACGATCACGATGGACGGCGGAATAATCTGTCCCAAGGTGCCCGAGGCCGCGATGACGCCCGTCGCAATTTCCGGCGAATAGTTGTTCCGCAGCATGGTTGGCAGGGCCAGCAGACCCATGGTCACCACAGTCGCCCCGACGATGCCGGTAGATGCCGCAAGGAAAGCCCCCACAACCACAACCGACACGGCCAGACCACCGGGCAGCGGTCCAAAAACCTTGGCCATTGTGGTCAGCAGGTCATCAGCAATCTTGGAACGCTCCAGCGTGATGCCCATCAGCACAAACATCAGCACCGCCAGCAAAGTCTCGATCGACTGCCCCGCCAACACACGTTCGTTCATCCGGTTGACGATAAAGGAAACGTTGCGGTCCAACGCGGTTTCCCAACCGTCCGGAAACACCGATACTGCGATCCTTGGCAAATCCGGATATCGAAACAGCGACACAGTATCTTCTTTGACCCCTGAATTCACCAGCGCGCGGTATGCGTCAGAGGATGTGTCGATTGCCTGATGGATCAGCAAGCCGGCAGAATCCATTGCCGCAATAATGGCAAAGGAAATGATACCCGCGCCACCAATGGCAAAGGCCACCGGAAAACCCGAAAGGATACCGCCAAACAGGCAGATAAAGACAATAATCAGGCCAACTTCGACCCCATCGAGACCAAAAAACATCAGTGCGTTCCCTCATATGCTTCTTCGCCTTCGCCGAGGGTATCTTTGTCGAGATACTTGCCTTCAGAGTCCGGGCCTTCTTTGAATTCGCACCAGCTGCGATAAAATACGGCAATTGCCTGCAAGATCACCATTGCGCAGAACAGGCACAGCAGGATCTTGAAAATGAAATAGCCGTTGAACCCGTTGGGAGAGAACCCGATGGTTTCCACGTTCCATTTCAACACCCGCGCCTTGCGCAACAGCAACTCAAGCCGGTCAGAGGCAGATGGGTTTGGCGTCACCAGATGGCGCCACATAAAGAACCAACCGTAAAGCCATGTCACAACCGCAAAGGGGATCATGAAAAACAACGCGCCGAACATGTCGACGATCTTTTTGGTGCGGAACTTTGCGCCTGCATAAAACAGATCGACCCGCACATGGCCGCCCTGCACAAAAGTATAGGATACACAAAGACAGACCACCAAGGCATTGAAAAGCTTCAACTCTTCGGCGAACCACGAAATGTCGAATTGCAGCGGGATACCAAAGCCGATGGAGATATCAGGCCGGGTAAAAATCCGTTGCATGAAAACGATAATGATCTGTTGCAACACCATGATCAAACCGGCCCAGGCGAACAAACGTCCAACACCATTGCCCAGCCACTCCAGCCCGCGCACAATCGACCACATCAGTTCGCGCCGGCGCATGGCAACGCCCGTCAAGATCAGCAAGGCCAGTAGCAGAACAAAGAAAAGTTCCGTCGACGCCCCGTAATAGATGAACCGCATCATCGCCTGCGGGTCCGACCAGTTCAACCAAAGGGTCGGCTGAAGAATTGCCGCGAACAGGTTATAAGGGGCCTCTACCAGGTTCCCCAGAATAAACTGCACCCCGCCAGAATCCTGGAACTTATCAAGACAGCTGAGCTTTGCACCTTCAGCTGCACGGAAAAATCCCGAACATACCACGTCTTCGGCCATTTTGTCTCCTCCCCGGAGCGCACGTCGGGGCGTTCCCCGTTTTGTGCGTATCAGGCGTTTGCACCCGTCGTTTGAATTGCATCAAGGGCCGCTGCAATCTGCGCGGCCCTTAAGGTTGTTATCGCAAAGGCTTAGCCCTTGTTGCGGACACGCTCGCGCTGTTCGACATAGAATGCGTCGGACTTGGAGAGCCATTCCGCAGACGAGGTCAGCGAGGCTTCAAAGCTCTCGCGTGTGCGTGCGAACAGGTCGTCGCCCATGTTCTCATCCATTACTTCGGAAGACGCGGCACCGAACGCATCCCATACATCATCCGAGAACTGCATGGTTTTCACACCCTGCTGCTGCAAGCGCGCCAATGCGGCACCGTTGTTGGCCAGTGTCTGAGCCAGCTGAATGTGCGTGGTCGCCATTGTTGCATACTCGATGATCTTCTGGTGCGCTGGGGACAGGCCGTTGAAGACGTCAAGGTTAACTGCGCAAGCAAGACCGGAACCCGGCTCGTGGAAACCAGCCGTGTAGTAGACTTTTGCAACTTCTTGGAAGCCCGCGCGTTCGTCGGCAAACGGGCCAACCCACTCCAGACCGTCCAGTGCGCCGGAAGACAGCGCCTGATACAGTTCGCCGCCGGGAATGTTCTGAACAGATGCGCCCAGTTTACCCAGAACCTTGCCACCAAGGCCCGGCATACGGAATTTCAGACCGTTAAAGTCTGCCGCTGAACCGATTTCGTTGCGGAACCAACCACCGGACTGGGAACCGGAGTTACCTGCGAGGAAGGATTTCAGGTTAAAGATTTCGCCCAGCTCGTTGTGCAGCTCGTGACCGCCGCCGTGGTGGTACCAGTTTGTCAGCTCTTGCGCTGTGCCGCCGAATGGAACCGCGGTGTAATATGCGTAGGCTGGGTGCTGGCCGATGAAATAGTAGTCAGCCGAGTGATACATGTCCGCCTGACCGGAGGAAACGGCGTCGAATACTTCGAATGCACCAACCAGTTCACCGGGGGCCTTTTTGTCGATGGTCAGAGTGCCGTCAGACATCTCGTTGACCATGTTGTTCAGATAGGTTGCCGCATCGTCCAGCACGGCGAAACCGCGCGGCCAAGATGTGACCATTGTCAGTGTCTTTTTGCCTTGCGCGTAAACCGGTGCGGCCAATGTCGTGGCGGCAGCGGCAGTACCACCGAGGGCAGATGTCTTCAGAAATGAACGACGATCCATAGGGTTACTCCTCCCGAGTAGAATGCCCGCGTCGCGCAGACTCGCACGCGCAGGTCGTTTCAAGTGCAGCCACCCTAACAATGGTTGCGAGAAGTGGAATACCTAGTTCTACGTACGGGGGTGCCCAATTCGACTTAATCCATTGATCTATATTCTTATTTTGCGCAATCTCGACCAAAAGAGAGCAAAAGATCCCCCCCTGCGGCCCGCCTGCCCTTTGATTCGGCCACGATTCGGCGTATCGAATCGTTATGCGGCGGTTTCTTCGTTCCTTCGTCCTCAGCTATGCCCAAAAGCTCACGCTTTTGGCGGCGATACCGCTGATTGTGGCGGTCGCCGCAATTGCCGTGATCGTGGCCATTCAGGCCCGCGCCCTGGCTGAACGCGAGATTTTCACCCTTGAGGCCCAGTTGATCGAGGCCAAGAAAGCAGAGCTGCGCAACTATGTGACCCAAGCCCGCAATGGCTTCTACTTTATCTACGGCAATGCCGCCCCGGATGATGATCAGGCAAAGCGTCGGGTGGCACAGATCCTTTCGGCAATGATCTATGGCGATGAGGGGCAGTTTTTTGTCTATGATTATGACGGCAATCAATTGGTCAGCCCGCGCCAGACCGATCGGATCAACCAAAACTGGCTCGGCCAGACCGACAGCGAAGGCACAGAGATTGTTGACGCACTGATCCGCATTGCACGCAAGGGTGCAGGACATCACAGTTACCTCTGGCCAAAACCCAGCACAGGAGAAGAAGCCCGGATGATCACCTATGTGACCTCCTTCCCCTCCTGGCAATGGGCCGTTGGCACCGGCGTGTTCATCGACGATGTGCTTGCCTCTGTCGCCAGTGCGCGCGCGGATGTAGAGGCACGGGTGCAGCGCACCTTTGTCTACATTGGCGGCATCACGCTGGCGGCGCTGTTTGTGGTCTTTGCCACCGGCATGGGGGTGAACTTGCGCGAACGCCGGCTGGCGGATGCCAAGCTGAAGAAACTGACCGAACGGGTGTTTGACGCCCAAGAAGAGGAACGCGGCCGCGTGGCGCGGGAATTGCACGACGGGATCAGCCAGATTCTGGTTGGTGTACGTTATGCGCTGGACAGTGCGCGCCGCCGGCTGGAACGCGGCGATACACAGGCGGCAGACCCTCTGGCCAAAGGCATCGACAGTCTGGGCGAAGCCATCATCGAAGTGCGCCGGATCAGCCGTGATCTGCGTCCCGGTGTGCTGGATGATCTGGGCCTTGGCCCGGCGATCAAAACATTGGTGGAAGAATTCGAGGCTCGCACAGGCATCAAGGGGCGGATTGAAACGGCAGTGTTTCGCAACCGATTGGACGACGAGGCCAAGATTGCACTTTACCGCATCGCCCAAGAGGCCTTGACGAATGTGGAACGACACGCAGGCGCACAACAGATCGACGTCAGCCTGCGTGGGCACCGCCATGGCGCAACCTTGATCATCCGCGACAACGGGCGCGGCATTGCGCCTAACCGCTCGGCCAGCTCTTCGGGGCTAGGACTGCGTAACATGCAGGAACGCATGGAACAGGTGGGCGGCAAACTGGTAGTGCGCAACAGCAAGGCCGGCGGCACCAGTATTGAAGCCACCGTTCCTTTGAGCCATATGCTACCGCCACAGAACCCTGAACAACCCAAGGTTGCCGCCGAATGACAAACCAAGTGCGTGTTGTAATTGTTGATGACCACCCGATGGTTGCCGAGGGCATTCAGTCTATTCTGGAAAGTTATGACGATGTCACCGTTATTGCGACCCTCAGTACAGGGCGCGCAATGATTGACCAGCTGGACCAGTTGAACCCCGACGTGATCCTGATGGATCTGAACATGCCCGACATTGGCGGGCTGACCGCCACAGAAATTGTGCTGGAACGCCGCCCCGAAACCCGCATCGTGATCCTAACAATGCACGACAACCCCGAATACATCTCAAGCGCACTTAGTCACGGGGCCAAGGGTTACCTTCTCAAGGATGTGCCGACGGACGAGATCAAACAAGCCATCGACGTGGTGATGGCTGGCGAACGCTATCTTTGCACAGGGGCGCAGGGATCAATTGCGCCAAAAGAGGACACGGACCGCGAGGCCTTGACCCAGCGTGAACAGACGATCCTGCTGCAACTCGCCTCTGGTAAATCCAACAAGGAAGTCGCGGGTCAGCTGGATATCTCTGTGCGCACGGTCGAGACTCATCGCAAGAATATCAAACGCAAGCTTGGCATCTCCAGTACTGCGGGACTGACCCGCTATGCCATGGAACACGGTGTATTGCAGGGCACCGGCGTCAGGTTATGACGCCACCGCGTTAGGGTCAGGGACCGGCCGCCCAGCCTGTTGATCCCTTAAAGCCACCTTTCGTTTTACACTTATCCAAGTGCGTCAGGCCGAATTATGCCGGTCCGGACACCACAGTGCCTTGCCAAGTAAATTCAAAAAAGATACCACGCAAATGTTACGTTATAACATTACCTAATAAGAGCTGGAAAACCCGCATGAAACAGACATTCCTTAAACAAGCCTGCGCCATCGCTACCGGAGCGCTGATCGTCCTTTCAACGCAGTCAATCGCCCAAACCACGGCAAATTCAGCGAAGACGGACACGCATAAACACCAGCACAAGGACCACGGTCCGTCCTTGGTCAACGAGGCAGAGGTAAAAGCCCGCGCCCTGTCTGACTGGGCCAATGACTGGCAGTCCCTCTACCCCTTCCTGCAAGACGGTACTTTGGATGTTGTAATGAAACACAAGGCAGAAAGCGGCAAAAAGACTGCCGAGGAGTACCGCGCCTATTACGAAACCGGATATAAGACGGATGTTGAACGTATTCTGATCGACGGCTCCAGCGTGACCTTTTTCCGGGAGGGTCAGCCTGTACAGGGGCAATACGCGGAAGACGGATATGAAATCCTTACCTACAAATCGGGCAACCAAGGTGTCCGCTTCATTTTCGAAAAATCCGGCGGCGACGAGGCCGCGCCCCAGTTCATTCAGTTCAGCGATCACGAAATCGCACCGACCAAGGTTGACCATTTTCACCTGTATTGGGGCAATGACCGCGCTGCATTGCTGAAGGAAGTAACAAATTGGCCAACATACTTCCCAACCGCGCTGAACGGTGCAGAAATCGCGGCCAAGATGACAGCACACTAAGACGAAGACCTCCGGACTTACCGATAGCACCAAAGGGCCCGCCTGTTTTCAAACAGGCGGGTCTCTTTGAATCTGGCTCAGATCACCGCAAACCGCACCGTTTGGAACGGGCTCGCAAGTGATTGCGGTGGATGGCTGGGTCGGTTGGGTTCTTGGGGTGTTTCCCCGCCAAGGCAGGCGGTTCACGTGCAAATGCGCGGCAAACGACCTTGGTTCAGTCTCGAATCCTTGGCATATTTTCTCTTTATGTCGAGATAGCGCCGCAAGACGAAATATAATTCCGAAAAATACACCCCCAAAGACACATTTATCTCCGCATTGCCTGTTGACGCCCCGCAAAACCCCTCATAATGTCCCCGCACGTATGAAGGAGCCTTTGGGCATGACCAATCTAGTCGTCATTCTGGGAAAAATGCGCATGGGCCGGTAACGGTACACCATATTTTGACCCATGCGCCCCCGACATCCTCGGGGGCTTTTTTATGCGCCACACAAATTAACGCCGTACGGAGCACTACGATGAAACGCCAAATGACCGGAGCCAAAATGATCGTCCAAGCCTTGATTGACCAAGGTGTGGACACTGTGTTCGGATATCCCGGCGGCGCTGTCCTACCGATCTATGACGAGGTGTTTCAGCAAAATTCAATCAAGCACATTCTGGTACGCCACGAACAGGGTGCCGTGCATGCCGCAGAAGGCTATGCGCGCTCCACCGGCAAACCCGGTGTTGTACTGGTGACCTCCGGTCCGGGTGCGACAAACGCTGTCACCGGCCTGACCGACGCCCTGCTTGATTCAATCCCGTTGATTGTTCTGACCGGACAGGTTCCAACCTTTATGATTGGTTCTGACGCCTTTCAGGAGGCCGACACTGTTGGCATCACCCGGCCCTGCACCAAACATAACTGGCTGGTTAAGGAAACTGACAAGCTGGCCGGCGTGATTCACGAGGCTTTCCACGTGGCAACCTCGGGCCGTCCCGGCCCGGTTCTGATCGACATTCCAAAGGATGTGCAGTTTGCCACCGGCACCTATACGCCCAAAGCCCCATCCGTGTCGCATTACCAGCCAAAGCTGAAAGGCGATCTGGAAGAGATCACCGAATTGGTTGCAGCCATCGAAAAGGCCAAACGCCCGGTATTCTATACCGGTGGTGGTGTGGTCAACTCTGGCCCGGCGGCCAGCCAGCTGCTGCGCGAATTGGTCGAGGCGACCGGCTTTCCGATCACCTCCACCCTGATGGGGCTGGGCTGTTATCCGGCGTCGGGTGACAAGTGGCTGGGCATGTTGGGGATGCACGGGCTTTATGAGGCCAATATGGCGATGCATGACTGTGATCTGATGATCAACATTGGCGCACGTTTTGACGACCGGATTACCGGTGTTGTCGACCTGTTCAGCCCGAAATCCAAAAAGGCGCATATCGACATTGATGCCTCCTCAATCAACAAGGTGATCCGCGTTGATATCCCGATCCTTGGGGATGTGGGCCATGTTTTGGAAGATCTGCTGAAGATCTGGAAATCACGCGGCCGCAAAACCAATTCCGAAGCTGTGGCCAAATGGTGGAAACAGATCGAGGAATGGCGCGCCGTTGATTGCCTGAAGTTCGAGCAAAAGGGCAAGATCATCAAACCGCAATATGCCCTCTCCCGTCTTGAGGCGCTGACCAAAGATCACGACCGCTACATCACCACCGAAGTTGGCCAACACCAGATGTGGGCGGCGCAATACCTTGGGTTCGAAGACCCCAACCGCTGGATGACCTCCGGGGGTCTGGGCACGATGGGCTATGGTTTCCCCGCTTCTATCGGGGTGCAGATGGCGCACCCCGACAGCCTTGTTGTGAATGTTGCCGGCGAGGCCTCGTGGTTGATGAACATGCAAGAGATGGGCACGGCAATGCAATTCAACCTGCCGGTCAAACAGTTCATCCTGAACAATGAACGCCTTGGCATGGTGCGCCAGTGGCAAGAATTACTGCACGGCGAGCGCTATTCGCAAAGCTGGTCTGAATCCCTGCCCGACTTTGTGAAACTGGCCGAGGCCTTTGGGGCCAAGGGTATCATCTGTTCCGATCCCGATGATCTGGACGATGCGATCATGGAGATGGTGAACCATGACGGGCCGGTAATCTTTGACTGTCTCGTTGAAAAGCACGAAAACTGCTTTCCGATGATCCCCTCGGGCAAGGCGCATAACGAGATGCTTATGGGTGACGCCGACACGCAGAACGCAATTGACGCAAAAGGATCGGTTCTTGTCTGAGACGTTTTCTTTGAAAGAAAACGGTCGGAAACTTTGAAAGTTTCCGACACCCCCACTTGAAGGATACGGAATATGTCAGCTCTAAAAATCAAAAAAGGTGCCACCTCGCACTCCGCCTACAATCTACGCCCGAATTTTTCCGATGTGGTCGAGCGTCACACATTGGCGGTACTTGTCGAAAACGAACCCGGTGTTCTGGCCCGGGTGATCGGCCTGTTCTCCGGTCGCGGATATAACATTGACAGCCTGACGGTTGCCGAAGTGGACCAGACCGGCCACCTCAGCCGCATCACCATTGTGACCTCGGGCACGCCGCAGGTGATCGAACAGATCAAAGCCCAGCTGGGGCGAATTGTATCGGTCCATGACGTGCATGACTTGACCGTCGAAGGGGCAAGCGTGGAACGGGAACTGGCAATGTTCAAGGTTTCCGGCAAGGGCGACCACCGTGTCGAGGCTCTGCGCCTTGCTGATATTTTCCGTGCCAATGTCGTGGATAGTACATTGGAGAGCTTTGTGTTTGAGATCACCGGCGCGCCGGAAAAGATCGACGCCTTTGCCGATCTGATGCGCCCGCTGGGCCTTTCCGAAGTGGCACGTACCGGCGTTGCAGCCTTGTCACGCGGCGACTGAGCCCGTGACCGCGGGGCGCGCGACCCCCTGCGTCATTAAAAACCATCTTGGCACCAGCCCATGGTGCCAAGGGCACCTCCGGAATCGTCGGCCTGCGCTGTCTGAACATTGCGCGCGCCAGCCGATTTTCCACAAGGGCAATGCCCGCGCCCTTACAAACCACTCATGTTCCTGAAAAATTTTCGGCCTGAAGGCCCTACCCGTTCTCGCATCTGCGCAATGGGGACATCTCGCCTGTCTTACGGCGAAACGGCACGACCTTTCCATCAGAGCGCGCAGCAACCGTTTCGGCATTTCTCATCGCGATGTTAAGGTGCAAACTGTCCAGCAACCCGTTGCAAATATTGCTTTCAACCATGCGGGCGTTCATTGCGCGTCTGGTCTTGCAGACAATGGTGACGTCGAATTGCACCATATCACCGGGATGGAAAACAAGGTCCTTGTCTTGCGACTGGGATCCGGCATCATAATACACAAGGTCGCCGTGGTCCTCGCACCAGAACACAGCTTTCTCGTCGTTCACATCGCTCCACAGCACAACACCCATCATGATATCGCTACGCCCCTCTGTCCCGGTTACCGCAAAAAACCTTCAATTCTATTATAGGTGTAAGCGATTTCAGGGCACGGAAGGATTTGTGTCGAAAAAATGCCGAACTGAAGCTAAGTAGCGTCAGACCTGTTGCTAAGTAGCGTCAGGTGTGCGAAACTCCAGTACAGGAACGCTACGTCCTTCTTCAGAGTTTTCGACCAGGGACATATTGACATGGCTCACCCAACAGAATCTCCGGCACTACTGCGTAACATGTTTGGAGAGAATCTCCGCCAGCTTTCTGCCCCCTATGCCTCGATCTCCGATCTTTCGCGCCAATTGGGTATCAACCGAACACAGTTCAACAGATATCTTTCCGGCGAGAGCTTTCCGCGCCCGGATGTGCTTGCCCGTATATGCAATTTCTTCAAAGTTGATGCGCGGGTGCTGCTGGAACCCGTCGACAAAATCGGAACCGGCGATGACCCAATTGCAAACCCGTTCTTGCGCGACTTTTTTGGGACCGCAGTGTCCAATGTGACCGAAGACGCCTTTCCCAGCGGGTTCTACCGTTTTTCCCGGCGCAGCTTTAGCGATCCTAATGTCTATATCGTCGGCTTGATTATGATCCTGCGCGAGGGGTCCAATACCTTTATGCGCGGATATGAATCCGTCGAATCAATGAATTTGCAGAACCTGCCAACGAACGCGCGGGCACGTGAATTCCGCGCCCTGGTCATGCAGCAAGAAGACGGAATCGTCCTTTTGGTGTCGCGCCGCAATGCCATGACCTCGTCTTTCAATTATCTCTATCGGGTTGCCTCGTTCGAAAATAACTTTTGGGTTGGATTTATCACCCGCACCGTACCGGAAGAGGTTGGCCGCCCCCGCGCCCTGCGCATGGTGTATGAGTTTATTGGCAACAAGGTGTCGGACGCCTTGCCGGTGGCCCGTCAAAGCGGATTTCATGCCGTCGAAGACCTGTTGCCGTTCCATCGTCGCCTGTTGCAGCCGGACACACCCTTTTTCTGACCGTCACGGGTCCTGGTGTCGCCCCTGATAAAAACGGGTCGCAATGCGGCAAGGCAAATGCGTTGCGCTTGGCTATCTTTAGCTGAGCAACAGGAGAGCGCAGATGCCCAACCCCGTGTCCGATCTGAGCAATGTACGCCGTCCCATTTCGCAGGCGAACGGTTTACCCAATGCCCATTATACCGACCCCGCAGTCTTTAACGAAGAGCGTCAAGCCGTGCTGTTTGACAGCTGGGCCGGACTGGGCGTCGGTGCTGATGTCCCAGAAATTGGTGATGCCGTTCCGGTAACCTTTCTCAACATGCCGCTGTTGATCGTACGTGACAAACAGGGTCAGGTGCGGGTGTTCCAGAACATCTGCCGCCATCGCGGGATGATCCTTGTTGATGCCCCGCGCAAGATCGAAGGGGCGATCCGCTGCCCCTATCACAGCTGGTGTTATTCTACCGACGGTCGGCTGGTCAGCACACCACATGTCGGTGGCCCCGGGCAAAACACCCATGAGGGAATCGACCGTGATCTCCTGGGCTTGATTGAGGTCCGCAGCCACATCTGGATGGACGTGATCTATATCAACATTTCCGGCACCGCGGCCCCCTTTGAAGAGGCCCACGCTGATCTGTTGGCCCGATGGGCCGAGTTCGACAAACCCCTGTTCCATGGGGGACAGGACAGCCGCTTCACGCTTGAGGTAAACTGTAACTGGAAACTCGCGGTCGAGAACTATTGCGAGAGCTATCATCTGCCCTGGGTCCATCCGGGGCTGAACACCTATTCCCGACTTGAGGATCACTATCACATCGAAGAGCCGGGCAAGTTTTCCGGCCAAGGCACATGGGTTTACCGTCAGCTGAAGGACGAAGACGGTACCGTTTTCCCCGACTTTGACGCCCTAGAGTCTAAGTGGGACACGGCGGCGGAGTACATTACGGTCTATCCGAACGTGCTGCTTGGGGTGCATCGCGACCATACCTTTGCGATTATTCTGGTCCCGCAGGGCCCGGACCGCACGGTCGAAAATATCCACCTTTACTATGCCGCCGAACACACGCCTGACGCCCTGCGCCAGCGAAATACAGAGCAATGGAAAGAGGTCTTTGTCGAAGATGTCTTTGTGGTTGAGGGTATGCAGCGGGGACGTCACGCGACCGGTTTTGACGGCGGGCGGTTTTCGCCGGTGATGGATGGGCCAACCCATATGTTCCACGATTGGGTCGCCGCCCAGATGGAGCGTCATCGCACCGACGCACCGCCCCCTCAACCGGCACATGCCGCGGAATGAACAGCATTGATACCGCCCTGCTTGCCGCCCATGCGGCAGGCGACGGGCTGACCATGATGCAGCTCTATGCCCAGGCAGCAGAGACCGCGGAAACGCCTGACGCAGCGGCTTTTTTCCTCACTCACGCCTATGTCTTTGCATTGGAGGCGGGACATGCCGACGCTCCTGCACTGCACCAGCGTTTGATCGACGCCGGACGCGAACATCCCGCAGGACCGCCACGTCGGCCCAGACGGTAAAACACCCGGACAACAGGCCAATACATGGAATTTTGCTCAAGGCAGTGGAATGCCAAGTTCAGCCTGGCATGGCGCGCGTGCGCGGCCAATCGGTTGCGGTGTGCCAATGCTGTGCCAGTTTCAATAACTGACCATCACTGCCGTGGCGTCCGATCAGTTGCAGCCCCCCGGGCAAGCCGTTCTCGCCAAAGCCTGCGGGAATGTTCACCACCGGCAAACCTATCAGCCCCGCTGGGATCACCACCTGCATCCAGCGGTGATAGGTGTCCATCGCCACACCCGCAATTTCCGTCGGATGAACCGCGTTTACATCAAAGGGCCAACATTGCGCCGAAGGCAGCACCAGCACGTCCACCTGTTCAAACAACCGGTTCACTGCGCGCAGCCAGTCAGAGCGTACCATACTGGCGTGGTTCACCTGCATGGCGGACATGGCAAGACCGCGTTCGATCTCCCATATCGCAGCCGGTTTCAATAGCTTGCGTTTTTCACTATCCGCATAAAGCGCGTGACTGCCGCCCGCCACTGCGAAGGAACGCAGGGTGATCCAGCTCTCCCACAGCTGATCCGCATCAAACGGGGCAGGCAGGTTTATCACATGATGGCCAAGCGCTGACATCTGTTGCAGCGCCTTGTCGCTCAGCTCTGCAATACCTGCCTCGTAGGGCAGCGCGCCCTCCCAATCCCCCAGATAGCCGATCCGTTGAGCGGGCAGCGGTGCGGTTAGCATCGGCAAGGTCGCATCAGGGCTGGTGCTGAGCGGCTGCGCGGCGTCGGCACCGGTCATTGTATCCAAAAGTGCCGCCAAATCTTGCGGACACCGCGCCATTGGCCCCAAAGTCGACAATTGATGCAGGAAAACATCGCCATCCGCGTCCCCCGGGATGGTGCCCCATGTCGGACGCATCCCATAGACATTGTTCCACCCCGCCGGGTTGCGTAAGGACCCCATCATGTCCGAACCATCCGCCACCGTCAGCATCCGCGCCGCCAATGCCGCCGCCGCCCCGCCGGATGATCCGCCAGCAGACCGCCCAAGGTCATAGGGGTTGCAGGTGGCACCATGCACCGGATTGAACGTATGGCTGCCCAATCCGAATTCTGGCGTATTGGTCTTGCCGATGATCAACGCCCCCGCATCGCGCAGGCGCTTGACCATCACGTCATCTTGTTGCGCAATCTGCCCCTCGAAAAGGGGCGAGCCCTTTGAGGTAGGCAAGCCGCGGGCATTGGCCAAATCCTTGATCGCAATCGGAATACCGTGAAGCCAGCCCTTGCGCGGTGCGGAATCGGCGGCCTGTGCCTCTGCCAAAAGCGCGTCACCGTCACGCAGGGACACAATCGCGTTTACCTGCGGGTTCACAGCATTGATACGGGCCAGCGTTGCCTGCATCACTTCAACTGCAGAAACGTCGCCCCTTTCCAGGGCACCCGACAGGGCGCGGGCGTCTTCATCCAAAATATCCATGGCCGGACTTAATCAACAGAAACTCTGGAAAGCAAGCATGGCCGCGCAGGACTAGGGCCATGGCCCCAGCGCGTGCCCTAAGCCCCCTGAGCCTCAGCGCGGCTCTTGCCGCTGACCGCGAGCGCCAGTGTCGCCCCCATCAGCCCATCAAGATCGCCGTCCAGCACCCCTTTGGTGTCCGAAGTCTCGAAGTTTGTACGCAGGTCCTTAACCATCTGGTAGGGTTGCAAAACATAAGATCGGATCTGGTTGCCCCAGCCGGCATCCCCTGCACTCTCGTGGGCTTCGTTGACCAGTGCCGAACGCTTGTCCAGTTCCATCTGGTACAGCCGGCTTTTCAGGGCTTTCATGGCGATATCACGGTTTTGGTGCTGCGACTTTTCCGAAGATGTCACAACAATGCCGGTCGGGTGGTGGGTGATCCGCACAGCGGAATCGGTGGTGTTCACGTGCTGACCGCCGGCACCGGATGACCGGTAGGTATCAATGCGGATGTCACTGGGGTTCACTTCGATCTCGATGTTGTCATCCACCACTGGATAGACTTTGACCGAGGTAAAGGATGTGTGCCGCTTGGCCGCGGAATCAAACGGGCTGATCCGCACCAGCCGGTGAACGCCACTTTCGGACTTCAGCCAGCCATAAGCGTTATGCCCTGCAATCTTGTAGGTCGCGGATTTAATGCCGGCTTCTTCACCGGCGCTTTCCGCCTGCAATTCAACCTTATAGCCCTTCTTTTCGGCCCAGCGAACATACATGCGTGCCAGCATACTGGCCCAATCGCAGCTTTCTGTCCCGCCGGCACCCGAGTTAATTTCAAGAAAGGTATCGTTGCCATCCGCCTCGCCGTCCAGCAGCGCTTCAAGCTCTTTCTGTGCAGCGGTTTCGGCCAGCGCTTTCAAGGCGGTCTCGGCCTCAGAGATGACTTCCTCGTCATCCTCCATCTCGCCCATTTCAATCAGTTCGACGTTGTCGGTCAACTCTTGCTTGATGCCCTCATAGGTCGCAATGGAATCGACCAGCGCCTGCCGGTCACGCATCAGTTTTTGCGCGGCATCTGCGTCGTCCCACAGGTTGGGATCCTCGACACGGGCATTAAATTCCTCAAGCCGGTGCTGGGCAGTTTCAACCCCAAGCCGTTGCCCCAACAATTCCAATGACTTGGAAATCTGGTCTGCGGTATTTTGTGCCTCTGCGCGCATCGGGTTCAAGCCTTTTTTCTATGCCCTATCGACATAGACCAGCGGTTCAACACCTTCAAGCCGTCGGGCGGGGGAAACCCCCGCCAGCAATTCAGTAGAGACCACCTGATGACAGGGTACCAAAGCTTGCCTTGGGGCCAACTACGGCTTTTTTGCCGGTCGAGGTGGTGACTTGCTTGGCAACGCGGTTGACCTCCTCCACCAGCGGCAGATCCGAGCCCATAGCAAAACCACCATCGAAAGTGATGCCAAATACCGGCTCTTCGCCGCCGCGGAAACATTCGGAAACAACATTCGGTCCCGAGGCACCAGCGCTCAGGCGGGCCCCCGAGAAACGGTCAATCTTGATGAATTCACAGGCCTCGGGCACCTTGAATTTGCCGCCACCGTATTTTTTGACCGCCTCTTGCATGAACCGTTGGAAAACCGGGCCACACATGCCGCCACCGGTCGCACCACGCCCCATCGGTCTGGGTTGGTCGTATCCGATATAGCAGCCCGCAACGATGTTGCTGGTGAACCCGACGAACCAGACATCTTTTGCCTCGTTGGTTGTACCGGTCTTGCCTGCGGTCGGCACACCAAGGTTTACCGCCTTGCGAGCGGTGCCGCGTTCAACAACACCGCGCATCATCGACGTCAGCTGATAGGCGGTGACCGGGTCCATTACACGGTCACGGTTTGAGATGACCCGTGGTGCAACACCGGGGGCCAGACTGGCCTGTTGGCAATCATCACAGATCCGGTCGTCATGTTTGTAAACGGTTTTCCCGTATCGGTCCTGCACACGGTCCACCAGCGTAGGCGTTACCCGCTCGCCGCCGTTGGCAAACATTGCATAGGCGCTGACCATCTTGAACAGGGTGGTTTCCTGCGACCCCAAGGCGTTGGCCAGTACCGGTGCCAGATCATCATAGACCCCAAACCGTTCGGCATAGCTTCCGACGACACTCATGCCGACTTCCTGTGCCAGACGAATTGTCATCAGGTTACGCGATTGTTCGATGCCGGTGCGCAGGGGTGTCGGTCCGTAAAACCGATTGGAAGAGTTCTTGGGCCGCCAGACCCCCTGTGGTGTGTTGATCTCGATCGGGGCGTCCACCACGATCGTGGCCGGGGAATAGCCGCTGTCCAGCGCCGAAGCGTAAACGAAAGGTTTGAAACTGGAACCGGGCTGTCGTTGGGCCTGTGTGGCGCGGTTGAACACCGATGCCTGATAAGAGAAGCCACCCTGCATGGAAATCACCCGGCCGGTGTCGACGTCCATCGCAACAAAAGCCCCCTGCACTTCGGGCACCTGACGCAGGGTCCAGCGGATGAAACTGCCATCAGCGTCTGCTGTCATCCGGCGGACCAGCACCACATCACCTACGTCAAGCAGATCACCGGCAACGCGGGCTTTGCGCCCCAGCTTGCCGTTTTCCAGACGTTTGCGGGCCCATTGCACATCCTTCGCAGGAATAAAGTGCCCCGCACCGTCCTCTGCTACGTTCTCGATACCGATGCGCGCATCATTTTCACCAAGCGCCAGCACAACAGCCGGATACCACTGGTTTTCAAGGTCGATGTCACGCGGTACGCGCAGATCAGAAAGTGCCTCACGCCAGTTTTCTTCACTCTCCAATTGCTCAGACGAGATCTTCTTGCCGGTTCCCCGCCACACACCACGCCCACGGTCATACTGTTCCAACTGACGACGCAGAGCGTTGGCCGCAATCGGTTGCATCTCATTATCGATGGTGGCGCGTACGGTCAAACCGCCGGTGAAAAACTCACCCTCGCCAAAATCTTCTGACAACTGGCGGCGGATTTCATCGGTAAAGTAGTCGCGCGGCGGCAGGTCTTTTTTGAAGCTGTCGAAATCGCCATTCTGAACCGAACGCAGCGGCTGCGCCTTTTCAGCGGCATAGACCGCGTCCGAGATATAGCCGTTTTCGTTCATTTCCCGCAGCACGAAGTTACGCCGCTGTAACAGGCGTTCCTTGCGACGCACCGGATGGTAATCCGACGGAGCTTTCGGCAGTGACGCCAGAAAAGCCGCCTCATGCGGGGCCAGTTCGGCAAGTGTTTTGTTGAAATAGGTCTGAGACGCCGCAGCGACCCCGTACGAGTTTTGACCAAGGAAAATCTCGTTCAGATACAGCTCAAGGATTTTTTCTTTATCCAAAGCCTCTTCCACACGGGCGGCTAGAATGATCTCCTTGATCTTACGTTCTGCGCGCCGGTCACCAGAGAGCAAAAAGTTCTTCATCACCTGCTGTGTAATGGTTGAGGCCCCGCGCACGTCACGCCCCCGCGAGCGCACGGCGTCAATAGCCGCGGCACCGATACCGCGCAGATCATATCCGTCGTGTTCGTAGAAATTCTTGTCTTCCGCCGAAATAAACGCCTGTTTGATCATTGGCGGAATGGTGTCCGCAGGGGCAAACAGCCGCCGTTCCTTGGCAAATTCGTCAATCAGACGGCCCTGCCCCGAATAAATCCGGCTGATCGTCGGGGGGGTGTATTGCGCAAGGCTTTCGTGGCTGGGCAGGTCGCGGCCATACATCCAGAAAACAGCACCAATGGTCAGCGCCACCATGCCGATGCTCATTGTGAGGGTGGTAAAGATACCGCCCAGAAAAGAAAGGATAAATCGGAACACCTGTGCAGACCTTTGGCTATGGCTGTCGTTGCTTGCGCTTATAGGGGATCGCGACGGGATCGTCAAAACCCCGCGGCAAGCGCAATCGGCTGTTTTTGGCGCAACGCCAGACTATTGGCGCACCAATGGGGCACGGGCGGCGTCACTGTCCCGCCAGGCCAGAATCGCCTTGACAATGCCTGCGACCATCGTGCTGCGCCAGACCGGATCGCGCAGGTTTTTCAGATCACGGTCGGAACTCAGAAACCCAACCTCGACCAAGACCGACGGGATATCCGCCGATTTCAACACCGAAAATCCGGCTTTGCGCAGCGGCCTGCGGTTCATCGGTCCGCCCGCCTGCTGCATTCCGTCAATCAGCGTATTGGCCAGAGACAGCGACCGTGGCTCGGTTTCCTGTCGTGCCAGATCCAACAGAATGCCCGCCACCTGATCATCTGATCCGGTCAGGTCTGCGCCGGCAATGATATCAGACCGGTTGTGACGCGCCGCCAGATGAGCAGTTGCCGCATCGCTGGCCTCTTTGGACAGAACGTAAACAGTCGCGCCCTTCGCACCGCCTTGCCGCAGATTGTCCGCATGAAGCGAGATAAAGATATCGGCCTGTGCCTGATGTGCGATAGCGACGCGGGTTTCGAGCGGCACAAATATGTCCTCGTCGCGGGTCATCACCACATCGACACCGCTGCGCAGCAAGACCTCACGCAGGCTGCGGGCAAAAGCAAGCATCAGGTCTTTTTTGCGAATTTCGCCGCGTTCAGCCCCCGGATCAATCCCCCCGTGACCAGCATCAAGTGTGACAATAAATCTATCTGGTTCAGTCGTTTGCGGTGCGCGTGGCAAGGTCAAAGCCTGCGGCCAAGCCGGATCAACTGGTGCGCCGGCCTGCGCGGCAAAAACCTCGGCGTTGACGGTCTTTAGAGTGATTTCAAGGGTCGCTCGCCCGCTTGCCACATCGACCGGCATTCCGATTTCCACCGGCACCATTGGTTCAGCCAGATCCGCAACCAAGCGCGACCAACCGGGGCGAAACGGCCCAAACCGCACAGCCGCCACCCGTCCCGCTTCCGGCAGGATCATTTCCGGGCGCAGGGTGGACCAATCCGCTTCCTTGAAATCAACCACCAGCCGCGCGGGATCATCCAGCAAGAAGACGCGAAACGGCACCCCCTGACTAAGGCCCAGCGTGACCTCGGTCTTGCCGAACCAGCGGTCTGTCACAGTTGACCTTGCCGGATCGACCCGCGCAATAACGCCAAGTTCCTGCGCCACTGCGGTGCTTGACCACAGTCCCAGAAACATCGCCAGAAATAGGAATGCCCGCATCGTTCACCGCTTTGGATTATGCCGTTTGCCCCTCTTTAACACGCCCGATCAGGCCCGCCCAGCCATTGGGACGGATCAGGGGCGCAATCTTGGGAACCTGGGCAAAACAGAGCGGATCATAGAGAGAACCCATTGCGGCCACATTCACGCCACCTTGCTGCGGCATAGCAACAGTAATCAAGCGAAAGGAGCGTCGCGTGAAATCCCTGAATACCCTTTCCCGTCTGGGCCGCGCCTTGCAATGGTTTACCGTTATCTGGATTTTCCAACTGTTGTTCTGGGCGCTCTATGTCTGGTTCTTCCGGGACGGAGACCCGGGGGCGCATTCCTTTTTCAGTCTGTTTTCCCAATTACTGCAAGACTACGGCTGGATGCCGATGGCAGCGGGCACAGCCCTGCGCATGGGGTGTTCACCATGGATGCCAGAGCCGACCGGCCGCCGCGGGCCAGAACCCCAGCCCGGTGGCACCTATTGAAACAGTGGCCAAGGCCTAGCCCATTCGGCCTTCCATAAAGGTTTTGAGCCGCGCCAGACCTTCAGCAATGTCCGCCGTGCTGCGGGCATAGGAAAACCGCAGGGTTGTGGCCCCGCGCACAGGGTCGAAATCAAGACCTGGCGTCACGGAAACCTTTGCCTTTTCAAGAATTTCCGCCGCAAAGCTCAAGCTGTCAGAGGTATGCTCACTGACATCTGCATAAACATAAAACGCACCATCAGGCGGGGCAAAACTGGTGAAACCCGCCTCTTTCAAACCGGTTAACATCAACGCACGGTTGGCGCGATATACATCCATATTTGCCTCCAACTCCTCGGTGCAATCCATTGCCGCAAGGGCTGCAACCTGGCTGGCATGAGGCGAACAGATGAACATGTTCTGCGCAATCCTTTCGACCACACGCACATGATCGTCCGGCACGACCATCCAACCAACACGCCAGCCGGTCATCGAAAAATACTTGGAAAACGAATTGATCACGTAACAATCATCCGTCACTTCCAGCGCGGTCACGGCTTTTTGATCGTATTCAACGCCGTGGTAAATCTCGTCCGAAATGAACGAGGCACCCTGCCCCGCACAGGCGTCAATCAATGCGGCCATGGCCGGACGGTTCAGCATTGTGCCTGTTGGGTTGGCCGGCGACGCGACAAGCAAACCAGCCAGATCCTGATCCGCAAAATCCGCCGGCACTGGCTGCAACCTGTTTTCAAGCGAGGTCTGCAAATCAACCGGCGTCAGGGCCAGCGCCTTGAGTATCTGGCGGTAGCTGGGATACCCCGGTGCGCCGACGCCCACGCGGTCGCCAGTGTCAAAAAGTGCATTAAAAGCAAGGATAAACGCGCCGGACGCCCCCGGGGTGATGACCACACGTTCCGGATTCAAATCGACATTGTACCATTCCCCATACATCTGGGCGATGCGGGCGCGCAGAGCTGGCAGCCCTAATGCAACAGTGTATCCAAGGGCACCGTCCTCCATGGCTTTTTTCAAGGCCTCAATCGCACCTTTCGGCGCACCTGTACCGGGCTGGCCGACTTCCATACGGATGATGTGCTGGCCTTCGGCTTCGGCCTTGGCGGCAGCTTGCATAACGTCCATCACGATAAAGGGATCGACTTCGGACCGGGTTGAGTTGCGCATAGTCTTGCTCCTGTGTCTGGGCCGTGTTTCACTGCGATTGCGCCGAACGTCAAGTTGGCGCGGCACTTGCTTTGAAAGGTATCCTGTCATGATGCTCCGTTTTGCTGCCCCAATTTTCGCAGCAGCCCTCGCCCTGCCCGCCACCGCCATGGATTTGACCGAATTGTCAGATGCAGAACGCGCCCAGTTCCGCGCCGAAGTGCGGGCCTATCTGATGGAGAACCCCGAGGTGATCATGGAGGCCGTCGATGCCCTGCGCGCGAAGGAGGCCAACGCCCAGGCGCAGGCCGATGTGGACCTTGTCAGCGTCAACGCCGACGCCATTTTCAATGACGGCTATTCCTGGGTTGGCGGCAACCCCGAGGGCGACATCACCTTGGTCGAGTTTCTGGATTACCGCTGTGGTTACTGCAAAAAAGCCCATGACGAAGTCGCCAAACTGTTGGAGAAAGACGGAAATATCCGCCTGATCGTCAAAGAGTTCCCGATTCTGGGTGATCAATCTGTGCTGGCCTCGCGGTTTGCCGTGGCGGTGAAACAGGTTGCCGGGGATGACAGTTATAAGGCGGTCAATGATGCGTTAATGGCCTTTCGCGGTGACGTCAGCATTGCATCGCTGCGCCGTTTAGCCACCACATTAGAGCTGGATGCAGACGCCATTGAGGCCGCGATGAATAGTGATGCCGTGACACAAGAAATCGCCGGTACCCGCGCCCTTGCCCAGCGTTTACAGATTACCGGCACGCCGACCTTTGTGATGAAGGACGAGTTGCTGCGCGGTTATCTGCCCTATGACCAGATGCGGGCCCTGCTGGACGAAAAGCGCGGGTAAAACCGCTATAGAAATGTCTTATGATACTTCACGAGGCGCTGAAAATGCGCCTCCAGAGACCGCTTCAGGTGGGCAGCATCCTTAACTGTCAGGATGTAGTCCACCAACAAATTATACTGTTGGATTTGCCGCGGCAGGCGTTGCGCCGGATCAAGCCGCAACAGGCGGTCAGTTTCCTCGATCACCTGCACCTGTTGCTTTTCCGGCCAGTCCAGCGTGCCCACCGGCCCGCTCAGGCTTTTGCCATTCATCAACGGTTGCTCTGCATCGAAATGTTGGAATACCGCGTCTTCAAGCGGCTGAACATCTGCCTTTTCCATGACCGGCCATGCCCAGACAAAAGCGATTTCCCAAACGTCGATCTGCCGGTTCGCGATGACATCAGAACGGGCCGAAGTCAGATGACGGCGCACGCGGCTGCGGATGCCATCCACCGATTGTCCTACATAGATCGGCTGCCCGTCCAGATCACACAGCGCATAGACACCGATGTCGTTGGTCAGTGCCCCCAGCGCCTTGGACCGGTATTCCTGCGCGTTGCTCATGCAACTTGCCGGCGCAGGGTGGCTTGCAGGATCGGCTGGAACAGGCTCCGGTCCAGATAGCTGACGATTGGCACCGCCACGCCATCCCCGGCCACCTGATAGGCCTGGTTATAGCGCTCCGGCATCTTGAACCGGTCGCTCAACCCCATCAGCCGCGCAACCTCTTTGCTGGACAAAAGCCGCGCACGGGTTTCGTTGCCTTTGATGAACATAATCGTCTGGCGTGACGAGCCGCCCGCAGGGGTGCGCAGACATCCCGCCAGACCGTCAAACCGCACTTCAGCGCGTTGCCGGTTCGTGCCACTTTCATCGGGGCGGCCCCGTTTATACAACATGCCGATTTCGGTCTTGCCGGTGCTGCGCGCCTTGCGCACCCTTGTCTGGCTGGGTTCGGACATCATCGACAACAGACGCGAAACTTCTGGCTCGGCCAGCCAAGTGGTGTTTGGGGTTTCATCCACCAGTTTGCGCAGGGAAACCCGCCGCGGCGCGGGTGCTTCATGTGTCCACCAGACCCAGTGCCGGGCAATGCTTTTGGGCAGCTTTGCCACAAAAGAAGTGACTTTATCGGTGTGGAAAACGCCGTTCGCAGTCTTGCCGGCCAACCCGTCGATCAATACGTCCTGCCGCACTCCGATGATGAACAGGCGCGGCCGACTCTGGGGCAGGAACTTTGCTGCATCAATTTCCAGCGCGCCGACGCGATACCCCAGCCCGATCAAGGTCTCCAAAACAGCGCGTAAGTCGCGCCCACCGTTACGAGTCATCAATCCGGTGACGTTTTCAAATGCAATGATACGCGGGGCAAACCCGCGTTCTCCCGCCTGCCCGATCAGCCGCGCCCATTCCATGAACATGCCAGAGCGCGCGCCGTTCAATCCCCGCCCCTTACCCGCAAGCGAGAAATCCTGACAGGGGCTGGATGCCCAATACAAATCTATCGGCTGTGCCAAGGGGGCGATATCAAGGGCTGCAATGTCACACTCAAACAGATGTTCAGCACCCCAATTCCGCGCATAAGTGGCGCATTTCATAAGGTCGATGTCATTGGCCAAGGCACAGTCCCACGCCTTGCCAAGCCCCGCACGCACCATGCCGGCACCGCAGAAAAACTCGGCATACTTGGGGGGATTATCGACAGCGGCTACCATATCTATGTCTAAACCCAGCCCCTTTGGGTGTCGACTGGAAAACGGCTTGTTTACCCGTCAGCCTTGGCTGTCTGGGCGTCGATTTCCGCTGCACGTTTCTCGACCTGTTCGACGATGTGTTCGATCATTTCGGCGTTGTCCTGTTTGTGGCTTTGCTTGCCCGCCAAATACACCATCCCCGAACCTGCCCCCCCTCCGGTAAAGCCAACGTCGGTCATCAGGGCCTCGCCCGGGCCATTGACCACACAGCCGATAATGCTCAGGCTCATCGGGGTTTTGATATGTTCAAGGCGCTGCTCCAGAACCTCAACCGTCTTGATCACATCGAACCCCTGACGCGCACAGGACGGGCAGGAAATGATGTTCACACCGCGATGACGCAGGCCAAGTGACTTCAGAATTTCGAATCCCATCTTCACTTCTTCTACCGGATCAGCCGACAGGGACACGCGGATGGTGTCGCCGATTCCCATCCACAACAGATTGCCCATGCCAATTGCGGATTTCACGGTCCCACTGATCAAACCGCCAGCTTCGGTGATGCCAAGGTGGATCGGCGCATCCGTGGCATCCGCTAGCTTTTGATAGGCTGCGGCGGCCATAAACACATCCGATGCCTTGCAACTGATTTTGAACTCGTGAAAGTCGTTGTCTTGCAAAATCTTGATGTGATCCAGCCCGCTTTCCACCATCGCATCAGGACAAGGTTCGCCGTATTTCTCCAGCAGGTGTTTTTCAAGACTGCCGGCATTCACCCCGATCCGGATCGAACACGCATGGTCCCGCGCTGCCTTGATCACTTCCTTGACCCGCTTTTCATCCCCGATATTGCCCGGATTGATCCGCAAACAGGCCGCACCGGCCTCGGCGGCCTCGATCCCGCGTTTGTAGTGGAAATGTATGTCCGCGACGATCGGCACCGAAACCTCTGGCACGATCAGCTTCAACGCCTTCGAGGAGGCCTCATCAGGGACCGAGACCCGCACAATATCAGCACCCGCGTCTGCCGCGGCCTGCACTTGGGCAATGGTGCCCTTCACATCGGTGGTTAGGGTGTTGGTCATGGTTTGCACCGAAATCGGTGCATCCCCGCCTACGGGGACATTGCCCACCAGAATCTGGCGGGATTTCCTGCGGTAGATGTTGCGCCATGGACGGATGGAGTTAAGCGACATGAAAGCAACCTTTTAGCAAAGAGCGATGTCTCTCATCTATTCACTTGGGGTCGTGTTCGCAATGGAGGTTTGGCCGGGCAATGCCCGCCTGTGGCAATCACCAATCAGTTGGAAGATTACTTAGTTTGCCTGACAGGGCATCGCCGCAAGCACCGCCGGATCAAGGTCAGAGCTGGCAAGATCGGCAAACATCCGTGTCAGCGAGCGATCCGCAGTCGGGTCAACCGGTTCATAAAGGGCGGTTAACGCCTGATTGTCCAAAGGCAGATTCGATGTGATACTGCCACGTGCCCCAACTGGGCCATAACAGCCATCGGCCATGGCAAAATACAATGCACCGGATTCGCCGGTACGCAGGGTTGGCGGTTCTTCGGTGGCGGGTACATCCCATGTGTCGCCCTTGTCCATGACCCCCTCAAAGATCACAGTCCCGTCAGCGGCCCGCACACGCACCCATGACGGATAGGCCGCAACCATACGCACAGCCGCGGCGGGGCCTTCGACAACCTGCGGCACAGCCGGATTATCGATACCGGACGGCAGCTCGTCGGCAACCATACCGGCAATACGCGACGACTGATCAGGCGAGGCAAAATTACCCAGGGTGCGCGGGTCGATTGTTGCAATCGGCGCATCGCGGGCCACCATCACCGGCACATCCAATGCCTGAGGACGATAGAGACGGTCCATCGCCTCGGCACGTGGGGTTAGACCATGGCCGGCATTGGCACCAGCATTGGCGTCTGGTGTTGCGGTCAATGCGCCCTGAAGCGGGTCCAGATCAGACAACACAACCGGCGTTTGATCGACCGGTGCCACCTGCACACGCTGCACTTCTTGCAAAACGGTATACCCGCCGAAACCGATTGCACCAATCAGCGCCACCAGCACAATCATTGATCCGACGGCCCCCGGTTCGATCCGGCTAAGCAGACTATCGCCAGCTGGGGTAAAAGGTGTGTTCGGGCGGGCAAACAAATCCGCATCTGACGGGGTGCCGCTGCGCCCTTCCAATGCTGGTTTTTTGATCACAGACGCATCCGCAGACATGCCATGCGCAACGGTAAAACCAGATTCGGTGCAGAAAGCCGCAAATGCCTTGTCCGGATCCATATCCAGATAACGGGCATAAGACCGGACATAGCCTGCGATGAACCCCGGTGTATCAAAGGCATCAGGATCGGCATTTTCGATGGCAGCAATATATGAGGCTTTGATCCGGAGTTCACGCTGAACATCCAGCAGTGATTTCCCCATCGTGGCGCGTTCGCCGCGCATTACATCCCCAAGACGCAATTCGAAAGCATCAAACCCTACGGGTTCAGCAAGTTCTTCGTTTTTAGCCTTAGAGGACCAACGCCCGATCATCCCATCGCCCCATCGTTAACGTGCCTGAAACCATTTTACCTGAATCGCCCCTCGATTCGGGATATGGCCTTTTGTTTCGTTATCGATAGCACAGTGCAACGTGAAATACGAATTTAACCTGTTTACCCAGCAGCTTCGGCACGATTCAGCGCACAATGCGACCACAATCCGTCCATTGCCCGGATCAGGGCATCAATTTCACCGAATTCATGTACCGGCGAGGGCGTAAAGCGCAGACGCTCTGTGCCACGCGGAACCGTCGGAAAGTTGATCGGCTGAACGTAGATGCCATAATCCTGCAACAACATGTCACTCAACATCTGGGTATGAACCGGGTTCCCAACCATCACAGGCACAATATGTGACCCGTGATCAATGATCGGCAATCCCAGCCCCTTGAGGCGGAGTTTCAGGATTTTTGCCTGTTGCTGATGCTTCTCGCGCAGATCTGTTGCGGTCTTGAGAAAGGCGACCGACGCTGCCGCACCTGCGGCCACCGCTGGCGGCAACGACGTGGTAAAGATAAAGCCCGGCGCATAAGAGCGCACGGCGTCACACATCTTGGCGCTTGCCGCGATATAGCCGCCCATCACGCCGTATGCTTTGGCCAGCGTGCCGTTGATAATGTCCAGCCGGTCCATCAGCCCGTCGCGTTCGGCAACCCCTGCCCCGCGCGGCCCGTACATGCCCACGGCATGTACTTCGTCGATATAGGTCAGCGCGCCGAATTCATCCGCAAGATCACAGATCGCTTCAATCGGACCGAAATCGCCATCCATCGAATAAATCGATTCAAAGGCGATGACTTTGGGGGCCGCCGGATCGTCCGCTTCCAGCAATTCACGCAGGTGAGCAACATCGTTGTGACGGAAAACCCGTTTGGCCCCGCCGTTGCGCCGCACACCTTCAATCATGGAGGCGTGGTTCAGCGCGTCGGAATAGATGATCAGACCGGGAAAAAGCTTGGGCAATGTGGAAAGCGTCGCATCATTGGCGATATAGGCCGAGGTGAACAACAGCGCCTCTTCCTTGCCGTGCAAATCCGCCAGCTCAGCTTCAAGCCGCTTGTGATAAACCGTGGTGCCGGAAATATTGCGCGTCCCGCCAGAGCCTGCACCCGTGGCGCGCAACGCTTCTTCCATGGCGTCAAGCACAACAGGGTTTTGCCCCATGCCGAGATAGTCGTTGCCACACCATACGGTGATTTCCTGCTCTGATTTATCAGGGCGGGTCCAGATCGCATGAGGGAACTGCCCCTTGCGCCGTTCGATATCAATGAAGGTCCGGTAACGGCCTTCTTCGTGCAAGCGCGCAATCGCCTCGTCCAGTTTAGCGGTATAGTCCATGCGCATCTCCGATCAGCAGCTTAGGGCAGACGTCGTTCGTACCACAACATATTAACAGGAACGAATAAAGAAATCCGCGCCTGTATTCAACGTCATATAGATGCGCCGTTTGTCGCAGCTTTGATCTATGTCAATTTTGTGTCACGGCAGGCCTGCTCCCCTCCGATTGGCCTCTGGACACGCAGGTCTTGACTGATACGCTCTGCGGCGAACCCACAGATACCGGAGCCCTCCCCATGTCCCTAGATGACGTTCTGTCAAAGATCGACGAAGACCTGCCCGCCGCAACAGACCGGCTGCTGGATCTTTTGCGAATCCCGTCCATCTCGACAGATCCGGCCTATAAGGCGGATTGTGACCGTGCCGCTGACTGGCTGGTGCGGGAATTGTCGGAAATGGGGGTCGAAACCACGAAGCGCCCCACTCCGGGGCATCCGATGGTGGTCGGGCACCTTGGCGATAGCGGCCCGCATCTTTTGTTCTACGGCCACTACGACGTCCAGCCGGTGGACCCGCTGGATCTTTGGGACAATGATCCCTTTGATCCCCAGATCGAGGATACCGCCAAAGGTCAGGTCATTCGCGGGCGCGGGTCATCTGATGACAAAGGCCAGTTGATGACTTTCATAGAGGCGCTGCGGGCGTGGAAAACCGTCAAAGGAGACTGGCCCTGCCGCATCACCTTCTTTCTTGAGGGGGAAGAGGAATCAGGTTCCCCGTCACTTGTGCCCTTCATGCAGGAAAACGCGGAAGAGTTGAAAACCGACGTTGCCCTGATCTGTGATACCGGTTTGTTCGAATCAAAGACCCCTGCGATCGTCACCATGTTGCGCGGATTGCTGGGCGAAGAGCTGACGATCACCGCGCCGTCCCTTGACCTGCATTCCGGCATGTACGGTGGCATTGCGATGAACCCTGTGCGGGTGCTGTCCAAAATCATCGCGGCGCTGCATGATGACACTGGCCGGATCACTGTGCCGAACTTTTATGACGGGGTGCCCGAACTTTCTGACGCGCTTGAGGCGCAATGGCAGGGTCTGGCTTTTGACCATCAAAAATTCCTTGCCGATGTCGGACTGTCCACCCCTGCCGGCGAACAGGACCGTACACCGCTTGAGATGATCTGGTCGCGGCCCACCTGCGAAGTGAATGGCATCTGGGGGGGCTATACCGGTGACGGGTTCAAGACCGTGTTACCCTCCAAAGCATCGGCCAAGATCAGTTTCCGCCTTGTCGGCACCCAAGACCCGCTGGCAATCCGCGAGAATTTCCGCGCCATGGTCACCGAAATGCTGCCGCCGGATTGCGAGGTCAGCTTTCACAGTCACGGGGCCAGCGGCGCATCAGGTGCTGATTTTTCCGATCCGATGTTTGAATGCGCCCGCAAGGCGCTGACCGACGAATGGCAGGTGCCCGCGGCCTATGTTGGCTGTGGCGGGTCGATCCCGATTGCCGGCCATTTCCAGAAAATTCTGGGCACCGAACCTATGCTGATTGGCTTTGGCAAGGATGACGACGCGCTGCATTCTCCCAATGAAAAATACGACATGGAGAGCTTTCACAAAGGCATCCGGTCTTGGGCACGGATACTGGAGGCGCTGACGTGATCCGTCAGGACACCAGCAAAAATAATGGGTACTGACCTAAGAAACATGCCACAGCGCCCCTGTCTCCTTGGAATGGTTGTCGCTGTCGGCCTCAGTCTGGGGAGTGCCCCTATTGTGCAAGCCTGTGCCTTTCATGGCTATACCCCCGACCCGACGTTGGTTGACGTTCTGTTGGCCACCGAAGAGGTGGTGATTGCGCGCCTATCTAAAGGCGGCGCGCAATTCGAAGCTCTGGAGACCCTTGCAGGACCACAGGTCACCCAAATCGGCCTGCGTCCCTCGGCGCAAACCCGCCTTGCCGCACAGGGCCGACCCGGCATCGAAGTGTTGCTCGCGCGGGATGGCAGTTACGGCCCCTGGCAAGAGGTGGCAGTGTTTGAGGGGGCCATGGCCAAGGCGTTGCGCGCGGTCCTGTCACAGCACGGCGCTTGGCAATCTGGTGACCAACGCGCGCGGGTCGCGTTTTTCGCCCGTCACCTGAACGCCACCGACCCTGCCCTGCGCCGGCTTGCCCTGCGCGAGATGGACCGCGCGGAATATGCAACTTTGCGCAAAACCGCGCTGCCGCAGGTGGCGGGGCTGCGTCGTGATTTGACGCAAGAGGATGCCTCCCTGCGCCCAATCCGCATTCTGCTTGCCGGTCTGTCGGGCGACCGCCGCTTTGTACCGGTTCTGACAGAAGCACTCGCCAAGGGGGTGGCCGCGCGCAAGCCCTACCTTGGGGCTTATGCGACCGCCTTGATCGAACTGGAGGGCACCAAGGGCGTCGACGAGATCGCAGCACGCTACCTCTCCAATCCCAATCTTGCTTTTGATTTGCGCGAAAAACTGGTGCAGGCCTTTGCCTTGCAATACCACGTCGCCCCTGCTGATGTGCGGCGCAGCATCGCGCGCACAGTGGCCCGCCTGTCGCGACAGGACGTGGGTTTCGCACAAAGCGCGGCCCGCCAGTTTGGCAGCGTCAGCCGATTCAACACAGAAACCGCAGGCAGCGGCGCGGACCGCTGATGCGCTGCACTTTTAGCCCGTCCTAGGATCGGACTTGGCCCGCCCTTCACGCAGGAAGACATAGACGCCCGATGCAATCACAATGGCCGCCCCAGCCAGCACGCTGACAGAGGGCCATTCACCGAATATCGTCCAGCCCCAAAACAGTGAAAAGATCAGCAACACATATTCGAATGGCGCCACCGCCGATGCGTGGCTTAGGCGATAGGCCTGGGTCATCAGGTACCCGACCATAGCCGACAAAACCCCAAGCCCAAGAATGGGCAGCAGATCGCCCCTTTCTGGCCAAACCCACGCCCGCAACAAAAACTCTAGGGACGGGTTGCTGTCGGGCGAGACAAACCGCCCGTCCCCGGCCACCAGATAGACCATGGCACTGACCGAGATGAAGGCAAACTGCATATGCAACGCCAGCGCCGAGGCGCGGCTTGTCTGTCCCAGCTTGCGGGTCAGCACTGACATCGAGGCATAGAATGCCGCCGCCACAACCGGCAAGACCACAACCCAGCCATAGCCCCCTTCGCCTGCAACGATCTGCGGTGCCATCATCGTCATGACCCCAAGAAACCCGATCCCAATCGCCGCAAACCGGCGCGGCCCGACCGTTTCCCCCAAGATCGGAATCGACAACAGCGTCACAAACAGCGGAGCAACAAAATACAACGCCGTTGCTGTTGCCAACGGCAGGGAGGCAATGGCGGCGTAAAGTGATGTATTGGCGATCAGAATAAACAATGCCCGGGTGGCGTGCAGCGCCCAACGCCCGGTATTCAACAACCTGAACCCGCCCTCGGCCATCAGCAAAGCCACCGTAAAACCAATCGCCACAACAGATCGCAGCATAATCAGCTCGTGCAACGGGTAGCTGCCTGACAGGGATTTCACCAACATGTCATTGACGGAAATGCACAGCATCCCGCCCAGCATACAAAAAATCCCCAGACGGGACGGATTGATCGGGAGTGTGTTCATGTACCCTCATAACGCCAACGGCTCGGTGATGTCAGGGCTTTAAGCCCGGACCGGAAATATTCTGCCTTTAGGGACGGTTATGTACCGCGCACCCACAGCGCCAGAGACCGTCTCACAGCTAAATCTCTAAAAGAAAAAAGGGCCCTCAAAGAGGACCCTTTTCGGCAGCGGTGGCGCGGTTGACGGGACTCGAACCCGCGACCCCCGGCGTGACAGGCCGGTACTCTAACCAACTGAGCTACAACCGCCCGCTGCGTGGCGACACAGTTTCCTGCGACGCGTTTGCACCTCATATGGGTGTGCCGCACAGCCGTCAAGGGAGAGTTTTGACAGTAATTGCATTATGGCCGAATTTTCTATCAGACCCTTGGGAAACAACAGGGGTTTTCCCGCCCGGCAAACCTGCAAAAACTGCGGTATAACCCTATTTCAAAGGCGCATTCAGCTGCCTTGCTTTGGTGCCGAACCAGCGCAGCACGTTTACCTTAGGTTATCGCAACAACAGACCGGACATCGCCGCACCACGCGTCAAACCCACCGATGAAATCGGTCGATAAAACGCAGATTTTGTTTGAAAATCTTGCAGCGGTGGCGCGGTTGACGGGACTCGAACCCGCGACCCCCGGCGTGACAGGCCGGTACTCTAACCAACTGAGCTACAACCGCCCACTGCAAGCTTACGAGGTTACTCTCGAAGCGTTTGGATGTCATATGGTCGGCTGCGCGAAGCGTCAAGACAGAAATCCACGCGAAGGGCGGAAAATCTGTTCAGGCCGGTTTTTTACCAGTTTTATTGCCGGTCGCGGTGGATGCGGAATGACCGGTGATCGCGTTTTCCTCCCTGCGTTGTAAGTTGTCCTTCCAACAACGCCCTTGGCTGCTCAACCCGCTTGGAAGTCACCCAATTGGAATCAACCCTCCGCCCCGCAAACGAGTGTCTCGGGCATAATTTCAAAAAGCCGCACCAGAATCAGAACCGGATTATTTTAAGCCATCAAAAGGGCGCAGCTGATTCCAGGCTCAGGCCACACCGATCGCGTTTTAAATAAACCCTGAGCCGCCTCCCCTCTTGGTCGAACGTGAAAAGCGATGCGTGATCCCTCTGGATAACTCGAAAAGCTTTAAACAGTTCGCCGCCAGACCTCGTAGCCCAGAACAAGCAGCATAAACAGCAACGACAGCACCGGCCAAACATGGCGCTTTGCGCTTTTACGTTTCTTTTCCCGCCAGTCATATGGTGTCATGTTAGCCCCCGTTTTCTCAGCGCCAAACATAACCTCTGACAGCCCCCCCTTGGCAAGCAAAGCATCACGGAAGGGCCGCGTTCCACATCCGTGTTGGCTGCTTCTCATGTCCCAAACAAGACACGCCCAAAGCCTTGCCAGCTGGTCTGCATCTGTGGCGCGCGGAGGTTGAGGTAAATTCGGAATTTCGCAGATCGCTGGCGCAAAGCCCGCGGCGCGATCGTCTCACCCTACCCAATTCTTTTTGCAGGAAAAGTTGCAACCAGAAAACGACTTAAACCGCCGGTTGGTAGCATCTTTCGAAACGTTAGGGATATACGGTGGTGGGTCGTGAGAGGCTCGAACTCCCGACATCTTCGGTGTAAACGAAGCGCTCTACCAACTGAGCTAACGACCCGCCGTGTGGGTCTATTAGCCCAAGGAGTGCGGGGGCTTCAAGCCCCTAAGTGAGCCTTTTTTGCTCTCCATCAAATAAAAAGAAAACAACACCCTGTCCGCCGTCGATTTCCCTAAGGGCACCTATGGGACTATCGGTCAAAATCAGCCGCAACATGCGGGATGTGATGCCATGGGTGATCAGAACCGATGGTTGCTTGAGGTTTTTCAGGAATCGCAGACAGCGGGCGTGCAGCGCATCAAATCCCTCGCCGTCGGGGGCCAGTTCATAAAGGGCAAATCCGTCACGGGCACCGGATTCGGCCATGACCGCGCCGCGCTCCCTGCCCGCCCAAGCGCCCAATCCAATTTCACTCAGGGCCGGATCAGTGGTGATCGGGGAGATTTGCCCGGCGAGTGCGATTTTGGCTGTTTTAAATGCCCGGCCTTGTGGGCTGCTGATGGCTGCAAACCGCTGGATGTCTTGCGTGCGCAGGATTCGGTTCTGGGTTTCAGCCTGTACGCGGCCGGTGGCGGTTAGCGGAGAATCAAACCGGCCCTGCAACCGCCCGGATGCGTTCCATTCGGTTTCACCGTGCCGCAGAATATACACGGGGGGAAAGGCACTCATTGCATGGTTTCCAGAACAGTCTCTTGCCCATTCTCCAGCACATAAACACAGCCCTGATCGTTAGACAGATGCCCCGCTTGCTCCATGTCCAATCCGCGCACAACCGCCCGCATCACCTGTCCCCACAGCCCATGCGCAACGACAACACTGGGCCCTGTCAGATCGTCCAGAAAAGATCGGATACGGGATTCGAAAGCCGCCAGCCCCTCGCCCCCTTCTGCGGCTTCGTAAATCGCAAGTGGCGACGGGTGGCCCTCAGCCCAAGCAGGGTTTTCAGCCAGCAGATCGGCGCGCAGGCGACCTTGCCAATTGCCCGCATGAATTTCCATCAATCGCGGGTCACAGCGATAATTTGCACCGGCCAAGGCGATATCTGCGGTCTGGATTGTCCGCCCCAGCGGGGAAACAAAAATCTCGGGCCCTTGCAATAGGATCGGGGCGATCAGGCACGCCTGGCACTTTGCATCCGACACCCCTTGCGGTGTCAGGGGGGAATCAAGCTGCCCTTGCAGGCGGTACGCCTTGTTCCACTCGGTTTGACCGTGCCGTAAAAACCAAATTTTCGGATAATGTGTCATCGCTGCCCCGCCTGTACTGCTGCCTAAGCAATAGATAATGCCACCCCGATAGTGAATGGAAGACCACAGGTTCATCGCGCCCACGGGCCGATATAGCGCCCGACCTTAAACAGGTATCCCCAATACCCTGTCAGGCTGCGCGTTCTCGGGATATCAGGGATACGAAATGCTTCAGGTTAAAGGCCGGATGCTCTCTAACCCGGGGTTTCGCCGAAATGCCTTAGGCGCAGGATCCATAGAACCTGCGAAAACGCGCCTCGTCAGGAACAAAATCTGACAAACGGGCGCAGAAAAATCTATGAATCCTGAGCCTAATAATCAGGCGCGTCTGGCAATTGTGTAGCATCAGAAGGTTCGGAGCGTTCCGAAGGCGTGGTCTGGCGGATTTTGGCCACAACCATTCGTCCGTTGGCCAGTTTCTTTTCGCGTCTGATCTTCATCCGCCCCATAGGCGGCAGGTTCAGTTCCCGGTTGTCGCCAATGGCCTCGCCCAAAACGGCCAGCATTGTTTCCACCACCGGCTTCACGTCTTTCTTTTTTAGACCCGAACGTTCGACGACCGCTTCGATCAGCTCTTTCTTGCGCATCATCGGGCCAATGATCACCGGTGTCGGTGCATCCACCACCCTGGGTTCTGCCTGTTTCATCGGTGCCGGCTGCGATCCGTCCAGTATGGAGGCCGCGGGTTTGAGCCCGGGGGCTTTGGCTTTGGGCGCTTTTGTGGCGCGCGTTGACTTGGTCGGCTTGCGGGGTGCTGTACTCACGAAACTCTCACTCATTTTTATTTCTTGCCTGATGGCAGTCTAGCGAGTTGTCGTTTCTTTTTCTAGCTTTGCTTGGACGTCCTGACGGCTGGGGCTGCTGGATGCACCTGCGTGTCCATCCGGTCTGATGCAGGCGAACACAAAAAACGCCCCGGAAAATCCGGAGCGTTTTGAGTATTCAAGGCGCAGTGCCGCTTAATGTGCAGTAGGTGCAGCACCGTCCGCGTTGCGCACGGCCAGTGCCGCCGCTGCCGCCGCATCCTCGGCCGCCTGATCCCATTCGATGGCTTCCGGCTTGGACACAAGCGCATGTTCCAGCACTTCGGAAACATGTTTGACGGGAATGATCTCAAGCCCCTCTTTCACATTATCCGGAATATCCGCCAGATCCTTTTCGTTCTCTTCCGGGATCAGCACTGTTTTAATTCCACCGCGCAATGCCGCCAGCAGTTTCTCTTTCAAACCACCGATCGGCATCGCATTGCCACGCAGAGACACTTCACCGGTCATCGCGATATCTTTGCGGACGGGAATCCGCGTCAGCACCGAAACAATCGAGGTCACCATGGCCAGACCTGCCGACGGCCCGTCCTTGGGGGTGGCACCATCCGGCACGTGAACGTGAATGTCCAAGGTGTCGAAACTTGGTGGCTTCACACCAATCTGAGGCGAAATTGACCGCACATAGCTGGAGGCGGCGTCGATGCTCTCTTTCATCACGTCGCCCAGCTTACCTGTGGTCTTCATCCGCCCCTTACCCGGCAGGCGCAGTGCTTCGATATGCAACAACTCACCGCCAACGGAGGTATAGGCCAGCCCGGTCACGACACCCACCTGGCTTTCTTCTTCGGCCAGACCGTAACGGTGTTTACGCACCCCAAGGAAGTCACCAAGGTTGTCGCCGTCAACTGTAACGCTCTCGGTCTCTTTTTTGACGATCTTGGTCAGGGACTTACGCGCCACCTTGGCTATTTCACGTTCAAGGTTCCGCACGCCAGCCTCGCGGGTGTAATAGCGGATTATGCCCTGAAGGGCCGAATCCTCGATCTTGAACTCCTTAGCTTTCAAACCATGGTTCTTGATCTGCTTTTGCACCAGATGCTGCTTTGCAATCTCCAGCTTTTCATCCTCAGTATACCCCGACAGCGGAATAATCTCCATCCGGTCCAGCAAAGGCCCCGGCATGTTATAGCTGTTGGAGGTGGTCAGGAACATCACATTGGACAGGTCATATTCAACCTCCATGTAATGATCCACGAAAGAGCCGTTCTGTTCCGGATCAAGCACTTCCAGCATTGCGGATGCGGGATCACCACGGAAATCCTGCCCCATCTTGTCGATCTCATCGAGCAGGATCAGCGGATTTGTGGTCTTGGCCTTTTTCAGCGCCTGAATGATCTTACCGGGCATAGAGCCGATATAGGTCCGGCGGTGGCCGCGAATTTCGCTTTCGTCACGCACGCCACCCAGCGAGATGCGAATGAACTCGCGTCCCGTTGCCTTGGCCACGGATTTACCAAGTGAGGTTTTACCCACACCAGGAGGGCCGACCAAACACATGATCGGGCCTTTCATCTTGCTTGAGCGCTGCTGTACCGCGAGGTATTCGACGATCCGCTCTTTGACTTTTTCCAAACCATAGTGATCATTGTCCAGAACCTCCTGCGCCTTGCCGAGGTTCTTTTTCACGCGCGACTTCACGCCCCACGGGATCGACAGCATCCAGTCCAGATAGTTGCGCACAACCGTGGCTTCCGCAGACATCGGGCTCATGTTCTTGAGCTTCTTGATCTCCGCATCCGCCTTCTCGCGCGCTTCCTTGCTTAGTTTGGTGGCGGCGATTTTCTCTTCCAGTTCGGCAACTTCGTTCTTGCCGTCCTCGCCATCCCCCAGCTCTTGCTGGATCGCCTTCATCTGTTCGTTCAGATAATACTCGCGCTGGGTCCGCTCCATCTGGGACTTCACGCGGGTTTTGATCTTTTTCTCGACCTGAAGCACGGACATTTCACCCTGCATCAGCCCATAGACTTTTTCCAAACGCTCGGACACGCTCAGCGTTTCAAGCAAATCCTGTTTTTGCTCCACTTCAATGCCCAGATGCCCGGCAACCAGATCAGCCAGACGCGCAGGTTCGCCGGTCTCGCCAACCGCTGTCAGCGCCTCTTCGGGCACGTTCTTTTTCACTTTGGCATAGCGTTCGAATTCATCCGCAACCGAGCGCAGCAAAGCTTCGGTGGTGGCGGCATCCCCCGGCATTTCGGTCAGATATTCGGCCCGCGCCTCAAAGAAATTGTCATTCTCAAGGTAATCAGTGATACGCACCCGCGCCTGCCCTTCGACCAGCACCTTCACGGTACCATCGGGCAATTTCAGCAGTTGCAAAACATTTGCCAATACGCCCGCCCGAAAGATGCCTTCGGCTTGCGGATCATCCTCGCCGGGGTCGATCTGGCTGGACAGCAGGATCTGCTTGTCGTCCGCCATCACCTCTTCGAGGGCGCGCACGGATTTTTCACGGCCAACAAAAAGCGGCACAATCATATGGGGGAACACGACGATATCGCGCAGGGGCAACACCGGGTAAGAGGCGTTCAATGGGTCTAACATGCTCAATTCCTTATATAGCAAGACAGTTCCGGTCCCTTTTATAGGCAACCAACGCCGTCTCCCGTTCCAGACCGATATGTAGTTCCGGCCCGCCTGTTTCAATCCCCGTTCCTTGGGGTTGGCCGCATAATCGCCTGCAAAGGCCATAGGTGCAACCGTGGTTTTCCGGCCAATTGACGGAAATTGAAACCAGTAGATAGGACTGCCCGCCGCCAAAGCGGCAGGCAGCCGTTTTCAGCCGTCCAATGTGGGATAATCAGTAAAGCCCTCGTGGCCACCACCGTAGTAGGTTTTGGGGTTGCCCTCGTTCATCGGTGCGTCGCGTTTGTAGCGCTCAACCAAATCGGGGTTCGCGATGAAAGGACGGCCGATCGCGATGATCTCGGCATGGCCGGTTTCTGCCGCATTCAGCGCCATTTCACGATCATAGCCGTTGTTGGCCATGAACGGCCCGTCAAACAAGTCGCGCAGCGCCTTAAGGTCTTCGCCCTCTGCCAGCTCCCGCGAGCCGCCTGTCGCCCCTTCCACCATGTGCAGATAGGCCAAGCCAAAACCGTTAAGCCCCTTGATCACATGTTCAAAGGTTTCTTGCGGATTATCATCGCTGATTCCGTTTGCCGGTGAAAATGGCGACAGACGGATGCCTGTACGATCCGCGCCAATGGCTTTGGTCACAGCGCTGGTTACTTCCATCAACAGGCGGGCACGGTTCTCGACACTGCCACCATAGGCATCGTCGCGCTGGTTCGATCCGGTTTTGAGGAACTGATCCAGAAGATACCCGTTGGCGGCATGAATTTCGACACCGTCAAACCCGGCCCGCATCGCCATTTCAGCGGCATGGGTATAGTCATACACAATGCGTGCCATCTCGCCGACCTCCAGCGCGCGCGGATCCGAGGTTTCTTCGAAACCATTTGCGGTAAATGTCTTTACTCCCGCGTTCAACGGCGAGGGCGCAACCGGTGCCTGTTCGTCGGGCTGCAATGAGCTGTGGCTGATGCGGCCCACATGCCACAGCTGGATCACGATCTTGCCGCCTTCTGCATGAACCGCGTCGGTGACTTTGCGCCATGCGGCCACCTGCCCCTCGGTATAGATGCCCGGGGTCTGGAAATACCCTTTGCCTTCGCCGCTGATCTGGGCAGCCTCTGTGATGATCAAACCAGCACCGGCGCGCTGGCGGTAATATTCGACATGCATATCAGCCACTTCGCCGGTATCATTGTCAGCACGGTTGCGGGTCAACGGGGCCATTGCAATCCGGTTGGACACATCAATTGCGCCAAGTTTTGCGGGGGTAAACAGCGTCTCTGTCATACTCGGGTAACTTTCATTTCATTTGCATTGAACCTGACCTATGCCCCAGTCCCGCCAATACAAGCGGGCTGACCCCGGGTCACAGCGCAACCGGCCCATCTCAAGCCAGATGCGGTCAAACAAAATACCTGAATGCACCGGTGCGCAAAAACACCCGTTCCAGAGCGGCACACCAATCACGATGGTTCCGTTACCACAGCCCCCGAATTTCGCGGGTCGGTGTTCTTTTGTGACAAAACTACGGTCGCGGGTTTAAAGCGGCTCAATATCGCCTTCCGCCCGCCCGTCATGGAAATCCTTTTCCCAGGTCGCGAATGTACCCGCCGCGATGGCACCGCGCATCCCGTCCATAATGTCCTGAAAATACCGAAGGTTATGCCATGTCAGCAACATGCCCGAAATCATCTCTTGCGAGCGGAACACATGATGCAGATAGGCCCGTGAATAGCTTGAGCAGGCCGGACAGGCACAGTTTTCATCCAAGGGACGCGGATCGTCGGCATGGCGCGCATTCTTGATGTTCAGGACGCCGCGACGGGTAAACACCTGCCCTGTGCGGCCCGAGCGTGAGGGCAGAACACAATCCATCATATCAATCCCGCGCTTTACCGCACCGACAATATCGTCCGGCTTGCCCACGCCCATCAGATAACGGGGCTTGTCCTCGGGCAGTTGATCGGGCGCGTAATCCAGACAGCCAAACATTGCCTCCTGCCCCTCGCCCACGGCCAGACCACCGACGGCATACCCATCAAATCCGATCTCGCGCAGGGCTTGTGCCGATTGCTGGCGCAGATCCTCTTCCAGACCGCCCTGCTGAATGCCGAACAAAGCATGGCCCGGCCGGTCGCCAAATGCATCTTTTGAACGTTTCGCCCACCGCATCGACAATTCCATACTGCTGGCGATACGGTCCCGATCCGCAGGCAACGCGGGACATTCGTCAAAGCACATGACAATGTCAGAGCCCAGAAGCGCCTGAATTTCCATCGACCGTTCCGGCGTGATCTCATGTCTTGAGCCGTCGATATGGCTTTTGAATGTCACGCCGCGCTCTGTCAGCTTGCGCAGATCAGCCAGTGACATCACCTGAAACCCGCCGGAATCCGTCAGGATCGGCTTGTCCCAATTCATGAATTTATGCAGCCCACCCAAACGTGCAATGCGTTCCGCTGTGGGGCGCAACATTAAATGATAGGTATTGCCCAGCAAGATGTCCGCCCCCGTTGCCGCAACGCTTTCGGGCAACATCGCCTTGACCGTTGCCGCCGTGCCCACGGGCATAAACGCCGGCGTGCGGATATCACCACGCGTTGTATGGATGACACCAGCGCGCGCCTTGCCGTCTTGCGCGTGCTTTTCAAAGGTAATGCGGGACATTTCGGGCTACTCCTTGTCGTTGGAGTAAGGGGGTAAACCACCACGGTAAAACTTGCAATCAGCCGTGAAAATACCCACATATAGCAGGTATAGGAACCCAAAAGGATAGTTATTGTGGACTTCGAACAACTGATCATCAGCATTCTGGAAAACAACCTTGCTTGGCTGTTATTGGCCGCGCTTGTCGTCATCCTGATTGTCAAATCGGTCAAGATCGTTCCGCAGTCAGAACAGCATGTTGTTGAACGTTTTGGCCGGCTGCGCGCGGTGCTGGGACCAGGCATCAATATGATCGTGCCGTTTATCGACCGGATTGCGCATAAAATCTCGATCCTTGAGCGCCAGCTGCCCACCGCCTCGCAGGATGCCATCACCCGCGACAATGTGCTGACGCAGGTGGATACCTCGGTGTTTTACCGCATCACCGAACCGGAAAAGACTGTTTACCGTATCCGCGATGTTGATTCCGCGATTTCCACAACCGTCGCCGGTATCGTGCGCGCCGAGATTGGTAAAATGGATCTGGACGAGGTGCAGGCCAACCGTAATTCGCTGATCGACACGATCAAATCCACTGTTGAACAGGCCGTGGACGACTGGGGCATCGAAGTGACCCGGGCCGAAATTCTGGACGTGAACCTTGATGCAGCCACCCGCGCCGCGATGATGCAGCAACTGAATGCCGAACGCGCGCGCCGCGCCCAGGTGACCGAGGCCGAAGGCTCCAAACGTGCGGTCGAACTGGCCGCCGATGCGGAACTTTATGCATCCGAGCAAACCGCAAAAGCCCGCCGCGTTCTGGCCGAGGCCGAAGCCTATGCCACACAGGTGGTCGCGGTTGCCATCAATGAAAACGGTATCGAAGCGGCACAATATCAGATCGCCCTGAAACAGGTTGAGGCCGTCGGCGCCATGAGCAGCGGTGAAGGCAACCAGACCATCGTGGTCCCTGCCGAAGCGCTGGCTGCCTTTGGCGACGCCTTTAAACTGCTGAAAGGACGTGGATAATGGCTGACTATCTGACACTCTGGTGGGTCTGGATCTGTATCGCTCTTGGCCTTGGTGTGGTCGAACTTCTGGCCCCCGGCTTTATCTTTCTGGGCTTTGCCATCGGGGCCGTGATTGTTGCGGGCATCGTAGCCTTGATCAGCCTCAACAATATTCCGGCCCTGCTGGCGCTCTTTGCAATCCTGTCCCTTGCCGCTTGGATCGCGCTGAAGGCCGCATTTCGCAAACAGTCCAGCGGCGCAAGGATTGTGACACGCGACATCAACGAAAACTAAGGCCTCGCGTCTCAGTCTGCAGTTGAGATTACCTCCGCCCCCTGTTAGGCCAGATGCTTGGACGCAAGGGGGTAGATAGATGGAAAACTTAGCATTCGGCTGGGAAGAATGGGTGGCATTGCCAGAGCTCGGCCTGCCCGCAATCAAGGCCAAAGTTGACACCGGCGCGCGCACGTCAGCGCTGCACGCCCATGACATCGAGACATTCGGCCCCGCCTCCAAACCCAAGGTCCGGTTCAACGTCCACCCGATTGCCGGGCGCACAGACATTGTGATCACCTGTTCCGCCCCTTTGGTCGACCGGCGCGAGGTGACCTCGTCTAACGGCGAGGCCGAACAGCGCTATGTGATTGAGACAAAACTGGACGTCGGCGGGCAAAGCTGGCCCATCGAAGTGACCCTGACCAACCGCACCGGAATGAGCAGCCGCATGTTGCTGGGCCGGCAGGCGCTGAACGATCACATCACCATCTCGGCAACAGAACGGCGTTTGCAGCCAGACCTTAACTATGACGTCTATCATTCGGCTGTCATGCGCAAAACCGCACCAAAACGCGCCCTGCGCATTGCCGTTCTCAGCCGTGAAGACAATTATTCCACCCGCCGTCTGGTCGCGGTCGGGGAAGAACGCGGACATACAGTTGAAGTCATCGACACAACCCGGTGTTATATGGCGATCAACGCCATGGCCCCGGAAGTCCATTACGATGGCAAGCGCCTGCCCCGTTACGACGCGGTCATCCCGCGTATCGGCGCGTCGATCACCCCCTATGGCACCGCAGTGATCCGCCAGTTTGAAACCATCGGGACCTATTGCGTAAACGGCAGTGCCGGGATCACCGCAAGCCGTGACAAGCTGCACGCTCATCAGGTTCTGGCCTCCAAGAAAATCGGTATGCCTACCACGGCTTTTGCCGCTTCACCCAAGGACACCAGCAACCTGATGGGCCTTGTGGGAACCGCCCCGCTGATCGTGAAGCTGCTGGAATCAACGCAGGGCAAAGGCGTTGTGCTGGCCGAAACCAAAAAGGCGGCTGAATCCGTGATCGACGCCTTTCGCGGCCTCAAGGCGAACTTTCTGGTGCAGGATTTCGTCAAGGAAGCCGCTGGCGAGGACATTCGATGTCTGGTGATTGCCGGCAAGGTTGTGGCCGCGATGAAGCGCACCGGTGCCGAGGGTGATTTTCGCTCGAACCTGCACCGCGGTGGGTCGGCGAAAGTGGTACGCATCTCGAAAGAGGAACGCGACACTGCTCTGCGCGCCGCCCGGGCTTTTGGTCTGGGCAAGGCGGGTGTCGACCTGCTGCGTTCGGAAAGCGGCCCCAAGGTTCTGGAGGTGAATTCCTCACCCGGGTTTGAAGGCATCGAAAGGGCCACCGGCAAGGATATCGTCGGCAAGCTTTATGACGAGATCGAAGCCCGGGTAAAACCGCAACCGGTGCGCAAACGCAAAGCTGTCTAAGGATAGGCCCCTAGACAGCTGTCTGCAAACGATACCTCGATGCTTCAGTCGGCTTCTCGCCCTAGACGTTGCAAGCGACAAACCCTATATAAACACTCAAGATATAAACGAGGGCCAGATGACCGATCAAACACAACCCATGGAAGGCACGCCGCTGATTGCGCCCTCCACCACAGATCATCCGATGTATGAACAGGTCGTTGAGGCCTGCCGCAGCGTCTATGACCCTGAAATTCCTGTAAATATTTACGAACTCGGGCTGATCTACACCATCGACATCGACGCCGAGAACGCCGTAGATATCAAAATGTCCCTGACCGCCCCCGGCTGCCCTGTTGCCGGTGAAATGCCAGGCTGGGTTGCTGATGCAGTCGAACCTCTGCCCGGCATCAAACAGGTGAATGTGGAACTGGTCTGGGAACCGCCATGGGGCATGGACATGATGTCCGACGAAGCCCGCCTTGAGCTGGGTTTCATGTAACCCACCTTGAGAATACCGGCCCCCTTTCCTATCTTGGGGGCAACAGGAGGACAGACATGTTCGGCATTCCCGGCAAACAAGCCGTCACGATCACCCCCAAAGCGGCAGCGCAAATCAACAAGTTGATGGCGTCCGCCGGTCACGCAGGCCTGCGGATCGGCATAAAAAAAGGGGGCTGCGCAGGCATGGAATATACCATGGAATACGTCGACGACGCCGACCCGAATGACGAGGTGGTCACCCAAGACGGGGCCTGTGTGATGATTGCCCCAATGGCGCAGATGTTTCTGTTCGGCACTGAAATCGACTATGAAACCACCTTGTTGGAATCCGGCTTCAAGTTCAATAATCCGAATGTGACCGAGGCCTGCGGATGTGGTGAATCGATCAAATTTGACGACTCCCTTAGCGTGAAATGAGCGTCGGCCCCGCCGATATCGCTTTTGCCACCGAGCTGTTCAACGAAATTCCCGATCTCAACACCCGCAAGATGTTTGGCGGGCTGGGTATCTATTCGAACGGCGTTATCTTTGCCCTGATGCAGTCCGACAGCCAGCTGTTGCTCAAAGCGCAGGATGCCGGTTTCATCAAAACTCTGGCCGCGGCGGGCAGCCGGCAATGGACCTATCCGCGCAAAAATGGCGCTGAGACCGCAATGCCCTACTGGACCTTACCAGAGGCCGCTCTGGATGATCCCGACATGGCGAACACCCTTGCCCGCGCGGCACTGGCTCTCTTGCGGTAGGCCACAGGCCACAATTGCCTTAAAAGCTGCCAGCTGTTAGGCAAAGCCATTATTCCCAACACCATAGGACAGACATGCGCCGTAAAATTGCCGCCGGAAACTGGAAAATGAACGGCACAAGTGCAGCCTTGTGCGAGCTTGATTTACTGGGCAAATCCCTGCCAGAGAATGCCCCGACCGTGGTGATCTGCCCCCCCGCACCCTTGTTGTTTCGCGCCAGCGAAACCGCACAAGGCGTCGCCATCGGGGCGCAGGATTGCCATATGCAGGCCTCCGGCGCGTTCACCGGTGATATCGCTGCGCAAATGATTGCTGACACCGGTGCCACCTATGTGATCATCGGCCACTCCGAACGCCGCGACGCCCATAGCGAAACCAATGCCATGGTACGCGACAAGGCCGAGGCCGCATGGTCCGCCGGCCTGACCCCGATCCTGTGCATCGGCGAAGCGCTGGAAGATCGCGAGGCTGACAACACGCTCAACATCATTGGGGGGCAGCTGGCCGGTTCCCTGCCCGGTGCCGTCACAGCCGACAATACCGTCATCGCCTATGAACCGATCTGGGCCATCGGCACTGGCAAGGTGCCAACCCTTGAACAGATCATCGAAGTCCACGATTTCATCCGTGACCGCCTGATCGCCCGCTTCGGTGCTGACATCGGCATGGCCATCCCGCTGCTTTATGGCGGCTCGGTGAAACCTGACAATGCGGCCACGATTTTTCAGGCCGAAAACGTCGACGGTGCCCTTGTCGGGGGGGCCTCGCTCAAGGCCCGCGATTTCACCCCGATTATCGCTGCCCTCGCCGCCTCCTGATCTTCATCTTGCCCTTAAACTCAATGCCGCAGGTCTCACCAAGTGCCGTCACTTGGTGATGATCTCCGGACCCATCATCAATTCCGGCAACCAGGTGCTGAGTGCAGGAACATAGGTCACCATAATCAGGAAGACGAACAGCACCGCCAAGAACGGCAGGGCCGCCCGTACCACATTCATCATCGGCATATTGGCCACACCCGAGGTGACAAACAGGTTCAACCCAACTGGCGGCGTGATCATCCCGATTTCCATGTTCACTACCATGATGATGCCCAAGTGAATCGGATCAATGCCCAGTTCGATTGCAATCGGGAACACCAAAGGTGCCACAATCACCAACAGCCCGGAAGGCTCCATAAACTGTCCACCAATCAGCAAGATCACATTGACGATAATCAAAAACACAATCGGTCCGAACCCGGCACTCAGCATCGCTGCCGAGATTTGCTGCGGCATCTGCTCGTCGGTCAACACATGTTTCAGGATCAGCGCATTGGCAATGATGAACATCAAGGTCACCGTCAGCTTGCCCGCTTCAAACAGCGTATCACGGGTGTCGCGGTGGAAAAACACCGTGAGCGCCGACCATGGCTTGCTGAAGAATGAGATATTCGCCCCGCCGCCTTCCACATGTAACGGCCCCATATCGCGATAGACAAAGGAGGCGATGAAGAACGCATAGACTGCTGCCACTGCAGCGGCTTCGGTCGGGGTAAAGATACCGCCATAGATGCCGCCCAGAATGATCACGATCAGAAACAGGCCCCAGCCCGCTTCAATGCCCGAGCGACGCACTTCGCCCCAGCCTTTCCATTCGCCTTTTGGCAAGTTTCTCACCCGCGCCATGATGTAGATTGTCGTCATCAGCATCAGCCCGGCCAGAAGTCCCGGAACGACACCGGCCAGGAACATCCGCCCCACGGAGACATCTGTGGCCGAGGCATAAACAACCATCACAATCGACGGCGGGATCAGGATGCCCAACGTGCCCGCAACCGCAATGACGCCAGCGGCAAAATCCTTGGTATAGCCGACCTCGCGCATACCCACGATGACGATCGATCCGATCGCAACCACCGTTGCCGGCGATGAACCGCTGAGTGCGGCAAACAGCATACAGGCAAAAACCCCCGCAATCGCCAGCCCGCCGGGCAGATGCCCAACCAGCGCGATGGAAAACCGGATGATCCGCCGTGCCACGCCGCCCGTCGACATAAAGGACGAGGCCAGAATAAAGAACGGGATCGCCAGCAGCGTATAATGCCCTGCCATGGCTTGAAAAAATGTCTGGGCAATCGACGCCATAGAGGTGTCGGACAGCGCCAGCAAAAAGATGATAGAGGACAGGCCCAACGATACCGCAATCGGCACGCCGACCAACATCAGGCCTACAACCATGGTGAAAAGAATGATGACTTCCATGTGCTTAGCCCTCCGCGTTCATATGTTTGACGTCTTCGACCGCGTCTTCGGCCTCGTGACTGACGATCAGGGATTTCTGCCGGCCAGTGATCACTTTTACGGTGGCCTGAACAAAGCGCAGCAACAACAGCGCGGCACCAAAGGGCAGCATGGCGTAGGGGATGAAACGCGGGATTTTCTCATAGGCTTCCCCCTCGTTCATGATCGGCTCGATAAAGCGCAGCCAGTCGGGGATCGGCGTGTCGATCACCTCGTACCAGGCCTGATCCCGGCTGTTTTCAAACCCCGTCGGGAACCAGCGCCCCGTGGTGGCATCCAACCCCGCAAACGGTGCCCAATAGTCCCAAGCCCCTTTCATCAACAAGCCCGCGTAAAGCACACAGATCAGCCCCGCGAGAATGGCGAGCATCTTGCGTGGCCCTTCTTCAAACAGGTTGATCACCGCATCCACGCCCAGATGTGCCGTCACCTTGACCGCATAGGACATGCCAAACAGCACCAGCCATGCGAACAGGAACGTCACCACCTCAAGGCCCCAGATAATGCCGGTATTGAACCCGTAACGCAGAACCACGTTTATAAATGTAATGAGGGTCATCAAGCCGAGGATCAGCGCAATCGCAGTCTCCTCAATCTCGCTTACGATACGCGCAAGCCCGGTTTGCGTCGATGAATGGCCAGACATGCGGCACCCCCTGTCCAGAATAAACGTGTGAATAAATTGAGTTACAGCCGCCCCTCAGGTCGGGGGCGGCTGCGTCAAGCACTTAGTGCTTGGCGTTGATCGCCTGTGCCGCGTCGATGTTTTCCTGACCGACATCGCCTTTGAACTCTTCCCAGACCGGCTTCATCGTAGCCACCCAGGCATCACGCTGTGCCGCATCCAATTCACGCACAATACCGCCGGCATCCAGAATGGCTTGCTTGGCTTTGGCGTTCACTGAGGTCGACTCGGAATTGCGCGCCCCGGTGACTTCGGCAACAATGGTCATGAACTGGTCGCGCACATCTGCGTCCAGTGAATCAAGCCAATCGGTTGAGGTGACCAGCAGATAGTCGATGATGCCGTGGTTGGTTTCTGTCACACCATCCTGAACTTCAAAGAACTTTTTGCCATAGATGTTAGACCAGGTGTTTTCCTGCCCATCCACAACGCCGGTTTGCAACGCGCCATATACTTCGGAAAACGCCATCGGCTGGGGTGAGCCACCCATCGCCGCCATCTGTGCTTTCAGCACGTCGGAGTTCTGCACCCGGAACTTAAGGCCGGCCGCATCGGTGGGCAGGTTCAGCGGTTTGTTGGCGGACATCTGTTTCATGCCATTGTGCCAGAACGCCAGCCCCAGCAGGCCGCGACGGGTCATCGCCTCTTTCATCGCCTGACCGGTGTCCGAGTTTTGGAATTCATCCACCGCGTCGATGTTCTTGAACATGAACGGCAGGTCAAAGATACGGAACTTCTTGGTGAACTGTTCGAATTTGGACAGAGATGGTGCCGCCAGCTGAACATCGCCTTGCAGCAACGCTTCCAACACCTGATCATCATTATACAGCGTGGAGTTCGGGAAAACTTCCATGCAGGCTTTGCCATTCATCTCGTCGTTGACGCGCTGTTCCAGCAACGATGCGGCGATGCCTTTGGGGTGTTTGTCTGTGTTGGTCACATGGCTGAACTTGATAACGATCTCGCCATCGTCACAAGCAGCAGCAACTGCGCCAGCGGATACGGTCATAGCCAAAGCGGCCATTGTCAGGAATTTCATGGTGGTCTCCTCCCAGAGTGCAGAATCACTATTTCACAGGCCTTTGCCTGCGCTGCATCTATAAGACTTGGCCAAAGGCTGGCTCACAAGGATGTGTTGACCTTCGGGAAACGAAACAGTTTTGTGAAAACTTTTCAGCACCTTGCCGGCGGAAACTCCGAATTCTGTTGAATGCGCATAAACGGGTTGTGCGATAATCCGCACAGGGCGCGGCGCACTTGTGCGGAAATCCGCACAAATTAGATCATCCGGACTCAGGCGGGATCAGGCGCGAAAATCCTCGGCGCGCAGGCTGTAACGGGCCAGTTTGTCATAAAAGGTCTTGCGCGGTAACTTCAGCGCTTTGGCCGCTGCTGATGCTTGCCCAGCGGACCGCCGCAACGCGGTTTCCAGTAAAGAGCGCTCGATCATAGACATCTGTTCAACCAGTCCAAGCGTCGTGTCTGGCACCACCTCCTGAGGGACACCCATCACGAACCGCATGGCTACAGACATAAGCGAACGCGCATTGCCCGGCCATTCTTTTGCCGTGAGACTGGCAATGACCTCAGGCGTAATTTCGGGAGCGCGCAGCCCCGCCTGCTCGGATGCCTGCGCCACATAACGGCGGAACATCTCGGCAATGTCTTCGGGGCGCTCGGCCAAGGACGGAATGCGCACGCTCAGCGCCTCAAGCCGGTAGTAAAGATCGGCATTAAAACGGCCAGCCTGCATTTCGGCCTTCAGGTCACGGGTGTTGCCCGCCACCAGACAAACCCCCTTCGGCCCCTCATGCCCTTCGCTCAGCACAAGCTGCACCTGCGCGGGCAGATGCGAAATCTCATCAATGAACAGGCTACCGCCCTCGGCCTCTTGTAAGGCCAGACGCAATATTTCCGGCGTCATCCCGGCGGCTGCGTGTTTCACAAAGGCCGCCTTGGAACGCGGTGAACTCAGGTGAATGACCTCGGCCACTTTGGAAATACCCGACCCGGGTGCCCCGGTGACCAGCGCGTCCCCCTCGGCCTGTGCAACCAGCCGCACCTGACGGCGCAGCGTTTCTGCCAGCTCTGAGGTGCCAAAAACCATCCGCGCCGCTGGATCACCGGTTTCGACCAGCTGGCGCAATCGGCGGTTATCTAACGCCAGCGCACGTGTATGCAGCGCATGTTCCAGCACCGCAATCAATTCCGCTGGCGCACAGGGTTTTTCAAGAAACCCAAAGGCCCCCTTTGCCATGGCGGCCACGGCCATCGGTATATCGCCTTCACCAGTCAGCAAGATCACCGGCAAATCGCGGTCCTGCGCATGGGCGTATTCTAACAGATGAAACCCATCCCGCCCCGGCATCCGCATGTCTGACAGGATCACCCCATCAAAATCCGCTGTGATCCGGTCCTTGGCCGCAACAAAGGACCCCGCCGCAATGGTCGGGATATCCGCCAACTCAAGCGTCTGGGCCAAGGCTTCGCGTACTGCCGCGTCGTCATCCACCAACAGAACGGTCCGCGTCATGCCGCCTGCGCCTTGGCTGTTGCCGCTTCAAGTGTCACTGTAAACACTGCCCCGCTCCCCTCCTGATTGGCCCCGCGGATCTGGCCGCCAAAGCTTTGAACGATGCCATAGCTGATCGACAGGCCCAACCCCATGCCGCTTTTTTCATCTACTGTTTTGGTGCTGTAGAAGGGATCGAACACTTTGTCGGGCATTTCAATCCCCGGTCCTGTATCCCGAAACGCCACGCTGACCACATCGCCCTGACGCCGCGCCTCGACCTGTAGCGCCCGCGTGGCGCTGCCGGCCATCGCGTCCACCGCATTGGTAATCAGGTTCACAAAGACCTGCCCCAGCCGCACCTCGCCGCCGCGCACCCAAATGTCGCGCCCCGTGGCGTCCCACTCCAGCGTGACCCCCGCCGCTTCGCGGTGGCTTTGTGTCAGGTCCAGCGCCGATTGCAACACTTTGTGCAGATCGACGCGGTCCTGCGCGATGTCCTCCTGCCGCGCAAAGGCCCGCAGGTTCTGGATGATCCGCGCCATCCGTTGGCTCATTTCTGAAATCCGCGTCAGGTTTTCTCCCGCCCGTTCCGGCTTGCCCCGCTCCATAAACTGAACAGCGTTTTCAGCAAATGACCGGATCGCCATCAAGGGCTGGTTCAACTCGTGACTGATGCCCGCCGACATCTGGCCAAGGGCGCTTAACTTGCCCGCCTGCACCAGATCGTCCTGCGCTTGCCGCAATGCCACCTGCGCCGCCTCACGCACGGCGGCCTCCGCGACCAGCTTGTCGTTGGTCTCGCGCAGGGCTTCGGTGCGTTTGGCCACCCGCGCCTCCAGTTCCTGATTTGCCGCTGCCAGCGTGCGCCGCCGTTCAGAGGCAAGAAACAACAAGGATCCAAAGGCCAGACACAGGGCGGCCACCGCCGCCGCCTGAGAGAACGCCAGCGCGCGGGTTTGTGAGACATCCAGCAAAACCTCGCCTGTCATCCCGATCACCGGCAGCTCTTGGGTCAGATGCAAGGCTTCGCCCGGCAAATAGGGCCCCCAGCCCAATTGCCAAACCTCGTGTGGTCCCACCATCCGGGCACTAAACGCCGGTGCGCTTCCCGTTGGCGGGATCAACCCAGCGGCCCCAGCCGGTCGTTTCCAGAACAATAGCTCGGTACGGTTCGCAATATAGACCTCTCCCGCGGTATCGGTAAAAAACGCCGCCGGATTGGTGCCACGCCAATTATAGTCGATGCCGTTCAAATCAGTGACCACCACCACAGCACCCTGCACCTTGCCAGCCGGATCGAAAATCGGCGCGGCGTGGAAAAATGCCCGCTGTGTCAAAGGGTCTGCTGGCCCATGGCCCCAGCCCAATGCCCCGCGCAGCGCCCGTTTGACAAACCGGTACTGCCCCGGGTCAGCCGGGCTTTTGCCTGAGGCCGAGGCCACAACGCGCCCTTGGGCAGAGAGGACCAACACATCAAGTGCAGCTGATTGATCTGCAACCTCGACCAGCACATCGCGGGTCCCATCCGTGCCCCCAAACCGCGCAGCGGTGCCGATCACCGGGTGATCCGCCATAAGCACCGCCAAATCGCGGTACCGCTGCAACTGCCCTACCAGCCGATCCCCCGCAAGCGCCAGATCCGCCTGCCCGCGTGCGGCAAGCTGGTCCAGCCCCTGATCATAGGCATAACGCCAAACGCCAGCCGCAAGCACCAGCACAATGGCCAAAAATGCCAGCACCAAAAGCGCACGTTGTTTGATCCCGTATCTCATCGCGCCAGTTTGCACATGCTCCCTTGCAAAGGCCAGTCCCCTGCGGTTTGGGTAAACCATGCACCATCTTTCGCTTTCCCCGCTCGATCCCGACTTTGTACAAAACCCCTATGCCGCCTACGATCGCGCCCGCGCGGCTGGACCTGTGGTGTATTGGCAGGACTACGCGATGTATGCGGCCTTTAATGCGCAGACCGTGCAAGCGCTGCTGCGCGACCGCCGGTTGGGCCGCGAAAAACCCGCCCATCTGCGCCAACCCGTACCGGATCACCTGCGCGATTGGGCAAAGGTCGAAGCGCACTCCTTGCTCGATATGGAACCGCCAGGCCATACGCGTCTGCGCGGGCTTGTTCTGCGGGCCTTCACCTCGCGCCGCATCGCCTGCCTTGGCCCGGATATTGCGGCAGTCACCCAAGAACTGCTGAGCAATCTTCCGAAACAACCTTTTGATCTAATTCCCGCCTTTTGCACGCAATTGCCCGTGCGCATCATTGCGCGGCTATTGGGGGTGCCAGAAGAAATATCTGACGATCTGCTGCGCTGGTCAAATGCGATGGTGGCGATGTATCAAACAGGTCGCACCCGCGACATCGAAGTCGCCGCCAATCAGGCCAGTGCTGATTTCACCAACTTTCTGACATGCTACATCGACAAGCGTCGTTCCGATCCGCGGGACGATTTAATTACCCAATTGATCGCCGCCGAAGAAGACGGTGAAAAGCTCTCCACGGATGAATTGATCGGCACCTGTATCCTGTTGTTGAACGCCGGCCATGAGGCCACGGTCCATAGTCTTGGCAATGCCGTGAAATGCCTGCTGGAAAATGACACTCCGCTCACGTCCCTTGCCCCTGATCACATCGCTGCCACAGTTGAAGAATTGCTGCGCTTTGATCCGCCGCTGCATCTGTTCACCCGCTTTGCCTACGAAGACATCCAGCTGGGTGACATCACCCTGCCCAAGGACGCCGAAATCGCGCTAGTCCTTGGGGCCGCAGGGCGCGACCCCGCCCTCTATGACGCGCCGCACCGGTTCGACCCCACACGCCCAGCCAAGCCACACGCGGCCTTTGGCGGCGGGCTGCATTTTTGCGTCGGTGCCCCGCTGGCAAGGTTGGAATTGCAAATCGCCCTGCCCGCCCTCTTTGCGCATATGCCGCATATGCAGATGGCGGAAACCCCGTGCTACGCAATGTCCTATCATTTCCACAAACTGGACCAGCTGATTATCAACCCGCGATTCTGATCGGGGTCAAGGATCGCGCGAGCGACCGCGCCTGCGCGGCTTGTCCTTGAGGCCGGTCGGAATCGTAGCCAGCCTTGCAACAGGTCGTTTAGGACACAAAGTGCCCTAAACACCTTCTCAGCAACTTCCCAACCATTTCCACAAGATACAACCCCGCACCGGTGGGCTCAGGTCCGCTCCACCCACCAAGAATGCAGTCGCGCGTCGGCGCGTCCTTTGGATCACAAAGGTAGAACCACCGTCGACTTGATTTCCTCCATCGACAAAAGCGCCGTCACATTATGCACCCGCACCTCTGATATCAGCGCCTGATAGAACACATCATAGGCCCGCGCGTTCTTGACCCGCACCTTTAGTATGTAATCAATATCCCCCGCCAGACGATGCGCTTCCTGCACTTCTGGCCGGTCTTTGAGCGCCTGCAAAAACCGCGCCTGCCAGCCGGCATCATGTTCCGATGTCCGGATCAAGACAAAGAAACAAGCCTCAAAACCCAAGGCCTCGGCGTCCAGCATCACGGTCTGCTGGCCGATCACACCAGCCTCTTTCAATTTGCGAATCCGGTTCCAGACCGGCGTCTTGGAAGACCCGACATTCTTGGCGATTTCATCCAGGGACTGGCTGGCATCCCGTTGCAGCTCCGCCAAAATCTTCCGATCCGTCTCGTCTATTCGGACGCTCATTCCAATTTCCTTCCGGTACAGGGTCAAATGTTCTTCTGCGCGGGCCATCCAGAACGAACGTCCTTATCAACACAGGCATCTGGCGCAATATCGGGAATATTTCCTATATTGCAACTCAGAAATCAACGAATGGCAGGCCCACATGGATCACTTCCCAATCTTCCTCGCAACCACAGGCCGTCGCATTGTCCTGTCGGGCGGTGGCGACGCGGCATTGGCCAAACTGCGCCTGCTGATGAAGACCACAGCCCGCCTGACGGTTTTTGCCGCCACGCCGGCACCGGAAATCACCAGTTGGGCCGCCAGCGGCAAGCTGACATTGGTGCGCCGCGCCTTTGATCACGGCGACACGATCTGCGCTGCGCTGTTTTACGCGGCCAATGAAGATGCCGCCGAAGACAAACGCACCGCTGCCATCGCCCAGGCCGAAGGCGCACTGGTGAATATCGTCGATAATCTGGCCGACAGCCAGTTTATCACCCCCGCCATTGTGGACCGCGATCCGGTGACCATCGCCATTGGCACCGAAGGGGCGGCACCCGTGTTGGCCCGCGCAATCAAGGCCGATCTGGAGGAACGCCTGCCCGCCAGCCTTGGCACCCTTGCCCGTATCGGCAAGGCGTTTCGGGCGGCCTCTTATGCGCTGCCCTTTGGCCGTGCGCGACGCGACTTCTGGCGGGATTATTATTTCAACGCCGGCCCCAAGGCGATTAGTGAAGGCGAAGATCGGGTGCAACCCGCGCTTGACGCGCTGCTGAACACCCATCTGAGCAAAACCGCCCGCGCCGGTCATGTGGCCTTTGTCGGCGGTGGACCGGGCGATCCCGAGTTGCTGACGCTTAAGGCGCGGCGCGCCTTGGATGAGGCCGATGTGGTGATCTATGACCGGTTGATCTCGCCTGAGATCCTTGAACTGGCACGGCGCGAGGCGCTGATGATTGATGTCGGCAAAGAAGGGTTTGGCCCCTCGACCTCTCAGGACACCATCAACGACCTGTTGGTGGAACACGCGTTAAGCGGCGCGCAGGTTGTGCGCTTGAAATCCGGCGACGCCACTGTCTTTGGCCGTTTAGACGAAGAAATCGACGCCGTCGATGCACACCAAATCAGCTGGCACATCGTTCCGGGTATCACCTCAGCCTCTGCGGCGGTGGCCTCCATCGGGCAAAGCCTGACGCGACGGGGGCGCAATGCCTCGGTCCGCTTCCTGACCGGCCATGACATGAAAGGTTTTGCCGATCACGACTGGGCCCAGCTGGCCCGCAAGGACGAAGTCGCCGCAATCTATATGGGCAAAAAATCTGCACGTTTTGTGCAGGGCCGCCTGATGATGCACGGGGCCGACCGTGCCACGCCGGTCACTGTGATTGAAAACGCGTCCCGCCCCGAGCAGCGGATTCTCGAAACCACCCTTGCACGCATGGCCGACGACATCACCGATGCCGCCATGACCGGCCCCGCCCTGACCTTCTACGGCCTTGCGCCCCGCGCCGCAGCCGTTGCCGCAACAGACATCAAACTTGAGGAGATGGCATAATGCCAAAACCCTTCACCCCCAAAGTCATCACCGCCAATGCCCTGTTGGAAGGCGATGTAATCTATCTGGCCGACAATGGCTGGACCCGCCAGTTGGCGCAGGCCGAAGTTCTGACCGATGAGGCCCACGCCGATCTGCGCATGATCGAAGCCGCGGCCCAGACCGATGCCGTTGTCGGTGTCTATCTTGCCGATGTTGCCCTTGAGGGTGACACGCCGGTGCCAACCCATTTTCGTGAAGATTTCCGCGCCCGTGGCCCCTCCAACTATGCCCACGGCAAACAGGAGCAATTCTGATGTACCACTACACCGATTTCGACGATGCATTCCTCAAGGAACGCAACGCCCAGTTCCGCGCACAGGTCGAGCGCCGCATTGACGGGTCCCTGACAGAAGACGAATTCAAACCGCTGCGGCTGATGAACGGCCTCTACCTGCAACTGCATGCCTATATGTTACGGGTGGCCATTCCTTATGGCACGCTGAACAGCCGTCAGATGGACACTTTGGCGATGATTGCGGATAAGTGGGACAAGGGTTATGGCCATTTCACCACGCGCCAGAACATCCAGTACAACTGGCCTGAACTGCGCGATGTGCCGGATATGCTGGACGCATTGGCCGCTGTAGACATGCACGCCATCCAGACTTCGGGCAACACGATCCGCAACGTGACGGCAGACCATTTCGCCGGTGCCGCCGCGGATGAAGTGGCTGATCCGCGCCCCGTGGCCGAATTGATCCGCCAATGGTCCACCGATCACCCGGAATTTCAGTTCCTGCCGCGCAAGTTCAAGGTTGCCGTCACCGGAGCGGAGGCTGATCGCGCCGTGATCAAGGCCCATGACATCGGGTTGCGTATCGTCAAACGGGATGACGAAATCGGCTACGAAGTTGTCATTGGTGGCGGGCTTGGCCGCACCCCGATGATCGGCAAAGTGCTTTATGATTTTGTATCGGCCGAAGACCTGCTGCCCACCCTTGAAGCAATTGTTTCGGTTTATAACCTGTTGGGACGGCGCGATAATAAGTACAAAGCGCGGATCAAGATCACCGTGCATGAAAACGGCATTGAAGACATCCGCGCCCGTGTTGACGCACGGTATGCGCTGATCCGTGACCAGTTCACCGGCATTGACCAGCAGATGCTGGCCCGCATTGAATCGGATTTCGCGCAGCCCAGCTTTCGCAAGGCTGACGTCACCCCATATCACAACACATATCAGCACGACCCGCTGTTTCGCAGCTGGGCCGATACCAATCTGGCCGACCACCGGAACCCCGATTATGCCATCGTTTCGATCTCGCTCAAGGCGCACGGCAAAACGCCGGGGGATGCAACATCGCGCCAGATGCGTCTGATGGCACAGATTGCCAAACGCTATGGCCATGACGAATTGCGCATCAGCCACGAGCAAAATGTGATCCTGCCGCATGTTCACAAAGGGGACTTGCCCAGCGTCTATTATGCGCTCAAGGCCGAAGGGCTGGGCACTGCCAACATCGGATTGATTTCCGACATCATCGCCTGCCCCGGCATGGACTATTGCGCCCTTGCAACGGCCCGGTCGATCCCGATCGCACAGGAAATTGCCACCCGCTTTGATGCGTTGAAGCTGGAGCATGAAGTTGGGCCGCTGAAGATCAAAATCTCCGGCTGCATCAACGCCTGTGGTCACCACCATGTCGGGCATATCGGTATCCTTGGACTGGACCGCGCCGGGGTGGAAAATTACCAGATCACGCTGGGCGGGGACGGCACCGAAGATGCCACCATTGGCGAGCGCGCTGGCCCAGGGTTCTCTGCCGAGGAAATCATTCCAGCGGTGGAACGTATCGTTCTGGCCTATCTCGATCTGCGTAACGATCCCGCGGAAGAGTTCCTGCAAACCTACCGCCGGCTTGGCCTCGCCCCCTTCAAGGCCGCGCTCTATCCCGAAGCAGCACAGAAAGTGCGTGAAAATGCCGCTTGATGATCCAAACCTCCCCCCTGCGCCCAAAGCGCAGGTGGCCCGGCTGAACGTCCAGATGCGCCACCACGCGGCGCATGACGTGATGCGCACGGCGGTCGGCTCTGTGCCCAATCTTGCGCTGGTCTCCAGCTTTGGCGCAGAGTCTGTGGCGCTGTTGCATTTGGCCTCTCGGGTGAAAAAGGACCTGCCAGTCCTGTTCATCGACACCGAAATGCTGTTTCCCGAAACGCTGGCCTATCAGCGCGACGTGGCGGTTAAACTGGGCCTGACGCGGATCAAAGTGATCAAATCCGCCGATATCGCGACCCATGACCCTGACGGGATGTTGCACAAAACCGATACAGATGCCTGCTGCGCCCTGCGCAAGACCGGCCCGTTGCAGGCCGCGCTGAACGGATTTGACGGCTGGATCACCGGGCGTAAACGCTTTCAGTCCGGCACCCGTGCGCAGTTGCCGCACTTTGAAACCGAGGCAACAAAAGACGGTTCCGGGACACGGATCAAGGTGAACCCGCTGGCATTCTGGGCCGCTGAGGACGTCCAACACTATATCGAAGAAAACAACCTGCCGCGTCATCCATTGGTCGCGCAGGGGTATCCATCTATCGGCTGTGCCCCCTGCACCTCGCCTGTTGCCCCGGGAGAAGACCCGCGCGCAGGCCGCTGGCGTAACCAATCCAAAGAAGAATGCGGCATTCATTTCGTGGATGGCAAAGCCGTCCGCACAGGAGCATCAACATGACACAACTGATCAACGACACCGGTTTCATCCCCGACGACTGGCCCCACGGTTTCTGCGCCGCAGGGGCGGCAAACGACTGCCGTGCCCTTGATCTGCCATCGGACACCCAGCCCGAAGAGGTGGACCTGCAACCCAGCATCGAAATGATCCGCATTGATTTTCCGTCCTCAGCGGACGGGCGCGGTTTCACCATTGCACGCGCCCTGCGTCTGCGCGGATATACCGGACGGTTGCGTGCGAAAGGTCACGTCATCGCCGATCAATACGCCATGGCGCGGCGGTCCGGGTTTGACGAGGTCGAAGTCAACGATGAAATCGCCGCCCGTCAACCCGCTGATCAATGGCAGTTTCGCGCAAATTGGCAGGAACACAACTACCAGTCGCGCCTGCGCGGCTGACATGTCGCACTTGTAAACGTTGCCTCCACCGCATTTCTGATCTAAAAGAGGAGTACACATTTCATATGTGTACTAATGAACATGACCGAGCAGTCCCCAGTGAATACCCAAACCGCAAAATCCGTTCCCACCCTGCCCGATGCCCAGACCGTTACCGCGGTAAAACATTGGACCGACAGGCTTTTTTCTTTCCGCGTCACACGACCGGCGACGATGCGCTTCCGGTCCGGTGAATTTGTGATGATCGGCCTGATGGGCGATCCGCACCCCGAAACCGGCAAGCAAAAGCCTCTGCTGCGGGCCTATTCTATCGCCTCGCCGGCGTGGGATGATGAACTGGAGTTCTACTCCATCAAGGTGCAAGACGGTCCTTTGACGTCAAAGCTTCAACATATTCAGGTCGGCGATCAGATTATCCTGCGGCCCAAACCTGTGGGCACGCTGGTGCATGATGCCCTGCTGCCTGGTAAACGCATCTGGTTCTTTGCAACCGGCACCGGTTTTGCACCTTTTGCTTCGCTGCTGCGCGAACCGGAAACCTATGAAAACTATGACGAAGTGATCGTCACTCACACCTGCCGGGATGTGAATGAACTGGAATACGGGCGCAAATTGATCGAAGATCTTCAAGCCGACGAGATGATGCATGAATTGATCGGCAAAGAGAACCTTGCCAAGATCCGCTATTACCCGACCACTACCCGCGAAGAGAGCCCTAAGATGGGCCGGATCACAACCCTGTTGCAAGACGGCACAGTGTTTCGCGATCTGGGGATCGATGGCATTTCCGTTGAAACAGACCGCGCGATGGTCTGTGGTAGTCTTGCGTTCAACAAGGATATTCTGGCCATCCTTGAAGGGTTCGGTCTTGAAGAAGGGGCAAACTCTGACCCCAAGCATTTCGTGATCGAAAAAGCGTTTGTCGGGTAAGCCAACCTACAGAAACGAAAAAACCCGCGCCTGTTAACCGGACGCGGGTTTTATTTTGCCTTGGCCTTAGAACTTACATGTTCAGGGCTTCGCGAATCTTATCCAATGCCGCCTTAAGCAGTTCGGGATTGTCCTGCGCTGATTTCAGACCTTTGGTCAGCAGAGTTTTCTGCACCGCGCCAAGTTCGGACCCTTCGACCATCTCGGTCACCTTATCCAGGTCGAACCCGTCAACACTCAACAACTGCTCAACCATAGAGGCCTCTGCCGCTGTTTCGGTGCCTTCGGCCACTGCATTTGCAGCTTCTTCAAGCTCCGCCGCCGTTGCGGTCTGCGCGTCGGTGGCAGCTTCGGTTGCTGTGTCAGCTGTTGCATCTGCCGCTTCAGTAGCTGTCTCAGTCGCCGCTTCCGTCGCTTCAGTTGCAGTTTCCGTCGCCGCATCTACCGCTTCCGTTGCGGTCTCTGTCGCTGCGTCAGCTGCATTGCTTGCCGCTTCAGCTGTCGCATTTGCCGCATCCGTTGCAGTCTCAGTCGCCGCATCTACCGCTTCGGCTGCGGTCTCTGTCGCTGCGTCAGCTGCATTGCCTGCCGCTTCGGCTGTCGCATTTGCCGCATCCGTTGCAGTTTCAGTCGCTGCATCTACCGCTTCGGCTGCGGTCTCTGTCGCTGCGTCAGCTGCATTGCCTGCCGCTTCGGCTGTCGCATTTGCCGCATCCGTTGCAGTTTCTGTCACCGCATCTACCGCTTCGGCTGCGGTCTCTGTCGCTGCGTCAGCTGCATTGCCTGCCACTTCGGCTGTCGCATTTGCCGCATCCGTTGCAGTTTCTGTCACCGCATCTACCGCTTCGGCTGCGGTCTCTGTCGCTGTGTCAGCTGCATTGCTTGCCGCTTCGCCTGTCGCATTTGCCGCGTCAGCCACACCATCAACCGCTTCTTCTGTTGCCTCTGCGACAGCATTGGCCGCATCGCTGGCAGCTTCGGTTGTGGCAGCAACCGCATCGCTGGCAGCTTCGCTTGTCGCTTCAACTGCATCAGCAACGGTTTCCTTAGCGGCTTCAGCCACATCACCAGCGGCTTCTGATGCCGCTTCCAGCGCTGCCGGTGCATTCACCGCATCAGAGGCTTCACTGACCATCTCTGCCGGCGTTTTACCCGAAAACAACATATAGCCGACGCCGGCCACGATGGCAGCAACAACGATCCAAACCAGATTCTTCATATTTTAACCCTCAAGTTTCTTTATGCTACCCGCCATCAACAGACACCGGGCCGCTTACCGGTGAAATGCGCAACTGCGGCGCGAGGCGCAAGGGGGAATAAATCAACCCACACCCCCTTGCCGGCATTTAGCGGCTTGAAGAAGCCGCCCGTCACAGTTACTTTACGGCGTTGATAGATCGTGAATAATCAAAGGACCACCACCATCGCTCGCAGACCACATAATGCGCCGCCGCAACGAGACACCGGCCCGCGCGTCAATGATAACATCCGTTCACATGAAATTCGCCTGATTGGTGCCGATGGCGAGAACGTCGGCGTTGTTACGCCTGTACGTGCTATGGAAATGGCCGAAGACGCCGGACTTGATCTGGTGGAAATTTCGCCAAACGCCAATCCGCCCGTCTGCAAGATCATGGACTTCGGCAAGTTCAAATATGAAACGCAGAAACGCGAAGCCGAAGCCCGCAAAAAGCAGAAAATCATCGAGATTAAAGAGGTCAAGTTCCGTCCAAACACGGATACCAATGACTACGAAGTCAAGATGCGCAATGTGTACAAATTTCTGGAGAACGGCGACAAGGTCAAGATCACCCTGCGTTTCCGGGGCCGCGAGATGGCGCACCAGAATTTGGGGCGCGAGCTGCTGGAACGTGTTGCAGAAGACACCAAAGAACACGGCCGCGTAGAGAACTTTCCGAAAATGGAAGGCCGCCAGATGGTCATGCTCATCGGACCGTTGCCGAAATAACCAAGCGCGGGTCTTCTCATCGCTCCCTCAAGGGGAACCTAGAGCGTCCCGCGTTAAACATGAATCGCTTGTTCCCTGCCTCTCGCTTTGGTCGAACGCGAAAAGCGGTTATGATGGCTCAGGTTAAGGGCGAGACGCTTTAATATGTCAAAAGCCCCTGTCGGAATTTACCGGCAGGGGCTTTTGCTTTCAGGGCACCTTCGAGGCAAGCAGGGACTGCCCCCTCGCCTTATACATGGCCCCCTCAAGTTGGACCGCTACGCCCCTTGCGGGACATAGTCTTGAATCCCACAGGAGAACGGGTCAGCCGATGGCGGCAACCGCGCGCTTGGTCATGACATTGACCAGATGTGCGCGATACGCCCCGGTGCCATGCAGATCACTGATCATTTCGGACGCATCCGCCTTCACACCATTCAGAGCATCAGCCGAGAAATCCGCGGCCAAGGCGGTCTCTGCCTCAGTCCAGCGGAACACACCGTTGTTAGACGCACCTGTCACTGCAACACGTAAACCATCGCTGAACTTCGCAACAAACACCGCCACCAAAGGAAACCGCGAGGCCGGCTGGATCATCTTTTCGTAATGCGCCGCCTGCGGCACCGGAAAGTTCACCCCGGTCACAATCTCACCCTCATCCAACGCAGTCTCGAACATGCCAAGGAAATAGTCATCCGCAGCAATCTCGCGCTGGTTGGTCACAACGGTCGCGCCACTGCCCAGAACCGCCGCTGGATAACAGGCCGATGGATCGTTATTCGCAACAGACCCGCCAATAGTGCCGCGGTTGCGCACAGCCGGATCACCGATCCGCGCGGCCAGCCCCGCAAGTGCCGGATAATGCGCCGCAGCCTCCCGCGCGACCGCCGCATGCGTGGTTCCGCCCCCCACAGACAGCAGGCCATCTGCCATAGAGACACCTTTCATCTCTTCGATCCCGCCAAGCGAAACCAGAACCGAAGGGGCCGCCAGCCGCGCTTTCAGCGTCGGAATCAAGGTCTGCCCGCCGGACATTGGCTGCGCCTCGTCCCGCCCCATCGCGGCAACCGCTTCTGCAACGGTGCTTGGTCGTTCAACATCAAAGTTATACATCTTTTACCCTTTCCACCGGGATGGCGCTCCATTTGTCGCGCAGCCCCCGCTTCATCTTGCCTTTAAACTCATCTCGCGCTTGCGCGACACAGACATCACATAAATCGGCGCCGGTGCGACGACATCCCGCCGCCGCACCATACCCCTTACCCATTCATCGCAGCCCAAACCCGGGCGGGCGACACCGGCATATCAATGTGTTTCACATCATGCCCGCCTGATCGCATCGCGTTGATCACCGCATTCACCACCGCAGGTGGCGATCCGATGGCTCCGGCCTCACCACAACCCTTCACCCCCAAAGGGTTATGCGTGCAAGGTGTTTGACAGGAATGATCCACGTCATAAAACGGCAAGTCGGACGCGCGCGGCATTGCATAATCCATATAGGATGCGCTCAGCAACTGCCCCTCCTCATCATAGGCACAGTTTTCCAGCAGGGCCTGTCCAACCCCCTGTGCAATCCCGCCATGTACCTGACCTGTCACAATCATCGGGTTGATAATATTGCCAAAATCATCCGCCGCCGAGAACCGCTCAATGCTCACCTGACCGGTATCTGGGTCCAGCTCCACCTCGCAGGCATAAGCACCGGACGGGTAGGTAAAGTTGGCCGGATCATAAAAGGCTGTCTCCTCCAGCCCCGGTTCGATGTCATCCAGCGGATAATTATGCGGCACATAAGCCGCAAGGGTCACATCCCCCCAAGCCACGGATTTATCCGTGCCCGCCACTGAAAACGCGCCATCCTTCAGCTCGATATCCCCCTCAGAGGCTTCCAGCAAATGCGAGGCGATCTTCTTGGCCTTGGCAATGATCTTTTCCGTGGCGCGCACCATGGCGGACCCACCGACCGCAATCGAACGTGATCCATAGGTGCCCATGCCCATCGGTACTTTCGAGGTGTCGCCATGAACAATATCGATCATGCTTTCGTCGATGCCGATCATCTCGGCCACCACTTGGGCAAAAGAGGTTTCATGCCCCTGCCCGTGGGAATGCGACCCGGTCATCACAACCAACCCGCCGGTGGCGTTCACCCGTACGGTTGCGCTTTCATAAAGCCCCGCTCGCGCGCCCAACTGCCCGACAAGGTTGCTGGGCGCAATGCCACAAGCCTCGATATAGCAATTTACCCCAAAGCCGCGCAGCTTGCCTTTGGCCTCTGACGCCTTGCGCCGCGCCTCAAAGCCGGAAAGATCAGCCATCTCTTCCAGCTTGTCCATGGTCGCCACATAGTCACCTGTATCGTATTCCACCGCCACAGGCGTGGCATAGGGGAATTCGGTGATAAAGTTCTGTCGGCGCAGGGCAATCGGATCAACACCCAACTCATGCGCGGCCATATCCACCAGACGTTCCAGCTGATAGGTCGCTTCGGGGCGCCCCGCACCGCGGTACGCATCCACCGGCACCGTATTGGTAAACACCGCCTTCACATTCACATAGATCAGTGGCGTCTTGTAGTTACCTGCCATCAAGGTGCCATGCAGCCATGTGGGCACAGAGGGCGCAAAGGTCGACAGATAAGCCCCCATATTGGCGTAAGTATCTGTGCGCAAAGCAGTAAAGTTATTCTCTGCATCCAGCGCCAATTCAATCTTGGTCACATGGTCACGGCCATGAGCGTCCGAAACAAAGGCCTCTGAGCGGGTTGAAGTCCATTTTACCGGACGGTTGACCGCCTTGGCGGCAAAGGTGCAAAACGCTTCTTCCTGATAGTGGAAAATCTTAGTGCCGAAACCACCGCCCACATCGGGGGCCACCACGCGCAGCTTATGTTCCGGGATGCCCAATACAAAGGCCCCCATCAATAGGCGGATCACATGTGGATTCTGGCTGGTCGTGTACAGCGTATGTTCACCATCCGAGCGGTCAAAATCACCAATCGCCACGCGCGGTTCCATCGGATTGGCAACCAACCGGTTGTTGGTCAGCTCAAGCGTGGTGACATGGGCGGCTTTTTCAAATGCCTCATCCACAGCCCCCTTGTTCTCTTCGACAAACCCCCAGTCATAACACAGGTTTCCGGGCAGTTCGTCATGCACTTTCGGCGCGCCGTCTTTGACCGCGTCTTTCATGTTCACCACCGCGGGCAACTCGGCGATATCCACTTCAATCGCTTCCGCGGCATCGCGCGCCTGCGCCAGCGTCTCGGCGACAACAGCTGCAATCGGTTCACCGACATGACGCACCTTGCCATGGGCCAGCACCGGATGTTTGGGTTCATGCATCGGGTCACCGTGTTTGTCGGTCACCTGCCAGCCGCAGGGCATACCGCCGATTTCCACAAAATCCGCACCGGTGAAAATCTGCACCACACCGGGCATCTCAGCCGCCGCAGAGGTATCCACCTTTGTCAGTGTGCCATGTGCCACATCAGAGCGCAGAAAATGCACATATGCCTGTCCCCGCATGTTGATATCGTCAGTGTATTTACCATTTCCGGTCAAAAACCGAACGTCTTCGCGCCGCTTGCTGCTGGCACCAATTCCGCCGTCCTTAGGCATGTTTTTTCCTCCCTATGTGGTGGGCTTTACCCACCCTACGCAGTCCTAGGTGGGTGAAACCCACGCGTCGTTACCTTGTCTCCTGATGCAATCCAAACCGCACACCGCGCGGGTCGCTGCAGGTGGCAAAGCGGCCAAAACCGGGGGCATCCGCGATCTCTCCCATCAGGGTGCCCCCCGCCTGTTTGACCTCTGCCACCTTGGCCTCGATGTCCTCCACAGCCAGATAGGGCACCATGCAGGGAGAGGCCTCTTCGTGCATCCCGACCTTGCGTGCCCCATCGGTGAAAAACCCCGCCGCCCCCGTGCCCATGCTTTCCCAAGCCCAGCCCATGACCTCCTGAAAGAACGCCGCAGTGACGTCCCGGTTGTCGGTGCCGATCTCGATGAAATCCGGGCCTGTCACCTATTCAGCCGCAATCGCGCTGACGTCCTGACCGGATGCAGCCATGATTGCCTTAACGATGTTGTGATACCCTGTGCAGCGGCAGATATTGCCGTCCAGATAGTGACGCACCTCCGCCTCACTGGGTTTGGGGTTCTCTTTCAACAAGGCAGCTGCGGACATCACCATACCCGGCGTGCAGAAACCGCATTGCAGCCCATGATGGTCCTGAAACGCCTGCTGGATCACGTTCAGCGATCCATCTGCGTCTGCCTGACCTTCGATGGTGTCGACATTCGCGCCATCAGCCTCAATCGCAAGCATGGTACAGGCTTTGACCGCCTCACCGTTCACATGTACCACACAAGCACCGCACTGGCTGGTGTCACAACCGATATGGGTACCGGTAAGCCCCTGATCTTCCCGCAAGAACTGCGCCAGAAGCGTGCGGCCTTCGACCTCGCCCGATGCTGCCTTGCCATTCACGGTCATTTTGACCTGTGTCATATCACCCTCCCTTGGTGTGCTAGGTTAAAGGGAGTTAACCACGGGCAAGCGCAGTTGAGAATAACAAATTCAACAGAATTCGTTTTACCGCAGGTTCCGTCGCCTGTGCAGTTCCGTGGCCGCGCTGGCGAAAGGCCCCTGACCTGCCGTCGGTTTTGGTCAGGACGGCGCGGCGCGGCGCGGCTGTGGGCGGGTCGGAATTTCCTTAAGCAACCCGCCAACCCCCATGCCGGCGATGTCGCGCGCAGTTACTGGCACACCACACAACACCCGCGACAGCACCCAATCCGCGCCGTTAAGTGCCGGGGAACGGGCACAGCCCGGCAGGCCAATCACCGGACGCCCGCGCAGATCCCCGATGAACAACAGGTTTCCGGGGTCCACCGGCATACCAAACCGTTCCACCTGCCCCCCCGCAGCCCGCAAGGCGGAAGGGGCGACGTCTTGCGGATCAGAGGTGGCCGATCCGGTTAACACCAGCACCAGATCACTTTCCACCGCGTCAATCGCCGCCGCCAGCGCCGTTGTTTCATGCCGCACCATCACCACCGCCTCAAGATCAACATCGAGGGCTGCCAGACGGTCGGCAATCGCCTTGCGCCCCTTGTCGCCGGCACCGCCGGGTATTTCGCTGATGATCAACGTCGCCGTGTGCAAGCGGGGGCGCGCCAGAGCAATTGCGCCGTCCCCGGCCGCCGAAATTGCCCGCTGCAACGCCACACCGGGAACCGCATAAGAGATAATCTTGATCGTGGCCGCCATGCCGCCGCGCGCCATCTGCCCATGTTGGGGCACTGTCGCGATTGTGATCATCGGGTCGATCGCATTCACCGCCTCAAGCGCTGCCACATCCAGTTGCACAACCCCCGCCCCTTGCGCCAGCAGATTGACCCGACCCGTAAAGGGGGTCGTCACATCCAGCCCCTGCCCGCCTCCCAGCACCGCCTTTGCAAGTGCCGCCGCGGCGTCGTTTTCACCGACATCGCCAGCTTCCAGCCGTGCAACAGTCACCTCCTGCACCTGCGCATCAGCCAAGGCTGCGACGTCATCACCTGTCAACACCCGCCCCTTACGCAGCCGGCCTTTGGGCAGAGCCACGGAATGGGCCAAGACCGCGCCTTCGGCATCTTTCAGCGGAACCGGACCAAACTTCACGGGCGGCGCAACGTCTGGATCATCTGCGCCATGATCGACACGGCAATCTCGGCAGGCCCCGCCGCCCCGATGTCCAAGCCAACCGGCCCTTTGATCCGGGCAATCTGCGAGGCGTCAAACCCGGCCTCATCCAGCCGCGCCACACGGGCCGCATGGGTGCGCGAACTGCCCAAAGCACCGATGTAAAACGCCGGTGACTTCAGACCGACATGCAATGCGGGATCATCCAGTTTCGGATCATGGGTCAGCAACACCAAAGCGGTGCGGGCATCAATACCGATATCGTTTAGCGCCTCGTCCGGCCAATCGTTAACAAGCCTTGCGTCCGGAAACCGTGCGACAGACCCGAAAGCCTCGCGCGGGTCGATAACGATGGGGTCAAATCCAACGGTTTGCGCCATGCTGACCAGTGTCTGGGCAATGTGAACCGCCCCCACAACCGCCAGCCGCAATGGGGGGTTATGGATCGCGATAAAACTGGCACCATCTTCGCTGACGCCGGAACGATCCATCCTGAACCGCGCCTCATGGCCGTCACGCCGCAAACCACGGGTCGATCCCTCCAGCGCAACCTCATAGGCCACTGCAACACGTTCCGCACGCGCCGTGACCAGTTCCTCCAGCATCGCAACAGGCATCCCGCCTGCACCTACGGGCTCAACCAGAATACGGATGGTCCCGCCACAGGCCAACCCAACGGCAAAAGCATCACCGTCACTGACGCCATATTCCAGAACCCGGGTGCCGCCCTGCGCCAGCGCTTCTTGCGCCTCAAGAACCACAGCCCCCTCGACACAGCCGCCGGAAACCGACCCTTCCATCTCGCCCGCACCGGAAATCACCAGCTGTGATCCCACGCGACGCGGGGCCGATCCCCAGGTTTCGATAACTGTGGCAAGTACCGCCCCCTTGCCCGCCTGCACCCATGCCAGTGCCTGCTCCGGCGCTCTTTCGCTTTGCTGCATTTTGGTTCTCCGTACCGTTGCGGCGCACCCTGTGAAAAGCCGCCCTTGGGTGAAACATCTAGTCTGCGCTCTGGTCGCGCTCAATGGGGGACCGGCTGTGCCGATAAATCCCGCCACTCGCTTGCACAGCCCCCCTGTCGCGACTACATCTGATAAAGCTACGTATCCCTACCACCTATCCTTACTACCGGAGCCCCCTCATGCCGATGCAAGCCCAAGAGATCGAAGATTTGATCCGCGCCGCCTTTCCTGACGCCGAGATCACTGTACAGGGCAATGACGGCGTGCATATGGCTGCTATGGTCGTAGACGCCTCGTTCAAGGGCAAGAACCGCGTACAACAGCAACGCGCCGTTTATGCCGCCCTGAAAGGCAAGATGGACGGCCCGAATGGCGATCTTCATGCGCTGGCGCTGACCACCAAAGCACCGGATTAAGACATGTGGGGCTGGCTGCTTGTTCTGGTCATTGCGGGGGCTGGTATCACCGGCTTTCTGCAATACCGCGCGCAGCGCTCAACCTATCGCCCCTTGGCTGGGCGCCAGCCGCCGCGCCGTACGCCAGATGTGCCTTTGGGCATGGAAGCAACTGATCTTGATGCCGTGTCCCGTGCCAACCGGCGCAATGAAAGCCTTGAGCGGGGTCAGACCAATTGGTTGACTTCCAAAGGCGTTTTCGGGCGCGCCGACACCGATGTCCCGCCATTGGCGGATGATGAAACCTATGCTGCGCGTTACCATGACGCGTTTCAAAATCCCAAATCCCAATCTGACCCTAAATCCCAGCTTTCGAAATCAAAGGATTAATCCCATGAGCGATGCCGCCACCCGTATCAAATCAACCATCACCGACAACAATGTCGTCCTGTTCATGAAAGGCACCAAAGAGATGCCACAATGCGGGTTTTCCTCTCGCGTGGCCGGTGTGCTGAATTATATGGGCATCGACTATTCCGACGTGAATGTTCTGGCCGATGAAGATATCCGCGCCGGTATCAAGGATTTTTCCGACTGGCCCACCATCCCGCAGCTTTACGTCAAAGGTGAGTTTGTTGGTGGCTGCGATATCATCACCGAAATGACCCTTTCGGGTGAACTGGATACCTTGTTCGAAGAAAACGGCGTGGCCTTTGATAAGGACGCCGCGGATAAAATCCGCGAAGCCAACGGGTAACCCCAGCCTATGAGGGTCTGACCGGCCCAACGGGTGAAAGTATTTGCTATTTCACCATGACCGCTTAGCGTTCCATCATTTTTGATGGAACGCATTTTTATGTCCGATATTTCTGCCTATTTACTGTCGCCTGCCAGCATTGTGCATCTGGCGACCCTGTGTTACGTGATGGGGCTGCTGACACGCAACGAACTGGTCCTGCGGTTTTTCATCCTGACCGGCACCGCGTTTTATATCCTTTATTACTATCACATCGCTGAGCAGCCCCTGTGGGAGGCGATCTTTACCTCCCTGCTCATCGGGTCTGCGAACCTGCCCGTGATCTGGCGCATTTTTCGCGAGCGCTCGACCTTGGGCATGTCCGACGAAATGCTGTCGCTTTACCAGTCCTTTCCGAACTTCAATCCCGGCCAGTTTCGCACCCTTATGAGGATGGCAGAAATTGTGAAAGACTGCCCCGAGACAATGCTGCTGGAAGAAGGCAAAGTGCCGGGCAAGCTGTATCTCAGCGTCAGCGAAGGGTTTGTCGTGATGCGGGGCACGCAACATGCCACGATATCACCGGGCAACTTCCTTGGAGAAATCTCGTTTTTGCTGTCGGGGCCGGCCACGGCAGATGTCTGCGCCTACCAAGGCAGCACCTATGTGGTTTGGCAGACAGAGGCGTTGCGCCAACTGATGGCACGTGATCCAGCGATGGCCAGTGCGATTACAGTCCTGTTGAACAAGGACATCGCCCGCAAACTCGCGGGCAGTTTTCCCAGCCGTGCCACTTCAGTCCTGCCGGTGAATGTGACTTAGGCCCAAGCCACTGAAATAAAACGAACTACCACTGATGAAAGAGCATCAATGGGTCCTGACCTTAGGTGGCTTTCTCTTCCACAGCGGCGGCCAGCGCCTCGGCTTGGGCGGCGACTTCAGCCAAGGTGTCCGTTACCTGCTGCGGCACCACCGGAACCTCGACACGTTCCGGTTCCACCACCGCGTTGCGCAAACCGGCCAATTCGGCCTCGCGCTCGGCCAGCTCTGCGCGAACTTCCTTGATCTTGTCCTCAACACTTGCGGTCTTATCCGCCAGCAACAGACCGGCCATCAACAACATACGCGCCTCTGGCATCCGCCCGACCTGATCGCTCAGCACCTGCGCCTCGTCATCCAGCATTTTGGCGGCGGCGTGCAGATAGGTTTCCTCGCCCTCCTGACAGGCCACGTCGAACTGGCGACCGCCGATTGTGATCTTTGTCTCGGGCATCAGGCTGTCTCCTCGTCTTTCGCATTGTCCAACAATGGCGTCAGCGCCGACAGGATGGCACTGGTCTCTGCCACATCAGAGGCCCGCGCCGCGCGCAGCCCTTCCAGTTCGGCCAGCATCGCCTTATTGATCAGATGCGGGTCCCCTACCCCTTCGGCATTGGCCGCTTGCAGGGCTTCGCAGGCTTCGGTCAGTTGGGCATTGGCACGGCGCACACGCTGAAGGTCCACATCCAGCTGGGCCATACGGGCCTCGCCCTCTTTAACGCGCGCCCGCATTTGCGCCAATTCGTCTTCGGAACGGGACTTGAGCGTGCGCACACGCTCTGTCAGCTGGGCGTTTGCAGTGCGCTCTTCTTCCAGTGCCTGAAGCGTTTCAGGATCCGGTCCCGTTGGTCCGGTACCGATTTTATCCAACCCGCTTGCAACCCGGTCCATCGCCTTGGTGATCCGGCGCTGTAGCTCGTCAATGTTACTCATATGCCTGACGTCCCCCGTAAGTTCTCGTTCGTGCGTCTCGCGTCGTTTTTCGATCTAGGGCGCGAATCGCCCTGATTCAATATTCCCACAATCCTACCCAAAGAAATCAGCAAATGCGCCCCCCCGTTTGAGATCAGCTACTTGGGCGGCAAAGTTGAACCAGAGACAGCATTGACGCGCCTATGGCTTGAACTTTGTGGACCTGCTGATATGCACGGGCGCAACTGAATTGCTCACCCATAAGGAAGCCTCCCTTGGATCTGAACGCCCTGCGCACCGCAAACCCTGACCACTGGTCCAAAGCCACCGCCATCCGCGCCCTTACTCTGGATGCTGTTGCTGCTGCCAATTCCGGCCACTCCGGCATGCCGATGGGCATGGCAGATGTTGCAACGGTGCTGTTTGAAAACCATCTGAAGTTTGATGCCGCCAACCCGCTGTGGCCAGACCGCGACCGTTTTATCCTGTCCGCCGGTCACGGGTCCATGCTGATCTATTCCCTGCTGCATCTGGTAGGTGACGCGCAATTCCCCCTCGAAGAGATCAAGAACTTCCGCCAGATGGGTGCCCGCACTGCTGGCCACCCAGAAAACTTCCTTGCGGACGCCATTGAAACCACCACTGGACCGCTGGGTCAGGGCATTGCGAATTCGGTTGGTTTCGCCATGGCCGAGGAAATTCAGCGCGCCACTTATGGTGCGAAAGTGGTTGACCACTTTACCTATGTCATCGCCGGCGACGGATGCCTGATGGAAGGTGTTTCACAAGAGGCGATCACCCTTGCAGGCCGTCACCAGCTGTCAAAGCTGATCGTCATGTGGGACAATAACAACATCACCATCGACGGGCCTGTCACCCTGTCCGACCGCACCGACCAAGTGGCCCGTTTTGAAGCCGCCGGTTGGCATGTGGTTGAAATCGACGGCCACAACCCAGCCGAGATCGACGCGGCCCTGACAGAGGCGCGTAAGTCTGACAAACCGTCAATGATCGCCTGCAAGACCCATATCGCCCTGGGCCACGCCGCGCAGGACACGTCAAAAGGCCACGGTGCCCTGACCGACGCTGACCAGATGGCCGCTGCAAAAGCCGCCTATGGCTGGACAACCGGCCCGTTCGAAGTGCCCGCAGATGTGAAATCCGCGTGGGAAGAGATCGGCAAGCGCGGCGCAGCGGAACGTGCGGCATGGGAAGAACGTTTTGAAAAGATGCCCCGCGCCAAACGCGAGACCTTTAACCGGGCTCTGGCGCTGGATGCCCCCAAGAAACTGAGCGCAACCATCAAAGCGTTCAAAAAGCAGATGTCGGAGACCGCGCCGAAATTGGCCACCCGCGCCTCTTCTGAAAAAACCCTTGAGGTGATCAACCCGATCATGCCCGAAACCGTTGGTGGTTCTGCCGATCTGACCGGTTCAAACAACACCAAGACATCCGATCTGGGTGTGTTTGACACAGACAACCGCGCGGGCCGCTATGTATACTGGGGCGTACGTGAACACGGCATGTCCTCGGCAATGAACGGCATGGCCTTGCATGGTGGTGTGCGCCCTTACGGCGGCACATTCATGTGTTTCACCGATTACGCCCGCCCCGCAATGCGCCTTGCGGCCTTGATGCAGGTGCCCACGGTTTTCGTGATGACCCATGATTCAATTGGCCTTGGCGAAGACGGCCCGACGCACCAGCCGGTCGAGCATCTGGCAATGTCGCGTGCGACGCCCAACACCTATGTCTTCCGCCCCGCTGATACGATCGAAACAGCCGAAGCTTGGGAGATTGCCCTGACGGCCAAGAAAACCCCATCGGTGCTGTCCCTGACCCGTCAGGGACTGCCGACCGTGCGCCTTGAGCATAAGAACAACAATCTGGTGGAAAAAGGGGCCTATGTGCTGGCCGACTCCGAGGGCAAGCGTCAGGTGATCCTGATCGCCACCGGTTCCGAAGTGCATCTTGCCATGCAAGCCCGCGAGATGTTGCAGGCCGAGGGCATCGGCACCCGCGTGGTCTCCATGCCATGCATGGAGCTGTTTGCAGCGCAGGACGAAGCCTATCGCAAACGTATCCTGCCCGGTGGAGCTGTACGTGTTGGCGTCGAGGCCGGCGTGCAGATGGGCTGGGACCGTTGGTTGTTTGGCGAGCGCGGCAAGTCCAACAAGGCGGCATTTGTCGGCATGGACCGCTTCGGGGCCTCTGCCCCGGCTGAAGAGCTGTTCGAGAAATTTGGAATCACCGCACAGGGTGTAGCGGATGCAGCCAAAGCCCTGCTTTAAGCCAGCACCCACAACCTAAAGAGTATTAGGCAGCCCCGTCAGTTATTGGCGGGGCTGTTGTCGTTTTCCCCACAATCAGCAGGATTCCGCATAGAGCCAGCGGTATAGCGCCGAAAATCAACAGGGCTATCTCTGTGCTGGCGCTTGGAAAAAACCTAACCTAAGGTTGACGTAAGAGTTGTTCATCATTTTTTAGGTTTCACCATTCTATTCTCCGGTGAAGCAGTGTTTCGAATAAAGGGGATCGTATGTCTGTCGTGTTCATGATCGCAGCACTTTGTGCCGGACTTGCTTCTGGCATTGTCTGGCTGTCGCTGGGCGGTTCCGCACTGATGGCCGTTGCGGTCTATGTGCTGTCGGGGCAACTGGTTCTTGCGGCTCTGCTGGGCCATGCTGCGCTGCGGATGTTTGACGAACCGGCCTGACCTTCGATTGTCGTTTTGCCTCCGGCCCGTTGAAAAACCCGGTGCCAGTTGATGCGGGTTTCTAACAAACGCCCGTGCCACCCCCAAACCGATTTCAACCCAAACCATTTTCAAGGTGATACGGAGCGCTAGGCGGTGCGAAAGCGGCCTTCTGGTAGAGGCTAACTAAACATCAGCCCTTAACGTATCCGATTTTTTCCATGGGATATTTCGTGTTTCCAATGCCCTGAGATCGCGCAGCGTGTCAGGGCATTGGTGTTTCAACCTTATGCGCGCGCTGTGGAACTCACTGGGCAGCAAGAATGCCGATGGGGTGCTTTATCGTGGGGCGCTATGCCCGCAGCTGGGGATATCACGCCGGCTGGCTGCGCCGGTGAAACAGCTTGCGCCACAACGGCGTAATCACCTTTTCGCCCAGCGGGATCAGCAACAACCCAAGTGCCAGTCCGAAAACACCATCCATCGCAGCCTTGGCGAACCATTCTGTTGCCCCTTGCACAGCGGCGGGCACCTGATGCGCAACCGCATAAGCCGCGTCATGAATCCAATGTCCCAGGCTGGCATATCCCAGCTCTTCCAAACCGTGAACGATGATTGAACCGCCAACCCAAAGCATCGCGGCAGTGCCAATCACGGTCAAGGCTTTCAAAAACCCGGGCATACCACGGACAAGCCCCCGCCCCAAAGCGCGCGTCAGCCCCAAACGTCCTTTATTGGCCATCAGCAACCCCAGATCGTCAATCTTCACAATCACCGCCACTGCACCATAGACCGCAACCGTGATCATCACCGCAACGGCGGCCAAAGTCGCAGCCTCCATCCAGAAGCTGCTGGCTGGAATGGCAGCCAAAGCAATTGTCATAATCTCGGCAGACAGGATGAAATCAGTCTTGATCGCTCCCGCGGCTTTCTGCTCTTCCAGCTGCGCCGGATTTTCGACCACCTGCTCTTTGTCCGGATAATCCTCGTGGCCATGACTGAGCCCCAGCGCATGGGCAACCTTTTCAGCCCCTTCAAAACACAGGTATGCCCCGCCCAACATCAGCAAGGGGGCAATCATCCAAGGCGCAAAAGCAGACAGCGCCAGCCCTGCGGGCAACAGAAACAGCAATTTGTTGCGCAGACTGCCCTTGGTGATTTTCCAGATCACAGGCAGTTCGCGACTTGCATCAAATCCCTGCACATACTTTGGGGTCACCGCGGCATCGTCGATAACTGCGCCTGCCGCCTTGGTGCCGGCTTTTGCCGCCTGCCCAATCACGTCATCAATCGACGATGCCGCAACCTTTGCGATTGCTGCGACATCATCCAGCAGGGCAATCAATCCACTCATCTGACTTCCTTTCTCGGGTTCCTCGGAAACTTAGCGTGATCTAGTTGCGCTGCAAGTCCCGACCTTTATCGCTAACATAAAAATTTAGCGCTAACAGCCACTTATCCGCAGGCTTTCGCCCTTTCCCCTTTGGCCCCGAGCCGGATATAGAGCGCGCAAGACACCTATCAAAAGGACGCACCTCATGACCATCAAAGTCGGTATCAACGGATTTGGCCGCATCGGCCGTTGCACCCTGAACCATATCGCGGCTTCTGGGCGTGAAGACATTCAGGTGGTCAAGTTGAACGCAACGGGCCCCCTGTCAACTGCTGCCCACCTTCTGAAATATGACTCGGTTCACGGCCGCTTTCCCGGTCCTGTGACCATCGACGAAAACGAACGCTATCTGAACCTCGGCCAGAACGACATCGAAGTCATGTCGAGCTATAACCTCGAAGAGCTGGATTGGTCCGGCTGTGACGTGGTTCTGGAATGCACCGGCAAGTTTAATGACGGCAACAAGGCGAACGTCCATCTGGAACAGGGTGCCAAGCGGGTACTGCTTTCTGCTCCGGGCAAAAACGTGGACCGCACTGTTGTCTACGGTGTAAACCACGCCGATTTGCAAAAATCCGACACGATGATCTCGAACGGGTCTTGCACAACCAACTGCCTGGCCCCACTGGCCAAGGTGATGCACGAGGCCATCGGCATCGAAAGCGGTCTGATGACCACGATCCACAGCTATACCGGCGACCAGCCGACATTGGACCGGCGTCATTCCGACCTCTACCGTGCCCGTGCCGCCGCCATGGCCTTGATCCCAACTTCGACCGGCGCTGCAAAAGCGCTGGGTGAGGTATATCCTGCGATGAAGGGCAAACTGGACGGCACTGCAATGCGCGTGCCCACCCCGAACGTCAGCGCCGTTGATCTGACCTTCACGGCCTCCCGCGATGTGACCGTTGAAGAGGTGAACGCCGCAGCCAAGGCCGCCGCAGAGGGGCCAATGAAGGGTGTTCTGGGATATGATCCCGAACAGAAAGTCAGCATCGACTTTAACCACACCGATGAAAGCTGCATTTTCGCCCCCGATCAAACCATCGTTGTCGCAGGCCGTACGGTCCGCGTTCTGGCATGGTACGATAACGAATGGGCCTTTTCGGTACGTATGGCAGACGTTGCTGTCGCCATGGGCAATCTGGGCTAGTCCAAGCCCCTGCACTTGCACGCACGGCCCGCCCCTGTCATATCGGGGCGGACCTGTGCGGAGCATTGCCAAGTGACCAACACAATTGCCATCGTTCTCGGTGTTCTGATCGTCGGGGCCCTGATCACTGATGTGATGCTGTTTGGCATCGAACACCTGCTGTTTCTCGGCAAGAAGTTCTTTGAGCTGATTGAATGGATTGCCTTCTGGCGATGAAACCAGAAGCGCAGGCCCCTCGTCCCACGGAATGATAAAGCACCCCGGTTAAATTGTATCGGTACTTGTTTCCCGCCCTCCTCCCGTTGACATGCTGGCTGTATCGTCTTTTTCTTGGCCTCGAATTTGATCAAAAGGTGACGCCATGACTGTAAAACTGGCCATCAACGGCTTTGGACGCATCGGACGCAACGTGTTGCGCGCTCTGACTGAACGCGGCATGGGCGATTTTGAAGTTGTCGCGATCAATGATCTTGCCCCGCTGGAGACAAACGCACATCTGTTTGAATTTGACTCGGTGCATGGCCGCTATGGGCGTCCTGTGACAGTGGGTGACGGCACGATGGACGTGGGGTTTGGCCCGATGCGGGTGACGGCGGAACGCGCGCCTGACAAGCTGCCCTGGAGCGACGTCGACATCGCGCTTGAATGCACCGGCCATTTCCGCTCACCGCGATCTGCCGCCCTGCACCTCGCCAATGGATCGAAACGTGTGCTGATTTCGGCCCCGGCTAAAGGCGATATAAAAACAGTGGTTTACGGGGTGAACCATGGGAATATCAACGCCGATGACCGGATCATCAGCAACGCCTCCTGCACCACCAACTGCCTGGTACCAGTGGCCCATGTGCTGCACGAATCCTTTGGAATTTTGCGCGGCCATATGACCACCGTCCACAGCTACACCGGCACCCAGCCGGTACATGATCGCGCCCACAAGGACCTTTACCGCGCGCGCGCCGCTGCCCTGTCGATGATCCCGACAACCACCGGCGCTGCCGAGACACTCGGCGTTGTCCTGCCCCATCTTGACGGGGTGATCACAGGCACGGCAATTCGCGTGCCGACGCCAAATGTCTCCTGCTGTGATCTGGTGGTTGAACTGGCCAAGAATGCATCTGAAGCCCAAATCAATGCGGTGATAGCGGCTGCGGCAAATGGTCCTATGAAGGGCGTACTTGACGTGACGGATCGAAAACTGGTGTCGACAGACTTTAACCACGATCCAGCAAGCGCAATTTTTGCCACCGATCAGACCGCCGTTCAAAAAGGCAATCTGGCCCGCGTGTTAATTTGGTATGATAACGAATGGGCATTCTCCAACCGCATGCTGGATACGGCAGGAGTCATGTCACAGTTTATCTAATCCGCGAATTTCGCCAGAACCTTGGCCTCGACACGGGGGGTGACAAACTTGCTGATATCCCCATTCAGCCGGGCGATTTCCTTGACCAATTTGCTGGCAATGGCCTGACGTTGTGCTTCGGCCATCAGGAAAACGGTTTCGATTGAATCGTCCAGTTGCCGGTTCATCCCGACCATCTGGTATTCATATTCGAAATCCGCCACGGCGCGCAGCCCGCGCACAATCATCTGCGCACCGACATCACGCGCACAGTCAATCAGCAGGTTTTCGAAAGGATGAACAACAATTTCAACGCCGGTCTGTTTGGCAAGGGCCGCGCATTCCGCCTCAATCATTGCGACACGCTCTTCCAGATCGAACAGGGGCCCTTTGTCGCGGTTGATCGCGACGCCAATCACCAACTTATCAACCAAGGTGGCTGCACGACGGATAATATCTATATGGCCCAAGGTGATGGGATCGAATGTGCCGGGGTAAAGGCCAATGCGCATGGGGCGTCCTGACTGTCAGTTCGTTTCAAAGTGGCTCAATTTCAGGCGCAAGCAACCATGCCACGCAACTGGGTGCAAGGCGATTAATGCCCCATGATCATCCCTTCAAGCGCATCCTTTTCCATCGCCAGTTCTGACAGACGGGCCTTGACCACATCACCAAGGCTGATCAATCCGACCAGTTTGCCGTCATCCAAAACCGGCATGTGGCGGAAACGCCCGGCCGTCATTTTCTGCAACACCTCATCCGCCCGGTCATCCCGTCCACAGGTCACCAACTTGGTTGTCATTAGCCTGTCAACGGTCAGCGGCAGACAGCCCGCCCCCTGCCGCCCCAGCTCTCGCACAATGTCGCGCTCTGACAGAATACCCTCAGGGGTTGTCCCATCCGAAGAGATGACCAAAGTACCGATGCGCTTTTCTGACAACATCTTTGCCGCCTCCGAAATCAACATCGACGGTAACGATGTAACCACTGCATCATCCGATTTGGATTTTAGGATTTGTGAGACAAGCATGTGGGTTTCTCCTGTGTTTCCGGCCACGGTATCCAAAGGTCCGCCAGAAAGCCCATGAAAGTCAAGCTTTTGCCTCCAGCAAAAGAACTTCGTTGCGTAACGAACTGCTCAGTATCTCTGCAAAGCGGCGCAACCTGTGGTTCTTTTGATCATCAACATGGCGGATCAGGTAAAAGGCCCGCTTCAGCGAAACCTCCTCCGTCAGGATCCGCCGCACACCGGGAAGGAACGGCAGGGCAAAGTCATGCACCACCCCGACACCACCGCCCTGCTGGATCATATGACCCTGAACCGAGACAGAATTCGACCCAAGCGCGACCCGCCCCAGCCCCAGCTCTGCCAGATAGTCCAGCTCGCGGTCAAAAATCATATCCGCAATATACCCAACGATCCTATGCTCCTTCAGCGCCGCCACCGTTTCAATCGGCCCCCGCGCCGCCAGATAAGCCTCAGACGCGGCAAGGTGCAGATGATAGTCGCTGATCTTTTGCACCGTCAGCCGGCCTGCTTCGGGGGCGCTGACCGCAATCGCCATATCCGCCTCGCGCCGCGACAGATTGAACACCCGCGGCAAAGCAACGATCTGAATATCAAGACCCGGATGATCCGCCGCAATTCGCGCACAGACCTGAGGCAAGAGAAAATTCGCGCTGCCATCCGGCGCGCCGATCCGGATTTGACCGCTCAACCGGTCACTCGGTGCTGCTACATCGGCGGTCGCCTTGCGCATGGCCTGTTCTGCCAGCTCAGCACGTTCCAGCAACTGCGCCCCCGCCTCGGTCAAGGCATAGCCCTGTGGCGATTTGACAAACAACACCGTCTCCAACGCTTTCTCCAGCCGCGCCACGCGCCGGCCCAGCGTCGCAGGGTCCAGCCGCACCAGCTTTCCCGCGCCTGACAGGCTCTGTTCGCGCGCCACAGCCAGAAACAACCGCAAATCATCCCAATTATGCGCCACACCCGTCCTTCATCTTGCCTTTAAACTCATCCGCAGCTTCAGCCAGCGCAGGTCTTGCAAAATTGCAAAACCACTTTGCCAAACTACCCCTTCCCCCGTTCTTTTTGCAAGACTACAGTATCGCCAACCCAGGAGGATACCCGATGCAAGAACTTACCCACTATATCAACGGCGCCCACGTCAAAGGCACCTCAGGCCGCTTTGCCGACGTGATGAACCCCGCCACCGGCGAGGTGCAGGCAAAATGCCCGCTGGCCAGCAAGGAGGAGCTGGAACAGGCCGTGGCCTATGCCGCCGCCGCCCAACCCGCATGGGCCGCCACAAACCCCCAGCGCCGCGCGCGGGTGCTGATGAAACTGGTGGATCTCTTGAACCGCGACATGGACAAACTGGCCGAGGCGCTGTCGCGTGAACATGGCAAGACTCTGCCAGATGCCGCCGGTGACGTACAGCGTGGCCTTGAAGTGGTGGAATACTGCATCGGCGCGCCCGAGATGCTGAAAGGGGACTACACCGACTCAGCTGGCCCCGGCATCGACATGTATTCCATGCGTCAGGCCCTTGGCGTCACCGCTGGCATCACACCGTTCAACTTTCCGGCGATGATCCCCATGTGGATGTTTGCACCGGCCATCGCCTGCGGCAACGCCTTTATCCTCAAGCCTTCCGAGCGCGACCCTTCCGTGCCTTTGATGCTGGCGGAATTGGCCGAAGAAGCCGGCCTGCCCAAGGGCATCCTTCAGGTCGTGAACGGCGACAAAGAAGCGGTTGACGCCATTCTTTACAACGATACCATCCAGTCCGTAGGCTTTGTAGGCTCTACCCCGATTGCCGAATATATCTATGGCACCGGCTGCGCCCAGGGCAAACGGGTCCAGTGTTTCGGTGGCGCCAAGAACCACATGATCATCATGCCGGACGCTGATATGGCGCAGGCCGCCGACGCGCTGATCGGTGCCGGATACGGTGCTGCCGGCGAACGTTGTATGGCAATCTCGGTTGCTGTGCCCGTGGGCGAAGAGACTGCGGACAAGTTGATCAAGGAACTGGTACCGCGCATCGAAAACCTCAAGGTTGGCCCCTATACATCAGGCAAAGACGTGGATTACGGACCGGTTGTGACTGCAGCGGCCAAAGCCAACATCGAACGTCTGGTACAGACCGGGATCGATCAGGGGGCCGAACTGGTTGTAGACGGGCGCGACTTCAAATTGCAGGGCTATGAGGACGGCTATTTTGTTGGGCCGCACCTGTTTGACCGTGCGACCAAGGACATGGACATCTACAAGCACGAGATTTTCGGCCCGGTCCTGACCTGTGTACGCGCGCAGACCTATGAAGAGGCGATCGGCCTTGCGATGGATCATGAATATGGCAACGGCACCGCGATCTTTACCCGCGACGGCGACGCTGCACGTGATTTTGCCAACCGGATCAATGTCGGCATGGTCGGCATCAACGTGCCGATCCCTGTGCCATTGGCTTATCATACCTTTGGGGGCTGGAAGAAATCCGTCTTTGGCGATTTGAACCAGCACGGGCCGGATGCCTTCAAATTCTATACGCGCACCAAAACAGTGACTGCGCGCTGGCCCTCGGGCATCAAAGAAGGCGGCGAATTTTCCATCCCCGTAATGGAATGAGTTTTTGGGGTGGGCCAATGGCCCACCTCTCCTCCCTGAACGATAGCGGGGTGTTTCGTGGCACCGGTGGGATTGAGTTTATTGGCAAGATGAAGCCGATCCCGCGCCCCATCCCCACCCTTGCAAAATTCCTGCAAACATTGGAATTTAACATCTGTTCAATAACCAGCGGAGCGCATCATGGATTTTGCACTAAGTGAAGAACAGACAGCGATTTTTGACATGGCCTATGCCTTTGGTCAGGAGAATATCGCCCCTTTTGCCCAACAGTGGGAAAAGGACGAAACCATCCCCAAAGACCTTTGGCCCCAAATTGCCGAACTTGGGTTTGGGGGGCTTTATGTTTCCGAAGAGTCCGGCGGATCGGATTTGTCCCGTCTGGATGCCACCTTGGTTTTTGAAGCGCTTTCAATGGCCTGCCCCTCGGTTGCGGCATTTCTGTCGATCCACAACATGTGCGCCAAGATGCTGGACAGCTTTGCCGATGACGAATTGAAATCACGTGTCATGGCGGATGTCCTGTCCATGAATACTGTGTTGAGCTACTGCCTGACTGAACCCGGTTCCGGATCGGACGCCGCCGCGCTCAAGACCAAGGCGACCCGCACAAACGAGGGCTATACCCTGAACGGTACCAAGGCGTTCATTTCGGGTGGCGGATATTCGGATGCTTACGTCTGCATGGTACGCACCTCTGATGACGGTGCTGCCGGTGTCTCCACGGTCTATGTTGAAGACGGCACCGAAGGGCTCTCCTTCGGTGGGTTAGAAGATAAAATGGGCTGGAGAAGCCAGCCGACCGCGCAAGTGCAATTCGACAATTGCAACATTAATTCGGATAATTTGGTTGGAGAAGAGGGAAAAGGTTTCAAATATGCGATGAAAGGCCTGGATGGAGGTCGTTTGAATATTTCTGCCTGTTCTTTGGGGGCTGCACAGACCGCGCTGAACAAGACGCTGGAATACATGGGCGAACGAAAGGCCTTTGGCAAATCCATTGACCAGTTTCAGGGCCTGCAATTCCGCCTTGCCGATATGGAAATCGAACTTCAGGCCGCGCGGGTCTTTCTGCGCCAGGCCGCTTGGAAGCTGGACACCGGCGCACCAGATGCGACCAAGTTCTGCGCTATGGCAAAGAAGTTTGTTACAGAGGTCGGCAGCAAAGTGGTTGATCAATGTCTCCAGCTGCATGGCGGCTATGGCTATCTTGCCGATTACGGAATTGAAAAACTGGTACGCGATCTGCGGGTGCATCAAATTCTCGAAGGCACCAACGAGATTATGCGCGTGATCGTCTCTCGTGACATGCTGAAAAACAGATGAGCGATCTGGATATCCGTATCGAAGGCCGCGCGGGGCGGATCACGCTGAACCGTCCTAAGGCCTTGAATGCACTTACATATGATATGTGCCTTGGCATTGAAGAAGCCTTTGACAAATGGCGCAGTGACCCGGCAGTCGAGCTGATCCTGCTTGACGCAGCTGGGGACCGGGCCTTTTGTTCCGGCGGGGACATCGCCGAGCTTTACGCGCAGGGTACCAAGGGAAATTACGCCTACGGACAGAAGTTTTGGGCGGATGAATATCGCCTGAACCACAAGATTTTCGGCTACCCCAAGCCGGTGGTTTCCTTCTTGCAGGGTTTCACCATGGGGGGCGGTGTTGGTGTCGGCTGCCATGGTTCGCACCGTATTGTTGGCGACAGCAGCCAGATTGCCATGCCCGAATGTGGGATCGGTCTGGTGCCTGATGTCGGGGGGTCCATGATGCTGGCCTTGGCACCTGGTCGGCTTGGGGAATATCTGGGCACGACAGCCGCACGTATGGGTGCCGCAGATGCCATTTATGCTGGTTTTGCAGACCACTATATCCCGGAGTTAAAGTGGGAAAACCTGTCAGAAGAACTGGCACGTACTGGCAACCTTGACGCAATTTTACAGGCCACAGAGAACGCCAGCGGTGGCACGCTTGAAGCCCAGCAGGAAGAGATCAACAGCCTGTTCGCCGGTGAAACCCTGTCTGATGTCCTGACGGATCTGCGCAATGACCAGGGCGAATTTGCGGCCCATGCCCTGAAAACGATTGGCCGCAGTTCGCCGCTTTCTGCGGCCTGCACCATCGAAATGATCCACCGTTTGCGCGGATCGGCCCTGAGCATGGAAAAGGCGTTGGATCTGGAGTACCGTTTTACCCACCGCGCCTCTGAACATGGTGATTTCCTTGAAGGAATTCGCGCCGCGATCATCGACAAAGACCGTATGCCCAAGTGGCAATATGCGGAGCGCGATGTGCCCCTCGCGGCCGTCGCGAAAATGCTGCAACCTTTGGGGGCGCAGGCCCTCACGCTTTAGGAGAACCTCATGACCGCTCTCAAAATCGGATTCATCGGACTGGGCAACATGGGTGCGCCCATGGCCAGCAACCTGGCCGCCGCAGGACACCAGGTAACCGGGTTTGACGTGGCCGGCGCACAGGCCGAAAATGTCACCCCGGCAGACAGCATCGCCGCTGCGGTCACCGGTGCAGAGGTGGTGATCACCATGCTGCCTAACGGATCGATCCTGCGGCAAGTAGCTGCGCAGGCCTTTCCCGACATGACGCAAGGCGCGCTGTTTATCGACTGCTCTACCGTGGATGTCGAAAGCGCGAGGAACACTTCGCAAGCGGCTGAAAAATCTGAAATTTTATCAGTTGATGCGCCAGTTTCCGGCGGCATTGGCGGGGCGTCCGGCGGCACGTTAACCTTTATGGCAGGAGGCACGATTGATGCCTTCGCAAAGGCCGCGCCGCTGTTTGACATCATGGGCCAGAAAGCGGTGCATTGTGGTGATGCAGGGGCCGGTCAAGCCGCGAAAATCTGCAACAACATGATCCTTGGGACGACGATGATTGCCACTTGTGAGGCCTTTGCCCTTGCCGACAAGCTTGGGTTGGATCGGCAGAAAATGTTTGACGTTGTCAGCACCTCGTCGGGGTACTCATGGTCGATGAACGCCTATTGCCCTGCCCCCGGCGTCGGTCCGACATCGCCCGCCGACAATGACTATACGCCCGGTTTTGCCGCCGAGCTGATGTTGAAGGATCTGGGGCTAAGCCAACAGGCCGCAGAGGCGGCGAATGCAGACACGCCAATGGGGGCGCTTGCCCTGTCGCTCTATCGCCAGTTTGTCGAGGAAGAAGACGGAATGGGACGCGACTTTTCGGCCATGTTACCACGGCTTTCCGCCCGCAATCGCGACAGCTAAGGCGTCCGCTCTATACTCTGACACATCTCGCTTCACCAATGCCCCCAGAGCGCCAAATGGGGCAGGGCATTGGGATACATGTTTAAGAACGGACGCGAAAAGGTCGCAAACCGACATTTTTGGCGGCGAATTCCCGGGCTAGGCTAAACCTGACCCATCCGGAGGACGCCGCCATGCCCGATCCGTTCCATCATTTCGCGACCGACCTGAATTACGGCGATCTGCCAGCCCCGCTGTTGGCGGTATTGCGGCGCTCATTTCTGGATACAATGGGTGTCGCCGCCGTGGCATCGACCACGCAGATGGCGCAGATTGCCCTGCGCGGTGCGTGCGCCATGTTCGGCCCGACAGAGGCAGGGCGCGCGCGGGCGCTGATGCAGGGCACCCCCCTGTCACCGGCTGGTGCGGCAATGGCCGGCGGATTTACCATTGATGCAGTAGATGCGCATGATTCCAGCTCGCCCTGCAAAGGTCACGCCGGATCAGCGGTGTTTCCCGCGCTGATGGCCGTTGCGGATTCCCTGCCTAAGCCCCTGACCGGACAGGATTTTGCCGTGCTTCTGGCGCTTGGGTACGAGGTCAGCTATCGCGCGGGGCTTGCCCAACATGCCACCTGCGCAGATTACCACACCTCAGGGGCCTGGACCTCGGTCGGGGTTGCGACGGCGGTCGCGCGGGCGCTTGGCTGTGACGCCGAAGCAATCCGCCACGCAGCCGGAATCGGTGAATATCACGGCCCCCGCAGCCAGATGATGCGTTGCATCGACCACCCCACCATGGTGCGCGACGGCGTCGGCTGGGGGGCACCTTCGGGCGTGGTCGCCGCCTATCTCGCGCGGGAGGGATTTACCGGCGCACCCGCCCTGACCTGCGAGGAGGCACCGACGTTCTGGGCCGACCTTGGCACAGCATGGCGCACAGTTGAGGACACCAGCTACAAGCCCTACCCCTGTTGCCGCTGGGCCCACCCAAGCATTGATTCAGTGGCGCATTTGATGGCCACTCACGGGTTAACGCATCAGGATGTGGCTGGCGTGGACATCAGGACATTTCACAACGCCACCCGCCTCGCCGGGCACCGCCCCGCCAGCCCCGATGAATTCGCTTACGGCATCGCTTTTCCGGTGGCGACCATGATTGTGCGGGGGCAGATCGGGATGCCGGAGCTTGGGGTCACAACTTTGAACGACCCCGACATCCTGCGCATCAGCGATTCAGTGCGGCTGATCGACGACCCCCATCTGACCAAAATTTCGCAGGGGAAACGCTGGGCGCAGGTGACCCTGCACACCACCGATGGACGCCGCTTTGAAGATGTGGCGCGCACCCCGAAAGGCGACAATGATCAGCCCCTATCGGACCGAGAGATATCCGAGAAATTCCACCTTTTTGCAGATCCGGTACTTGGCACCGCGCGATCAGCGGAAATCGAAACACTTTGCACGGGTTTTGACCGGCTGACGGCCCCGGAATTCGCCCGCTTGCTTGATCTTTGCCTGTCTGCGCCCCCGCGCCAATGACAACGTCGCGCCCTATTCGGCTGCAACTTTCGCCGCCTTCTCCAGCATCGGCTTGAGGTATTTTCCGGTATAGCTTTCGGCGACTTTCGCCACATCCTCGGGCGTGCCAGTGGCAACCACACGCCCACCACCGTCGCCGCCTTCGGGGCCGATGTCGATGATATGATCGGCGGTTTTCACCACATCCAGATTGTGCTCGATGACGATCACCGAATTCCCCTGATCAACCAATTCATGCAATACTTCCAATAGCTTGCGAACATCTTCAAAATGTAAACCGGTTGTTGGTTCATCCAGAATATACAGGGTTCGTCCTGTGGAACGTTTGCTGAGTTCTTTGGACAGTTTGACCCGCTGCGCCTCGCCACCAGAAAGCGTTGTCGCCTGCTGGCCGACCTTGATGTAACCCAGCCCAACCCGCATCAGCGCATCCATTTTTTCGCGGATTGACGGCACTGCGGCAAAGAAGGTTTGGGCATCTTCAACGGTCATGTCCAAAACATCAGCAATAGATTTCCCTTTGAACCTGATTTCCAGTGTCTCGCGGTTATAGCGTGCGCCTTTGCAGGTCTCGCATTCCACGTAAACATCCGGCAGGAAATGCATTTCGATCTTAATCACACCGTCGCCCTGACAGGCCTCACATCGCCCACCTTTAACGTTGAAGCTGAACCGACCGGGTTTATAGCCCCGCGCCTTTGCCTCAGGCAGCCCGGCAAACCAGTCGCGGATCGGCGTAAAGGCACCGGTATAGGTCGCCGGATTGGAACGCGGCGTGCGCCCGATGGGGCGCTGGTCGATGTCGATGACCTTGTCCAGATGCTCCAGCCCCTTGATGGTTTCGCAGGGTGCCGGAGTCTGGCGCGCGCCATTCAGGTTCATTGAGGCGGTCTTGAACAGGGTTTCAATGGTCAGGGTGGATTTTCCCCCGCCCGAAACCCCGGTGACACAAACGAATTTGCCCAGGGGGAAATCAACGGTCACATTTTGCAGGTTGTTTCCTGTGGCTTTCACCACCTGAATTTTCTTCTTGTTGCCTTTGCGGCGCGTTGCGGGGATCGAGATTTCGCGCACCCCGGTCAGGTATTGGCCTGTGATCGAATTCGGGTCTGCCGCAATCGCCGCAGGAACGCCGTGGCTGACCACCTGCCCGCCATGCACGCCCGCCCCGGGACCGATGTCAAAAACATAATCCGCCTCACGGATCGCCTCTTCGTCATGCTCAACCACGATAACCGTGTTGCCCTGATCCCGCAGGTTCTTCAGGGTCAACAGCAAGCGGTCATTATCGCGCTGGTGCAGACCGATGGACGGCTCATCCAACACGTAAAGAACCCCGGTCAGCCCTGACCCGATTTGCGAGGCCAATCGAATACGCTGGCTTTCACCGCCACTTAATGTACCACTTGAACGTGCTAGTGTAAGATACTCTAATCCAACATTATTTAGAAACCCAAGACGCTCTTGAATTTCCTTCAGGATCGCTTTGGCAATGTCATTTTTCTGCTTGCTGAGTTCGGCAGGAACACTCTCGCACCATGCCAGCGCCTCGCGGATCGACATCTGCACAACCTGCCCTGCATGCAGCCCCGCAATCTTGACCGCCAGCGCTTCGGGACGCAAACGGTAACCCTCACAGGTGCCACAGGGACGGTTGTTCTGATACCGCTCGAATTCCTCCCTAATCCAGTTGCTGTCAGTCTCGCGATAGCGCCGTTCCATGTTGGGGATCACCCCCTCGAACACGCGGCTAACCTCATAAACGCGGCCGCCTTCATCATAGCGAAACTTGATCTCTTCCTTCCCCGACCCGCGCAGAAAGACTTTTTGAACCTTGGCGTCCAAGTCCTTCCATTTCGTATTCGGATTGAACTCAAAATGTTTGGCAATCGCTTCGATGGTCTGCTTGAAATAGGGGCTCTTGCCCTTGCGCCACGGAGCCAGCGCCCCATCATATACTTTCAGGTTCTGATCCGGCACCACCAGACGTTCATCAAAAAACAACTCTTTTCCCAAACCATCACAGGATGGACATGCACCAAATGGCGCGTTGAAAGAGAACAGGCGCGGCTCAATCTCGGGAATGGTGAAGCCGCTGACTGGACAGGCAAATTTCTCGGAAAACGTGCTGCGTTCCGGCTCTCCTTCGGCTGGGGCGGTTTCAAGGATGGCAATCCCGTCGGCCAAGTCTAGCGCGGTGCGTAGGCTGTCCGCCAGTCGCGTTTCCAACCCTTCGCGCACCACAATCCGGTCGACCACAACGTCGATATCATGGCGGAACTTCTTGTCCAGCGTCGGCGGCTCGTCCAATTCGTAGAATTCACCATTCACCTTTACCCGCTGGAAACCCTGTTTGCGCAGATCAAGGAATTCCTTGCGGTATTCGCCTTTGCGGTCCCGTACGATCGGGGCCAGCAAATAGGCGCGCGTCCCCTCCTGCATGGTCATGATCCGGTCGACCATGTCCTGAACCTGCTGGGCCTCGATGGGTTTTCCCGTTGCAGGGGAATAGGGCGTGCCGACGCGGGCGAACAACAGCCGCATATAGTCATAGATTTCCGTGACCGTGCCGACAGTAGAGCGTGGATTTTTCGAGGTTGTCTTTTGCTCGATGGAAATCGCCGGGGACAGACCGGAAATATGATCCACATCCGGTTTTTGCATCATGTCCAGAAACTGCCGGGCATAGGCACTGAGGGATTCGACATAGCGCCTCTGCCCCTCGGCATAGATCGTATCAAAGGCGAGCGAGGACTTACCAGAGCCAGAAAGACCTGTAATTACAACAAGTTGATCGCGTGGAATATCCACATCAATGCTTTTGAGGTTATGTTCGCGCGCACCGCGCACCTCAATATTTTTCAGCTCAGCCATGACACACCCCTGTTAACACTCCAGACATAGGGGGCCGCGCAGGATTTTCCAATGGAAAAATGAGAACTAAACAGGAACGTCTTTCTATCGACGCAAATGCCCCAAAACCAGATGGATCAGGAAACCCGCCGTCAGAACCGCGGCCACCAAAAGCGGCAATGCGCTATAGCCTGACGTGGCAATCGCCATGGCAATCACCGGGGTGCCCAACGTATTACCAATATTGCCCATCTGCGCCATCGCGCCATTGGCCTGCGCCTGTTTTGCGGCACTCCCGTTCAGCTGTGGCACTGCGGCGAAACTGGCCCCCTGCACAAGGCCCAGCCCGGCAGCAAGGGCGATACAGGCCAGCGGCGCTGCAGGCATGGCCCAAAGCCAGATCATACAAAGCGCACTGCCGGCAAACCCCAGCTCGATCACCCGGACCGCTGGCATGATCCGCAACAGCGCCACCCCCAGCGTCATTGAAACAATAATGCTGGTCAACGGCATTGCGGTCATCACAAGCGCACGCAGGGCGGGATCAAGAAACGGCGGCAACAGGGTCAGAACCGAAACAAAGCTAAAGGTATAGAACAACCAACCCGCAGCGGGGGCCGCGATAAACGGTGACCGATAGATCGCCAGATGATCCCGCAGGATTTGCGACAGAGACAACGCCGGCTGTGTTCCCTCAACTGGTAAGGCGCGCAAAAGCCCGCCCAACAGAACCGCAAAAGCCGCCATATAGGCCGCATGAGCCAGAAACAACGCCGGCAGCCCCCAATTCAGAACCAGCGGCGTGCCGGCAAAGGCAAGAACGGCAAAGGCCACACCAAAGAACGTTCCCCAAAGCGTCAAGGCAAAGCCGCGGTGTTGCGGCGGTGCCAATTGTGCAATCAAGGTCGGTGCCGCAACAACAATCGCCAGATGCGACGCCCCTTCAATCACCCGACTGAGCAACATCCAAGGCAAAGCTGGCAGACTGGCCTGAAACAGTGACACCCCCGCCCCGACCCAAAGCGCGCCGAGCAACGCCCGACGGTAACGGATGCGGGCGACAACCAAGCCAGCCACGACACCGAACAGGATACCGACAAACCCGACAAGCGACACAACCCAGCCAAGGGCCGCACCCGCTTCGGGATAGGCCTGCGGCAACAGATCAAAAATAACCGAAACCTTGCCATATTGTGCCGCCGCACCCAGCCCCGCGCCCCAAAGCGCAAGGATCAGAGGCCAAGACCCGCGCTGTGTCATTGAGAGGTTCTGCTATTGGAGTGCACCGGCATCATAGCTTTTGCGCCAGTGCCCATGCACAAACCGGCATGTCAGGATCATTTTTGATGTCATCGGTTTCAGGGTCATGCACCGGCGGCCAGACCTCTTCAAGGTTGCGCCGTGCCACATGGCGGTTGCCCCATTGCTCGGCATGAATCGCGTCTTCGTCGAAACCGCCTTCGATCAACAGGTTCTTCAGCCCCCGCGCCGACCAGCGCGAACAATCCTGTGGGGCAGCATGCAATGGCGCAAAGAAAGGCACAGCAAGCCAGAAATACCCCCCCGGACGCAACATGGCATGGACATTGCGCGTGGCGGCATAAGGCCGGTCAAGGTGCTCCCACACCTGATTGGCAAGGATCAGGTCGAACTGACAGGGCGCGCCACTGTCGCCATCGACAAAAGGGGCCTCGCAGACATCATATTTAGGATAGCGGAACTGAACATAGCTTTTAAAGTCAAACCGCTGCCCCCACTTCCCTGAAATCTCAGCAGTATCAAGCCCTTGTGGACCAAGGGCATTGATCATCCGTCGGCTTGACGGCTGCATGACGACACGATTGAGACTAACCATGGCCCATCTATGACAGCGCAATGAACAGGGGTCCAGCAGGATATCCAGACCGCGATTCTGATCGGGGTCAAGGATCGCGCAGCGACCAATCTTTGATTGGCCCGTCCTTGACGCCGCTCAGACTCGCATCACCCTTGAACGGGCGCGTTCAGGGCAGACCTGCCCCTGAACCGCTTCTCAGCAAAGGCAGCTTCCCATCGTCCAGCTTACCCTTGCCAAAGGCGCGATCTCGTTGCACCACACACCCAGAAAGTCGTCGCGGCGCAGCCGCGTCCGCCGGATTACGCCTACATATGGATCACACGGTCATAGGCATCCAGAACGCTCTCGTGCATCATCTCGCTCAGGGTTGGATGCGGGAAAACCGTGTTCATCAGATCTTCTTCGGTGGTCTCCAACTGTCGCCCCACCACATAGCCCTGAATCAATTCGGTCACTTCCGCCCCCACCATATGGGCGCCCAACAACTCTCCGGTCTTGGCATCAAAGATCGTTTTGATCATCCCCTCGGGCTCGCCCAGGGCAATCGCCTTGCCATTGCCGATGAAGGGAAACCGCCCGACCTTGATCTCATACCCCAGCTCCTTGGCCTTGGCTTCGGTATAGCCGACACTCGCCACTTGTGGATGGCAATAGGTGCAGCCGGCAATGCTTTCGGGCTTGACCGGATGGGCATGTTTACCGGCAATCAGATCCGCAACCATCACCCCCTCGTGGCTGGCCTTATGCGCAAGCCATGGGGCACCGGCGATGTCGCCAATTGCATAAAGCCCGTCAACGCCTGTGCGACAATACTCATCCGTGATAACATGCGTGCGGTCGATCTTCACACCCAGCGCCTCCAGACCCAGCCCCTCAACATTGCCGACAATGCCCACGGCGGAAATCACCGTGTCAAACTCCATGGTCTCGACCTTGCCGCCGACCTCAATATGGGCGGTCACCTTATCGCCTTTGCGGTCCAGCTTTTTGACCATGGCTTTTTGCATGATCTTCATGCCCTGCTTTTCAAAGGCTTTCTTGGCAAAGGCCGAAATCTCGGCATCTTCCACAGGCAACACCCGGTCCATCACTTCGACAACCGTGGTGTCGGCACCCAGCGTGTTGTAAAAACTGGCGAATTCAATGCCAATCGCACCAGATCCAATGACCAGCAGTTTCTTCGGCATATGGGCTGGCTGCAGCGCGTGTTTATAGGTCCAGACCAGCTTACCGTCAGCCTCAAGCCCCGGCAGTTCGCGTGCCCGTGCGCCTGTGGCCAGCACGATGTTCTTTGCCGACAGCTCGTCAGTTCCCTTGTCGGTCTTAACCGCCACTTTGCCCTTGGCAGGGATGCTGGCCGCGCCCATGAAAACGGTGACCTTGTTCTTTTTCATCAGATGGCCAATACCACCTGACAGCTGCCCCGCCACCTTACGCGAGCGTTTGACCACCGCGTCAAGATCATAGCCGATGCCGTCCGCTTTAAGGCCAAATTCCTTGGCCCGATGCATCAGGTGAAAGACCTCGGAAGAGCGCAGCAGCGCCTTGGTCGGGATGCATCCCCAGTTCAGACAGATGCCGCCCAGATGCTCACGCTCGACAATGGCAACTTTCATCCCCAGTTGCGCGGCACGGATCGCGGCCACATAGCCACCCGGCCCCGCACCAATTACGATAAGATCAAATGATTTCGCTGCCATGGTCGACACCTCGCAGGATAAGTGTGGAAAATATAGTTTACCATTAAACTACATCGAACCCACTCACAACCAAGAGATTTACCCAGCCCCTTTCGCCGTCAGGCAGCCCCGGCTTGAAGCGCCCGCAGAGTACTGGCGTACCCGCCCTGCCCGACATAGGTCTGTTCAGCGTTTGTGCTGGACCGGGACAAGGCATCATTGCGATAGGGGAAGCGCCCGAACAGGCGGATCACCTCGCGATGGGCCCGGGCGTGCAGCAGGTTACCTGCGCCTTCCTGTGGCATACGCTCGCACATCAACCGCACACAGCGTTCCTGATCACATAGGTTTTCCGAATGCATCAACGGCATATAGAAAAACTGGCGCGCCGGTTCGTCAATCGCCATATCCCAGCCGCGTTCAATCGCTGATTTCGCCACGGCAAGGGCAGCGCGGTCCGTGGCAAAGGCACGCTCCTGTCCGCGAAACATGTTACGCGGAAACTGATCGGTCAGGATGATATAGGCCAGCGCGCCAGACGGATAGGTCAGCCAAAGCGAGAATTTACCGCTGTGCGCCTCTTCCCAAGCGTTTTGAAAACGCTCACGGATCCGCGCATCCAATGTGTCGTTTGTGGCATACCAGCCTTTCGGGCCGGTCTCGTCCAGCCAGAATTCAAGGATTTCTTGTGGAGTCGTCATATTGTTTTCCCTTGGCCTGATTGACCCAACCTGTTCATCTTATGGGGGTTTTCGCTATTCTGCCCATTCACAAATTGTATCAAAACCGACATCTATCCGACCTTCACGGGGAATTTTCCGGTTCATGCTCCGCTTCTATGGCGATTTCCTGCGCATATTCGACGGCCACCACAGTGGCAGAAGCGGTCAGGGCAACGAAATCGCCGGTGTCTTCCACCGCAATCCCGGCCCGCTGCGTCGCACGGTAGGTGGCGTAGAACGCCAGAACGATGAACAAAACGGCAGTGAAAAGGTAAAACCCGCCGGGGCCAAGCGCAGTCCCCATCATCCAGCCGGTTATCACAGGCCCAAGGATTGCACCAAGCCCGTTGATAAACACCATCCCGCCGGATGCCGCCGCCATATCTTCATGCTCAAGAAAATCGTTCGTATGGGCAATCAGCAGCGAATACAAAGGGTTGGACATCCCACCGACAATAAAAGCCGAAACCAGCAAGATCGGGAAAACATGGCCCAGAAACATGCCGACAAACGACCCCAAGGCCCCAATGACGGAAACAATGGCAATCAGGGTCCGCCGGTTCATCCGGTCAGAAATCCAGCCGATGGGATATTGCAGCACCACCGACCCGACAAAGAAGGTCGCCACAAACATCGAAATCTGTGCAACGCTCAGACCTGCCTCGGCACCGTATACGGCGGCCATACCGAACTGTGCTGAAAACACCCCACCCAGCAGAAACATGCCGACACAGCCAAGCGGTGAAAAGTTGACCAACTCGCGCAGGCTCATCGGTTTGGTGGTATCAAAAGCCGGTGTCGGGCTGATCGACAACAGGATCGGCGTAATTGCGATACTCACCAACACCGACGGGATCACAAAGAGAATAAAGCCCGACGGATCGGCCGTCAGCAGCAGGGCCTGCGCGATCACGATGCCCAAGGTCTGCACGATCATATAGAGCGACAGGGCCTGACCACGGTTGGAATTGTCGGCCGCGTTATTCAGCCAGCTTTCGGCTGTTACATAAACCGCAGAAAAGCAAAACCCGATCAGGATGCGCCCCAGCGACCAGATCACAATATTGGGAAAGGTCGGATACAGGATCATCACTGCAGAGATCAACGAAGCCAGCGCCGCAAACACCCGCACGTGGCCGACACGCCGGATCATACCCGGCGCCATACGTGATCCGCCTAAGAAACCTACGAAATAGCAGGACATCACGATCGACATCTCGAAGGTCGAGAACCCCTCCAGCGCACCGCGAATACCCAGCAGCGTGCCCTGCATACCGTTACCCACCATCAACAGGCCCATGCCCAGCAACAGTGCCCACGCACTTGAAAGAACCTGAATCATACCGCTTGTTCCTTAGATTTATGCTGCCTCACTGCCCCGCTGTGTGCAGACGGTCACCTCTGTCCGCGACACGACATGCCGCAATCGACGGGTTTGGCGTATTTTGATTAATTTTCCGGCGGCAACAGCAGGGATGCATCGCCATAAGAGAAAAACCTGTATTCGCGGGCCACTGCGTGATCATAGATGGATTTGATCCTGTCGACCCCCATCAGGGCAGCGACCAGCATCATCAGTGTTGATTTCGGCAGGTGGAAATTCGTCATCAGAGCATCCGCCACGTTAAAGCTGAAGCCGGGAGTGATGAAAATATCCGTATCCCCTTCCCATGGGGCAATCTGCCCGCCACGCCCTGCGGTTTCGATCAGACGCAGGGCCGTCGTACCAACCGGAATGATCCGCCCGCCTGCCGCCTTGGTCGCGGCAATCTCATCTGCGGCGGCGGCGCTAACACTGCCCCATTCCGAATGCATCTTGTGGTCTGCGATATCATCCACCTTGACCGGTAAAAACGTGCCCGCCCCTACATGCAAGGTCACATAGGAAAAGGTCACCCCCATGTCGCTCAGCTGCACCAGCAAACCCTCATCAAAGTGCAATGACGCTGTGGGGGCTGCAACCGCCCCGGCGTTCTTGGCCCAGACCGTTTGATAATCGGTTTTGTCCTGCGCATCGGCGGGGCGTTTGGCGGCAATATAGGGCGGCAGCGGCATGGCACCGGCATCGTTCAGCGCAGCATCAAAATCTTCGCCAGTGCAGTTAAACCGCAGATGTCCCTGCCCGTCCTCTGCGCCCTCCAGTGTTGCGCTTAAATCCGCGCTGAAGGTCACCACTTCACCCAACTTCAGCTTGCGCAGGGGTTTGATCAACGCCGACCACGTGCCATCGCCGCGCGGTTCAAGCAAAGTCACCTCGATCTTGGCCTCGACCCGGCCCTGACTGCTGTCACGCACCCGCACCCCGAACAACCGCGCCGGAATAACGCGGGTATCGTTCAGCACCAGCCGGTCCCCCGCCCGCAGCCACGCCGTCAGGTCGCCGACGCGCTGATCATGGATCAAATCTCCTTGCGCCACCAGTAAACGTGCAGAGGTACGCGGCACCGCAGGGCGGGTCGCGATCAGAGTTTCGGGCAGATCAAAATCAAAATCAGACAGTTTCATGGCCGCGCCTTATCGCCCTTCGTAACCACGTTCAACGGGTCTTTTGCGCTGTGGTTCCGGTGTGGGCAAAGGGCTGCCGGTGCCCTCTTCCACCGCCGGCAAATCGGGCGCTGGCGCGCGAAAAATCTCGCGGAATATGGCCGGTGTCAGCGCCGACAGCGGGTTCACCCCAACCTTGGGGTCTTTCGCCGCTCCGCTCAGCGTATAATTGACCCCGATCAGCCCCTCACCCTTGCGGGTGAACAAAGAACCGATGCCGTTCAAAAGGTAGATTGGCGACACAACCCCCTGCATCGCGATCTGCCCGGTATCCAGCGCATATGTTCCATCCATCGACAGCCCCATTGACGCTCCTACCGCGCTGGCCTCGATCAAGGTCAACCGGTTGGGTGTCAGACGAAAACTGCCCTCGACTGTCTCGAAATAGATACCGTCACCATTCAATTCATTGACTAACCCGACCACAGAGACCGCGTTTAACAGCGCAGCGATACCCGGTGCGTCCTTGACCGCTACACCGCCGATTTCAAGCTTGCCGTCAAATGCCCCGTCCGTTCCAACCGGCAACAAAACCAGTGACAGTGATCCCCCGACCACCTGTTTCAGCAGCCCTGCCGCCCGCAACACCCGCCCCGCATCCGCAGACACCAGACGCACCGCGCTGCGCCCCGATTGCGGGATCACCCGCCCCTCGACTGGGGCACCACCATTCAGCGAGGCTTTGAAACTTCCGTCAAGACCTTTGCGGGTGCCGAACTGCCCCTGCAAACCGATCAAGGCAATGGTATCGGTAATTTGCAACCGATCCAGCCGGACCTCCATTGGCGGTGCGGTCGGGTCTGGCGGCGCTGATCCGAACCTGGCGCGCCGCAGGTCGAGAGAACCACCGCGCAGCACCACCTGCACTGAACGCCCAGCACCACGGCCCACCACTTCGACCGGCACATCCAGCCAGTTGCCAACCTTAAGCTGGTCAAGACGCACACGGTCCAGTGTTGTGTCGCTGTTGAACTGCACATTGCCGATGGCCAACAGGCCGGGACCGGACACTTCAAGCCGGTCCACCGAGGGCACAGGCGACAGGGTCACATCTACCGCCAGCTTGCCCGCCCGCTGTGCCGGTTTGCGCCACGAGACCTGCGGCACCACCACGCCCAGGCCAACCAGATTGGAGCGCAGCCGCAGCTTTGGGGCAACGCCGCGCTTTAGGGTAACGTCAATCTCGCCCACCCCGCGCCCGGTAACCGATCCGTCAGGCAATTTGATACCAAATGCTGTCAATCCCTTAGGGGTAAGGGCAATTGTACCGCTTAGAACGCCGGGGGCCGCCCCCGGCCCCACCGGTTGGCGGAACACGGCATCAAAGGGCACCCCGTCCATGTCACCCTTGCCGGTCAGGGAAAATCCGTCGTTCTGGGCAAACAACGCCAACCGCGGTGCCGTGATCTTGCGCCCCTTTACCAACACCTGAGAGCGCATTACGTTCAATTCGCCCTGCAGGTGATACGTCACCTTTGGCTTGGTTCCCCGCTTGAGGGGCAGTGCCAAGGTGCCGGTCAGCGCCGCCGTCCCTTCGGCCAGATTTACCGGCAGGTTGACCCGATCCATCACTGACATCGGCGGCATGTTCAGCAACGATAGGGCCGCCGCAATTTTCGCGCGCGCGTCAAGGCGCACGACAGCGGGCGTGCCATCCTTGGCCAGAATATCCGGGATAATAAAGGAGGAACCGATCAGGTCGATTGTACCGCCCTCCGGCGGGTTCAGCTTGCCGGTGTCCAGTGAAACCACCAACCGGTTATCCGTCAGGGTGACATGGCCGCGCCCCTCAGTGACCGGCGGTAATGTTCTTGCGAACCGCACATGCGCCTCCGCGTAATCAAAGGCCAGATAGGTATGCGGCACCGCCCCTGGGGCACGGCGCACCGCCACGTCGATGTTGCTGAGGGCACCAGATCTAAGGTTGTCCACCAACCATCTACGCGTGCCTGTTGCCGCCCGTTCCGGCCAGAGCGCAAGCAACCGATCCGGCGCGATCCCGTCCATCTGGGCATCCAGCGCCACCTGCCAACCCTCTGCCCCCGCAGATACAAAACCATCCACCATGGCGGTTCGACCCTGATCCGAAATCTGGGCCCGCCCCAAGGTCATGCGAAACGGGTCAAGCTCCAACCGCAGATCAAGTTCCACACCGGCAAGGGCGACCGGTGCTTCATAAAGATCACCGGGATTGGCCTTGAGATCACTCAGCTGGATCTGGCCCACCAAGTCTTTCAGGGCACCGCTTTCGCCATCCAGCCCCAGCGCCGCAGTGCCATTGGCCTGTCCGGTGATCCATTTGCTGCGCACAGACAATTCATCAAAAGTCAGCAGCTTGTCGTCTGGATTATAACTGAAATAGCTGCGCGCACCGTCAAACGGCACCGGCACTGCGCCCTCTGTGGGCTGAACAACACCGGCACCGATCTGCAAGGTTGCGGCCCATGGTGTAAACCGCCCCAAGTCGTTCAGGCCCGCCCGGACCGATCCCGAAATCGGGGCCTTTAACACCCCAAGCCAGGCAAGCACCGGATCCTGCACCGCAATATCCTGTGCCCCGACACCGTCAAAGGTGACCCCGAATTCCGCCGCCGTTTCCCCGATAACGCTGGTATAGTTCGCCTCAAGCGTGGCCACACCGGTGCCGCCAGTCAGTACCGCAAGATTTGCATTGATCCGCAGGGTGTCTGCCTCCCGCCCCAACTGTAGCCGGCCGCCATCCATCGTCCAGACGCGGCCCGAGCGCACATCCTCGAACCGCAGGGTTAGCGCCCGCAGATCAACCGACCGCAATGCGCTGAGTGTCGGACGCAGCAACACATCATCAACCTGTCCGATCAAATCCGGCAATGTGGCGGCCTGCCGTTCGGCGCCAAAGCCGGTCAGGCCGGTTTGCACCGATACCCGCCCGTCTTTGTCACGGCGCAAGCGCGCCACGATGCCACTTAGGGCAATGTCCTTGGGGCGCGGCTGCCCGATCAGCAACTGGCGCGTTGAAAACGTGGCTTTAAACTCGTGAAACCGGATCAGCTCCTCGCCTGTTGTGGCAAAGGCGGCAACGTCGCGCAGCCGCACCCGTGGTCGCCAGCCGTCCTCCATCAAGAACGCCATCTCGCCAAACTGCACCCGCGCTTGTGGCAAGGCCTCGGCGATGCGCGCCTCGATCATGGTGCGGACCCAGACCGGCGCAACCACCGCGTTATTCTGGAGGTACAGCACCACCCCGCCTGCCGCCAGAACCGCCACCGTGATCACCCCCAGCGTCCAGTTCAACAGCCACATCATCCCGCGACCGATCAGGCGCTTGCGGGGTTTGGCAACAGATGGGGAGGCAGGTTCGCTCATCGGGATCCGATTTCTGGGGCGCGGGCTTGGCACTGGCGCGTATGGCACTACTATGTCAGGCCACCGAAGCGCTTCCAAGTGAAAGAGATCAAGAATGCCCGATATCGCCGACACCGCCCCCGATTTCACCCTCCCTGTGACCGGCGGCGACACCGTAACCCTCAGTGCGCTGCAAGGTGCGCCGGTTGTCCTGTTTTTCTATCCGCGTGACGATACGCCGGGCTGCACCAAGGAAAGCATCGGTTTTTCCACCCAACTGGATGATTTTCATGCCGCAGGGGCGAAGGTCTTTGGCATTTCACGCGACACCATGGCGAAACACGACAAGTTTACCGCCAAACATGATCTGACCGTACCGCTTTTGTCCGATGAAGACGGCACTGTGACCGAAGCCTATGGCGTCTGGGTCGAAAAAAACATGTACGGCAAAAAATCGATGGGGATTGAACGTGCGACCTATTTGATCGGCGCGGACGGCAAGATCGCGCAAGTCTGGCGCAAGGTCAAAGTGCCCGGCCACGTCGAAGCCGTTTTGGACGCGGTGCGCGCGCTATGATGCCGCTGGCACAGATGGCCGAAAGCGTGCTGCGCTGTAGCGACGGGCGTGAAAAGACCGCCCTGTCGCGGCGTCTGGCCGCGCAGTGGCAAGCCGCCCGCGCGGAGGGTACAGCCTGCGAAATTGGCCGCGCTGATCCGCCGATGCATCCGGCCCGCCCAACACAGCCCGAATTGCTTCGTCCGCGGGATGTGCCCAGCCGCAAACCCGGCACCCCCGAGGGACGCATTGCCATGCTTCATGCGGTGGCCCATATCGAATTGAACGCGGTAGATCTGCATTGGGATATCATTGCGCGGTTTGCCGATGTTGAAATGCCGATGGGTTTTTACGACGACTGGGTCAAGGCCGCCGACGAAGAATCTAAACATTTCAACCTGATGGCTGATTGTTTGGAGGAGTTGGGCAGTTTCTACGGCGCTTTGCCCGCCCATGCCGGCATGTGGCGCGCCGCCGAAGATACCGCAACCGATTTCATGGGCCGGCTTGCCGTTGTCCCCATGGTGCTGGAAGCCCGTGGCCTTGATGTGACACCGGGCATGATCAAACTGTTCAAGCAGGCCAAAGCCGACAGTGCGGTTGCAGCGCTTGAAACAATCTATGCCGAAGAAGTGGCACATGTCGCCTATGGCAGCAAGTGGTTCCATTTCCTTTGCGGACGTCACAACGAGGATCCCAAGGAACGCTTTCACGCCCTTGTCAGAACCTACTTTCACGGTCATCTGAAACCACCATTCAACGAAGAAAAACGCGCCGAAGCGGGCATTCCGCCAGACTTCTATTGGCCCCTGACCGCCCGAAAAACCTCTGTGGTATAGCGTGAACCACGCAACACAAGTCACTGGTATCGGCGGATTTTTGCCACTCTGCACCAATCCGCCGCTTTCACGGGGTGACATTTGGCAACGGTCTTGCCCCATGCGCCATCACTGGATATTGAACCGATTACAATAGACGGGCCGCCCGGACGGTTCCGCGACTGGGACGTTGAAGGGGTACACACAGTGCGCACAAGGATTGCAATCAAAATCCATTCCATTCTGGAAAACTATTTTCCGGAACGCCGTGTATTCCTGAAATCCGACACTGACACCCGATTTATCCGCCTGCGCCCCGGCACCCAGTTGGTTGCCTTTGCCGGCTGCTCCTTGTTGGTGGCATGGTCGATTGTGGCCACTGCGGTGATCTTGATGGACAGCATTGGGTCGGGAAATTTTCGCGAACAGGCCAAACGTGACCAACGCACTTATCAGGCCCGCCTGAACGATCTGTCCTCCCAACGGGACAACCGCGCTTCCGAGGCGCTGGCCGCGCAAGAACGGTTCAACGTCGCGCTTAAACAGATTTCGGTGATGCAGTCGGAACTCTTGCAATCCGAAACCAAACGCCGCGAGCTGGAAACCGGAATAGACGTAATTCAAAGCACACTACGCCAGACCATGCAGGACCGCGAAACGGCCCGCACACAACTGGCCGAGCTTGAGGGCAGCCTGGAGGCCGGCGACGGTGCCGCCGTGCGCACAGCGTCCAATGCCGCCCCTTTGGGTTTTCTGGCTGAGGCGCTTGAGCAGACTGCAAAAGAGCGTGACAAGGTCGTGGCCGACGCGCAGCAAGCTCTGCTTGAAGCTGACCGCATGAGCCAGGAAATTGCCCTGATGCGCGACCAGAACAACGCGATTTTCCGCCAGTTGGAAGAGGCGATGACCGTTTCCGTCGCACCGCTGGACAAGATGTTCCGCAGCGCCGGAATGCCAACGGACCGGATTCTTGCGACCGTGCGCCGCGGCTATTCCGGTCAGGGCGGCCCGATGACACCGCTGACATTCAGCACACGCGGCGAGGACCCTACCGCCGATACCCTGCGCGCCAATCGCCTGTTGAACCAGATGGACCGCCTGAATCTCTACCGGATCGCTGCCGAAAAAGCGCCTTTTGCGAATCCCGTCAAAAACGCCTTCCGCTTCACCAGTAAATTCGGCTACCGCCGCGACCCCAAAACCGGCGGCCGCCGGATGCATTCCGGTGTTGATTTCGCGGCCCCCACTGGCACACCGCTTTATGCAACAGCGGACGGTGTTGTGACCCATGCGGGCTGGCAATCAGGATATGGTAGGCTTGTCAAAATTCAGCATGAATTTGGCATCGAAACCCGTTATGCGCACCAATCCCGCATCCGTGTAAAAGTCGGACAAAGGGTCTCGCGCGGGCAACATATCGGTGATATGGGAGCCTCTGGAAGAGTAACCGGCGTTCATCTGCATTACGAAGTGCGTGTAGGTGGCAAGGCTGTAAACCCGATGATCTATATCAAGGCAGCAAACGATGTTTTCTAAAAGTAAAATCAACGATCCCGCACCAAGCAAAGACGCAGACATGCCAAAGTCGCCCGCGCCATCAGCGCCTGCACAGCAGGCCAGCGCGCAGGCCAAGCCAAGTGAATTCAAGGCCAGCGCCCCCAAGGCCAAGCCTCCGGCCTCTTTGTTGTCTGCTGATCTGCATGTCACCGGCAACATGAAGACAACCGGCGATATTCAAGTTGAAGGTACGGTCGAAGGGGACATTCGCGCCCATCTGTTGACCATTGGTGAGAGCGCGACAATCAAAGGCGAAGTGATCGCTGATGACGTTGTGATCAACGGTCGCATCGTGGGCCGTGTGCGCGGCCTTAAGGTACGTCTGACCTCAACCGCGCGGGTCGAGGGTGACATCATTCACAAGACCATCGCGATTGAATCCGGCGCGCATTTCGAAGGGTCCGTGCAGCGTCAGGACGATCCGCTGAACCCGGGTGCCAAAACATCTGCGTCGCCAAAGGGCAACCCTGCAGCCTGATCCGCGACAGCAGTGACCTCAAGCGTCCGGCGTTGAACCTGAGACCTCTTGTTTTCACCCATGTCCCGAGAACGCGGCATTTTACATCACCGGGCATCGCCAGATTGGCGGTGCCCTTTTTTTGTACCCCAACCCAGCGTCGCCCTGCCCCGCTACGGCAACCCAAAGGCCCACATAAAAAAGGGCGCACCCTGAGGCACGCCCTTTCTGAGAAATAATCTCCGAACAGATGTCAGTCGATAACGGTGACCGATGTCATTACATCCGGTGCGCCAACCATCGCACCATTGCCCCCGGTGCCCAGCTTGATCGCATCCACGACCTCCTGCCCTTCAGTCACACGACCTACAACGGTGTACTGACCGTTCAGGAAATGGCCTGCGTCAAACATGATAAAGAACTGGCTGTTCGCGGAATTCGGGCTTTGCGACCGGGCCATGCCCACGACACCCTTGTCAAAAGGCAGATCAGAAAATTCTGCCGGAAGATCGGGCATATCGGACCCACCCATGCCGGCGCGGCGGGTATCACCGCCGGCCTTGCCGAATTCTACATCCCCGGTCTGCGCCATGAAACCTTCGATCACACGGTGGAACACAACCCCGTCATACGCACCGGCTTCGGCCAAGGCCGTAATCCGTTCAACATGTTTGGGCGCGACATCCTCAAGCAGATCAATGACAATTGTGCCATTGGATTCGCCCGCAACCTCGATCTTGAGACCAGAGGCCGAAGCCGCAGAGGTGACAAGCGCCGCAAACAGGCCGCCGGCCAATGCTGCCTTAAACATCTGCGGCAACCTTGACGCTGATCATGCGGTCAGGGCTCGCAGGTGGCTCGCCGCGGGTGATCGCGTCAACATGTTCCATCCCAGAGGTAACCTGACCGTAAACAGTATACTGGCCGTTCAGGAAGTTGTTGTCGGAAAAGTTGATGAAGAACTGGCTGTTGGCCGAGTCAGGGTTGGCGGAACGTGCCGCACCGATAGAGCCACGGGCATGGGGCACTTTGGAAAATTCCGCAGGCACATTGCCAAGGTCAGAGCCACCGGTCCCTGCGCTGCGCAGGTTAAACCCGTCTTCCATGTTGCCATGCTGTACGTCGCCGGTCTGGGCCATAAAGCCGTCGATCACCCGGTGAAAGCAAACGTTGTCATATTTGCCGGCGCGGGCCAGTTCTTTCATCCGTGCGACGTGCTGTGGTGCCAGGTCTGGCATAAGTTCGATGGTGACGGTGCCGTCTTTCAGCTCCATCAGGATGGTGTTTTCCGGGTCTTTAATCTCGGCCATGAGGCGCTCCTTAATCTGATTTCCTCCTAATTAGGCGTGATCCGCCCGATTGCCAAGCGAGTGCATTGACCATTCGGCCCAGAAAGGCAAAACCCTTGGGGAAATATGCACAATAGGATGAATTTGATGGGCTGGAAATCGCTGGACGATCTGGATGTGATGGGAAAACGCGTGTTGGTGCGTGTCGATATTAACGTACCGGTTGAAAACGGACAGGTGAGCGACGCCACGCGGATTGAACGGATTGTACCCACGGTGCGCGATATTCTGGCCAAGGGTGGCAAGCCGATGTTGCTGGCCCATTTCGGTCGCCCCAAAGGCAAAGTTGTTCTGGACATGAGCCTGCGGCAGGTTCTCCCCGCGCTCAAGGACGCGCTTGGTGTTTCGGTGGCCTTTGTTGAAACCATGGAAGCCGCCGAAGCCCTGACAGACGAGGTAAACTCGGCAGATGTTGTTCTGCTTGAGAACATTCGCTTTCATCCCGGAGAGGAAAGCAACGATTCCGGCTTTGCCGCGCGGCTTGCGGCGCTCGGGGATGTCTTTTGCAATGATGCATTCTCTGCGGCGCATCGTGCCCATGCCTCTACCACGGGCATCGCGCAGCATATGCCGTCTTGTGCCGGGCGTTTGATGCAGGCCGAGTTGCGCGCGCTGGAGACGGCCCTGTCCACACCAGAGCGGCCCGTGGGGGCCGTTGTGGGCGGTGCAAAAGTGTCGACCAAGATTGCATTGCTGGAAAATCTGGTGAACCGTCTGGACACGCTGATCATCGGCGGTGGCATGGCAAATACCTTTCTGGGTGCGATGGGGGCTGACATGGGGGCCTCCCTGCAAGAGCCTGATTTCTATGACACGGCCCGCGATATTATGGCCCAGGCCGAGCGCGCCGGATGCCGCGTGATCCTGCCACAAGACGGCTTGGTCACGCGTGAATTTGCCGCCGGTGCCGCCCATGAGGTGGTGCAACTTGACGCTGACACCCGCCTCGCCAGCGATCAGATGGTGCTGGATGCCGGCCCTGCCAGTGTCGAGATCGTGCGCGCCGCCTTTGACGGGCTGAAAACCCTGATCTGGAACGGCCCGCTTGGTGCTTTTGAAATTGCGCCTTTCGACACTGCCACGGTCAGCGCCGCGCAAATTGCCGCCAAACAGACCATTGATGGTGCATTGGTATCCGTTGCCGGTGGCGGGGATACGGTTGCGGCCTTGAACAAGGCTGGCGTGGCAGAGGATTTCACCTATATCTCCACGGCGGGCGGGGCCTTTCTGGAATGGATGGAAGGCAAAACCTTGCCCGGTGTTGCCGCCCTTGAAGGCATCCCGGCCTGATCATGTAAAAATACCTATAGCGTTTCGAGTAACTGGGATCCCTTGTGCGTGGCCACCATCTTTTGCCGTACGCGAAAAGGGGTGCGTGATGTCTCAGGTTGTACTCGAAACGCAATAAACCTCAGAAAATAAGGGGTTTGGGCGCAATAGGGATTCACATGGCGAATCACCTGTGGCATAGTGTTCTGACACGTCCATCAAGAGACGCATCAAGGCAGACCAGTATGAACCACACCCCGCGCCCCGCATTTGGCACATTGTTTTTCTTTGCCATCGCCTTTGCGCTTAGTCTTTATTTTACCTTTGCCGCTGTGCAGGGCGACTTCGGACTGTTCCGCCGCGCCGAGATCCTCGCCGAAAGCGCAGATCTGCGCGAGAAACTGGCACAGGTGGACAGCGATGTTGCGCGGATGGAGAACCTGACCCGGCGCATGTCGGACGATTACCTTGATCTTGATCTGCTCGACGAACAAGCGCGCCGCGTGTTGGGCATGGTGCGCAGTGACGAGATCGTAATCCGCTGAACGTTTTCAGTCGGTTACACGCCTGTTCCGGTTGCTGGCAGAAGGTTTTCAATATCCCCTACCCTTCGACCTGCGAATCCGATAGGATATAGTTTAACGCTAAACTATATTTTACTTCGCACCTGTATTTCGGGAGGATACGGCCCATGCCGGCAAAGAAAACCACCAAGAAACCAAACGTGACGGCGGACGAACTCAAGACCTACTATAAGGACATGTTGCTAATCCGCAGGTTCGAAGAAAAAGCGGGCCAGCTCTATGGCATGGGTTTGATTGGCGGCTTTTGTCATCTCTATATCGGTCAGGAGGCCGTGGTGGTCGGCCTTGAGGCTGCCGCAGAAGAGGGCGACAAACGCATCACCTCTTACCGCGATCACGGTCACATGCTGGCCTGCGGCATGGACCCGAACGGAGTCATGGCCGAGCTGACTGGCCGCGAGGGGGGATACTCCAAAGGCAAGGGTGGCTCCATGCATATGTTTAGCAAGGAAAAGCATTTTTACGGCGGCCACGGCATTGTGGCGGCGCAGGTGCCCTTGGGGGCCGGGCTGGCTTTTTCAGATAAATACAAGGAAAACGGGCGTGTCACCTTTACCTATTTCGGGGATGGTGCCGCAAATCAGGGACAGGTTTACGAGACCTTCAATATGGCCGCGCTTTGGTCGCTGCCCTGTATTTTTGTCATTGAGAACAACCAATACGCCATGGGTACCTCGCAGCAACGCTCGACCTCCTCTGCCGAAATCTGGGAACGCGGTAAAGCCTTTGGCATCCTCGGCGAAGCGGTGGATGGCATGGATGTTCTGGCCGTGAAAGCTGCCGGCGAAACCGCCGTGGCGCATTGCCGCTCTGGCAAGGGTCCGTACATTCTGGAAATCAAAACCTACCGTTATCGGGGGCATTCGATGTCTGATCCGGCGAAGTACCGGACCCGTGAAGAGGTGCAAAAGATGCGCGACGAACGCGACCCGATCGAAGCCGTCCGCACTCTGTTACTGACCGGCAAACACGCCACCGAAGACGACCTCAAGGCGATGGACAAAGATATTAAGAAAGTTGTCAACGATAGCGCCGAATTTGCCAAAACCTCGCCAGAGCCCGCTTTGGAAGAACTTTGGACCGATATTTACGCAGAGATGGAGGCTTAACCCATGGCAACTGAAATCCTGATGCCCGCCCTGAGCCCCACAATGGAAGAAGGCACATTGGCGAAATGGCTGGTCAAGGAGGGCGACACTGTCTCCTCCGGCGATATTCTGGCCGAGATCGAAACCGACAAGGCCACAATGGAGTTCGAAGCCGTCGACGAAGGCGTAATCGGCAAAATTCTGGTGGCCGAGGGCACCGAAGGTGTAAAGGTAAATGTCGCTATTGCCGTGCTGCTGGAAGAGGGCGAAAGTGCGGATGACATCGCCAATGCGCCCGCCGAAAAAGCCAGCGCACCTGTCCCTGCCGACAAAGCCCAATCTTCAGAGGATGCGCCCGCCGCCGGCATGAGCCACCCGGAACCGCAAGTTGACACCTCCCCCGACTGGCCGGGGGGCACACCGTTAAAGCAGCAAACAGTGCGCGAAGCGCTGCGCGACGGCATGTCCGAAGAAATGCGCCGCGACGACAGTGTTTTCCTGATGGGGGAAGAGGTCGCCGAATATCAGGGGGCCTATAAAATCTCGCAGGGAATGCTGGAAGAGTTCGGCAGCAAGCGGGTCATCGACACGCCGATCACCGAACACGGGTTTGCCGGCATTGCAACCGGCGCCGCCTTTGGCGGATTGCGTCCGATTGTCGAATTCATGACCTTCAACTTTGCGATGCAGGCAATCGACCACATCATCAACTCTGCCGCCAAGACGCTTTACATGTCCGGCGGCCAGATGGGAGCGCCGATGGTGTTCCGTGGCCCCAACGGTGCCGCCGCCCGTGTGGGCGCACAGCATTCGCAGGATTACGCCGCATGGTACATGCAAGTACCCGGCCTCAAGGTTGCGATGCCCTATTCTGCCTCCGACTATAAGGGGTTGATGAAAACCGCGATCCGCGATCCGAACCCGGTGATCTTTCTGGAGAATGAAATCCTTTACGGGCGCAGTTTCGATGTGCCTGAATTGGATGATTATACGGTTCCTTTCGGCAAGGCCCGCATCTGGCGCGAAGGTGAGGACGTCACCATCGTCAGCTTTGGCATCGGGATGAGCTATGCGCTTGAAGCCGCAGATAAACTGGCTGAAGAAGGGATTAACGCCGAAGTCATCGACCTGCGCACGCTGCGCCCGATGGACACCGGCGCAATCCTGAATTCGGTTATGAAAACCAACCGTTTGGTCACCGTCGAAGAGGGCTGGCCGCAGGGCTCTGTCGGCAACTACATCTCTTCTGTCGTGATGCAAGAAGCCTTTGATTACCTCGACGCGCCGGTCATCAATTGCACAGGCAAAGATGTACCCATGCCCTATGCGGCGAACCTTGAAAAACACGCGTTGCTGACCACAGACGAGGTTATCGCCGCGGTGAAAAAAGTAACCTACAAATAAGGAGCGGACACGATGCCTATAGAAATTCTCATGCCCGCCCTCTCGCCAACAATGGAAGAAGGCACGCTTGCCAAGTGGCTGGTCAAAGAGGGCGACACAGTGGCCTCTGGCGATGTTCTGGCCGAGATCGAAACCGACAAGGCAACGATGGAATTCGAAGCCGTCGATGAAGGGGTGATCGGCAAGATCCTGATCGAAGACGGCACGGAAGGGGTGAAAGTGAACACCGCCATCGCCGTGCTGTTGGAAGATGGTGAAAGCGCCGGTGACATTGCCATGTCCTCAGATGCGGCACCCGCGCCACAATCCGAAACCAAGGCCGAACCGGCAACAGAATCCGCCACGCCAGTTAACGAAAGCAAACCGGCACCCGCCGCCCCTGCGGCACCGGATGGCAGCCGGGTTTTTGCCTCCCCCCTCGCCCGCCGGATTGCTGCTGACAAAGGGATTGAACTGAACAACATCAAAGGATCCGGCCCGCGTGGCCGCATTGTCAAAGCCGATGTCGAAGGCTTGAGCAAATCGGACGCCCCCAAGGCCGCGACTGCGACCACAGCTGCCACAGCCTCAGCACCCGCGACAGCCCCACAGGCCAGCGGCCCGTCAACCGACGCGATCCTCAAGATGTACGAAGGCCGTGAATTCGAAGAGGTCAAACTTGACGGTATGCGCAAGACCATCGCTGCCCGCCTGACCGAAGCGAAGCAGACCGTGCCGCATTTCTATCTGCGCCGCGATATTCAGCTTGATAACCTGATGGTCTTCCGCGGTCAGCTGAACAAGCAGCTTGAAGCGCGCGGTGTAAAACTGTCAGTTAACGACTTTATCATCAAGGCCTGCGCGCTGGCCCTGCAACAGGTGCCAGAAGCCAATTCCGTTTGGGCCGGTGACCGGACACTAAAACTAAAGCCCTCCGATGTGGCCGTCGCTGTGGCCATCGAGGGCGGTTTGTTTACGCCCGTGTTGAAAGACGCCGAGATGAAATCGCTTTCTGCCCTCTCTGCTGAGATGAAAGACCTCGCCGGTCGGGCCCGCGACCGCAAGCTTGCACCGCATGAATATCAAGGCGGCAGCTTTGCCATTTCGAACCTTGGTATGATGGGCATCGACAATTTCGATGCGGTCATTAACCCGCCACATGGTGCCATTCTGGCCGTGGGTGCAGGGGTTAAGAAACCGGTCGTTGGTGCCGATGGCGAACTGGCCATTGCTACGGTGATGTCCGTCACGCTTTCGGTGGATCACCGTGTTATTGACGGGGCCCTGGGGGCAGAACTGCTGAATGCGATCAAGGACAATCTCGAAGCACCGATGACGATGCTGGCCTAGCGCGTTTCGAGTTTGCGTTAATATAGACAGCATCGCCGAAAGCCTCCGGCCTATCCCCTGAGGTGTATCATATCCCAATGCCCCGAGAACGCGCAGCGTTACAAAGTAACGGGGATGCATGAGGTGATGTAGGGTTAATGCAAACGGCGTTGACGGCGCACCGTCTGGTGCCGATATCAAAAAAGGCCGGGGCACGCCCTGGCCTTTTTTCGTTTCAAATCAGTACTATTATAGCGCCCGACCTTAAACATTAACCCCCAATGCCCTGCCACGCCACGCTGCGCGTTCTCGGGACATCGGTGATACGAAATGTTCAGGTTAAAGGGCGGACATTTTAGGCGTCTTTCGGGCCAAACATATGGTCCATGGAAATTGACGGCTGATCACAACCTGCCTCGCCAACAATCCGCGCTGGAATACCGGCCACTGTCTTGCAGGGCGGCACCTCATCCAAGACCACCGATCCCGCGGCGATGCGACTGCAATGGCCAACCTTGATATTGCCCAACACCTTTGCACCGGCTCCGATCAACACGCCATCGCCGATCTTGGGGTGGCGGTCCTCTTCTTCCTTGCCGGTACCGCCAAGCGTGACCGAATGCAGCATCGACACATTGTCCCCGACAACAGCGGTTTCCCCGATCACGATAGAATGCGCATGATCAATCATGATCCCCTTCCCAATGCGCGCGCCGGGATGAATATCAACACCAAAAATCTCGCTCACCCGCATTTGCACGAAATAGGCAAGGTCGACACGCCCCTTCGCCCAAAGGTGATGTCCGACACGATAGGCCTGAACCGCCTGATATCCTTTGAAATACAGGATCGGCTGGGCCAAGCGGTGGCACGCCGGATCACGCTCATAAATTGCCATCAAATCAGAACGGGCAGATTCGACCAGTTCAGGATCTTCAGCATAGGCTTCCTCGACCATCTCGCGCACGACAACCATCGACATCTCGTTCGACGCCAGCTTCGCCGCAATCCGGTAGGACAATGCCTTTTCGATGGATTTGTGATGCAGGATACAGGCATGTACAAACCCACCAATCAGCGGTTCGTCCTGAACCGCCTGCTGCGCCTCACGCGAAATCTGATCCCATACCGGATCCAGCGCGGTGACTTTTCTTTCGGGTTCTGCCATGATCACATCCTTTTGCTCTGTCCTCCTTAGCCCATTCGGCTCAGGGTTTCAAAACGCAAACCTGTGATGGCGGGCATTTGTAGTGTTGATATGTCAGCGGGCCTTACATTCAATTCTTGGCCCAATAGGATGCAGTGCGTTGAGAACGTGCTGGAAACAGACGCAATACTCACAATCAGAAAAACTTGGTTCCTGAGCCAGCCGTCGCCGCCGCGCGGCCGCTAACAATGTGCCGTTCCCCCATGCAGGATGCAACCTGCCCAGCCGCCTGACATAGCGATCGGCAAATTCTGCTTCGCGGATCATGCGATGACATACCAGCGCCCGAAAGGCCGGCGGCGTGGCCAACATGACACGGGCCGCCGCCGAAACGTCACTGTAACGCACCGTGCGCATCAACCGATCCTAAGCTGGCCAAACAACCCAGCCCCATAGGAGGCCGACACCTGCGCCACGGCAACATCAAACGGGCCGGCTATGCCGTCTTCGACCTGCATGCCGGTCGTGTATTCCCACTGCGCCGCCGCCACCAGCGTTTCACGAACCACCGTTGCGCCCTGCCCAATGCGCACAACATAACTTTCGTTTTCTTCACCAAGGGGGACCTCGGGGCCGTCCCACCCGTCCCCATCAATCCGCGTCCGTCTGATCCAGCTCAACGCGACATCACCGTTTGCCAATTTGCTACCGCGCAGATGACATGGGCTGTAGGGGCGTAGCCCGTTTCCGTCAAAGGCCTCTACCAGATGGCCGTAAGACGGATCATCGTTGCTGCGTTTCGCCGGTCCGATCCGGAAATTCTGTGCCACACGGCGCAGGTTCGGGCTTAATTCGATCTGCTCCGGTACCCCGTCCAGCAAGACAAACTTTGACCCCGCGGGCCAAACACCCGGCATCAAACCATCTGATCCCGCCTGCCCCCTCAACCGGGTTTTCAACCAATAGGTCTGCGGGCCGACCAGTTCCGCTTGCGCGAACTGGAAAATTTCCCATTGATCCGAACTCCCGTCCCCGATGGCCGCCATATTTGCTCCCGACAACAGCGCGTCTTCGCTCACCGACGACAATGTACCGTTGATCAACGCCACTTCCAGCACCTCACCACGATCCAACACACCGGCACGGGCGAAAGGCATGGCACTCCGCGTCACCCCCATTGTCGCGCGGGAGCCAATGATTTTGTTGATCTGATAATTTGCATCCATGCTGGATTGATACAGCGCAACAGGCCCGGGCCAAGGCTGCGCCGTTGCTGCGATATGCGGGGCATGTGCCACCTCGTCACCGCGCAACAACGGAAGGTCCAAAAAATGCGAAACCACCGGTGTGGGGGCCACAAACTGGCGCGCCTTCACCAGATTGTCGAAAATGTCAGCGACATCATAAACCTGCGGCTCAATGCGCACAGCTTCAATCAACTGAAGATCGGATTTCTCAACACGATCAATGCGGTACAGGGCAGCGCGTTCTTCCTTGTCGCCCGGCACCTCGATCACATCGCCCGCGCCCAGCCCAAGCTGCGACGGCGGCAGGGCAAGGCGCACCGTATCCCGCGAGACCCGCGCCTCGGTCAGCCAGCGCTCGGCCACCTGTCGCCCCTCGCCACGCGTCAGGGCCATGTTCACCTCTGACCCGGCCACCGCATGTGTCGCCTCATCCGCAAGAACCGCTTCCTCTGCGATCACCTCGAAATCCGCATCCGCCTGCACGAACCGTAACCGCATCCGCCCGGAAACCTCGGCTTCGGCCTCGCGTACCTGCTCGGTTGTGCCCTCCAGTTCGTCACTAACTGCCAGAAGGGCCGGATCAAGCGTCACCGGCTCCAGACCGTCCCGCATCCGAAACTGCAACACCCCGCCGCGCTCAATCGCGTCAAACCCGTAGCGGATCATCAAAGGTTGCAGCGCTGAACGCGCCTCTGTCACCTGCTCCACAGCATAGCCGCGCACATACCCATAAAGCCCGTCTGTACTGAACGCTTCCAGCCCAGCGCGTCTGCAAATCTCACTGACCACCGAAGCAAGCGACCGCCCCGCCGTGCGCCCGTTGATCCAATGCCCACGGGTGTAATTGTCGCCATCACTCCATTTCTCGATGTTATTGGGAAAAAACGGATAGGGACGCGTGTCAAAGGCCCAAACATAAGCGCGGCGCATGTCCAGCATCCGCCCTTCGTATTCAGTGGACAGCGGGTTATGCGCAGGATCATCCCAATAAGAGATCACCGCCCGCAGATACTGCATCTGCATCAGCTCGTCCCGCGCACCGCTGGAATAATACGGCAGTTTGCTTTCGGAACTCTTGCGATCCAGAAATTTATTGGGCTGGTTGGCCCCTTTGTTGATGGCAGCACATCCATATTCGGTAAACCAGATCGGCTTGGACATCGGCTCCCAAGCCGTGGCAGACGCCTGACGCACCCCGTTGATACGTTCGTGATGAAAGTTCTCCCACCAGCCCCGAATATCCTTGTAGCGATACACCCATGGCTCCAGATGCGCGCCGTCTGAAATCTCCGTCCGGATTTGCGCGTCACGGGCCTCGGCGGAATGGTAATACCAATCATACCCCTCCCCACCTTCAATATTGCTTTTGAGGTAGTCGAGATCATACATTGAATTCCACGCTTCTGCGTCCAGATGTCCGGGCTTGTCGCGCCAATCGGCAAGCGGCATGTAGTTATCAATACCTATGAAGTCGATGTTCGGATCGGCCCATAGGGGGTCCAGATGAAAGTAACGGTCCCCGGTGCCGTCTTGTGGCTGATGCCCGAAATACTCTGACCAATCCGCCGCATAGCTGATCTTGGTGTCCGGTCCCAGAATACTGCGCACCTCTGCGGCCAATGCGACAAGGTGTTGAACGGCGATAAAAACCCCGCCCGCGCCACGGATTTGGGTCAGCCCGCGCATCTCTGAACCAATGCAAAACGCCTCGATCCCGCCAGCAGCGGCACAGAGCATCGCATTATGCAAGATAAAGCGGGAAAACGACCAATCCGCTGGATTGTCCTGATAGACCACTTCTCCCGTGTCTTCACCCTCACCGGCTTCGCTATCCTCCCCACCATCCGCTCCGGCGCTGCCTTGCCCATCCAGAAAAACAACCTGACCGTCCTCAAGAGCAAAACTTGCCGCAGTCGCAGTGCCAAAAAACGCGGCAACCTGTTCGGCCGCCAATGTTGTACCGTCTGGACTGTCTGGCTGGCCCGGCGCTTTGGACAATGTGATCCTGCCCCGCCATGGCAGGCGCGGCTGGTGCGGCGCATCACTATAGGGATCCGGCAGTCCGTTCTCGGTAAACTGATCCATCAGGATAAACGGATAAAACATCACCGCATTCCCCGCCTCGTTCAATGACTGAATCGCTTCGATCACAGAGGTATCCGTAGGTGTACCGCCATAAATTGGCCGCCCCGCCTCGTCCTGCACAATCACCTGCGCATTCCCGCGCGTCAGCCCCGAGGACACCCAAGGCATGTTCTCGCCTTCCTGAAAGGTGTTTTCGACCTTGGGACGTATGGTGCATTCGCCGCAACGCAGGTCATCCCCGAACCATGACACCACCAAGGAGGCCGCCTTGAGGTTGGGCAATTCTTCGTTCATTGCTTCTGTCGCAACCGCAAAATCCGGCTTTCCTGCCGGCGTTGATACGTTTGCACTTTTGAAAACGCCGGTCTCTGCCGCAATATTGACCGCCGTTGTTGCCAGCGCATATTCCCCTGTCCCCGGGATAAGGGCGACCCCCTCGATGCCGAATGCCGGGGTATAGGCCCGGTCCGGCGCCTCTGGCTGTTCGGGGCGTAAAACTTCAAACGAGAACTGCGGAATACGGTTACCAAACGGAGCCAGATCAAGGTCTTCAAGAACAACATAGGCCGTCCCCCGATAGGCCGGCACCCTGCCCGCCCCTTCAACCGCTTCCATCACCGGGTCAGGCAATTGATCGGAGGATCCGGTGTAGACACGCATATTCAATCCGCCACGCGCCACTTCCTCACCGTCGGCCCAAACCCGGCCAATACGGGTAACCTCCCCCTCACAAAGCGCAATCGCCAAGCTAACAGAATAGCTGTACTCGGTTGTCGTGGGTTGCGACCGGCTCCCCTTACCGCCCCCCGTGGTCTGGGTGGTTTCCTGAAAATCAGAGGCCCAAATCACATGCCCGCCCAGACGCATCCGCCCATACACCTGCGCGATCGGGTCACCCTCACCCGCGCTGGTGATCCGAAAGCGGTCAACTTTGCCGGTTTCAATCGCCTGACCACCCTGCCCCAACAGACGCTGATCAATGACCCGCCCCAATGTTGCGCCGACTGCCCGTCCGATAGCGACAGACGACAGGCCTGCAAGGGTGCCCCCGACAGAACCACCAATGGCCGCACCTGCGACCGAAAAAAGGACCGTTGCCATCAGTTGCTCTCCCTTGGAAATTCGAACCTTGCCACAATGCGCCGCTGCCAGGGCGTACTTAGCGGGCTCTCCACAACGCCATGTCCCGTGTAGGCATGGATAAAACTGGCCCGCGCACCAATGCGCCCCTGCACCCCCAGATGTTTGGCCACGCCCTGATCCCGCATACGAAACAGAAGGACATCTCCCTCCTCCGCGTCCCTAGGTTCCTTGGGATGCAGATGACGTAGCGCCGCCGCCCACAGTCGCTCTTCGCCCTGCGGTTCGGACCAATCCTTCGAATAGGCGGGGACCAGCTCTGGCTCCTGCCCACACAGGTCGCGCCAAATGCCACGCAGCAACCCCAAACAATCACATCCCGCCCCCAACCTTGAACTTTGATGCACATAGGGTGTGCCGATCCAACAACGCGCCGCGGCGACAATCTCCGCCCGGCTCATCGCAGCGACCCGCCCGAGTTGGTACCGCTGGATTTGGGTACCGCAATCACCCAATCCTCTCCCGGAAGGTCCGGAAACCCCTGAAAATTCGCCACGTTATTAAACTTCAACCGACAGGTCTCGAACTGCTTGTTGCAACCGGCGATCAACTTGACCTGCGTACCGCGGCTGACATCCCCCTTGATCGGTTCCCATAACTCGATGGTGCGCTTGCCGCCCTTCACCCGGTCATGTTTGATCAGCCCAAACAACCCCTGCCCTGGCCCGTCCACCACATCCAGACGCCCGCGAATAAAGAACTGTTCGTCGAACCCCGGCAAGCTGTCCCAGATGAACCGCCGCCCGCCTTCCTCGACATCCACGGCCAAGGTTACCGTGTACCCGGGCAAGCCCAGATCAAAGCGGCACTGCTGATCTCCCAATACCGCTGTGCAAGGCTTTTGATAAACCCGCCCCACGGTCCGGTTCAGCGCTTCGGTCAATCCGCGCAACTCTGCACGAAATGCCCCGTCAACGCGCCGCATCTCGCCAATCGTGCCCCGGAATTGCACCCATCGTTGATCTACATCAGCCCAGTTCACCAGCCAGGCCACCACCTCAGCACTGTCAAAACGGCCCTGCTCGATCTCGTCTTCGCGGATCGAGGCATCACTTAACGCCCCAATCGCCTCAGTGTTGTCCACCGACAGCCCCGTGGTCTGGGCAATCGCCTTGGCCGACAACCCAGCATCCGCACGAAAATCACAGGCTTCAAAGTGAAGCGGCAGATCATGGTCCGTAAAGGCAAAGACGACCCCATCCTTACGCGTGATTTTCCAGGCATTACATATGGTGGTCAGCCCGCCTGCAAGATGCGCCTCCAGCGCCGGATCCAGCCCCGCCATCAGATCCGCACCTCGATCACAGGCACAGAAGGCACCTGCCCCGCCTGAAAGCTCTCGACACTGGTAAGAATGCGGTCCGTGTCAAATCGCACCGGCACATCGAATTCATATCCGGCATAGATCTCCATGTTCGGATCAGGCGGATGGGCAAAAGTGATAATGCCCGTGTTGGCATTCACCTCATAGTCCAGCCCCTCCTGCAACGCGTCTTGCTCAACGCCCACTTTCACGGATCCCGCCACCGGCTTCCTGATCGGACGGCGATAAGAGTGCGCACCGGACCAATAGGTCTTCATGATCTGAAATTCCCGGCTGACCCCGTCACCATACCCGATACTTTGGTCATCAAACACCGGATCAAGGGTTGCCCGCCCAGACTTGTAATCCGCCCAGTCTTTCCAGCGAAACCCATACATTTGCCCCATGCGCGCCTCGAAAAATCCGATCAACACCTGCAAATCGTCAATCGAACGCATACCAAGCCCCGCATCGTAGGTGCGCCGCGAATGGGCCCAAGGCGTGTTGCGCTCTTCAAACCCGTTCGCCAGCGTCACAACATCCGTGCGCCGCTGCGGCCCGCCCAGCGACCCAAAGCTAAGCGTGGGGGGAAATCGTACCTCATGAAAAGCCATCAACCTGCTCCTGACATCTGTTCTGTTTCAGCCTCTGCGCCGGTGTCACCGATTCCGGTTACCACTGGACAAGGTGCGGCTCATCTGGGCGGCGATCTGGCTTTGCGACCGTTGAAAGCCGGCCACATCCGGGGTCGTGATATGCATCACCACTTGCGGCCCTGTACTGCCCCCGCTGCGCACCCCCAGCTTGCCGTCTGGCCCGCGCGCCAGCGGCATAATGGCCTCCGGTCCCGCTTCCCCCATCACCCCGGTCCCGCCGCGCATCGGGAAGGTCGTGGCCCCGCTGACCACCCCACCTTGGGCAAAAGGCATCACCTTGCCCTGCGAGAACGCCGCCCCGTCAGCAAAAGGTAAAATCCCCTGCACTAACGCCCCAACCCCTTGAGAGATCAGCCCGCCAAAATGATCCGTCACCGGCTTCATCGCGGCATTGTATGTGGTGTTGGCCAACGACTGCGCTACGGTTTTCAAAGCGTCCGACATCTTCATGCCGTCAAAAATCACCCCATCAAACGCACGCCGCAATCCCTTGCTCAACCCCTTCTCTAGTGTCTGAATATCCTTGCCAGTCGCCGCGAGCGATCCGCTCATGCGGCGTAGTTCGCTGTCAAAACCCGAAACCAGCGCACCCGTGGTGGCCAGTGTTGCATTCAGATCTTCGGCATGGCCTTCAAGCCCACCATAATCGTCAAAATCACCCATCATCCTGCCCCTTTTCCCTGTCTGGATAGGCGGCCATCAGCGCCGCCAGCCCGTCGCGCAACATCGGCTTTTCCTGTGCAGAAGTGCCCAGCATCAGCTGCAATTCAACTGGCGTCAGCGCCCAGAACACGTCCGGTGCCAACCCCAACCCGTGCAGCCCGACACGCATCAGCGCTGGCCAGTCCAGCCCCTGTCCGGCCTGCGTCATTCGGGCATCACAAATGACCGCGCCAACAGTTCCGCCGCCACCTTTGCCGCCGCCGTCGGCCCGCCTTCAATTTTGGCCTTTGCCACTTGCGCGTCGGTTATCTCGCTGCCGCCACCACGCAGCCCGGCGCCCAGCAAGGCTACCACATCGCGGCTGGTGAAGCGGCTCGTCTCAAAACGTTCCACCAATCCAACCATTGAAGCCTCGCCCAACCCCTCTTCCAGCTCGGCCAGCGCCCCAAGGGTCAGCCGCGCAATGCACCGTTTCCCGTCAATAACAAGGGCCACATCCCCTCTCCACCGGTTGGCCATGCTCAGACCACCACGTCAGGGGTGAAAATCAGAATACCTGCGGATTGCAGGCTCAGCTCATAAGTCGCCTCGCCATTCAATTGCCCCGCATATTCCAGCGCCGTCACCTGAAACGACCCTTCAACCACACCAAAGGCCGGGATCACGATCTGAAAATCCGGCGTCAGCCCGTCAAAAAACAACTGGCGTGCGCGCTCATCTGTCCCCTCGTCACGAAACACCCCCGAACCGCTAATGGCCGCCGACCGCACACCGGCCCCCGCCAACAGCTCGCGCCAGCCGCCCTCACTGTCCAGCGTCGTCACATCCACCGCCTCGGCGTTAAAACTCACCCGTGTCGCCCGCAGGCCCGCGATGGTTTCAAACTGACCGTCGCTTGTCATATCCACTTTGACCAAAAGGTCCTTACCTGCCTGAACAGCCATCGCTTTTCTCCTGTAAATCCAAAAATTCAGTCGTCCTGCACACGTGCGGCAAAGCGCAGATCAATCTGACGCGTTGCGGCCGCTTCCACCCGTGCCGCCCGCGCCCGCTCAAACCGCAGGCTCACCAGCCGCCCGCGGCTCAACACCAGATCACCGTCGTGCAAAACATCGCTGATCGCGGCGGCGGCCTCCTTGGCCTGTGCAAACCCGGGGCTTGAGGTGATCACCGATACCGTGAACCGGTGAACCGCCCCCGCACCACTGCCATCCGATGCGTCCCGGACCTCTTCACTGCCCAAACGCACATAGATCACAGGCAAGGTCCCCGTTGGCACAGCGTCATAAATCGCACTACCCACGATCCCCCCCAGCGCACTATCTGCGTTCAGGGTCTCGTAAACCGCCCGTTGCAAAGGGCCCGACATCGCAAAGCTCATACTACGACCTCCTCTTCGACAAAGCAGGTCAGGTAGCGCCCCTCGGGGTCACGTTCCGCCACGGCCTCAATCGGAAAAATCCGCACGCCCTGTCGGAACCTTTGCTGTGGTTTCGGGCGTTCCGGTGTGCCAAAGGGGGCGCCGCGCACAACGATCTTGAACCCCATGCGGCTGACCGCTGTGCCGATCTGTGCCGTCTCACGACCGCTACGCGCCGTGATCTCTCCCCAGACCGTGCCCAACACGACCCACCCCTCGATAAAGCCACCAGCCCCATCACTGGCCCGCTCGGGCGCTTCCAGCACAAACGCCTGGTTCAATCGCGGCGCACTCATTTCACGGCCCCCGCACCAATGCGGAGGTGCCGATACCGCTCCACCAGGCTCGATACACCAAAGGGCATACACCCGTTGCTCAGGCCGGTGTCGTGGCGGTATTCATAGTAATGCGCGGCCAGCATCAGGACCGCCTGACGCAGATCGCTGGGCACCCCATCCCAATCCGTCGCAAACCCCGCATCAAAGGAAATCACCACAGAACCGCCAGATGGCACAGCAGGCAAACTTGCACCGGTGGCCCGCAGTTTCGGCGTATCCGTGTGCCGCTCAAGCCACCAGCTGCCAGCAGCGACATCGGTCCGGCTACCATCGCGCCCGACCTGTTCCACCCCGCTCACCGCATTCACCGGCGCAACCGGCAAGACATGTGCCCCACTATCGCGCCAGGCGGAAACCGATGTCGAAAAACTGCGCTCCAACAATACCTTACCTGTGCGCCCCTCAATAGCGGCAAGCGCGGCTCTCAGAAACGACCCCAGAACCACGTCCTGCACGTCATCCACCGCAAACCCACTGCCCAAACGCAAATGCGCCTTAAAAACCTCTACCGGCAGGGCCGCGTCAGGAATGGCTGTCTCTTCGATCAACATCATGGAATTCTCCAATTTTCGGTCCCCGGCCTGCGGGTCTGCTAAACTCGGACGCGCGACCACCTGCCCTGCTCGGTCAGAGGGGAGCAGCTAGGCAAAGCAGGCAACACAGACGCGCGTCCGAACCGGGGTCAAACGCCCCCGGTTCGCTGTCGGTGCGCCTTAAGCCACGCCGAGTTTCATCAACTTGATTGCCGCAAAATCGCTGACATCACCGCCCACACGTTTGGTGGCATAGAACAGGACATGCGGTTTGGCGCTGAACGGGTCGCGCAGGATGCGCAGATCAGGGCGTTCGGCCACGGTGTACCCAGCGCGGAAATCACCAAAGGCAATCGAGAAACTGTTGCTGGCCGCATCCGGCATGTCCTCGGCCACCAGCACCGGATAGCCCATCAGCTGCGCAGGTTCCCCCGCCGCCAAACCGTCAGACCACAAGAACCGCCCATCTGCATCGGTCAGCTTGCGCACCAACCCCGCCACCTTGGAGTTCATCACAAACGCACCGTTGGCGCGGTACTGCGCCCCCAGCGCATATACCAGATCAACAATTGCTTCCGCCGTCACCTCCGCGTCAACCTCAGAAGGCACATAGCCAAGGTTGCCCCAGGTCCAGACGTCATTGTCCACCGCCGGATGGGTCAGAAACCCCATGGGCTTGTCGATCCCGTCACCGTTCACAAAGGCACCCGCCTCAGCTCGGGCAAACTTGTCTGCAATCCGGCCGGCCAGCCAACCCTCGATGTCAAACGCGCTGTCATCCAGCAACCGCTGCGATGCCTTGGGCAAGGCGCTCAATTCATGCAAGCCGATGGTGATCCGGTCAATCTGCGGCGTGTCTGTCTCGGCCTGTGGTCCCGCCTCTGTCGCCCATCCAGCCCCTACATCCGTGTGATCCACCAGCACGTCATAGGATGTCGCCTCGACCTGCACGACGCTCGAAATCGCCCGGATCGACGCAGTTGCATTCAGCACGGATTGCACCGTTGCACTGGTCTGCGGATCAACCAGATAACCGCCATCGGAATTCACCGCCGTCGACAGGGATTTCCCTTCCAGCTCAAGCCCGCGCAGCCCATCATCATCACCATTGCGCAGATAAGTACTAAACGCTTTCTGATGCGGCGCTCCGGTCTCTGTCGCTCCCGCAAGGGGGGTACGCGCAGGCAGTGTCATTTTTCGATCCAGCATGGTCATCCGTTCTTCTGTTTGTTGAATTTTTGTCTCGATTTCAGCCTGAAAGCCCTTGAAGTCAGTGACAAATCCCGTCACTGCCGCGCGCACTTCCTCAGCCGGGGACACCCGCCCCAGTTCCGTCTTGCTCATCCGTCACTCCCGAGTTTGCCGCGACACTTTGTGTTTCTGTCGGATGTGGATGCATCTCACGATGCCCACCAACACAACGCGCCTTGGCTAGATTTCCGGCGCTGGCTCCCGCTGCGCCAACCTCTGCCGCGCCCCCTCAAAGGACGCCGCCATATCACGCAGCATGTCACCGACGGCGATCACCTCGCCTTTCGCTGATACCCGCGCACTGGGCAGCATCGGAAAGGTCACCAGTGACACCTCCCAAAGCTCCAGTTCCGACAAGAGCCGCTGGCCCTTGGTGTTCTTTGTCGCCTTCACCGTGCGATAGCCGATCGACAACCCGTCAATTGCACCCGCAGCCACCAGCGCCGCCGCCTCGCGTCCTTTGGCGACACTGTCCAGAATGCGCCCCTTAACGAACAACCCCTTGCTGTCCTCGCGCACTTCATCCCAAATACCGATTGGTTGTGATGGATCATGTTGCCACAGCATTTTGATGCTGCGCCCCGCCTGCGCCACGGTCTTTAGCGACGTTTCATAAGCGCCGGCCACAACCATATCGCCACCCTGATCCACCGCACCAAACAGGCTCGCATAGCCGCTGATCTCAGTGCCGCCTTGCACTTTACTCACCTCTTGAAACGCCACAAACTTGCGTTCCAAATCCGGCAGGCCACCAGACATATCTTTCCCGTTCTCCAGCCCAAAGCCGAAGTCACCTACGTCATATCCCATGACAACTCCTGTTTAATTTCAGTGCCCTAAGGCGCGACTGTCATGACGCCCTGCACCGCTTGCGCCAGCATCAGTGCGACCACCCCATAAACCGTCAGCCACAACCGCCGCTCCATGCGTTCCATCATTTCATCCAACCGGTCCATGCGTCTGCTCAGGTTTTCCTGCTGGATCGCCATTAACCGCTCATGCGCCTCCAGCTTCAGACCCGGCGCGCAGTCGAACCGTTCGTACATCGCGGGATCACCCATCTGTCGCCACCGCTGGCAGCCCCAACAGGCTGCGCTTTTCGGCCTCGGTCAGGAAATCCGCCTGTGCCACACGGGACCATTGCGCATCCCTTTCAGCAGCCAAGGCCGGCACCTGATCCAGATCGGGCCGCACCTCCACCGCCTCCCCCGTGAACCCGCCAAGCCAGGACGCCAAGGTCGCCGTCACTCGGGTTGCCAACGGCAGCACCGTCAGCCTGTAAAATGCCCGATGGGCCTCCTGATAATTTGCATAGGTCGCGTCCCCCTGAATGCCCAGCAACATCGGCGGCACACCATAGGCCAAAGCAATCTCGCGCGCTGCGGCTTCTTTGGTCTTGTGAAACTCCATGTCAGAGGGCGAGAACCCCATCGGTTTCCAATCCAGCCCCCCTTCCAGCAACATCGGTCGCCCTGCATTGCGCGCTCCCTGATGATGGCTTTCCATTTCTGCCACCAACCGCTCGTATTGCTCGGTACTCAGGTGCCCCTGTCCTTCGGACCCTTTGTAAACCATCGCGCCAGATGGCCGTGCCGCATTGTCCAATAGCGCCTTGGACCACCGCGAGGCCGCATTATGTACATCCATCGCCATGGCCGCCGCCTGCATCGGGGCAAACCCGTAGTGATCGTCTTGGGGGTGGAAACTTCTGAAATGGCACACCGGTTTCGCCGCACCCGACACATTAAACCGGTGTTTGCGCCCGCCTACAGCATATTCATAGGCCACCGGCCATCCGTCTGCCCCCGGCACCACTGACATCCTGTCGGACCGCAACACATGCAATTCCTGCGGCAGCCCCTCTCCGACCGCCTCGACATAACCGTTCCCACTCAGCAACAACTGCGCATAAAGTGCCTCCAACAGCTCTGCCTTGCCCTGCGCCCCGTTTGGCGTGGCCAACAGGGAAATTACCGGATGGGTATCATAGCGGCGCTCACTGTCCTGCACCACCAAGGGCAAAGCCGCCGCTGCCTCTGCAATCAACTTAACAGAACGGAACCCCACCGGATTTCCGCAAAACCCCACTTTGGTCAAGCTCACGGTATCCCGTGGGCTCCATGCAACCCGGCCAGACGTCTGATAAGCAACCACCGGCCCCGTCGCCGAGGCCTTGGCCTCCGGCACAGAAGCCGCCGCCGTTCCCCGTCGCAGAAAATCAAACATATGTTCCCATCCTTGTCCGCCGTTTCGTCTTGAAAACAATTTGCCTCAAATTGATTAATTCGCCGCGACCTCACCGTGCGCCGGGCCGCGCAACATCGCAAACGTGCCACGCGGCCTCGGTTTCTTTCAAAGAAACCAATTCGGGCTTTTCAAAAAAGCCCGCCCTAATTTCATCAGAAGAAATTGCATCCTCTCACAGAGTTCGAAGCGCCGGACGCCGCCACTTGGCCGCCGGCTCAATCATCAGCTCATGCAAGGCCCAGACCAACGCATCCACCCTGTCCGGCGATCCACCCCCCTCATAGCCCTGCGCGGTCATCCGGCACATCTGATCCTCCAGCTGCTCAAGCCCGCGAAGGTGCCCTACCCGTCCCTGCTCGTACAGGGCCGCCACAGGTTCCGCCCGGGCCACCTTGCCCCGCGACGCATATACCGATTTCAGCGGCACCAGCGGGTCAATCTGGCGCAGGACCTCCCCAACCATCGCGCCCCCCTGATTGACCTCCGCCACCAGCTTGTCGGCACCAAACTGTTCCATCGCCGCAATTGCGGCCTTGGCCCAGCCGCTGGGCGTCGCCCCTTGGATCGTACAATCCGCCAAAACAACCGCCCGCCAATGCTGCACCGCTCCTTGTGTCACCGCACCGACAACCACAATTCCGCATTCATCCGCCCCCATGCCCGCTGATGCCGCAGGGTCCAGCCCCACAACAATCCGATCAAACGCGGGCGGATGTTCAACCCGCTGCGCCTCCAGCGACTGCGAGGTCCACAACGCTCCTTCGGTATCGGCCAGCAAAACCCCGTCCAGCTCTTGGCGCCCCAACCTCGTGCCTTTATAGCGCGCCTTGACTTCCTCTAAAAAGGACGACGCCAGGTTGGCCGCGTTCGCCTCAGTCGGCGCATGGGTCTGAACCGTTGACGGTGAACCCAACAGCCGCTTTAACACATCGACATTGCGCGGCGTCGTTGTGACACAGACCCGCGGGTCCTCGCCCAAGCGCAAAGCAAACTGCAACTGATCCCACGCCTCCTGCCCGCGCTTCCACTTGGCCAATTCATCGACCCAAGCTGCATCAAACTGCGGTCCGCGCAGCCCTTCGGGGTCATGCGCCGTATGCACCGTGGCAATCGCGCCGTTAGGCCAGACCAGCCGCTTGCGCCCTGCTTCCCATACCGGGCGACGGTCCTCTGGCGAACAGGCAAGAATACCGCTGTCGCCAAACACCATCACCTCGCGCACCTGTTCGATCGTCTCACCGACCAAGGCGATCCGGCGGCACTTGCCAGGGTCCAAGGGCCGCGCCCCCTCAACGACCGAACGAATCCATTCCGCACCCGCCCGCGTTTTGCCCGCACCGCGGCCGCCCATCACAACCCAAGTGCGCCACGCCCCGTCCGGGGGCAGTTGATGATCCATTGCCCAGAATTCAAATAGAAAGGGCAGCGCCAACAGCTCGACTTCATCCAGTTCATTCAGGAACTGCTCTTGGACGGCCGCATCGGCGCAAGCGATCCAATTTGCACCCGATCTCAACCCGCGCTCTATCGAGGTCAAGGGCATAGCCGCCTCTTGCAACGCCATCCTGTTTGCTTTTGCATTCATTGAGATAGTTCTCCGCCTTGATGCATTGCATCACCAGATCCTTGAGCTTGCCCAAGGACTGCTTTGCTGCTGTTTCATTTATGGTATTTTCGGACTGCGCCTGCTGCGTCAGCCCCTCGATCTCTTGCCTCAGATCGGTGATTGCATCATGCACAGAAGCAAGCAGTTCGCTGCCGCGCGCAATGTCTTGGTCGTGGGTGTCTAGTGCCATTGTCGCCCCTACCTTTCACAGGTCCCCCGACCGAGCGGACATAAAAAAAGCGGCCCTCGGGATCCCTCCCAAAGCCGCTTACCCACGTCCTCTAGCATGTCAGAATTTGTACTTCAGAGCGTTCTCAAAGTCAAGGAAAAGAGGGTTATCAAAACCTTGTAACCCCGTGCGTTCATTGATTAAATATTGGTTAAACGCCCGACTTCAAATCGGAGTCCGGGTTCCCCGCCACCCTGAAACAGGCCGGCGGGGGAATTCTCATGCAGTCAATTTACCACAATTTTTGGGCTCTTCACTCTGAACCAGCAGCGCGTTCCGCCTCGATCTTGCGCCAGCGCGCGACGTTCTCGTTATGCTCGGCCAAGGTGACAGCAAAGGCGTGCCCGCCGGTCCCATCAGCCACAAAAAAGATGAACTCGCTTTCGTCGGGCTGTGCCGCAGCCATCAAGCTCGCACGTCCGGGGTTGGCAATCGGTGTCGGGGGCAAGCCGTTGATAACATAAGTATTCCACGGCGTTTCCGCCCGCAGTTCAGAACGACGCAAGCCCCGTCCCAGAACACCTTCCCCCTTGGTGATGCCGTAGATCACTGTCGGGTCAGTCTGCAACCGCATACCTTGGTTCAACCGGTTCACAAACACCGCTGCAACCTGACGCCGCTCTGCGGCCACGCCGGTCTCTTTCTCGACAATCGACGCCAACGTCAGCAACTCTTCAGGGCTTTCAATCGGCAGATCCGGGTCGCGTGCTTCCCATGCCTCGGCAAGGCGGACCTCCTGTGCGGCAATCATGCGCTGCAATACCGCAGCGCGGGCGTCACCCGGACGCACCTCATAGCTGTCAGGTGCCAAAGTCCCCTCGGCTGGCACATCCCCAGCCGCACCTTCCAGCACATCCATGGCCTTCATTGCGTTGACCACCTGCCAGCTGGTCACACCCTCGGCCAATGTAATGCGGAACCGCGTGTCCGCTTCGGCCTTGGTTTTCACATAGGCCTCGGGAACTTCATCCGCGCCGGGCACAAATTCAGCGCGCTCTTCAAACCGGTTCGTCACCGGATCCAGTTCACGCACCTGCACCGATACGCGGTTGATCCCGATGCGGTACACCACTTCAGTGCCGCAGGTGCTTGCGCCGCCCTTGGTCACCGTATCGACAATCTCGGACATCGACGCGCCCGCCTCGACCAGAAAACTCCCCGCCTTCAACTGGCTGGTCTTTTCCTCATAGTCCGCCCCCATCCGGAAAATCGCTGCCGAACTGACAGCCCCCTCATCGGCCAGATCCTTTGAAACCCGCCGCATGGTAAATCCCGGTTTGACCTGTACACAGATCGCATTTTCCAGCGGACCCTCCGCCTGATAGGTGGACCGACCCCAAAGGATCACCCCCCCCAGCAGAAAAAGAACCACGACCAGAAAACTGAACGCGTTCGAGGCAACATTGCGCCACATGTATCAGACCTTTCCGAACAGAACGCTGGCGTTGGTGCCACCGAACCCGAAGGAATTGCTCAGCGCGACATTGATTTCGCGTTTCACAGCCTTGTTCGCAGCCAGATCAATCTTGGTCTCTACCGCTGGGTTGTCCAGGTTGATCGTCGGCGGTGCCACTTGATCGCGGATCGCAAGGATCGAAAAGATCGCTTCAATCGCACCCGCTGCGCCCAACAGATGGCCCGTGGCGGATTTCGTCGAGGACATGGTCACCTTTGACGCATACTCGCCCATCATTCGCTCAACCGCACCCAGCTCGATGGTATCGGCCATTGTCGAGGTGCCATGCGCGTTGATGTAGTCAATATCCTTGGGTTCCTTGCCCGCGCCGCGCAATGCCGCCCGCATAGACCGCTCGCCACCCTCGCCATCCTCAGAGGGTGCGGTGATGTGATAGGCATCGCCAGACAGACCATAGCCGATCACTTCGGCGTAGATCTTGGCACCGCGCGCCTTGGCATGTTCGTATTCCTCCAACACGACGATCCCCGCACCTTCCCCCATGACAAAGCCGTCCCGGTCCGCATCATAGGGACGGGATGCCTTTTGTGGATCATCACCGCGTTTGGTGCTGAGCGCCTTACAGGCGTTGAAACCGGCAATGCCAATTTCGCAAATCGCCGCTTCCGCACCGCCCGCAACCATCACATCCGCATCCCCGTGCTGAATCAGACGAGACGCATCACCAATTGCATGGGCCCCTGTTGAACAGGCCGTCACAACCGAATGGTTTGGTCCGCGGAAACCGTATTTGATCGACACCTGACCCGAGATCAGGTTGATCAAGGCACCGGGCACAAAGAACGGGCTGACGCGGCGCGGGCCTTTTTCCTTCATCATCACGGCTGTGTTGGCGATAGAGTTCAGCCCGCCAATACCGGACCCGATCAGAACACCGGTGCGTTCCTGATCCTCACGCGCCTCAGGCATCCAACCAGAGTCTTCTACGGCCTGCTGTGCTGCCGCCATGCCGAACAGAATAAAGGTATCGACTTTACGCTGCTCTTTTGGGGCCATGTATTTGTCAGCGTTAAACGTCCCGTCCGTGCCATCGCCCAACGGCACCTCACAGGCATACTGTGTGACCAATGCCGACGCATCAAAACCAGTGATCGCCCCGCCGCCAGACTGCCCATCCAGAATGCGGCTCCAGCTTTCTTCAACCCCGTCAGCCAAAGGCGTTACCAGCCCCAACCCCGTTACAACTACTCTGCGCATAAACCTGCCCCTAAATTCGATTTGTGTCGGCTATACCTTGCGAGCGGGCAAATATTCAAGACTTGTGCTGTTCTCGCCCCCTTCAAACCGGCGGCCCTTTGCGTGTCATCAGACAGACATTTTCGCCATCAATCCCGACTTCGCGTAACAAATGATACCCCAGCACCTCGGCAATCCTCAGCGATGCCCGGTTCTGTGGTGCAATCATACACACCGTACGCCCCGCAATCACCCGATCAAACCAGTCATGCGCGGCCTGCGCCGCATCCAGCCCCAACCCCTTGCCTTGCGCGTCTGGTGACAACACCCAACCCGCTTCTGGATAAGGATCATAGTCCTCCCCCAACCCCCGGGAACCAAAGAAAAAGCCGCACTGCCCCGCCATCTGTCCCGCGCCATGCGGCTGAATTGCCCATTGCCCGAAACCACTGATCTGCCAATGGCCGGCATTGCGCAGAAACGCATCCCAGGATTGCGGCTTACTGCGGGGTTGGCCGGAGATATGGGTGACAACTTCGGGTGTGGCCCAGATTTCCGCGAAACGGTTAAAGTCCTCGGCGCGCATGGCCCTCAGGGTCACGCGTGACGTGTTGATGGTAGGAATTGTTCGCGACATTGCCCGGTCTGCCCCTCACACTTTTGTGCGTTTGACACAGTGTGCGAAGCGCGCCGCCGATGAGCAACCCCGGATGCGCCCTGCGCAAAAAGAAACGGCGTTATTCCGCTTGGAACAACGCCGTTTCAGATTATGATTGCCGATGCCCCGTTCAGGGCACTGCGGACTTAAGAGGCTTCAGTGATGAATTTAACCGCATCGCCGAACGTCTGAATGTTTTCAGCCGCGTCATCAGGGATTTCGATGCCGAATTCTTCTTCGAACGCCATCACCAGCTCAACGGTATCAAGGCTGTCAGCGCCCAGATCGTCGATGAATGACGCATTCTCGACAACTTTGTCTTCTTCAACACCAAGGTGTTCTACAACGATCTTTTTAACGCGGTCTGCGACGTCGCTCATAATAAAGTCCTCATTCTTCCGGGCCAACCGACCCATTTTATATCCGCACGCCCTGTTAGGCAGTTGGAGGATGCCCCCGGATCCGGAGGCGGCTCTTATCCCTGTTTGCACAAGGCGGGGGCGACAAAGCAGCCTCCCCGATTTCGATTCTGCACCCCTTTAGCACATGGCACGCCATGCGCAAACGGTATCAGATACGCTTTACAACATGGCCATACCGCCGTTGACATGCAAGGTGGCACCGGTGACATAGCCCGCTTCGGCACTTGCCAGATAGACCACAGCACTGGCGATTTCCGCGGGATTGCCCATCCGACCGGCAGGAATTTGCCCCATGATACCCGACTTTTGATCATCGGTCAGCTTGTCCGTCATGGCCGTTTCAATAAACCCCGGTGCAATTGCATTTACCGTGATGCCACGGCTCGCCACCTCATAGGCCAGTGATTTTGACATGCCGATCATACCCGCTTTGCTGGCGGCATAGTTCGCCTGCCCCGGGTTGCCAGTGGCCCCGACAACGCTGGAAATATTGACGATCCGGCCCCAACGCGCCTTCATCATGCCCCGCATCACACCTTTGCACAGCTTGAACGTCGCGGTCATGTTGACGTTGACCACAGAGTTCCATTCGTCATCCGACATCCGCATGAACAGGTTGTCGCGGGTGATACCGGCGTTATTGACCAGAATATCAACCGATCCCATTGCCTCTGCGGCCTGTTTGGGCAGTGCTTCAACCGCCTCCATATCACTCAGATTGCAAGGCAATACATGCGCCCGCTCCCCCAGTTCGGCGGCCAGTGCCTCCAACGGCTCCACCCGTGTGCCCGACAGGCCCACAACCGCGCCCTGCACATGCAGCTGGCGCGCGATTTCTGCACCAATGCCGCCCGAAGCACCTGTCACCAGCGCATTTTTCCCTGTCAGATCAAACATATCCGTTCCTTTTCTTTCATTCCGTCACCAGCCCGAAACCTGTGATCTCGGCCTGTGTTAACACATGTATCCCGTCCGACGGCGCTGCCTGCAAGGTAAACCAGTAAAACGCGTCACTGCCCAGCATCGCGCGGGTATAGGCGACATTGCCGGCATGTTCCCCCGCATCCCGCGGATAGTTGCTGCCCTCGCCAAACCCATCCGCCCAGGAATGCACCCCCAGTATGGCACCAGGTTCAATGGTGCGCCGGTTGCCCGCCAGAAACAGGTTCACCGCCCCTGAATAAATCTCGCTTTCGGCCGTCAAATGCGTGTCCAGCCCACGGTTACGAATGGCATCCCCCATCCGGTAGACCGCCTCTTCATCCGTTGAGCCAGCCATATCAAATGGCACAATCACCTGCACCTGCGGGTTTGCATTCAAGGCCGCGATGAAATGCGCCGGTGTGCGGCTGGTGATCTCTCCATTCAGCACCAACCGCGCACCATCCAGCTGCATCGTTGTGCGGTCCACCGCATTGTCAGCAACCGCACAGCCCAGCACCAAAAGGGCCAGTCCAAGGACAGCCCCCAGACGCATCACGCGTCTTTCAATGCCGCAACATCCTCAGGCGTGCCAACAGCCCGCAAGGCACTTTCTTTGGCAATACGCCGGATCATCCCCGAAAGGGCCTTGCCGGCACCGATCTCCCAGAACTCCGTAACGCCCTGGGCCGCCATCCACTCAACAGAAGACCGCCAGCGCACACGCCCTGTGACCTGCTCGACCAACAAGGCCTTGATCCGGGTCGCATCTGATTCCGCATCCGCCAGAACATTCGCCACCAGAGGCACGGAAGGGTTGTCGAACTGCACCGCCTCCAGCGCCTTTGCCATTTCATCCGCTGCCGGCTGCATCAGCGCGCAGTGGAACGGAGCTGAAACCGGCAAAGGCAAGGCCCGCTTGGCACCAGCCTCTTTGGCCAGCACAACAGCACGTTCAATCGCCGCCTTGTCGCCAGACAATACATTCTGCGTCGGATCGTTTTCATTGGCCAATTGGCAGACATCGCCTTGCGCGGCATCCTCGGCCACCTTGGCTGCTGTTTCCGCATCCAGCCCCAGGACCGCCGCCATCGCGCCCTGCCCGACCGGCACCGCCGCTTGCATGGCCCGTCCGCGAATGCGCAACAGACGCGCCGTATCCGCCAGCGATACGGCCCCCGCCGCACAAAGCGCCGAATATTCGCCCAGCGAATGCCCCGCGACGAAAGCCGCCCGATCCAGCCCGACGCCCTCGGCCTTCATCGCCGCCATTGCCGCCATCGACGTTGCCATCAACGCAGGTTGCGCATTTTCGGTAAGGGTCAACGCCTCAATCTCGCCCGACCAGATGAGCGCGGACAGTTTCTCTCCCAAGGCGTCGTCGACCTCGTCAAAAACCGCCTGCGCTGCCGGATAGGCCTTGGCCAAGGCCTGCCCCATGCCGATGGTCTGGGCCCCTTGCCCCGGAAAAACAAATGCGATGCTCATGACTGGCCCTTTCACTGATTTGGCATCCCGTCTAGCCCGCCATGATTGAGGGAACAAGAGCGCAGAAGCCCTGTGCGCAAACATCAGATTGCCCCCGCCCCCCTGTGCAGTAACTATGCAGAACACACAGCAGGAGCAAAAGATGGCCATCACCAACACCGAAACCCGCTATGGCAGCATCAGCAAAGGCTTTCACTGGCTGACCGCATTGTTGATCCTGACATTGCTGCCGCTGGGATTGATTGCCAACTGGCTGCCTTATGAAACCGACGCCCAACTGGCGCAGAAGGCATGGCTGTTTTCGCTGCACAAAACCCTGGGCGTGAGCGCATTCCTTGTCGCGGTGCTGCGCATCCTCTGGGCCCTGTCCCAAGCCAAACCCGGCCTGTTGAACGCCGACAAACCGGCAGAAAGCTTTGCCGCCGAACTGGTGCATTGGTTGCTTTATGCCGCCCTTGTCATTGTGCCCCTGTCCGGCTGGATTTCCCATGCCGCGGCCGCCGGCTTTGCCCCGATCTGGTGGCCCTTTGGTCAGGGGCTGCCCCTGGTGCCAAAATCCACAGGTGTCGAACATGTCTTTGGCGCGCTGCACTGGATCGCGACCAAGGTTCTTGCCCTGTCGCTGGCGCTGCACATTGCTGGTGCGCTGAAACACCACGTTATTGACCGCGATGCCACACTGCGGCGGATGTTGCCGGGTGAGCCGGTGATCGGACCACTGCCCGCCCAAACCCACAGCAAAACGCCAGTCCTTGCGGCCAGCCTTGTCTGGGCGATGGTGATTGCTGCCGGTTCGGTGATGGGCACAACTGGCAAGGATACCGCCAGACCCGATGTTGCCCTTGCGGATGTCACCTCGCAATGGCGTGTTCAGGACGGCAGCATCGCCATCACTGTTGTGCAATTTGGCAATGAAGTCTCTGGCAGTTTCGTAGACTGGACTGCCGCTATCCAGTTTGACGAAACAATTCCCGATGGCGAGGTCGGCCATGTCACCACAACAATCGCAGTTCCGTCTTTGACGCTTGGCTCTGTAACCCAGCAGGCAATGGGCGCAGATTTCTTTGACGCAGAAACCTATGCCACCGCGGTCTATGATGGTGTAATTCGCCACGGCATCGACGGTTATGAAGCGGCGGGCACTTTGACCATCAAAGACCGCTCTGTCCCTTTGGTGATGCCGTTCGGTCTGGCTGTGAACGGGGACGTCGCCGAAATGCGGGCGGACCTGACATTGGATCGGCGCGACTTTGGCATTGGTGACAATGTTGGTGACGAGGGCAGCCTGGCCTTTGCGGTCAAGCTGGCCGTGAAACTGACCGCCACCCGCGCGCCAGAGGAATAGTCCGCAGGCCGCCCCCAAGATAGGAAAAAGCCCGCCGGATCAGCAATCCGGCGGGCTTTCTCTTGGTGATCATTCAGCCCGGCTTATTCGGCTTTCATCGCCTCAACTGAAATGTTCAGCGCAACCGCATCGCTCACGGCGGGGGCAAAGGCACCCAAGCCGAAGTCAGAGCGCAGCACTGTCGCCGTGGCATCAAAACCCATCCACTTCTTACCGGCCATTGGGTGGGTGTCTGCCTTGTTCAATTTGGCATCCAACACGACGGACTTGGTCACGTCATTCATGGTCAAATCGCCAGTGATCTTGGCGGTGTCATCGCCGGTGATTTCAATACCGGTGGAGGCGAAAGTCACCATGTCGCCGTCTTGCGCATCAAAGAAATCGGCCGTCATGAAGTGGCCAGTGCGTTTCTCCCAACCGGTAAACATCGAACTCACCGGCATAGATACTGTCACAGAAGAGTCCGCTGGTGCATCAGCATCGAACATGATCTCGCCCTCGAAACCCGAGAACATCCCGTAGGTTGTCGAAAACCCGAGGTGGTTATAGCTAAACAGTACCTGACTGTGGCTTGCATCCAGAACATATTTATCAGCGGCAAAGGCGCTGCTGGCACCAAGGGCCAACGCGGCGGCAAGGATCATTGTTTTCATCGGGTCTCTCTCTTGTGATTAAGGGGCTGTCCCGGTTAGTTTGCCATGCCCCGCGTCGTTTACAACCCTGTACCACCCCACAGCCTTTGCGCTCTTGCGCACATATACATGGCGAATAACCGCCAAACCCACAAAAACGCACGATACTGTGATCTGCCGTGATAAGATGTCGGGCCTACGGATGCTTCTGACAGCTTGCGCCAAGGACCATGCGTCAGCCACAAACATCCAGCCGCTGGCATTCAGGGCTTTTCAGGCCAGCTTGCCGGCGTCCCGCAATCCGGCGACAAGGCTGGTCAGGGCGTTGCGGTCTGTGAGGCTTACCTCTGCCAGAAACCGGCCAGCCGGATCCCACAAACGCACGTTATTGCCCTCGTGTTCGGCATGGGACAGATCGGCAAAACTGCTACTTTGCAAAACCTGATCCTCCATCCCGCGCTGCCGGCGCACAAGACGAACCTCGCGGCGAATGGTGTCGATCTCAACTTCGGGGGCCCGCGGTGACGCCCCCTGACTGATCAGACCAAGACCTGCGATGATGGCGGTCAGTGACAAGATCAGCTTGAACAACATAACATCGCTTTCCCATGATGACCCCGGTGCAAGCCACAGCCCCAATGCGGCAAGCGTTAAGGACACACCAACCAGACGCTGGGCACCACGTGCAATCATACGCCCCCCGTCCGCCATACGAACCGGCTCAATGGCTTGGGGCCGGGCATTTGCAAAATCAGCTGCTATCGTCATTGTCTCGATTCCTCAGTCTTCTTTTGTTTTTCGTTTCCTGTTGATTAACCATTGCTGCGCAAACGCGGCGCAAATGCGGCACCAACTGGCCCGGCCTGCGTCGATGTCTGGGTAATACGATGCCGAACCGCACCAACACGATCATGCCGAAACAGGCTTGCGCAGGAACATCCAAGCGATTAGCCAATGAACTTATGGTCCGGCCACCAGCCGCTCGCGGGTTTTTCCTTGGTGAAGTGTCGACATTATTCCGTCTGACCTTTGTCCAATGTTCCCGACGGTCGGCAATGCGAGCCCCCTCTTACATGCGGAACATCTGAAAAGAGGTTCAAGATGTCACACCCCAATTCCTTCACGCATGGTCCCCTGGGCCAAATTTTCGCCAAGACCGCCTTGCCCATCATTTTTGTGATGGGCATGAACGGGCTGCTTACCGTGGTCGATGCCATCTTTCTGGGGCGCTATGTCGGTGCCGAAGCCCTCAGCGCCGTTACCCTGATCTTTCCGTTCTATATGCTGATTGTTGCCCTCGCCACCTTGGTATCTGGGGGCATGTCCAGTATTCTTGCGCGTCAGTTGGGCGCGGCAGACATGGCCGGTGCCCGCGCTACCTTTGCCGGGGCACATGGCTTTGCCCTGTTCGTGAGCGCGGCCCTGATCCTTGGCTACCTGCTGTTTGGTCGCACACTCAGTCTGGCACTTGCCTCCGGCTCTGAACCGCTGGCGGATATGGCGCAGACCTATCTGGCCATCACCGCCTTTGTGTCGCCCTTGGCCTTCCTGTTGTCTGTCCATTCTGACGCCCTGCGCAATGAGGGCCGCGTGGGGTTTATGGCCGCGATGAGCCTGCTGGTTTCGATCTCCAACATCGGGTTCAACTATGTGCTGATCGCCATGATGGGCCTTGGTGTGGCCGGATCTGCCATTGGGACCGCCCTTGCCCAGCTGCTGGCCTTTGCGATTATTCTCACTTACCGACTGACGGACCACGCCGAGCTGCACCCGCGGGTCGTCATGCAGACCTCGCTCACGCAGGGCTGGTCGCGCATCCTTGCTCTTGGTGCCCCGCAAAGCCTGAACTTCATCGGGATCGCGCTTGGGTCTGCTGCCGTGATCACTGCGCTGCAAATGTTTGAGGTCCTAAATTATGCAAACACGGTATCTGCCTTCGGGATCGTTACCCGCGTGATGACGTTTCTGTTCTTGCCCCTGCTGGGGCTGACCTTTGCTTTGCAATCCATTGTCGGAAACAACTACGGGGCGCAGGAATGGCAGCGGTCGGATCAAAGCTTGCGACTGGGGATCTGGATTGCCTTCATCTATTGCAGCTTCTTTCAAGTGATCCTGATGGTATTTCCCGAAACCATCGCAAAAGCATTTGTGGATGACCCCGCGGTGATTGCAGCCTTTGCCCATATCATCTCCTTCACGGTTGCCATGCTCTGGCTCGCCGGGCCGTTGATCGTCATCGCAAGCTATTTCCAAGCCATCGGCAACGCGTCCCGCGCTGCAATCCTCGGCCTGAGCAAACCCTATGCTTTTGCCTTGCCGCTAACATTCGCCCTTCCCGCGATCTGGGGTGAACCCGGTATCTGGATGGCCGGCCCGCTTGCCGAAATCCTGATGGCGCTTTTGACCATTGCCGTTCTGCATCAGGCGTCAACGGCCCTGAACCTGCGGCGCGGGCTTTTCACGGCTGCCGCCTCACGGTAACGGCACCGCGCAGCCCCCTTGCCCTGCCCGCTATACCGTGTATATGGGCAGTTCCTTTGCAAGACGAATGAACCGCGCAGTCTCTCGTGGTAGGGCCGCAAAGGATATTGCCCTGCCTATGAAATGCGCCTTGATATAAATAGGAGTGCACATGCCGCTATATGAGCATGTTATGATTGCGCGTCAGGACCTGTCCAACACGCAAGCTGAAGGCCTTATCGAACATTTTGGCACCGTCCTCGCCGACAACGGCGGGAAACTCGTGGATAGCGAGTACTGGGGCGTCAAGACAATGGCCTATAAGATCAACAAAAACCGCAAGGGCCACTATGCCTTCCTGCGTTCGGATGCACCAGCAACCGCCGTTCAGGAAATGGAACGCCTGATGCGTCTGCACGACGACGTGATGCGCGTTTTGACCATCAAAATGGACGAGCACAAAGAGCTGCCATCCGTTCAGATGCAAAAGCGTGACGAGCGTCCCGAGCGCGGCGAACGCCGCGAGCGCCGTTGATCACCAGCTTGAAGAAAAGGACTTAAACCATGGCTGCAAAACCATTTTTCCGCCGTCGCAAAGTCTGCCCTTTCTCGGGCGACAATGCACCTGCGATCGATTACAAAGACACACGTCTGCTGCAACGCTACATCTCTGAGCGCGGCAAAATCGTTCCTTCCCGTATCACAGCCGTATCGGCGAAAAAGCAGCGTGAACTGGCCCGTGCCATCAAACGCGCCCGCTTCCTCGCCCTGCTGCCCTACGCCGTTAAGTAAGGAGAACCATCATGCAAGTTATCCTTCTCCAACGTGTGGCCAAACTGGGCCAGATGGGCGACGTCGTTGACGTAAAGCCAGGCTTTGCGCGCAACTTCCTGTTGCCACAGGGCAAGGCGCTGTCCGCGTCCAAAGCCAACATCGAAGCTTTCGAGGGCCGCAAGGCACAACTCGAAGCGCAGAACCTTGAGACCAAAGCAGAAGCAGAAGCAATGTCTGCCAAGCTCGACGGTCAGCAGTTCATCGTGATTCGTTCTGCGTCTGACGCTGGCGCGCTTTACGGTTCCGTCACCACCCGTGACGCAGCCGAAGCGGCAACTGCCGAAGGCTTTACCGTGGATCGCAAACAGGTTGTCCTGTCCGCGCCCATCAAAGAGCTGGGCCTGCACGACGTTTCTGTTGTTCTGCACCCCGAAGTGGAAGCCACCATTCAGCTGAACGTTGCACGTTCCGTTGAAGAGGCTGAGCTTCAGGCATCTGGCAAGTCCATTCAGGAACTGGCCGCTGAAGAAGAAGCCGCTGCAGACTTCGAAATCGCAGAACTGTTCGACGATATCGGTGCCGCGGCATCCGAAGACGACGATCTGGTTTCGACACCTGAGGGCGAAGAAGCCGGCGACCAGGACGACACAGCCAGCGCCTAAAACGGCAAAGGCTTAAGGGCCGTGTTGAAAAGAAATAGAAACGCCGCGCAGTCCTCTGCGCGGCGTTTTGCTTTGCCCTGATAGCGCCCCGATCTGATCACCCCTGCCCCACAATGACGAGCATGCGCGCCAATGACAGCACCGCAAAAGTCAGCCACTGCCCAGTAAAGCCTTCCACCTTTAACCTGAGCCATCATAATCGCTTTTCGCGTTCGACCAAAGTGAGAAGCCGCGAACGAGAGTTTCATGTTTAAGGCGGGATGCTCTAGGGTCCTGCCCCTAACACGCATGGTCTGCCTAATTCACTGTCTGGTTTTTACTGGAATACCCCAATGGTCAACCGGCAAGAAGGCGGGTCAGTTGACCATTCCGGGGGCTAAAAGGGCGCTTTGCGCCGTACAAAGCTGGGCCATACTGGCCCAACTCCGCGTTTGGTACTACGTGTTATCCCGGAAAATCCGGCTTAACAACTGGCGGCCCTTGCTGGGGAAACCTTTTAGTAGGGTATGTCCCTGTTCCGGCGATACAAGCGGCAATTCCTCGGCCTCGCCCCTTGGCGTATTCGCGGCACAGTTCTGACAATATGCGGTCCATCCAAATCCAGCCGCTGGCGTCGCTCTGGAATGGCCGGTCTCTGCCGGAAACCGGGAAAACTCCCCCGCGTCCTCGGCAAGTAAGGCAGCAATGGATTTCAGTGTTAAAACAATCCTTTCAGGATCATCTTCACTCTCAATAGGATCCATTCTTTCAAAGTCCATTTCCGTAGTCTCCCAAAACCTCTCCCAAGATCAGGATACCCACCGATCTCTTCTAAGCGCAGCAAATGACGTCGAATTGTGGTCACTTAGTGAAATGGGTTAGGCGATTGATGGGCATAGGTTGCATTCCAAAAATCAAATACATCTATAACGTGATGTGAAAAAAGGGGCCGTACATTCCTGCACGGCCCCTTCTAAATCAGTAGTTAAGGTGATCTCACTCAGAGTCTTCGAGTGCCTCAACCGCCTTCTGAAGATCTTCCTTGGAAACGGTTTTTTCGGTCACATTCGCACCTTCCGCAATGTGATCGACAACTTTGTCCTCGAACAAAGGTGCACGCAACTGCTGCTGCATCTGCTGGTTTTGCTGAACGAACTCAAAGAACTGGCGCTCCTGACCCGGGTACTGACGTGCCTGGTTCATGATTGCCTGTGTCATTTCGGCGTCGGTCACCTCAACTTCGGCTTTCTGACCCAGTTCGGCCAACAGCAGGCCCAAGCGCACGCGGCGTGTTGCCAGTGTCTTGTGTTCATCCGTGGTTTCGATTTCAGGGTGGTCGTGGCCCTGAACTTCAGGGTTTTCCTCGTGCCACAGCTGATGTGCGATCTGGCCAGCTTCGGCTTCAACCAAGGAAGGGGGCAGATCGAAATCAACCATCTTGTCCAGTTCGTCCAGCAGACCGCGCTTCATGACCGCGCGGGATGCGCCAGCGTATTCGGCTTCCAGACGTTCAGCGATCTGGGTCTTCAGACCAGCAAGATCTTCGGCACCGAACTTGGCCGCCATCTCGTCGTTGATCTCGGCGGCGACAGGTTCTTTTACTTCTTTGATCGAGCATTCGAAGGTGGCTTCTTTGCCCTTCAGATGCTCGGCCTGATAATCGTCAGGGAAGCTGACTGTGACCAGTTTCTCTTCTTCGGCTTTCACGCCAACCAGCTGCTCTTCGAAGCCCGGGATAAAGTTGCCGGAGCCCAGCACCAGCGGGAAATCTTCAGCTGCGCCGCCCTCAAAGGCTTCGCCATCAACCTTGCCAAGGAAATCCATAACAACCTGATCGCCGTCTTTGGCTTTTGACCCCTTTTTGCGGACCTTAAAGTCCTGTGCGGTCTCGGCCAGATTGGTCAGCGCTTCGTCGATGGCTGCATCGTCGGCTTTAACAACCAATTTTTCCAAATTGATTTTGGACATGTCCAGTTCTGGAATTTCAGGCAGCGCCTCATAGGACATTTCAACGTTAACGTCGTCGCCCTCTTTCCAGTCTTCGTTGGTCATTTTGACTTCAGGCTGCATCGCTGGGCGGTCGCCGGATTTTTCAAAATGCTCGGCCATGGCGCCATCAATGCTCTCCTGCATCGCTTCGCCCATAACACGCTGGCCAAACTGCTTTTTCAACAGCGCCATTGGCACTTTGCCTTTGCGGAAACCCTTCATCTCGACTTCTGGCTGCGCTTCGACCAGCTTTTCGTTGACCTTGGCTTCCAGTTCGGCGGCCGTAACCACGATGGAATATCCGCGTTTCAGACCTTCGTTCAGCGTCTCATTGACCTGCATGTGTGCTCCATAGGAATAAGCCGCGCGGGGCCCGCGCGGGGTAAAATTTTCATCCTTCTATTTGGGTGCGTGCCAAGGTGCAAGAGGCCTTTGCGCAGGGCTGTATCAGGGAATAGCCCCCGGCGCACCTCAGGCTAGAGCCACACAAACAAAGCGACCTCAGTTTGCGGCTGCGTGCTTTGCCCAAAACCCGACTGCGCGATTCATCTCGACCAAAACCAGATCTATCTCTGCGACAACAGTCAACATCTGGGCCAGAGACAATTGTTGTTCGTTCAATGTGCTTTTGAATGCTGGCTCCACGCCGGACCAAAGCTCCGCCACCAGCGCCAGTTGTTCTTTGATTTCGGGCGTCGGTGCAGCCAACAAGCCAAGTTTTGCATTCCCGTCGATCAAGCCGCGCAATGTCTCTTGAAACAGAAACATCGAGCTGCGCAAATCTGCCAAACTGGCATCCACGTCCATCCCGACGTTAATAAAGCACATGTCCTTGGCAATCCGCTGGCTGAGCATCCGCTGGCGGCCCGCCAGATCAAGTGTGGTTTTTACATCCGCACCCAAACCAGAGCCGCCTGCCGCCTGCACGATCAGGCCAACCGCCTCGTTCATCCGTTTCAGGGTCGGCAGGTTACGCTCAATCACCAATTGCATCGGCACGGAATGCAGATCACCAGCGGCAAGTTGCAAGGTTGATTGCACCAATGGGTGCGCTATGCTTTGAACGTCATCAAGCGCGGCGCGGGCCGCCCCCTCGTTCTCCCCGCCCATTTCAGCGTTGCCATTCAGCAGAAAGTCCAAATTTTCAGCGAATTCAATCGCTGAGGTGGAGGCAATCCGGCGTTGGTTGTCAGCGTCGATCCCGACAATGGCATAACATACCGCCTTTGACATCCTCTGACTGAGCATCCGCTGGCGGCCCGCAATATTAATCCGCTTGGATATTTGCGCGCTTGTCCATTTCGATGGGCCGGCGATACTTTGGGAAAGAGGGGAAAAAGCCGCAAATGAAAGTAAGAGCGCGCTTACCAGCAGGAGTTTGCGCATATCAAGCATTCCTCTTAATCCGTTTCTCGGCATGTTCGGGTCAACAGCTCTGAGAAACGGACTAAGGGCAGGATATTTCTATTTCGTTATCATCGGCACAGGGCGTTACATGCCCAATGCTTCTTTATACATTTCCATGACCGCCTCTTCTTCGGCGATGTCATCTTTGTCACGCTTGCGCAGGGCAATCACCTTGCGCAGCACTTTGACATCGTAACCGCGTGATTTGGCTTCGGCCATGACCTCTTTCTGCTGCTCAGCCAGATCTTTCTTTTCGGCGTCCAACCGTTCGATCCGTTCGACAAACTGGCGCAATTCGTTGGCGGTGACACGATAGGTCGCATCGCCCTGTGCCTCGACAACATCGGATTGCGGGGCGGGATTGGTGGAAAAGTCGCTCATATATTCGGGATCCTGACGTTGAGGTGTGTCTGTTTCCCTGCCTGATTACCGCCCCGCCCTGCGACCTGCAAGCCGCCCTTGCCCTGCCATTTCATTTGTCGTAGCCAAGCGCCCATGGAACCAAAAGTAACATCAGTTTTCGACATCATCATCTGGACGGGTGCCGGATTGTCCATGCTGGGCCTGTTCGGGCTGGTCTGGTGCATCGTACGGGTCAGCCGCGCCAAACGGGCCAATCTGGATGACGAGGCAATGCGCAAGGTGATCCAGTCCGCGATGCCGCTCAATCTGGGCGCATTGTTCCTGTCCGTAATCGGGCTTATGATGGTGATCATCGGCATATTCCTGGCCTAGGTGCCCTGCCCACCACTGGAAAACCCCAGCATCCGCGAAGCCTTTTTCCACCCCGACACCAATACCAGCTCTCAACGTTCTCCCTGCCCCCCAGCCTGATTTGATGGGCGGACAGAAAGACACCTATGGACAGGCCGGGTGGGCTTTCGTACATCTGCCCCATGGATATCAGACAGTTGACCCCCCGCTATTTCGTGAGCCCCCAGATTGCCGCCGAAGATATGGCCGACCTGGCCGCGGCTGGCATTACACGCATCCTGTGCAACCGTCCGGATGCCGAAGTGCCGCCCAGTCACAGCGCCGCAGCCATCCGCGCGGCAGCCGAGGCCGCCGGCCTGTCCTTTGATGCGCAGCCCCTGACCCATCAGACCATGGTGCCCGAGGTGATCGCCAACAATCGCGCGCTTGGCGTAGACACCGGCGACGTCGTTCTGGCCTATTGTGCATCGGGCACACGCTCAACAATCGCGTGGGCTCTTGGCCAAGCCGGCGAGATGGAACCGGACACCATTATTCAGGCGGCACAGGATGGTGGATATGATCTGTCCAACATGCGTCAGGTGCTGGCGCAGAAATTCGGCTAAGGCCATGCCTCTGTGCTAGTGGGGTAAGACACTTCAGAACTTAAGTGTCCCCAGCACCGCGCAATGGCCATTCTGCACTCCAGGCAAACAGGCATGAAAGACGCCCTTTTCCAAGGGCGTTATCCCGCGTCTAATTCTGGCAGGTCCGGGCTTAACTCAAGGTCGGGTAAATCGGACATATCCGGCAAATCAGGCAGATCCGGCAAAACATCAGCCGGCGCTATTGCCCCCTCGTCATCAAGCCCGGGAAGATCAGACATGTCTGGCATATCCGGCAGGTCTGGTAGATCGGGTAAATCTGGCAGATCAGGCAAACCTGAGGCCTGCGCCTGTGCTGATGCCCCCCCCTGCTCTGTGGTATCGGCAGTGAATGCCGGGGCAGAGATATCCGGCAGGTCCATCTGCTCACGATCACTAGCGCGGCGTTGCATTTTTGGCAGGACATCGCCGGTTGCGTCCAATTGCACGGCCCGCACCCCGTCAAGCTGGCCCAATGTTCCGCGACCGACCCCACGCCCTGCAAGCGTCTGAACGCGCACTTTGGCGAAATCGGTTGCTCCAAGGTCAAGGATATCTCCCGCTGCCAACTTGCCCAGATCCCGCAACGGGATACGCAACCGGGCCAGCGATATACGCAAATCAACTGACAGCTTCATCACCGTATCAGCCAAGGTGACCGGTTGCTGAGGGCGGACGGGTGTCGGCGTTTGGCTGTCTTGTCCTTGCGGTTCAGGAATAGCCCCGCCTTCTTCCACCTGCGGCAAACACATCACGATGCGGCCCTGCCGCACGCCCCCCGCGATATCAACGTCAACATGCAGGATCTTGTACGCGGGCGCGTCCAGCGACAGGGCCATCACGCGAACATCCTCGACCGGCGCACCGAACCGAAAACCAGAAATGAGCCGCTGCTCTGCCGGATCTTCGGGCAAAACGGCCGCACGCACCAGCAAGGCATCCAGAAACGGGGCGGCAATGGCAGCATCTGTCGGGGTCATCGGACGTGGTGCGGCATCGGTTTCCGGCAGCACCCGCCCCATGGTTTGCTGCTGGATCAAGGCCCCGACCATCGCCGGGTTCATCATCAAAGCGGCGCGCGCCCCATCGGGCCCATCAAACAACATAAGCAAGTCCTTTTCGCTTAGCTGTTGGTCAATTTCCTCGCCCTCGCACATCTGGCTGCGGATGCTGAGGGCGGCGAGTGACATTTCAAACTTTTCTTCCGCAACCTTGGCCAGCGTCACGCGCAGCGCCTTGGCAAGGGACATCGCCCGGGCCTGATGCTCGGCACGCCCCGCTTTGGCCTTGCGATGCAAGATTGTGTCCATGGGTGCATCGCCACTTTCTGCGGTGCTTGCCGACCCTGCCATATCCTGTTCTGATCCCATCAACTTTACCCGCTCATGCGGTCCCTGATGTCAGATATAGCGGAACAAGTATTACCAGAGCCTTTAGGCAGGCCCAACGGATCAAGGAGACGGAACGGTTTTCACCACCAGTGCTTTATGTGGCAGGGTGACCTGAAACGCGCCACCTTGCATCCCGGCCAGATAGCGCACCTTGCCACCCAACCGCTCCATGATCTCCTGACAAATGGCTAGGCCAAGCCCGGCCCCATCGCCCTGTGATCCGCCGACACGGTAGAATTTCTCGAACACAACGGCCTGTTCATCGCCGGCGATCCCCTTGCCATTATCAACGAAATCAATCGTCAGCCCCGTTGCGGTCAGACGGGGGGTGATGGTCAGTTCGGGGGTCTCAGCCTGACAGTATTTCCGTGCATTGCTGATCAGATTGATAAAAACCTGCACCAACCGGTCAAGGTCGGTGTTCAGCACCACATGGGTTTCCTGCGGTGCCACCCGAACGTGCAACCCCTCTTCGCCGCCCGACACCACCGTCGTCACCGCCCGTTCAAGCACAGCGTGCAGCGGCTCTTGCCCCAGATGCAAAGAAACCTGACCATTTTCCAGCACCGACAAATCCAGCAAATCATCCAGCAACCGGGTCAGGCGGATCGTTTCGGCGTGGATGATCGAAGCATAGCGCGTCTTGTCCGCCTCGCTCAGACTCCCGGTATCGCGCAGAATTTCCGAGAACGACCGGATTGAGGTCATCGGCGTGCGCAACTCATGGCTGATCTGGCTCAGGAACCCGTCTTTTTGCAGCGACAGCTGGGTCAGCTTCTCGTTTGCGGCCCGCAACTGCGCCGCTGTGACAGACAGCTCGCGTGATTTCTGTTCCAACTGGCTGGAATACTCCAGCATTTGCGCCGATTCATCAGCAACCGCCAGCAAATCCTGCACCGATATCGAACTGCCCCCGACAATCTGTCCGACCATCGCATGGGCGGTCGCCGCCCCGACAGAGGCCGCCAGCTCGCGCTCAAGCGCTTCGATAAAGGCTGGCGTCGGTTCTGGCAAATGCCCCGACAGGCCCTGTGCCTGTGTCTGTTTGCGAAAAAATGCCTGCGCCTCGGCAGCGCCCATGATGCGCTGGCTCATGATCATCAAATCTTCGCTGCCCGCCACCGAAGCGGTCCAGACCCGCGAGGGACCGGCATGATCCGTCACATTTACAAACTGCGCCCCCTGCAACCGCTCGACCGGCTCGGGGAAGGAAAAGATCGAGATCACAGTGAACACAAGCGTATTCAGCGACAGGCTCCAGACCACCGCATGTACAGTCGGGTCCAACCCTTCGATCCCAAACAAGGCCCGTGGCCGCAGCCAGCCCGCCCCCAGCAGCCCCTGATCAAAGGTCTCTTTTGACAGCGCCACGTCGATGCCGAAACTGGGCAACAGCATGGTAAACACCCACAAGGCAAAGCCGGTACCCAAGCCACAAAACGCCCCGGTCCTTGTGGCCCCGCGCCAGAATATGCCCCCAAGCAGCGCCGGAAGGAACTGCGCCACACCGCCAAAGCTGATGGTGCCAATCGCCGCCAATGCGCCGCTGCCGCCAGAAGCGCGATAATAAAGGAACCCCAATGCGATCACCAACAGGATGCAAAACCGCCGCGACTGGATAATCACGCCGCGCACATCCCCCGATTGCGCCGCCCCGCCCTGACGCAGCGCCAGCCAGACCGGCATAATGATATGGTTGCTAACCATGGTACTCAGTGCGAGGGTTGCCACGATCACCATCGAGGTCGCCGAAGAAAATCCGCCCAAAAACGACAGCATCGCCAACCCGTTCTGGTTCTGGCTCAGCGGCAGGCTGAGAACAAAGAGGTCCGGGTTTGATCCCGCTGGCAACAGGTCCAGCCCAACAACCGCGATGGGCACGACAAAGAGGCTCATCAACATCAGATAGGCAGGAAAGGCCCACGAGGCGATCTGCAAAGAGCGGTCATCGTCGTTTTCGACCACCATCACCTGAAACATCCGCGGCAGGCACAAAAAGGCCGCGGCTGACAACAGGGTCAGCGTTGCCCAGCGGCTGCTTTGCACCTCCCATTCGCCAATGTCTGACGCGTCGATCCGCGCCAGCATTTCAGTCAACCCCCCGGCAAGCCCCCAGACCACAAAGATGCCCACCGCCAGCAAAGCTACAAGTTTGACAACAGCCTCAACGGCGACGGCGATGACGATGCCGTGGTGGCGCTCGTTGACGTTTAGGTTGCGGGTGCCGAACAGTACCGTAAACAGCGCCAACCCCATCGCCACCCAAAAGGCCGCGCGGATCGGGTGCAGCCCTTGTCCGCCGCCCCCGTCAGATGTGGCAAAGATCGAAAAGGACAAGACAACCGATTGTAATTGCAAAGCAATATAGGGTGTCACCCCAATAACTGCCATCAGGGTAACAACAATCGCCAAGGCGTTCGACTTGCCATAGCGCGATGAAATCAGGTCGGCAATCGACGTCACCCTCTGGCTGCGCCCGATGCTGACAAGGCGGCGCAATATCCACCACCAGCCGATCATCACCAACGAGGGCCCCAGATAGATCGTCAGATACTCCAGCCCTGAACGGGCGGCATAGCCTACCGCGCCGTAAAACGTCCATGCGGTGCAATAGATTGACAAGGACAGGGTATAAACCAAGGGCGAGCGCAGGATGGCGGCGAAACGCCCCCGTGCCGACGCCCGTTCCGCAAGGAAAGCAACCACGAACAGAAAAACCACATAGGCCAGACATACAAAAATCAGCTGGTTGATGCCGACACTCATTCAGGCGCATCCGTTTCACGTTCGCGCAGCCGGGCGGTTTTCCACCACAGCACCGCCCGCATTGCCACCAGCATCAGCCAGACGCCAAACAGGTAGAGCAATGCCGTACTCATGGCGATGCCACCGTCTTCGGCTTGCGGCAAGGGCCACATCAGGGGCACCATCCATAACGCCAGACCAAAGAGCGGCAACAGGCGCACCGCATCCATCAATCGCCTTGCCCGGTAGGACCGGCGTTCCAGAAAAACAGGACCGTTCGCCATTGGCACCCCCTGCTCAGCTGGTCAGCTCGCGCACTGCGTCCAGCATTTCCGAATTCGAAAACGGCTTGGTCATGAACCGGCTGACACCTGCCTTTTCCGCCATCTCGCGGTCGCGGGCCTGTCCCCGCGCAGTGAGCATCAAAACCGGCAAGCCCTGCATCGCCGGGTCGGCCCGCAAATCGTGCAGAATATCGAACCCTGATTTGCCGGGTAACATCACATCCAGCATCACCAGATCGGGTGCTGCCTTGCGGATCACCTCGACTGCGGTCGCCCCATTGGCAAGCGTTTCAACCCGCCATCCCTCGTTGGACAGCAGAAACCGGATCGCTTCGGCAATGTTCAGTTCATCCTCGACCAGCACAACATGTTTACTCATGCGCAGCGCCACCTCCCCTTGTCCCATATGCCGTCCGTCTATCGCGAAAGGTCACACAGTGGCGGCAACCATGCACCGGACGGGAGAGGCTGTCAAAAGATGATCTGCCGGCCCGGCTTAAACGCCCGCACTGATCACCGACGGTTCACGCCGCGCGCGGCAGGGTTCCTGCGGACAGACCCTGCACGTTGAGCCAACAGCCACTGCATCCCCGGTGCCCGCCCCTGCGGGCAACAGCAACATAACCGCCTGCATCAGCGGTGCCGCGTTATATCCCTGCGTTGCGATGGCCCCGGCGGCGGCATAACCAACAAATGGCGCATCCGCGCGCCCCGATTGGGTGACATGGCTGCGGATTACACTGCCGGGCTGACCAAGCGCCGAGAATAGCGGCCACAAGGGGCAGCAGGCCCCGTGACGCGGCACCGTGAACCCTTCGATGGATTTGCGGAAAATAACCGTGCCCGAACGATCACAGACCACCAACCCGGCCCCAAGCTCAGGCAAGGCCGCCATCCGGCGCAAAAGGCAGGGCATCGGGCAATTCAGATGGCTGGCCAGTGCCAAAGGATCGGTGCCAAGACTGGTGACCGCCGCGCGCAGTGTCGACAGTTTGAGGAGTGCAGCGTCCTCAGTCACCTGCCGCAACACCAGCCCAGCAATGAATTTCGCGCCTTGAGACCGCAGTTGCGGGGCGCTTTGGACCATTTGGTCGATCAGATGAGGGGCAACATGATCCGCCTCCAGCGCGGCAAAGCTGAAATCCTGCGCAGACAGGTAGGATTCGACTTCTTCCTGCGGTGAACTGGCTGCATCTGCGGTATCCGCATCGGCATCCAGATAGGCCACAATTGCCTCGGTGCTGTCGGACAGGCGGCGGCTGTCTTCATCAATGTTGGCATGAAACCGGTTGCGCCACTCCGGCTCAAGCGTTTCGTTCTCGGCCAGAATGGCCGCCGTGGACCGGATGGCCGCTGCCGTCGACAACAGCTCGTGCATCGAAGCCGCCAAATGCGGATCATGGGCAAGGCGATCACTCAGGGCTTCGACTGTTTGCTCCAGCGCTGCGGCGCGTTTTGCCGTGCCTGCCAGCACATCCGCCCACCCGGGGAATCGCCCGGCAAATTCATCAGCGCGCGTAACTTCATCCCCGCTCATGCCCGCTGCATCCGCCGCGTCGCGCAGGGTAGCGATCAGGGCCGCTTCTGCCCCATCAGTCAGCGCCTGCGCCTCGACGCCCAAAGCGCCGGCAATGTTCAGCAGCAGTTTGCCGCCGATTCTGCGCCGGTTGTGTTCAATCAAATTCAGATAGCTGGGCGAGATGCCGGCCAGACGCGCCAGATCTGCCTGCTTTATGCCCGCCATAATCCGCCGTTCCCGGATCCGACTGCCCGTTAGTGCTTCACGTGCCATCAAATACAACCTTTGATCAAATGGGCAAAACCGCGCAATTTCAATGCGTTTCTGCGCTGCAACATTAGAGAATTTACAATTTCATAGATACCGCAGCTAAAATATTTACAAATTTAGCGAGACGTTCAAGGGGGTTATTGATCAATTTTCGCAATATCGGCGATAGTTGCTTTGCACAATTGTGCCGCACTGCTTGGGAGAAAAGAGGCAGGCGATTTACAACCCCGGGAGGAACTCATGTCATTTTCGAACCCCACACGTCGTGGTCTGATTAAAACAGGTGCTGTTGCAAGCGCCGGTCTGGCGCTGCCGACCTATTTGCGCGCCGACGGCCATGCCGGTTTCACCAACGCACCGCAGGGCAGCACTGTCACATTGGGCTTTAACGTCCCCCAATCCGGCCCCTATGCCGACGAGGGTGCTGACGAACTGCGCGCCTACGAGTTGGCTGTTGAACACCTGAATGGTGGCGGCGATGGCGGCCTGATGAACACTTTCAGCTCGGATGCGTTGAAAGGAAACGGTATTCTCGGCAAGAAGGTCGAGTACGTCACAGGCGATACACAGACCAAATCAGATGCTGCACGCGCCTCTGCAAAGTCGATGATCGAAAAAGACGGTGCCGTAATGGTCACCGGCGGTTCGTCCTCTGGTGTGGCCGTTGCGGTTCAGGCGCTTTGCCAAGAGGCGGGCGTTATCTTTATGGCGGGCCTCACGCACTCCAACGACACAACAGGTAAGGACAAGCGGGCCAATGGCTTCCGCCACTTCTTCAACTCCTATATGTCCGGTGCCGCCCTTGCGCCGGTTCTGGCCGCCAACTATGGCACAGACCGCAAGGCATATCACCTGACCGCGGATTACAACTGGGGTTACACAACCGAGGAAGCGGTTCGTTCCTCAACAGAGGCCATGGGCTGGGAAACAGTTGCGGCTGTAAAGACACCGCTGACCCAGACCGACTTTTCTGCCTATATCGCGCCTGTGCTGCAATCCGGCGCGGATGTGCTGGTGCTGAACCACTACGGCGGCAACATGGTGAACTCGCTGACGAATGCGGTTCAGTTTGGCCTGCGTGACAAGCTGGTCAACGACAAGAACTTTGAAATCGTTGTTCCACTCTACTCGCGCCTGATGGCGAAAGGTGCCGGTGCCAACGTTAAAGGCATCTTTGGTTCCACCAACTGGCACTGGTCGTTGCAAGACGAAGGTTCAAAGGCCTTTGTCAAATCCTTCGGCACGAAATACGGCTTCCCTCCCTCACAGGCGGCACACACCTGCTATGTTCAGGCGCTGCTCTATGCGGATGCGGTTGAACGGGCTGGGTCTTTCAACCCCTGTGCGGTTGTTGAAGCGCTGGAAGATTTCGAATTCGACGGCATGGGCAACGGCAAGACCCTCTACCGTGGCGCGGATCACCAGTGCTTTAAGGACGTGTTGGTTGTGAAGGGTAAAGAGAACCCGACATCGGAATTCGATCTTCTGGAAATCGTGGAAGTGACCCCTGTCGAGCAGGTAACATACGATCCCGATCACCCGCAGATGGCGGGCGGCTCACTGGGGTCCTGTAACCCGGGCGCATAAGCGCGACAGGGTCAAGTTACTTAATCAACTGAACTTTCAGGGCGAGGACCTTCTTCGCCCTGACCTTGGCCCATTTGGGCTGACCGCGCTTGGAGGTGGGGCACCATGGACGCAATTATCCTGCAAATTCTCAACGGTCTGGACAAGGGATCTGCCTATGCGCTGATTGCCTTGGGGCTGACCTTGATCTTCGGTACGCTTGGTGTGGTAAACTTTGCCCACGGCGCGCTGTTTATGATTGGTGCCTTCTGCGCCGTAACCTTTAGCAAGATGCTGTCGTTCAGCCATACGATCATCGACGAGACGCAAAAGGACTTCCTTGGCAATCCGCTTAAGGTGGACGTCCCCTATATCCATGACCTGTTCGGACAGGCCACCGGGAACGCGATCATCGACTGGGCGGTGCCGCTTTCGATCCTGTTCACCATCCCTGTGATGATCGGCATCGGCTTTGTAATGGAACGCGGGCTGATCAAACATTTCTACAAACGCCCCCATGCGGACCAGATCCTTGTGACCTTCGGCCTTGCGATCGTTTTGCAAGAGGTGATCAAGTATTTCTACGGGGCCAACCCCATTCCAACCCCCGCCCCGGCGGTCTTTGCCGGATCATTCGATTTCGGCGCAATGTTGGGGTTTGACGCTAATTCCATCATCTACCCCTACTGGCGACTGGTCTATTTTGCGTTTTCGGCGCTAATCATCGGCGCGGTCTTTGCGTTCTTGCAATTCACCACCTTTGGCATGGTGGTACGGGCCGGCATGGCGGATCGGGAAACCGTGGGGCTGCTGGGCATCAATATCGACAAACGCTTTACCATCATGTTCGGCATCGCGGCTGCGGTCGCGGGGCTGGCCGGTGTGATGTATGCACCGATCAACTCACCCAATTACCATATGGGCATGGATTTTCTGGTTCTCAGCTTTGTGGTTGTGGTTGTCGGCGGCATGGGCTCCCTGCCCGGCGCGGTGCTGGCGGGCTTCCTGCTGGGTATTCTTGAAAGCTTTGCCTCAATGGCCGCCGTTTTGGAGATCATCCCCGGGATCAACCAGATCATCATCTATCTGGTGGCGATTATCATTCTATTGACCCGACCACGCGGCCTGATGGGGCGCAAAGGCGTGATGGAGGAGTAAGAACATGTTCGGACTTAACAAAAAAGACACGGGTATTCTGCTGGTCGTGGCCTTCCTCGCCCTTGCCGCCCCCTTCATCCTGAACCCCTTCCCCGAAGGTTCAGCCATGGCACAGTTCAACGCGGGCTATCCTGACCTGATGCAACGTCTGGTAATCTTTGGCATCTTTGCCATCGGGTTCAATATCCTGTTTGGCCTTACCGGCTATCTCAGCTTTGGCCATGCGGCGTTTCTGGGTGTCGGGTCTTATGCAGCAATCTGGATGATGAAGCTGCTGACAATGAACGTGGTGCCTGCCATCATCGTGTCAGTGCTGTTTGCCGGGCTATTCTCGCTGTTGGTGGGCTGGATTTCCCTGCGCCGCTCGGGCATCTACTTCTCGATCCTGACGCTGGCTTTTGCCCAGATGTCCTATGCTCTGGCCTATTCGGTTTTGACCCCGATTACCGGTGGTGAAACGGGCTTGCAGCCAAAATACGACGATCCGCGCATCCTTGACGGGACGTTGGAGGCAGGCCAGTCACCACGGGCAAACCTGTTCGGGCTGGAAATGAACGACGGGTTCGAGCTGGCCATGGGCAACTGGGTATTCACCTTTAACGCCGGCTATTACATCGCGGCGGTTGTCATGCTGATCGCCTTTTACCTGTCGATCCGCATCTTCCGCTCCCCTTTCGGGATGATGCTGCGGGCAGTCAAATCGAACCAGCAGCGGATGAATTACACCGGCCTGAACACCAAACCCTATACTTTGGCAGCTTTTGTCATCTCAGGCATGTATGCCGGTCTGGCCGGCGGCCTTCTGGTGGCGATGGACACGCAGGTGGGGGCGGAACGCATGTTTTGGACCGCATCCGGCGAAGTTGTCCTGATGACCATTCTAGGCGGTGCCGGCACTTTGATCGGCCCTGTGCTGGGCGCAGGCTTTATCAAATACATGGAGAACATCGTCTCCAAGATCAACAAATCGGTGTTGGAACAGTGGTTCGCCTTTATGCCCGACGGCATCGAAGACGTGATGATCGCGCTGGTCTATCCATTTGTCGGCAAAGGCTGGCACCTGACGCTGGGCCTGCTGTTCATGCTGGTTGTGATCTTTCTGCCCGGTGGTCTGGTTGAAGGCGGCCAGCGCATCGCGAAAATGTTCCGCGGCAAAAAGGCGTCGGACGACACAACTGACGCCAGCAAAACACCTGCAGAATAAGGAAAGACATCATGGCTATTCTTGAAGTAAAAAATGTAGGCAAACGGTTTGGCGGCCTTCAGGCGCTGGGCGATGTGAACCTGAACATCGCGGAAAACTCCTGTCATGCGATTATCGGGCCAAACGGGGCCGGTAAATCCACACTGTTGAATTGTCTGGTTGGCAAATTGACCCCCGACACCGGGTCAGTCATGTTTGACGGTCAGTCGGTGCTGGGGCGCAAACCTTATGAAATCAACCAGATGGGCATTTCTCGGGTGTTCCAGACACCCGAGATTTTCGGAGATCTGAACGTCATGGAAAACATGATGATCCCCTGTTTTGCCAAACGTGACGGTGCCTTTCGGATGCACGCGCTGGAAAGCATCGGTCAGGAACGCGACATCATCGCCAAAGCCGAGGAAATGCTGGTCGACATGAAGCTGATCGACAAGCGCGAGATGCAGGCATCCTCTATGTCGCGCGGCGACAAACGCCGTCTGGAAATCGCCATGTGTCTGGCGCAGGACCCACGCCTGTTGCTGCTGGATGAACCCACAGCGGGGATGGCGCGGGCGGACACCAACAATACCATCGACCTGTTGAAACAGATCAAGGAAGAGCGCGACATCACCATCGCCATCATCGAACATGACATGCATGTGGTGTTCTCCCTGTCGGATCGGATCACCGTTCTCGCCCAAGGCACCCCGCTGGTCGAAGACACTCCGGACAAAATCAAGGGCCACCCGAAAGTACGTGAGGCCTATCTGGGCGAAATTCAGGAAGCGGCCTGACCCGCGCGGGGTGCAGCGGGTAATGCTCGTATCACCCCGCCCTTCGCCCCCCTGCATGTCCTTCCGCCCCTCTGCCGACCCCCTAAGGTGGGTGCCCCCTGCCGTCAAAAAGGATCACGATTATGACCACCCAAACGCTTGAGAAAAACGCCAACCATGCAGCCACTGCCCCGGCCTTTCTGTCGGTCTGGAACCTTGAGGCCTATTATGGCGAAAGCTATATCGTTCAGGGCATCAGCTTTAATGTGCATGAGGGTGAAATCCTTGCCCTGCTGGGGCGCAACGGTGCTGGCAAAACCTCGACATTGCGCGCCATTGCGCGGATGTCCTCACCTGAAGTTCACAAAGGGGAAATCTGGCTTGATCACCAGCCCCTGCACAAGATGCAGTCCTTTGAGGCCGCCCAGGCCGGGCTGGGACTGGTGCCGGAAGACCGTTCCATCATTCCCGGCCTGACCGTCGAAGAGAACCTGAAACTGGCGCAAATCGCCCCGCCCATCGGGTGGTCACTGGAGCGTATCTATGACCTTTTCCCGCGTCTGGGGGAACGTAAATCACAGGATGGTGTCACCCTGTCGGGTGGCGAACAGCAGATGCTAGCAATTGCCCGGGCTTTGGCGCGCGACATCAAGGTGTTGTTGCTGGACGAACCCTATGAAGGTCTGGCACCGGTGATTGTGGACGAGATCGAAAAGACACTTGGCATCATCAAGGAACAGGGCATCACGACGATTCTGGTTGAACAGAACGCTGTGCGGGCGCTGCAACTGGCGGATCGTGCGGTCATTCTGGACACCGGCGGGATTGTCTTTGACGGCACTGCGCAAGAGGTGCTGGACAATGCTGAGCTGCGCGCGGAATACCTCGCGATCTGATCGGTACGGCTTGCAAACGGGCCAGATTTTATTGAAAAGTCCGGCCCGAAAATTTTAGAAATTTTCGGTCACTGCCGCGCGAGTAAGGCACGCAGATCGGTTTTCAAAACCTTGCCATAGTTGTTCTTCGGCAGAGCATCGAGCCAGACATAGACCTTGGGCCGTTTGAACCGCGCAATATGTTCAAGACACAGCTGGTCCAACGCCGCCTCCTTGGCCTCTCCCACAACGAACGCCACGATTTCCTCGCCCCATTCGGCATGTGGACGCCCCACCACCGAAACCTCGCGCACCCCGTCATGCATCAATATGACCTCCTCCACCTCGCGCGGATAGACGTTTGATCCGCCAGTGATGATCACATCCTTGCTGCGGTCCCTCAGGGTCAGGTATCCGGCCTTGTCCAACACCCCCACATCCCCTGTCATCAACCACCCATCGCGCAGAGTCTTTTCGGTTGCGCCCGGGTTCTGCCAATAGCCTGGCATCACCGTGGCACCGCGCACCATAATCTCGCCTTCGATGCCGGCCGGAACTGGCACCCCATCAGGGCCGGCGATCCGGACCTCGATGCCCGCTTGCGCGCGTCCAACCGAAGCCAGGCGGTTGCGCCAGTCGCGGTGTGTACGGTCCATCACATCAGCCCGCGACAGGGCGGTGATCCCCATCGGACATTCCCCCTGCCCGTAGATCTGCACAAAGACCGGTCCAAACCAATCTGAGGCCTCAAGAATATCCGCCAGATACATCGGCCCACCGGCATAGACGACCGTGCGCAACCCGGTGCCTTTTGCCCCCAGCGCCTTGGCCTTATGTGTCAGACGCTTGACCATTGTCGGGGCGGCGAACATGTGAACCGATCCATGTGCGGCGGCCAAGTCCAGTATCTCCTTTGGATCAAACCCGCCCGATACCGGAAAGACATGGCGCGCACCGGCCTGCACATGCATCACCGCATAGAGCCCGGCCCCATGGCTGAGCGGGGCGGCATAGAGGGCGGCATCTTCGGCACGGACAGTATCCACGTCGCGACCATAACTCTGCGCCATGGATGCTAGCATCCCGTGGGTGATGATCACCCCTTTGGGTTGGCCGGTGGTGCCCGAGGTATAGAAAAGCCAAGCCAGATCAGCGGCGCTGCGCGCGGTAATGTCGGTTCGGGCCACTGCGTCCGAAATCGCTTGGCCAAACCCGGTGTCATCCACATCTATCACCCGTGTGTGCAGGTTGGTCTGCACCAATGCGGCCGCCTGCCCGGCGCTGGCCAGCACCAGTTTCGCACCGGAATCCGCGACAATAAACGCCGCTTCCCGTCCATGCAGCTTGGCGTTGATGGGCACCGCGGCGGCCCCAACCTTCCAGATACCATAGAGACAGACCAGAAACGCCGGCGTGTTCTTCATGAAAATCGCAACCCGGTCGCCCGCCGATACGCCCTGTGCTTCCAGCCATCCCGCAACCTGACTGACGCGGCGGGCGAACCCCGCGTAATCCGCATCCTGCCCTGTGCCGGTGATCAACGCCGGTGCCCAAGGGGTCGCTTTGGCGGACCGGTCCAGCCCGTGTGACAAATTCATCCTGTTTCTCCTTGCATGGGCAACATGCATGCCATGTCCGCAACACACAACTGGCGGCTTTTCACGCTGCACACATTGGCCTATAAGCAACTCTGACGTAACGGCGCGAAACACCGCCGGACAAGGGACAAGTCGAGGAAAATATGACTAAAAATACCCATGACGCGGATGTGGCCTTCATCCGGGCGCTGGCCGAGTTGTTGAATGAAAATGACCTGACTGAATTGCAGGTCAAGCGTGACTATGCCGAGGACGACAGTCTGAACGTCCGCGTCAGCCGCAAACCGCCGCAACAAATCATGGCAGCGCCGCAGATGCAGGCCACTGTCGCCGCGCCCGCCGCTGCTGCCCCCGCCGCCGCCGCGGCGCCAGCAGCTGCCGCAACCGAAGAGGCCGCAGACCCGGCCAGCCATCCCGGGGCGGTCACGTCACCGATGGTCGGCACCGTCTATATGCAAGCGGAACCCGGCGCGCCCGCGTTCATCTCTGTCGGGGCCACGATTTCCGAAGGCGACACCCTGCTGATTGTCGAAGCGATGAAGACCATGAACCACATCCCCGCCCCGCGCTCTGGCACGATCAAGCGCATTCTGGTCGGTGACGGTGATGCGGTTGAATTCGGCGCACCGCTGGTCATCATCGAATAGGGTGGTCGCAAATGTTCAATAAAATCCTAGTCGCCAACCGGGGTGAAATTGCCCTGCGGGTGATCCGGGCCGCCCGCGAAATGGGCGTCGGCACTGTCGCTGTGCATTCCACGGCCGACAGCGATGCGATGCATGTGCGTATGGCCGATGAATCGGTCTGCGTTGGCCCGCCCTCGTCGATGCAATCCTATCTGTCGATCCCTGCAATCATTGCCGCCTGCGAAATCACCGGTGCCGAAGCGATCCACCCCGGCTATGGCTTTCTGTCTGAAAACGCCGGTTTTGTGCAGGTGGTTCAGGATCACGGGCTGACCTTTATCGGACCCACAGCCGAGCATATCAGGGTGATGGGGGATAAGATCACCGCCAAGGATACCATGAAAAAGCTGGGTGTGCCTTGCGTCCCGGGTTCTGCCGGGGGTGTTGCCACCCTTGAAGAAGCCAAAGCGCTTGGCGCGGAAATGGGCTATCCGGTGATCATCAAGGCCACGGCAGGTGGCGGCGGCAAGGGCATGAAGGTTGCGCAAACGGCAGCGGAAATGGAACGCGCCTTTCAGACCGCGCGCGCTGAGGGAAAATCAAACTTTGGCAATGACGAAGTCTATATTGAGAAATACCTGACCACGCCGCGCCACATCGAAATTCAAGTGTTCGGCGATGGCAAGGGTCGTGCCGTACATCTGGGCGAGCGGGATTGCTCCCTTCAGCGCCGCCACCAGAAGGTATTCGAAGAGGCCCCCGGCCCCGCGATTTCCGCTGAGGAACGCGCACGTATCGGCAAGGTCTGCGCCGACGCCATGGGCGATATCAACTATATCGGTGCCGGCACAATCGAGTTCCTTTATGAAAACGGCGAATTCTATTTCATCGAAATGAACACCCGTTTGCAGGTGGAACATCCAGTCACCGAAGCCATCTTTGGCGTCGATCTGGTACGCGAGCAAATCCGTGTCGCCGCCGGGATGGACATGTCGTTCCATCAGGAAGACCTGAAGATCAACGGCCACTCCATCGAGGTGCGGATCAACGCAGAGAAACTGCCGAACTTCAGCCCCTGCCCCGGACGGATCACCCAGTATCATGCGCCCGGCGGATTGGGGGTGCGGATGGACAGCGCCCTTTATGACGGCTATTCCATCCCCCCCTATTACGACAGTCTGATTGGTAAGCTGATCGTGCATGGTCGCGACCGCCCCGAAGCGCTGGCGCGTCTGAACCGTGCATTGGGTGAATTGATCGTTGATGGTGTCGATACCACTGTGCCGCTGTTTCACGCGCTTCTGGAAGAACCGGATGTGCAGGCAGGTAACTACAACATTCACTGGCTGGAACACTGGCTGGAAACCAACCTTGGTAATACCTGACTGGTAATGTCGGAACTGACGCCAGAGCTGCTCTTGCATGGCTATGCCATCGGGATTTTCCCGATGGCAGAACACCGTGATGACCCGGAAATTTTCTGGGTCGATCCGGAACGGCGCGGCATCCTGCCCTTGGACGGTTTTCACCTTTCCCGATCTTTGGCCCGCGCCATGCGACGCAGCACATTCAACGTGCGTATCAACAGTGATTTTGACGGTGTGGTCGCCGCCTGTGCAGACCGGCCTGAAACCTGGATAAACGCCGAAATCTCTTTACTTTACAGTGCCCTGCACGCCAAAGGCAAAGCCCATTCCTTTGAAATCTGGGATAACGACGATCTGGTCGGCGGTGTTTACGGCGTGACATTGGGGGCTGCATTCTTCGGCGAAAGCATGTTTTCGCGGCGCACTAATGCATCAAAGATGGCATTAGCCGCATTGGTCGATCACCTGAACCGAACCGGCTTTGCGCTGTTTGACACGCAGTTCCTGACGTCACATCTGGCTTCACTCGGGGCCATGGAAATCACCCGCCGCGCGTATCATGCACGCCTTGAACACGCGACCGCACAGCAAGCCCTATTTACCTCGGAAGATGTTTTACCACTCTATGATGTTGTGCAGCGGATGACCCAAACGTCATAACGCTGGTGTTCCAAAGCGGACAGCGCCGGTGCGGATGCGATCATCCAACCCGAAAACAGCACACCTTCTTTACCGTTTTCAGAAATTTCCAACGCAGCATAGGCGTTGCCAGAGGGATTCCCCGCAGGATAGCGGCATTCGTTCATCACGATCTGCAAAGACCCAATGCGAAAGGCCTGACCCGCGCGCATTTCAAAATCGGTGGTCTGACCGGAGGTCTTATCGAGCGCACGCAGAACACCGCCCGACGCATTGCTGGCCTGCTGCGCGGCAAGCGGCGCGCCAGCCAGCGCGCCAAGGGCTGCCATCACCGCCAGAACGGAACGAAACGGCGTTTTCACTCGGGGCTCCACGCCTCGTAGTCTGAACGGTCTTTCGGGGTTTCCTTACGCAGTGATCCCGCAGGCGCATAGGCCAGCATGGTCCCTGTCAGGTTCTCAACATGCGGCTTTTCCCATGGCTTATGCGCCATCGGCTTGTCCGTGGGCGGCTCATCCCAGGTATGGTGCAACCAGCCGTGCCAATCAGGTGACACGCGGCTCGCCTCCATCTCGCCATTAAACATAACCCAGCGACGGGTGTTATCAGCGTTACGAAAATAGGTATTTCCCTGCTCGTCCTCGCCAACTTTCACGCCCTTACGCCAGCTCCAAAGCTGTGTGTTCAGGGTGTTGCCATGCCACCAGGTCAATCCCCGGAATATAGTGTTCAGAATGCCCATGATGCTCTCCGCGCTCAACTTGATCCGGTTATGCACCACTGCGTCGGCCACGTCCAGCAGACCTGTACAAGTGTTGCGGCAAAGACTCGTGTAAAGACCGCAAAATCGTTGAAATTCGTATAGCCATTGGCGCGCTTTGCCCGCGAAGCTATTGTTTCCAAAACGGAGACACCGGTGATGCCAGCCAAACCCACCAGAGATGACGCCAGCACCCATGTGGCCGAATGCCACGGGATCATGGTGCCGGACAGCCCGATGCTCACCCCCGTCTGGATCAACAAGATCAACGCGGCACGGTACGAACGCCACGAAATTGCCGGCGCGCTCAAGGTTGTCCGACAAGGCGATACCGTGCTGGAAATCGGCGCGGAAATCGGGCTGCTTGGGGCGGTAGTCGCCCGAAACGCCAAGCCAGCCAGAATTGTCACTGTAGAAAGCGATCCTGCGCGGATTGCCCCTATCAATGCCTTATATCAGATGAACGGATTGGACCGCACGATTGAGCTGCGCAGTGCCGCCTTGACCTACGCAACTGCTGGGGTGGATCACCCCCCGGTCCATCCCGACGTACCAACTGCGAATTTTAAACAACTGCACAAGGAACTTGCCCCCGACGTGGTGTTGATCAAGGCGGCAGGTGGCGAACTGGGGCTTTTGCGTGCGGCATCGCTAAAGGGCATCCGCGCGCTGGTCATCGAGTTCAACCCAGACGTTTACGGGCGCGACGGTATGCGCGAATGCAAAACCCTGATCGAAAATGCCGGCTTTGCCAAGGTGCCCGATCATTGCACACGGTTTGTCTGGACCTGTGTGCGCGATGAAACGCTGCAAGGGCCGATGCCCGACGTCGCATGGACCTCGCAAACCACTACCCTGGAAAACGCTATTGTTGTCCCGCCAAGCGATCAGGAATTTGTGCAACAGGCAGGCGTGCTGACCGCAGAGGGTACGTATCACGGCGAAGGGGCATTGTGGCGCAACGGACGTGCCCTGACCATCGCGCCGCAAATGCCCGAGGGACCGTTGAAAACCCGCAAGGGCACGTGGCTTTGGGGCGGGGTTCTGTGGATGCACTTTGGTCACTTTCTAGTGGAAAGCACATCACGACTCTGGGCGCTTGACCACCTGAAGCATGAAATTGACGGCATCCTGTTTGTGCCCAAACGCCCCCGCAATGCGGATGAGGTGTCGCAATACCAACGCGATCTGGTGCGCCTGATGGGCACCGATGCCCCGGTGGTCTGTACCCCCGACCCCGAACAGGTCGAACGGCTTATTGTGCCCGGACAGGGATTTGGCCTTGGCCCGATGATCACCGGCACCGATGCCTTCCGCCAAGCCTTTGCCAATCGCTTTGCCAAAAGCGTTCAGGCGGACGGGCCGGAAAAACTCTATGTCAGCCGCAGCAAACTGCCCTCAGGGCGGGGTAACCTGATCGGCGAAACAGAGCTGGAAACCTATCTGATCAAAGAAGGCTATGTCGTCTATCATCCGGAAAAACACGATATTCACCACCAGATCGCGACCTATAAAGGGGCCAGAAAAGTCATCGCCGCCGAAGGATCAACCCTGCATATGCTGGCAATGGTTGCGGACCCCGCCACCGATGTCGCAATGATCGTTCGCCGCCCTTCTGGTGCGACGCGCAACCTTGAGCGCCACCTGGAATCCTTTACTGGCCGCGCCCCCGTCAGCATCACCCACCTGTTGCGCTCATGGAAACCGCTGGGTGCCGCCAAACCCCGGATGTGGATGGGCGAACTGGACATGCCAGCCCTGCAAAACGCACTGGCCGAGGCCGGCTTCATTTCCCAAACATCCACGCCTTGGGTGTCGCTTGACCCCGAGGATGTCCAAAAACGTCTTGGCGACAAATTTGAGGTGGTGACCTAAGCGGGCAACACCGCTGTCACCTCGATTTCGATCCGGTATTTGGGGTCGATCAAGCCGCATTCGATCATCGTAGCGGCTGGCGGGTTCTCGCCAAACGCCGCAACCAGAACCGGCCAACACGGGGCAAATTCCTGCCGATCCGGCAGCATATAGGTCACCCGCACCACATCGGCAAACCCAACACCCGCCTCTTCCAGCGCCTTTCCAATGACCTCCAGCGCGTGGCGGCATTGGCTGACCACATCTTCGCCCTGCCCCACAGTGCCGGCCACATGGACAAAACCACCTGCCACAACCGCACGGCAATAGCCAATTTTGGCCTCAAATTCGCCGCCTGAATAAATCCGCTTCATCGCCATTTTCCTGTTGGTTTCGGAGCCGCCCTTGCCTGAGAACAGACAGCCTGATGGGCGCGGCAACGTCAAGGGAAATTGCCGAGGGCCCCGCTTGCGGGAGACGGCCATTTCACTTGAGGGTGGCGCGCCCATCAGGCAGGCAGAGATCAGTCAAGGGAGGGGCCGCAAACCAATGTTGGTTATGGTGAGCCCCGCGGCCCCTTTTCCCTGCACAAACAAAAAGGGCGCGTCCATGACACGCCCCTTTCAAAAACCTATACGTCAACGCGCCTTAGCCTGCGCTTGCGGGCTCTTTTTCGGCTTCGCCGTGGATCATCAAGGGCGCAGCGTCCGAAGTAACGGACTCTTCATTGACCACAACCTCATTGACCGATTCCAACCCGGGCAGATCAAACATCGTATCCAGCAGGATATCTTCAAGGATAGAGCGCAACCCGCGCGCACCGGTCTTGCGTTCGATGGCCCGCTTGGCAATCGCCATCAGTGCATCATCGGTAAAGCTCAACTGGGTATCTTCCAGTTCGAACAAACGCTGGTATTGCTTGACCAAAGCGTTCTTAGGCTGCGTCAGGATTGTGACCAGCGCGTCCTCGTCCAGATCTTCCAGCGTTGCCAACACCGGCAAACGGCCAACAAATTCCGGGATCAAACCGAATTTCAGCAGGTCTTCCGGCTCAAGATCGGTGAAAATCTCGCCGATGCCGCGGGCGTCATTGTCACGCACATCCGCGCCGAACCCCATCGCAGACCCTTTGCCACGTGCGGCAATGATCTTGTCCAGACCAGCAAAGGCACCGCCACAGATGAACAGAATGTTCGTTGTGTCGACCTGCAGGAATTCCTGTTGCGGATGCTTGCGCCCGCCCTGTGGTGGTACAGAGGCGACTGTGCCTTCCATCAACTTCAGCAAGGCCTGCTGCACACCCTCACCCGACACGTCACGGGTAATCGACGGGTTCTCGGATTTGCGCGTGATTTTGTCGACCTCGTCAATATAGACGATGCCGCGCTGCGCACGCTCAACATTGTACTCGGATGCCTGCAACAGCTTGAGAATAATGTTCTCAACATCTTCACCGACATAGCCAGCTTCGGTCAATGTGGTCGCATCCGCCATTGTAAACGGTACGTCCAGAATCCGCGCCAGTGTCTGGGCCAACAGGGTCTTACCGCAACCGGTCGGACCAATCAGCAGGATGTTGGATTTCGCCAGTTCGATATCGCCGCCCTTCTGGGCATGGTTCAACCGCTTGTAGTGGTTGTGTACCGCCACCGACAAAACCCGTTTCGCCGTGGCCTGACCGATCACATAATCGTCCAGAACCTCGCAGATATCTTTGGGCGTGGGCACACCATCCGTGGCTTTCAGCCCTGACGCCTTGGTCTCTTCGCGGATGATGTCCATGCACAGTTCGACACATTCATCACAGATGAACACGGTCGGCCCGGCAATTAGCTTGCGCACCTCATGCTGGCTTTTGCCGCAGAAACTACAGTAGAGGGTGTTTTTGCTATCACCGCTGGAATTATTCGCCATGTCAGCCCTTTCAGGTCTGTCGTGAATTGTGCGCGCCAAATCAGACGCGCGGTCCTAACCTCAAACACTAAGCCAGTGCCTAGGGCGCTACAATCGCAAAATCGCAGCGCCTAAGGCTTTGGCCTACTTGTCGCCTTTGCCCTTCTTAGGCTTGCTTTTCGGCGCGTCGTTATCGTCTTCTTTGCCGCGGTTTGCAACAATCTCGTCGATGTGGCCCCACTCCAATGCCTCGCTTGGCGTCATCCAGAGGTCGCGATCCAGCGCTTTTTGCACAGTCTCATAATCCTGACCGGAGTGTTTCATGTAAAGCTGGTACATCCGTTCACGGGTCTGTTCGATGTGGCGCGCCGAAATCAGGATATCGGTGGCCTTGCCTTGGGAACCGCCTGAGGGCTGGTGTACCATCACTTCGGCGTTTGGCAGGGCAAAACGCATGCCTTTTTCGCCACCGATGGCAATCACCGACCCCATCGAGGCCGCCATACCACAGATCAGCGTCGACACCTTGGGGCGGATGTACTGCATGGTGTCATAGATCGACAGACCGGCAGAGACTTCGCCACCGGGCGAGTTGATATACATGCTGATTTCCTTGGACGGGTTTTCCGCTTCAAGGTGCAGCAGCTGCGCCACGATCAGGTGGCTCATGCCGCTGTGGATCGGCCCATTGATGAAAATGATCCGTTCTTTCAACAGCCGCGAGAAAATATCGTAGGCCCGTTCGCCCCTGCTGGTCTGTTCAACGACCATGGGAACGAGGTTCATGTAGGTTTCATAGGGATCATTCATCTGTGCTTGCCTGTATCTGCGTTTGCGGGACCATACCCGCATAACCGTTATCATCAGATTAGTCGCGGGCCGGGGGAGCTTCAAGGGGGGCGCAGCCCAGGGAGGCGGGAATACGGGCCGCCCCCCTCTTAATCACAGGCAATGACAATGAGGTTAATGACAAGCGCAAGGCGGTTGGGCCTGCGCAGACAAGGGGTTGCGCGGGCCGGTGCCACCGTAGTCGGATGCCGGCATGAACACATAAATTTGTTTGCATCCCGGTTTGGCACCAGAGTGCCCGCGCACTATGTCAGAAAACAACAGGGCGACCCCAGCAAGGACCGCCCTGACAAACCACACAGATCGTTGCCCGCCCCCGAGTGAGGTTGGCAGGGCCGCAGCAGGTTATGGTGCGAGGCAATCCGCGATGGACGTGGCAACACCACGGATCAGATCACCATAAAGGTCAGCCCCCGGCGTCAACGCTGCCCCAAGCGGATCAAGCATCGCCAGCTTTGTCGCCTGCCCTTCGAACACGGTCTCCAACAACGCGGTGTTCATCTGTGGTTCTGCAAAAGCACAGACAGGCGCTGCCTCGGTTACCTGAGCGCGCAAAGCTGCGACCCGCGCCGCCCCCGGAGCCGCCGCATCGCCGGTGCTGACTGCGGCAACGGATTCGACACCAAACCGCGCTTCGAAATAATGATAAGCGTCGTGGAATACGATAAACGGACGCCCCTGTGCGGCTTTCAACTGCGCGGTTACTTCTTGTGTAAGGGTCGCCAATTCGGCCTGACCCTCTTCGGCATTCTGATGGTAGATCGTCGCGTTTTCCGGATCCAGATCAGACAGGGCAACGGCGATTGCCTCAAGTGCGACAGCGGCGTTTGCCGGGTCGAGCCAGATATGGGGGTCCTGCCGTTCACCATCAGCGTGCTGTGCATGGGCGTCATTAGATTTTTCATGGTCGTGATCGTCATGGCCCTCTTCGTTATGGGCCGCTTCATCATGGGCATGATCACCCTCTTCTTTGTGGCTGTCCTCCGCATGGGCGTCGTGGTTGTGTTCATCATGGGCATGCTCGTCATGTCCTTCGTGATCGGCGTGATCATGACCTTCGTGCTTACCATCATCATGGGCCGCTGCGTCGTGTCCGTGCCCCTCATGGTCTTCATGCCCCTCATGATCATCGTGGCCTTCATGATCATCGTGGTCTTCATGATCATCATGGGCGTCGTGCCCTCCATGATCATGCCCGTGATCATGGTCATGGGCGTTTTCAAAACCTGCTCCGGTACGGAACCCAAGCAACGACATGCCATCTGCATCCATCAGCGCCAGTTTATGCGCCTGCGGGGCCAATGCGTCGATCGGGTCGGCAAGCCAGGGCGTCAATCCGGAACCGACCCAAACCACCAGATCTGCACCGCTCAGGCTGCGGGCCTCGGAAGGGCGCATCGCGTAGCCATGCGGCGAGGCACCGGGCGGAACCACCAGATCGGGTGTTCCCACGCCCTGCATCACACGGGACACAAGACTATGCACCGGTGCGATGTCCACCGCGACGGCAGGCACCTCTGCGCGGGCCATTGCAGGCAGGACCGTTAAGGCTAGAAATAGATAACGCATGGTATCCTCCAAATGAAATTCGAGGGCTTGCTACAGTTAATGTTATAACATATCAATAGCCAAGATTTGGAGGCCCTCATGAACACCATCGGATTTGCGCCGCACGATCACGGAAACTGCGTCGCGGACACGTTGCGAAAGGCCGAACAACACTGTGCGGACAACGGGTTGCGCCTGACGCCGGTGCGCCGCCGTTCGTTGGAGATCCTGTTGGCTGATCACCGCGCATTAGGGGCCTATGATCTGCTGGCAGTGCTCGCCACAGAAGGTCTGGGGGCACAGCCGCCGGTCGCCTATCGCGCTTTGGACTTTCTGGTGAAAGCGGGGTTTGCCCATAAAATCGAAGCGCTTAACGCCTATATCGCCTGCGCCCATTTAGGCGAATGCCAGATGCCCGCCTTTCTAATCTGCCGGGCCTGCAATTCTGTCGCCGAAACCGACACAACCCTTGGCAGAGGGCGGTTGAATGATGCGGCGTCAGATGCGGGTTTCCGGATCGAACGCACCGTGGTAGAGGCCGAAGGCCTGTGTCCAAGCTGCCAGAAAGATACCGCGTGAGCCTGATTAACACCCAGAACCTGACATTGGGATACCGCGGTGCCCCGGTGCTGCGTGATGTGACTTTTGCCATCGAACGCGGCGAAATCGTCACCATCGTCGGCCCCAACGGATCGGGCAAATCCAGCCTGCTGCGCGCCCTGATCGGGGCCTTGAAACCGGTGTCGGGCAGTGTCACGCGGGCAGATGGGCTGCGCATTGGCTATGTCCCTCAGAAGCTGCACATTGATGCCACCCTGCCCTTGACCGTTCATCGTTTTCTGAACCTGCCCAAGCGCCAGAAGACAGATGAGATACAGGGGGCGCTGCTCCGTGCAGGTGTACCGGAACTGGGCCGCGCCCAGATGGCCGCCTTGTCGGGGGGCCAGTTCCAGCGCGTGCTTTTGGCGCGGGCGCTGCTGGGGACGCCGGACATCCTGATCCTTGACGAAGCGACACAGGGGCTGGACCAACCCGGTGCTGCCGCCTTTTACCGCCAGATCGAAGAAGTCCGCCACGCCTTGGGCATTGCTGTGTTGATGGTGTCGCACGATCTGCATGTCGTCATGGCCGCCTCTGACCGGGTGCTGTGCCTGAACGGTCATATTTGTTGCGAAGGCACCCCCGAAATTGTTGCGGATGCCCCGGAATACCGCGCCCTGTTTGGCACCGGCACACAGGGCACGCTGGCGCTTTACCGGCACCAGCACGATCACGCGCATCACCATTCTCACGATCACGATCACACCGACGAGCATTGCCAATGATGGACGACTTTGTTTTTCGCGCCGCCCTTGCGGGTCTTGGCGTTGCTTTGGCCGCTGCCCCTCTGGGCTGTTTTGTGGTCTGGCGGCGTATGGCCTATTTCGGGGATGCCACCAGCCACGCCGCGCTCTTGGGGGTTGCCCTTGCGCTGGCGATGGATCTACCGGTGATTGGTGGTGTTTTGGTTGTCGCCCTTGCTATGGCCCTGATCGTCAGCACCCTGTCAGAACATAATGTCAGCACGGATACTCTTTTGGGGGTTCTGGCCCATGCGGGGCTGGCGCTGGGGCTTGTCGCGATCTCCCTTGTTCCGGGGCAACGCATTGATCTTTCTGCCTATTTGTTCGGTGACATTCTGGCCGTGAACAAAGGCGATGTCCTGTTAATCTGGTCGGGTGCCATATTGGTGGCGCTACTGCTGCTTTGGCGCTGGCAAGCCTTGCTGACGGCCACACTGAACCCCGATCTGGCCACAGCGTCAGGGGGACATCCCAAACGTGAACAGCTCATTCTGACGGTTGCACTTGCGATCACGGTTGCGGTTGCCCTCAAGGTGGTTGGTGCCTTGCTGATTGCCGCCATGCTGATCATCCCGGCCGCTGCTGCCCGCCCCTTTGCCCGCACACCGGAGATGATGGTGCTTTGGGCCATGGCGCTGGGGGCGGTTGCGGTGGGTGCGGGGCTGCTGGGCTCGTTCCAGTTTGACACGCCCACCGGCCCCAGCATTGTTACCGCAGCGGCGGTGATCTTTATTTTTTCGACCGGTCTGTCGCCGCTGCTGCGTACCCGCTGACCCAATCAGGTCACGCGGCTGCGCACCTTGTATTTCGGATCATCCCAAAGCGCATTGGTCATTACATCCTTGATCACCGCAACGGCTGCACTCACGTCACCGGAATCCAGATAGAGCGGTGTGAAACCAAAACGCATGATGTCCGGCGCGCGGAAATCCCCAACAACGCCGCGTTCGATCACCGCCTGCATCGCCGCATAGCCATGTTCAAAGCGAAACGAGACCTGCGAGCCACGTGTGCTTGAATCACGCGGGCTGGCCAGCTCAAGTTCGGGCACCGCCTGTTCAACCTCTTCGATGAACTGCTCTTGCAATGCGATGGATGCCTGCCGGACATCGGCCATATCCACGCCGTCCCAGACTTTCATCGCCTCTTCCAATGCGGCCATCTGCAATACCGGCGGCGTGCCGACACGCATCCGCTCGATCCCTTTGCCGGGGGTGTAATGCAGATCAAAATCAAATGGGTTGGCATGACCCAACCATCCACTCAACGCCGGCTCTGCCGTGTCGGCCAGATCAGGGCGCACATAGATAAAGGCCGGCGCACCGGGGCCACCGTTGAGATATTTATAGGTACAACCCACAGCAAATTCACAATTGGAGGCCGCAAGATCGACAGGAATGGCCCCTGCCGAATGGGCCAGATCCCAGACCATCACCGCGCCCGCATCATGGGCCAGTTTGGTCATCGCCGGCATGTCATGCACGCGTCCGCTGCGGTAATCCACTTGTGTCAACATCACCACGGCAATGTCGTCGGTGATGGATTTGGCGACTTCTTCGGGGGCGACGGTGCGCAGCTCATAGCCCTGCCCCAGCAACCCCACCAACCCTTCAGCCATGTAAAGGTCGCTTGGAAAGTTGCCCGTGTCGCTCAGGATCACCCGGCGCTCTGGCCGCATCTTAATACCAGCGGCCAGCGCCTGATACACCTTGACCGAAAGGGTATCCCCCATAACGACCGAACCGGCGGCCGCACCAACCAATCGCCCTACGGAGTTACCAACTTCGCTTGGCTGGGCCATCCATCCAGCTTTGTTCCAGCCGCCGATCAGCATCTGGGCCCATTCTTCGTTCATCACATTGGCCAGACGCGCCGGCACGGATTTGGGCATTGGCCCCAGCGAGTTACCATCCAGATAAATGACTCCCTCAGGCAGGATAAACTGCTCTTTTCTCACTACATTCGTCACTTACAAGACTCCTCTGACTTGCCATAATTCGGGAAACAGCTCAACTTCGAGCATTTTGCGCAGATAGGCCACCCCCGATGTTCCCCCCGTACCTCGTTTGAACCCGATGATCCGTTCGACGGTTGTCACATGGTTAAACCGCCAACGTCGAAAATAGTCTTCCAGATCAACGAGCTTTTCAGCCAGTTCGTAAAGCTCCCAATGGGCTTTAGGATCTTGGTAAACCTGCTGCCACATATCCTGAACCGCCGGAACGGCCTGCCAATCGCCCTCTCCGGGCAGTCCCGCCAAAGACGCTATGCCCAGACGCGCGCAGGTCACATCAATCGCCACCTGATAGAGGCTTGGCTGAGCCAGTTCGGCGCTCAAGGCGTCAAAAGCTGCGGCTTTGTGTTTGTGCAGCGCCATCAGCGCCCCGATACGGTTGCCCAAGAGGTATTCAACAAGCCGGTATTGATGCGACTGAAACCCCGATGAATTGCCCAAGGAGGGGCGAAAAGCGGTGTATTCACTGGGCGTCATGGTGCGCAACACATCCCAGGCAGAATTCAGTTGCTCGAATATCCGGGCCACCCGGGTCAACATTTTGAAGGCCGGCTTCAGCCCCCCTGCCAACATAACGCGCCGCGCCTCTTGCAACTCGTGAATCGCCAGCCGCATCCACAGCTCAGATGTCTGATGCTGCACGATAAAAAGCATCTCGTCATGGGCATCACTTAACGGATGCTGCGCCGACAAAATGGCATCAAGCCCCAGATAATCACCATAGGACATGTCCTTGGCGAAATCCATTTTGGCCCCCTCGGCGGCCTTTTCGAAATCGGTCATTTCTGCTCCCTTAGGGCAAATCGCTGAATCTTGCCGGTCGCTGTCTTGGGCAAGGCGTCAATAAATCGGATGTCACGTGGATATTTGAAGGGCGCGATGGTTTGCTTGACATGATCCTGCAGTGTTTTCACCAAGGCATCATCCCCGGTCACCCCGTCAACCAGCACGATATGGGCCTGTACAATCGAGCCGCGCGCCTCGTTTGGGGCGCCGACCACACCGCATTCGCTGACCGCCGGATGGCTCAGCAATGCGGCCTCAACCTCGGGGCCGGCAATGTTATATCCAGAACTGATGATCATATCGTCGTTGCGCGCGGCAAAATACAGGTAACCCTCTGCGTCCATTGAAAAACTATCGCCAGTAATATTCCATCCGTCCTGCACATAGGCGGCTTGGCGATCGTCCGCGAGATACCGACAGCCCGTTGGCCCTCGGACGGCCAACCGGCCCACTTCGCCACGCGCCACTTCGACGCCGTCGGCGTCCACCACCTTAGCCTCGTAGCCCGTCACCGGCTTGCCGGTACAAGACGCTTTGTGGTCATCAAACCGGTTCGAGATAAAGATATGCAGCATTTCTGTCGCACCGATCCCGTCCAGCATGGGCTTGCCGGTTTTTGCCTCCCAGTCGTGGTAGACTGGTGCCGGCAGGGTCTCGCCCGCACTGACCGCCGCCCTAAGCGAAGACAGGTCCGCGCCCTCTTCCATCGCCTGCAACATTGCCCGATAGGCTGTCGGCGCGGTGAAACATACTGTGGCTTTGAATTTTTCGATGATCTCGATCATGTTGGGCGGGCTGGCCGCTTCCAACAGCGTCGCCGCCGCCCCAAACCGCAGCGGAAAGATCGCCAAACCACCCAGCCCGAAGGTAAAGGCTAAAGGCGGTGATCCGACAAAGACATCCTGCGGTGTGACCTGCAAAACCTCACGGCCATAGCCATCCGCGATGATCAGCAAATCCCGATGAAAATGCATTGTTGCCTTTGGGTCACCCGTCGTTCCTGATGTAAAACCCAGCAAGGCAACATCGTCTTGCGCCGTGTCCACCGCATCAAACTGCACCGGTTTCTCCAGCGCCAGACGGTCCAGCTCGGCGTCATGATTGCTGGTCCCGTCAAACCCGACCACGGTTTTCAGATAGGACGAAGTTTTGGCGCAGCCCGTCATCTCATCCATCAGCCTTGTGTCACAAAGCGCATGGCTGATTTCGGCCTTATCGACAATCGCCCCCAATTCGCCCGCCCGCAGCATCGGCATGGTATTCACAACCACCGCCCCCGCTTTGGTTGCGGCCAGCCAACAGGCCACCATCGCCGGGTTGTTGGCCGAACGGATCAGCACCCGGTTGCCCGGCTTGATCCCAAGGTTTTCAACCATCGCTGCCGCCAGCTTGTTGGTCCAGTCGGCCAGTTCCTTATAGGTGCGCCGGCGCCCGTTGCCGATCAGGGCAGTGTGATCACCGAACCCTTTTTCCACCATCTTATCCGTCAGTTCGACGCCAACATTCAGCCGCTCGGGATAGGCGAACCCGTCCAGCAACAATTCAGGCCAGGCCGCCACATCCGGCAGATTGTCCCGCGTAAATCCATCCACATGCCCCGAGCGTCCCAACATCTTAACGTCCTCCCAAAGTCTGGCGCGCAATCACCACCCGCTGCACATCAGACGCGCCTTCGTAAATCCGCAAAGCACGTATTTCACGGTAAAGGCTTTCGACCATCTGGCCCTGCCGCACACCATCACCGCCATGTAATTGAACTGCTTTATCAATAACTTGCTGGGCGTGATCGGTGGCAAACAGTTTCGCCATCGCCGCCTCGCGGGTGACCCGCGCCGCACCGGAATCCTTTGCCCATGCCGCCCGGTAAATCAGCAATGCGGAGGCGTCCACATCCACCGCCATATCCGCAATATGCCCCTGCACCATTTGCAAATCCGACAACGGGGCCCCCTGAACATGGCGCGTGGTGACACGCTCCACCGCCTCGTCCAAGGCACGGCGTGCAAACCCCAAGGCCGCCGCCGCGACAGTCGAGCGGAACACATCCAGAACCGACATGGCGATACCAAAACCCTTGCCCGCCTCTCCGATCAGGGCCGTTGCCGGCACTCTGACTCCATCGAAATGCAATGTCGCAAGCGGATGTGGCGCAATCACCTCCAACCGCGCCTCTACCTTCAAACCGGGCGTGTCCGCAGGCACAACAAAGGCTGACAGCCCTTTGGCACCCGGCCCCTCACCGGTACGGGCAAACACAGTATAGACATCAGCAATCCCACCATTGGAAATCCAGGTCTTATGCCCGTCCAAAACGAAATCGTCGCCTTCCCGTGTCGCGGTCATCGTGGAACTGGCCACATCCGATCCCGATTGCGGCTCCGTCAGTGCAAAAGCGGAAATCGCCTGGCCTTCACGTGTTTTGGGCAACCAGGCTGCCTGTTGTTCGGCAGTGCCAAAAAGCGAAAGCGCACCGGTGCCAAGCCCCTGCATCGCAAAACAAAAATCCGCCAACCCGTCGTGACGAGCAAGGGTTTCGCGTGTCAGGCAGAGGGACCGCACATCCAACCTCTCTTCCCCCATGGCTGCCGAATGACGCAGCCACCCACCGGCACCCATCATTTCAACCAAGGACCGGCAAGCCGCGTCCGTATCCCTGTGATCAACGCCGGCCAGGTTGCTCGCCGCCCACACATCCAATGCTTCCGCCAACTCCCGATGCCGATCTTCAAAAAACGGCCAGGTCAAAAAACTCCGGTCAGACATGAATTGCGCTCCCCAATTTCATCTTGCCAATAAACTCATTCCGCGGCGGGCTACGCCTAGTCGCCTTGGAAAACCGGGCGCTCTTTGGCAACAAACGCTTTATAGGCCCGCTCGAAATCGCCGGTCTGCATACAGATCGCCTGCGCCTGTGCCTCGGCCTCAATCGCCTGTTCAATCGACATCGACCATTCTTGTGCCAACATTGTCTTGGTCATCATATGAGCGAAATTCGGACCGGCCTGAATTTGCTTTGCAAAGGCCAAGGCCTCGGCCTCCAACTCCTCTGCCGAAACCAACCGGTTGAAAAAGCCCCAGCGGTCGCCTTCCTCGGCGCTCATAGAGCGTCCAGTATAGAGCAGTTCCGCCGCCCGGGTTTGACCGATAATACGCGGCAGGATGGCGCAGGCCCCCATATCACAGCCCGCCAATCCGACTCGGGTGAACAGGAACGCGGTCTTTGCCTCAGGTGTGGCTATGCGCAAATCCGAGGCCATTGCGATAATCGCACCGGCCCCGACACAAATCCCGTCCACCGCCGCAATCACTGGCTTACCGCAATTCACAATCGCCTTGACCAGATCACCAGTCATACGGGTGAACTGCAACAGTTCCTTCATATTCATGCGCGTCAAAGGTCCAATGATATCATGCACATCGCCGCCGGAGCTAAAGTTACCGCCGTTCGATCCAAAGACCACCACATCCACGTCGTCCGCGTAAACCAGATCCCGAAACCAATCGCGCATCTCGGCATAGCTTTCAAAAGTCAGCGGGTTTTTGCGGTCCGGCCGGTCCAGCCGCACGGTGGCAATTCCATCTTCGATTTCACATAGAAAGTGCTTCACATCACTGCGCATCTGTCGTTTTCTCCATCGTCATCTCGGCTGCATCAGCAAAATCCTGAAGCCGCGCGGCCATGGCACGCGCCTCTTCGGGACTAACACCACTGAGCCTTTCATTAATCCATTCTTCATGCGCCTGCGCCTGGGTCTCAAACTCGGCCAGGCCGGCCTGCGTCAGCCGCAAAACGATGGCACGCCGGTCTCCCGGCACGGCCACCCTTTCGACCAGCCCCTCATCGCTCAGCCGGTCGGCAATGCCCGTGACATTACCGTTAGAGACCCGCAAAACACCGCTCAGCTGGCTCATTTTCAGGCCTTGCGGATGGCGTGACAGGGCTGACATCACATCAAACCGCGGCAATGTCGTTTTGTGGTCACGCCGCAGCGTTTCGCGCAGGTCATTTTCAATTCCACGCACAGTCTTTAGCAGGCGCAGCCAAAGACGTACGCGATCCTTTGCCTCTGTCATATCTCGCCGCCGGAAACCGAAAGGTCATGCCCGTTGATCATCGACGCCTCTTTCGACGCCAGAAACCGCACAGCGGCAACCACTTCATCACAGGTAATCATCCGGCGCATCGGATTGCCGGAGACCAGCATCTTTTCCGCCTTCTCGCGGTCAATATCCATCATCTTCATGACGTTACGCACCGCGCCATCGGCCATTTCTGTGTCTACAAACCCCGGACAGACCGCATTGCAAGTGATGCCGGTTTTTGCCACCTCAATGGCCAAGGATCGCACCAGCCCCAGCACACCATGTTTGGCCGCCGAATAGGCTGCAAGGTTCCCGCCGCCTTTCAGGCTGGCGATTGACGCCATCGCAATCAACCGTCCGCCAGCCGGCATATCAGCAAGGGCAGCACGGAATGTCAGGAACACACCTGTCAGGTTAACCGCCAATGTGTCATTCCAAACCTCAATCGGCATCTTGGCAACCGGCATGGCATGTCCGGATCCCGCATTGGCAACAACAACGTCATAAGGCCGATCAAACATTGCCTTGACCGACTCCTCGTCGGTGACATCGACCTGAACCATGCGCATGTTGCCGCCGGCATTGGTTTCCTCCAGCGCCTCAAGACGGCGCCCTGCAATGGTGACCTCATCGCCCATGGCAGCAAAATCGCGCGCTACGGCCTGCCCGATGCCCGAACCACCTCCCGTAACAAGAACCTGTCTCATACTTTCTCCATTTCCGTCGCCTTATCGGCCAGTCGCCACATCTGATCCCGCCCTGCGGCATAGGGCAAGGGCCATTTCCCCTGCCGGTCGCCAATCGCCGCCGCTTCACGCAGCGTCCAGAACGGATCACTCAGGTGGGGGCGCCCGATACAAACCAAATCGGCCCGCCCTGCCATCAGAATGGAATTCACATGATCGGCCTCATAAATATTGCCCACGGCCATTGTCTTGATCCCGGCCTCGTTGCGGATACGGTCCGAAAACGGGGTCTGGAACATGCGGCCATAAACTGGTTGACCCTCGGTCGAGGTTTGTCCCGCCGAAACATCAATGATATCGGCACCGGCGGCCTCGAACATCTGTGCGATTTTCACAGCCTCCTGCGGGGTCACACCATCATCCCCTGTCCAGTCATTGGCCGAAATCCGCACCGACATCGGCTTGCCCTGCGGCCAGACAGCACGCATCGCGGCAAAGACCTCCAGAGGATAGCGCATCCGGTTTTCCAGACTGCCGCCGTATTCATCCGTGCGGGTGTTGGACAGCGGCGAAATGAAGGACGATATGAAATACCCGTGTGCGGCATGAAGCTCGATCATGTCAAAACCGGCGCGTTCGGCCATTTCCGCAGAAGAGACAAAGGCATCGCGAATCTGGTCCATATCAGCGCGGCTCGCCTCTTGTGGCACGGCATTTTCATCCGACCACGCGATTGCAGAGGCTGAACAGATCGGCCAGTTCCCCTCGGCCAGAGGTTTGTCCATGCCCTCCCAACCGATCCGCGTGGATCCCTTGCGGCCCGCATGGCCAATCTGGCAACAGATTTTCGCGTCAGTTTCCGCATGTACAAAGGATGTCAAACGCTGCCACGCAGCCTCATGTTCAGGCGCGTAAAGCCCCGGACAGCCCGGCGTAATGCGGCCATCCGGCGACACACATGTCATTTCGGTATAGACCAGCCCGGCCCCACCTTTGGCGCGTTCGCCGTAATGGATCAGGTGCCAGTCCGTTGGCGCACCGTCGACCGCCTTGTATTGTGCCATTGGGGAAACAACGATGCGGTTTTCAAGTGTCATATCCCGCAGCTGGAAAGGCGCGAACATCGGCGCACGGGCGGGGCCATCGGTCTGGACACCGGCCTGTTCCATGAACCATTTTTCGGCACCTGCCAGCCATTCTGGATCCCGTTCGCGCAGATTTTCATGGCTGATCCGCTGCGAGCGCGTCAACATGGAATAGTTCAACTGCACCGGGTCAAGATCCAGATAGCGCTCGACATCCTCGAACCATTCAAGCGAGTTGCGCGCAGCGGATTGCAGGCGCAGAACTTCAAGGCGGCGGGCCGCTTCGTATTTCTCGGCCGCCACGGCAATATCGGTTTCCGCGATGGTGTGATCGGCAAGTGAGATCGCCGATTCCAGCGCCAGTTTCGACCCCGACCCGATTGAGAAATGCGCAGTCGCCGCCGCATCCCCCAACAACACGACGTTCTCGTGGTGCCAAGTTTCGCACAGCACCCGCGGGAACTGTATCCAGGCAGAGCCGCGAATGTGGTTTGCGTTTGTCATCAAAGCGTTACCGTCAAGGTGATCCTTGAAAACCTCCTCGCAGATGGCGATTGTTTCCTGCTGACTCAGGTCCGCGAAACCGTAGTTCTCAAAGGTCTGCTGGCTGCATTCCACAATGAAAGTCGCGGTATCATCGTCAAATTGATAGGCATGTACCCAAAGCCATCCCTTGTCCGTCTCCTTGAAGATAAAGGTAAAGGCATCGTTGAATTTCTGATGGGTTCCCAGCCAGATGAACTGGCATTTTCGCACGTCGATGTCAGGCTTGAACGTATCTTGAAACTCCAGCCTGGTTTTCGAATTCAACCCGTCACAGGCGACCACCAGATCATAATCATCCTGATATGTCGATGCGGCCTCCACCTCGGTTTCGAATTGCAGGTCCACCCCCAGCTCGGCCGCCCGTGCCTGGAGGATTTGCAACAGCTTCTTGCGCCCAATGCCACAAAACCCGTGCCCCGTGCTGACGGTTTTCTGACCCTTGTAGATCAGAGCCATGTCATCCCAATAGGCGAAATTCTTGCGAATCTCGGCGGCTGAAACCGGATCGTTCGCCTCAAGATTATCAAGCGTCTCGTCTGACAATACGACGCCCCATCCAAAGGTGTCGTCGGGCTTGTTACGTTCAAGCACCGTCACCTCTGCGGATGGATCGCGCAGCTTTAATGAAATTCCAAAATAAAGGCCCGCAGGCCCGCCGCCCAGACAAATCGCACGCATTTCAGTCTCCCCAATTCCGCAGTCTTGAGATCAGGCTAGGGCCAAAGCAACCATGCTTCAAGTAAAAACATTTTATACGTAAAGGAAATGCTGCACTGCACTATGAAATCGCAAGAAACTGTTTTTAATGCCCAAGCACAGCCCGCCCTGACAGCAGGCATTTGACCAATCGCACGACTGGACAATCAGGCGGCACCGGATAGATTGACCGCGCATCCTTGAAAGGCGCTGGCCTGCCGCTGTCCGGAACTCTTGCGGGGGATAAACAGGCTTGGCCTTGGTCACAAAAGACGGCCCCATAAGGATGCCAGCCCGATAACAAAGACCAATGAAACAAACGGATACAGACAGGGTAAGACCAGAATGAATGTAACACCGGACTGGATCGCGCTAGACTGGGACAGCAATAGCCTGTGTGCCTGGGCAATGGCCGAAGGACGCGCACTGGCCAAAGCACACTCCAGCGACGAAATTGACGGATCAACCCGCGACGGTTTCGAACTGGCCCTGACGGCAGTTCTGGATGGCTGGCAGGTGTCACAACAGACCCCGGTTATCGCTTGCGGTTTGCTCGGCTCCTCTGGTGGCTGGATTGATGTCCCCCGTCACGCTGTGCCCTGCCCGCCTTTGGCTCAAGGGCCGGTTCCCGCCCCAAGCGCGCATTTCAACCTGCATGTCGTTGCCGGCCTGCGGCAAACCACACCCTCGGACATTATGCATGGCGAAGAAACCCGTATCGCCGGTTTCCTTGCGCTGAATCCAGAGTGGGACGGGGTGATCTGCCTGCCAGGTGCGCACACAAAATGGGCCCAGATTTCCGCTGGCGAAGTGGTCAGCTTCCAGACCTATATGAGCGGCACGCTAGCCAGCCTTCTGGCCGCGCATTCGGTGCTGCGCCCGTCGGTTGCGTCCGAAGATTGGGATCAGGGCACCTTTGACACCACCGTCGAGGAAGCCCTGAGTAAGCCCGAGAAACTTGCCGCCCGGCTGTTCACGCTTCACGCCGATCAGCTGTTGGATGATGCCCCCGTCGAAGTTGGGAGGGCGCGGCTGACCGGCCTGTTGATCGGTGCAGAACTGGCTGCCGCGCGCCCTTATTGGCTGGGCACCAACATCGCCATCATCGGGACCGACGCAGCGGCTGCGCCCTATGTCCGTGCCCTGCAAACACAAGGCGCACCGGCCACAGTTGCAAATGCCGAGCCCATGACATTGGCCGGGTTAAACGCAGCCTACCGGCGCTGGAAAGACGAAAACACCCCATCGGCCTGAGAGGCGGAGCAACGCAAGCACCGCTGGCGGCAATCTTGTTTCACTATGTATCCGCAGGTGTAACCGATCTCCACGGGTGGACCCAAGAGTAGCTAAACACGATAAATGCGGCAGTCAGATTTATCTGCCCCAAACCCATGTCGACGATGCCGTGTTGAGCGCTGCACCAAAGAGGCTATCCCGCCGCCTATGCCGTGACGACCGAACTGGCCCCGCAAATCGCGCACGACTTTGGCTGACGTCCCCCCTCGCACCTGTATTTGTCAGGGCGCGATCATGCGGACACCGTCCATCCGTTGAACCGTCATCATGTCCTCGTCGTAAAGCTCGGTCAGTTCATCGACCAGCGCTTCGGTCCAATCGGGCATATCGAGTTCTTCTTCAATCGCATCATCCAAAGCGAATTTGTCAAGAAACGCCCCGATGACCCTGCGCTTTTGCACTTCGGTGATGTCCTGATGCAGATGCATATAGCTGCGCAGCCGCTCCATCCCCTCTTTCGACATGATGCTCGACAAAAGATCAAAGCCGCCAACAATCTTTTGATGATGCTCAACGCCACCGAGTTCGCGAATAATCTGAGCCCAGATCAGTGGCGTATCCTCGCTACACCATACGGTGATGGCGATATTTGGTGCTGCCTCGCGGATGTCAGCAATGGTGTCGGACCAGCGCAGATCCTGCGGGTGGCGCCCGCCCCAAAACGCCGCGGCAGATTGATCAATCGCATTGCCGTAGATGATCGGGATAAAGGTGGCAGGATTGCGCACCGCCAGATAAATCTCGATCTCGTCATCGGGAAACAATGCCGCCATATGCGCCATGCGCCCGGCCGCCGCCGGATAAAGCACGCCTTCCTGAATTGCAGTGCCTGCCGTGCGGAAGAAGTTCGCATCCGACAGGATCAGGCGGTCAGCGGGCGACCCATCCAGCATCACATCCAGCAGGACCTCGCGCGCCTGCGGCGAGGCCGGCGTTTTGCGCATTGCATTCAACGTCTCACGCACCAACCCGCGATAGCTGTTTGGCCCCGGGACGATCACACCGCGTTTGGCAAAGGCCTCTTTGTTGCGCAGGACTGATTTGATCAGCCGCTCCTGCTCGGTAAAATGGGCGCCTGTCTGCAAAACCAGCTGCATAAATCCCTACCCGCTACGTGAAATAATGGCCTGTTGAATACAGGCTCGGGCTTTGGGTGTAAAACATCTAAATCGGATCGAATGGCGCAGAAAAAAACGATTTTAAAAATGATGCATTTTTGGTGTCGAGAGTGCTTGCATCCCAAAACATGATCTACTAAAGAACGCGCACACCTTAGGCAGATGCAAGTCAGTCGGAAGGTCGAGACGTCCCTAGGACGCCTGCCCCTATAGCTCAGCTGGTAGAGCAATTGATTTGTAATCAATAGGTCCGCGGTTCGAGTCCGTGTGGGGGCACCATTTCAAACTTTCCCAGCAGAATTTAAATTTATAAACAATGACTTGCCGGTGATACTGCATGTTTGATGTCCAAAACAGCTTTGCCGTTTCGGACATTGTTAATGGATGCGGATCTGTTTGAACATGCACCGTCCCCCGCGCGGCCACATAGCGCAGACCGGAATGTACTCACAGGCGGGATCATCAATAGGAAACCACGGCGCTAAAGCCGCAGGCAGGGCGCGGCGCTAGACGCAGAGCCGCGCGACGATGCTTTGGGCTGTGACCGTGCCTAGCACGCTGTCCCCTTCCATCACCCGAAGCGCCCCGGTTTCGCCGGTCAGTTGCTGGATCAACGCGGCAACGGGTGTCTCGGCCGCCACCAGAGGGGCCGTTTCATCGCTGGCCGGATCCATCACGTCGCGGGCCGTCAAGACACCCAAGGGGTTCATATTGGACACAAAGTCAGCGACATAATCCGATGCCGGGTTCGAGAAAATCTCGCGCGGGGTGCCCAGCTGCACGATGCGCCCGCCCTCCATAATCGCGATACGCCCCCCCAGTTTGAAGGCCTCGTCCAGATCATGGCTGACAAAAATAATCGTGCGTTTCAGATCCCGCTGGAGTTCCAGCAACTCGTCTTGCAGGCGGGTGCGGATCAACGGGTCCAGTGCGGAAAACGGTTCGTCCATCAGCAAAATTGGCGCTTCGGTCACAAAGGCACGCGCCAGCCCGACACGTTGTTGCATACCACCAGACAGATCGCCCACCTTGCGGTCAGCCCAATCGGACAGACCGACCAGTGCCAGTTGCTTTTCGGCACGGGCATTGCGCTCGGCCTTGGGGGTGTCGGAAAATTCCAGCGCCATCGCCACATTGTCACGTACGCTGCGCCACGGCAGCAGGCCGAATTGCTGAAACACCATCGACACACATTCACGCCGAACCTTGCGCAGATCGGCAGGGCTACATTCCTGCACGTTGGCGGACCATGCGCCGTCGTTGACCACCACATTGCCACGCGCCACCGGGTTCAGGCCGTTAACCGCCCGCAACAAGGTCGATTTGCCAGAGCCGGACAGGCCCATCAGCACAAGGATTTCCCCCTCGGCCACCTCAAGCGAGCAGTTGTGTACGCCAAGCACCTGCCCCGTGGCCGCCTCGATCTCGGGACGGTTCTGGCCCTGATCCATCAGTTCCAGCGCCGCCTTGGGTTTCTCGCCAAAGACGATGGAAACATTATCGAATTTTACAGCCGTGTTCATTTTTGTCCCACCCGCAACATCCGGTCCAACATGATGGCGACCACCACGATAATCAGACCGCTTTCAAATCCCAATCCGGTGTTCACCGAGTTCAACGCACGTACCACCGGCACGCCCAATCCGTCCGCCCCAACAAGGGCGGCAATCACCACCATCGACAGGGACAACATGATCGTCTGGTTCAACCCTGTCATGATCTGGGGCAGCGCATAGGGCAGTTCGATTTTCCACAGGGTCTGGCGCGGCGTTGCGCCAAAGGCCTGCGCCGCTTCCAGCAGAGATTTGGGGGTAGAAGCGATGCCAAGCTGGGTCAGGCGGATCGGGGCTGGCAGCACAAAGATCACCGTGGCAATCAGGCCGGGCACCATACCGATGCCAAAGAACACAATGGCAGGGATCAGATAAACAAATGTTGGCAGTGTCTGCATCAAGTCCAACACAGGCCGCATGAAACGGTAAAGGCGCGGACGATGCGCTGCGGCGATGCCGATCGGAACGCCGACGCCCATACAGACCACACAGGCGGAAAGCACCAGCGTCAAGCTTTCGGTGGTCTCCTCCCAGTAATCCTGATTAAGGATGAACAGAAAACCGATGACAATAAAGGCCACGGTTTTCCAATTGCGCTGAATACCCCAGGTAAGCGCGGCAAAAGCGGCAATCACCAGCAGAGGATGTGGCGTTTGCAGCACCCACAGGATGGCGTCAATCAACCATTCCATCACCTGCGCCAGCCCGTCAAAGAACCACTCGCCCTTGATCTGAAGCCAATCAAACGCCGCCTCCGCGATGTCATCAATCGGTATCTTGTTGTCCGTCAGCCAGTTCATCACGTCCCCCCGAAAACACAATGCCCGCCCCAAGGATCAGGGCGGGCATTTTTTACACTCTGTCGCGATTACTTCAGCGCGGCCGTCGCGGCCATCGCCTCACCACCGTCCTTGGTGGTCACACCGTCAAGCCATCCGCCAAGCACATCGGCGTTTGCCTTGATCCACATGGCAGCGGCCTCTTCGGGATCATTGCCGTCATCCAGAATCGCGCCCATGATTTCGTTTTCCATGGCCAGCGTGAATTCCATGTTACCCAACAGCTTGCCAACATTTGGACATTCGCTGACATATCCCGCACGGGTGTTGGTATGCACTGTCGCACCGCCCAGATCAGGGCCAAAGAAATCATCGCCACCTTCCAGATAGGTCAGGTCGAAATTGGCGTTCATCGGGTGGGGTTCCCAGCCAAGGAAGACAATCGGATCACCTTTACGGCTTAGGCGCTTAACCTGCGCCAACATGCCCTGCTCGGAGGATTCGACCACTTCGAACTCTTTCAGGTCGAACGCGTTGTCATCAATCATCGACTGGATCAGACGGTTGCCGTCATTGCCCGGTTCGATGCCATAGATCTTGCCGTCCAGCGCGTCGGCTTTGGCGGCGATGTCGGCAAATGAAGTGATGCCCATATCCGCAGCGGCTTTATTCACCGCCAGCGTGTATTTTGCGCCAGTCAGGTTGGCGCGCACGGTATCAACAGTGCCGGCCTCGCGATAAGGGGCGATATCGGCCTCCATTGTCGGCATCCAGTTGCCCAGAAAGACATCAATGTCGCCCGCCGCCATTGAGGTATAGGTGACCGGAACGGACAGGATCTTTGTTTCGGTTTCATAGCCCAATGCATCCAGTACAACAGAGGCGGCAGCCGTGGTTGCCGTGATGTCAGTCCAGCCAACATCAGAAAAGGTCACCTTGTCGCATCCAGCTGCGGACAAAGATGTGGCAAAGCCAAGGGCGACGGCTGTCGTGGCCAATAGACGTTTCATAAAATTCTCCCGGATTTTTTATTGATCGTTGCGTCAATAAAAAGCGATTGCGAGAGGCATTGCAACCAATATCATGCTGAAACACTGCTTTCATACGGAAAAGACCGCAAAACATGGCGTCACCCCCTGCCAAAGTGCCGGCCACACTAGATTGAGTTTTCAAATCAAGGTGATAGAATTGCAGTACCTGAAAAATGAAAGACCCGAGACATGAATCTGGCACATACCAGCGGCAACTTTGCATCCTGTGCAGATTGCAACATCAGAAACCGCGCAGTTTGCGCGACCTGTGATTCTGAAGAATTGAGCCGTTTGGAAGACATTAAATACTACCGTAGCTTTGATGCCGGCCAGCAGATCATGTTTCAGGGCGACGAAATGCACTTTGTAGCGTCTGTGGTGACGGGGGCAGCCAAACTGTCGCGGACCCTGCCCGACGGTCGCATCCAGATGCTGGGCCTTTTGCTGCCCTCCGACTTTATCGGCAGGCCTGGGCGTGACCATGTAAGCTATGATGTAGAGGCGATTCAGGACGTCACCCTGTGCTGCTTCCGGCGCAAACCCTTTGAGGCGCTGATCGATGTCACCCCCCATATCGGGCAGCGATTGTTGGTAATGTCGCTCGACGAGCTGGAAGTGGCACGCGAATGGATGATGCTGTTGGGCCGCAAGACCGCCCGCGAAAAGATCAGCTGTTTATTGTCGCTGATCGGGCGGCGGACAGCGTCGCTGCATCTTCAGAAAATTGGTGACGGGTTGTCGTTTGAAATGCCGATGTCACGCGAGGCGATGGGCGAATATCTGGGCCTGACCATCGAAACCGTTAGCCGTCAAATGACCGCACTGCGCAAAGACGGCGTGATCGGAATGACCGGCAGTCGCACCATTACCATCCCCGATCTGACCGTGCTCATGGCCGAAACCGGCGACGATACTGATGGCGGGATGCTGTACTAGGGCCCGCCAATTTCGACCCGCCAGTTTGTGAGATTTTTCGTTGGTCGGAAACCTCTGCGCAAGAATAGGGCCTCTATTCCAAAACGTTTGATTCAAGTTTTACTCGAAACGCTGTATGCCCCCGCCAATGGACGGGGCAATCGCCCTTGCGACTCCCCCGCCCCGGCATTTCGAAAGACCTCCCCTTCTTTCGAAAACCCGCTTGATCCCGAGGCTGCTCCTAATGCGCCATGAAAACGGGCAAGGTGGCGTTCGCTAGGATATTCCGGGTGGTGCCGCCGAAAATGGCCTCACGCAGGCGGGAATGACCGTAGGCCCCCATCACGATCATGCCGCAGCCCAATTCGGTTGCGCGCCGCTCCAGGGTGGACGAAATACTCCCATCGTTTTGATTACAAACCGAAAGTTCACATTTGATACCCTGTCGCGATAGGTATTGCGCTAAGGCCCCGCCGGGGTCGGAACGGTCCGGCGCATCTTTTGGCGGATCAACCATCACCACATGCACATAAGTGGCTTTGGTCAACAAAGGCATCGCCTGACGAACGGCACGCAGGGCCGTATCGCTTTCGTCCCATGACACAAGAACCTTGCTGGGCGGGGCGGCAATCTGCGTGGCGTCCGGAAGCAGCAACAGCGGCACCCCGGATTCAAACAACACAGTCTCGGCCAGCCGGCGGGTGCGGTCCTGATCCGCAGGACCACTCAGACGGTGCTGCACCACCAGATCGCTGAAACGGGTGTGCCGGGCGATTTCCGTGGCATTGCTGGCACCGCTGCCGACGGCGGTTTCAACATGCCAACGAATATCTTCTGCAGACAGCTGCGTGGTCGCCAGCTCCCCTAACTCTTTAGCCCGGGCCAGACTGTCCTCAACGCCAAGGCTTACAGGAATGGGATCAAGCGCTGCACCCATCATGGCGGCCTGATCCACCAACCCGCTGGCAAGGGCCAGAACATGCAAATGCGCATCCAGCGCCCGTGCCGTGCCAATGGCCGCCTCAAGCTGTGCTGGGGCCTGATCAATATCGGTAAGAATCGTTGTGACGGTCTGAATAGACATAGAGTGTCCTCCTGCTTCCGGTTCCATCCTAGATTGCTGCGATACGACGCCAATGTCTTTGACCTTGACCAAGCAAAAACCCTATAGACATTGACTCAGATCAAAGACCGCTGCACCCGTCCTTGGGAAAAGGCACAATAGGTATGAACACCCCGGCTCTGGTTATGGCCGAGGGTGAAAAGAGGGGCACCATTATGACATCTGACTATTTCAAGCTAATCCTGCTGGCGGGGATTACGCTTTTTGCCGCAATAGCCGCCAGTTGGGGCCGCGATGTGGCCTATCAGGTACATGCGTTCCTGATCATGGTCATCGCTGGCGGGATGTTCATCTGGGTGTTGCGGAACACTGACGAAGATCCACGTCCGCAAACCGATGCCAACGGGTATATGGATGACGTGATCCGCGCCGGTGTCATCGCCACCACCTTCTGGGGTGTTGTCGGTTTCCTTGTTGGCACGTTCATCGCCTTTCAGCTGGCCTTTCCGGTTCTGAATTTCGAATGGGCCCAACCCTATGCCAACTTCGGCCGGCTGCGTCCCCTGCACACCTCTGCGGTGATTTTTGCATTTGGCGGCAACGCCCTGATCATGTCCTCTTTCTACGTCGTACAGCGCACCTGCGGTACGCGTCTTTGGGGCGGCAACCTGCGCTGGTTCGTCTTCTGGGGCTACCAGCTGTTTATCGTTCTGGCTGCAACCGGCTATGTTCTGGGCTCGACCCAGTCGAAAGAATACGCCGAACCAGAATGGTATGTGGACATTTGGCTGACCATCATCTGGGTTGCCTATCTGGTGATCTACATGGGCACGCTGATCAAACGCCGCGAAAAGCACATCTATGTGGCCAACTGGTTCTTCCTGGCCTTCATCGTCACCGTGGCGATGCTGCACCTGATCAACAACCTGTCCCTGCCGGTTTCCATCTGGGGGTCAAACTCGATCCAGCTGTTCTCGGGCGTGCAAGACGCCATGACACAGTGGTGGTACGGGCATAACGCCGTTGGCTTCTTCCTGACGGCGGGCTTTTTGGGCATGATGTACTACTTCGTGCCAAAGCAGGCCGAACGTCCGGTGTTTTCCTACAAACTGTCCATCATCCACTTCTGGGCGCTGATCTTCCTGTATATCTGGGCGGGTCCACACCACCTGCACTACACCGCCCTGCCCGACTGGGCCGCGACCCTTGGCATGGTGTTCTCGATCATTCTTTGGATGCCAAGCTGGGGTGGTATGATCAATGGCCTGATGACGCTGAATGGCGCATGGGACAAGTTGCGTACCGATCCGATCATCCGGATGATGGTGATCAGCCTCGCCTTCTATGGCATGTCGACCTTTGAAGGCCCGATGATGTCCATTCGCGCGGTCAACTCCCTGTCGCATTACACCGACTGGACCATTGGCCACGTTCACTCCGGTGTTCTGGGCTGGAACGGCATGATCACCTTTGCCGCACTCTACTTCCTGACACCTAAACTCTGGGGGCGTGCGCAAATGTACTCCATGTCTGCAATCAACTGGCACTTCTGGTTGGCCACCATCGGCATCGTTCTTTATGCCGCAAGCATGTGGGTCACCGGCATCATGGAAGGTTTGATGTGGCGTGAAGTCGACGCACAGGGTTTCCTTGTGAACTCCTTTGCTGACACCGTTGCAGCCAAGTTCCCGATGTACATCGTCCGCGGCCTTGGCGGGGTCATGTACCTGAGTGGTGCGCTGATCATGGTATGGAACCTGTGGATGACCATCCGAGGCGGGAGCCGTGTTGTTGCCCCCGTCGGTGTGCCTGCTGAGTAAGGAAAAACAAATGTCTGATAACGAAAACACATCCCCGCAAAAGGGCTTCCTTGCCAAACACGCCATGATCGAACGCTCAGCAACCTTGCTGATGGTTTTGTCGCTGGTTGTGGTCTCGATTGGTGGGATCGTGGAGATTGCGCCACTGTTCTACCTTGAGAACACCATTGAGGATGTAGAGGGTATGCGCCCCTACACCCCGCTGGAACTGACCGGCCGCGAGATCTATGTGCGCGAGGGCTGCTATGTCTGTCACAGCCAGATGATCCGCCCCATGCGTGACGAGGTTGACCGTTATGGTCACTACTCCCTGGCGGCAGAAAGCATGTATGACCACCCACATCAGTGGGGGTCAAAACGCACTGGTCCCGATGTGGCACGTGTCGGGGGCCGCTACTCTGACACATGGCATGTGGATCACCTGTCCGATCCACAATCCGTTGTGCCGGAATCGATCATGCCGAAATACGCCTTTCTGGCGAAAACCCCGATTGACGGCAAATACGTCGAAGACCTGATCAAGACCCACCGCGCAGTTGGTGTGCCTTACACAGACGAGATGGTCGAAAACGCCCGCGCCGACTTTAAGGCACAGGCCGATCCCGACAGCGACTATGACGGGTTGATCGAACGCTATGGCGAAACCGCGAATGTCAGCAACTTTGACGGCCAGCCCGGGCTGACCGAAATGGATGCGATGGTCGCTTACTTGCAGATGCTGGGCACGCTGGTTGATTTCTCGACCTTCACCCCTGACGCAAGCCGGTAGGAGAATTCGCATGGAAACCTATTCATGGATGCGCGAGTTCGCAGACAGCTGGATGCTTTTGGCGATGACACTGTTCTTTCTGGGTGTCGTCCTCTGGGCCTTTCGCCCGGGCAGCAAAGCCACCCATAGCGACACGGCCAACATCCCGTTTCGTAACGAACAATCGCCCGATAGCCTCAAGAACGGAGACCCGTCATGAGCGACCCAACCGATAAGAAACCCGTCGACGAAGTAACCGGCACCGAAACCACCGGTCACGTCTGGGACGGCATCGAAGAACTGAATAACCCCCTGCCCCGTTGGTGGCTCTGGGCCCTGTATCTGACCATCATCTGGGGCATCGGATATGTGATTGCCTATCCAGCCTGGCCAATGATCAGCAAAGCCACACCCGGATTGCTGGGGTTTTCGACACGCGGTGAAGTTGCCCGCGACATCGATTCCTTCCGCGAGGCAAGTGCCGCCCGTGATGCACAACTGGCATCTGCGGACCTCAGCACGCTGGCGGATGATGTCGAACTGAACCGATATGCGGTATCCTCCGGGGCCGCGGTATTCCGCAACAACTGTTCACAGTGCCACGGGTCCGGTGCTGCCGGTGCCAAAGGGTATCCCAACCTGCTGGACGACGATTGGCTGTGGGGCGGCGATCATGCCTCTATCGCCTATACGGTGCGCCACGGTATCCGTAACGATTCCGACGAAGATGCCCGTTATTCCGAGATGCCCGCCTTTGGCGAACTGTTGGAAGACGGCGAAATTCCCGCACTGGTCGAATATGTCCGCCAACTGGCTGACGAGGAATATGACGCCTCACTGGCCAGCGCCGGTGAACCCTTGTTTGCCGACAATTGCAGTGCCTGCCACGGTGACGCAGGTACCGGGGACCGCGAACAAGGTGCGCCGAACCTGACCGATGCCATCTGGCTTTATGGCGGGGATCGTGAAAGCCTGACCCAGACCATCACCTATTCCCGCTTTGGCGTTATGCCACCATGGGGGACACGCCTGACCGAGGCGCAGGTGCAGGCGGTTGCGGCATATGTCTATCAACTGGGCGGCGGTGAAGCCGACACCCCCAGTAACTAGCACCCCTGCCCCCTTTAAAGGGTTGGTAACGTTGACGAAAAAGGAAGGGGCGCAGTGAGCGCCCCTTTTGCCAAAATCCAATTTGGTTGACCCAGATCAATGCCGCTGCCTGCCGCGGTCTGCATATACGGCACAGCGACACCAGACAGGAGCCTGTGATGGCCGATACCCCGCCTTCCCTCTACGCCGCGCGTGAGCCAATTTTTCCGCGCCGTGTCACCGGCTTTTTCCGTAGTTTCAAATGGTGGATCATGGGGCTGACCCTTGGCATCTACTACCTGCTGCCCTGGGTCCGCTGGGACCGTGGCCCGAACTTGCCCAATCAGGCGGTACTGTCCGACCTCGAACACCGGCGTTTCTTCTTCTTCTGGATCGAAATCTGGCCGCATGAATTCTATTTCGTCGCGGGCCTGTTGATCATGGCCGGGCTGGGGTTGTTCCTGTTCACCTCGGCCCTTGGACGGGTCTGGTGCGGCTATACCTGCCCTCAGACCGTCTGGACCGACCTGTTCCTGCTGGTGGAGCGCTGGGTCGAAGGCGACCGCAACGCGCAGCTGCGGCTGCATAAATCCAAATGGAACTTCAAGAAATGGCGGCTCAGGCTGACCAAATGGGTCGTCTGGCTGGCAATTTCCGTCGCCACCGGCGGTGCTTGGGTCTTTTACTTTACCGATGCGCCGACCCTTGCGGTCAATCTGGTCACGCTGAATGCCCCCGCCGTCGCCTATATGTCCATTGCCGTTCTGACCGCGACGACCTTTATCTTTGGCGGCTTCATGCGCGAACAGGTGTGCATCTATATGTGCCCATGGCCCCGCATTCAGGCGGCGATGATGGACGAAGGCACCCTGACCGTCGGTTATCGCAAATGGCGCGGCGAACCACGTGGCAAGCACAAAAAAGGGGCCAAGGCCGCTGCTGCCGCACAGGCCGCAACTGTTTATGACTTTGCCAACCTGCCCGAAGCGGACCAAGGCAGCGGCGATTGCATCGACTGTATGGCCTGCGTCAACGTCTGCCCGATGGGCATCGACATCCGCGACGGCCAGCAGATGGAATGTATTACCTGTGCCCTGTGTATCGACGCTTGCGATGACATCATGGACAAGATCGGCAAGCCGCGCGGGTTGATCGACTATCTTGCCCTTGAAGACGTGCCCCCGCCCCCGGAATCACCCGAGCGCGCCACGTGGAAACCGCGTCCGATCTGGCAGCATATTCTGAAACCCCGCACGATTCTCTATACTGCGTTGTGGTCCATCATTGGCGCAGGGTTGGTCTTTGCGCTGTTCATCCGGTCCGACATCGAACTGACCGTTTCGCCGGTACGTAACCCGACCTATGTGATGCAAAGCGATGGTTCGATCCGCAACATTTATGACGTGCGCCTACGCAACAAATCAGGTGATGACCGTTTGTTCCACCTGTCATTGACCTCCGAAGAGACCCTGCGCATCGGATTGGAAGGCACTGAAACGTTGAGCGTCGAAGTCCCGGCCAACCAAACCCTGTTGCAACGGGTCTATGTCACCGCGCGGCGCAAGGACGCAGCGGCCTCGACGGATCGCACCGATCTGCGTATTTGGGTAGAAGACCTCAGCACTCAGACCCGCACCAGCGCGGCCACGATCTTTAACGGAAAGGAAAAGTAACATGCAGCGTCCCCTCACAGGTTGGCATGTCTTTGCAATCTTTGCCGGATGCTTCAGCGTCATCATCGCAGTCAACCTGACGCTGGCCTTTCAAGCCGTGGGCACATTTCCCGGGCTGGTGACCAAGAACTCTTACATCGCCAGCCAGAGCTTTGACAAAGACCGCGCCGCACAGGACGGGTTGGGCTGGACCTTGAACACCGATCTGGCCAAAGGTGTGCTGACCCTCGCCATTACCGACGCCGAGGGCGCGCCGGTAAACCCCAAGGTGATGGCCGCCACTTTGGGCCGTGCCACCCATATTGCCGAAGATATGGATCCGGTGTTCACTTGGAACGGCACCGCCCTGACAGCACCTGCCCCCGTCGAAGTGGGATACTGGACACTTTGGCTAGAGCTGGAAGCTGCTGACGGCACCGCATTCCGGCGCCGCATTCCCCTACAGGTACGCGAGCCCGCATTATGAGCCTTGCCGAAAACCCTGGAATCGCGGCCTGTCCGGGATGCATAGCCCAGCCCGCCACCGGGGCAACTGGCGGATCAAACCAGTCTGGCGAAACACTGCACCTGTCCCTGCCGGCCATTCATTGCGCTGGGTGTATTGCCACGGTCGAACGGGGCCTTCTGGCCCGCAGCGATGTTTTCGCGGCCCGGGTGAACCTTAACCGCAAACAGGTTGAAATCACCCATGCGCCGCAAACTGCCCCTGAAACGCTAATTGAACAACTGACCGATCTGGGGATTGAGGCACGACTGCTGGACCGCGACGCCCTAGGCGACACCCGAGACATTCAGGGCCGTGCCCTGCTGTTTCGCATTGCTATCGCGGGCTTTGCGATGATGAACGTCATGTTGATGTCCGTCGCCATCTGGTCAGGGGCAAGCGACGCGACCCGCACCTTGTTTCACTGGCTGTCAGCGGCAATTTCCCTGCCGGCGGTTTTCTATGCCGCACAGCCGTTTTTTCACAATGCATGGACCGCCCTGCGTGTTGGTCGGTTGAACATGGATGTGCCGATCTCACTGGCGCTGATCCTCGCCTCGGGCATGTCGCTTTATGAAACTGCGGCGGGCGGGCATGACGCCTATTTCGACGCCGCCTTGTCGCTGACCTTCTTCCTGCTTTGCGGGCGGTATCTGGACCACCGTTGCCGCAGCACCGCCCGGTCCGCCGCGCGCGAGCTGGCCGCGTTGGAAGTACCACGTGTTTTGCGCGAAACCGCTCAGGGGCGCGAAACGGTGAAACTCAGCGAGGCGGCAATCGGCGATCATATCGTGGTTCTGGCCGGTGCCCGCGCACCTGTTGACGGAACGGTCATTGACGGGGCCAGCACGCTGGACCGCGCCATTCTGACAGGGGAAAGCCTGCCGGTTTCAGCTTCTGTTGGCAGCGATGTAAATGCGGGTGAATTGAACCTGAGCGGCCCGCTTGTCCTGCGGGCGACTGCCGTGGGTGCCGACACCAGCCTGCGCCGCATGGTCACAATGATTGATGCCGCCGAATCCGCTCGCAATCGTTACACTGCGCTGGCTGACCGCGCTGCACAAGTCTATGCCCCAGTGGTACATTTGCTGTCTTTTGCGGCCTTTGCCGGGTGGTTTTTCGCCACAGGCGACGTGCGTTTCTCGTTGAATATCGCTATTGCCACGCTGATCATCACCTGCCCCTGCGCCCTGGGTCTGGCCGTGCCTGCGGTATCCACCGCGGCGGCGGGCAAACTGTTTCGCGCCGGGCTGTTGGTCAAGAACGGCACCGCCCTTGAACGCATCGCCGAGACCGATGTGGTGGTTTTTGACAAGACCGGCACGTTGACCGAGGGCCAGCTTGAGGTTTCGACACTGGCGACATTGGATACAACCACCAAATCTGTTGCCCTTGCCCTGGCGCAAAGCTCGACCCATCCGGTGGCGCAAGCCCTCGCAATGGGGTTGACCAATGCCGATACCTCGCCTGCGGTTTTGACCGGTATTACCGAGCTGCCTGGACGAGGTCTGTGCGCAGAATTTGGCGGACAGAATGTGCTGCTTGGGTCTGCGGATTTCACACAGGCCACGCCGACCGATGCCCCCGGCGCATGGTTGCGCATTGGTTCCGAGGTCGCAATCCACCTGACCCTCAAAGGCAGTCTGCGCGAGGGTGCCCAAGACGTCATCGAAACGCTTTTGGCGAAAGGCACGCAAATCCACCTGATTTCCGGCGACACACCGGCCGCCACCCGTTCTGTTGCCGCCACCCTGGGGATCGCAGAATTCCGTGCGGGGCAAAGTCCGACGGATAAGATTGCCTATCTTGAGGCCCTTGCCGACAAAGGCCACAAGGTGCTGATGGTTGGGGACGGGTTGAACGATACCGGCGCTTTGGCAAGCGCTTATGCCTCGGTTGCGCCTGCCGCTGCTGCGGATGCCGCCCGCGCTGCCTCGGATGTGGTATTGCTGGGCCGCAGCTTGGCCCCCCTGCCCGATCTGATCCACACGGCGCGCAGTGCCAAACGGCGGATTCTGGAAAACTTCGGCATTGCCGCAGGTTATAACGCCTTGGTCATTCCGCTGGCCGTCGCCGGATTTGTGACCCCGTTGTTGGCCGCAATCGCGATGTCCACCTCTTCTATCACTGTCTTGCTGAATGCCATGCGTGTGACACGAAAGGCAGCAAAATGAACATTCTCGCCATCCTGATTCCCGTTTCGCTGACGCTTGGCGGTCTGGGGCTTGTCGCCTTCCTGTGGAGTTTGCGCGCCGAACAATATGACGATCTGGACGGGGCCGCGTGGCGTATCTTAATGGACGATGATGCACCACCACTTGATGTCGATCAAAGACAGGACGCCGAACATCCGAGAAGTTCGTGAAATGATGAATTTTGATACCCTAAAAGCACGCGGATTATTTGACGAACGGCTGCCCCGTTACACCAGCTATCCGCCTGCCCCCGCATTTTCAAAAGAGTGCGGTCCCGCATTTCAGGCCGAAGCCATTGCAGCTCTTGATCCTGACGCCCCGATTTCGCTTTATCTGCATATCCCGTTTTGCGAACGCCTATGCTGGTTTTGCGCTTGTCGCACCCAAGGGGTCCGCAGTCTGACCCCAGTACAGGCCTATCTGCAAACCCTGCGCAGTGAACTGGCGTTGATTGCCAGCTACCAACCCGAAAAACTGCGTCTGAAACAAATGCATTGGGGCGGTGGCACACCAACGATCCTGCCGCCGGACCTGATTGGCGAAGTTGCCGATATGCTAGGTGAAGTGTTTGTGATGGACGAGGACACCACGTTTTCCGTCGAGATCGACCCGACGCTGGTGGACGCCGATAAAATCGCCGCACTGAAGGCCGCAGGCATGACACGGGCCAGTATCGGGGTGCAGGATTTTGCCCCCGTTGTCCAAAAATGTATCGGCCGGCTACAAAGCTTTGAACAGACCCAAGATGCCGTGAACATGCTGCGGGACGCACAGGTGGCCTCGCTGAATGTTGATCTGGTCTACGGGCTGCCCTTCCAGTCCATTGAAGGATTTTCGCAGACATTGCAGCGGGTTAACATGTTGCGACCCGATCGCATTGCGCTGTTCGGCTATGCCCATGTGCCGCATATGGCAAAACGCCAAAGCCTGATCCCCGAAACCGCCCTGCCTGGTGATCGCGCCCGGTTTGCACTGTTTGAAAAGGCGACGGAACTGCTCTGTGCGGATGGGATGGTGGCGATTGGCATCGACCATTTTGCGCGCCCTGATGACAGCATGGCGCGCGCCGCTGCTGATGGTACTTTGCGGCGCAACTTTCAGGGCTACACAGTGGATGGCTGCGATACTTTGCTGGGGCTTGGGGCCTCCTCAATCTCACGGTTCAAAGAAGGGTTTGTTCAGAATGCAGCACAAACCGGGGATTATTCCCGTCAGATCAATTCGGGTACCTTGGCCGGTGTCCGAGGGTATCGTTTGACCCATGAAGATAGGTTGCGGGGGCGGATCATCGAGATGCTTATGTGCGATTTCGCAGTTAATTTCAAAGAGCTGAACTTAAGTGAACTGGATCGTGCCCGGATCACCCCGGCGCTAGATGCGCTGCGGCGGGAATGTGATGGCATGATCAGCGAAACTGCGGATCATCTGAAACTCCCCGCCGAGGCCCGCCCGTTGGTACGCAGGCTGGCGCATTTCTTTGATGCGTCAAACCCCGGTAACGCCGGCTATTCCCGGGTTTCCTAGGGATAGTCGCGCCAGACATTGCCCGTCTTCGTTGGCAAAGAGGCTAAGACTTGCCGCGGCTGCCCGTTTTACGACGATTGCCCCTGCCGCTGAACATCGCTGACTTTTTCCGAAATCACATAGGCCCATTCGGCATTCTGATCGGCCAGTTTTTTCATCTCTTCTGCAACAACGGCAAAACCCCGGCCGGCATCCCCACTGCGGGCCGCTTCAATTCTAGCATTGATGGACAGCATGGTCAGCTGGCGGATCGAGCCGGTAATCTTTCCGGTCAAGCCAATGATCTCAGAGTTAGATTCGCGGCTTTGCATCAGAATGGTTTCCATTTCACTGCGCAATGCCATTTCTTCGGTGGCGCTGACAATAAGACCCTGAAGGTGGGTCAATTCCCCTTTTTCATATAGGCCGCAGCCGCGTTCGCGGACCCAAACATAGGCACCATCTTCATGCAACATGCGGTAGGCCAAATCCCAGGGACCACGCTTTTCAACAGCGGCATCGACAGCTTCAAACAGCCGTTGCTTGTCATCAGGATGTGCAAGATCGGCGAAGGCATGCAACCGATTGCCAATCAGGTCTTCCGGACTATAGCCCAGCAATTCCCTAATGCCCCCCTCGATCACCTGAAGGGTATGTTCACTGTCATGCAGACATCGATAGGCAAACGCCTCAATATTCGAAAAAAGACTATCCAAGACATCGCTCATTACACGCCCTTCCGCCTGCCTTCTTGTCTGCAAGGGGTTAGCAGACGAAAGTTAACAAAGCTCTACCGTCAGAGTTTTCGATGTGATTGGCCGATTGGGGCGAAACCGAACGCACGCGATCGCTCACTATCTAACCATCGGGTGTGTCCCCAAACGGGCATCAGATAGAACGCTATCGCATTTAAACATTTGAAACGCATTGTTTCCAAACAGTTTAGTGGTGCGGGTGAAGGGACTCGAACCCCCACGCCATAGGCGCCAGAACCTAAATCTGGTGCGTCTACCAATTCCGCCACACCCGCACTGTTGCGCGTTCTGCGACGGCAACTTGGCTCCAATAGCAAAGTGTGAAACCTTTGGCGAGACCAAAAAAGGGCAAGACATTAACAAGATTTTCGCATAGGCTTCCCATAACCAGAGCAGGTTATAAAAACGAGAAAGTGACGCCCATGAAACCGAAAACGGTCGGGCGCGTGGGCGGCAATGATCGCCATGCGGGCCAATACTCTCCCTATGCTCCCCTTGATACGGGGCTTATTACCGGTGCCATGTTATTGACGCTGGATGGTGAAATGCCGGTCGAGTTTGTCTCGGTGGGCGACAGATTGATCACCCGGGACACCGGAATTTCCAAGGTTGTACATATCCAGCGCACAACTCGCGCCGTGCATAGCATTTCCGTTGCTGCGGGATCTCTGGGGCACACCCGTCCTGAACGCGATGCACTGCTGGCCGGTGACCAGATGATCCTGATCCGGGACTGGCGGGCGCGTGCATTGTTCAGTTCCGAAAGGGCATTGGTGGCGGCCCGGACCCTTGTGGATGGCGAGTTCATCACTGATCTGGGGATGCAGGAAACCACTCTTTATCAGGTGTTCTGTGACGGGCCGCATATCCTTTATTGCGACGGTCTGGAGCTGAGCACTGCCGATGGCGCCCGCGCACGCGGCGCAGTCTTGCGCGCGGCCTAAAGCGTCCGGCCCTTAACCTGAAGCATCTGGGTCGCCAATGCCCCGAGACCGCAAGGCGTGACTGACTATTGCGGATTCACTTTTCAGGTCTGGCGCCATGCAGCCCCCATTCGCGAAACAGCTTTGGCAATTCCTCCGGCAAGTCTTCTGCGATAAGGCCGGGACCAAAACTGCGCGCGGCCTCCACATGCAGGTAGGTTGCCAGCTCTGCCGCACAGAACAGGCTGCTACCGACCGTTGGCGCGGCCAAGCCGGCAATCAGCCCTGCCAGAACATCCCCCGCTCCGGCAGTTGCAAGCCAAGGAACCGCGCGCGCGGCGCTGGCGGCATGTACTGTTGCGCCCCCTTGCGGGTCTGCAATCACCGTGTCTGGCCCTTTTAGCAAAACCAGACATCCGGCCCGCGCTGCCGCCTGCCGGACGGCGTCAACCTTGGACAGGGACGCCCGCGCCGAACCAGACAGATCAGGGAACAGCCGCTCAAATTCGCCTTCATGGGGCGTCAGGATGGTACGGGCATGGGTGCGCGCAAACAGGGCATCGGGGTTCTGGGCGAAACTGCTCAGGGCATCTGCATCCAGCACCACCACAGGAACCTCTAAATCAAATTCCCCTGCCCGTCTGGCCAAAACCTCCTGCACCAGATCACGGGTGCGCTGTGACACGCCCATGCCCGGCCCCATACAGAAGGCCGTGACGCGATGATCGGCAACCTCGGCCAGCGGTTGGTCAGGTTTGAGTGCCCGCAGCATGATCGCGTTCAACTGGCAGGCATTCTCGATCAGGGCCGATGGCGGGCAAATCACTGTGACCACCCCTGCCCCAGACCGCAACGCGGCGCGCGCCGCCAGACGGGCCGCCCCGCCGCGCCCGACGCCACCGGCAAAAACGGCGACATGACCAAAGTTAAACTTATGGCCGGGCAGATCAGGTTTACCCATCACAGAGCGCAGCCAGCGGCCTGTCATATCCCGTCCATCAATATGCGGGTCTGCCAAACGGGTGCGCTGCGGTGCCGGGGTCTGGCCGACAATCTGTGGTTCCTGCCCGAGGTCCCCAAGACCGATATCGACCACCTGCACCTTGCCGCACATGGCGGGGCCAAGCGCTAGGTAATGCCCAAGTTTCGGCGCATGAAATGTCACCGTCAGATCGGCGGTGTTCAGCGTCGCAGGCCAGGCACTGCCGGCCTTGCTCACCGCTGCCAAATCCGCTGGAACCATACCCGTGTCCAGATCAAGACCAGAGGGACAATCCACAGCCACACGTTTGATTTTATGGGGTGATTTCCAAAACGTCATGCCCGCGATATCCAGCGCCTGTGCAATCTCAACAGGGACAGGGCGCGACAGGCCGATACCAAACACCGCATCGACAATCAGGTCAGGGCGGCTGCCTGTGAACACGGCTTCCGGCTTAAGCGGCAACACCTCACCTGCCTGCAACCAACGGTCATAATTAACCTTCGCATCCGGTGGCAGATTGGCCGCCTCCCCAAACAGATGTACCCGCACAGTCCAGCCTGCGTCGCGCAGCAGGCATGCGATCACAAATCCATCGCCACCGTTATTGCCCGGACCGCAGATCACCAGCGCTGTCCGCACGCCCTTGGTCAGTTTCGGCCAGCGGCACAGAATCGCGTCAACCACCCCTTGTCCGGCACGCGCCATCAGGTCGAGGCCTGTTGCATCGCCCCGCGATATTGCCGCTTGTTCCAAAGCCCGCATTTGATCCGCTGTCAGCAGTTCGGTCATCTCGACACCCCAAAGTTTTAAAACCGCCTAAAAATTAGACGCACTGGCACCAATTTAAGCAGCGTCACAGAATTCATCCCCGCAAAGGCGCTGTTTAATCCCGCCTTTATGGATTCCTGCGGCCCAAAATGAAATGACCCGCACAGCGACAGATTTCCTGGGAGGCGCATGTCATGAAAAAGATCGAAGCGATCATTAAACCGTTCAAATTGGACGAAGTGAAAGAAGCCCTTCAGGACGTCGGTGTTCAGGGGCTTTCCGTGATCGAGGTCAAAGGCTTTGGCCGTCAGAAAGGCCATACAGAACTGTATCGCGGTGCTGAATATGTGGTCGACTTCCTGCCCAAGGTCAAAGTCGAGGTGGTGCTAGACGATGATCAGGTCGACGCCGCCATTGAGGCCATCGTGGACGCCGCCAAAACCGAAAAGATCGGAGACGGCAAGATTTTCGTCTCCCCCGTAGAGCAAACCATCCGCATCCGTACCGGAGAAACCGGTTCAGACGCGCTGTAATCCAACTTTTCTATCAAAATTAAGAAGGAACCTCCCTGATGAATACCCAGGATTTTCTGAAGCGGATCAAAGATGAAGATATCGAATATGTCGACATCCGCTTTACCGACCCGCGCGGCAAGTTGCAGCACGTCACAGTTGTGAACGATTTGGTTGACGAGGACTTCCTTGAAGAAGGGTTCATGTTTGACGGATCTTCCATCGCCGGCTGGAAATCGATCGAAGCCTCCGACATGAAACTGATGCCAGACCTGAGCAGCGCCTATGTTGATCCGTTTTATGCCGAGAAGACAATCTGTGTGCATTGCTCCGTTGTCGAGCCGGACACCAACGAACCTTACGACCGTGACCCGCGTGGCACAGCCGAGAAAGCCGAAGCATACCTGAAGTCTTCCGGCATCGGTGATGTCGCCTATATGGGCCCGGAAGCCGAGTTCTTCCTGTTTGACGACGTGCGTTTCTCCAATTCTATCAACAAAGTATCATACGAAGTTGATGCATCCGATGCGTCTTGGAACACAGATACCGAGTACGAAATGGGCAACATGGGTCACCGTCCGGGCCTCAAGGGTGGTTACTTCCCGGTAAACCCAACCGACGAAGCCCATGATCTGCGCGCCGAAATGCTGTCGACCATGAAGCGTCTGGGCATGAAAGTGGACAAGCATCACCACGAGGTGGCGTCTTGCCAGCATGAATTGGGCCTGATCTTTGGCTCCCTGACCGAACAGGCCGACGAGCTTCAGAAGTACAAATACGTGATCCACAATGTGGCCCACGCCTATGGCAAATCCGCGACATTCATGCCCAAGCCGATCTATGGTGACAACGGGTCTGGCATGCACGTGAACATGTCGATCTGGAAAGACGGCAAGCCCTTGTTCGCAGGCGACAAATACGCTGATCTGTCACAGGAAGCCCTGTGGTTCATCGGCGGTATTCTGGGCCACGCCAAGGCATTGAACGCCTTCACCAACCCGGCGACCAACAGCTACAAGCGCCTGATCCCCGGTTTCGAAGCCCCGGTTCTGCGCGCCTATTCCGCCCGCAACCGTTCCGGCTGTGTGCGTATTCCATGGACTGAAAGCCCGAAAGCCAAGCGCGTCGAGGCGCGTTTCCCCGATCCGGCGGCAAACCCCTACCTGTGTTTTGCAGCACTCTTGATGGCCGGCCTTGACGGCATCAAGAACAAGATCGATCCGGGCGAAGCCATGGACAAGAACCTCTATGACCTGCCCGCAGAAGAGCTGGCCGATATCCCGACCGTTTGCGGTTCTCTGCGCGAAGCGCTGGAAGAGTTGCAGCTGGATATGGACTTCCTGTTGGCTGGCGACGTATTCACCCGCGATCAGGTCGAAGGCTACATCGAGTTGAAGATGGAAGAGGTTCACAACTACGAGCACACGCCACACCCTGTTGAATTCGGCATGTACTATAGCTGCTGATCTACTGAAATTGTGATCAGAAAGGGCGCGCCTTCGGGGGTGCCCTTTTTCTTTGTGTCCCGATGAAACCCCAGGCCCGCCGCAATTTCGCCCGAAATTCCCGGCAAGAGTTTGACACGACACCAAGGGAGACAGTTATGGCCGTATCGAGTACCACGTTTGAAGAACGTCTGGCGCGTATCAACAGCGGCACAACTGTCGATAAATCCTCTCTTGTGGGCCGCAAATTGAAACGCCAGTCGTTTCGCGCCCGTTGCCTTACTTTTCCATTTATGACCGGTGTTGGCATCCTGACCGCCGGCACGGCCCTTGCCTTGACCTCCACGCCCGTAGAATTGGGATGGGTCGTCGCACTTGCGGGCTAAACGCAGGGTCGATCAACATCTTCGGGGTCTGCGAAACTTGACAGAAATGTTCGCCCCTTCCCCTTTGCCCCTTGCGTAAACCTCGGTAAACTGTGCGCAACAGTTCAAGAGGTATCCCCATGCAACAAGTTAAATCATTCATTCTGGGCGGCGTTGTCAGCCTTGCCCTTGCGGTGCCGGCGATGGCTGCGCAATGCGGCAATAACGCGGGCGGTTTCGGTCAGTGGAAAGCCTCCTTTGCTGCCGAGGCCAAAGCTGCGGGCGTTGGGCAGCGCGGCCTTACCGCATTGGCAGGTGCGTCTTATGCCACCGGCACCATCAAGGCAGACCGCAATCAGAAGTCGTTTAAATACTCCTTGCCGAAATTTCTGAAAATCCGTGGTGCCGACACGATTGTTGCACAGGGCCGCAAACGCAAGGCCCGCAATGCCGGGTTCTACCAGTCGCTAGAACAACGCTATGGCGTGCCAGCGGGGGTTATTCTTGCAATCCACGGTATGGAAACCGGGTTTGGCGGGTTCATGGGCAAAAGCGCCGTGGTCTCGGCCATTACCACACTGGCCTATGATTGCCGCCGCTCGGCGTTTTTTGTTCCCCATGCGATCGGGGCGCTGAAACTGGTTGATCAGGGGGCAATCACCCCGGCCACCAAGGGCGCAAAACATGGCGAGTTGGGACATACCCAATTCCTCCCCGGCAATGCGTTGAAGTACGGTGTCGATGCGGATGGCAACGGGCGCGTCGATTTCTACAACCAGACAGATGCATTGGCCTCAACCGCGAATTTCCTGCGCAAGAAGGGCTGGAAACCCGGTAAAGGTTATCAGGAAGGTCAGCCGAACTTCAAAGTCATTAAGCAATGGAATGCGGCAACGGTCTATCAACAGGCCATCGCTATCATGGGTGCCAAGATCGACGGCTGACCCAAATGCCACATTAAAAACCAAGGCCTGCCTGTCCCAGACACGGCAGGCCTTGTGCATTTCAGGGTGCCCTCCTATATGCCTTTTCAAGGGTCAGGCCCCTGCCGTCCGCATTCTGGTGAAGTCCTGTATATCTGAACAAGCTCTCAATCTCGCTGATTGATTGGCAACGCGGACCCCTCTTTCACTTGCGAGCAGGAGTGTTTGACATGAACAATACAATACAGATCCCGTCGCGTGATGTGCTGAAGGCACAGGCGAAACGCTTGCGCAGTGATCTTGCAGCCAAGGGACAGACCATCAGCCATGCACAGGCGCTGGAAACCATTGCCCACCAATGGGGCGCGCGGGACTGGAACACCTTGAGTGCGCGGGCCGGCAATACCCACCCTGGGTGGTCACCCGGCCAGCGGGTCACAGGGCGCTATCTGGGCCATGCCTTTGCCGGCGAGGTCAAGGCGGCGCGCCAGCAGGCCAATGGTTTCTGGGCGCTGACCCTGCGCTTTGATGAGGCCGTTGACGTTGTCACCTCGACGCAATTCAGCGCGTTTCGACGGCAGGTAAACACAACCGTCAATGCCGACGGGCGTTCACCGCAGAAAACTTCGGACGGGCAGCCCCATATGGTGCTTCATCCGGGCTGATCTATGGTACGTGCTGCCGTCAAAAACCGGCGGCACGTATTCATCTGTTCATCCGATATTGGGAACGACATAGGTGTGGATTGTAAACGCAACTGCGTTGCTGCGGGGCAGACGCAGGATGCACTGGCGTTCCGAGCGGGTGAATTCCCCGGTGTTCCCACCCGCCTTGCGCACCGGCTGGTACAGATCGGCATCCACATAGTTAAGCCGGTTAAAACGCCAAAGCGGACGCCCGGCGCGTACCCCGTCGAACATCCGCTGCACCCGACGCCCTAGAGATTCGTCATATTCTGCGACCGGATCGTGTATCGCACTCAACGGGCGCTCGACCTTGTCCGCCAGCCGCCAACTTGCCGGGAAACACAATACCGCACCGGTCAGTACATGTTCAGTACCGCGTTTTTCAAGCAGGCAGACGTCCTGTTGCATCAAATGCCCCATAGTGCGCAGCGGGTCATCCCAATCCAAACTCACCCGCCTGTCATCAGGACAGATCACATGATCGCTCTGCACATCAAACCCCAAGGGCGGCAGGATGCCCAGCGCCTCGTGCAACACCTCCTGCGCGGCAGGCAAGGCATCAGGTGACAGCCACAAGACCTCCTTTGGCTTGTCGGCCATCAACACAATTCGATAGGCCATCTGCGCCGCATAGGCCTCATCCACCCGCAGCCAGTCATCAGCACCGCAAGGGGCCACACCGGGCAACACATGGGGCACCAGCATTTCAACAGGTAAGGCGTTTTGCAGGATCACAGTCATCGGGCAAATCTAGCGGCTTTCTCTCCGGTGTCTTGCGAAAACGACATCGAAAAGCGTCGCTCTTTGCCATTCACGCACCAAAAATTCATCCAAGCTGCTCCTGACCACAGCAAGAGGCCCGCAATGAACACGCATTACAGCGACTCCCGCAAGATTGACCCCAATCAAGGCAGCCATCTGCCAGACGGTTCCCCCAATGATGCAAACCGGGTCGAGATCGGCCCGCCCCTGCTGGCCCTGCGTGAATGGGAGACGGCGGGGCTGATCCCGCCCAATCTGGACCAGATGCGCCGTTTCCGTTGGGAACGGCTGACCCGGCATGTGGTGGAACGCGGCTATGGCGGGCTGCTGATCTTTGACCCGCTGAACATTCGCTATGCTACCGACAGCACCAACATGCAGCTGTGGAATACTCATAATCCGTTCCGCGCCGTATTGCTTTGCGCGGACGGATATATGGTCATCTGGGATTACAAGAACTCACCTTTCCTAAGTGAGTTCAACCCTTTGGTACGGGAACAACGCTCTGGTGCCGATCTGTTTTACTTTGATCGCGGTGATAAGGTAGATGTCGCCGCTGATGTATTCAGCAATGAAGTGCGCCAGTTGATCGAGGCACACGCAGGCGGGAACATGCGCCTCGCGGTGGACAAGGTCATGCTGCACGGTTTGCGCGCACTTGAGGCACAGGGGTTCGAAATCCTGGATGGCGAAGAGGTCACCGAGAAAAGCCGTTCGGTCAAAGGAGCGGATGAAATCCTTGCCATGCGCTGTGCCTCCCATGCCTGTGAAACCGCCGTACAAAGAATGGAGGAGTTCGCCCGGCGCGAAGTACCCAAGGGGCACACATCAGAGGATGACATCTGGGCTGTGCTGCACGCCGAGAACATCAAACGCGGCGGTGAATGGATTGAAACGCGGCTGCTGACCTCAGGCCCCCGCACCAACCCGTGGTTTCAGGAATGTGGCCCGCGTATTGTACAAAATAACGAGATCGTCGCCTTTGATACCGATCTGGTGGGCAGCTATGGCATCTGCATCGACATTTCGCGCACATGGTGGGTCGGCGATGAAAAACCCCGCGCTGACATGGTCTATGCGATGCAGCACGCCTATGAACATATCCAGACCAACAAGCAAATGCTGAAGGCAGGCGTGATGATCCCCGAGCTGTCTGCGAACACCCATGTGTTGGACGCCCAGTTTCAGGCGGGTAAATACGGCTGCCTGATGCATGGAGTGGGGTTATGTGATGAATGGCCGCTTGTCGCCTACCCCGATCACGTGGTCGCAGGGGCCTATGATTACCCGCTTGAGGCCGGCATGGTTCTCTGCGTCGAGGCACTGGTTCAGCCCGAAGGCGGCGATTTCGCAATCAAGCTGGAAGATCAGGTATTGGTGACCGAGGACGGGTTTGAGGATTTGACCAGCTACCCCTTCGATCCGGCGTTGATGGGGGCATCATAACCAAACTGGCGGCGCTGTTGGCAACAGCCCTGCCCCTTGGCCGCTATTGCCCCAAAGCCTGCCCCAGATCAGCAATCAGATCCTCCGCATCCTCAATCCCGACCGACAAACGCAACAAGCCTTCGGGGATGCCAGTGTGGGGTTCGATTGTATGGCGGTGTTCAACCAGGCTTTCGACCCCGCCCAAAGATGTGGCCCGGTGAAACAACTGCAACCGGCTGACCACACGCAGGGCCGCCGCGGCCTCGCCCTTTACAACAAAGGACAAAAGCCCACCAAAACCGCCATTCATCTGACGCTTGGCGATGTCGTGGCCCTTATGCGTTGGCAGGCCGGGATACAGTACCGCGTCCACACTTGGATGATCCGACAGGTACTGCGCCAATGTCATGGCATTGCGCGACATTTCTCGCATCCGCAGGGGCAATGTCCGCATGCCCCGCGTCAGCAGCCACGCCTCCATCGGGCCCAGCACCGCACCGGCCATATCACGATCCGCGCGGATGGCCTGCCACATCGGGCTGTCCTGATCGCCGACCGACAACGAACCGGCCAGCACATCGGAATGGCCGTTGATCCCTTTGGTGGCGGAATGCATCACAATATCAGCGCCCAGCGCCAAAGGTTGGCTTAGCACAGGTGACGCCGCCGTACTGTCCACCACCAATGTCGCGCCCACCCCATGGGCAATCTGCGCTGCCCCGGCCACATCGGTGATCCGCAGCCACGGGTTTGAAGGTGTTTCGATCCAGACCAGCACGGGCCGGTGGTCTGTGCAAACCCTTGCCAATGCATCTGCATCCGAAGCCTCAACCTCGTGCAGGGTGATCTGGCGTCTTTCACAAAAATCCCTGATCCAGGCCGTTGTGCCCCAGTAGATCTGGCTTTGCACTACCACCGCACCGCCAGTCGGCACGGTGCGAAACACCGCCGCGACTGCCGCCATGCCAGAGGGAAACAGCAATGTATTCGCCGCCCCCTCAAGCGCGGACAACAGGCGTTCAGCCACCCGCGTGTTTTCATTATGCGACCGCAAATAAACATTATCAGGGTTTTGCGGTTGATAATCCTCGCCGCGCAGAAAGGTCGTTGCCATATGAACCGCAGGCACAACCCCCGCAGTTTCATTGTCGAGCGCACCCGCAGCCTGAGCGGCTATCGTGGCGGGCTGCATCGGGGGGATCGCGGAATGGCCCAAAACTGTCTCCTTACGGTTCAAGCAACCCTGTGTTGCTACACCCGTGTTGTGCGGCAGGCAATCCTGCCCCACCATATCCCGATCTGTCACGCCCGCGTGAGAATGGTGTCATATGACTTGCGCGCGGGTGCGGTATCTCCCACCTTCCCCTTGTCCCACTGGAGAAGCCCATGACCCCTGAACGCATCACCTTTCCCGGCCACAACGGCAATACATTGGCTGCGCGTCTTGATCTGCCGGACGGGCCACATCTGGCCACGGCCCTATTTGCCCATTGTTTTACCTGCGGCAAAGACATCCCCGCCGCCCGCAGGATCGCCGCACGCCTCGCCGGAATGGGCATTGCCGTGTTGCGGTTCGATTTCACCGGTCTGGGCCACTCGGAAGGGGAATTTGCCAATACCTCCTTTACCTCAAACGTCGATGACCTGATTGCGGGCTGCACCTACCTTGAAAGCCGCGGCATGGCCCCGTCGCTGATGATCGGCCACTCACTGGGAGGCGCGGCTGTGTTGAAAGCCGCCGCCACGCTGGACGGGATCAAGGCGGTCGCCACACTCGGCGCGCCAGCCGACCCCGGCCATGTGACCCATAACTTCGAAGCGGCCCTGCCAGAGATCAATGCCAAGGGCGTCGCCGAAGTTTCACTAGGCGGACGCCCCTTCAAAATCGGCAAGACCTTTGTCGATGATGTCGCACAGGAAACGCTCAGCCCTGCCATCGCCGGCCTGAACGCTGCCCTTCTGGTGCTGCACGCGCCGCGCGATGCCATCGTTGGCATCGAAAACGCTGGCCAGATCTTCGCCGCCGCCAAACACCCCAAAAGCTTTGTCACATTGGACGACGCCGACCACCTGATCACCCGGCACAGTGATGCAGAATATGCCGCTGATGTGATTGCCACCTGGGCTACCCGCTATCTCAAGCTCGCCCAGCCCGCGCCGCCGCCGGTCACCCCCGAGGGAATTGTGCGCATCTCCGAGGCTGATCCTGACGGTTTTCAACAAGACATCAACGCTGGCCCCTCCCATCATGTCATTGCGGATGAGCCGCTGGCTTACGGCGGGACCAACCGCGGCATGTCACCCTATGGGTTTCTGTCGGCAGGTCTGGGGGCCTGCACCTCGATGACGATCCGCATGTATGCCCGCCGCAAGGGCTGGCCGCTGGAACATGTCAGCGTCGATGTCTGCCACGACAAAGTCCATGCACAGGATGCCGAGACCGGCAGCGGCAACAAGATCGACACATGGCGACGACGGATCAAACTGACCGGCCCGCTGGATGCCGCGCAACGCCAACGCCTGCTGGAAATCGCGGACAAATGTCCGGTCCATCGCACCCTGGAACAATCCTCACAAGTGCAGACCGAACTTCTCGACTGACGGCTCCTCTTTTTGGCCTTAAATACTGTCCGCACTCTCGGCTTGCCCCATCCGGCTGCGATGACCACCGTAACCCAATGCAAAGGCGTCCGGCCTTTAACCTGACGCATTTCGTCCCCCAATTTCCCGAAACCGCACAGCCTGTCGGGGGTATTGGGGGGGCTATGTTTTAGGCCGGGCACTATAAGCCGCGACTGCCACCTTGTCCTCAGGGCCCCATCAGTCTATGCCGCCGGTGACCCTGAAAACCGTCACAAAAAGGTGTGCCCCGCATGATCCTCCGTTATTCCCGCCCTGAAATGGTTAACATCTGGTCCGCCGCGACCAAGTTCCGCATCTGGTACGAGATCGAGGCACATGCCTGCGACGCCATGGCCGATCTGGGCGTGATCCCGCGCGAAAACGCCGACGCCGTGTGGAAAGCCAAGGACGTAGAATTCGACGTCGCACGGATCGACGAAATCGAGGCCGTGACCAAACATGACGTCATCGCCTTTCTGACCCATCTGGCCGAACATATCGGCAGCGACGAAGCGCGCTTTGTGCATCAGGGCATGACCAGCTCGGATGTGCTGGACACCTGTTTCAACGTACAGCTGACCCGCGCCGCCGATATTCTGATTGCCGATGTTGAGGCCCTGCTTGCGGCCCTGAAACGTCGCGCGATAGAACATAAAGACACGGTGCGTATTGGCCGCAGCCACGGCATCCACGCCGAGCCAACCACAATGGGCCTGACTTTTGCACGCTTTTACGCCGAAATGGACCGCAACCTTGCGCGCCTGCGCATCGCACGTGACGAGATTGCCACCGGCGCAATTTCCGGCGCTGTTGGCACTTTCGCCAATATCGACCCCCGGATCGAAGAGCATGTTTGCGAAAAGCTCGGCCTCAAGCCTGAACCAATTTCAACACAGGTCATCCCGCGCGATCGTCACGCAGCCTTCTTTGCCTGCCTCGGCGTTGTTGGCTCTTCCATCGAGAACATCGCCACCGAAATCCGCCACATGCAGCGCACCGAGGTGCTGGAAGCCGAAGAGTTCTTCTCGGCCGGTCAAAAGGGCTCAAGCGCAATGCCGCACAAGCGCAACCCCGTGCTGACCGAAAACCTGACCGGTCTGGCGCGTCTGTGTCGGATGGCTGTGGTGCCTGCAATGGAAAACGTCGCCCTCTGGCACGAGCGGGACATCTCTCACAGCTCGGTCGAACGCAACATCGGGCCCGACACAACAGTGACCCTTGATTTCGCCCTGTCACGTCTGACAGGCGTCATCGACAAGCTGGTGATTTATCCTGACAACATGCTGGCGAATATGAATAAATTCCGCGGCTTGGTTATGTCACAGCGGGTTCTTCTGGCCCTGACCCAAGCCGGTGTTTCGCGTGAGGATTCCTATAAACTGGTGCAGCGCAATGCGATGAAAGTTTGGGAAGAAGGCAAGGATTTCAAAACTGAATTGCTGGCAGACGAAGATGTGTTGAAATCCCTGAGCGTCGAAGAAATCGAAGAGAAATTCGATCTAGGGTATCACACCAAACATGTAGACACGATTTTCAAACGCGTGTTCGGCGCGTAAGCAACCGACGGGCCGGCGCAATTGTGCCGGCCCCTATCCAAGGTCACCTTGGGCATTTGAAAAATTCCGCATCCCCTGTACGGTTAAGGTCAGGACTTTAGTCCATCAAACCAAAGGAGACGGACCATGATGATCAGAACGCTCGCTGTTGCCCTCGCCTTGACCGCCGCCCCTGCGCTGGCCTTTGCCCAAGGGTGTTCCCATGGCAAACAAAAGCAGGCGATGTCTTGCGCCAGCGGAACATCTTATGACAGCGCCAGCCACAGCTGCGTACCCGTCAACACCTGACCACGAATAGCCCCCACTGCTGCGCAGGGCGCGCCCCCTTGTTTACCTATGCGTTTATAACCAAAGCCCCAACGTGGCGTTGCCCATTGCCCGCGTCGATCACACAGACGTGTGGCCGGGAAACAAACACTTGGCAGGCGTGTCGAATAGGCTACATTTCAAATTGCATTTTTAAGGAACGACATATGAAACAGCTTATTCTGACAACGGCCCTGACCTTGCCCTTTGCCGTAACCGGTGCCTGGGCTGCTGGCGGTGGTGATGAGGTCGCGCCCAGCAAACCGAAATGTGAAACCGGCCAGATCTATGACAAAAAGACAAAGTCCTGCGTTGCCGCGGAAGAAAGCAATCTCGATGTGGACGGTCTTTATGAGAACCTGCGTGAACTGGCCTATGCAGGGCGCTATGTGGATGCACAGATCGTTCTGGCCCAGATGCCCGCAAATGATGACCGCACCCTGACCTACAAGGGCTTTACCAGCCGCAAAACCGGCGATCTCAACGCCGCGATGACATATTACCACGCTGCGTTGCAGGTGAACCCCGCCAATGTGCTGGCACGTTCCTACATGGGGCAGGCATTGGTCGAACAAGGCCAGATGAAACAGGCGCTTGAACAGCTGCGCGCCATTCGGGACCATGGCGGCTCCGGCAGCTGGGCCGAGGCCTCGCTGCGCCGTGCCATCGCCACGGGAAAGACCTTTGATTACTGAGGAAGACCCAACCCGGTTTTAGCAAATATTCATCTTTCACGGCCATACCCGCGTTAAACCAAGGGGTTGTGAGAGATGAACGACATCGTTGCGATGAACAATTTCCCCCCACTGCCCGAACTTGCGGGGGGCGGCGCACCTGTTGCGCTTAGCCGGCGCGCCAAGGCGGCGATCGTTGTGCGGCTGTTACTGAACGAAGGGGCCGAGATCCCGCTGGAAGAACTGCCCGATGAGGCGCAGGTGGCTCTGACCCACCAAATGGGTGCCATGCGCACTGTGGACCGCGACACGCTGGATGCCGTTGTCGAGGAATTTGCTGCCGAGCTGGAGAAAATCGGTCTGTCCTTTCCTGCTGGCATGGCCGGGGCACTGGATGCGCTGGACGGCAAGATCAGCCCGCATACCGCCGCGCGTCTGCGCAAAGAGGCCGGCGTGCGCCAGTTTGGCGACCCCTGGGGGCGTTTGCGCGAACTGGGACCGGATCGCCTGTTGCCGGTCCTTGAGATTGAGAGCATCGAAGTTGCCGCAGTAATGCTGTCCAAACTGCCGGTTTCCATGGCAGCCGACCTGCTGGGGCGCATTCCAGGGCCGCAAGCGCGTAAAATCACCTATGCTGTTTCCCTGACCAACGCCGTCACGCCGGATGCGGTTGACAGAATCGGCTTGTCGCTGGCGGCGCAACTTGACGCTGTGCCGGCGCGTGCCTTTGCCGATGATCCAGTTGAACGGGTCGGCGCGATTCTGAATTCCTCAACCTCGCTGACCCGTGACGACGTTTTGACCGGACTGGATGAAACCGATCAGGGTTTTGCAAACGCGGTACGCAAGGCAATCTTTACCTTTGGCAATATTGCCACCCGCATTGCCGCCCGCGACATCCCGCGGGTCCTGCGCGAGGTCGATCAGGACAAATTGGTCATCGCACTGGCCAGTGCCGAAGCCGCCGGTTTTGCAACCTCGCGCGATTTCATGCTAGAAAATATGTCAGGCCGAATGGCAGACCAGCTTCGCGAAGATATGGAAAGTGCGGGCAAGATCAAACCCGCCGACGGCGAGGCTGCCATGTCGGATGTTGTTGATGTGATCCGCCGTATGGAACAGGACGGTGACCTGTTGCTAATCGTCGAAGATGATGAGGAGGAAGACGGATAATCTGCGACGCCGCGCCAGAGGTCGCATTGCCGACTTGTTGCGCTTTGGTCTGCGGGCTATGTCTGGCGCATCTTTCGCAACTGTCAGAGCCCTATGTCAGACCAACCCTCTCAGGATGATCCTCATGCTCAACCCGTCCAACGGCTGGGAGATTTCCTGAGCAATGCGCTGATCGTCGGTGTCATCCGTCTGGCGCTTGCCCTGCCCTATGCCACCCGTGTCCGCTTTGTCGGCTGGTTGGTCGAAAAGGTGATCGGCCCAATTGCAGGATACCGTAAACGTGCGCTGAACAATCTGGCGCTGATCTGGCCCGACATGCCGCCACAACGGCGCAGCGAAATCGCCAGCCGCTGCCTGAACAACGTCGGGCGCTCATTCATTGAAAACTATTCAGCCGAAGAGTTTCCGGCCCGCATGGCACAGAACACGCCGCAGGGCCCGGGGGCTGCGGCCTTGGAAGACGCGGTGAAAAACGACCGTCCGGTGATCCTTGTCAGTGGGCATTTCGGAAATTACGAGGCGACGCGGGCGGCGTTGGTGGCCCGGGGGCATGACATTGGCGGGCTCTACCGCGATATGAAGAACCCCTATTTCAACGCCCATTACGTCAAAACGATGGAAGCTTTCGGCGGGCCGGTGTTTCCGCAGGGCCGTAAAGGGACCGCCGGTTTTGTGCGTCACCTTAAGGGCGGTGGGCAGCTTGTCCTGCTGTTTGATCAGCATGTGCTTTATGCGCCGGTCCTTGATTTCATGGGTGAACCTGCGCGCACGGCCCTATCGGCAGCGGAACTTGCCCTGCGCTATGACGCTTTGTTGATCCCGTTCTATGGCATCCGGCAGGTGGACGGGCTGAGCTTTGAAACCGTTCTTGAGGCACCCGTGCCGCATTCGGATCCGACAACAATGACACAGGCCTTAAACGACAGCCTGTCCGCACGGATCAATCAAGCACCAGAACAATGGTTTTGGGTTCATAGAAGATGGCGGGCGGACGAGGATTAAGCTCGTACGCTTCTGCCGGTTAACCGCCAAGGCCGCCTGAAAGATACAGTTGCTAGCGCAAACGCGCCGCAGCGACGATCCGTCCAACCCGTGCCTCTTGCAAAATGACCACCGCCGGTTTGTCCCCTGTCAGGGGCACATTCATCTGCAATGGAGAGTTGCCGTCCCAAGCACCCAAAACGGCCCAACCCTCTACGATATTTGCATTTTCCAGGGTCTTTCCCCTGTTTTCCCCACGCTTGATCTGGGTCGTCTGACTAGGGGTGTAGCGCAACATATGAACCGTCAACGGACCGTTAACCTTGCCTAGCGCGGTCGCCGTGATTTGCAGGCTATCACCGCTGCGCGTCAGGTCCAACGCGACATCTTTCGGCAATTTTGCATGTTCAGCTATTGCCTTGGACAGTTTCATCGGTTTTGCCCCAACGATATCGGTCACCCCACCGACGATCATCTCGGGCGTATAAATCGACCGGCGATGCGCCGTTGCAGCATAGGCGCGCTGTCGCTCCGCATGGGCCGGATCGCCGAAGGGATCTTTCCATCCGATATAGTCCCAATAATCAACATGCAGCGCCAAAGCGATCACATCATCACGATTGGCAAGTTCATGCAGGATTGCATCAGCCGGCGGGCAACTGGAACACCCCTGCGAGGTATAAAGTTCGACAACAACGGGCGTGTCCTGCGCATTGGCAGTCGGTGCCAATGTCAGCATCGCAGAGAAAAGGGCCGGAATGATCTGTTTCATATGATTCCACTGACATGCGGGATAAGATGGAACCATTCCTAACCTTGGGTCGTTGAAATAACCAATCAAGGTTTCTTGAGAGAGATGTCATGAAAGTCGAATATTTTTTCGAATCTTCTGTACACCATGGTATACAAAATGCCAAAACCCTATAGCGAGTAGTTGATTAGCCATCACGTCAGTGCCATCTAATACACAACATCCCATAGCCAGCAGCCAAGAAAGGGACCGTTCCATGACCATCCAAGTCGGACAGGACACCGCCAAAACCCGAAAAACAATTTCCGCCGGGGATCAAAGCATCGCCTATTATTCCATTCCCGCCGCACAAGAGGCTGGCCTTGGCGACTTTTCCAAGCTGCCCGCCGCGCTCAAGGTGGTGCTGGAAAACATGCTGCGGTTCGAAGATGGCAAGACCGTCACGGTTGACGACATCAAGGCCTTTGCCGAATGGGGGGCCAAAGGCGGCAAGAACCCGCGCGAGATCGCCTATCGCCCTGCCCGCGTGTTGATGCAGGATTTCACCGGCGTTCCGGCGGTTGTTGATCTGGCCGCGATGCGCGACGGTTTGGTGGCACTGGGTGGTGACCCCGAAAAGATCAACCCGCTGAACCCCGTTGATCTGGTCATTGACCATTCCGTGATGATCGACGAATTCGGCAACCCGCGCGCCTTTCAGATGAACGTGGACCGCGAATATGAACGCAACATGGAGCGTTACACCTTCCTCAAATGGGGCCAGAAAGCGTTTAACAACTTTCGCGTGGTGCCTCCCGGCACTGGCATCTGCCATCAGGTGAACCTTGAATATCTCGCGCAAACCGTCTGGACAGACACAGATCAGAACGGTGAGGAAGTCGCCTACCCCGACACGCTGGTCGGCACGGACAGCCACACCACCATGGTCAACGGTATGGCCGTTCTGGGCTGGGGCGTTGGCGGGATCGAGGCCGAAGCCGCGATGCTGGGCCAGCCGATTTCAATGCTGATCCCCGAAGTTGTCGGCTTTGAGCTCACCGGTGCGATGATGGAAGGCACCACGGGTACCGACCTTGTGCTGAAGGTCGTCGAAATGCTGCGCGAAAAGGGTGTTGTCGGCAAATTCGTCGAATTCTTCGGCGCTGGCCTTGACAGTTTGCCACTGGCGGATCGCGCCACGATCGCCAACATGGCACCGGAATATGGCGCGACCTGTGGCTTCTTCCCGATCGACGGTGAAACCCTGCGTTACATGCGGACCACGGGCCGAGAAGAGGACCGCATTGCACTGGTCGAAGCCTATGCCAAGGAAAACGGCATGTGGCGCGGCGATGATTATGCGCCGATCTATACCGACACCCTCAGCCTTGACATGGGTACCATTGTGCCTGCGATATCCGGCCCGAAACGACCACAGGATTACATTGCACTGACTTCCGCGCACACAGCATTTGGCGAATACGTCAAAGGGGTGCGCGCCGGCGAAGACGCCTCTGTCAAAGAGGAAATCCGGTGGGAGGGTGAAGGCGGACAGCCAGAGCCACAGGAGATTCCTGGCGACGAAGGCAGCCACAAGCGCGGCTATGTCGCGACCGAGGATGGCAATTATCAGTTGCACGACGGTTCAATCGTCATTGCCTCGATCACCTCCTGTACCAATACATCCAACCCTTACGTGATGATCGGCGCGGGTCTGGTGGCACGCAAAGCGCGTGCACTGGGTCTCAACCGCAAACCGTGGGTGAAGACATCGCTGGCACCGGGATCGCAGGTCGTGTCCGCCTATCTCGAAGCGGCGAACCTTCAGGAAGATTTGGATGCCATCGGCTTCAACCTCGTGGGCTACGGCTGTACCACCTGCATCGGCAACTCCGGCCCGCTGGAAGCCCCGATCAGCAAGGCGATAAATGACTACGACCTGATCGGGACATCAATCCTGTCAGGCAACCGCAATTTCGAGGGCCGCATTTCACCAGATGTACGCGCCAACTACCTCGCCTCGCCGCCCCTCGTTGTGGCCTATGCACTGGTGGGTGACATGAACCACGACCTTGCCAACAGCCCGCTGGGTCAGGACAAGGACGGCAATGACGTCTATCTGCGCGACATCTGGCCGACGACACAGGAAGTCGCCGAACTGGTTGAACAAACCGTCACCCGCGAGGCGTTCCAGACCAAATATGCTGATGTCTTCAAAGGCGACGAAAAGTGGCAAGGCGTTGAGACAACAGAGGCCAAGACCTATGATTGGCCAGCGCAATCCACATATGTTCAAAACCCGCCCTATTTTCAGGGCATGTCACCAAAGCCGGGCGTGATCACCAACATCGAAGGCGCGAAAGTGCTGGCGGTTCTGGGCGACATGATCACCACAGACCACATCTCGCCCGCCGGCTCATTCAAAGAATCAACTCCGGCCGGTCAGTATCTGATCGAACGTCAGGTGCCGGTGCGTGAATTCAACTCCTACGGCTCGCGCCGTGGCAATCACGAGGTCATGATGCGCGGCACCTTCGCCAACATCCGCATCAAGAACGAAATGCTTGACGGGGTTGAAGGCGGCTATACCAAAGGCCCCGATGGCAATCAGACGTCGATTTTTGACGCCGCGATGGCCTATCAGGAAACTGACACCCCGCTGGTGATCTTTGGCGGTGAACAATATGGTGCCGGGTCTTCCAGGGACTGGGCCGCCAAAGGCACCGCGCTTTTGGGCGTCAAGGCCGTGATTGCCGAAAGCTTTGAGCGTATCCACCGCTCCAACCTTGTTGGCATGGGCGTCATCCCGTTTGAATTCACAAATGGCGACAGCCGCAAGTCGCTGGGTCTGACCGGGGAAGAGACCGTTTCCATCTCCGGTCTGGATACGATCCAACCGCTTCAGGAGGTGCCTTGCACGATCACCATGGCGGATGGTTCGGTCAAAGATATCATGATCAAATGCCGGATCGATACGGCCATCGAGATCGAATACATCGAACACGGTGGTGTGCTGCACTACGTGCTGCGTGACCTTGCCAAAAGTGATGCCATCGCTGCCGAATAAGCGGCGTAATTTAGTCCAACAAAAAGGCCCCTGTTACAGATTGTAGCGGGGGCCTTTTTTGCTATCCTGCTTGGAAACAAAGTGATCAAAGGAAACCAAATGAAACCTGTCGCCCTGATTACCGGTGGAGCCCGCGGCATTGGCCGTGCCATCGCCACCGAACTGGCGACAGACCATCATGTGGTTGTTACCTATAACGCCACCCAGCCGGACGACCTGCTGCGCGACTGTCCCGATATCCTGGCCCTGCCGGCCGATTTGTCTGCCCCCGATGCCGCGCGGCAGATCATTGATCAGGTCATGGACCGCCTCGGCACACTCGACATCATCGTCAACAACGCCGGTGCCATTGCAATGGATGATGCCAACCCGATGGCCACGCTTGCCGTGAACCTTGGCGCGCCGATGGCCCTGCTGGACGCGGCCCTGCCCCATCTGAAACGCGGCGCAAGCGTGATCAATATTTCCTCGATAAACGCTGATCTGCCAGCAATGGGCGCAGTTGGCTATTCAGCCAGCAAAGCGGCGCTGAACACCTGGACACGCGGCATGGCCAAGACGCTGGGCCCCAAAGGCATCCGCGTCAATGCCATCGCCCCCGGTGCCATTGAACGCGTTGAATCGCCCCGCCCACCAGAATTGGTCAAAGCTTTTGTCGACATGACCGCCCTTGGCCGATCTGGCACGCCACAAGACATCGCAAATGTGGTGCGCTTTCTGGCCACCGATGCCTCTGGCTTTATCACCGGTGAAACCATCAAGGTCTCCGGTGGCTACCGGCTGTAACCCGATGCTTCATCTTGCAAATTAAACTCATGCCGGCCCTCTCTGCTTGGGCCAGCGACCAGATACTACTCGGCCATCGCGGCCTTTAGCGCCGGCACGAAGCGCTGTTCATAATCGCTGCCCACCAAGGGGCCGGCGAAACGGAACAACACCGTCCCGTCTTTGCCTAAAATGAAGGTCTCCGGCGGCGCGGTAACGCCCCAGTCAATTGCGGTCCGCCCTGTTGGATCAAACCCGATGCCGGTAAACGGGTTGTCATCCTCGATCAGATACTTGGTCGCGTTGGCCCCCGTATCTTTGAAGTTAACGCCAATGATGGATTGCCCCTGCGCTTGCAGGCGCAACAGCTCGGGGTGTTCAGCCCGGCAAGGCGGGCACCAGCTGGCCCAGAAATTCACCAGCGTTACCTCGCCAGTAGCCAACATGCTCTGCGTTGCCTTGGGAAACCCCGAGAGGGTCTCAACAGGGAGTAGCGGTGCCATTTGCCCGATCAATGTCGACGGCAGCCCCTGCGGATCATCGCGATACATGCCCACAGCGGCCAAGGCAACAAATCCGGCAAAAACCACCGGCGGCACCAGCATCAAGGGTGAGAACCTAGCCATCCTTACGTACCTCCTGCTTTGCTTCGGACTCGATTTGTTCCAGATCTGCCCGCGCGGCGCGACCACGGCGTAGGGTAAGCCCCAGCAAAACTGCCAGCAAAACCAATGAGACCCCATAAGCCGAGATCACCTCGGTGGCGTATTTTCCCAGATCAGGCATCATAGTCCCCGCTCCTGCCGGGCGCGCAGTGCCTGCGCCCGCCGCAGTCTGATTTCCGTCCCGGTCCGGTAGAGAACAAGGGCCACGAACAACAGGCCAAACCCCACCATAGAGATTGCCAGCGGTACAAAGAAGACATCCGAAACCGACCGCCCCCCCGTTGCCACAGGAATGGATGTGCCCTGATGCAATCCCTGGTTCCAGAATTGCACGGCATAGCGCGACAGGGCTGCAAACACGGATCCAACCAGACAGAGAACCGCCGTCAGGTCCGCAGCAGTATCTGGATCTTCGACAGCTTCCCATAAGGCGATATAGCCCAGATAGAACAGAAACAGGATCAGGAACGAGGTCAGGCGCGGGTCCCAGGCCCACCATGTCCCCCACATCGGCTGCCCCCAGATTGCGCCGGTCACCAAGGCGATAACCGTCATGATCAACCCCACAGGGGCAGCGGCCCGTGCGGCCAGCGCACTGACATGGTGACGGCGTACCAGCCATATCAGCGATGTGAGCAGCATCATAAACCACGCATTGATCGCCATCAGCGCCGCCGGCACATGCAGATAGATAATCTTGACCGTTGATCCCTGACGATAGTCATCCGGTGTGCCGAAGAACCCCCAGATCAGCCCGGTACAGATACAGAGTGCGGCCGCCGCCCACAGATAGGGTTGCAGCTTGGCACTCAGGGCCAGAAATTTCACCGGATTTGCATAAGACCAAATGGACATAAGCCTATCTATTCTTCCTGCGTGGCAGCCTCAATGGGCAAATCATCGCAGTTGCGTGAGCCATCTACCGCAACCCCATGCGCAACACCGCAGCACTGGCAAAAGGCATCAGGGCAATGGTGCCCAATGTGATCCCGGCCAGCATCACCAAAGGCGTTGACGGGTCAAGCCCCGCCGCGCCGCGTCGTGCCGCTTCTGCCCCAAAAATCAACGTCGGCACATAGAGTGGCAGCACCAGCAAGGACAGCAGCAGCCCGCCCCGCTTAATTCCGACGGTCAGCGCCGCACCAAAGGTGCCGATCACCGACAGCGCCGGCGTTCCAAGCGCAAGAGACGCCACAAGCCAAGCGTAGCCCGAGGGCGGCAGGTTCAACAAAACCCCCAAAAGGGGTGCGGCCAGCACCAGTGGCAAGCCTGTGGTCAGCCAATGCGCCAGCGCTTTGACGCTAACCGCCGCCTCCAACGGCAGCGGGGCGGTCAGCAACAGATCAAGCGTGCCATCCTCGTAATCCAGCGCCAGCAACCGGTCGAGCGACAGCAAACAGGCCAGCAGCGCCCCCAGCCACAAGACACCCGGCGCAATGCTGCTCAGCAACTCTGGCGTCGGCCCCACGCTGAACGGCACCAATGTGGTCACAATCAAAAAGAACGCAAGGCCAAGGCCGAACCCTCCGCCAGCCCGCAGCGCCAGCCGTAAATCGCGCATCAACAAGGCAATCACAAGAAGGCCTCGTCGCTGGTGCCTGATCGTAAATCGGCGCGGGCCCGAAACGGCGCAATATCCAATACCGCAGCTTCGATCCCAAGATCGATATGAGTCGCAACCAATGCGGCACCACCGCCCGCCAGATGGCCACTTACCGCAGCGGCAAACATCGCCACTGCCTCGACATCCAGCGACACGGTCGGCTCGTCCAACACCCATACCGGACACCCGGTGACCAATAGGCGCGACAGGCCAAGACGGCGTTTCTGCCCCGCCGACAGGGTGCCCGCCAGACGATCTGCAAGCGGGTGCAGTTTGTAAGCCTCCAACGCCGGCGCTATGTCGTTATTGCCAAAAACCTGCGCCCAGAATAGCAGGTTCTCGCGCACGGTGAGCATCGCCTTGATCCCGTCCGCGTGTCCGGCATAGGCAATGGCATCCTCTGCCCCAGCGATCGTACCATCAACGGGGGCTTGCAGCCCTGCAATGGTGCGCAGCAAAGTGGTTTTACCAGCCCCGTTTGGGCCACGCAGGATCAACGCCTGCCCCGCCTCCAAGGTGAAGCTCAGCCCCGAAAGCACCGGCACACCGCCACGGGCAAGGGTCAGGTTTTGGGCACTTAATATCATTCAGGCTCAGACAGGGATCAGGGCAAGCGCCACCCTGCGTCCCTCGCTTAGCAAGACGTTATAGGTGCGGCAGGCCGCAGGCGAGGCCATTGTCTCGGCGGCCAGCCCGGCCTCTTGCAGGGAATCCGCAACCGCGTCAGGCAAATGCGCCACATCGGCGCCGGTGCCAACAAAGATCACATCGACATGTTCTTTCAAGGCAATCAGCGCATCCGTATCCGTAAACCCCTCCCAGCTTTTGGTGCCAAGAGGGCCCGTGATCACCGGCCCGTTGATCAGGGTGCCGCCAATCCGAAAAAAACCGGGGCCATAGCCATCAACCGGTGCCGAACCGTTATAGTCGATTTCGTTCAGGCGCATGGCAGGTCCTTTCCAAAAGCATCAGGCAGGCGCGTCGCGGTACTATGCGGTCGCGGATGGTCTCCCCTGCCCGTCTTCTTCAGCGTTCAGGCGTCGATATTGGCGTATTGGTTGCCCGTGTTCGCATCAGGCTTGGTCCAGTCACGCTTGACCCCCAGATACAACAGAATCGCAGAGGCCACAAAGATTGACGAATACGTCCCGACAATCACTCCCCAGATCATTGCGAAAACAAAACCGCGGATCACGTCACCGCCCAGCACAAAAAGCGCAATAAGAGCAATCAATGTGGTGAAAGACGTCATAAAGGTCCGCGCCATGGTTTCGTTGATTGACAGGTTCAGAACATCCTTCAGGTCGCGTTTCTTGTATTTGCGCAGGTTCTCGCGAACCCGGTCAAAGACCACAACCGTATCGTTCAACGAATACCCCACGATGGTCAGAAGTGCGGCAATGATGGCCAAATCGAAGCGAATCTGAAGTTCGGAGAAGATGCCAATGGTCAGGATCACGTCATGTACCAACGCCAGCACGGCACCGGCGGCGAACTGCCACTCGAACCGCAGCCAGATATAAATCAGAACCGCCCCAATGGCCAAAACCACAGCGATGACAGCGGTCTGGATCAGTTCTCCGGACACTTTCGGCCCGACAGATTCGACTGAGGTGAATTTGATATCAGGACGCACGGTCTGCAAAGCGGTCTCGACAGCTGCGATCACGTCGGTGGTGACCGCCTCTTGACCGTCTTGCGCCTGAATACGGATCATCGCAACGTTCTGATCCTCACGAAAGGACGGATCGAAGACTTCGGTGATGGTGATATCGCCCAACTCCAGCGTGTCAATGGCCCCGCGATAGGCGGCAATATCCACCGCCATCGGGCTTTCCGAGCGGATCGTGGTGCCGCCGCGAAAATCAATGCCATAGTTCAGGCCCTGCACCATAAAGGATGCAAAAGCGACAACCATCAGCAGGCCCGACACCCCCAGCCAGATTTTCCAATGGCTGAAGAAATCGAAATTCGGCGCTTCTTTGAACAGACGCAGACGCATGGCTTAGACCTCAATCGTTTTGGGACGTGCCCGTTCAAACCAGATGACCACCATCAGGCGGGTGACAAAGATTGCCGTGAACACGGATGTCACGATGCCGAACCCCAGTGTGATCGCAAAGCCGCGCACAGGGCCAGACCCCATAACAAACAGGATAACGGCGGTAATCAGCGTGGTGATATTGGCGTCGATGATCGCGCTCAGCGCTTTTTCATACCCCAGCGAAATCGCCCGTGCCGGGCCTTTTGCCGTTTTCAGTTCCTCGCGGATACGTTCGAAAATCAGCACGTTGGCATCCACCGCCATGCCGACGGTCAAGACGATCCCTGCAATACCCGGCAGGGTCAGCGTGGCACCCACAAGGCTCAGCAGGCCAAAGATCATCGCAACGTTGATGATCAGCGCGATATTGGCAAAGACACCGAACAAGCCATAGCTGACAAACATGAAAAACAGCACAGCGACAAAGGCAACAACCGTGGCCACCTTGCCGGCATCAATGCTGTCCTGCCCCAGCTCAGGACCGATGGTGCGTTCCTCTAGGAACTCAAGCCCGGCAGGCAATGCGCCGGCCCGCAGCAAGATTGCGAGGTTAGTCGAGGTTTCAACATCGAAGTTGCCAGTAATGATGCCAGAGCCGCCGGGGATATGGCTTTGGATGGTCGGGGCGCTGATCACCTCGTCATCCAGTACAATCGCAAAAGGCGAACCAATATTGGCGGCGGTGTAATCACCGAATTTGCGCGCACCGGAAGTGTTAAAGCGGAACGACACCGCAGGCCGCCCGTTCTGGTCAAAGCTGGGCTGCGCATCCACCAGTTCCTCACCGGTCACAACCGGCGCGGATTCGACAACGTAAAACGCCCCCGGTTCATCCACAGAAGGGATCAACTTGTTGCCGATACCGGGGTTGGCATTGGCGTCTGATCCGCGGCTGACAACCGGGCTGAAGGTCAACTGCGCAGTGGTGCCAATGATCTCTTTCAGTTCCGCCGCAGACCCAATGCCGGGCACCTGAATAAGGATACGATCCGCGCCCTGCCGCTGGATCGTCGGCTCGCGTGTGCCCACCTCGTCAATCCGGCGGCGAATGATTTCCAGCGATTGCTGCATTGTGCGCTCGTCGGTGGCCTGTTTTTCAGCCTCCGACAGGGTGACAATGATCATGCCGTCTTCGCCGCGCACACTGATGTCGGTTGATCCCGCCCCGGTCAACGTCGGCACAGGCCGCGCCAGACCGCGCACGATTTCCATCGCCTCGGCCATTTTGCTTGGGTCATTCAGACGCACGCGCAGTTCGTCATCCGGGGATTGTTGGCGGCGTACCGGCGTCAAATCACGCAGGGCATCGCGTACCTCTGGCCATTGCGCGGCCATGCGGTTGGCATAGACATCCTCGACCTTGACCTCCGCCAGCAGATGCGCCCCGCCGCGCAGGTCCAACCCCAAATTGACCAGCTGCGACGGCATCCAATCCGGCCAAAGCGCCTTTTGCGCCTCAAGCGTTTCGGTACTGCCTGACAATTCAATCGCGGCAACCGCGTCATTGTGCTGTTCAACAGGCCCGTAAAACGCATTCGGCAAGGCCAGCCAAACACCAAGCGCACAGGTCAGCGCGATCAAAATCCGTTTCCACAGATCAATCTGAAGCATATCAGCGCCCTCTCTCAGGCTGGCGGTTTTCGCGTGTGACGTGAATTACTTCGCAGGTTCGGTCTTGGACATAACCGTTGCGATGGTCGACTGGATCACGCGAATTTTGACACCATCGGCCACTTCGACCTCAAGTTCGCCGTCATCCTTGACCTTGACCACCTTGCCGATGATCCCGCCCTGGGTCACGACCTGATCACCGCGCCGCAGAGCTTTGACCATGGCGGCGTGTTCTTTGACCTTCTTTTGCTGCGGGCGGATCAACAGAAAATACATGATCGCAAAGATCAGAATAAGGGGGATGAATTGCTCAATACCGGCCATGGCTTGGGTCCTTTTGTGAGTCAGAAAGGGCCCGCATCTGCTGCCCGTTGAAGTTTGGCAGAACCTATGCACGGGCGCAGGGGGACGCAAGGTGCAAAGGGGGGATTTGGGTGGACAGTTTCAGACCAACAGGTAATCTCGGATAAGTTGTGGTTGGAAGATGTCGTTTGGAACAATACTTGTCGGAATACTTCGCGCACCCCTTGGCACCGGTAACAACCATTATCCTTGCGATGTTGGTGATCCTGTTTGCCCAGCGGACATGTGAAGGGCTTAGCCCCAGTGAATTGCAATCCAAACTCGGCGGTGACGGGTTCAGCGTCTTCTGGTTTTGGGTCGCGGCATCTTTCTGGGGAATCCTGTTTTTGCTGCTGTTTGGTGGATTGGTCTGGACGGTCATCGACATTATCGTCTCCCTCATTCCAAGCGAAGGGCAAGCCGATCAAATCTGGTCGTGGCGTTTCTCGGTTCTGAAACTCGCCTCCCTGACCGCCGTTTTGGGCGCGGTTGTTGCATTGCCCTTCACTTTGATGCGCCTCAATCTAACCAATACCCAAGTCGAAACCGCCTATGAAGCGCTGACGAATAACAAAATGGACATCTCCGTTGCCGATCTGCACGCGCAGCGCCAGATCACCAGATGGGATGGTGATACCGCCAGCAATGGCTGGCAGGACGACATCACCCGCCGCAACGGGGCCATCGACCGCTTGTTGGGGCTGGTGGAAGAGAACAAAGATCTGCGCCCGCGGGTAGACCGGTTGTTGACCGTCTATCTGCGCGAACTGACCCGCGAATTCCCTGCTGAACCAGTGCCAGAAGATGCCACGCCTAGAGCTTTGGCAACCTGGGCCAGTCGGTTAACTGCCAAACGATCAGACATGGAAAACGCGGTTCAGGTGTTAAGCCGCCTGCCCCGCCCCGATTGGGCAAAAGGCGAGCAACGCCTGCCCGATTTGCAAGGGATCAACATGCAGGGGTTCAAGCTGTCCCGTCTGTTCTTGCAACAGGCAAACCTCAGCGAGGCGCAGTTGCAGGGCGCAAGCCTCAGCTGGGCGCAGTTGCAGGGGGCAGACCTCAGCGGGGCGCAGTTGCAAGGGGCACACCTCAGCCGGACGCAGTTGCAGGGGGCACACCTCCTCGGGACGAAGTTGCAGGGGGCATACCTCAGCGGGGCGCAGTTGCAGGGAGCAAACCTCGTCGAGGCGCAGTTGCAGGGGGCACACTTCCTCGGGACGAAGTTGCAGGGGGCACACCTCAGCGGGACGAAGTTGCAGGGGGCAGACCTTAGCTGGGCACAGTTGCAGGGGGCAGACTTCCGCTGGGCGGAGTTTGACAGCGAAACGTCCTTCAGCGCCGCCGCACTTGACTGGGCGGCGCTGAAGGACGTTAATCTTAGCAAAACCCCACAAATCACTGAACATCTGAATGTTATGTTCGGCGACCGCTCGGTAACCCTGCCCGACGGCGCAGATTACCCGGATCATTGGCCCGAATCTGACATGGTTTGGATCGAATTTGAGGAAGCTTGGCATGACTGGCAACGCGCAGGCGGGTTTCATCCCGACAACCCACGATAACCCGCTCTACCCCTTCCCGTCACAATCCGGCATAACGCGCAGCAATACGACTCACATCCAAGGACCGCACCCATGCACGACATCCGCGCCATCCGCGACACGCCCGAAGCTCTTGACGCCGCCCTCGCGCGGCGCGGCGATGCGCCCATGTCCGCCGCCATTCTGAAACTCGACACGGCGCGGCGCGAAAAAATCGGTGCGGCAGAGGCGGCCCAAGCCGAGCAAAACAAAGCATCCAAGCTGGTCGGGGCCGCCAAGGCCAAGGGCGATGAGGCCGAATTTGAACGGCTGCGTGCGCTGGTCGGCGAAAAGAAAGAAGAAGTCGCCGCGATGCAGGCCGAGGCCAAGGCACTGGATGCCGAGCTGACGGACATGCTGGCCCGTATCCCCAACAACCCTGCCGAAGATGTGCCACAGGGTGCGGATGAAAACGACAATGCCGAGGTGAAAAAATGGGGCGACATCCCAGCGTTTGATTTCAAACCGGTTGAGCATTTCGAGATCAAAGGCGTCGCCGCCTCGATGGATTTTGAAACCGCCGCCAAGATTTCCGGCAGCCGCTTTGTTTTGCTAAGCGGTGCCGTGGCGCGCATTCATCGAGCCTTGTCGCAATTCATGCTCGACACCCATGTGGATGAAAACGGGCTGACCGAAGTGAACCCGCCCGTGCTGGTCGGGGATGATGCGATGTATGGCACGGACAAGCTGCCGAAATTCGGCGAGGACAGCTATCAGACTTCCGAAGGGATGTGGCTGGTGCCAACCTCCGAAGTGCCGCTGACCTATACCGTCGCCGGGGATGTGGTCGAGGAGGCAAGCCTGCCCCGCCGCTATACCGCGCATACCCTGTGTTTCCGCTCTGAGGCTGGATCGGCGGGGCGCGACACCTCAGGCATGTTGCGCCAGCACCAGTTCGAAAAGGTCGAGATGGTCAGCGTCACCCTGCCGGGGGAGAGCGACGATGAACAAAAACGTATGCTGCGCTGCGCCGAGGATATTCTGGAGCGGTTGGGCGTTCCTTACCGGACTGTTCTGTTGTGCACCGGCGATATGGGATTTGGCGCGCGCCGCACCTTCGACATCGAAGCATGGGTGCCCGGGCAAGATACTTATCGCGAGATTTCATCGGTTTCCACAACGGGCGATTTTCAGGCCCGCCGGATGAATGCGCGCTTCAAGCCCAAGGATGGCGGCAAACCGCAGTTTGTGCATACGTTGAACGGGTCCGGACTGGCCGTTGGTCGCTGTCTGATTGCAGTGCTTGAGAATGGCCAGCAAGCGGATGGATCGGTTACGCTGCCGGCGGTGCTTGCGCCTTATCTTGGGGGCAAGACCACACTGACCGCCGAGGGGAAACTGGCCTAAAGCGTCCCGCCTTCAGCCTGAGCCATCATATACCGCTTTTCGCGTTCGCCCAAAGGGAGAGATCACGAACAAGCGCTTCATATGTAAGGCGGGACACTCTAGGTCACTGCCACGGCGGTTTGAAATCCTGTTCTAACGTTCTAGGTTGAAACACAGATTTTGAACCAAAGGACATGACATGGCCAATGCCCGCTTTGCCTTCGCTCTTGGCTGCTTTTTGCTGAGCCTGCTCTTTGCGGCCTCTCCTTTTGTGATCGAAGATTTTGCAGGATTTGATCCCAACCAGTTCCCGGTGCCCCAAGAAAACCCGCCGGTACAACCCGCGGGCTATGCTTTTGCCATCTGGGGATTGATCTATGGCTGGTTGATCCTCGGAACCGGTTGGGGCCTGTTTCAGGCGCACCGCGACGGGCAATGGCATGATATGCGCAAACCTTTGGCAATTTCGCTGTTGGTCGGTGTGGGGTGGCTCGCCGTGGCTGTGGCCAGCCCGATCTGGGCCAGCGTGTTGATTTGGGTAATGTTGCTGGCGGCACTGGCCGCCCTGTTCCTTGCCCCGGTTGACGATCAGGTTTGGGCGGCGTGGCCGGTGGGGCTTTATGCCGGGTGGCTCTCCGCAGCGGCCTGCGTATCGCTGGGGCTTTTGACCGCGGGCTATGGAGTATTGAACCAGACCGCGGCCGCACTGGTGTTTGTCGGTCTGGCTATTGTCATCGGGTGCTTTGTGCAAAGCGCACTGGCCCGCGCGCCTACCTATGGCATTGCCGTGATATGGGCGCTGGTCGCCGTGGTGGTGCAGAATTTGGAAAGCGCACCACTGGTCGCCTATGTGGCGGGCGGCGGCGCACTGATCCTGCTGGTGCCCACGCTTAAGGCCTTTCGCGCGATGTAGGAACGGATCGCTTTCTTTGTAAGAAAGCGGTCGGAAACTTTCAAAGTTTCCGCTCCCCCTCAGTCCTTGCGCCGTCCGTCCGTATGTTTGCGCAGCTTGCTTGGCGGTGCTTTCTTGCGCCCCTTATAGGGGTTCGACTCATTCTGCCCCCGCATCCACAACCGGATCGGCGTGCCGGGCATATCGAAATCCAGCCGCAGGTTATTGACCAGATAGCGCGAGTAGCTTTCCGGCACCTTGTCAGGATGGCTGCACATCACCACGAACCCCGGCGGACGGGTCTTGGCCTGCGTCATATAACGCAGCTTGATACGTTTGCCCTGCGGTGCGGGCGGCGGGTGCGCCTCCATCATACCGGCAAGCCAGCGGTTCAGCTGGGCCGTGGTCACGCGGCGATTCCATGTTTCATAGGCCCGCATGATCGCTTCGTGTAAACGGTCCAGCCCCCTGCCCGTTTTGGCACTGACCGTAATCAGTGGCGCACCGCGCAACTGTGGCAACAGCCGCTCAAAACTCTCCTTCAGCCCCTTCAATTTGGCCTGACGGTCTTCCTCGATGTCCCATTTGTTCACCGCGATGATCACCGCACGACCTTCGCGTTCTGCCAGATCGGCAATCCGCAAATCCTGCTGTTCAAACGGGATTTCCGCATCCAGCAAAACAACAACCACCTCGGCGAATTTCACCGCACGCAGACCGTCGGAAACGCTAAGTTTTTCCAGCTTTTCCTGTACCTTGGCCTTTTTGCGCATACCCGCGGTATCAAAGATACGCATCGGCACGCCGTTCCATTCCTTGCGCAGGGAAATTGCATCACGGGTGATTCCCGCCTCGGGGCCGGTCAGCAGGCGGTCTTCGCCCAGAATCTGGTTGATCAAAGTCGATTTGCCCGCATTCGGACGGCCCACAACCGCGACCTGCAAAGGCTTGGCATTGGTGGGCACTGGCACCGCGTCGGGATCGTCTTCGTCGTCTTCGCTCAGGTCCACATCGGTTTCCGGCGCGTCTTCGATTGCGCGTTCGGCGTGGGCATCCGCCAGCGGCACCAACATGGAATAAAGATCGTTCAGACCTTCGCCATGTTCGGCGGACAGGCTGATCGGCTCGCCCAGCCCCAGCGAATAGGCCTCAAGCGCGCCGGCTTCGCCCGCTTTGCCCTCCGCTTTGTTGGCAGCGAGAATCACATTTGCCGAGCGTTTGCGCAGGATATCCGCGAACACCAGATCCGAAGGCGTGATGCCGACACGGGCGTCCACCATGAACAGGCAAACATCGGCCATGTCGACCGCCCGTTCCGTCAGACGGCGCATCCGGCCCTGAAGACTGTCATCGGTGACCTCTTCCAGACCAGCGGTATCAATAACGGTAAAGCGCAGATCAGCCAGCCGCGCAGCACCTTCGCGCAGATCGCGTGTCACACCGGGTTGGTCGTCGACCAAGGCAAGGCGCTTGCCGACAAGGCGGTTGAACAATGTGGATTTGCCCACATTCGGGCGGCCCACGATGGCTAGGGTAAAGGACATTTCACAGCTCCATCGGCCCAAAATACATCGCGCAGGGCCGGATCAAGCTTGGCCTTTAGACCATTTCGCGCTCAACGGAAAGCAAGCAATTGGCCTTTACGCGAAACCACGTAAAGCGTCCCAGCTACCACCACCGGCGCAGTGGTCGCCCCACCGGGAATTTCAACACTGCCTGCCAGTGCGCCGTTGACCGGATCAAAGCTGCGCAACATGCCATCATTCGAGGCGACAATCACACGCCCCCCCGCCACAATAGGACCATGATGTGCAAAGACGCTGGACTGACGTTTCGGACGCGATTTGGTAAAGTTGGGCAGTGGTGTGCCCCAGATTCGGCTACCGTCAGAGGCATCAAGGCGCAAAAGTTCGTTCAGATCGGAGATCACAAAAATGCTGTCGCCTGCTGGCCAGGCCGGCCCAATTGCACCGTCTCTGGCTGTCCAGATTTTTTCGCCACTGCCAAGGTTCAGCGCAGAGAGACGGCCCGACTGGTTGCCGACGAACACGCGGTCGCCAGAGATCACAGGCCCTGACGTCACGTCAGAGATAGAAGACAGCGCACGCCCCGGGCGTTTACCCAATACGGCAGAGGTCCAGCGCGACAATCCCCCTTGCCGGAACACCGCCTGAAGTTCGCCAGACCCAAAGGAAAAAATTGCCAGCTGGTCGGTCAAAACCGGCGCGGGTGTGCCCAACACGTTGTTCATACTGGTGCTGCCGCTGGTCTGCCATTCGATCCGGCCATCGGTCTTGTTCAGCGCCCATCCGGTATCGTCACCCGCTGTAAGATAAACCAGATCGCCATAGACCGTAGGCACGCCCGAACCGGAGGCATCAAGATCCTGCGTCCAGCGCACGCCGCCAGTTTCCACATCCAGCGCCGCCAGCACACCGTATCCGATCGAAACATAAAGGGTATCCCCCTGCACAGCCAGACCACCGCCTGATCCCTGCCCCTGCTTGTCACTTGCCGGTGTCAGATCACGAGTCCACAGCGTGGCCCCGGAGGCCGAAGTGGCGGAAACCTGTGCCCCCGCATCCAAGGTAAAAATACGTCCCGCATCCACCACAGGATCGGCCGTGATACGATAACGGCGGCTGTCGCCGTCTCCGATGTCCGCAGACCACGCCAGTTGCGGCGCACTGCGCATCGCGGGGTGGGATGTTCGGTATTTCGCGGTGCCCGTGCTGTGGGTCCAGCTGGCGTTGCTTTTGGCTGCGCCCAAGGAAATCGGGCGGCTGGTGTTTTCTCGCGCGCCCAAATCAACATCAGCAGCGACAAGCTCAGGGTTCTGCAATACCGCACTGACATCCTCGCGTGGGCCAGGCAGATAATCTTCGCGTTCGTTGCAGGCCCCAAGCGCCAGAGTTGCCGCCAACACTGGCAATCCCCAGAGTTTTGCTTTGCCCGAAACCGTCCCGAACACTGTCGAATTTGTCATGGCCCTGCTCACTTTAATTCTTACTCGCTCTTTTACCTCCGGCATTGGCCGCCGCTGAGGTCGTCGATTAGTTGCCTTGAATGACACCACCGTTTTGGCTCAAATCCGCTGAATTTGGCACCACTGGTTCGCCGCCCAGAGCCACAATTACCTGTAGGGCGCGTTGTTGCAAGTCCGCGCTCACCTCGGCGTCGTCAACAATGGCCTGATAGGCCGCAATTGCCGCCGCCGTGTCACCGGTTTCAATGTCGATCAGCGCCAGCTGCTCTTCGGCCAGCAAACGCAGGACGTTGCCCGGTTGCGCCAAGCCTTCAAAGGCTTGCCGGCGCTCAGCTACCGGCAAATCCCTGCCTTGCAGGGTTATCGCCTTGAAGGCTGCAATCTGGCGGTAAATCTGTGGCACCGCGCCATCAATGGCCAGCGCGTTCAGGGTCTCGACAGCCGCAGCGGTATCGCCAGCCTCAACTTGTTCCGTCGCTTTCATCATGCTCAGCACCGCAGAGGACGTGGGAGTGGATGCCTCGATGGCCTCCAACGCCGACACCCGCTCAGCGCGATCATCCATAGACAGGGCACCTAACATGGCATCCCCCAGCCGTTCGGCCCGGGCGCGTTCCTGCGCTTTGGTGTATTCAGAATACGCCGCACCGCCGACAATCGCGACAATCACCAGAACCGCGATCCAGCCATAACGGCGCAAAAGGCCGTAAAGACGGTCACGACGGACCTCTTCGTTTACCTCTTCGACAAAACCGTCTGTGCTGCTCATGAATTGCGCCCCGTATCCCTGTGTTTGGCCTCTCTTATCCTGTGCTGGCGGGCAAGCCAAGTCCTGCTGGCATCTGCCGGACCTCGTGCCGCCTGTTGTACACGCCAGCCAAAGAAAACCTGTCGGGCAAAAAATTTCAAATCTAAACTAGTTAGTTCATTTATCTTGTACTACATAACACCAAACGACGTCGGGTAAGGTGCCCGCCAGATGTGACCAGAGGGATCCTCATGCGCTTATTTTCAATCTTGGCCGCCGTGGCACTCACCATTATTCTGGCGATGTCCATTCTGGCGCGCCCACAACTTGCGGCGATGTTCTCCGGCCCACAAACAGAGGCCGATGCCGCAGACGTGACTGCAGAGGGGGCGGCTAGCCCAGAACCCGATACTGCACTGGAAAAGCGGGTCAAAGTCATGGTGCGCAAGGTTCAGGGGCAGGAAGTCGACAGTGCGGTTATCCTGCGCGGCGAGACCCAGGCGGCACGCCAGGTTGATGTACGCTCTGAAACCTCGGCAATTGTGACCTCTGAACCGCTGCGCAAGGGCGCAAGGGTCGAAGCTGGTGACGCCATGTGTGTGCTGGATCCGGGCACCCGGGGTGCCGGTCTGGACGAGGCCCGCGCCCGCCTCGCCGAAGCACAGTCCCGCATCCCGGAGGCCGAAGCCCGCGTTGAAGAGGCACGCGCGCGCTTGCAGGAGGCAGAGATCAACCAAAATGCAGCCTCCCGGTTGGGCAAAGACGGGTTTGCATCCCAGACACGCGTCGCCGGTGCAGATGCTGCAACTGCCGCCGCCAAAGCCGGTGTAACCAGCGCCACCGCCGGCCTCTCCGCTGCCCGTTCCGGCATCGAAGCAGCAACCGCTTCAGTCGCCAAAGCCGAAAAAGAAATCGAACGTCTGGTTATCGCGGCCCCCTTCAGCGGCCTGCTGGAAAGTGACACGGCAGAGTTGGGCAGCCTTTTGCAGCCCGGTGCCCTGTGTGCCACCGTGATCCAGCTTGATCCGATCAAACTGATCGGATTTGTCCCCGAAACAGAGGTAAACCGCGTCAAACTGGGCGCGCAGGCAGGGGCGCGACTGGCCGCAGGCGGGCGCGAGGTCGTTGGTGATGTGACCTTCCTGTCGCGCTCGGCTGATACGCAAACCCGCACCTTCCGCGTCGAAATCGAAGTCCCGAACGCCGATCTAAGCATCCGTGACGGACAGACCGTCGAAATCATCATCGCATCTGCCGGGGTAAAGGCGCATCTGATACCACAATCAGCCTTGACCCTGAACGATGAGGGCAACCTTGGGGTTCGGCTGGTTGATGCAGAGGCGGTCGTCGCCTTTGCACCAGTGGACATCATGCGCGACACTGCCAAGGGGGTCTGGGTCACCGGCCTGCCGGAAACAGCGGATGTGATTGTCGTCGGACAGGAATACGTCACCGCAGGGGTAACCGTAGCGCCGACATGGGCAGAGGTGTCACAGTGACTGGTATCGTTGATTGGGCCGCATCGCGGGCCCGCATGGTTGTCGCGTTTATCCTGCTCAGCCTTGTCGTTGGCGGATATGCCTATTCCACTCTGCCCAAAGAGGGCGAACCGGACATCGAAATTCCGGCTCTGTTTGTCTCGGTGCAATTCCCGGGCATTTCGGCAGCCGACAGTGAAACCCTGTTGGTCAAACCGATGGAAACAGAACTGTCCGATCTGGACGGGCTGAAAAAGATGTCCAGCACAGCCGCAGAAAACTATGCCGGTGTGGCGCTGGAGTTCGAATTCGGCTGGGACAAAACAAAAATCATGGCGGATGTGCGCGACTCGATGTCGACCGCCGAGAACCTGTTTCCCGACGGTTATGAAAAGTACTCGATCAACGAGATCAACTTTTCCGAGTTTCCCATCATCATCGTGAACCTGACCGGCCCAGTGCCAGAACGTACAATGGCACGTGTGGCGCGTGATTTGCAGGACGACCTTGAAGGGCTGGATTCCGTGCTTGAGGCCGGGCTTGCGGGGGACCGTGACGAGATGCTGGAAGTGATCATCGATCCGTTGCGGCTGGAAGCCTACAACGTCACAGCGGGCGAATTAATCAATGTTGTTCAGAACAACAACCAGCTGATCGCGGCAGGTGAAATCGAGAACTCCCAAGGGGCCTTTGCGGTGAAAATCCCGTCGTCCTTTAACGAGCCCCGCGATGTGTATGCCCTGCCGGTCAAGACCAACGGAGATCGAGTGGTGACCTTGGGTGATCTGGCCCAGATCAACCTGACCTTCGAAGACCGCAAAGGCACGGCGCGTTTTAATGGCGAAAAGACGCTCGCCCTTCAGGTGGTGAAACGCAAAGGATACAACCTGATCGATACCTCGAAACAGGTGAAAGAGATCGTCGAGGAACGCTCTGCCAATTGGCCAGACGGTTTGCAGGCGGCGGTGACCGTTGGCACGTCAAATGACCAAAGCCGGATCGTGGACTCCATGGTGCAGCAGCTGTTGGGCTCTGTCTTTACCGCCATTGCTCTGGTGATGATCGTGGTTCTGGCCGCCCTTGGTATCCGCGCCGCTTTGCTGGTCGGCTTTGCCATTCCGACATCCTTCCTGTTGTGTTTTGCCTTCCTCGCCCTGATGGGCATTTCCGTGTCCAACATTGTCATGTTCGGTCTGATTTTGGCCGTGGGCATGTTGGTTGATGGCGCGATCGTGGTGGTTGAATACGCCGATGCCCGCCAACAACAGGGTGACGGCCCGATGCAGGCCTATACAGAAGCGGCCAAGCGCATGTTCTGGCCGATTATCTCGTCCACGGCGACGACGCTTTGTGCCTTTTTGCCAATGCTGTTCTGGCCGGGTGTACCGGGGCAATTCATGGGTATGCTGCCTGTCACCCTGATCTTCGTTCTGTCGGCATCGCTGGTGGTGGCGCTGATCTATTTGCCGGTCATGGGCGGGGTCACGGGCCGGCTCGAACGCTGGATGGCTGACAACATGGAGGCGATTGCCGGTCTGCGCTGGTTCTTGCACCTGCTGCTGTTTCCAGTCGCCATTGCAATGGTCATGCTGCCGATGTCGCTGATGCCACCGCTGTTCGGTGTTATCTCGGCACAGTTTGCCGCCATGGACGGGCTGAACGTGCTGGGCTCGGTGATCCCGACGTTTGCCACTGTTTTCATTTGCGTGGTCGCATTGGCCGCCCTGATCACAACCGGTCTGGCGGGGGGGATGTTGGCCCTGTTGGCCTTTTTCGGCGTATTCACCCGGGCCGGACGTGGTGGTCGTTGGGTGACTTCGAAATTGTTCCGCACCACGCCTGACCGGATCGAGGCAGGCTATAGGCGCAACGGCTTTGGCCGGGTGATGGCCGCACTTGTCGGCAATCCCGCAATGCCATTGGTAACGGCAGGTGTGGTCTTTGTCTTTGTCGGCACGGTGATGATCTTTTTCGGCAACAACTCCAAGGGGGTTGAGTTCTTTGTGGAATCCGAACCGGAACAGGCCATTGTCTATGTCTTGGCACGTGGCAACCTGTCGCTGGACGAAAAGGATGATCTGCTGAAACAGGCCGAAGAGATCGTATTGCAACACCCCGGCATCCAGACCGCATTTGCCTTTGCTGGTGAGGGCGGCTTGGATAGTAACACCGGCGGCGCGCAATCACCAAAAGACACCATTGGACGCATTCAGCTTGAGACGATCCCGTGGGAAGATCGGCCAGAAAAAGTGACGCCATTGCTTACCGTGCCGCTGCTTGGGTTTGATATCAACCGCACCACGCAGGATCCGGCCTATGACGGTGATGTCATCATCGCAGAGCTGAGCGAACAACTCGCGGCATTGCCAGGGATCAGAACCGAAACCCTGAACCTGGCGATGGGCCCCGCTTCTGGCAAACCGGTGCACCTGCGGATCAAATCAGACAGTTTCGCCGATTTGATGTCTGCGACCGCGCAGGCACGGGCACAGTTCGAAGAGGTTCCTGGCCTGACCTTGATCGAAGACACCCGCCCCCTGCCCGGCATCGATTGGCAGATCGACGTGGATGTTGAGAAAGCGGGCCGCTACGGCGCGGATGTGATCACCGTGGGCGCAATGGTGCAATTGGTCACCCGTGGCCTGCTGCTGGACACAATGCGGGTCGATAGTTCAGACGAGGAAATCGAAATCCGCGTGCGCCTGCCCGAGGATGACCGCGTCCTCAGCACGCTGGACACGCTCAAGGTCCGCACCGCAGACGGGCTTATCCCGCTAAGCAATTTCATCACCCGCACCCCGGTCCCCAAGCTGGCCGAAATTAACCGTGTGGATCAGAAACGCTACCTCGACGTGAAAGCCGATGTGGCACCGGGGCTGATGAAGGTTGTGCAAACCACCCGTGTGGATGGTGTGGACGTGGACACGACGCTGGCCACCCTGCGCCCTGCTGGCAATGACGCGGATATCACCGCGCTTGACGGGACTGCATTCAAGATCACCCAGCAAACAGAAGACGCACGTGGGTTGGACCTTGCTGCAGGGATCAAGGACGGAACCCTGCGGATGATGCCGATCAATCCAAACGAGCGGATTGCCGAGATCACAAAATGGCTCGACGAAAAACCCCTGCCCTTTGGTGTGACAACGGAATGGACCGGCGACCAAGAGGATCAGGCCGAATCACAGGCCTTCCTCAGTTCGGCCTTTACCGCGGCACTGGGGCTGATGTTCATCATCCTGCTTGCCCAGTTCAATTCCTTCTACAACTCCATACTGGTGCTGCTTGCTGTGGTGCTGTCCACGACAGGGGTGTTGATCGGCATGTTGGTGATGGAACAAACGTTCTCGATCATCATGACAGGCACCGGGATTGTCGCCCTTGCCGGCATTGTAGTGAACAACAACATTATCCTGATCGACACCTATCAGGAATACGAACGCTATATGCCGCGGATCGAAGCGATCATTCGCACCGCACAGGCCCGGATTCGCCCGGTCTTGCTGACCACCATTACCACCATGGCAGGGCTGGCCCCGATGATGTTCGGGTTGAGCCTCGATTTTGCCGAAGGTGGCTATACCATCGACAGCCCGACCGCCCTGTGGTGGAAACAGCTGGCGACGGCAGTGGTGTTTGGACTTGGCATCGCGACTGTGCTGACCCTGTTGGTCACCCCCTCGATGCTGGCCATCCGGGTCTGGGCGACAACCTATATCCGCTGGATTGCACGGCTCTTGGCAAAGATGTCGATGGGCCGAGCCAGCAAGGCTGCCCGCGACTGGGCCCTGCAACGCGATACCCGGCGCAATAAGGCCGCAGAGATCATCTGGGACGCCGATATGTCCGCGACAACCACACGCGCTGTACCACCGTCCACTGCACCGGCTGAATAACGCTGATCAAACAGAAATGAGGGGCCTGCCCCCTCACTTCTGTCCGCGCTTTTGCTAGGGTGAGTAAACTCTATCAAAGGAACGCACCATGATCCGCAAAACCGTAATCTCAGCCATCGCAGGAGCCATAATGTCCCTCCCCGCCCATGCCGCCGATCTGATGCACAAGGTCAGCCCCCATTCCGTCACCGTGACCATTGACCGGCTTGCTGCCGCCGTGGAAGGTGCCGGCGCTACGGTATTCGCTCGCATAGATCATTCGGCGGGGGCCATGGATGTCGATCTGGTGATGCGCCCGACCGAGTTGTTGATTTTTGGCAATCCAAAGTTTGGCGCACCCGCAATGCTGGACGCGCAGACGGCAGGGCTTGATCTGCCGCTGCGGGTGCTGGCCTATGCAGATGCCGAAGGGGTGGTCCATGTCACCTACCACGCGCCTGCGGCTTTACTTGCCCCACATGGCTTGCAGGCGGATGCCCCCTATGTCCAGACAATGACCGCGGCGATGGATAAACTGACATCAAAGGCGATTGCTCAGGACTAAAGCTTATCGAGTTTAAGCTGAAACATCACGCACCCTTTTCCCATTCGAGCAAAGGGAAAAGGGTGCGAACAGGTGATTCACGTTTTACTTGAAACGCGGTCAGCGAAAACCACCCGATGCTAGGGTCCTGACCCTAGAAAACGCGCGCGCCCTCCCCTTCATCTTGCCAATAAACTCAAAAACACCCACAGCCGCGCAGGCGACGCTGGCGTCTGTGGGTCATGAAATCATCCGCCCCGGCTATACCTGATCCTCTGATTGCTGACGGTGCCACAGCTGCGCATACCGCCCGTCTTTTGCCAACAGATATTCATGGGTGCCCTGCTCAACAATCCGGCCTTGTTCCAGCACCACAATCCGGTCCGCATCCGCAATGGTGCTTAAACGGTGGGCAATGGTCAGCACTGTGCGTCCCTGCCCTGCACGGTTCAACGCATCCTGAATCTCATGTTCTGTTTCACTATCCAGTGCTGAGGTTGCCTCGTCCAGCAACAGGATTGGCGGATCTTTCAGCAAGGTGCGTGCAATGCCGACCCGCTGCTTTTCGCCCCCCGACAGCTTGAGGCCGCGCTCCCCCACCGTCGTATCATAACCATCCGGCAGACCCACAATGAAATCGTGGATTTGCGCATCCCGCGCGGCCTGCTCGATCTCGGCCTGACTGGCCCCCGCACGCCCATAGGCAATATTGTAGCCAATGGTATCATTGAACAAGACCGTGTCCTGCGGCACCACACCAATCGCCTTGTGCAGGCTGAGCTGGGTCACATCACGCAGGTCCTGACCGTCGATCTTCAACGCTCCTGCGCCGACATCATAAAACCGGAAAAGCAAACGCCCGATGGTCGATTTTCCCGATCCGGTCGAGCCCACAATCGCCACGGTCTCGCCCGGTTTCGCCTCAAGGGTCACCCCCTTCAAAATGGCCCGCTCGGCGTCATAGCCAAAATGTACATTCTCCAGCGTGACCTGACCGCCGGTCACCTCCAACTCAGACGCATCGTCTTTGTCGGAAATCTCGGCCGGTTGTTCCAGCAGGCCAAACATCTGTCCCATATCCACCAGCGCCTGACGTATTTCGCGATAGACCGTGCCAAGGAAATTCAACGGCACAGTGATCTGCACCATATAGGCGTTGACCATGACAAAATCCCCGACGCTCAGCGTGCCGTTTTGCACCCCGATCGCCGCCATGATCATCACCGCCACCAAACCGGCGGTGATGATCAGCGACTGGCCAAAATTCAGAAAAGCCAGTGACAGGCTGGTCTTGATTGCCGCGTCTTCATATCCGGCCATCGCGCGATCATAACGTGCCGCCTCACGGCCCTCTGCGCCAAAGTACTTCACGGTTTCATAATTCAACAGGCTATCGACGGCTTTTTGATTGGCATCCGTATCCGCCGCGTTCATCTGCCGGCGCTGCTTGACGCGCCATTCCGTGACCGAAAAGGTAAACCAGACATAAAGCGCAATCGTCACGGCCACGACCAAAAGGTAGGTCCAGTCAAACAAATAGGTCAGCACCGCCCCAATCATCAGCAGCTCAAGGATCAGTGGCCCGATGTTGAACAGCAAGAAACGCAGCAGAAACTCCACCCCTTTCACCCCGCGCTCAATGATCCGGCTTAACCCGCCGGTCTTGCGGGTGATGTGATAGCGCATCGAGAGGCGGTGAATATGTTCAAAGGTTTCAAGCGCCAACATGCGCAGCGCGCGCTGGCCGACACGGGCAAAAATCGCATCGCGTAGCTGCTGGAACCCCACCGTCATCAGGCGGGCAACCCCGTAAGCCACCGTCAGGCCAATTGCACCAATTGCCACCATTGGCACCCCTTCACCGGCCAACGCGTCCACCGCATCGCGGTAAAACAGCGGCGTGATCACCGATACCAGCTTGGACACAAACAGCGCCACCATGGCCCATACAACGCGCCGTTTGACCCATGGCATATCCGCCGGCCACAGATAGGGCGCGACCTTGCGCAGCACAAGAAAGCCGGACTGGCGTTCTTCCGCTTCGATGTTGGGTTTTTGTTGCGGTGGCTTGGCTGTCGCGTGAGGCATGGCTGAGGTCGTATCGCTGGGCATAGAGGTTCCTGTCTCTTTGCCCTTTACATAGGCTTAGGCGGCACCGGTTGCCAGCCGCCGTGTTGATTTCGACCAAATCATGGCCTGACCCTAGTCAGGCAGATCGAAAACCTGCCCCGGATAAATCAGATCGGGGTCGCGGATGGCCTTGGTGTTGGCCTCGAACACCCGCACATAGAGCGCCCCATCTCCATAGCGGTCGCGGGCAATGGCCCAAAGTGTTGCGCCCTCTTGCACGGTAATGGCAGAAATCGGGCTGTTGTCCTTGGGCGCAGCTGCCAAAAGTACCTCAGCGGATTCGCGTTTAAATGGCGTCTCAACGCGGCTGGTCACCTTGCCCACTTGCGAAACCTCATCCACCCGCAGCGTGTAAATGCCTGCGTCCACGTCCGGCAAGGCTCCGCGCCAGCGGCCTTTGTCATCCACCGGCAGGCTAACCACAGACCGGTTGTCCAGATAGACCCGGACCGAGGCCGTCTCGTTCTGGGCGCGCCCTGCCAGTTCCACCTCTCCTCCCTCGGAATAGCTGATGGTGTCGAGGGCAACGGTTGTCATCGCCTCAGGTTTTGGCGTGTTCAGCAATTCAACACCTGCGGCAGTGGATTTTAACACTGCCACTGTTGCCGGCTTTGTCGCATCAGTTGCGCGCGCGGTATCCGTTGTGCTGTCGACCTGCGCCGGTGCGACCCTATCGTTATCCTGGGGGGCGTCACCAGATGCTGGAGGTTTGGGGCTGTTGGTCGCCGGGTCAGAGGATGCGGTCACAATCTCTGGCGTTTTGGCATCAGCCGCTTGCGCGTTTTCAACTGCCGGTGCGTTATCTGAAGGTGCCACCTCAACCGCAGCCGTGTCCATCTCGGTCTCCGTCTCTGCCTGCGCCGAAACGGACGCGGTGCTATTGTCACCCTCCACCGCAGCCGTGTCGGATGGAGCCAGCTGTTCGGCGACCGAGGCGGACGGAAGGGTCGGTGCCAGAATAATCTCATCCGCTGAAGGGACCGCTTGCCCGTTCACCTCTGCCGTCAGGCTTAGGACATGGCCGCGCCCGTCCGGTGGAACTTTTGCAAGGGTGGCGAATTTTCCCGCGCCGTCCGCCTTGGTGCTGGCAATCACATCCCCGTTTTGCAGGATATCGACCTGAGCATCGGGCATGGCACGCCCTGCGATCACCGTCACACCGTCGCCGGCACGGCGCACCTCGTCAAAGACCGGTGCCGCAGGATCGGCCTGCGGCTCTTGCGATGCGGATATGGTTTGTGGTGTGCCTGCCTTTGCCACGGATTCTGCTGCTGTCCCTTCTGGTTCCACGGCGACCGGCAGATCGGCAATTGCAACAGTCTGCGGGGCGGTATCCACGCCGTTGCGCGCGGATTGCACGAGATAGCCCGCAACAATCAATCCGCCCGCTACCAAAGCTGCCAACGCCCCGCACGACGCGCCGCCGAACTTCGCAAAAAATTTGCCCATGTCACACCATCCCGAAAGGTTGAGCCCCGCCCACAAGCAGGCTAACAGAGATCAAAACACGTCCCGCGCTGCTGCACAATTTATTAACCGGAAGGCCCGCGTCATGTCTCAAAAATCTGTCTGCGTTTTCTGCGGTTCCCGCGCCGGTAACGACCCCGCTTATGCCCGTGATGCCGAGGAACTGGGCAAGGGTATCGCAGCCGCCGAGTTACGGCTGGTTTATGGCGCAGGGGATGTCGGGCTGATGGGCACGGTGGCGCGCAGCGTTCAAGCGGCAGGTGGAGATACCTTTGGCGTGATCCCCCAACACCTTGTCGACTGGGAGGTCGGCAAGACCGATTTGACCCGCTATGTGGTGACGGAAACCATGCATGAACGGAAAAAGGTTATGTTCATGAACTGCGACGCTGTGGTGGTTTTGCCGGGTGGCGCGGGATCACTGGACGAACTGTTTGAGGTGCTGACCTGGCGCCAGCTTGGCCTACATGCCAAGCCGATTTACGTTATTAATACAAATGGTTATTGGTCAAAGTTGATGGATACAATCACGCATGTCGTCGACAACGGATTTGCCGATGCATCACTTTTGGACTTTATCACTGTGGTCGACTCAGCGCAGGATTGCCTGTCGGGACTGCAAAAGGCCTTTACCTCGCAGCCGACCTCATAACCGAACGCATCATCGCGACAGGATGGCCCATGCGAGTGTTCGAAAAAACGGGCATTCAGGGGCGACAACACAGCCTCCCAACACCAACCTCGGCAAAGGGTCGGCGCGCCAAGAGTGAAATGCCGGGAATATTTCTAAACCGCCTCCCGCCCTGACAGAGGGGGCGAAAGGCTATTATCTTGGGATGGACCTATGTGGCAAATTCGCCACATAAATTGCCAGACTTATGCCGCCTGAAGCTCCTTCACCACGATCTTTTCGATGTCTTCAAGCGCGTGGTTGGTCAGCGTTTTGTCGATCTCGCCGATCACCTTGCCTTTAACCTCTTGGTGCAACTGCGTGCGTAACTCTCCCAAGGTGCCGGGCGGGGCGACCAGCACGATGTCATCGAAAGCGCCGGCGTGGACCTTTTTATACAGGATATCCGCCAGCTCGGCAGCGAACCGGTCTTTCGCCAATTGGTGCCAGTCGGTGTCATCAACTGCGGAGCGGTGTACAGATGGACCATCGTTAAAACGTCCGGGCCGATTGGCCGCCTGCGCGCGGTTGGGCGGGTTTTCCTGCTGTTCTTCGCGGAACACTTCCAAAAACGGATCTTCTCCGTCGGTCCGATTTTCCAGAAACAGGGCTTTCTCGCCGTCAGCGATCAAGACCCATGTGCCATTCTTCAACTTGGTCATGCGCTTTCTCCGTGGTTGCGTTTGCTTTCACCGGTGACGCGGGTAATGCCTGCGAATTGTTCGCCGGCGCGTTTTAACGCGTCCTGAGTGGCGATGTCGCGTTGCAGGTTACCCCCTGCCCGCCCTTGCTGGGATGCACCAGCCGGCCCGGATGCCAGCGCTTCGCTGTCCTTGTCGGCTTTTTCGATACCATGTGTCTTGGTCATGTCGGCCTCCTTGTTCGTCGGTTGCTTCGATAGAAAAACCGGGACAAGGCGAGGTGGTTCCAAAGAAAAACCCCACAGCGGAAATGCTGCGGGGTTCTTTGGGTTGGGACAGTGATGCCACGATGACGGGCTTGGCCCATCCCTTTGTGGTTTTAACCATCTCAGCGCGCCGCCATTAAAGACGGGGCCGATCAACCGGCCTGTTTTATAGTCACAGACGTGATGCGACGTTTTCCCAGTTCACAAGGTTGTCGAGGAAGTTCGACAGGTAGTCCGGACGCGCATTGCGGAAATCAATGTAATAGGAATGCTCCCAGACGTCACAACCCAAAAGCGTGGTCTGGCCAAAGCACAGTGGGTTCACGCCGTTTTCGGTCTTGGTGACTTTCAAACCGCCATCGGTATCTTTGACCAGCCAAGCCCAACCTGAGCCGAACTGTCCGGCACCGGCTGCTTTGAATTCGTCTTTCATCTTGTCGACGGAACCAAAGCTTTCGACGATAGCCTTTTCCAGTTCACCCGGCATGGCATTATCGCCCGGGCCCATCATCTCCCAGAACTGATTATGGTTCCACAGCTGGCTGATGTTGTTGAAAATGCCGTTCTGCGCCACGGCAGAGGCATCATAGGTGCCCTTAATGATCTCTTCGAGAGATTTTCCAGCCCATTCAGTGCCTTCAATCGCCTTGTTACCATTGGTGACATAGGCGTTGTGATGCTTGTCGTGGTGAAACTCCAGCGTCTCGGCGCTCATGCCTTTGGCAGCAAGGGCGTCGTGGGCATAGGGAAGATCGGGAAGTTCAAAAGCCATTTCTGGGCCTCCTTGAAGTTTAAATCCTTGCCCTCAAATGAAGGGCGCAAGGGGGGTTCGTCAAGGTCAGCCCGCGGGAAACCTGCCAATTAACGCAGTTCGACGGAAGCGTGATACAATGAGCTTTACCCAAGGCGTTGATATCTTTGATTTCAGCGAGTGTCAGGTGATGCAAGTTTTTCGCAACACATTGCAGCGCGGTTTCATCTTATTGTGAGCGCTTGATACAGGTGCCCACACCGCGCAGACCGGCATCAAAGGTGCGCGGCCCTGCTGTCAATTCCATTTGCCCCGAAGATTTGGCAATTGAAACGCGATAATCAAAATTTGCAAAGCTGCGCCCCGAATCCGCCCGCACATTGCGCAAGGTCCATTTCACGATCAGCCGCCGGTCATTGTCACGCAGGACCGTTCCCTGAACCGGTTCAGAGGCAAAAGTCATGGTCAGGGCATCGACAATGGTGACCCCGCCAGTTGCTGGCAGGATGATGGCGATTTTGGGAGAGACCCAGCCGCGCGCCCGTTCAATGTCATGCATGTCGCATTCATATAGATACCCCGGAGCGGACAATGCCAATGACGGCAGGCCCAGCATCAGGGCAGTCAGAAAATTTCTCATAAGAACTATGCGCCCCGTCAATCCATCAGCTGGCAGGAGCCGTTGCCGCTGATCACATTATTATATCCGTGAAGCCGTCCCTTAACTGCGAAACGTCCCGTCTCGGTGTCCAAGAGCAGGCTTTGGCTCAGCACATTGGAACCGCCCTCTTTGGTTTCCACATTGCGCAGCTTCCAGCCCAATGTGAACACTGTCGCGCTGTTTTGCTCAAGCGTTACGGCGATAGGCCCATTGTGACGTTGATTGATAAACGTATCGTAAGCAGAGGCGCTGCCGGCCTGCCGATCAATCTGGACGAAAATCTGTTCGGCAACCCATCCGCCGGAACCGCGGTCCTCGGCTGTACAGGCGTAAGTCCCGCTAAGCGCCTGAATCGGCAAGACGGCCAGCGCCATGCCGCATAAACAAAAACGTGTCATTGAAATGGCTCCACATCGTAATGTGGGCAAGCCTAGCAGGCTGCGGGTATCCGGCAAGCTACATTAGGCGGCAACGCGGGTGCAGGACCAGTTCCCCCACCCGCGAATTGATTAAAATACGCCCACTTCCGAGCCGTCCTGTGCCGCCATGTTCAACACGTCAAAGACGTATTGCGCAACGGAGCGGAAACAGATGATCTGGACCGTGTCACCGTCGGGCATCCAGAACGCCGCAGGTACCTGCGCGATCCGCGTGCGGCGGAACATGGTGCCGTTGAACTGGTCCGGGTGCATATCGACCGGTGCCAGCTTGGCGATCACCTCGCGGGCATATGGGCCGGTGACCTGAAACACCGCACGCGCGTCAGAGACGTTGACCGCCAATGCATGATGTTTGGCCAGTTTGCTGTGCAGATCGGCGATCCGGTCGGAAACTGTGGCGTAGTCGCACAGGATCAACAGTTCGTCCGGTGACATCCATGCGATGCCGCCTTTGCCTTCGGTGGCGCAATGCCCCCGTTCTGGCAGGGTCACCCCACCCGCCGCCACAGCTGCTTTGACCACAGGTTTTGCCGTCAGGTCGCCCCGCAGGGTGATCATGCCGCGCGGCCCCAATTCGGTAACCGTGGCAATGCCGGATGTATCGCTGGCCCCTTTAAGGGCGGTCATTGGCTCAGACATTCTGCTTCTCCCCGTCCGCATCATAAAAGACCGGATTCACGATCTTGGCCTTATAATCCTTTCCGTCAGTCCCCGGGAAGGTCACGACCTCTCCCATACGGTCGGGTCCGTTGTGGATCAGCCCCATCGCAATGCCTTTGCCCAGCGTCGGCGAATGATAGGTCGAGGTTACCCGCCCTTGCGTATTGCGCTGGCCATTTTCATTGGTGCCTTCGGCCACCGCATAGGCCCCGTCCGGCAAGGTTGAACCATCCACGGTTTCCAGCCCCACCAGTTTCCAGCGGTTCGGATCGGTCATATGCGAACGCTCTTGCGCACGCTTGCCCAGATAATCCTCTTTCTTTTTCGAGATCGCCCAGCCCAACCCCAGATCCTGCGGGATCACGGTGCCGTCGGTTTCGTCCCCGATCATGATAAAACCCTTCTCGGCCCGCAGAATGTGCAGACATTCAGTGCCGTAAGGCATTGCGCCCAAGTCCGCACCGACAGCCATCAGCGCATCCCAGAAGGCCCGCCCGTGGCTGGCATCAACCGCAATTTCATAGCTGAGTTCACCGGAGAACGAGATCCGGTAAATCCGCACGTTAAACCCGCCAAGGGTGCCATCGACCCATTCCATAAAGCCAAGCGCCTCTTTCGAGACATCCATGCCGCCCAGTTTTTCCAGCGCCTTGCGTGCATTCGGACCAACAACGGCAACCTGTGCGTATTGCTCGGTGACATTGGCGACATAGACCTGCCAGTCCCACCATTCGGTCTGCAACCATTCTTCCATATGGGCGTGAATGGTTTCGGCACCGCCGGTGGTGGTGTGGCACAGCCATGTGTCCTCATCGATCCGGGCAACAACACCGTCGTCGATCAGGAAACCGTTTTCATTACACATCAAACCATAGCGGCACTTTCCCGGCTTCAGCGTCGACATCATGTTGGTGTACATCATATCGAGGAACTTCCCCGCGTCCGGGCCTTTGACAATCAGCTTGCCCAAGGTCGAGGCATCCAACAGCCCCAGTTTCTCGCGGGTGTTTGTGACTTCTCGCATTACCGCGTCATGTGTGGTCTCCGAGCCACGCTTGAACGCATAGGGCCTGCGCCAATGGCCGACGGGTTCGTATTCTGCCCCGTTGGCATCATGCCAGTCCTGCAAAGGCGTACGCCGGATCGGCTGGAACACGTGATCCTTGGCTTCGCCGGCAATCGAAGCCAGCGAAATCGGGTGGTAAGGCGGGCGGAATGTGGTGGTGCCGACGGATGGAATATCCTTGTCCATGGCACCGGCCAATGTGGCCAAGCCGTTGATGTTGCTCAACTTACCCTGATCGGTCGCCATGCCAAGGGTGGTATACCGTTTGGCGTGTTCGACGCTGACGAAACCTTCTTGTGCTGCCAGACGCACATCGGAAACCTTGACGTCGTTCTGATAGTCCAGCCAGCTCTTTTCGCGCAGCTTGGCGCTTGCCCCCTGAGGCATCATCCAGACCGCCGCCATCGGCGATTCCTCGCGCCGTTCGGCGACCGGGGCGCTTACCCCCTTGGGCAGTTTCATGTCCAGACAGGTAACCACACCTTCAGCGGCCGCATGGGCATCATGCAGCACGTCATCCAGCGCAAACATACCAGAAGCCGCACCCGCAGGGGTGACAAAACCCATGCCGTCAGCGCCTTTTGGCGGGTTGTCTACGTCGGGCGAGAAACAGGCGTGGGTGGTATCCCAACGCAGCTTACCACCGCAATGAGACCACAGGTGAACAACCGGAGACCAGCCGCCCGACATCGCCACTGCGTCGCAGGCGATCTCTTCCAATACCGCGCCTTCACCGGCTTGGGCACAGATATTGACACCGGTGACACGTTTGCCCCCCTTCACAGAGGAAATGGCGTGGCCCATCATCACCCGGATGCCAAGCGCCTTGGCTTGTTCCACCAGTCCGCGGTCCTCTGGCAACACACGGGCGTCCAGAATAACCGGCACATCCAGCCCTGCATGTTTCAGGGCAATCGCCGTGAGATAGGCATTGTCGTTATTGGTCACCACGACCGTGCGGTCCCCGATGGAAACCCCGTAGTTCACCACATAATCGCGCACAGCAGAGGCCAGCATGACACCAGGAATGTCGTTGCCTGCAAAGCTAAGCGGGCGTTCAATCGCGCCGGTTGCGGTGATGATCTGCGCGGCGCGCACCCGCCACAGACGGTGACGCGGACCTGCGGCCCCGGGGGTGTGGTCGCTCAGACGCTCATAGCCAAGGGCATAGCCGTGATCATAGACCCCCGCCCCCATGATGCGCAGTCGCATTTCGACGTTGTCCATAGACTTCAACGCCGCAAGGGTTTCCTCGACGTATTGATCCACAGGGCCGCCATTGATGATGCCGCCGTCAACCGGCGCGCGCCCGCCCCAATGGTCGCTTTGTTCAAACAGGATCACCCGGGCACCGGCACGCGCAGCGGTCAGCGCCGCCTGCAATCCGGCAACACCGCCCCCCACAACCAGAACATCGCAGAAGGAATAGAAATGTTCATAGGTGTCTTCATCGCGGGCCTTGGGGGCTTTGCCCAGACCAGCGGAATGGCGGATCACCGGCTCATAGACATGCTTCCAGAAAGCGCGCGGATACATGAACATCTTGTAATAAAAGCCTGCCGGCAGGAAGCGGCTGAGGTGTTTATTGATCGCACCAACGTCGAACTCCAGCGTTGGCCAGTGGTTCTGGCTTGCCGCCGTGAGGCCCTCGAACAGCTCGGTTGTGGTGACCCGCTGGTTCGGTTCGAACCGGCCTTCCTCGCCAAGGTTCACCAACGCGTTGGGCTCTTCCGGACCAGAGGCCACGATGCCGCGCGGACGGTGGTATTTGAACGAACGCCCCACCAGCATCTGGTCATTGGCGAGCAGCGCCGAAGCCAGCGTGTCCCCCGCGTAGCCGCGCATGGTTTTGCCGTTGAAGCTGAAATTCAGCGGTTTGCTTTGGTCGGTGAGACGACCGGGTGTTGCGAGACGGGTACTCATGTTCGATTCCCTTTGCGCAGGAGGTGAGTGCAGACAGTATTTAAGGCCAAAAAGAGGGGGCAGTTCATGGTGCGGGTGCCTCTGCTGACCAATCCGGACGGCGGTGCTGGATTTTGTCGATGATGTCCTGAGGTGGCACATAGGTTTGCGCCGAGTAGCTGCCGAAAACTTCGAGGGTCATCGTGCAGCGGGCCACGTGGAACCACTTGCCGCAGCCGTTCTGGTGACGCCAGCGTTCAAAATGCACCCCTTTGGGGTTCTTGCGCATGAACAGATAGGATTCGAATTGATCGTCGGTTGACCCCGGGCCAAAGCGCTTCAGATGCGCTTCGCCATGGGCATGGAATTCGGTTTCTTCCGCGGTAACACCGCAGCATGGACAGTGGATATTCAGCATGGCAAGGCTCCGCACTTGAAAAACCGGGGGGGCTGCCCCACTTTGGGGGCATGGAATGGTTGATGTATCTGATCGGTGCCATCGCAATTGGTGGCGTGGCTTTGGCGATTTACGAGCGTTGCAAGCACCTGGCCATTGTCAAAGATGACCCCAAGGCCCCACCGCAACACAGCGATCGGCAGGCGCATAACAGGGCCGAGGCAATCCGCACTGCGCTGCATTTCGGAAACGGGCCGCATGACGGCCAGTGAGCGGCCCGGTTGAACACCCATCAATGCGCCACCCCTGCCGCAACGCTTTCGTCGATAAAGCGCCCTTCCTGAAAACGGTTCAGACCAAAGGCATCGGTCAGCGGCGACTGTCCCTTGGCCATCAGCTCGGCCATGGCCCAACCGGACCCGGGAATGGCCTTAAAACCGCCGGTGCCCCAGCCACAGTTGATAAAGATGCCATCAACCGGCGCTTTGGACAGGATCGGCGAGCGGTCGCCGGTGACATCCACAATTCCGCCCCACTGGCGCAGCATTTTCAAACGCGACAGCATCGGGAAGGTTTCGATCAGCGCGCGCACGGTTTCCTCGATGTGATGGAAAGAGCCGCGCTGGGTGTAGTTGTTATAGCCGTCGGTGCCGCCGCCAATGACCATCTCGCCTTTGTCTGATTGCGACAGATAGCCATGCACGGTGTTGGCCATCACGACAATGTCCATCGCAGGTTTGATCGGCTCGGAGACCAGCGCCTGTAGCGCAACGGATTCGATAGGCAGACGGAAACCCGCCATATCCGCAAGGTGACCGGAATGGCCGGCCACGACCATGCCCAGTTTGTCACAGGCGATATCACCCTTGTTGGTGGAAACCCCGGTGACCTTGCCACCTTCGGATTTGACACCGGTGACTTCGCATTGCTGGATTACATCCATGCCCATGTCGGAACAGGCCCGTGCGTAGCCCCATGCCACCGCGTCGTGACGTGCGGTGCCGCCGCGCGCTTGCCAGAGCCCGCCCAGAACCGGATAACGCGGCCCGTCGATGTTCATGATCGGGCAAAGCTCTTTCACCCGCTGCGGTGTGATCCATTCGGTTGGCACCCCCTGCAAGGCGTTGGCATGGGCGGTACGTTTATACCCGCGCACCTCATGTTCTGTTTGTGCCAGCATGATCACACCACGGGGGCTGAACATAACATTATAGTTCAGATCCTGCGACATGGTCTCGTAGAGCGATCGGGATTTCTCATAAATCGCCGCTGACGGATCCTGAAGATAATTCGAGCGGATGATGGTGGTGTTACGGCCTGTATTGCCGCCGCCGAGCCAACCCTTTTCAAGAATCGCAACATTTGTGATGCCGAAATTCTTGCCGAGGTAATAGGCGGTTGCCAAACCGTGCCCCCCTGCCCCGATGATGATGACATCATATTTCGCCTTGGGCTGGGCATCACGCCACGCGCGGTCCCATCCTGTGTGATGACGCATGGCCTCGCGTGCGACGGCAAAAACGGAGTATTTTTTCATAGCGAACAAATCCTTGAAAGCAGCGCAAAGGCCCGACGGGGTGCGCCAACACCCCCTTGCCTCTCTTCTGGCCGGATCAGCGAAAAAAAGGATACTGGCCACGGCATTTACTATCAATTTTACGACATACCCTGCAATAGCTGTGGCAGGGCGGTGCCTTTGTCGCAGGGGGCGGCGCATTTGCCCCCTTTTGTCGCGGGGGATCAGGGCATAGACACAAGACAACAAGGGAAAGGGCCCGCAAAATGATGGACGTGACATGATTTTCTGGATGATCTGCGCAACCATGTCGGTGCTTGTCGTGGCTTTGATCGGACGCGCGCTTTTGCGCCAGCAGAGCCTGCCCGATCGCGATACGGCAGATTTTGATCTGAGTGTTTATCGGGACCAATTGGCCGATGTTGAGCGAGACGTGGCACGTGGCGTTTTGGGGATGGATGATGCCGAACGCACCCGCGTCGAGATTTCGCGCCGCATTCTGGCCGCCGATGCAGGCCCGCGTGGCACGGTTTCAACTGGCAATGCACCGTCCCGGGCCCTTATTGTCCTGATCGCCCTATGCATGGTTGGCGGGTCACTGGCGCTTTACAAAACGCTGGGTCAGCCAGGGTATGGCGATTTGGCACTGGCGGACCGGATCGCCTTTGCCGACCGTATGCGCGAAAGCCGCCCCAATCAACAGGCCGCAGTGGACAGCCTGCCCGCATTCACACCGCCCGCAGATGTAAGCGACCAATACCGCCAGCTGATGGAACAGCTGCGTGCAACGGTTGCAGAGCGTCCGACGGACATCCAAGGCAACACGCTTTTGGCGGAAAACGAAGCACGGATTGGCAATTTTACGGCTGCGGCATCAGCGCAGCAGCAGGTTCTGCGCATCAAAAGGGATGCCGCATCGGCCCAGGACATTACCGATTATGGCGAACTGCTGGTACTGGCGGCGGGGGGCTATGTTTCGCCCGAGGCTGAAACCGCCTTTCGCGCCGCACTGGCCCGTGACGACACCGAAGAGCGTGCCCGCTACTATCTGGGGTTGATGATGGTCCAGTCAGGGCGGCCCGATATCGGGTTCCGCCTGTGGGATGCCCTGTTGCGGCGTGGCCCGGAAGATGCGCCATGGATTGCACCCATCCTGTCGCAAATCGAAGAGGTCGCTTATCTGGCCGGGGTAAAATACACCGTGCCGACCATTGGCGGCGGCACGGCGCGGGGTCCCTCCGTGGACGACATCGAGGCGGCATCAGAAATGACCACCGAAGAACGCATGGAGATGATTGGCGGCATGGTCGAGGGCCTGTCGAACCGTCTGGCCACCGAAGGCGGGCCACCGCAGGATTGGGCACGGCTGATCACATCGCTTGGCGTGATGGGCAACCCCAATCAAGCTCTTGCGGTATTCAACAACGCAATCGAGGTGTTCGAGGGCGATGCAACCGCACTTGATATCATCCGCGCTGCCGGATCACAGGCAGGAGTCGCAGAATGATCTTTGAAGAGATGAACGATTTCGCCGCCGCCCTGCCGCCGATGCGGGCACTTATCGGGTTGGACCTTGGCGAAAAAACCATCGGCGTGGCGGTAAGCGATAACTTTCTAAGCGTGGCAACCCCGTTGGAAACGGTCCGGCGCAAGAAATTCGGCGTCGATGCGGCCCGACTGATCGAGATCATCACGGCGCGTCAAATCGGTGGGCTCGTGCTTGGCTTGCCGCGCAATATGGACGGGTCCGAAGGGCCACGGTGTCAGTCCACCCGCGCTTTTGCCCGTAATTTCGAAAAGCTGTGCGCTGACCAGAAACTGTCCCTGCCCATTAGCTTTTGGGATGAGCGCCTATCGACCGTTGCGGCAGAACGTGCCCTGCTGGAGGCGGATACATCACGCAAACGTCGCGCCGAGGTGATTGATCACGTGGCCGCAGGGTATATCTTGCAAGGGGTATTGGACCGGTTGGCGGTGCTGCGCAGAGAGGATACCGCAGAATGAGCGATGACGTCTGGAAACGCGACGAGATCGAAAGCCCCTGCATCAAAATCTGTGTGATACATCCCGAGGCCCGGATTTGCACCGGTTGCTTGCGTTCAATTGATGAGATCGGAGGTTGGTCACGGATGACATCCGAAGAACGCCGCGCCATCATGGCGGAGCTGCCAACGCGAACTGGTCAGATTACCAAGCGTCGCGGCGGACGTGCGGCGCGGATGTCACGAAAATAACGCTTAACGCGCGCCCGCGATCCTAAAAAGGAAATCAACACCCGCATCCCAGGAATCGGCCCAATCAAAATTTGATGGCGCGTGGTTGCTATTCGCACCAAAGGCACTGAGGCTTGCAAAGCGTGTCAGATCAGTACGTTGAAAGATGCCGTTAAAGTCGAATGCGCGTTTCACCATAGGGCGGGATACCCCATCAAAATAGGCGATATTGCCTGCTGCGCCTGTCATAATTGCTGCCATTGTCTTCGGTCCTGTTTTGCCGCTTTTGTTGCGTTCACTATCGTTGCGCAGATGGCAACAATGGGGCAGCATAGAGGTCTTTGTGGGGAAAGCGGCTTTTTGTCAGTCGGCCAACAGCCAGCTTTTGGCGCTGAACTGCGGACGGAAATACGCGATCATCCGGCCTTCAGCAGGTGCGGTGGCTTCCGCACTCCAAGGGGCGACACCGTGCAACAAATGCCGATGCATCAGAATGGCGGCCCCCGGTTTGGCGATGACAGGCTGGGGTGTGATGCTGTCAAACACCTGCCGGCGCGCCGCCTGATACCCTTCAGTAAGGTCGACCGTCGCCGGATCCTGCGTGCCGATCATCGTGCGAAACGCCTCGCCCATGATATGATGACTATCCGGCCAAACCATCAGCGGTGCAGCATCGGAATGGTTCAACGGCAAGCCCAAAATGAACGCATGGGGCTCCAGCAAAAACCGCCGTCGCGCCGCGCCAATCGGCAGCAACCCATCCACATGTGCAGCGTGACGCGCAATCCGGTAGCGGTGGTTGGCGTCACTTTCACCGCTATCCTGCTTGGGGTAGCCGGGGTAAACGATTGAAAGTTGCGCCGGATGCCAGCTGGTCGGGGCTGTGATATGGTCCTGCCACGGACCGGCAAGCGGAACGCCCGCGATGCTGCCATCCGATGTATTGGGCAAGGCATCGACCCCGACAAACCACGTATTGCCATGGCGCATGTTTGTCGCCCTAACAACCGGATCAGCAGAGATTTTGCACGCAAGCTTATGCGCCGCTTTGGCCCAGTCTGCCACCCGCGGGTCGGCGTCAAAGACACCGAAACCACCCTGCATCACATCAGCGCCTTGCGCAGCATGTTCAACGCAACCAAGATCAGGAACACCGCAAACACCCGCTTGAGCGGCTTGGGGTCCATCATATGGGCGACTTTCACCCCAATGGGAGCGGTGATCAGGGTCATTGCGATGATGATACCAAACGCCGGCAGGTTCACCAGCCCAAGGGTATAAGGCGGCACGCTGCCCTGCATCGGTACGAACAGAAACCCGATTACGGCAGGCACTGCAATCAACATGCCGAACCCGGCGGCGGTCGCCACGGCACGGTGCATTGGCGTGTTATAAAGGGTCATCACCGGCACCCCGAAACTGCCACCGCCAATGCCCAGCAACACCGATAGAAACCCCAGCACCGGCGACATGACCGCCCGCGCCGCGCCCGTCGGCATCACCTGCCCCAGCCGCCATTCAGAACGTCCAAATCCAAGGTACAGCCCGATTGTAAGCCCCAGCACACCAAACACCATTTGCAGGGTGTCCGAACGCAGCTGCGCCACCATCAGCACGCCCAAGGCGGCCCCGACCACGATCCCCGGGGCCCAGCCGCGCAGGATGTCCCAATCGACGGCCCCTTTCTTGTTGTGGCTCAGAACCGAACGCAGAGAGGTCACAACAATCGTGGCCAGTGACGTGGCCAAACACATCTGCATCAACTGTGGCCCTTCAAATCCAAGCCCATGGAAAGAATAGAAAAAAGCGGGCACCAGCACGATACCACCACCAACCCCGAGCAGCCCTGCCAATACCCCTGCAAAAGCCCCGATGACCAGCAGGAACAGCGTCATCTGGATCAACAACATGGTTTCCGGCATGAAAGACTCCGTAAATGTTTCCCGACAGCTACAGGGCTTCTTGCGCCTCTGCCAGTGTTTCAATACTTGCCAGCGCTTCCAGCACCAGCTCCGGCCCCGCGCCGGGTTTTGACGCGTTTTCCGACAGCATACGTCGCCAGATCCGCGCGCCCGGACGGCCCGTGAACAGGCCCATCATATGGCGGGTGATCTGGTTCAACCTGCCGCCCGCGCTCAAATGCGCCTCGATATAGGGCAGCATGGCACGCACCGCGTCCTCGGCGGTGGTATCTTCGCCCTGCCCGTAAATGCGCCGGTCTGCTGTACTCAGGATGTCGCCCGCTTGATGATAGGCCGCACGCCCGATCATCACCCCGTCCAACCCACTGTCCAACAGCGCAACCGCCTGATCCAATGAGGTGATACCACCGTTGATCGAAATATGCAGGTTTGGAAAATACTGTTTCATCCGCTGCACCAGCGGGTAATCCAATGGCGGGATGTCGCGGTTTTCCTTGGGCGACAGCCCTTTGAGCCAAGCCTTTCGGGCATGGATTTGAACACGAGTACAGCCGGTTGCGATGACCTGTGCCAGAAACTCGGGCAGCACCTCTTCAGGGTCTTGTTCGTCCACGCCAATGCGGCATTTCACCGTCACCTCAACATCGACTGCCGCGCGCATCTCTGCCACGCATTCCGCCACCAGCGCCGGGCGTTCCATCAGCACCGCGCCGAAACAACCCGATTGCACTCGATCCGAAGGGCAGCCAACATTCAGGTTGATTTCGTCATAGCCCGCATCCGCACCCAGCTTGGCCGCCTTGGCCAATTCAACCGGATCAGAACCACCCAATTGCAGGGCAACAGGATGTTCAGAAACGTCGTGATCCAGCAAATGCAGCGCCCCGCCCCGCACAAGAGCCGGTGACGTGACCATTTCGGTATACAGCAGCGTGTTGCGGCTCAGCAGCCGGTGCAGATAGCGACAATGACGGTCAGTCCAGTCCATCATAGGTGCAATTGACAGGCGCGAATGCCAGCAAGTATTTGATTTTGTTAAGTTAATATCCACAACCTCACCCGACACATAGCGCTTATTATATGCTCATTTAACCTTATTTTTGCCTATTCTTTACTATCTGAACAATGCATGTTGTTCAAAATGACCTAAAATGTTGTTCAGGTATGACCCAGATAGTAGAACGCAAACGAAAAGATGGCTCGACGGCCTATGTCGCACAAATCAATGTCAGACGAAATGGCAAATGGGCACACCGCGAATCCAGAACCTTCGACAAACGTGCATCCGCCGCCGCTTGGTACAAGAAACGGATGAAGGAAATCGGCGATGCCGGTGATGACCTGTCAAACATCAAAAGCAAAGGCCGCACGCTCAGCACAGCGATAGATCGGTATATCACCGAAAGTGTCAAAGACATAGGCCGGACCAAAGCCCAGGTTCTACGATCAATCCGAGAATATGACATTGCCGAAATGGCCTGCAATGACATCAAGAGTCACGACATCGTCCAGTTTGCCAAAGACCTTGGCACGACACGAACGCCCGCGACGGTCGGGAACTATTTGTCACACCTTAGCGCAATATTTGCCATCGCCCGACCAGCTTGGGGTATTCCGCTGGACCAACAAGCAATGAAGGACGCATTCGTTGTCTGTAACCGGCTTGGCATCACAGGCAAAGGAGTAAAACGCGGTCGACGACCTACCCTAGACGAGCTAGACGCACTCCTTACCATATTCGAGGACAAGCACCACCGCCGCCCAAATTCAGCACCCTTGCACCGAATTGTCGGCTTCGCCCTCTTTTCCACCCGGCGACAAGAGGAGATCACCAGGGTGTCATGGGAAGGTCTAGACCAAAAGCACAGCAGAGTATTCATCAAGGACATGAAACATCCGGGCGACAAGGTTGGAAATGACGTTTGGTGCGATCTACCAAGTCCCGCCTTGAAAATCGCACTCTCGATGCCAAAACAAGGGGAGTTGGTTTTCCCATACAACAGCAGCTCGATCAGCGCTGCATTTACCCGCACCTGCAAGGTGCTGGGGATTGAGGATCTACGTTTTCACGACCTCAGGCACGAAGGTGTGACGCGCCTATTCGAGATTGGCGAAACGATTCCGCAAGTTGCCGCCGTTTCTGGGCACCGATCCTGGTCTTCTTTGCAGAGATATACCCACATCAAGCAAACCGGCGATAAGTATGAGGGCTGGGAGTGGCTTGAACGCCTTTCGCGGAACTGACGCGAAATCACTCGCTCGCCTCTATTGTCAGCCAGAGAAATAGCCATTGGCGACAAGTACAGCGACAATGATCCCTACCGCTACCGCCGTCCATGTTCCTGCGTTCATTTCATTGCCTCCTTTTTGTCGCACCTCATTGGTGCGGAATTCCGCTGCACAAGTTCTGCTCAATAGGCCCACCGAACAAGATATGGACATCAGAGTGAAAGCCCAACAGAGCGAAAACCCCGATTCCGAAAGGAAGGCCAAAGTTCAAGCTAAACGCTAACCATGAATTCAGCTCTCGGTACTTGGAAAACCTTCTTTCGATATATTCATCAAGACTGGATCGGACATGTTGTTCGAATTCACCCAGTTTGACGAATTCATCTTCTGGGTCGATCTTAGAAAGTTCGTCCCATAAACCAGAGATTCGAAAGCGTACCGCTTGTAAGAAGAACACAACAATCAAATAGAAAAGCGTAACGCGTCCAGCCAATTCGAGTGCAAGCTTTGATACCGCAATCTTCAAAGAGAACACATCGATATGATCAGAGCATAATTCAACAAAATGAAGAGCCATGACAACAGTTGCAGTGATTATCACAGCCCTCCGAGTCTTATCAAAAGTTTCATGATCAAATAAAACTGACACCGGTCACTCCCTTTTGTAGCACCCTACCCGTCCAACTACTTGACGGAAAGAGTCGGATGACGGCTTTGAGCCCTGAGCGGCCGCCATCGAGCTGCGAACAGACTAAGGTTTTTAGAAATTCATACCTGTGAAGTTAGCCCCGCGACCTTCCATTACGCTACGGGCGATAGCAGCGGAGTCATTTCCAGAGTTTGGACTGTGTGGCTGATGTGTTTGTACAGGCTTTTTCTTCTTTGCTCGCAACAACTTGATGATCACAATCACAAAAGCGGCGAATATTAGCATCGGCACCAAGAACGAAGTGATTTGGTTAATTGTCATTGTTTACTCCATTGCCGGATAACTTAGCACACAGACCGTGAGTACTTGCAGAGGATGTCATAATTTTGACGGGTAACAAAGTCCGCACAGCCGACCTTCACGCCTCCTTTTTGTCGTGTCTTAGCTTTGGCACCCATATATCTAACTAGCCAAAAATCACTTGACATCACGAGCCACCTTGGCTAGCTTAATATCAACAAGAGAGATTAGGACCATGTCAGATACACTTAGCACATTCGAATTCTTCCAAAAATTCCCAAACGAAGAAGCGGCCCGCCTCTTTTTCGAAAAGCGCCGCTGGAATGGCGAGCCTGTTTGCGGTCACTGTGGTTGCGTCGATGTATCCGAGTGCAAAGACCACAAGCCAATGGCCTATCGCTGCAAGGGTTGCCGCAAGCATTTCAGCGTTCGCACAGGCACAGTGTTGGCCGAGAGCCGCTTGCCCCTACAAAAGTGGCTTTTGGCTATCTTTATGCTCACAAGCGCTCGCAAGGGCATCCCAAGCACTCAGATGGCACGCGAGTTGGGCGTCACTCAGAAAACCGCATGGTTTCTTGCGCAGCGCATCCGTGAAACTTGGATGGGTGGCGGTTCCGACAAGATGGACGGCCAAGTTCAGGTGGACGAAACTTACGTGGGCGGCAAGGAAAAGAACAAACACGCTGACAAGAAGCTGAAAGCGGGCCGTGGCGCAGTTGGCAAGTTCGCAGTTGTTGGTATGCGTGATGAAAGCGGTCAGGTTCGCGCCATGCCCGCCAAACGCAACGATGCGGCAACGCTTGTTGATTTTGTAGAGGATAACGCCCCAGAGGGTGGCGAGGTCATGACAGACGAATTCCGCGCCTACAACGGTCTTGAGGCCAAAGGCTTCACACACAAAACAGTTCGTCACTCAGCAGGCGAGTATGTTCGTGACATGGCCCATACCAACGGCATCGAAAGCTTTTGGTCACTGCTTAAGCGTGGCTATATCGACGTCTATCACTACATGAGCGAAAAGCATCTGCACCGCCACATCACCGAATACTCATACCACCACAACACGTCCAAGGCTGGCACGATGGACTTCATTCAAATGACAATCGCCCGCATGGACAACAAGCGTCTGACATACAAGGAACTGATCAATGGCTAAGAAGCCAGAAACCACTATACAGCCGATCACAGATGGCACATTTGACGAGGTGGCAGATTCCTTCTTTGATATTCCGGCACCGAAACCCGCTGTTGCGAATATCCTTGCGGGGTCGCCAGAAACGCCACTTGAAATAGGCGGAGTACGAATCGACTGCTACGTTCTGGATGATGAAACGCGAGTTCTTAGCCAGCGTGGAATGTTTAAAGGCTTGGGCATCAAACGTGGTGGTCCACGTAGTGATAAAGAGCCTTCTAACACTGGCGCCGAAATACCCCGTTTTGCGTCCCAAAAGTGGCTTAAACCGTTTATTGACAGCGACTTAGAGTCGGCGCTGAAATCGCCCATTTTGTTCCAGCCCCCAAGCGGCCATCAAGGATATGGATACCCCGCCGAAGTGCTAGTTGATGTTTGTGACGCGATTATTGAGGCACAAAAACAAGGCGCAACTGGCTTACCGCAAGCTAACATGGTTGAGCATGCATGGGCGTTAATCAGGGGTTTTGCCAAAGTCGGTATTATCGCCCTTGTAGACGAAGCGACCGGTTATCAGGAATTGCGCGCAAAGACCGCTCTTGCTGACATACTTGAGGGGTTTCTATCCGATTACCGTCAGCAGTGGACAAAGACGTTCCCAGACGAATTTTACAAACAGATCTATCGTCTAAGGGGCTGGGATTGGGATGGTTCAGCGAAAAGGCCGGGTGCCATCGGCGGCTGGACCAACAACTTTGTGTATGACCGATTGGCCCCAGAACTGACAAAAGAACTACAAGAGCGCAACCCAACTAACAGCAATGGTGAACGCCTTTCCAAACATCATCAATGGTTCAATCCTGAATACGGTCATCCACAGCTAAAAGAGCACATATCAGGCGTGATCGCTCTTATGAGGGCATCGTCTTCATGGGAGGGCTTCATGCGGGCGCTGGATCGCGCATACCCTCGCTATGGGGATACGATTGAAATGCAATTGGACGACATGTAAAAAGAAACGAGCAGCAATTTGGCTATTTCCTACCACCCTCCTCGGGGGGCTATCGTATGCGCTAACTTTGACCAAGGCTTCAAGGTGCCGGAAATGGTTAAGCGCAGGCTATGTGTTGTCATGTCCCCGCCGATTGAAGCTAGGTCAGGCCTTTGCACAGTAGTCCCATTGAGCACAACGGAACCTGAGGCGGTTCAGGCATACCACTACAGGTTCGAAATACCTTTCCAGATGCCTAGAAACTGGGGCAATCAACCGCGTTGGGCGAAATGCGACATGATATGTGCAGTCGGCTTTCATCGGCTTGACCTTTTGCGTCTGGGAAAGAATGCGCAGGGGGTGCGACAATATCAACTTAACCCTTTATCCAGCATACATTTACGTCAAATTAGCAACTGTGTTCTAGCTGGTTTGGGGCTTCCCCCTTTGACATAATCGCAGTCCGCGACTATCTTACCAGTGTGGCGGCGCTGCTTCGGCATCCGCGTTAAGACCCTACCAAGGGCCACTGGCCGATGAAGCGAAAGCAAGTTTCAGGTCAGTGCTGTGAGGCCCCATTGGCGCAAGCCCTTGGGGCTTTTGCTTTTTATGGCTAGTTAGGTATATAGGCCCCAATGCTAGAATACGTAGATGGTCCTCATCGATGTCCGCTATCATTTCAGCCAATCTACTCAGGCCCCTTAGTAATTATCCGAGCGGCATCAACATAAAGGACCGCAGCCTGTGTGAAAACGTAGCTGCGTGGTGTCGGTGTTAGTAGCACCGTCACCCCCGCCAAACGGGGGGGGCGTCGTATGGTTATTGTGCGCCAACCGCCAAGCCGGCTTTCAGATCGTCATACCACCCCGCGCAACTGTCTGTTTGCGCGTGATGCCAAGAAAGCGCCGCGTCTGTGCGCAACAGGGCTGTATCCGCCCTGTCCCCCAAGGCGACGCCACTACGGCGCTTCTCGCGGCAGGTTGGCGGCAAATCCGGCAACTTCACACCCACCGCCACACGCCCCTTGCGCTCAGACGCCTGCTTGAGGCTGGCAAGCGGGCTAGTTTCCCCGCAGCCGACCAAAGATATTGCGACCAACAACGCCGCCCCGGTTGGGATTTTGTGTTTCATAATCCACGATCTCCTGTTCTCGCGCTGCCATATCGGCCTCAACCTCGACGATCCGCCGCGCAAATTGTTTCGCAGCTGCGTCAGCCGCCGCCTGTTGCCGCTTGATTTCCTGAAGTTCTGCCTGTGCGGCGCTCAGTTCGGCCTTGGCGACGTATCCGACAACGGCACTTCGCACGGCGCTGGTCTTATCCAGCGTGTGCCAACCGAACAAAAGGACACCCAGAATCGCGACGGCAGAAAGGCCAGAAGTGAACCGGTTTTTGAACATCGTTCCGACGATGAAAGCTATCATTCGACATCACCATAGTTATCTGGCGGTGCCCACTTACTCTGCGTGCTGGTCCATTCCATGCCGTGTGCAATGGCAAGATTGGCGACGACCAGCGGCAGAGCCAGAGATAGAACCGACGTCGTATTGGGTAGGTCGACCCCCTGCACTTCCCGATGCATCATCCAGCCGAAAGCAACGGCCCAGAGAACAAACAACGCCCACGCCTGTTCTCGTTTACCGGATCTACCGCCGATCACGTAGCGGCCAAATAGTTTCAACATGGTTCAGGCCTCGTTTGTTGTGACTGGCACACCATTGGCATTGAGCAGCACTCGGCGTTTGGTTTGCTTGATGGCCGGATGCCAGCGCGCGCCCAAGAAACGCTTCTTAGAAATCCGCGCAACGTTGACCGTATTTGACTGGTTGCCGCCCAGAATATGGTAGTGGGTCCGATCTTCGCCCCAGTAGAATCCAACGTGGCCCTTCCAGCCTCTTGGACTGCCCCGCCAGAACACCATGACGGCCCCGTACTGAGGCCCGCACTCCGCACCGAATTTCAGCCAATTGCGCGCGCCCAATGGATTGCCAGGCAAATCAATGGATTCATCCCATTGCAGGAAACTGTTACCTACGAATGCACCGCACCACGCAATCGAACGCCAATCATGACGACCAAACGATGCATCAATCCATCGCGCAAGGCGGGGAAGGTCGCGAACCTCATGAATGCCTTTCACCGCGATTGCCTCAGCCATCCACGGCACCAGTGCTTTCTGCTGACCGATCTTGTCACCAAACAGGGCGCGGCGGGTAAGTGGCCCAAGATATGGCCTTGGGCGAAGTCCGATGCTCCGCTTAAATGCGACAATTGCGGCTTCGGTACGGGGGCCTTTCAACCCATCAATCGGACCGGGATCAAAACCAAGTTGAGCAAGGCGTTTCTGAACATTGGTCCAGTCGACGGTGATGTCCATTTTCATAGCGGTATCCAATGCAAAAAAACCGCCCAAAGGCGGCAAGTGTTTCAAAAAGTGGTGTGGGTTAGTGGGTGACGGTGAAATGCACCGGCGGGTACGGAATGCGGGGCGGGCTTATCCGCTGCATCCAATTGCAACGTGGTCGCTCCGTCGCTTGGTAGATTGCTGGACCCTCAGGCATCCCCGCCGGAGTCTCGACAGTCAACGGAAACTCCCTGTGCCCAAGTTGCTTGGGGGAAAGCGCTGGCAACGGCGGTGACGATTGCAGCGTGACAACCACGCCTTCGCTCGTGATGATCTGTCGATCAATAACGATGGGGCATGATTTGAGAATGTCACCAGACCAGATGTATTTCAGGTCAGGACTGTCGATGTACGGCTCGGAGACAAGCCGCACATGGGCATTTTCGAATGTGCCAGACTGATACCACCCCCAGAGAAGGTAGGCGGCGATAGGTAACCAACCCAGCGGAAGGATGACCCAGTTCAGTGCTTTGGAAAGCAAGCGTTTCACTTTTTCGCCCCCAGTATCCAGTCAGCCATGCCGGATCGAAAAGCCGCGATAGCCGTAATGATGATCAAGAGCGCCTGCGCCAATTTACTGAACCGGCCCAGTCTGGAAAAGGCGTTCTTCCAGAACAGCCGGTCTTTGGCTTGGTCAATCATTGCGCTACGAACGTCCGAAGGTAAATCGGCCCAATGCTCAGGCGGTTCAATCGCTTCATTCTTAGTCATTTCTGGCTACTTCCTTCACCCGTTTCATGCGCGATTGCGCTTCTAAATTTCGCCTGCTGAATCGGGTACTTGAACACCGACACGGCCAGCCACATGCAGATTGCAGCGAAAGGCCCAGCCCCCCCTGCCCGCAACGCGTCGTGGAACTCGCCCCCTGCCCGCATCCGCGTCCAGTGGTGGACGTGCAGCAGCTCGTCGTGGATCAGGCCAGCTATTCGGTATTTGGGATTATGAGGGTCAATCAGCCAACGCAGGCCACGTGGGACAGACACGTCAAACGTCTGCCCCGGTTCGATCTTGATGCGAAGCCCCGACAGAGGCGTTCCTACGCCCCAATCTATAGGCTGTGTCAGCCGGTATTTGATCCCGCCCGCAGGCGCGGACCAATCAGCCGGCGTCTTGTAGTCGAGGGTCATTTCGCCGGGCCCTGTTCTCGCAACGCCACGGCCTCAGGTGACAGGTAAATATCGCGCACAAGATCAAGCGTGCTGTTGCCTTCGCCACCCGCGTCCAGACGTTCCTGATAGTGCTGGAACCCGCCAACGTCAGAATCCCGCTGCAAGATGTCCTCGTAGCACATTTCCACCAGACCCTTCTGAGGAGCCGGATCGGGCGCGGTGTCCAGCGCCTCGGCCATGCGGCGCATGATGTATCTGGTTGGGGCCTCTGTCTCCCATTCGGCAGATCGGCCCCTGAAGTTCTCAGGCGTCAATGGGATCGACATTGCGGCGATTTGCGCCTCTGTGGTGCTTGACCGATGCCATTGAAACTTCGCCCGGCAACCGTCCAGTGACGCCCCTGTTGCCGCGCTGACGTGAATGTACAGGATGCCCCGTTCGCCTGCCCATTTGGTCAATTCCTTTGGCGCTGTGAGTTGTTTGGCCGCCGCGATGATCTCTTGGCGGATAGTTTCGATAAGGTTGGCTGATTTGGTCATGTTACACCTCCAATCCGTAGGCCGCTGCCAAAGGTGCCGCCTGCGCCTGCGCCGTCGCGAAAATCGCCGGGTATTCCCTCGGGCTTGACGCATCCGAAAGCGCCTTGTCGGTTGCCAAGAACAGCTTGTTCACCTGATCGGCAATGCCGTGGAAGCGATCCGCGTTAACGATAATGGCGTCAGCGTGTTCAATTGCTGTCCTACCCTTGGCCGCACCCTCTTCAGTCACAATCTGAGTTTGGTAGGCGTCAGCGGTTCCCGCCTTTACCGCCCGCGCCGCCTCCTCTTCAATCGCCCAACGTTTTTGCACCGCGTCAGGGTAGAGGCTAATAGTTTGCGACGTTAGCCCGTTGATCCACTGGACCACAGCCAGCCGCGCTTCGGTGTAACTACTCCAAGGCAGAGGATCAGGAACACGAACAACGGAATATCCAAAATGCTCAGCGAGTTTTTGACTAGGGGCTGCCCCTGAAAATACCACCTCGGGGTGCCGTGCCTTGAATTGTCCAACGGTAACTTGGACGCCGTCCTTTTCGTATTTGATCATAGCACCGCTCCTTCGTAGGTCACACCCTCGTCAACAGTGATCACATCCAGCATCACTGTTGCCCCCATACTTGGGGGCACAAAATTGGGTACGTTGAGATTTACAGGCAAAGCAATTGAGACAACGGCGGTAGAGTAACGGTAAACCTCATCGGATTGTTGATCGACAAGGAACATGTCCCCGCCCCCCGGTGAGAAATCAATCCCATTAGGCTGCCCGATGCCATCGACAGACACGTCGTAAAACACCCCGTTGTATTCCAAGGTCAAAATGTCCTCTGGGGTGGTGAGGTCCAATTCGATCACGCGGTTTAACGTGTCTGAAATTATAAACAGCTTTGAATAGTCCTCATTGAAACAATGGTCATGCACGTACCCGCTCGCAACAATGGCCGACAAATCAAATGTCTTGGTTTTTGACGAGGTGGACGTGTCACCAGCAACCGCCATGGTGAACTCATGAATTTCAGAACCGTCATAGCGGATTAGCCAGTATTTCGTCTCATCGTCGTTGACCCGAATACCGTGACAATTGTTGTTGTGGGAATTCACCGAAAATGATGACGCGTGACTTGGGTTTGCCGTTTCGCTGTCAAAAGGGGCCGAAACAGCATGGCGTCGTACATACCGTTGCCCCGACTGATACCGAACTGTATAGATCGACGTTCCTGCCCGGTTGTAATCAAAACCAATAAGCTGTCCAAGTGCGCCATAGCCCGTATATTCTTTGGTTGTGACATCGTGAGGTGTTGAAAGGGCGTACTGTCGAAGCCTTTGCCCGCTATATTCATTGATGGTCATCATCGTGCCATCGGGGGACAGCCGAATACCATAAGGGACCGGTGCCTGCGCAGATATGTCGCTTTGCGAAAGCAACGCTGCCCCCGCCACGTCATAGCCTGCCACGCTGTTTTTAATAATCACCCGCATTTTATCGACGGGGTTCGGATCAGAAAAAGAGACCGTGACGATAGGCACATCCGCATCAATCGTATGGATGTCCGCCGCGCCAAAATCCACCACCTGAACGGCCCCCGACGTTGACGCCGCGCTTAACGTTGCATCCGCAAAATCGAACCCGTCCTCCGCACTGTTCACGCGCAGCCCCCTACCGGCCATGCCGGAAAGGTCTAGGCCCGCCGCTGCGCCTGCAAGAGCTGCAAAAACCTGCGCCGCGTCCCTTGCGCCGCCTGCCAGCACGGCCTTTTCACCGGCGGTCACCGCCGCCGCCGCCGCCTCCCCCGCCTTCAGGACCGCCTGCGCACGCCCCGCCTCTGTCGCCATGGCGTCAGCGTCGACCGCAGCAGCAACCAGATCAACATAGTCGTTTGAGTCCGCCATGAACTGGACCGCCAATGGTGTGAATTCCACCCAAGCGAATGTCTTAGAGCTGAACAGCTGAGCATCCGCTGCATCGTCAAGCGTCGGGCCATCAACCGCCGCCGGTTTTGTCGGTTTTGTCATTTTACACCTCTGGTCTGAAGATCAAGAATTGCCCCGCCCAAACGACGGCCTGTTGCCTCATCCCACATCACCGTTTCTCGAAAACGCCAGTCGGAGACGTATCCAAAGGTCACTAGATCAAGGACAAATTCATTGGGAATAAACGCACACCGCGCACCTGTATTTTCAGCCAAGACGCGTTCGGCGGCTGGCACGTCTGTTGAATCCATGTTGATCAGGAAACGCCGTTCAGGCACACCAGCTCTCTGGGTAATGTCGACCTCGCCAAAAGCATTTGCCTCATAGGTGCTATTGTCGATGTAACGGCGGTCGACTTCGGGGGATGTCTCGCCAATCACCCGATTGCGACCAATAATAATTTCAGCAACGCGAGCAACACCACCTGTAGGTGTGATTGTGACTTCGACATCACCGATCAGAGGGATCAAAGGCCCGAACCCAAACGACGCGCGAACCTCCCATGGCGCGAACAGCACGTTCCAAGGTGTATTGTGCCCAGCAAAATCCATCACAACCGGGCTAGACGTCCGCTTCACATTGTCAGCCGCATCCAAGTGCCTGAATGTTACCGACGCACCAACCACTCCAGTGATGTAAGCAGACGTGAAAAACGGCCCAGGTGTCACCCGAAACACAAGATCACCGCCATCCGTCCGCTCAGCATAGGTTCCTGCACGACCATCAAACGGAGCCATCTTGTTGGATGGTCCAATCAGAACCCACTGAATAGGTGCAAGCCCGACGCCTATGAGCGGATCACTGGTAACGCCGTCCGCCTGACACTCATAAACCTTTTGCTGCCGGACAACCCTATCCTCGAAATTATAAGCTCCCGCCACCCAGTCAGGATGTAATTCGGGCGGAGCCGTGGTGACCTGAGCCGCACTGATAGGCATGGCCGGCAGAATTTGGAAACCCAGTGTCATATCAAGCCAATCCCTGCTTATTCACCGAAAGCAATCTGGTCAGCACGTCCTCAATATCAGCGTATTTTCTAACAGCCTCATTGTGATATTCGCGCATTTCCCGTGCCGTCATCGGGTCATCTTCGACCCGACGAATACTTGCATGCGCACGAGCTAGGAGATGTCCGGTTTGCGCCCGCGCACGATCAAACTCCAAGCGCGACTGAAACCTTGAAGCGTCAATGTCTTTCAGCGAATCTAATGCCGGCATGAACGTCGCCTCCCACGCCTTGCCCGTCGTGATCGCGAGGGCAACGATGCGCGCCGATGCTTGCCGCGAAACGTCATTCACCTTGGTTGCAGTCTTGCTGATATCTGCGATGGTCGAGGTCAGCTTGTCGCGCAGCGTATCCAATGCGCTAACTGTACTACCAACCGATTTGGTTACCCGAACCGATGCTGACTGACGCTTGCGATCAAGGGCTGCCGCTCGTTCCGCCGCAGCCTTGGCTGCGCGTTCCGCCGCCGCAAGACGCTCCTGATTGGCCTTGTCTTGAAGATCGTAGACCCTTTTTGCCTCATCAGCCAACTCGATGATTGCCAACTGCTGCGCCTTGGCACGCTCCAGTTCGGCCAAGGAGGCCTTGCCCTGCGCCACCATGTCGAGGATGCGCTGCACATCCGCCGCCGCCTTTTGAGCCGCTGATTGAAATGCCGCCGCAGTCTGCGGCATTTCAATTCCAGCCGCCAAAAACGCCAACTTAGCCCGCTCTGAATAATGCTCCAGCTGTTGCGAAGTGCTGTAGAAATTCTGAACGATGAAATCCATACCCGCCGCAAACCGGGTGCTGATCTCAGCAGTAACTTCGGAAAGCCGCGCCGCCATCTCAGCTGCCGCAATCGCCGCTTGACTAGTGACCTGAGCCTGCTCTTTTAAATAGTCGATGTATTCAGCCAGTGCTGGCGTGATTTGAATGATCCGTGCGGCAACATCTGTGGTACCAACCTCCATCAAACCATCAACAATCTCCCTAATCTGTTCTCGCGTCTGAGGCAGGTCCGCATACCCCATCTCCCCAAACATTCGCGAAAGCTCACGACCAACATTACCCATCCGCTCAGCTTCAGAATAAACAGCTTGGTAGTAGGCATCCGCAGATTTGGCGAACCCCTCGACCCCCCCAAACAAATCAGTGAATCGGCGCGCTGCATCGGCACCCATCACCGATACATCTTTCAGCCGGAAACCAAGGTTTTTGAATGTGCCGTTCACCACCTCGATTGCGACAGCAAGTGCGTTCAATGTGGCCTGAGCGGTCTCGCCCTCGCGGATCACTTCAAAGGCCCCCAGACCAGCAAGGCTCAAGTCCTCTGCAATCGTCTGAAACATTTCCTGAATTTTCGCACTGGCCGCCGCTTCATCCAGTCCCTTTAGGGACACCTTGATGTCAGATGCCCAACTCGAGAATTTCTCAGCCGTCAGACCAATGCGCGCACCAGCAGCCAATACAGATTCCCTGATTTCGGCAATCGCCTTGGAGATCGGGCCAGCTACCTCATCGTCAGCTTCGGATTCTTCCTCGCGGGTCTTTTTGCTCAGCCCCCAGAACCTCTTGATCTGGATTTTCTCGAACTCTTTCACGAGGGTATTTGTGCTGTTTGCGGCAACCCGCAAGCCGGTATCCAAAACCTTGATCTTCTTTTTGAAAAACGAAAATGCCGCTGTAACGATCAATACAGGAACGGCCAGCGCACCGACGGCACCGGAAATCGCAGTCAAAGACCCCGTTGTAGCAGCAGCAGCCTGCGCCCCGATACTACCAAACATCGCACCAAGACCACCCCCAGCGCCAAAAAGCGAGCCAAGCGCATTGACAAATCCGCCATATGCAGCTGAACCAAGGGCCGCCAGCCCCCCCATGCCTCCAGACAGCACCCCGCCGCCGCCCGGCACGGCACCACCCCCACCTGCAGCGCCTAGTGCTGTGTTGCCTGACAACCCCATGCTGAACATGATTTTGTTCTTCGCCGCTGTGGCAATCATCTGAGACAGCGCTTGCTTGAAGGTGTCCTTGATACCATCAATAAAGCCGCTGAAATCCTTGAACCCGCGCGCAACGAAGTCACCAAAATGCTGCGATGCGCCGCTGATTAATGGGGCCAAGGTATCATTTACACCCTGACCAACATCGCTGGCCAGCTGGCCAGCCCGATCAATCGCCTCGCGTGACCGCTCATCAAAACCAACAATCAGGCCGTCGATGGCAAATTGACCGATTTCTGCGAAGACACGAGAAGGTGAATGAATCTCCCATTTCTTGCGAATCCATTCAGGAAGCAAATCCGTCAGACTGCTCAGGTAGGCAGTCAATTCATTCCACTTGTTTTTGATCCCTTGTTTTATCCCAGCGACAATTTGTGCCCCAATGTCCAGCGCCGCTTCAAACAGGTTGGCAGCCATTTGCACCAGTTCGGCGGCAATATCTTTGGCGAGATCAGAGATTTCCCTGATCACTACAGGGAACCCTTTGGCAAAATTTACCACAAACTCCTCCGCCGCCCTTGTTGCTGCCGGGAATTTCTTGGACAATTTGGAAGCCATATCGGAGATTGCGCCTCCGATTTTCTCCCCAATAGCTGACGCCATTTTTCCTGCCTTGGTCGTGGCGAACCAATCTCCAAATTCTTCCAATTGATCCAAGACACCAGACCAATTTCCTTCAAACGCCGCGGCAATCACGCCGGTGACCGTTTCGAGGCCGCGAGCAAACAACTCCAGACCGGCGGCAATGCTCTGAAAAGCGATCCCAGCCAAATTCCCCAGCGCTGTATTTAGGTCCAAAAGGCCCGATTTCGAGCTTGTGAATTCAGTACCGCCAAACATGGCGAAGAGTGAGCCGAACGCTTCCACGAGATTACCAAACGCGCCTTTGATGTTGTCCCATGCGGCACCAAGGCCATCCAATGCTGGCGCGATGTATCCCTGAATGCCCTCTGAAAACTGCACCCATGCCAACTTTACGGCCTCGACGATGGCGGTAATTGCCCCCCACCTTTGTTCAAGGTATGCGCCAGCAGCGGCAACAGCGGCTAGGCCTCCGACGACAAGAACAACAGGGGCAGAAACCGCAGCCAGTCCGGTCGCAAGAAACCCTATCGCAATCAATGCAGGGCCAAGTGCAGCTGCAACAGCCGTCGCAATCCCGGCAAACCGCTTCACCTCGGGAGACAGCTTTGAAAACCACTCCCCTACATCTGCGATGCGTTCAGCAATGGCTTGCAATGTTGGCGCAAGCGCGACGGTGATCTGATTGGCCAACCCCTTTGTGACCAAACCCAAGCCCGAAATTGCATCATTTGCAGATTCAATCTTGTCTGCGTCCACATCAGAAACGCCGACACCAAATCGCTTAATTTGATCTGTCGCAGCTTTAATTGTCTCAGGGTCGAGACGCGATGCCACCAACCCTGCTCGATCACCGAACAGCTTGGCCGCCGTAGCAGCCCTCTGGGCCGCTGGTACTGTATCTTCGATGGCTTGATTAATTACAGCAATGCGCTGATCAAGCGGCATCTGAGATAAGTTTTCAGCAGACAGACCCAAGCTGTCCAGCGCCGCTGCAGCTGGGCCACCACCAGCTGCAGCCTGACTGAGACGCTTGGTCAGCTGCAAGGACACCTGCTCAAGTTCACCAGTAGACACACCTGCAAGATCGGCGGCTCTGCCCAGAACCTGCATGGATTCGACCGTCGTACCCAATGACTGAGCCATTTTGGCCTGACTGTCGATCATGCTCAGAGATGATTTTACCGCCAACCCAGCAGCAGCAACAATTGGCAGGCTGACCCGTTTGGTAAGGCTCTTACCAAACTTGTCAAAACGCTTGCCAACCTTCTGCAACCGCGCCTGTATTTTACCCATGTGCGCGGTCGCGCGCTTTGCGCCCCGCTCAAATGCCGCCGTGTCCAAAGACAACAGCGCGCGCAGGGCACCAACTTCAACGGCCATGTTTCATCGCTTTCCGTGTGTCATTTTCAAGTTTTACCCGCCGTCGAATTGCCTGAACCTCTGCGCCCACAATCGGATTTTCCGACTGCGACACGTTGAGTTCAGGGTATTTCGGGTAATCTTTCGGGGCGTGATGCGCAGCCATGACATATTGCCCAATCATCCAGGCGTTGACTTGGCTGCTATGCGCTGCACCTCGCATGATATGGGCGATCTCGCGAAAACAGAGATCGCCCATATCCATTGCATTCAGGCCATGAGAGACCCATTCTTCCAGAAGACTTCCAAAATCAAAGCGCGATGGCTTTATTTCTTGGCGGGCTTCCGGCTGCGTCCGTTTCCCCCAGCGCCCTTTTTGGCTTCAGGAAACGCCTTTTCAGCAGCATCAGCCAAGGCACCCCCAGCCGCTTCGATGCCAACATTATCAATCAAATCGTAGGCCTCATCCTCGCCACCACCCTTCCCCGCATTCATCAACGGGCAAAGCAGCTGAACAAGTTTCTGGATGCGGAAACTACCCTCACCGCTCAGGGTCTGCATAGCCTCACCAAAGGGCATATCGTAGATCTCTTCGATAGTGGCCATTGCGCGCGCAGACAGCTTGATGATGTGCTGGCCGCCTTCCCATTTCAGTATATGTTCACCAATCATGGGTTATGCCGCCACTGCTGGGGTGAATGCCGAAACACCGGTGCGCTTGATTGTGCCAGAGGCTTCGGTGATCCCCTCAACCTCGCGCGTACCGCCGCTCAGTTCGACAAAGCCCTTGTATTCATAGATTGCGCCCGTTGCTTCGCCATCATCGGGTGACAGCGAGTGCCGCCATTCTGCGACGGTACCAGCAACTTCCAACGCATACAGCGCTGCATAGTCATCGCTGTTGAAGTTGAACGTAAAGTTCACATCGTTGACATCCTTCAATCCGGGCGCGTATTCCTTGGTCCGCCCAGGGGACCCCATATGAGTACGATCCTTTTTCTCAACTGAGTGTGTCGGCAGGTCTGCGGTTTTAAACTCTTTGACCCCCGCCCACGTCGATCCGCCATCGGTGGACCATTCAAGAACGTCCCCATAGCCAATGGTGCTGACAGATTCTGTCATTTTCTTTCTCCAGTTTTGATGATGCGGAGAGACCCGCGATTAGTCCCGGTAAGTAACCGAGAATGTCAGAGACACCCGCTGCAAGATGCTGGTGTCTCCCTCTATCCCGTCGCGGATCGCCTTCAGGAACACGCCCTGAACCGGTCCACCCCGGTATCCTTCAAGGAGGCCGCTTATGGCCTTACTGGCATCAAGCGCTTGCGGGTAATCCTCGCCATAGCAGTCAATTTGCAACCGCGCTTGCATGAGCCCCTTGCCACCCATGTGCATGTCGCGCTGACCACTGACCCGATAGATTGCAGCCCGCGGTAAGCTGGCTCCTTTTCCGAGGCTCCCCCATGCAATCGGAAAATCCAAGCCAGCAGTCAGCACACCATCCAAATGGTCTTCCATCAGCCAGAAACCATGTCGAAAATTGCCTGCAATTCAGACCCAACGACAACACTAAATGTAATCTGGCCATCCTCGAACTCGCTATCCACGCGGAACAAATCGCCTGCATCAACTTCGCACAACTTATCCAAACGGCCTTTGATCGGATCATCTTCGTGTGCTGTCTCAAGGTAGCACTCAAGCTCCAAAAGCCTGCTTTGGAATTCCATGAAATCGGTCGTAATCGTGAGATTTTGTATAATGTTCGCCATCAACTCCCCCTACTTGGCTGCACGGCGCGCCAGCGATTTTTGAATTTCCTCGAACAAGTCTGCGCCCAACGCTCGAAGCATCGTTCCACGGTTCGCTTCCCAAGCTGGTTGCAACATCGGGGATGCTGACACCGCCCCAACATACTTGCCTGACTCGTGGTATCGCGGCCCAGTCCCAAACTCGATCAGGTGCGCTTCAGGCGTACCTAAAGCACCACCCGGCGCACCAACGAACATGTTCAAAGTGCCACTGTCACGCTGCATGTGGCTGTCAGCAATTTGTCCACGGCTCACGCGCGAAGTAATCCTGAACACATCATCAGAGCTACCCGGCCAAAGCGCGTTGGCAAAATCCGCGACAGGTTTCAGTCGCTTTTTCATAACCCGCCGCCCAACACTCTTTGCCGTTGCTGTTGGAAGTTGCGCCAACAGCTGCTCCAACTCTTTGCCACCAGTCATTTTGAGCGACCTAGACATTAACCGCCTCGGGACTTAGCGGACCTTCGACAGTCAGGAATACGTTCCCACGCTGAGTGAAAGTATCAACCAATCGGACCTGATAGACCTCCGATGAGGCGATAATCGTCATCAAAAACTCTGGACGGATCGCCCGAGTTTTCAAGGTGGCGACCAACCGAACACGTAGGCTTTGACGTCCTGCGACCCGCCCGCCGTCCTTTGCAACATCACCTCGCTGATGGATAAGCTCCACCCATTCAGTACAGTGAAGAGACAACGGCGTTTTGGTCGACCCAAGCCGTCCACGCACTCCAGGCGTCTTGTCCTCGAAGGTAACCTTATGCCCGCGCTTACCCGCCCCCATCAGAAGTGCGGCCTTGTGTATGGGCGAAGGTCACCTGCAACACCGCGCGGAAGGTCAGATGCTGTTGTCCCAACAAGAACCGCTTCAACATTTACGTAACGATGGGCGACAAGATCAAGGATCGCCAACCGGATCGCACCCGGCACGTCGGAAGGCTCATTACCATATCCGGCACGGTAGGTGATAGAAACCGCGTCATCGCGATCAAAGGTTTTCGGCCAAGCATAGCCAGCCGCAAGCCTGATGTATGATCCTGACGCATCCGCATGAAGTGAATATGCGTCATTCGCTAGGGTTCGCAGTTGATTGTTTTCGTCATAATAGGTGACTGCAAGAACCAATTGGACAGGGTCCAACACCAACCGAATCCGCTCAATTGTCGCAAAACCACCAGACACATCGGCCCAGTCTTGAGAAATCAAAGCACGGCCCAGAATACCATCGACACCATCAAGGTGCGAAACAACCGATTCAATGAGCATTTCGATTTGGTCATTGTCGTCATCTTCAAATTGCCGAACTCTGTGCTTAGCAGCAGCCAAATCAACGGGAGTGCGAACAGGTTTTTCGATCAATACAGAGCGCATGGGTTCAAACAGACTTAAGGCGCACTGGACCGAACGCTGCTAGCGGGTGCCAGATCAGGGTTCGGTGCTTGAACAGCGGGCGGAGTTGGGTTCACAACAGGTCGGATGAATTCGGGGAATAAATCGTCCAATTCTGCTCGCGTCAGATCAGCAGCACCGGTTAGCTCTTTGACCCGATCCATCGCGGGCTTACCTGATGCGGTCCAATCGTCATCCGCTTCTGTAGACAGCTGATCCAGTGCCTTCTTGATCGCGTCTGGCGTCTTTTTCGCGGCATCCTCCTGAGACTTCCGAAGAGCTGCGGCGCGCTCATCGACTTCGACCTGACGCGGATCAATCGATGTGTTTTCACGGGCGGCCGGGCCAACGCGCTCTGCATCGCCCGCCGCGATCAAAGCCTCACCCAGCTTGTTGTCGACTGAGACTGTTTCTCCCGCGTCTGCACAGAGTTGCGCGTTAGCGATGATGGTTTTCAATTTAATGTCCATGTTGGATACCCTCTCAAATGGGGATGGGGTCAGACTGGCATGTTCACCAGCCTGAGGAGTAATCAAACTTCAGCGGGTGATCGCACTACCGTAGCTACACCAGCCCCTGCCACATCGATCGGCACCTTGCGCGCACCGTAGCGGATGGCAATTACACTGCCGAAAGCAATGTTGGCCGTGTTTGAGGCACGGTTGACACGGAGATAGCGCTCCGTTGGCCGGAACACATCCACGGCCAAGAACTGCGCGTTTAGATCATCATCAACAGCGCTTGTCAGCGTTGCGACAGCACCGACAAGATCGACCATTCCGCCACCCGCATTCGCAGCGCTTTGCTGCACCTTGATTTCTGCGACTGCGGTTGCCGCGCTATCGTCAATGCTAGCCATAAACACGACACCTTCAAATCCTGCCATATCAATGATCGCGGTATCATCATCAGTGTTTGAGGCGGCAGCAATTGCATTGCCCAGCACAAGCGGTGCGAGGTTATTCAAAAGATTGGGATTCATGTCAGAATTCCTTGTTTGGGGTCACATAAAAAGTGAGGGCAAGCGCTGCCCTCACCACAAAACCATCAGGCTCGAATTACCTTTGAAGGTTAGGCAGCCGCCAATTTCACGCGGGCAAACGCTTCGGCCAAAACCGGCGCGCCGTCGCCCTCATAGCGACCAATGAAGCCGACCTGATTGGTTTCGGCATAGAGTTCGGTAAGGCGTTGAATTTGCATAACCAGACTGTCCAGAATCCAATAATGCGAAAAGTCACCCAACAACCCGACGTAATTGCCGGCACCGATAGTATTTGGGACGAATTCTGACATGCGCGACGGACGCCCAAGCAGACGATCTGGCTCCCCATCCCGCATGCTTTCCCGCCAAATGAATTGGCCATCTGCATCGGTCAGTTTCGCAATTTGCTTCATTGTGTCGCGATGGAACAGCCAATTGGAATTCGCCCAATACCCAGCTTTCAGAGAGTATTTTGCAGAGATCAAGCCCTTTGCGGTGACCTCGGTGGTCGTGTTGTCTTCAGACACATCCCGACTGGCGGGAATGCCATCCTTGGAAGCCACAAAACAGCCCAACGGCTTCTTATCGCCGTTGCCGATCATATAGGATTTCTCTTGTGTGATCCCAAACTTGTATCCAAGGCGCTGCCGCACCAAGGTTTCAGGCGCAAGCGCTGCCGTCCGCAAAAGCTGCTGAGAGATTTTGATCCGCTTTGCCATGGGGTGCGGCATCATCACACGCTTACCAAAGCCCATGCCACTGTCATTCCCGCCCGTCGACAGTTCAGTGGTCCAGTCCGCGTCCTCAGGGTCCGCGTCCAATGTCGGAATGCCAATTGACGCCGCTTGCGTCATCGGAATTACGTTGGCCAGTTTACGAATGACAACTTCGTCATCCATCGCTTTTATCAACAGGTTCACGAAGGTTTCCGGCATCACCAAGAAACCACCTTCAGTGTTAACGCCAGCCGACAGATCCCGGAATTCCTGCGCCCCCTCACCGCTCACCTGACCAGTTGTAAGAAATGAGCGCAGTGTATCCAGAAGTTTATCCGCGCGGTCACGGCGCTCACCGCCATCCCCACCAGCAGAACCATTGCGTTCTTCCTCTGCTTCCGCCGCCTCCGACAACTCGCGCTCGACTTCCCGTTGCCGTTGCTCACGTTCGATGGTCTGACGCAACTCATCCGCTTCTGCGAACATTTTGTCATACTGCGTCGTTTCATCATCGGTCATTGACCGCTTTTCATCTTTGGCTGTCGTCAATAGCGACCGCGCATCTTTGATCAACTTGGCGCGTTTTTCGATCATTTCCTTAAGTGTCATGGTAGTCCTCTCGCTTGTTCAGGTGACGACACGCCACCAGTTTAGGCCCCGTAAAGAGGCTCTAGGGATTGAATTTTCAGGGGATGACTAAGCCGTTGGTCGCCTTTACAGGCCGATCAAATCCAGCCGTCGCAGTTCGTCGTCGTAATTTGGCACATTACGCATTTTGCGCTCTGTGTCCCACGCGCCCATTGAGCGCAGTGCGAGTTCAGTTTGTGGATAGGCTGGGAACGTCACCGGAGAAACGTCAAACAACTCAACCTCAATCAAGGTCCGCACGATGGCACCATCGACTTCGTCCCAGCTGTCCTTCTTTGTTCGAAAACCGAAAGACATTTGATCGACATTACCAAGTCGAACACTTTCCCGCAGATCGCGCGCGGTATTGGTGTCTGGCAATGTAATCTCACATCGCAACCCGCGCTGATCTTCCAACAAACGCAAAGTGTTTGCTTTTGTTCGGCCAAGGATCAGGTTTGTGTCATGATTGAACAGTGCCCGAATATCCCCGCCAATGGTGTTTGCAAAAGCACCTTGAGCGATGCGCTCGCGAAACCCACCCAAATCTTCTGAGGTTTCATCAAACAACGCCGCATACCCCATCAGAACAGCTGGTTCATCGTCACCTTCTGCACGAACTTCCATCCCCTGTGCTTGGAAATATCGACGTTCAATTTTGCTATCTGGATCAACCTTAGGCATGTTGTTGCGCCCTCCTTTGTTCTGTTTCCAGTGCCTTTTGCACCGCTTGATCAATCATTTCTTGGACAGTGCCATCAATGCCTGGCACATTTTCCAGCCCGCCAAGACTGTCAATTGGAACCGTCGCACCCTGCACAAAGAAATCATTCCCGCCATCGTACGGATTCATGTCTTCCGCTTGACGAATTTCATTCGGGTTCATCGCACCGATGTAAAACATTGCTCGATAGAAAGCTGAACGCGCAGAGGCATCGCCACGTAACAGCCCCTTCATATCCAGACCAACCGAAACACCTGACGCCCGATCTGCTGCCGACAACAAATATGAATTGAACCGCATCTCAATGCGACGCACCCAACGCAAAATCGTATCTACGACAAACTCAATGGCCTGATGCTCAATATTTGAGAATGTCGCAGCGCCCATTTCTCCAACCTTATGGGGCGGCACAAGGAAGATACGTGCAATGTCGCCAACGCTGAACTTTTGCAGTTCAAGATACTGCGCGTCATCCATCGTCATGCCGATCTGTTCCCACGTCATACCACCATCAAAGACCGCTATCTTGCCTGCATTCTCCGGCCCCTTGTGCCTTTTGTTCCAACTATCACGCAATGCTGCCACCGCATCCGGGCTAAGCGCCTCAGGCACCATCAACGCCCCCTTTGGTTGCGCCGAGTTTTGATAGAATGACCGCAGAAACCGATTTGCCGACAGCGCATTACCGATGGTCTGGCGGTGTGTTGCGATAGGTGACAAGCTGCGCACGCCGTCCAACATCTTATGCGGGATGCGCAACACCTCATCATCGAACAGAACCCGCACCGGCCCGGCACCATCTTCCCACCAACGGTATTGTAGTCGACCATTACGATTGCGAAACGGTTCAATATGATCCGGCAATATTGGGGGCAGTTCACGCACCCGCCCATCGCGCCCCAACACAATCCGGGCGTAACTGTCACCGCGTAGGGCCGTGTGACTGATCTGCATTTCACGCCACTCAAATGACGTCATGCCCGCCACCGGCATGTCATGTAGAACACCGTAAAGCGGATGATCCACCATCTTCGATTGCGATGTCCCGCCGGTTGCCGTCACAGACTTCTTGTAGACATGGAGCGGTAGCGCCGCGATGGTTTCTGAAATCAACGCCACACAAGCATAGACCGCCGTCACCCGCATTGCCGATTGCGCATTAACTGCCACGCCGTCAGGATCGCCAAACATCTGCGCCAGCATCGGGTCACGCGGATGTTTCGGGTCAACCAGTTCTCTCACTTCCCCAGGTTCAATCACGCTGGATGCGATAGAATTCAAGAACCCTACCATCAGGACTTCACCCCAAAGATAGCAATGCCCGTCAGGATCACACCTGGGCCAATAAAACCGGCAGGCGGATAGACCAGCCATGCGCCATATCCAATCAGCGACACTCCCAAGACAGCCAATGCATCACGCATATAGCCACTTGAATTGGGAACAACTGGTTGGTTTTTGTCTTCAATCATATCAGGCCCCCACGCGCCAAAATTCTTTCACTTGTCAGCTTGTCACCATCGCCTTCGTCCTTCGAGGCAACGCCAATGGCATTAACCAAGGCCGCTATCCCGTCGATACGTTGAATCGACTTGGCCTTTGTCGGCTTGATGTTCCCAGCCGCATCCGTCTCGACGGCGACAACCTTTGCATGCCGGTCCAGCACTGGATTGTTTCCATGATACAGCGCATTCGACATTACCAACCGCTCCAGTTCTTTAGACGGCGGCGACATTGACACAAACCCTTGCTGAAAATACTCAATCGGCAAGCCTTCTTGACCAATCTCAATGGTCACTTGCGTAGCGTTGTAACGGTCAACGCCGATGTTCTGAATCTCGAACCGCTCAGCATCTTCAAACAACGCCTTTTTTATGAACGCGTAATCCACCACGTTGCCTGATGTCGCAGTGATAGCGCCCTCTTTGACCCATCGGTCATAGGGAAGCCGGTCCCTTTTTGAATGTTCTTCGATCAGATCTTCGGGTTTAAAAAACCGAGCAACAACTGTAGGCACATCAAGCCCATCCTGCACCGGAAACCAATGAACAAACGACGATAAATCACTTACGGCTGACAGGTCGATACCGCTGAAACAGCGCAAGCCAGTCAACCGACCGTCCAATTCTTTCCAATCAACAGGTCCAGCGCAATACTTCCATCCAAATCGCCGTCCCTTGTCGTCGGACATGTCGATGGGCAACCAACGCACGGCCTGCTCTGACCAGATATTGAGGTGATACGCCTTAAATGCGTTTTCCAACCGCGGAGAACTTAACGCCCTTTTTGCATCGGCTCTCATTGTATCCAGTTTTTTCGAAACCCCGAGGTTTGGATTGGCGCGAAACCACGTTTCTTCTTTGGTCCAATCGTCTTGTTCAGGGTGCGCAGCATAGACCACCACAAGAGTCTCTGGATCGTCCAGTGTGCCATCAAGGATTTTCTCGCATTCGTCCCAGACTTCGGCTCCATAACCACCTTTCTTGCCAGCAGTCGAAATCAAAAACTCCAACGGTTGCCGCCTGTTTCCTTGGCTATCATGCATGAACTGATATAGATCAGGGCCGGGCCATTCGTGAATTTCATCCCCGATCAATCCACTGGCTGCCATCCCGTGCTTCCCTTTTCCTGTACCAGACAACGGCTTGAACGACGCATTCAACGTGCTGCAGTAAATAGCGGTTTTCAAACACACCAACGTATCTTGAAGAGGGTCAGATTTCCCGACCATGGTCGACGCCTTGCTGAACACAATCGCCGCCTGATCTTTGTCGGCAGCGATGGAATATACTTCACCCCCTTCTTCCGCGTCTCCAAGCAACATCAACAACGCGATGCCTGCTGCCATTTCTGTCTTGCCGTTCTTCCGAGGTATCCAGACGTAGCATCGGCGAAAACGCCGGGTACCATCGGGACGTTTCCAGCCAAACAGCGGGCGAACGATGTCATCTTGCTGCCAATCCTCAAGAACAAATGGACGGCCCGCCCATTCGCCCGAGGTAAATCGCAAGTACTTTGGGAAGAAACCAACAGCTGCATCTGCAGCCTTTTCATCAAACCAAAAATCACCGTCGACCCAAAGTTGCCGATCGTGATCAAACTTGGCCCTCTTTCCAACGCCGCGCGGCCTGCATTCAACAGCCACGAGATTAGTTCAACATACCGACAGGTGAAGACTTCGGCTCACTCTCATTGTCAGTGTCAGACTGATTAAATAAATCCGGTGCCACCGAGGCGGCAGCTTTTGCCGCAAACAACCTTTGCCGATCTGCGGGGTTCAACGCAAAGCTGGCTTCCGCGGCTTGCAAGTCCCGATCCAACCGCTGCGACATCGGTACAGCTGGGTGGGGCCGAATGTAGTTTCCATGATCGCTCTCGGGTTTGTAGGTCATCCCCTCTGATTCGATCATTTTGGAAAGAGTGACCCACCGACCAAAGTTCTCGCAGTAGCGCCCAAATGTCAGTGTATCGATCCGTTGCAGGATGCGCATCGCGCTCAGTTTTGGGGCCAGATATTCCCAAACTTTCTGGCCTTCTTCATTGAGCCAATCAGGCGGCACCATCTCTCCTGAGGCACCACCAACTTGCTCGACAAGTTCTTCCATCTTCTGTGTCTTGATTGGGCGACGACCAGAATTCCCCTTGGCTTTCTTGACAGCCGCAGGTTCCGGTGCTGGCCCCCTACGCTTACCAGCCATGGCCTATTACCTCATTTCCCAAAAAAAAGTTTCCCCAAAACCTGCGCGCATATTTGTTTCGTTTGCTGCCGGTCCCAGTTTGTTAAGGTTCTGGAGATTGACATACCCCCTCCCCTCAGACACGCAGACGCGCCGCCAAATCCAGCGCCACGCGACTTGTCAGTGATAAATCTGATCGGCTGATTGCCCCAGCAAGATATTCCCGCTCCAACATTTGCTTAACCACATCATGATGCCAACGACAGCACGCTTGCCAGTTGGTGCGGTCCCAAAACAACGCCTTATCGCCCTTGTGAGGCACAATATGGTCTGTAACCTCAGTCCGCTGGTCAAAACCAGCCAACTCGCAAGCCAAGCAAATGCGATGTTTTCCCAAGAACGCCCGCGACGCCTTGTCCCACTTGGTTGTGTATCCCCGCTCACGTGATGAACCACGCCGCTTGTCATACTCTTTCACCTGTTCGGAGCGAGACGGTGCATGGGGCGCACGAAAGGTATTTGGCATAGTTGGCATTTGACAAATAGGGCCAAGCGTTCTCGCCGGCCCTATTCTATGACAGTCAGTAATCTAACCAAAGACCATCTCGTTAGGCCGGTAGTGACTGCCATATAGCCGAACAAGCACCCCCAGTTTCGCACCCGGTCCACCCACATCACTCAGCGCAGACAGCCGCCCTGACAACGGCCAACCAAATTCCGCACCCTGAACCAATGGGACGGCTTTGTCGGGGGACGCAGTGCTTACATAATTTGCCACATCGCTGCATCCAATCTGCATGTTGGGCACCCCAGCGGTTAGCACCTGCACATCACCACCTTCGAGGCCATCGACAGCAACGATGCTCAGGCCATCGTCAACAGCCAGGTCAATCACGGGAGGTGCATCGATTTCATTGATGTTAACGGATGCCGTCGCAAAGAGCGTCGACGCGAGAAGGGCCATACCTGCAAGGATTAGTGTTTTCATGATTGTCTCCAATTGAGTTTAAGAGGCGCAACCGCGCACCACATACAAAAATGGCCCGCGCTTTACAGCCGGGCCTTTGTGTTCTTCCATTGCGTCGCACTTGCTAATCTCGGGTTTGGCTATCGCCTAGTCCCAGATACTCGGGTCCACGGTGTTGCCCTTCCAAGCTATCGCTTGTGTTACCTCTTTGGCAGGGACCGCTTTGGATCGTCCTGATTCGCTCCTAGCACCGTCAATTTGCACAGGTCAAGAACTTTGTTGGCGTCATGAATTCCGATCACAGACGCCGCACTCGCTCCTTCCAAACAGCCAAAGCCCTTTCTTTACTGGACGAAAACAACGCGCCACGAGCATCACATTCACAGCATTTCAGGTGGTGCTTTTTTTGCTCATCATGTGCCGCGACCATCTCACAGCCACACCGCAAACATGCCGGCGCACCAGATGACAACTCGCCAACAAGTGCGACACCGGTCGCGGCAGCGCCCTCGCTACGATTGACCACTGCCATTTCATCAAACAGCAATGCCACAGGCGTTTCGCGCCCAAATAGGTTTATCGCAACACGCGCACCCTCTCCCTCAACATCGATAACCAACCCGTCAAAATCTACAAATGGACCAGCTGTAACGCTCACTGTGTCACCCGCTGCAACACGCTCCGCTTCCCTCCGAACGGCAGGCAATACGCCGTCTCCCCAGCGCTTCATCAGCCTTGCAACAACCTTGGAACAAACCCGAACTGGCTTACCGCCCGAACCCATCACACCTGAAATAACGCGCAGCGACGTCAATTCATGCCAGCGCGCCTGCCCTTCAGGCCAACCGACAAACATCCAATCTGCCACAAGCGGAAAGGAAACCAACTCCTGCTCCGATGTGAACCTATGTCTCTTGCGCCACCTTTTCTTGACCGGCAAGAACACCGAGAACCCCGCTTTCTTGAGGATATGTTCCGGCACAAACACACGATCACCCGTGCCCGGCTTTCGGCGCTTAACCACGTGGCCTGACCTTGTTCGCACGTCCCGACGATCCCCACCCAACATAGCCGAGCGACGATGACCATTGGTTGGCGCAACCATGCGAACGGCATACCACTGCAACACATCCAATCGCGCTGCGCCTTCGAGATGTTTTGGTTTGATGTGCATCATGCGGCACCCCCGCTTTCTGCCAGCCAGCCCCGCAACATGGCTTCGGTTTCCTCGAACCTCGCAAGCCAATGTATATCGCCCGGATCAGACAGCGCCCCGCGACCCCGGCGTTCCACCAACCGCGCAGCCTTTGGCCCGATCTCGGATGCCCGCGACGCAACCAACCGCTTATGCGTTTCTGCGTATGGCGGGTGCTTGTGTCTTGTCCAAAACTCGAACTCAGCAACCAACCGACCCTCTACCAACGCCGCCTCGCGACCAGCTGCGCTGATGAACCAATCCTTGAGCCTTGGCAGATCAGCAATCGGGCGCGGATGAACGCTTTCGGCAAAGCCTAAGATGCTGACACGACCGGGCCAGAAAGTCTTTTTCGTGCCATCGCCCTTGGACCGCATGCACAATCGCAAACGCCCCAACTCGACATCGCTCAAGTGCGTCAGATCATCAGCCATTTGGTTCAGCCGCTTAACCTGAACCTCCTCCGATGTGCCCCGCTCAAAGCGCATCCCCTCAGCCGCCAAGGGCGCGATGAACAACCTGCGCACCCGATCCCTCTTTGTCTCCGGTTGCACCTGATCAACCGTCTGCTGGTGTTCTGTTGCCTGCATTTCCCCATGCCCCTTTTCTCAGCAATTCCAAGTTATCCACAGGCCAAGCCGCTCAAAGTTTGGCGCTGCCAGTAATGTCTTTTCATTTCATTTCTTCTCTTTTCCTTTCAGCCGCGCGATTTTTGGAAGAAATGAAAACCTCCAAAAACAGGAAATTTCCTTCCAATTTTTTTTTAAAATCTTCCTGCGGAAGGTTTTGGGAAGTTTTAGAGACGTGATGACAAGTCACTTACGGCCTCCTTCACGCGCCTAAGCGTCGCACTGCCACCAGGATAGTGCCGAGCAATCCAGTCGCTTATGTCATTCACCATGTCATCGCTACTGGCGAGGTGCTTCATGCTCACTTGGCCCTTTAGGTGACCAACAATCGTTCCCAACCGCTTGCGCATTCTATCATCGGCATTTTTTGCAGCATTCGCTTGACTGCCCTTGAGCGCATCAAGAACAAATTCCCTAACAACCGGGTGCGCCCACCGCATTTCCCCGTTGTCGCATCGCGTAAGATACCAGTTTCGAAGCGGCGATAACTCACGCCTCAACAAGCTTTGAAACTTGTCGGTTGACATGTGCAGCATGAAGGCCAAATCGGATTCATCAGTTGGCAAAGTACCAATCGGCGTTTCGTCCTGAGACTTGAAGAACAACTCCATTGCGTAAAACCCGACCTCAGGGTCTTTGTAAGCTTTCTTTCGCGTGTCACTCCCCCGCCACCGCTTCAGATGCCAAGGCAGAAAATAATGAGCATCCAGACGGTCAGAAGATGAAATCGGATAATCATCGATTTCATCGGAATCGACCAGTTTGACGGATGGCGTAATGCTCATCACTGCCCCCTTTCGGCTGCGCGGGCCTGCCGGTCCGACAACCAGGCCGACTGCACATGACTTACGTGCCGCCGCGCCGCGCGCGTCAGATCGCGGATACCCGCATCCTTCTTTTCGTATTTCCCAATGCGCCAGATCAAACTGGACAGGGCCATGCGATGACCCCACTTGCGCAATTCCGCCGTGCCCGCCCGTTCGCAGCGGGTGCAGCAATAAATCTGCCAACTGCGGCGCGGCTCAAATTCCAAACCGCAATCTGGATTAAAACAGATGCCGGCCCGCCACGGCGTTGCCCCTGAAAGCTCGACATGCGCGAAACTGCGGAAGTCTTCTGGTTCATTATGCCGTGTCACGGCATTTACAGGGCCGGGCATTAGCAAGGTCATTCCGCCACCTTGGCAAGATGGGCCGCTGTGACGGACTTTACAGCCCCTTCAAAATGGCGAGGCTCTTTCTCAATACCGATGCCAGCGCGGCCCGTTTCGATGCACGATAGCATTGTGGTTCCTGACCCCATGAACGGATCAAGAACCAAATCGCCCTGATTTGACGAATTCAGCACGTAGTGAGAAAACAAAGGCACCGGCTTTTCTGTCTCATGATCACCACGCTTCGGCGCGTTCAGTGTAAAGAGTTGCTTGGAACCGCAGTCGTTTATCCCCTTGGGATCGGCGAGACCCTTCCACAGGTACAGGGTGAATTCGAGGTTTTTCATATACCAGCGATTGCGCGTGGCCCTCACCTTGTCCCACACCAGCAGGTTATGAAACTGCCACCCAGCGCCTAGGAACGCCCCACCCGCCGCAAAGATGTTCTTGTCGTTGGACATCACATAGCAGTCAGCATTGGCCGCGCAGGCACGGAACAACGGTCCGCCCATTTCGTGCCAAGGCATGACATCCATTAAGGCCCCGTCATTGGCGTATTTTTCATGTGCAAACATGCCGCCCATTGACTGTTCAACCGTGCCGCCACTGGTCAACAGATATGGCGGGTCGGTAACAATAAGGTCCGCCTTCGCGTCCAGCAACGGAAGCACTTCACGCATATCGCCCAAAATCAGGCGGCAATTGCCTATCGTGACTTCGCGCTGGATACCCATCACGCAAGCCCCACTTCCGCCAAGCGACTGCGTACACCGGCCAGCACCCAGCCCCCGTCAAACCCCGCAATCGCGCAAACTTCGAAAAAATCACGCGAACCGAACCAAGCCAGCGCCCGTCGTGTATCAATTTTCGGGCCCAGTAGCGTCGGGTTATGCTTGAGCGCCAAACGCAATTGCTCTTCGATCACAGCACACCAAAGCGCACGGCAGGCGCGCGGGCAGACGTTGTGACCTTTGATCTGGTTGGTATTGGGAGCCTCAAGCATCATGCCGACGCCCCACATTATCCATCAACGCACACCAAGTGACGAAAAATCCAAAGAACCAGGTGGCAAAATCCCAAATACTATCGAATATGACCAATGGGGCGTACCCACCGTTAGGCATGTCGAAATAGAATTCCTTAAACAGGATCAGCGCCGCGCCAACCCAGAACAACCAAAGAGGCCAATCACGCAGAACAATCCAAACCGTGAGCGGTGAAATTATTCCGATGTGAGCCAGCGTGTCGGAAACGAACCCGATGTATTGCCCGCGAATTACGTCAGCTCCAGCCGTTGAAAGACTGGAATGCAACAGCGTTTCGAACTCCCCCATCATCTTTGGCCTATCCTCGTCATGACTTCTGCGCGGGTATCTTCCCCAACAAAAATGGCGGCGGTTTGAAAAATACCATGGGTAGAGCCAACGATTACCAAGTCTGTCAGTGAAGGCGTGGTGGCCCCGGAAAGCCAGTTCTGTACAGTGCGCTCAGATACGGAAATGCGAGGTGCCCACAATGACGCAAGCTCACGGTCAGACGCATCCGGATACGGTTGACGTAACAGCCGGTTGAATCGCTCCTGAGCATATTCCGCCGCCTCAACCCGATTTGCCGTGAAAGACCTTTCGCGCCGCCCAAAAAGAAACTTGAAGCCAGACCACACAAAATCACGCTTTCTAAGCTCTCGCTTTGAGAAAGATATTTCCGCTTTGGCGCTGCTATCATTGTTTTGAAAGTGAGGTTCCATTCTATGCCCGCCCAAATGAAAGAAGACATCTACAATGCAAATAAGTCACTCTGCATCGCCTTTACTCCCTGCCTCGGTTGGGGCTGGGTTTGCAGCGATGTGAGCCCGTATGCGGTCAATGGTATCCGCCCTTGGAAATGACTGACCTGACGCCCATTTTTCCCAAGTTGTGCCGCTTAGCCCAACCATTTTTTGAATTACCGTGCCCGGCTGTCGTCCGCAGCGCTCAGCGTATTCACGAACTTCTTCAAGAAACTTATCCATGTGACAGAACTAGGTTTAAAAACCTACTCAGTCAAGGGGTTTTAAACCTAGTGCTGAATGCCGCACAATGTGGGATCAAAAACCCATGACCAGCCCAACCTTCACTGAGCGCCTTAGAGCCAAAATCGACGCGGACCCCAACCTCACGGAAGCAGGGTTAGCAAAAAAAGCGAATTTGGACACAAGTACCATTCGACAAATGCTTGCCAAAAACCGCTCGCCGAGAATGAACACTGCAGAGAAAATCTGTCGCGCACTTGGCACAACAGTCGAAGAATTCATGCTCGACAGCGATTCCAAAGAAGAGAGAGATATTGCTCTCCTAGTATCTCGGCTATCACTCGATCTCCGCCAGAAGCTCTTAAGTTACGGAGAAGGACTTCTTGACGCTCAAGATCATACTCCTGAAGAATCTGACGAAGAATAGCAATTACCTCTATACGGCCCATACACCCCTATTTCCTCAAATTTTTACTACCGCCCCGAAAGGCAAAAAAAAGGGGTGGTCGCTGCAAGGCCACGCCGAGCGATTCTCATCTACAACATTAAGCTATGAGAACATTAGGGGAACGTCTAGACGGCAGATTTACTGCCGCCTACCACCACTTCCACTAGTGGTTGTAGGGCAATCATAGAAGTGCCATTGTGGCTTAATCGGGCATAGGGCCGCCGCCTCCTACAGAAGTAGCTATTTCAACGGCAGCCAACCACGAACCAAATTGCATTACGAGGATTTCTCAAATGAACGAACCGAAATCAGACCTAGTCACATCCGCAATGGCAGACCAAGCAGAAAAGCGCCAATTGACTGCAACCTTTGACGAAAGCACAGGTCTCTCTTGGCTCTGGGCGTTTCTGTTTGGGCCGCTGTATTTCTGGGTTCACGGCTTCGTAGCGAGAGGCTTTGTGCTCCTTTTGATCTGTATTTGCACCTTGGGTTTCGGAATACTTATCTCCCCTTTCATCGTTTATCCCGCATGGCGAAAAAGAGCGGAGCGCAAAGCCGATGACATGGTAACCATCGCAAACGCCCGCGGATCAAGATAACCAAGACAACAGCCACTCTTACTAACTGATTCGAACTGGAGTGGGTTTTAAAACCCATTTATAATTGACTTAGGTTTAAAAACCTATAAACCATGCATCCATACCCACAGGAGATTGGATGCATGAACGTTAATCAAATCATTATCACTTCCGCGCCAGCGCAACCAATCACCCCCGGTGAATTGGTCAGCGACGACATGCTGCGCACTCTGGCCCGCATCGACGAAAACCGCGCGGTTGGCGAAATCAGCGCCGAAGATCAAAGCATCTTGGCGATGTACCTGCCCGACATCTGCGGCGAACTGATTGCCCGCCGTGCCATCATGCGGACCGAAGACGGCGGCGCACCCTTTACGGATCCGCACAACCACGCTGAAGAAATTGCCAATGCCCGCGCCGGATTCTACACCCCACCGAAAGACGGGGTGCCGGTATGACCACGGATGATGAAACGCGGCTGGCAGATGCCCGCGCCATTTTGGCCGACATCGCCCATCACGACGATTTCACGGCACAACGCGCAGCTTCCACCGTCTGTGCATTGAGCGACGATGCCAAAGAGGTGAAAGACGCCCGCCGGTTGGGCAAACGTGTTGAGGAGGCTTTAGGATGACAGCCCCCACCCCTAACTCCTGCGGGAGGTGCTGAGATGCCCGAGCTACCGCAATCAGCCCGCTTCTGGATGATCTGCCGCAGGCCCGCTGGACCAAACTCAAAGACAGAACCGCGACAGCGCTATTCCAGTTTCGCCGATGCAGAGCGCGCCGCTGAAAAGCTGGCCGCACAGAATGACGCAGAATTCACCATACTGGAGACCGTCGCCGTCGCGCGGCCCACAGATCAGAGCTTTGGATCACTGCTATGACCCTGCACCAGCTTCACAACACCCTAGCCGCCTTCCTGTCACGGATCGAAAGCAAAGCGGGCACCGACCTGCATGATGCTTTTGTAGGTGAAGTCATAGAGACCGGCGGCACTTTTGTGGACCTGCCCAACGATGCCACCAGCCACCTGTTTGAAGTAAGTCTACACAACGTGGTTGGTCGCGGCGCATCCGATCAGGAGGCATTTACAAGCTGGCAACGGGCTGCACAGCGCATCGTTGACTTCGCACCGAACACCGCCCGCGCTGCAAATGCAGCCGCCCAACTTGCCGGAGGTGGGCAATGCGCCGCCTCCGGCACCTTTAGTGGACAGCGTGATGTCGGTGAAGCCCGTGACCTACCCACATTCCAATGCGCCCTTTGGCCCGAATGCGCCTGCCCCGGTGGAACCACACGCCCGGAATGCCCCGGCCAGAAAAGCTGTGTGGGCGCGCAATGAACACCCCGGCGCGCCAAAAGTTTGACGATCTGAACCCCGCCGAGCAGGCAGGGATCATCTGCAACGATGCCCGCTTTCAGAAGTTTGCCGCGACCCGCAGCGGCTTGCCCGGTGAACAGTTCAACGCCACAGCCGCCGCCGAGTACCTGCGCACCGTTTGCCAGATCACCAGCCGCCGCCAATTGAACCATCGCGGCCACGCTTACTGCCGCTTCATGGCCCTGCGTACCGAATTCGACGCATGGACCGGAAAAATCGCAACCCCACGATAGGGAAGGAACCACATCAATGAAGATCGATCACTCAATCAATTTTCTCGAATTCATCCAAAGCTTTCGGCGCGGCGAACTGCTGCGCGAAGGCGATCAGCAATTGACCAAAGTCATTGAGGCCATGCACGAAACGGGCGGTGACGGCGAAATTGCACTCAAACTGTCGTTCAAACGGAACAAGGCGGGGCAGATCGAATGCACTCCGAAAATGACCCCCAAAATCCCTGCCCGTCCGATGGGAACAGGAATTTACTTTTCCGATGATGATGGCCGCCTGACCCGCCGTGATCCCAATCAATTCGACATTGAAGACGAGATCGAGCGCCGCCGCACGGCGGACGCAGCCGAGTGAACCAACCACCTAAACTCTCAAACCAAGAGGAACCAACGATGGACGATCCAAACCAAAACCTGCCTGAGAATGCCCTCAAGACAGGTATCCTTGCAGCTGCACTGGCCAAGCCCCTGATGGAACACAGCGACGGGCGCAAGCATGCGCTTGTGCCACAGGGCTACACCCTTCAAGAGGTTACAGACCCAAACCACCTGCCGCCACACATCAAGCAGTCAATCACAGTCGATGACCGCGCATCACTGACCGCCTACGCAAACCGGTTCAGCGACAATCGCAGCATCATTATCGCTGACTACGATAGCGGCCAGATCGCGGCCAACTTGGATTGGCACACAAACAACGACCAAGAACTGTTGCCACAACAGGCGGCACACAGCGTGACATTGGTCCTGCGCGATTCCGAGGAATACAAACGCTGGGCCAAGATGGAGGGGGAATTCCACTCACAACAGGAATTCGCGTTCTTCATTGAAGAAAACGTGGCGGACGTTGTTGATCCTGACGCCTCTACCCTGCTCGAAATCTGCCGTGAACTGGAAGCCACACAAGGTTCATCCTTCAAGAGCGGCACACGTTTGGACAACGGGGACCGCACGTTCATCTACGAAAACGAAACCCACGTGAAAAATGATCTGGTCGTACCCACTGAGATCAAGCTGGCAATCCCACTTTATCAGGGTGAGGAGCCAACCGAGATCAAAGCCAAATTCCGGTTCCGTGTCCGGCCTGATGGCCTGCTTTTGGGGTTCAATTGGCACCGTGTTGAATATCAGCGCCAAGCCAAATTCACCGAATTGGCTACTGTCGCCGCCGACGAAACGGGCCTGCCGGTCTTTTTCGGGCGCTCCTGATTTCTCTTTCTGGCCCTTGGCAACAGGGGCCAGCGACGGAAACCAGAAGAGTACCGGAAATGAACACAGCCTTCTTACTTATGGCCCAATACGATGGCCAAGCGGTGATACCGGCGGACAGGGTGCGCGCAGACTATTTCTCGCACCTGACCCTTCCTAAATTCCTTCGCAAGATTAGCGAAGGCCAGCTGGCCCTGCCCATTGTGCGCATGGAGACCAGCCAGAAATCCGCCAAGGGTGTCCACCTTCAAGATTTGGCTGACTATCTGGACGCCCGCCGGGCGGTCGGTCAGCGCGAATTCAAGCAGATGTATGGTTGAATTTCCACCCACTGAAAGGATCACCATTATGCCAGACAACAGCATCGAAGCTGACGCGATCCGCTACCGCCACCTGCGCGGAAAAGACGTGTACACTATTTGTCAGGGCGGCGTTTTTGCAGGCCAGACACCTGAGAACGTCGTGTTGAGCGAAGAGGACCTTGATGAGGCAATTGACTTAGAAATCGCGGTTGCTGCCGCAATATCACAAAGGGACTGATCAATTGCCAGAAATCAAAGAGCCAGTCTTTGCCCAAAGAATGGATGCCAATCCAGACGCACCCATTTGGACGTGCGCCAGCCCCGTTGGTGTTTTCAACTACGGCACAGACAATACAGGACAACATTATTGGCAAGGACCGGGCGAACGCATTTTGGGCGTTGACGTCCCATCGCTTGAAACCGCCGCGATGTGCGCGCGAAACGCATACTTCAAAGCTGTCGCGACACACCCCGTCACGGCGTTACTCAAATAACAACGAGAAGAGACCGCCCAGAGTGTCTGTGTATTACAATGAGGTCGAACCATATGCCGCTCAAACCCTTCGCAACCTCATTGCAGCAGGCGAAATCCCAGCCGGAGACGTGGACGAAAGAGATATCCGAGATGTCAAACCGTCAAACTTGGATGGCTACACGCAATGCCATTTCTTTGCAGGCGTGGGCATCTGGGCCATGGCGCTGCGCGCTGCCGGATGGCGCGACGATCAACCCATCTGGACAGGATCATGTCCCTGCCAACCTCTCAGCGCGGCAGGCAAGGGCCTTGGGTTTGATGACGAGCGGCACCTTTGGCCCGACTGGTATTGGCTCATCGAACAGTGTCGCCCTCAAGCGATCCTTGGAGAACAGGTTGCGAGCAATGACGGCCTCAAGTGGGCGGACCTTGTACAAGCTGACTTGGAAGCGGCGGACTACGCCTTCGGGCCTGTCGATACCTGCGCTGCGGGCTTCGGCGGGTACCACATCCGTCAACGACTTTATTTCGCATCGATCGACAACCTGTTGGCCGACACCTCTGGTCAGCACCGGAGACTGGCAGAAGGACGCGAATGGCAACAGGTGCTTGAAGATATCTGGCGCGGCGCAGATGACAGGCTGGGCGACCACAAGTGCGCGGGACTGGAAAGATACAGCCGGAATGGCCACCAGCGGGCAAAACCCAGACGGCAGCATACGAACACGGACCGATCAATTGCCCCGACAAGTCATTCTGACGGGATGGCCGACGCCTCGGGCAGCGGACGACCAAGCGGGGCCAGACTACCAGACCAAGACGCGCGGTGCGGGCGGCATGAGCCTGCCGACGACTGCAGCGATCACCGGTCCAGCGCGATTGAAATGCACGGGGCAGCTGCTGACTGGCTGCACGGCAGGGATGGAAAGTGGCGGCCAGTTAGACCCGGATCATTCCCGCTGGCTGATGCGTCTCCCGGTCGCGCTGGCCAGCTGCATGCCATCGGAAACGGCCTTGACCTTGCGCAAGCTACCGCAGCCTGCCGTGCCTTCATGGAACGAAACGTGGACCAGCTAGACGCTGCGCCGGCGCACGATCTTTTCGAGTGGTCAGCCTGACCAAAACAACCACCAGAAAAAAGGACGGACAAATGACACCAAAACAGCGAGACCTTGCGCGCCATGCACTAGGGCTGCCCAACAATGACAAACAGTCATACCGCAACAGGTTCGTTACCAACTCAGGTTGTCCCGATCACAAAGAATGGATGCAGATGGTTGCGAAAGGTCATGCTTGGCGTCGCGCAGGCTCCGAGCTTACTGGCAGTGATGATTTGTTCGGTATGACGCTGAATGGCGCGCGCGCAGCACTGGAACGTCGTGAGACGCTATGCCCCGAAGACTTCCCGAAACAGACAACGTAGAAAGACATCAAACATGACCGAGCAAACTACACCAAAGAGCCCATTGGACACTGACGAAGCCAAAACAAGATTTGCAGAAGACCTTGAACAATTAAGGGATAACCTCGAATCTCGATTTCACCAGCACCTTGAAGATGGCCAACCCGTCGCCGCAATGGAAGCTAGGCTGTTAGCAAGATTGATCGAAACACGGGAGTTTGAAGCTGCGAAGCGATGGGCCGTAGAGTACCAGGGCAGCTTGGATGACGGGCATTAGTACCCGTTTTCCATAAAATCAGAACAACAATCCGAACAACACATTTTGTAAATTCTATTCACCTCATTGTTTTTAAAGGTAAATTTATTTACATCCCTCCAGTCCATCATAGGGGCCACGGACATGCGCGAATGCCAGCAAACATCTGACTTTGTTGTATTTATCACCACAAACCCACCTTGCACGCAGCGCTCGTTATATGCTTTTCAGCCCTATTTTTGCTCGTTCTGTCCTAACTGAACAATACCTGTCGTCCAATATGGTCCAGTGAGTAGAACGCAAAAATGGTTCGACGGCCTATGTCGCACAGATCAATGTCGGGCGAAATGGCAAATGGGCACACCGCAAAAGCAGAACCTTCGGCAAACCACATACGACGCGTGGTGAAAAAACGGATGAAGGAAATCGGCGATGCCCATGACGCTCTGTCAGCCATCAAAAGCTACGATATCGTCCGGTTTGCCAAAGACCACGGGGCGACACCATGGCCTGTCAAAGTCGGAAACGACTTGTCGCACCTTAGCGCAATCCTTGTCATCGCTCCCCGGCAGGACCCATTAACCCTGTATCGCCCTGCGGGTTTGATGGATTTTTCAAGACGCGGCATAAGAGGCATGTACATTGCTATTTTAGCTTACAAATCGGAACGACCCGTCAAAATCGCCCCCATTGTCCCAACTGAACAGGCAGGCATCTGCACGCCGTATAAACGGATTTAGCTCAATCAATGAGGTGGCTCCGATGCCGCCCGTGCCTGTCTGAACAGATACATCGACAATGACCGTTGGCAAATGCAGCTTGGGCAAAAGTACATTCAGGAACGCAAGGATGCTGGCGCGAATGGCCTCATGGTGTTGATGAATTTCGGGAAAGGATTTGTCCCACCAATACTGTGACAAGCCCACCAAGACACCATCACGGATGAACAGGCGAAATTCGCTCCACTTTGGGATATCAACCCACGGGGAAACCACCAGCGACAACGGATATCCCTCTTCGATCGCATCGGTGAAAAAGGCGGCGACCCGTTCATTCGGCGAACACATCACATTCATCGCATCTTCAATATCAAAGCAGGGCGTCTGGGCGACTTCGGGCTTTTTGAAACTGACACTGCTCAGCCGCAAAAACGCACCTTGGGGTAATGTGTCGCCAATCATGGTTTCAAGTGCAGGTAGAAACGCAGGCGTGTCTTTAATAAACCCAGCAAGATCATAACGGCCGCAGAAACTCGGGGTCGCACTGCCCAAGAGCAGCATATCATCATGGCCAAGCGCAATCAGATCTGCGGGTGGGGCAAACTCGACCAGCGCGTCAGGCCAGGCATCGCGATAGGTCGCTTGCCATTTTTTCGAGAGTTGAAGCACCGCTACAGGTTGTCCCAGTCATCAAGATTGTAGAGAAACCCGAACAACGTATCCGCGCAGCGGGCCAGACCCTGAGTGTTGTTGCCTGTCCCCCAAGGGTCACTGGCCGTTTCCCAAAGGTATACGGCATTGTCCGTTGGGTCGGTGCCATTGGCCAACAGGTTGGTGTGACCCGCGTCTGCCGTGCCGATAAACACCATATCATGAGGAAAGCGGTCGGGGAATTCACGGCCTTTTCGAAATATCTCAAAGTTGTCGATAACAGATTGCAACGGTTGGAACGGCACCTGTAATTCATGTTTGGTCTGTGCGCCGTCCGGCCAAGTCGCCAGAAAGTAATAGCCAAAGCCATGTTCAAATTCGCCAGCCGTTTCCAACAGCTCTTTATACTGGGTGGGCAGACGGCAACCCGTAGTTTCTAGCAGCTTTGCGAAATGCGCCTTGTTCCAATACAGGGTAGCAGGTGCATAATCGGGGTCCTCTTTGAAACGGGACAAAGCCATATCGAGTGTGATTTCCATGTGATCGCCTTAATAGAGTGGGCTTCGGACCATACTTGCACCACCAGAGTGCGGAACGCCACCTGTTGCAATGCGCGTACCACTTCCGGGTGGTGTGTAGACCGTATTATGAATGCGTTGGTCGACCAAATACATGCGTTGCCCATCTGGGCCATGGTGCCAGGTGCGGCCGGTTTCCATGGAGCGCGACCAGGTGCCACCGTTGCGCACGCGGGCCGCCTCACGGGCTTGATGGTAATCGCCCCCCGGAGAGGAACTGTGATTGCCTTGCATATTGGGAATTCGCACCCGCGAGTTTGAAAAAGGCGCAAAGTTCGGGTGACCGTTTCGATACCGTACGCCACTCAGCGGGCTTTGCCCGTTTGCGGCGCGCGTTGCATTGGTGTCCTGTAGGGCCTGATACGCAGGCGTGCCGCGATCCGGTGTCCATTTGCTGTTGCCCGGTTCTCCCGACCATGTGCCGCCCCGCGGCGTTCGAGTGCCCCATTGTTGGCGCGCCCTGTCCCGACGGCATTGCTGGCTGTCGCAATTTTCTAATGCCTCACTATACCCACGCTGCGCTTGTTCGCGCCGTTGCGCCCAATATTCGTTGGCTGCCGCCCGTCTAACCTGCGTTTGATACGCCCTTTCCGCCGCACTTGCGCGTTCCCATTCATTCAACATCGCCTCGGAACGCAGGATCGGGGTAAGACCTTCCAAAGCGGCACCGAAGCCCCCGCCAGAGCCACCGCGGTTCAAGCGGCTAAGCCCATTTACAATACGGCTTCGCGAGGTGCTGCCAGGACGGGGGCCAATGCCAAAATGCGCATTACGCACCGTGTTAAAGCGGTTCACAGCCAGATCACGCGCATTGCGGGACGCGGTCAGCATCGAACTCATGCGCGCGTTGGGGTTTCGGACAAGATTACCCATGCTTCGACCTATTCGATACCCAAAGGATGTGGTGAAATCTGGTGCGGGAACCAATAGAGGGAGTCTTGCCCGAACAGGGCATCAGAGAACTGGTCGCCGGTCACCGTTTCATAGATCAGCGAAATGCGCTGTTTCGGAGATAGATCATTGCGTTCGATTGCTTGCTTGAACCCATCGAAGCGCCAAAAATCCGGGCCTACATCATTCATCAGGGCCAGAAACTGGCCTTGGTCTTCGCGCGTTTCAAACCCAAAGTGGCGGGCATATTTCAACCCGTTTATGTGCATCTGGTAAAGAGCGCGGCGCGACACGCCATTGAACGCCTCGGGAAAGTGTTCGGGCAGAAAATCATCAACAAACCAAGTGACAAAACTCTCATCGGTTTGCCCCTCTTTCATCTGTGCGCGCGTCAATTTAGGAGCGGTCAAACCAGATCTGCCTTTGGTATTCACAGGGTTGCATTTTACTGGGTATTTCCCAAGTAATCTCGGGTAATTATGAGTTTGACCGGTTTCGAGGGCGTTTTCAACTCTGACGGTGATGTTGCCTGCAAAATTATCTTATTTGGTGTTCTGCCTGGGCGTGGCGCGCGTCAAAGTGCGCAAGAGACCAGCAGCGAAGATAGAACTCCAGCACTTAGCCACCGTACTTCAGAAACAGGACAACAAGCCAAAGCCCCCCACACGACAGACTTCTTTATGTAGGGTCCTGCCTCTGGGATTTATATGGGAAAACTAATACCACCCCGATCCATCACGGGGTCAAAGACAAACAGGCGTGTTGATCAACCAGTCTGTCAGGTCTTTGCATTCGGGGCGACAGTAGAGCCCCTCTTTATGCTACCAGCCGGCGTTCCACGATCCGCGCCATAATCGACGCCCCTACCGGCAGCAATTCGGGATCCAGGAAAAAGCTGGGATTGTGCAACCCTGTGGTGCCAGAGTGGCCGACGCGGCAATACGCCCCCGGAATAACCTTGAGCATATCGGCAAAATCTTCGGAGCCAGTGGCGGGTTCATCTGTGTCACTGATGTTTTCACGCCCGACGATATCGGCGGCAGCGTCCATATAGGCATCCGACAGGCCGCTGTCGTTCATCAGCACGTCAAAGACATTGCGCAGTTCAATATTGATCGTGACGCCGTAAGCCACCGCAAAACCGGCACAAAGTTCGCGCATACGGGTTTCGACAAGCGCGCAGACCTCGTCTTTGAAATAGCGGATTGTGCCAGCCAATGTGGCCGTGTCGGGCACCACGTTATAGGCGGCACCGGCATGTAGCTGCGTCACCGATAAGACGCAGGTGTCCAAGGGGGCCACGTTGCGCGACAGGATCGTTTGCAGACTGCCCACCAGATCCGCGGCGATCACCAACGGGTCGCGTGACTGTTGCGGCGCAGCGGCATGACTCCCCTTGCCCTGAACCGAGATGTCGAAAAACGACGCCCCCGCCATCGCAGCACCTTTGCAGATGCCAACGGTGCCCGGTTTGCCGTTGGGGGAATTGTGCATTCCGTAAACTTCGTCACAGGGAAAGCGGTCAAACAGCCCGTCCTTGATCATGGTGCGCGCGCCGCCAAGCCCCTCTTCGGCAGGTTGGAAAATCATCACGGCTGTCCCGGCAAAATCGCGGGTTGCGGCCAGATGTTTCGCCGCCCCCAGCAACATAGTTGTATGGCTGTCATGGCCACATGCATGCATCACACCGGGATTGGTCGAGGTATAGGCAAGGTTGGTTTCCTCGGTGATCGGCAGTGCGTCCATATCGGCACGCACGCCAATGCGGCGCGCCCCTTCGCGGTTACCTTTGATGATCCCGACAACGCCGGTCTGGCCGACGCCGCTATGCACCTCGTCAACGCCATATTCACGCAGCTTATCAGCAACAATGCCGGCTGTACGGGTCTCGGTGAACCCGATTTCGGGATGGGCGTGCAGGTCTTTGAAAATCGTCGTCAGCTCGTCCGTACTGGCGTCGATGATGGGCAGAACAGCCATGGTGTATCTCCTATAGTCGGGGCATCAGCCCACCAGTGAAGGCAGCCACAAAACAATGCCTGGAAAGGCGACCAGCAGTGCAATGGTCACACCATCAGCCAGAAAGAACGGTGTGACCCCTTTGAACACGTCCTGAACCGTCAGGTCATCACGCACCCCGGCAACAACAAAACAGTTCAGACCAATCGGCGGGGTGATCAGACAGAATTCAGCCATTTTGACCACCAGAATGCCAAACCAGATGGCGCACATCTGCCCTGACATGCCAAAGGCCGAGTCAGCCGCCAGAACGGTTTCGCCACCGTTCAGCGCCATCACCGCCGGATAAACCACAGGTAAGGTCAGCAGCAACATGCCGATCGCATCCATGAACATGCCCAGCACCGCATAGGCCAGCAAGATACAGATCAGAATGGTTAGCGGAGCCATATCAAGCGACGTGATCCAAGCAGCAAAAGCGTCCGGCAATTCCGCAAAGCCGAGAAAGCGCACGTAGATCAACACGCCCCAGATGATGGTGAATATCATCACCGTCAACTTGGCCGTGTCCAACAGCGCCTCGCGCAGCTGGGTCCAGCGCATGCCTTTCCACAGGGCCATCAGGAACACGATAAACGCGCCCACTGCCCCGCCTTCGGTCGGGGTGCCCCATGCGTCACCAAAGGGGTTGTAAACAAAGAAGATGATAATGATCACCACCGCAAAAATCGGCGAGGCTGGTGGAATGGACTCGAACCGCTCGCGCCATGAATAGCCGGTCACCGGCGGGCCGACGTTTTTCCAGATCATCGCGATGCCAATGATCAGCGCAGCATAGACCACAGCGGAAAAAGCGCCGGGAACAAAACCGGCCAGCAGCAGTTTACCAACATCTTGCTCCACGATGATCGCATAGATCACAAGGATTGCCGACGGCGGGATCAGCGAGGCAAGCGTGCCCCCAGCCGCCACCACACCGGCGGCGAATTGTTTGTTGTACCCGATCTTTAGCATCTCGGGGATGGCGATACGCGCAAACACTGCGGCCGTGGCCACCGATGCGCCAGAAACAGCGGCGAAACCGGCAGTGGCAAATACGGTCGACACCGCAAGCCCGCCCGGCACCCATGCAAACCAACGTTTGCAGGCTTCAAACAGGGCCGTGGTAAGCTTGGCGTAATATGCCAGATACCCGATCATGATGAAAACCGGAATCAGCGACAACACCTGCGCCGAGACTTTGGAATGTGGCGTAAGGCCGGCAATCTTTACACTGATTTCAACCGCCTTCCAAAACCGGTCGGGATCATAGTCAAACCCGTTCCAACGCAACCAAACCAGCCCGACAAACCCTGCCAGACCGGCGGCAAAAGCCACCCGCATACCAAGGACCACAAAAACCAGCATCCCAGCGGATACCCATATACCAATCTCAATAGGTTCCATCAGGATGTTCCTAGTTCTAATTGCATCGGCTGGCCCAATCTTTCGTTCTGGACGAAGGGGCCTGTCGATTGGTTGTTTTTAATCTTTCTTGGAAACATCCTAGTCAGCTCCTTCCAGCGCGTCGGCCTCAAGCATGGCCTGTTCAGCAACGGACAGGTTCAACGGCACCGCCACCGGGTTCTCCAAACCCAGCACCAGCGCACGGCCATAGCCCCAAGTTTGTAGCAACAAGCGCAGCACCAGCACCGCAAAGGCCACCGGCACCACCAGTTTGCTGGGCCATATCGGCAGCCCCACATCAATAGAGCTGTCTCGGCTGCACAACGGGCGCGCGCAATCAAAAGAGCGGCCAAAATGTTCCCATGCGCCATAGGTCAGCGCAACAACCAGAACCAAAATCAACACCACCGAAATCAGTTCGAACAGCCACAATACGCGACCCCTCAGCGCCGAAACCAGCATATCCATACGGATATGGGTGCCGTCGCGCTGGACATAAGACACCCCCATGATGGCAATGATCGGCATCGCCGCTTCAATGTAGTCCACATAACCCATCATCGGCGCGCCAAAGAACTTGCGCGACGTCACGGAATAGGCTGCAAGGAACATCAAGGAAAAAATCGCAAGACCGGACAACAGAGCGCAAAAACGCTCGATCGGCAGCAACATTCGGTCAAGTTTACTGAGGAGGCTGGAATCTTCCAGCACTGCGGCGGATCCAGCCATAGCGCTATCCTTTGTTGTGGAGGGTGTAGCGGGGGTCACCCCGCCCTAGGGCATATTGCGCCCCAGGGCGGGACTGTTCTTGTCAATCACATGGCCGGATCAGTTACCGGCTTTGGCGTCCGCCAGTGTCTTGACCACCAGATCATAGAGTTCCTGACCGGGCAGGCCCTGCGCTTCCATATCGGCGATCCATGCATCCCGTGCGGGGGCAGCCGCCGCTGCGCGGAACTCTTCGATCACTTCCGGTGCGATCTCGACTTTCTTGACGCCCTTCTCTTCCAGAACGGAATCCCACTTTTTCAACAACTCGCCATAGTTGGCCAGATAGTGATCCAGTGACTCCTCTACGGATGAATCAAGCGCTTCGCGTTCCTTGTCGGAAAGCGATTCATAGGCGTCTACGTTCACCACAACCGGGCAGTTCACCGTGCCGGGATTCAGGTTCGCCGTCCACCAATCCGCCTGATTGATCGTACCAAAGGACAGGTGCGCGTGCTGGGCGAAGGCCACCGTATCAACAACACCGGATTCCATTGCCTGATAAGCTTCGGTCGCGGTGACCGATGTCGGCACAGCGCCAACTGCCTCGAATGCACGGCCCAGGCCGCCAGTCGCACGGACACGCATCCCCTTGAAATCCTCAAGTGTCATACGCGGATCACCGGTGCCAACAATGTTGTACTGTGGCATGGGCGAGGTCATCAGCAGCTTTGCGTTCCACTGTGCCATTTCATCCGCCGCGGCGGGGTGTGAATAGACCGCCTTGGAAACTGCACGCTCCTGTTCGAGGTTTTCAACCCCCAAGAATGGCAACTCAAGCACGGTAACAACACGGTTTTTGTCGGCGTGGTACCCGGCACAGAACTGCGCCATTTCAAAAGCGCCGATTGAAATCCCGTCAAGGTTTTCGCGGTTCTTGGACAGGCCGCCATAGCTGATGTTCATGGTGAACGCGCCGTCGGTTTTCTCGCTGACCAGCTCGGCCAGTTTTTCAACATGCTCGGTAAACGCACGGCGCTTGCCCCAGACGGAAACATTCCATTCCGTGGCCGCAGCCTGTGATGCAAACGCGAAAGAGATGGCGCAGACAGCGGCGCCGCTCAGAAACTTGGTCATTGGTATTCTCCCGTTGATGCGCGCCCTCTTCGGCCCGCTTGCAAAGACGCTATCCTGAGGCAAGGGCGCTGCCAACCCCCGCCGCATCTGCCTGTTCCTTCTTTCATGGATTTCGCCCTGTGTTCCCCATGCCCTCCTCCGAAGCGGGAGAGACAACCGGCGTTCGCACCCCGAAAGGCAGAAGAATGGCGTATGTTTGACAGGCCTTTAGTCGCAACCTGCCTTACAACAGCGTCAGGCGACCGTCGGAAACGTTGACAAGAAACAGGGTGAAAAGTCGGAAAATAAGAATTTTCCCGCTCGAATATTTACAAATAGAGGGCCATTCGGTGAAAATATTTTACAGATAAATCCCCCCTTTCCAGATACTTATTCCCTTCCGTTCACAGCCCGTTATGATCGCGACAAGGAGCGGGACTGCGGCATGACTGGTTTCATGGGCTGCCCCGAAAGACTGCCAAGGGAGGGATCTATAATGTCTGAAACAGCTGGAAAAACATATCCGCCGTCACAAGCAATGGCCAAAGGCGCGCATGTCAACGCTGAGAGCTATGCAAACATGTACGCCGCATCGGTCAATGACCCTGACGGTTTTTGGCGCGAACAGGGTGCGCGGGTAGACTGGATCAAACCGTTCACGCAGGTCAAAGATGTCGATTACACGCTGGGGAATGTCCATATCAACTGGTACGCGGACGGTGCGTTGAATGTTTCGGCCAATTGTATTGACCGCCATCTTGAAACCCGTGGTGACCAAACGGCAATCATTTGGGAGCCGGACAACCCTGACGACAGCGCGCTGCATATTTCCTATAAGGAACTTCATGCCAACACCTGTAAAATGGCCAATGTCCTGCGCGACCTTGGTGTCGGCAAAGGCGACCGTGTGATCCTTTACCTGCCGATGATCCCTGAAGCGGCATATGCCATGTTGGCCTGTGCCCGGATCGGCGCAATCCATTCCATTGTTTTTGCCGGTTTCTCGCCGGACGCATTGGCCGCGCGGATCAACGGGTCCGACGCCAAAGTTGTCATCACCGCCGACGAAGCACCGCGGGGCGGGCGCAATACCGCGCTGAAAACCAATGCCGATCAGGCATTATTGCATTGCAAGGACACCGTGAAATGTCTGGTGGTCAAACGCACCGGCGGTCAGACAACATGGGTCGAAGGCCGCGACATCGACTATAACGCCTCGGCTGCTGAGGCAGAGGCCACCTGCGAACCCGAAGTGATGAACGCCGAAGATCCGCTGTTTATCCTGTATACATCTGGTTCAACCGGCCAGCCCAAAGGCGTGGTGCATACCACAGGCGGTTATCTGGTCTATGCAGCCATGACCCATGAGATCAGTTTTGATTACCATGACGGCGACGTTTACTGGTGTACTGCGGATGTCGGTTGGGTCACCGGACACAGTTATATCGTCTATGGTCCGCTGGCCAATGGGGCCACCACGGTGATGTTTGAAGGCGTTCCGACCTACCCGGATGCCAGCCGCTTTTGGCAGGTTTGTGAAAAGCACAAGGTCAACCAGTTCTACACCGCGCCAACAGCTTTGCGTGCATTGATGGGCAAAGGCGATGATTTTGTAAAAAGTGCCGACCTGAGCAGCCTCAAGGTGCTGGGCACCGTTGGTGAACCAATCAATCCCGAAGCGTGGAAATGGTACAACGAAGTGATCGGCGGCAACCGGTGCCCAATTGTAGATACCTGGTGGCAGACCGAAACCGGCGGCCACTTGATGACGCCCCTGCCCGGTGCCCATGCAATGAAACCGGGGGCAGCGATGAAACCGTTCTTCGGGATTAAACCCGTCGTGCTGGAGCCAACGACAGCGCAAGAGTTGCAGGGAAACCCGGTTGAGGGCGTGCTGTGTATCGCCGACAGCTGGCCGGGTCAGATGCGCACCATCTGGGGCGATCATGAGCGTTTCGAGAAAACCTATTTCTCGGATTACCCGGGTTATTACTTTACCGGTGACGGCTGCAAACGTGACGAAGATGGCGATTACTGGATTACCGGACGTGTGGACGATGTGATCAATGTCTCCGGCCATCGCATGGGCACCGCCGAAGTCGAAAGCGCGCTGGTCGCCCATGGCAAGGTCGCTGAGGCGGCTGTGGTTGGCTATCCGCACGACATCAAAGGTCAGGGCATTTACTGCTATGTCACCCTGATGGGCGGCGAGGAACCCAGCGAAGAGCTGCGCGCGGAACTGCGCAACTGGGTGCGCACGGAAATCGGCCCGATTGCGTCCCCTGATCTGATCCAATGGGCCCCCGGATTGCCCAAGACCCGCTCGGGCAAGATCATGCGGCGTATTCTGCGTAAAATTGCCGAAGATGATTTTGGCACGCTGGGGGATACATCGACCTTGGCCGAACCTGCGGTAGTGGACGATCTGATTGATAACCGGATGAACCGCAGCTAGGCCGCATTTGCGCATAAAATCGCCGCGATCCCGACCTGTTATTGTCGGGGTCGCGGTTTACGTTTGATCCACCGCGCCTCCCGCGCATCAAAGAGGATCATACGATGGGCATCTCTGGACAAATCATTGCCGCCGTGTCACCGCAGGCCCCGATGGACCGCGATATGACCCCTTTTACCCCGACAGACGGACAGGCCCTGCGTAACGCTTTCGGGCGGTTTGGCACCGGCGTGACCGTGATCACCACACAGACCGCCCAAGGGCCGCTGGGCATGACGGCAAACTCTTTTTCCTCGGTGTCCCTTGCCCCCCCGCTGGTCCTGTGGTCCGCCGCCCTGCAATCAAAGCGCCACGACGCCTTTGCGCAGGCCGACCAGTATTGCATCCATATTCTGGCTGCCAGCCAGCAGGCGCTGGCCAGCCATTTTGCCGGACAGGGGCATGATTTCTCCGGTTTTGACTGGACCGTCGGGCCGCAGGGCGCACCACAGCTTGCCGGCTGTCTGGCCGCGTTCCACTGTACCCGCTTTGCCGTCCATCCGGCGGGAGATCATTCGATCATCGTCGGTGAAATCACCGACGCCGCAGCCTGTGACGGTCAAGGCGCAGGATTGCTTTTTGATCAGGGACGGTTTGGCAGTTTTGCGCCGCAAGGCTGATCCGCCTCAATAGTCCTTTTCGAAAAAGATACCGATGCTTGAATTGCCATCCGACCCCAGCGTCGCCTTGCCCTTGAGATGCGAGCTGATGTCAAGGTTCAGGGACACCTCGCCGGTGCCGTCAGAGGCTGCCGTGACATCGGTATAGACGTTTTCAGAGATATACTTCCCAGCCCGCACAGCGGTCGCCCCGCTGTCGGTTGTCGTGACATCCAGATCGTCCAGCCCAAAGCCTGCCCGAAGTTGGGTGATCACCCCCTTGCCGCCACGACCGGCCAGAACCGCCACAGCATTGGCCAGTTGCAGCGCCTGCAACGGCGAGATTTCCGACAGGTTCCGGCCAAAGAGCAGCTGTGCCAGCACCTCGTCTTGCGGGGCCTCGGGGGAGGATTCAAATGTCACGTCCGGCGCATTCGCCGCCCCCTGCACGACCACCCGCACCTCGCCGGTATCGGTCGGCGTGACCGACACAAAGCGAATATAGGGGATCAGGTCACCACGGAACTGGATTGAACCTTCGACCAGATCAAACCGTTTGCCCAGAATATCCAATCGACCGCGCAACAAATCAAAGCGACCCGCAGAAATCATCCGGCTCGTGGTGCCCGTAACCGTCAACGCGCCGCCCAGCTCCGCATCAAGGCCACGCCCGCGCACGAAAATTCGGTTCGGGGCATTGACCTGCACATTCAGGCCAAAACCCGCACCGGCCTCGGCTGTCGGGTCCACACCCGCGTCGGTGTTTTCAAGTCCCGCCTTGCGCCGCGTGGCGATCACCGGACGGGTGGCACCGATATGGTCGATCGGTGGAATATCACCAATGCTGGTCAACCCTGTCGACGGGACGCTCACCTCGGTTTCACCGATATTCACCTGACCTGATATACGAGCCCCCCCGGTCAAGGGTCCTGCCAGACGCAATGCGCCACTGACCGAACTGCGGTAGAGCTTTGGGTCAACCAACACGACATCCTGCACCCTGATGGCCAAATCCGCCGGCAGCGCCCCTGTCAGAACCACAGAGCCATTGACGTTAAGGCTGCCGCCATTCGAGGCCTGCCCCGTCATGTCAATCTGGGCGCGGTTATTGGCCAACCGGATGTCTGCCGCAATGTCTTGTACGGCCACCCGCAGGTTCGGTGCGGTAAAGGTGGCATTCGTGGTCTGGATTGTACCCGAGACAGATGACAATGCCGGACGTCCGTTCACCGCCAGATCAAACCGCGCCTGCCCTTGCAGGTTGCGCGGTGCGAGGAAAGGTCGGCTCAGCCCCAGCGGTGCGGTGCCGGTCATGTCCATGTTCAAGGTGCCATCAGCGTTGACGCGCCCGGTCAGGCGCGCCTGCGTGCCTGCCGGTCCGTCAGCATCAGTTTCCACCGCCCACGCCGTGCCCTGCTTGCGGGCTGACCCGCGCAGGTTCAACGGCCCGTTCACACGCTCTACAAACGCGCCGATGTCAGGCATGGAAAAAGTGAAATCTACATTGGCCTGCGGCCCTGTCACCGTACCGCGCACTGATGCGCGCGCCGCACGGGGGCCGCTGGCCTGCGTGTCGATCTTCAAACCACGGTCGGTCTGACGCAACGTGCCGCGCGCCGCCAAAGGCCCGTTCATCCCCGGAACCAATGGCGCGACATTTGGAACCGATGCCTCGAATGTTACATCAAGGGCCGGCGACACCTGCCCCTGTACACTGGCGCGGCTTTGGTAAGGGCCGCTGGCATCGGTGCTGATTTGCCACCCCTGAGGCCCATTGCGCAGCGTGCCTTTGGCCGTTACCGGGCCGTCGATCTGGCCTGCAAAGGGCTTCACATTCGGCACATCCGCGGTGAAATCCAGCGCGGCTTGCGGCCCCGTGGCCAAGCCTTTGGCGGTCAGGGTCGCGCCGTAAGGGCCATCGGTTTTTGCGTCAATGTTCCAGCCGCGACGATCCTGTCGGGCCGTGGCGCTGACACGAACCGGTCCGCCATATTGCGGCACCACCAAAGCGATGTCATTCAGTGTAAAATCGGCCTGCGCGCTGCTGTCATCACTGCGCAACTGCGCCGCCCCTGTCAGGCTCAGCGCGTCATTCTCCAACACCACTCCCCGCAGGAAGGTACCGTTCTCGTCGCGTTTCGCCGCCGCACGCAGGGTGGTTTGCCCTGCCAGAACTGCATCGGCCTGTGCGATACCCAGCGCCAGATCGGTGGTGCTGCCGCGCAGCGCAAGGTCGAACTGCCCGCTCAGCAAGCCAATTTCACCCTCCAGTGCCAGCTGGGTCTGCCCGTCCAGCTCGCGCCCGGCGAGGGCCGAAAAGCGGCTAAGGTCGGTGGCATCAAGCTGGGCATCCAACTGTGTCAACAAACCTGTTTCAAGGCCGGAAATCCGCGCCCCCCCGGTCAGCCCGTAGTCTGTGCCGGTCAAGGAAAGATCGGCAAGTTGCAAAGGTTGGTCTTCGACATAGAGGATATTGGCACGGCCCTGAATGGCGCGGCCAAGCGCCTCTGCCAGAGCGGCGTCGCGTGGACTTAGCCCGGCCACATCAAAGGTGACATCGCCCTCAAACCGCCCAATCCGCCCCGCATCAGCCGCAAGGGTGCCGTCCAGCGCAAGGGTGGTGGTGTCGATATTCAGATCAGTCAGTGACAAGCCTGTGATGCCAAAGCGGGCTGCAATATGGTCGCCCTGTGCCGCGTCGTAATCCACACGCAGATCAACGGTGTTCACGGATGTCCCGTCCCCACCAAGCGGCAGCAGAACGGGCCCGCCGTCACGCTGTGCAACCTGCCCTGAAATATCGATCAGCGTGGGCCAGTTGTCAGCATTCAACGCCAGCCTACCCGCCAAATTTGCCGCCTCAGCGCGCAGGGCAAAATCGGACACTTCGACGGCACCATCCGACTGTAACAATGCGTCAATCTTTAGCCCGACGTCCGTGCCAAAGAAGGCGCGATATCGCGGGGCCAACACGGCGGTAATGTCACCACCGATATCCGCGCGCACACGCCGATCCGGCGTTGCAGCGGCGCGGCGCGGTGTTTGCGCGCTGAGGGTGATCTGCCCCGCCAGCCGCTCCTGCGCATCTGTTGCCATCTTGATGTCAGCGGTGAAATCATCCAGCGGCCCCGCCCCCGCAACGCTGAGGTCAATAGAAGGCTGGCCCGGAATATTCAGCAGCTTGGATGCAATGCCTTCTTTGCCCTCGCTCAGCGTCAGCAACAGATCCAGCAAGCTGTCGCTGCGGTTGAAATCCGCCTTGACTTCGAATGTGCCGCGCCGGGCATCCGTCCGGTTGGCCTGCAAATCTACCTTGCCTTCGGCATCGTTCAACGTCGCACTTGCCTTCACCCGCAGCTGTGCCGCCTCTCCCAGAATCGGGGCACCAAGGTTGATCTGTTCGATCGAAAACTGCTCCAGCAAGATCGAGACCGGCAGATCGGGCAAGCGGAACGGGGCCGCTTCCGCATCAGGCAATGCGTCGTCCTGCGCATTGGGCAAACGCGGCAGATCCAGCTTGCTGGCGCTCAGCTGCTCGACCTCCAGCCGGCCTCGCAAAAGTGCCGAACGGTTCCAGTCCAGCACCACATTCTCCAATGTCAGCCAAACGCCATCCGCATCCGCGATGGTCATCCGGTCAAAACTGGCCTCAGAGCTGAGTGCCCCACGAAAGCCGTCGATACTGACCGTGCGCCCCCCGCCGCTTAGCGCGTCTTGTATGGTGCGGGTCAAAAAGCTCTTGTCGTCACTCTGCGCAACGGCAGGAATGGCGGTGCCAAATGCCAGCAGGAAAACAACAGCGAGGTAGGTGAGAATATACCGCATTAGAACGACTGCCCGATGCCGATGTAAACCTGATAGTTATCTTTCGCTTCGGGGCCTGAGGTCGGTACGGCCACATCCACCCGAATGGGCCCGATACCCGTGTTATAGCGCAGCCCCAAACCCGCACCGGAATGCCATTCACCGGTGCCGTCATAAAATTCCTCGGCACCGACATAGCCGCCATCGACAAATCCGACGACAGAAAAACTGTCACTAACCGCCACCCGGGCCTCGGCGGAAACCGCAACGAAACTGCGCCCACCTGTGACATTGCCCCCGCCCAAATCAACGCCCAGCGCCTGATAGGCCTGTCCGCGCACGGTACCGCCGCCACCCGAATAAAACAGATAGTCCGCCGGTGCCTTGCTCAGATCGGGGCCATAGACCGACCCCAATTGCCCGCGCAGCGCAAATGTAACCGGACGCGCAGTGCCGAAAGTCCGGTAGGCCCGGGCATCAACCGACGTACGCAGGCCGTTGTCCGCGCCGCTGATGGCCAGAAACGGGGTAACGCCCGCTTTGATATAGAACCCGTCGGTGGCATTCAGTGGGTTATCGCGGTAATCAAACTCGGCGCTTAACGGCAAGGTCAACAGCGTATAGCGGTTTTCGCCAAAGGCATCCCGCGTCTTGGCCCGGCGCAGCCCAAGGCCCAGCGTATAGGTGCGTTCTTCGGAAGCGATCCGTTCAATGCCGGCTTCCAGATCCAGCTGGCGGGAAAAGAAGTTCACCTCATCAAGCTGTTCGATCTTGGCCAGCGCATAGAAATCGGTGTCTTCGTTAAAGGTCGCGGGACGTTCAAAGCGGGCGGAAAGGGAATAATCCTCGCCGCCGGAATCGCCCCCAATGCCAGAAATCTCGCCCGCGATGCGCAGACGTTCCGCGCCACCAAAGAAATTGCGATGCAACCAAAATGCGCTTAGGGTCAGCCCTTCCTGCGTGCCAAGTTCGGCCCCATAGCCAAACCTGCGCGGCAGGCTTTCTGTAACTTGGGCGGTCACGGGCAAAGTATCATCCGGCCCGATCTGCTCGGCCTCTGTCAGCGCCACGGCGTTAAATGCACCGGTGCGACGCAAACGGCCTGCTGCCAGCCGCAGCTCCTCTGGGGAATAAACCTCTCCGACCGGCAGACCGGCAATATCCACAATCCGCTGTGTGCGTACAGCCTTGTTGCCCGCAACCTGCAAGCCGCCAAAGCGCAGCTTTGGTCCCGGCGCAAGCCGCAGATCGGCACTAACGGTTCGGTCTGGGTGATTTGCAGACAGGTTTTGCGCGGCCAGCGTTGCCTTGGCATGGCCCTGCGCACGCCACCCATCAACGCCCGCGGTCACGGTATCTTTCAGGACGCTCAGGCTGGCAGTCTTGCCACGTGCAAAACCTTCGGGAATGTCAGTGCCCGCCGCAACAGGTGTTAGCCTGGCCTTATCGAAACGAAACTGCGGGCCGGTATCGACAGTAATTTGCGCATGGGCAATTTGGCGCGGGGCCTGCACCGCCGGAATGGCAGCAGCATCTATTCCATCCAGCCGGATCGTGATCACCGGTCCGAAATATCCCGCATCATAAAGCACGGCCAGCAGCCGCCCGTAATCAGCCTGTGCGGCAGCCACGATTTCCTGACTTGTGGCGGCATTTTCGGCGCTGGATTGCTCGATCAGCAAGGACCCACCCGCCAGGGTTTGATAAAGATCACCGCCCACAGGGACCCCTTTCAGAGTCACTTCGGCCGCAGACAGGAAACCGGCCGCAGAAACAAACAGCCCCGCCGCCCCTGCCCTGATCAAGATTTTCAGACGCATTTGCTCAACCACATTTTTCACACCGCATGCCCGTTGATTTCATCCACCAGCCGCACAATGGCGCAGGCCAGTCTGGTATTCGGGTCTATTGCTTATCCACAAGGGTCTAGCGTGAAGCTGTGGTCAAGCGCAAATAATCAATATGTGAATGGCGGCTTTCCCCGCTTTTCACCGTAAAACCTATGTAGATTCAGCCGGTGTGCATCAACACATTCAGCAATTTTCCCGCCGGGTCATAGAGGTAGAAACGGCGCAGGTTCCACGGTTCGTCTGTCAGGGGATATTGCACCTGATGGCCCAGTGATCTGGCGCGGGCGTATACCGCATCGACATCATCCACTTCGATCGACAGGTCAGGCACAGGCGTGCCGGAACCGCCTTCGCTGGCAAAACTAATCTGCACCGGAGCCACTTCGCCCGAGCTTAAGGTTGCGATCCACCCCATATCCATCACCACTTCAAGGTCAAACAGGTCAGCGTAAAACCGCTGAACCTCTTGGACCGACGGGGTGGCGACATTGGCGACAATGCGTTTCACGGTCATATACAGCGCTCCTCTGGTTCTGGCCTAGCCAGCGTTCAATCCGATCATGGCAATGCCCAGCGCCATCAGCATGGCCGCCGTCAACCGCCGTGCCAGATTGCCTTCCTTTAACAGAAAATACCCGATCAACGTGGCAAAGATAACCGAGGTTTCGCGCAAGGCGGAAACCGCACCCAGCGGTGCAAAATTTTTGGCATAAAGCACCAAACCATAGGCAATCATCGAGACAGCCCCCCCCGCAAGCCCAATGATCCAGACCTTGATCGGCAGGTCCGCCAATCCATCGCGCCCGTTCCAACCTGCAAAACCGGCGATGAATAGATGCAGGAACGCCCCCCACGCCCAATAGGAAAGCGTGTCACCGGACAAACGCACGCCGATGCCGTCGACCACCGAATAGACCGAGATGCACAGCCCCGTACAAAGCGACAGGTTTAGGGCAGTCGCCCCGACACCAGAACGAAGCGCACGCCAGTTGCTGAGAATAATGCCGGTGACAATCAGCGCGATGCCCCCCCAAACGGCTGCGGGCAGGACCTCGCCCAGCAGCAGGAACGCCCAGAGCGACACCAGCGCAGGCACAACGCCACGTGCGATCGGATAGACCACGCCAAGATCCCCATGGGCATAGGCGCGGCCCAGAAAATAGTAATACCCCCAATGCACGACGGTCGATATCACGATGTAGGGCATACTTTGCATATTCGGCAAAGGCAGCAGCACAATCATTACCGCAGCCGGCAGCACCTGCCCCAAGGCGACCAACCCCAACATGGTGGTGCGGTCGGCAGCGGTTTTGACAATGGCGTTCCAGACTGCATGCAGCAGGGCGGCGCTCAGGATTACAGCGATGATGGGCGCAGACATCGGCACCTTTCTGGATCAAGGGCCGCAAAACTGGCCCGTCAGGGTCGGGACCCCGTAAATTCACCCCACCCTAGGGTCAGGCCCCATTAAGCCTTTATCGTCAGCGGCAATTCCACGAAATTTCAATGGTTTGGGCCGCGCCGTCAATAGTGTCTATTTGTAAGCGATCCGAGACGCTGAAATGAAGTGAAATTGCCGCCCTGCGGGTCTGCCGGATTTTGCCGCTTCCCATTGCCCGACAGGGCATTGCGCAGCAGTGTCCCGAGAGGGGATTTCTGCACAGATATTCCTTGTTAGCGAAAAAATCGGGCAAACTGACGGCACAGGCTTAAGGGGTCCTGACCCTAGGCCGATTGTCCGGTTTCGTCATCGCGCCATCTGTATAGCGGGGCGGGTTTATCGACATGGCCCTTTTCAGAACCCCTGTTTTGGGCGTTACCTGAAACCCTGTCGTCTGAAAGGATTCGCCCCATGTCCCGCGCCAAGAACGTCTTGTTCATTGTCATTGACCAACTGCGGGCCGATTGCATCTTTGGTGCGCTCGCGGATCACGTACAAACGCCAAATCTAACGGCACTGATGGCAGACGCTGTTACCTTCACACGGCATTTTTCCGTGGTGAACCCCTGCGGCCCGTCGCGGGCATCCCTGCTGACCGGGCAATATGCGATGAACCACCGGTCAGTGCGCAATGGCACACCACTACGCCATGACACCCTCAATGTGGCGACCCAAATGCGCAAGGCCGGTTACCTGCCGATGCTGTTCGGCTATACAGACACGGCGCAAGACCCGCGTGCTTATCACCCTGATGACCCGGCTCTGCGCAGCTATGAATACCCGATGAACGGCTTTCACGAAGTGGTCGAAATGCGTTTTGAGATGTCATTTCCCTGGCGCTCGCACCTGATCAATCAAGGCTATGATTTTGACACCTATGCGGAGGTCTATAAACCTGTGGCCCCCGAAGGACGCAGCCCCCGCACCAATGACCCCGCACTATATCGGGCCGAGGACAGCGACACCGCCTTTCTGACCAACCGCTTTCTTGAGGTGATGCCCGCCTACAGCGCGGCCAGCTGGTTTGCACATCTGACCTATATCAGGCCGCACCCGCCGCTTGTCGCCCCCGCGCCCTATAACGACATGTATGATCCCGACACCCTGCCCCTGCCAACGCGGCTGGCAACACCGGAAGAGGAAACAGCAAACCATCCGTTCTTTGGTCCGACAATTGCCGCGAAAACCCCAGCAGGAAATGTTGTCGGCTTTGACGGTCTGGCGACAACGGACACGAATATCCAGACGCTGCGGGCGCTTTATCTGGGGTTAATCACCGAAGTGGACCACCACATCGGACGGGTTGTGCAGTTCCTCAAGGACAGCGGACAATATGACGACACCCTGCTGATCGTAACGGCGGATCATGGGGAAATGCTGGGGGATCACCATAGCTGGAGCAAGTTCACCGTACATGATGCGGCGTTTCACACGCCCCTGATTATCCGCCAGCCGGATAACGCCGCCCGCGCCGGTGCGGTGGTGAAGCAGCCGGTAGAGACCATCGACATCACCCCCACGATCCTTGACTGGGTTGGTCAGGAGGTGCCCAATTCAATGGATGGCCGGTCTTTGTTGTCGCTGCTGGCGGGTGATGTCCCCGAAGACTGGCGCGACGCGTCTTTCTCGGAACTGGACTTTTCAGAACCTCTGTCGCCAACCCTCTGGGAACGCTCTCTGAAGACAGGCCCCGTCGATTCATCCCTGTGCATTCTAAGAGAAGACCGGTTCACGCTGGTTGAGTTTGCCGCCGACCTGCCACCGATCCTTTATGACCATGAGGGCGACGGCGAAGCGCGCAATGTCGCCAGCCATCCCACCTATCAAACCGAGTTGAACCGCCTTGGCCGCAAGATGCTTCGCCATCGAATGAGAAATGCGGATCAGACCCTGGCCCTGCATAGTATCACACCGGATGGTCCCCAAATCCTGCCCCGGCACCCCCGCAAATCACGTGAAAAATAGAATCCGTTGACTTCATTCTGATAATATTAACTACTGTTTCCATCTACTGGGGAAATTCATATCACACTTTGCGCGAACATCTGGCAACGGGTGTCTTAGCCGCAATGACTGCATTTGCGATGCGGCACGTCCCGCGTTCAAGCGGCGGTCTGACCGTGAAATTTACGTCACAAAACCATTACACCTCCCCGTTAGCTCCATCCTGCCATCCCCGTTTCGGAGGATGATGCACAAGGGCACAAAGCCCAAAGACCCAGTCACGCGCACAGCGTGATGTCCAACAAGGAGACACCGATGAGGAAGATACTTTTATCCAGCGCGGCTTTGATGGCGATGGGGGGCACTGCGATGGCCTCTTGTCCGGCTGTCACCGTGGCAGACCCGATGGGCGTTGCCGCTGGCGCATTCCCACAGCAATACGAGCTGGCCGAGTTCCAGAGTGCTGCCAATTGCACGATGGAAATGTCGCAAAACCCCGACATCGCCGCGATGAATGCCAAAATCCGTGGCAATCCCGAGATGCCCGCCCTGGCGGATCGTCTGCCCAGTGAACCGCTGGTTGTTGCCCCTTACGAGATGATTGGCAAGTACGGTGGCATGTTCAATGCCCTGTCCAATGCCACAGAGGCCGGCACCTCCGACTTTATGTCGGTGCGCCATGTAAACCTCGTGCGCTATGCGGACGATCTGACCACCATCGTGCCGAATGTCGCCAAAAGCTGGTCATGGAATGACGACTTCACACAGCTGACCTTTGTGCTGCGCGAAGGGCATAAATGGTCCGATGGCCAGCCCTTCACTGCTGAAGATGTTGAATTCTGGTATGAAAACCTTGCGTTGGACCCCAAGGTCATCGAAAGCCCCAAGGATTACGTTCTGGCGGGCGGTGAACCGATGACGGTTGACGTGATTGACCCGCTGACCGTGCGGTTCAACATGCCTGTGCCCAAGCCCGGCTTCCTTGCACATTTTGCAAACCACTATGCCCAAGGCTTCCAGCCCAAACACTTCATTGGCCAATACCACCCCGCCATCAACCCTGATGCAGACACCCTTGCACAGTCACTGGGTTTTGAAGACGGCTATGCGCTGGTCAAAGCCTATTACGGCAGCTCTGACTGGATGGATACGCCAACCCCGATGCTGGCCCATCCTGACAAGGTTGGCGACTTACCCCTTGACGCGGCACCAACTCTGGAAAGCCACATCGTCACCTCCGAGACCACCGAGGGGCGCACATTTGTCGCCAACCCCTATTACTTCAAGGTCGACACCGCAGGGAACCAGCTGCCCTATATCAACGAGATGGACGAGATTTTCGTTGGCGAAAGCGAAGTGCGCCTGCTGAAACTGGTCAACGGTGAAGTGGACTACAAGGCACAGGCTTTGCAGATCGACTATGTGCCGCTTTTGATGGAAAATCAGGAAAAGGCCGGCTTTGTTGTTGATCTGAAACCCGACATCACTATGCCGACCTTCGCCTTTAACGTAACCTCGGAAGACCTTGAGAAACGTAAGGTTTTTGGTGATCTGAAGTTCCGTCAGGCAATGTCGGTTGCGATGAACCGCGATGAAATCAACGAGGTTGCGATGTTTGGCCTGGGCACCCCCCAGCAATATGTCGGCTTTTCACCCACCCCTGATTTTGTAGATCCCAAATGGGAACAGCATTTCGCACAATATGATCCAGAGCTGGCGAAATCCCTGTTGGATGAAATCGGCGTTGTCGACAAAGACGGCGACGGTATGCGCGAATTGCCAAACGGTGATCCGCTGGTCCTGAACCTGCAAGTTGCCACGCAGGGCATCTCGATCAAGATCGTTGAACTGGTTGGTCAGACATGGCGCGACGTGGGCATCAACAACACGGTGAAAGAGGTAACATCAGATGAATACCGTTCGTCGCAATCCTCAAACCAGCTGGACGTAACCCTGTGGGAAAAATCCGTACCACTGGCGGTTGTTCTGGGCAACGGTGAAATCTTTATCCCGCCCTATGACAACTACTTCAACATGCGCACCGCGATGCTTTGGGGGGAATGGGTCGACAGCAACGGTGCATCCGGTGTTGAGCCACCAGCCTATGCCAAGCAGATGATGGATGACATCAAGGTGTTTCAGGCGGCACAGGTCGGCACACCCGAATCCGACGCCGCCGGTCAGAAGCTGGTCGAAACCATGACCAGCAATCTGTTGTTCATCGGCACGGTAAAAGAGCAAAAGCCGATCTACCGCAATGCGGCCCTCAAGAACGTACCACAGTTCAAAACCGCGTCTTACGCCTATTACCGGACCTATCCTTACCGTCCGGCCCAGTGGTTCTTGGACGAATAAACGCCGCTGCGCGTGACGAATGCGTTGCGGGCTGGATTACCGGCCCGCAACACACCAACAAAAAGCGGGCCCGAAACGGGCCGCATCTGCTGCGGGGGGCGCAGAACGCATGGTTCAGTTTCTAAGATTTGCCGGCATTCGCGCGGTCCTTGCCTTTTTCACGCTTTGCCTTGTTTCCTTTATCGTATTTTCACTGATGGAGCTGGTGCCCGGCGATTGCGCCGAACGCTACCTTGCCTTTAAGAACTCGCAGGGTGCGCAGATTTCCGTTGCCGATATCGAAGCCGAACGCATCCGCCTTGGCCTTGACCGCCCGTTTTTTGAACGCTGGGTGAAATGGATCTTCGGGGCCTTTCAGGGCGAGTTTGGCGACAGTTGTATCCTGCGCCTGAACATCAACCAATTGTTGGGCCAGAAAGTATGGTTGAGCATTGGCATCTGCCTTGGCTCCCTGCTTCTTGCCTATCTCATCGCGATCCCGGTCGGCATCATCGCCGCCACATCGCGCAATCCGTTTCTGAACAATGGCCTGCGGCTGGTCAGCTATCTTGGCCTCGCGCTGCCGAACTTTCTGCTGGCGCTGATGATCATGCTGTTTTCAACGGTGTTCTTTGGCAACAGCCTGACCGGTCTGTTTTCGCCGGAGTTTCGGGATGCTCCGTGGGACTGGCCCAGGATCAAGGATTTTCTCAGCCATGTCTGGCTGCCGGTGTTTATCCTTGGCTGGTCAGCAACCGCCTTTGCAATACAGACGGTGCGCGCCCTGATGTCGGATGAAATCAGCAAGCTTTATGTCACCGCCGCCGCCGCGCGCGGGGTCTCGGGGCGGCGGCTGTTGCTGCGCTATCCCGCCCGCCATGCGCTGAGCCCGATCATCAATTCGCTTGGATTTGATCTGAACCGCATTTTCAATGAACTGCCCATCGTTGCCCTGATCCTGACCTTGACCGAAGCGGGTTCCCTGTTGATCGAGGCCCTTGCGCGGTCCAATGACCAACAGTTGGCCGGCGCGATCATCTTTTTCCTGACCGCCAGCATCGTGGCCATCAATTTTATCACCGACATCACGCTGGCCCTTGTCGACCCCCGCATCCGCCGCAGCATATTGGGATAAAGAGATGACAGAGACAAATATCTACGACGCTGCCGTCGACCAATCTGCCAAGGACGCCTATTTCACCGCGGGTCAGGGACAGCTGATCTGGGCGCGTTTCAAGAAACAAAAAGCCGCAATGGTTGGGGCATGGGTCTTAGTGATCCTGATCCTATCGGGCATCTTTGCCCCTTTCCTGACGCCCTATGACCCGACAATTGCAGGGCGCGACAAGGACTATCTGAATGGTGCCCCGACCGTCCCGAAATTTTGCGATGACAACGGGTGTTCACTGCGCCCCTTCCTTTATGCCGTAGAGCGGGAACGCTCTATCGCGACGAATTTCCGCTGGGTGACCAAGGTCAATACAGATGAACGCCGATATGTGCAGTTCTTCGTGGAAGGGTCTGAATACGAGTTGTTTTTCATGACCTTTGACACGCATCTGTTCGGGTTGGACGAGGGCTATATCCATCTGTTTGGCACGGATTCCACCGGCAAGGACATTTTTTCGCGCACCTTTCATGCCATCAACACGTCGCTGGCAGTAGGGACGATTGGCGTGTTGATTGCCTTTGTGCTGGCACTGATCATTGGCGGGATATCGGGATTTTACGGCGGCTGGATCGACTCCTTTATACAAATGGTGACCGACGCGGTGCGCACCATTCCCGCGATCCCGTTATTTATGGCGCTGGCCGCCTTCATCCCAGACACCTGGAGCGCCGAGGAAAGGTTCTTCTTCATCTCGGTTATCCTAGGCTTCATCGGCTGGCCCACCCTTGCCCGGCGGGTACGCACGCATCTGCTGACCGAACGCAATCAGGAATACGTGCTGGCCGCACAGCTTTGCGGGGCGTCGTCAGGCCATGTGATCCGCAAACACCTGTTACCCAGTTTCACCAGCTATATCATCGTCGATCTGGTGATTTCCTTTCCCTATATGGTGCTGTCCGAAACCGCGCTTAGCTTTATCGGCCTGGGCCTCAAAGACCCGGTGAACTCCCTCGGCGTGATGCTGCAAAACGTGACCAGCGCGGATGTCCTGCTGAATTATCAATGGTATTTCATTCCTGTGATTTTCTTCATCGTGCTTGTGATGGCCTTTGTTTTTGTCGGCGACGGGCTGCGCGACGCTGCTGACCCCTACGGAGACACCAAGAAATGAGCCGCTTGATTGATGTTGAGAACCTGACCCTGCAATTTGATACCGACGAAGGGCGCATCACCGCGGTGGACAATGTATCTTTCAGCCTTGAAGCCGGTGAGGTGATGGGGTTGGTCGGGGAGTCCGGGTCGGGCAAATCCGTGACCGCGAAATCGCTGATGAAGCTGAACCCGCGCAATGCGGTCTATGGGCCGGATACCAAAATCACCCTGCATCTGGATGACGGGCCAATCGATGTGATGTCGCTGCAAAACGACACCGAGATGAAGATAGTGCGCGGCGGGGCAATTTCGCTGATTTTTCAAGAGCCAATGGCAAGCTTTGCGCCCGCGATTTCGATCGGGGAACAAATGGTCGAACAGCTGATGATCCACACCAATTTCTCCAAGGCGCAAGCCAAAGAAGTATCCGTCGAAATGTTGGATCGTGTCGGCATTTCAGATCCGTCCACACGTTTCGGGCAATATGCCTTTGAACTTTCGGGCGGTATGCGGCAACGCGCGATGATCGCCATGGCTCTGTCCACCAAACCGAGGTTGCTGATTGCCGATGAACCGACAACAGCGCTGGATGTCACCATTCAGGCGCAGGTCATCGACCTGATGAAAGACCTTGTCAGCGAATTTGGCATGGGCATTATCTTTATCACCCACGACCTTGGGGTGATCGCGCAGACCGCGGATAAAGTGGCGGTGATGTATCTGGGCAAACTGGTCGAACAAGGCACGGTGCGCGATGTGATCCGTCGCCCCGCCCATCCCTATACCCGTGGCTTGCTGGCCGCCCTGCCGACACTGGATGACATTGATGCGCCGCTGACGCCAATCCCCGGAGATATCCCTTCGCCGCTCGAACGCCCTTCTGGCTGTGTCTACAACACCCGCTGTCAGGAGGTGCTGGGCCCACGCTGTTCAGCCGAGGCGCCAAGGTTCAGCCAAGTTGACACTGACCACGCTGCCGCCTGCCATTTGCATGATCCACAAGGGGGCGGCGCATGAGTGACAACCCCCTGATCACGGCGCAGAACCTATCTGTGCATTACCCGCTGCGCGGCGGGCTTATCGGGCCCAAACCCTATGTCGGGGCGGTTGAAAACGTCAGCATCGAAGTGGCCCCGGGCAGTTTCTTTGGCCTTGTCGGGGAATCCGGTTCGGGCAAGACCACCTTGGGCCGTGCCATGCTGCGCGCCGCACCGATTTCCAAAGGCGATGTGTTGTTTGACGATGGCGAGGTCGCCTATTCCCTGAAAAACCTCGGCAAGAAAGAGCTGAAGGATTACCGGTCGCGGGCGCAACTGATCTTTCAGGACCCCTACGCTGCGCTCAGCCCGCGCATGACTGTGCGCGATATCATTGCCGAACCGCTTGAGGTGATGGGGCTGACCAAAACACGTGCGGAAACCGATGAGCGTGTCCGTGAAATTGCCGCCAAATGCCGCCTGAACGTGGAACACCTGCGCCGTTTTCCACATGCGTTTTCCGGTGGCCAGCGCCAGCGGATTTCGATTGCCCGCGCCCTTGTTTCGGCACCAAAATTCATCGTGGCGGACGAAAGTGTTGCCGCCCTTGACGTGTCGATTCAGGCCGACGTGCTGAACCTGCTCAAGGCGATCCAGCAGGACATGGGCCTGACCTTTCTGTTCATCAGTCACGATCTGAGCGTCGTTGCCCATGTCTGTGACCATGTGGCGGTGATGTATCTGGGCCGCTTGGTAGAGACCGCCCCCACACGCGCGCTGTTTTCCGCCCCACGCCATCCCTATACCCAAGCCCTGCTGTCGGCGATCCCGTCACTGGATCCAGATGATCGAGGCAAGGCACAGAAGCTTGAGGGTGAAATCCCCTCGCCGACCAACCCGCCCCCGGGATGCAAATTCCAGACCCGCTGTCCTATGGCGATTGATCGTTGTCGGGTTGAGGAGCCGCTGCTGGAAACTGCCGGCCCCGAACACAATGTCGCCTGCCACCGCTGGAAAGAACTTGCCATGTGACGCCGCGCGCGGGCCCGTCCCTTTCGGTTGCACGCCGGCGGTGCCCATATAAAGATGGGCTATGCAAAAAGACCTTTCCAAGCTGCCGCAAATTCAGACCCTTCTGGAACAGCCTGCCATTTCCGAGGTGATGGCGCGCTATAGCCACGAGGAAACCGTCACAGCCTTGCGCGGGGTCATTGCGGATTTGCGTGCGGGTCTGCTGGCGGGCCACACGGTCACCTTTCCCGATTTTGCCAGCGCCGGTTTTGCAGCACACCTGTCAGCGCAGATAGAGGCCGAACGATCCTCTTCGCTGCACCCGGTCATTAATGCCACCGGCATCCTGATCCACACCAATCTGGGCCGCGCGCGCATGGCCCCGCAAGCGGTAGCAGCGATGCAGGCGGTTGGCGCGACCCCGTCAAACCTTGAGCTGGACCTTGAGACAGGCAAACGCGGTTCACGCCATGCCCATGTGGAAACGCTGATTTGCGAATTGACAGGCGCAGAGGCCGCGGTGGTCGTTAACAACTGTGCCGCTGCGGTGTTGCTTGGCCTGATGGCCACAGCGGGCGGGCGCAGTGTGGTTGCATCGCGCGGCGAGTTGATCGAGATCGGCGGATCCTTCCGCCTGCCCGATGTGATTGCACAAAGCGGGGCAACCCTGCGCGAGGTGGGCACCACTAATAAAACAAGGGTAGATGATTACGCCAATGCGATCGACGGCGACACCGCTGTCCTGCTGAAAAGCCATACCAGCAATTTCAAGATCGTGGGTTTTACCGCTGCCCCCGAGCGGCGTGACCTTGCCAGACTGGCGAAAGAGCGTGACGTGATCCTGATCGAAGACCTTGGTAGCGGTGTGTTGATTGATCTGTCCCCCTACGGTCTGCCGGACGAACCCGTGGTGGCGGATATCCTTAAGGCGGGCGTCAATCTGGTGATGTTCTCTGGCGACAAGCTGCTGGGGGGCCCACAAGCCGGGATCATTGCCGGACGTTCTGATATAGTTGCGCAACTCAAGGGGCACCCTTTGATGCGGGCTTTGCGTGTGGACAAGCTGTCGCTGGCCGCGCTTGAGGCAACCTTGCGCCTGTACCGTCCGCCGCATGACCCGCTAACCTCGGTCCCTGTCTTGCAAATGTTGTCGGCCCCGCTGGACCAGATCGAGACCCGCGCAAGGGCGTTAGAGCAATCCCTTGGCAGCATTGATGGGGCACGGGTCGCGGTGCATGAAACTGCGGCTTATGTCGGCGGGGGCAGCCTGCCGGATCAGGCGCTGGCCAGTTTTGCCGTCTCACTGCGCCTGCACGGATTATCTGCGGAAAAGCTGGCCGCGGCCTTGCGACAGCACGAAACACCAGTGATTGGCCGGATCGAACAGGATCAGGTGATGCTGGACATGCGCACGGTCTGGGACGGGGAACTGGCGACGATTGCGCAAACGGTACAACGGATCGCCGCCAGATGAACACCTGCTGCATGGTGGTGATCGGCCATGTGGATCATGGCAAAACCGCCCTTGTTCAAGCGCTGACCGGTACCGACACCGATCGCCTGCCCGAAGAAAAAATCCGCGGCCTGTCGATCACTGCCGGCTTTGCCCATCACCGCTATCCCGCAGGCGTGGTGGATTTTGTCGACACCCCGGGACATGCAGATTTCATTCAGGCGATGATCACCGGCGCAAGCGGGGCACAGGCCGCCCTCTTGGTGATTTCGGCAACCGACGGCGTCGCGGCACAGACCTTGGAGCATTTGAAAATCGCAGCGCTGCTTGGTGTAGCGCAGGGCATCATCGCGGTGACAAAATCCGATATGCTGTCAGCATCACAGCTGGCCACCCGGGTGGAGGGGATACGGCGTGATCTGTCACAGACGGTTTTTGCACAGGCCCCGCTGGTGGCATGTTCTGTGCGCTCAGATGCGGGAATATCTACGCTGCACGCAGAGATCGAAGCCCTGTTGCAAAAGTGCCGCCCCACAACCAACGCACCTTTGCAGAGCTACTTGCCAATCGACCGGGTGTTTTCCCTGTCCGGCCTCGGCACTGTGGTCACGGGCACCTTGCTGGGGGGCGCGCTAAACCTTCACGACAAGCTTTGGCTGCACCCCGCAGAGCGCCCCATCACCCTGCGCAGCCTTCAAAGCCGGGGCAAGACACGCGGGCGCATCCATGCTGGCGAACGTACGGCGGCGGGCCTGCGGGGGCTGGCGGTTGCCGATGTCACACGAGGATCGGTGCTTTGTGCGCAAGGCGCGCAGCGGGCCACCACTTGCATTGACGTGCGTTTGAACCTGCTGGCCGATATCACCGCGCCACTTAAACACATGCAAGACCTGCGGGTATTCTTCGGGACCACCAGCCATGTGGCCAGTTTGCGGCTGTTTGGCGGTGGCCAGCTTGGCGCGGGGCATTCCGGTTTCGCCCAGCTGCGTTTCAAAAATCCCGTGGTCGGATATGCCGGGCAACACGCGGTGCTGCGCCGCCTGTCCCCTGCTGAAACGGTCTCAGGGGCGGTTTTTCTTGATCCGCAAGCAACACCGACAAAATCACGTGAAGGGATGCGAATGACCGTTCTGGAGGCGGCCCATCGCCAAGACATCCCTGCGATTGCCGCCGCCCTTTGCGCGGCCAATCGGGGTGTCTGTACCATTACGGATGTTGCCCGCCTGTCGCGACGTGACCCTGACAAGTTGCCCCCGGAAATGTTGCCCGGATTTGTCCAGATCACGGCGCAAGAGATGTGCCCTCGGGAACAAATCGACATCTGCACAAAGTACATTTTGGCCGCCCTGCACACCTATCATGCGCAATTCCCCTTGCGCCACTTTGCAGCAAAACCGTCAATTGTCCCCCCCTCTGTCGCACCGGTTCTCTTGCAGCATGTGGAAAGCACGATGATCGCCAAGGGGCTTTTGCATCAGAAAGACGGCAAGCTGGCGGCCTTTGGCCATGACCCGATGGCCAATTTGGACAACAGACAGCGCAGCAGAATGGCGGAGATTGAAACCGCGTTCCGGGAGGCCGGACTGGCGGCTTCACCGCCACAGATCACCGAAGAAAGCGACACGGATCTACTGGTCCTGCTGGCGGATACCGGCGCGGTGCTGGTCCTTACGAATGTTGCTTTAAAACAACGCCTTATGTTCCATAAGGACGCCCTGCACATGGCGGCAGCCAGCCTGCGAAAATCCTTTCCAGCCCCGCAATTCTTCACCACCAGCGCCGCGCGCAGCGCCCTGCATACCAGCCGCAGGATCATTGTGCCGGTGCTGGAATACTTCGACGAAACCGGCGTGACAGAACGTACCGGAAATTTGCGCCGGATGCGCGCAAATCCGGTTCCCCCGCCGTCCGCGCAACGATAGGCTTGCCCCATCTGGAGGTGACCGGAGTCTGGTGGCTTCCCTGGTCTTCAACACCATGGACACGCCTTGCGGCGTGTGGTGGGTTCGATTCCCATCCACCTCCGCCAGACCCCTGAACTGGACATTCCTCATAATTCGCCAGGGCCAGGACCCATTAATCCTGTGCCGTCAGTTTGCCCGATTTTTTCGCTAACAAGGAACATCTGTGCAGGAATAGCGATTCTATTTCAAATAGATGTGACGCCCCCTCTCGGGATCATCCTTTGGATGACCCTGCCGGGCAATGGGAAGCGGGAAAATCCGGCAAACCCGCAGGGCAGTAATTTCACTTCATTTCAGCGTCTTGGACCGCTTGCCAATAGAAACACTATTGACCGCGCGGCCCAAACCATTGAAATTTCGTGAAATTGCCGCTGACGATACAGGATTAATGGGTCCTGACCCTAACACTGCGGATCAAATTGTGAGGGAAAAACATGATCACAGCCGGCTTGACCATAACGCTGGATGATTTGGCGGGAGAGCGGCACAGCTTTGCTGCCGGGCGCGCCCGTCTGATTTGTTTTGTCAAAGAGGATTGCGAAACCTGCAACACCGCCGCCCCCGTGCTTGAAGCGCTTCACAAGGCCTATGGCCACGCAATCGACGTGGCGCTTGTTGCGCAATCCGGCCTGCAGAACGCCACTTTTGCCCAACGCCACAGCCTGACGATGCCGGTGCTGGATGACACCGCCTGTAAAGCGGCCTATGATTGGGAAATCGAAAGCGTGCCTTCGGTCTTCTGGATCGACGAAAACGGCGAAAAACGGGCCCAATTCGAAGGGTTTATCCGCTCAGATTGGGAAACCCTTGCCGCTGACCTGAGTACGCATACCGCCCTGCCAGCGGTGCAAATCGACTGGTCCGGCCTGCCCGCTTGGCGCCCTGGCTGCGGCTCAAAACACCTTGATCCTTCGGTATTTGACCGGCTGAAAGCAGAGGCCGAGAACAGCCCGATCCGCGCAAGGCGCATTGACGTGGCAAGCGGCGACGATGTGGCGGAATTTATGTTCGATCAGGGGTTTTCCGATGGTTTGCCGCTGGTGCCGCCGACCCCTGAACGGGTGATGCGTATGCTGTCAGGCACCCGCCGCAACGCCCAAGATGTGGTCGCAACGGTGGCACCCAATATGGGCGAAGCCACAGTTGAAAAAATCGCCATCAACGCGGTCATGGCTGGGTGCAAACCTGAATACCTGCCCGTGGTTATCGCCGCAGTCGAGGCGATTTGTACCGATGAATTCAACATCCATGGCGTAACGGCGACGACCATGGGCGCGGCCCCTGTCATGGTGGTAAATGGCCCGATCCGCGAAAAAATTGGCATGAATATGAAGCTGGGTGCCTTGGGGGCCGGCAACCGGGCCAACGCCACCATTGGCCGCGCGGTCCGGCTGGTGGTGCGCAATATCGGGGGGGCGTCATCGGGGGGTGTTGAACGCTCGACCCTTGGCAATCCGATGAAATTCACCATGTGTTTCGCCGAATACGAGGAACGCGCAGGCTGGCCCGCCCTTCATGTGGAGCGCGGGTTTGAACCAGAGGATTCTGTGGTCACCGTCTTTGCCATGACCGGCGGGCCGGTGCATATCGTTGATCAAACCTCGCGCGGACCGGATCAGATTGCAGACTCTTTGGGGCTTGGCCTTGAAGGGGTATTTTCACCTAAAATGAAGAACCTGCCCGTCGATGCCCTGCTGGTAGTTTGCCCTGAACATATCGATACCCTGATGCGCGAAGGCCTGTATTCCAAAGATCGGTTGCGGGAGCGTATTCAGGCGGTGACGGCCACCCCTGCGGCTGGAATACGCAATGACGCCACCCTTGCGCTGCCTGCTGATGGCCCTGCCGATACAATCGTTTCAAAATTCGCCAGCACAGATTTTATCCATATCGTAGTGGCAGGATCGGAAGCCGGAAAATTCTCTTCTGCGTTTCATGGCTGGGTAAGTGGGGAAACCGGATCACTCTCCGTTTCCAAAAAGATCGATCTCGGCTAGGCTGGGTTAGAAAGGAGAAATAGCATGGTAACAATTCTTGATCCGACAGACGAACGCACACCGGTTGCACGCCAGATCACCGCACGATCCGGCACGCTTTCCGGTGTTATCGGCCTGTTGGACATCAGCAAGCCGCGCGGTGACGTGATGTTGGACGAGCTTGAGAAACTGCTGGCAGAAAGGGCACCTGACGTCAGCCTGCGCCGTTTCAAAAAGCCTACGTTTACAAAACCCTGCCCTGACATTTTGCGTCACGAAATACGTGAAACCTGTGATTTGGTGCTGGAAGCATTGGCTGACTGAGGTTCCTGTACGACGTGCAGTATGCACGATACAGTCTGGTTTGAAATCCAGGGAATCCCAACAGTCTTCCTCGCCTCCAGCGAGTTTGGTGAAGCCGCCGAAGCGCAGAAAGCCGCGCTTGGCATGGACGATGCACGTTATATTCTGGTGCCACATCCAATACAGGATGCGACCGACGATGAAATGCGGGCCAAAGCCGGCGATGCGCTGGAGCAGATCATCGACGCCTTGACCAAAAATTAGGCCTTGGCCAATAACGAGCGTTCAAGCGCGGCAGTGACCACCACATTGCCGCGCTTCTTTGTGGGCGCATGGCACGCCAATAGGCAACCTAAAAACTCACACAATTTTAGACAGTTATGACGCTTGGCCCAAATCCCCGCACGCCCCTCGACAATTGGAACAAAAAAAGAACAAATTTAGGTTTCACTTAACCTTCGATTAAACCTGCAGGCCTATGAATTCCCTGCCCCTACTGTCCAACAGGACGGTGTCGGGCGCTGCATATCAAGGGGATTATCATGCCGGGTAAGGCGCTTTTCATTGGCCACAGTTTGGTCGGGCCGGTCATGCCCGACATGTTCAACAATTTTATGGCGGATCAAGGGTTTGCCATGCGGGCCGACTATCAGGTTATCAATGGCGCGCCGCTGATCTGGAACTGGAACAACGGGCATACCGCCGAGGGCGTGAATGCACGGGATGTTTTGCCCGGCGGTAGCTATGATGCGGTGATCGTGACTGAGGCCATTCCGCTTGATGATCAAATCCTGTGGAACGACAGCGAAGGCTACGCCAAACGCTATTACGACCTCGCTCAGAGCGCAAATCCCGGAACGCAGTTCTATGTCTATGAGACATGGCATGAAATCGGCGCAAGTACCGCCGCGTGGCGGGCGCAAATCGCCAGCGACCTGCCCAAATGGGAGAGTATTGCCAATCATATCAATGACAATGCCCCAAATGGCGCTGCCGAGGCGTTGATTATCCCCGCCGGTCAGGCCTTTGGGAACCTGCATGACGCGATTGAGGCCGGTCAGGTGCCCGGTTTAAGCAGCATTCGAGATCTGTTTTCCGACAATATTCATCTCAACGAAACCGGCATCTGGTTTGTCGCCGCCTTGCATGCAGAGGTGGTGGCCGGGGCCGATGCGGCAACGCTGCCGCTGGATACGGTTTCTGTCTGGGGCAGCCCCTATGGTGGCCCCGACGCCGCACTGGCCCAAGCCATGAATAGCGTGATTGACCAAACCTTGGACGCTTATGACCGGGACGGTACCGGCGGTAATTCTGGCGGCACCCCCACGCCGGCACCGGTGCCGCAACCGATGCCCGCACCAGAGCCACAACCGGAACCTGAACCGCAGCCAGTGCCCCCCCCTGAACCGCAACCCGCGCCAGCGCCGTCACCGGCCCCTGTGCCCCAGCCCCCCGTGTCGGGCGGTGGCGCTGACACGGACATTCCTGTCGGGCTTGGCTTTGGGTTAAGCCATATTGCCGATTATGCGCCCGCCTCGCCTTTTCTCGATGTCTTCAAATCCTCACGCCCGTTCTTTGGCCATCGCAGTGGCCAATGGGGCGGCATGGAAAACGAAGATCTCGAAGCGCGCGGCCTTTTGGACAGCAACGGCTGGCCAACCGGAATTCCCGCAGGTCTCGACAAAATCGGAACCCTGATCCTGACAGAGTTTCCTGCCGAAATGACTGAAGCGGCGGGCCGGTACCGTGTCACTTGGCAAGGCGACGGAGCGCTGGAAATTGGCCTTGCCGCCTATGATGTCACTTACGGCGAGAACGAGGCGTGGTTCTCATATGCGCCTGACGGCAGCGGCCTTGTCACAATCGACATCCTATCCACCGACCCTGCAAACAATGGCAATTATATTCGTGATATTTCCGTTGTACATCAAGATCATACCACTGCATTTGACGCAGGCGCAATATTCAATCCGAAATGGCTCGACGTCATCGATGACGCCCATGCTTTGCGCTTCATGGATTGGATGAACACAAATAATTCAACGGTCGCGTCCCCGCGCGACATGCCTCAAAGCGCGGATGCTTCTTGGGCCGAGGATGGCGCGCCACTGGAGGTGATGATCCGCCTCGCGAATGAAACCGACACTGATCCGTGGTTCACCCTACCGCATCTTGCCTCTCCACAATACATCCGGGCCTTTGTCAGCGAAGTGCATGACACCCTCAAGGCCGGGCTGACGCCCTATTTCGAATTCTCGAACGAGGTCTGGAATTGGCAGTTTCAACAGGCGCTGGCCGCTGATGCAGAAGGTCAGGCCCGTTTTCCCGGTGTCGGATCGGCATGGGTGCAAAACTATGCCGGCGACGCTGTAGAGATGGCCCAGATCATCGATGAGATCTATGGCGCGGACAATCCCAATGTGATCAAGGTGATCACCACACAGACCGGTTGGCTGGGTTTGGAAAGTGATATTCTGAATGCACCGGATTGGGTTGCTGAAGATCCGGCAGGACGAGTTGCCCCCTCCAACCACTTTGATGCTTATGCCATCACCGGTTATTTCGACGGCGGTCTGGGACGTGGGGAAAAAGGCGGCATGGTGCTGAACTGGCTCGACGAAAGCCTGTCGCGCGCGCGCGCCGATGCCGCGGCACAAGGGTTGTCTGGTCAGGCCCGCGACGCCTATATCAACGACCACCGTTATGATTATGCCACCGGACTGGCGATCCGCGAACTGCGTGACGGATCGGTCAGCGGCGATCCGCAAGGGTCACTCGCTGATCTGGCCCGGCTCTTTGCCTATCACAAGGAACAGGCCGATGCCGCTGGGCTTGAACTTGTCATGTATGAGGGTGGCACCCATGTTGTCGGGGTCGGCAGTTGGCAAGGCAATGACGCTTTGACCGATTTCTTTTCCCACCTGAATTACACGTCCGGAATGGGCCGTCTGTATCAGGAACTACTTCAGACCTGGGTCGATGCGGGTGGCACCCTGTTTAACGCCTATACGGCAGTTGACCGCGCCACGATACATGGCAGCTGGGGGCATCTGCGCCACCTAGATGACAACAATCCACGCATGGATGCGGTGCAGGATTTTCTTGAAATCTTTGCCAAGGGTGAACCATCCAGCCAGGGGTACGTCCCGCCGCCCCCAGACGGGTCTGTTGGTGAAACCTTGAACGGGGACAACGACGACAACACGCTGGACGGTGCCGAAACAGTCGACCAGATATTCGGATTTTCCGGCAATGACATCCTGCGGGGCAATGGTGGCAATGACAGGCTGGACGGCGGCGGCGGCTGGGACTGGGCGCAGTTCTCGGGGTCACAGGAATACTACACTCTCCGACTGTCGCCGAACGGCATCGAAATCGAGGATCGTCGCGCCAGTGGTGACGGCACTGACGTGTTGATCAATATCGAAGAACTGCTGTTCCAAAACCCGGCACAAAACAATGGTGTTACCCGCTTTGATATGTCCGAAATTACCGGTGCCCAAGGTTTGAATACAGCGCAGATGGAAAGCTTCATTGAACTCTACATCGCCTATTTCAACCGTGCACCCGACGCAGTCGGCCTCAACTTCTGGGGCACGGCCTTTGCGAATGGCACAAGCCTGGAGGACATCGCAGAGATGTTCACAGATCAACAGGAAACCCGACAAATCTATCCGGATACGATGAGCGTGGAGGACTTTGCGACAGCTGTTTACAACAACGTGCTGGGACGCAGCGCCGACAGCGAGGGCTTCAACTTCTGGACCGACGCACTTGAAAACGGCACGGTGGCGCGTGGGCAATTCATCCTTGCACTTCTGGATGGTACCAAGACCCCGCCGCAGGGGCAGATGTCGGACAGATTTCAAGCACAGCAGATGGAAGATCAGCAGTTTCTGGCTGATAAAACCGACATCGGGGCCTATTTCTCTGTCCACCGGGGGATGTCGGATGTTTCAAATGCCCAAACTGCCATGGCGTTGTTTGACGGCACAGCCGCAGGATTTGATCGGGCCATCGGCATGGTTGACGACCTTGCCCGCGACGGCACCGACGAGTTCCTGATGCCGCTGGTGGGCGTGTTGGAGGAACCCGCATGGTGGTAACCCGGCTGATCCAGACTGGTGGCCCCCCACCCTTTTGACGTCGCGTCTTTCGACCTGACGGATCAACCCAGCGGCGGGCCCCTTTACTTTCTATCGGCGGGCAGGGTTTCTTGCAGGGACAGCCGAAAGGAAGAACATGACAAAGGCAACGGTCGCGGATTTTGATCAGCAACACCCCCGGGGACAATTGGAAGAGCAAGCCGCACGGGGTGCCAGCGCGCTTTGTGCCTTGGGCGGAGGAGCTGATGTTCCGGTTGCCGTGATCATGCGCAATGACGTCACACAGCTGGAAATCATGCGAGCGGCGGCGCAGGCCGGCACGGTCATTGTGGCCCTGAACTGGCATGGCGAAGCTGATGAAGTCGCAGCAATCTGCGATGACAGCGGTGCCCAGATCGTGATCATTCACCGCGATTTGATCAAGGCCGTCCGCCCCGCGTTGCAAGGGCGCAAAGTTATCGGGGTGACGCCCGGCCCTGCCCTTTGCGCAGCGTACAATATCTCTCCACAAGCGGCAGCAACCGATCCGGACAGCCCGGAATGGAGCGACCTTGTTTTGGCACATGACCCTTTGTCACCTCGCGAAGTGATGCGCCCGCTGATGCGCTATACCTCTGGTTCGACGGGCCGTCCCAAGGGGGTGCGGCGATCAAGTGGTGGTCCGCGCAAGGATTTTGAGGTGGTGTTGACCCGGATTGCAACAGAGATGATGCGCCTTAGACCGGGTGCGCGATACTTTACCGCAGCACCAATCTATCATTCTGCCCCCTCGACACTGACCAGCGCGGCGCTGGTCTCTGAGGCGGTTTCTACCGTCATCGCGCCAAAGTTTGAGCCAGAGAGCTTTCTGGCGACAATCGAGGCACAGAAAATCACCCATGTGTATCTGGTGCCAACAATGATGAGCCGGTTGTTAAAACTGCCCGATGAGGTGAAAGCACGTTACGATTTGTCTTCTATCGAGTTTTGCATTTCAACCGGATCGCCCTGGCCGCATGAATTGAAAACAGCGATGATCGACTGGTGGGGACCAGTGTTCTGGGAAAGTTACGGTGCAACAGAAATCGGGTTTATGACCATCGTTTCTTCTGAGGAAGCTTTGGCAAAACCGGGCACAGCGGGACGGCCGCAAATGGGCTGCACGATCTTGATCCTTGATGAAGCGGGCAGCGTTTTGCCTGCAGGTGAAACCGGTGAAATCTATGCGCGCATGGACGCGTTTGGCAGCTTTGACTATTCGAACGATCCCGAAAGCAGGCAGGCCGCAGAAAAACACGGGCATTGCTCGATCGGGGACATGGGATGGCTGGATGAGGACGGATTTCTATTTATCACAGATCGCAAGAAGGACATGATCATTTCCGGTGGGGCAAATATCTTTCCCGCAGAAATCGAGGCGGTACTGATGCAGGCTCCCTTCGTGCGGGATGTGGCGGTATTTGGCGCACCGGACGCCGAGTTCGGTGAGAAAATTGTTGCCGCCATTGAACCCGTTGACGGATCGCAGCCGAGCAAGGAAGAGGTCGCAGCCTTTCTTGAGGGCAAGCTGGCGCGGTTCAAACACCCCCGGATCATTGATTTTCATACCTCCCTGCCACGTGAGGACAGTGGCAAAATCTTTAAGCCCCGATTACGCGCGCCCTATTGGGAAGGGGAAGGTCGCAAAATCTGACTTCTTTTGCACGGTGGCGTCCCGGTTCGCCCCGTTCCCCGGAACAGACCACATCGCGGGCGCCCCCTTGCTGTCGCGGTCAGACCTGCAAACGCCCAACCTCGTCAGTGTAGCGGCCCGGGCGTACCTGCGGAGCAATGGCATTTGCCGCCTCTAGAATATGAGGAAGTGCTTCTTCCTGAATGCGCGCGGCGGGCCAGGTCCGGGACGGGAAGGAACATTGAACAGCGGCAAAGGCCACATTGTCCGGCCCCACGACCGGCGCGGAAACACCAGTATGCCCAAGCATCGCCTGCCCTTGGGTTTCTGCGTAGCCCTGATCCGCCACCTGATCAATGGCACGGCCAATCTCGTCGCGGTCCAGCGTTGTTTGAGATGTTATCTGTTCAACCGTCCACGTCGCAACAGCCTGCGCGCGATCCGTGGCCGGCCAGGTAGACAGAATCGCCCGCCCCGCGGCAGTCGTCAACGCTGGCAGCCTCCGCCCCACAATCGTACTTGCGAAATGGCTTGTTTTGCCCGGAATGCGGCTGACGTATAAAATGTGATCACCCGAAATTTCAGCCAGATTGGCGGTCGCGCCAAGGTGTTGGGACAGTTCAATCAGTCTTGGCATGGCAAGTTGGATCAACGGGTTCGACCAGAAATAAGTATAGGCCATGCGCAGCCATGCATGCGACGGCCTGAAGCGTTTCGTTTTCGGATCTTTGTCTAACATTCCCTCGACAAACAACGTGTTGGCCAACCGTTGAGTAGCACTTTTATCAAGGCCCGTACGCGCCGCAAGTTCGGTTAGCGACAACTCGGTCGCGGTCTTATCAAAGGCCCGCAAAACAAGCAGCCCTTTGGCCAATGCCCCAACGTAAAGTGTGTTCTGTTTCTCTGCCAAATGCGCTCTCCCCGCTCAATGAAAATTATTTGCCTTGACTCAGACATAGTCTGGCAAGGTATGATTATTAACAATTAGTACCTAGTATCATAATATAATACAAAGACGCAAGGTAAACGTCCATTAAGGACAGAACGGGAGAAGACATGAAACGACATCTATTCAAATCATCCGTGGCAGCAATGGCCGTGACCATGGCGGGCGCGGCCTATGCGGATAAGGCAAGCGATACGCTGTCCGTGGGCTTTACCAAAGAGCTGGAAAACGTCGACAGCTACTTCAACTCGTCACGTGAAGGCGTGGTGATGCAGCGCGCAATCTGGGACGGCCTGATCTATCGCGACCCCGCGACCAATGAATACATCGGCAACCTCGCTACGTCTTGGGAATGGATCGACGATGTCACTCTGGAATTGAAGCTGCGTGAAGGGGTGACGTTCCACAACGGCGAAGCCTTCAATGCTGATGACGTGGTCTATACCGTTAACTTTGTTTCAAAGAAAGAAAACGGTGTCAAAACCCAGCGCAATGTCGACTGGATGAAATCCGCCGACAAGATCGACGACTATACCGTTCGCATCAACCTCAAGGCCCCTTTCCCGGCAGCAATCGAATTCCTGTCCGGTCCGGTGTCGATGTATCCCAACGAATATTACGCCGAAGTTGGCCCAACCGGCATGGGCCTGAAGCCTGTGGGCACCGGCCCCTACAAGGCCGCATCGGTGGTCCCCGGCCAGCATTTTGTGCTGGAGAAAAACGAGAACTATCACGACAGCCCAAAAGGCCAGCCCACCGTCGGCAAAATCGACATCCGCACCATTCCGGATGTGAACACGCAATTGGCCGAAATGTTCACTGGCACACTTGATCTGATTTGGCAGGTGCCGGCTGATCAGGCCGAAAAACTGGGCCAGATGGACCAGTTCACGGTGGTCAATGAAAGCACCATGCGCATCGGTTACCTGACGCTGGATGCTGCGGGCCGCACCGGTGAGGACAACCCGTTCACCAAGCTGAAAGTGCGTCAGGCCGTGGCCCATGCCATCGACAGCCAGACCCTGATCGACGCCCTGCTCAAGGGCAAAAGCAAGGTTGTGCATTCCGCCTGTTTCCCCAGCCAGTTCGGATGTGAACAGGACGTGAAAGCCTATGAATACGATCCTGAAAAGGCCAAGGCACTGCTGGCCGAAGCGGGGTATCCGGACGGGTTCACAACCTCGTTCTACGCCTATCGCGACCGCGATTACGCGGAGGCAATTTCAAGCTATATGAATGCAGTCGGCATCAAGACCGAGTTCAACATGTTGAAATATTCAGCACTGCGCGAGTTGCGGGCCTCCAAGGGGACACCGGTTTCGTTCCAGACCTGGGGCTCCTATTCCATCAACGACACCTCGGCGATCACCAGCCAGTTCTTTAAATTTGGCGATCTGGACGATGCACGCGACGGCGAAGTGCGCGATTGGCTCGATGTTGCCGACAGCTCAACCGATCCTGAAATGCGCAAGGAATATTATTCCAAAGCATTAAAGAAGATTGCCGACGAAGCTTACTGGGTGCCGATGTTCTCTTACAACACCAACTATGTGTTCGGGAACGAGGTCTCTTATACGCCAACTCCGGACGAGGTTCTGCGCTTTACCACAATGACGTGGAACTAATCTGAACCGGGACGGCCGGACAGCATCCCCTGTCCGGCCGTCCTGTTTGTGCGCGCGCGAAAATGATGCGCCTAGAGAGAGATAGCCAACTTGCTAAAATTCATCCTAAAACGTCTGGGCCTCGCCTTTCTGGTCGCGCTCACCGTGTCCTTTATCAGTTTCATCCTGTTGTTCCTGTCGGGCGATCCGGCGGCCGCGCTTGCCGGTGAAGGGGCAACAGATCAAGACGTCCATGCCATCCGCGCCCTCTACGGGTTTGACCGGCCAGTGCTGGTGCAATACGCAAGCTGGCTGTTGAATGCGATTTCCGGCGATTTTGGGGAAAGCTATTACTTCAGAATTCCGGTCGCCAGCCTGTTGGCGGAACGTCTGTCCATCACCATGTTGCTGGGCCTGTGCGGCATCAGCTTCGCCTTGCTGACAGCGGTGCCCCTTGGGGTGATGGCGGCGATCCGGCCAAACTCCCTGATTGACCGGTTTGCCCTGTTTCTGTCGGTTGCAGGACAAGCCCTGCCCTCGTTCTGGTTCGGCCTGATCCTGATCGTGGTTTTTGCGATCAAACTGCAATGGTTGCCGGTTTCCGGCTCGGGCAGTTGGCAGCATTTCATAATGCCGACAATTGTTCTGGGCTATTACGCGATGCCGGCGATCATGCGCTTGACCCGCGCCGGCATGCTTGAAGTGTTGTCATCGGATTACATCCGCACCGCCCGTGCCAAGGGGGCCCCCGAGGGCGTGGTGATGTTCAAACACGCCCTGCGCAATGCGATCATCCCCGTGGTCAGCCTTGCCGCGGTGCAGATGGGGTTCATGTTGGGGGGCTCGATCGTGGTTGAATCCATCTTTGCGCTGCACGGCGCTGGCTACCTCGCGTGGGAAAGCATCTCGCGCAATGACCTACCCACGGTTCAGGCGCTTATCCTGTTGTTTTCCATGTTTTATATTGTGTTCACGTTTCTTGCGGATGTGCTGAACGCTTGGCTTGATCCGCGTATGAGAAGCAGTTGAGGCGCATATGACAAACCTGACAAACTCCCCCGACGCGCTGTTGCAAGAGATCGTCGGCCCGACACCGGGCCAACGCCTGCGCAGTCGCATATTTGGCCACAAGGGCCTGTTGTTTGGCGCCGCCGTTCTTGGTGTGCTGCTGGTGGTTGCGATCTTTGCACCTGTTCTGGCCCCACATGATCCTTACGCCCAAGAGTTGATGGCCCGGATGAGGCCGCCGGTGTTTCTGGGCGGCACTTGGGAACATCCGCTTGGCACTGACCATCTGGGCCGCGACTATCTGTCCCGGCTGATCTATGGGGCGCGTGTCTCCCTTATGATCGGCGGTGTCGCAGCACTGATTTCCGGCGTGATCGGAACCGCCATGGGCGTGGCTGCGGGCTATTTCGGCGGGCGCGTTGATGCCGTCGTCACCTTTCTAATCAACGTCCGTCTGGCGATGCCGGTTGTTCTGGTCGCGCTGGCGGTTGTTGCCATCATGGGCGGGTCGCTTGAGGTGGTGATTGTTGTGCTGGGCTTGCTGCTCTGGGACCGGTTCGCGGTTGTGATGCGGGCCTCGACGCTCCAGGTTCGTGGGCGTGATTATGTCACGGCAGCACAGGCCATCGGGGCCTCTACCCCGCGCATTCTGATGTCGGAAATCATGCCTAACATCGCGAACAATCTGATTGTGGTTGTAACCCTTGAAATGGCCCATGCCATTCTGCTTGAGGCGGTTCTGTCCTTTCTCGGACTGGGTGTTCAGCCTCCCACACCCTCCTGGGGGCTTATGGTCTCTGAGGGCAAGAACATGATGCTGTTTGAACCCTGGCTGGTGATGATCCCCGGTGCGGTACTTTTTGTGCTGGTGCTGGCGATCAACCTGATGGGTGACGGCCTGCGTGACGTGACAGCACCGGAAGGAAGAAACTGATGACACAAGACGGCGCTATTCTCACGGTTGAGAACCTGAGCATTGATATTCCGACAGAGACCGGTACGCTACATGCGGTCCGCAACATCGGATTTGACCTAAAGCCGGGCGAGACCCTGTGTATTGTCGGCGAGAGCGGGTCGGGCAAATCGCTAACCTCGCTGGCGTTGATGGGGCTGCTGGGCAGTTCGATCAAGACCAAGGCAAACCGCATGTCATTCGATGGCATCGACCTGATCCGTGCCGGCAAACGCCAGATGCGCAGCCTGCGCGGGGCACGGATGTCGATGATCTTTCAGGAACCGATGACCTCATTGAACCCTGCGTTCACTATCGGGGATCAATTGATCGAGGCCATGACCCTGCATGTAAAGGGGCCCAAGTCAGACGCTCGCAACCGCGCAATCGATCTGTTGCAAAAGGTCGGGATCACCTCGGCAGAAAGCCGGATGTCACAATATCCGCATCAGCTTTCCGGTGGGTTGCGCCAGCGGGTGATGATCGCCATGGCTTTGATGTGCGGTCCCGAACTGATCATCGCGGATGAACCGACAACCGCCTTGGATGTGACAATTCAGGCCCAGATCCTGCGCCTGTTGAAAGATCTGCAACAGGAATTCGGCATGGCGATGATCCTGATTACCCATGACCTTGGCGTGGTGGCGCGAGTCGCGGATCAGGTGGCGGTGATGTATGCGGGCGAATTGGTCGAAACCGGCCCGACCGCCGAGATATTTGCCTGCCCATCTCATCCCTACACCCGTGGTTTGCTGCGGTGTATTCCCCAACCGGGGAAAACCGAACGCGGCACCCGTTTGGGCACAATTCCCGGCATCGTGCCATCGCTTGTCGGCGACGTCAGCGGTTGCGCCTTTCGCACCAGATGCGCCCATGCACGCGACATTTGCCGTAGTGACATTCCCGAACAAACCGCACCGGGCGAGACACACTCGTTCCGCTGCATCGCTCCTGACGGATTTGCCGGCATGGATGAAACCGAAGAGGCCCGCGCATGACCGGTACAGAAACACCTTTCCTTGAACTGCGAAACGTCACCAAAACCTACAAGATCAAACAGGGTCTATTTGGAGAAACCAAATCACTGGATGCGCTCAAGGACCTGTCGCTGAAACTAAGCAAGGGCGACGTGCTGGGCCTTGTCGGAGAAAGCGGATGCGGTAAATCCACGCTCGCCAAGATATTGCTGGGGCTGGAGGCCCCGACTTCGGGTCAGGTGCTGGTGGACGGCACGCCGATTGGCGGCCACGACCGTCTGGCGCTGGCGCGGCGGATTCAGCCGATTTTTCAGGATCCCTATTCCTCGCTGAACCCGCGCAAGACCATTCAGGATCTGATCGCCCTGCCCCTGCGTGTGCATAATGTCGGGGATGAGGCCAGTCGCACCAAAGCGGTGCGCGAAATTTTGGATGTTGTCGGTCTGCCGTCCCGGGTACTGACCAACTACCCCAGCCAGATGTCCGGCGGTCAGCGCCAGCGTGTGGCGATTGCCCGCGCCTTGGTGATGCGGCCACAGATCGTGATCTGCGACGAACCGACATCGGCGCTTGATGTCTCGGTCCAAAGCCAGATTTTAAATCTGTTGGGCGATTTGCGCAGCGAATTCGGCCTGACATATCTGTTCATCAGCCACGATCTGGCGGTGGTCGAGCATCTGGCGACGCAGGTGGCGGTGATGTATCTGGGGCGGATCGTCGAGGAAACCGATGCCGCTGCGCTGTTTGACAACGCCCGCCATCCCTATTCTCAGGCCCTGCTGAAATCTGTTCTGACGCCTGATCCAGCGATGGAGGTGCCCGACACCCAGCTGGGCATGGCCTATCCCAACCCGATTGACCCGCCGTCGGGCTGTCATTTTCACCCGCGTTGTCCGCGGGTCACGTCGCTTTGCAAAACCCAGACGCCGCGGCCGGTTGTGGACACACAGGGGTTGGTGGAATGCCACCTGCATGATCCTCAGGCCAATATGACACCGGCACGTCAGGAGGCCCTGACGTGAGCCGCAACCTGTCAACCTCTATGCAGGTTTCAAAAACCGTTATCGAAACCGAATTCGGTGTGGTCGCAGCCCAACACCGTGTCGCCGCAGAAGCAGGTGCTGCCGTCTTGGCCGCAGGTGGGGATGCTGTAGATGCAGCGATTGCCACATCTTTTGCCATCGGGGTTGTTGAACCCTGGATGAGTGGCCCTGCCGGTGGTGGCGGGCTGATGCTGTGGCGTGCGGATGAAGGGCGCGCCCATGCGCTGAACTATGGAATGCGCTCGCCCGCAGCACTTGATCCCAAAGATTTCCCCCTTAGCAGCGATGGCACGTCCGACGACCTGTTCCCGTGGGATGCCGTCGAAGGGGAGCGCAATGTGCAGGGGGCCACAGCCGTTGCCGTTCCCGGTCTTGTCGACGGTATGGGCAAGATGCACGCGCGCTTTGGCACAATGCCCTGGGCCGATTTGCTGGCCCCTGCCATCAGGCTTGCGCGCGAAGGTCTGCTGGTAGACTGGTTTGCTGCCCTGAACATTGCCTCTTCTACCCGCGTTCTGGCACAAGACCCTGATGCTGCCGCCCTGTTCCTTGAGGACGGGCAATGGCCCACGGTATCGGGTTGGACCGCACTGGCTGACAAACGGCTGGACATGTCCGCCATGGCCCGCAGCCTGCAAGAAATTGCAGATCAGGGCGCGCGGGCAATGTATGATGGCGATCTGGCGCGGATGCTGGCGCAGGATGTGCAGGCCAAAGGCGGGTCGCTGTCTGCTGATGATCTGCACAGTTACCACGCCTTTTTCAGTGATCCCCTATCGTTTGAGTATCGCGGCACGCAGTTTGATGTACTGCCCGGGCTGACCGCAGGCCCAACGATGCGCGACGCACTGGCTGTAATGGCGACCCGCGACCTTGGTGATACCCCTGATGGTGCCGCTTATGGTGCCTATGCCGACGGGCTGAACGCGGCCTATGCCGCACGTCTTTCAACCATGGGTCATGACGGCGAAACCCGCGGCAACGAAGGCTGCACCACGCATTTCTCCGTTGTCGATAAACAGGGCAATATGGTCAGCCAGACGCAAACCCTGCTGTCGATTTTTGGCAGTCGCGTGGTCTCTCCCTCGACCGGTTTCCTACTGAACAACGGGATCATGTGGTTTGATCCAGTGCAAGGGCGGCCCAATTCGCTGGCCCCGGACAAACCCTGTTTGATGAATGTCTGCCCGGCCTTGGGATCAAAGGGCGAGAACCGGTTTGCCTTTGGCGCCTCCGGTGGGCGCAAGATCGTCTCGGCTGTGACACAGCTTGCCAGCTTTGTCGCTGATTTCGACATGGATCTGGCCGATACCTTTCACCAACCCCGCATTGACGTATCAGGCGGTGACACCATTGTCGCGGATGAGACCCTGCCCGACACAGTGATCAACGCTTTGCGCGACAAGCAACCGGTCGTCACCACCAAACGCACTATTTTCCCCTATGCCTTTGCCTGCCCTGCCGGGGTAATGCGCAGGGCCGGCAAGAACTCGGGTTGCACCGAAATCATGTCACCTTGGGGGGACGCCATTATGGAAAACAAGGAACCAGCATGAGCCGCAAAGACGCGATTGAACACGCCATTGATTACTTTGAAACAGGTCAATTGCAGACCGACCTTAGCCGGCTTGTCGCCTTTGAAACCGAAAGCCAGAATCCGGAAAACCGACCTGAACTGCGCCGTTACCTTGACGAGGCCATGATCCCGCGTCTGAACGCCCTTGGCTTTGACTGTGCGATACATAAAAACCCCGACCCCAATGGCGGACCGCTGTTGGTGGGTACCCGTATCGAAGACCCCGCGTTTACAACTGTCCTGACCTACGGGCACGGCGATGTAATCCGCGCCCAGACCGACGCATGGCGCGAAGGGCTTGCCCCCTTTACGCTGGTGGAGGAAGATGACCGCCTTTATGGCCGCGGCACGGCGGACAACAAAGTTCAGCATCTGATCAACATTGCCGCCTTAGAAAGCGTCGTGGCCACGCGCGGCAGTCTTGGCTTTAACGTCAAAATCGTACTGGAAACCAGCGAGGAGATCGGCTCTCCCGGGTTGGCCGCGTTCATGGAGGCCAATAAGGAAGTGCTGGCCGCGGATGTTTTGATCGCCTCGGACGGCCCCCGGTTGCGGCCAGAGCGGCCAACAATGTTCATGGGCGCAAGGGGCGGAACCTCCTTCGACCTTTGTGTCGATCTGCGCGACGGGGCCCATCACTCGGGCAATTTCGGCGGGCTGCTGGCCGATCCTGCGATGATTTTGTCCCATGCCATCGCCAGCATCACCGATGCGCGCGGCCAAATCCAGATTCCCGAATGGCGCCCCGACAGCCTGACCCAATCGGTCCGCGATGCGTTGAAAGACCTGCCAATCACCGAAGGCAGTTCCCCAAAGGTAGATGAAGACTGGGGCGAAACCGGGCTGACCCCTGCCGAACGCGCCTATGGCTGGAATTCATTCGCGGTTCTGGCGATGAAAAGCGGCGTGCCCGAGGCCCCTGTGAACGCGATTTCCGGCCATGCCCGCGCCACCTGCCAGCTGCGCTATGTTGTGGGTACGGACCCTGCCGACATCATCCCCGCGCTGCGCCGCCATCTGGACGCACTGGGGTTTGATGCGGTCCGTATTGAACAGCACGACCGCGGGTTCTTTCCCGCCACACGGCTTGATCCAAGCGACCCTTGGGTCACCTATGTGCGCGACTCGTTGATTGAAACCACCGGGCAAACGCCGCACATCCTGCCCAACCTCGCCGGCTCCCTGCCGAACGATTGCTTTGCAGATATCATGGGCCTGCCAACCGTCTGGATTCCACACAGCTATCTTGGATGCAGCCAACATGCACCGGATGAACATGTGTTGAAACCGGTCTGCCGCAGCGCCATGTCCGTGATGGCCGGTCTGTTCTGGGATATCGGCATGGGATCACCACAGCACTAAAGAGGCGCGGTTTTCGCTCTGCATACTACAGTATACTATCGACCTTCCCCCTTGGGTACGCTATGGACGGCGCAACCGTCATTCACGCCATACTCAAGGGGTTTTCCATGTCAGATATTATCTACACCAAAGTCGACGAAGCACCGGAGCTTGCATCGGCCTCGTTCCTGCCAATCATCCAAAAGTTTGCAGCAGCGGCCGGTGTCTCTGTCGGCACAAAGGACATCAGCCTTGCGGGCCGTATCCTCGCAACCTTCCCCGAACATCTGAGCGAAGAGCAGCGCCAGTCTGACGATCTGGCCGAGCTGGGCCGTCTGGTAAAGACACCCGACGCCAATGTCATCAAACTGCCCAATATCTCAGCCTCTGTGCCGCAGCTGGTGGCCGCGATCAAGGAACTGCAATCGCAGGGCTTCGCCCTGCCCGACTATCCCGAAGCACCCAGCACAGATGCGGAAAAGGCCGTGCGTGCGAAATATGACGGCATCAAAGGCTCGGCTGTGAACCCTGTTTTGCGCGAAGGCAACTCTGACCGACGCGCCGCCAAAGCGGTCAAGAGCTTTGCCCAGAACAACCCGCACCGCATGGGCGACTGGGTTGCTGACAGCAAAACCCGCGTTTCCTCCATGTCGGAGGGCGATTTCTTTTCCAACGAAACTTCTGCCACGCTGGACGCCGAAGCCACAGTAAAGATTGTTCTGGAAACAGAAGGCGGCGAAACCGTTCTGAAAGAGGGCATCACCTATCCTGCCGGCACCGTGGTGGACGCAACCTTCATGAGCGCGGCGGCCCTGCAAGACTTCCTTGCTGAACAAATCGAACAGACCAAAGCCGACGGCACACTGTTCTCGCTGCACATGAAAGCCACGATGATGAAGGTCTCGGACCCGATCATCTTTGGCCATGCGGTCAAGGCATTTCTGGCACCCGTATTTGAAAAACATGGTGCCGCGATGGCCGATCTGGGCGTGAACCCGAATTCGGGCCTTGGTGATCTTCTGGCCCGTGTCAAAGACAACGCCGCCATCATGGCGGATATCGAGGCCTGCATGGCGGCGCGTCCACCGATGTATATGGTTGATTCCGACAAGGGCATCACCAACCTGCATGTCTCGTCCGACGTCATCATCGACGCGTCGATGCCGGCGCTGATCCGCGCAGGTGGCAAAGGTTGGGGACCAACGGGCGAAGAATCCGACGCCAATTGTGTGATCCCTGACAACTCCTATGCGCCGGTCTATGACGAGACGATCAAGTTCTTCAAAGAAAACGGTAAAATGAACCCTGCCACAGCGGGCACCGTTCAGAACATCGGCCTGATGGCGCAAAAAGCCGAGGAATACGGTTCCCACCCCACCACCTTTGAGATTGCCGAAGCCGGCACCGTCAAGATGATCCTCGAGGACGGCACCGTGCTGCACAGCCACAAGGTTGAGGCTGGCGACATCTGGCGCTCTGCCTCTGCGCGCAAGGCCCCGATCGAAGACTGGGTAAACCTTGCCATTGACCGCCAGAAAGCCGAAGGCTGCCGCGCGATTTTCTGGCTGGACGCGGACCGCGCCCATGATGCAGAGCTGATCAAATACGTCGAACCGATTTTGCAGGCCAAAGGTGTTGCAGATAAGTTCGAGATCATGGCTCCGCGCGCGGCCACCCGCGCCTCTTTCGAAACCATCACCGAAGGTAAGAACACAATCGCCATCACCGGTAACGTGCTGCGCGATTACCTGACCGATCTGTTCCCGATCCTCGAACTGGCCACTTCTGCCAAAATGCTGTCGATTGTGAAGCTGATGAATGGCGGCGGGTTGTTTGAAACCGGTGCCGGCGGATCAGCCCCCAAGCACGTGCAACAATTGCAGGAAGAAAACCATCTGCGCTGGGACAGCCTTGGCGAGTTCTGTGCGCTTGGCGAAAGCCTGACCTTCCTTGCCGACGCTAAGGGCAACGAGAAAGCCCGCGTATTGGGACAGGCGGTTGATGCCGCAACACAGGGCATTCTGGATCACGGTCACTCGCCATCGCGCAAGGTGGGCGAGCCTGACAACCGCAACAGCCACTATTGGTTTGCACGCTATTGGGCCGAAGCACTGGCGCGCCAGAACAGCGATGCCGAACTTGCCGCGCATTTCGCACCGATTGCCGAAGCCCTGGCAAGCGGGGAAGAGCAAATCTTGTCCGAGCTGGCCGCAGTGCAGGGCCCAGCGGTTGATCTGGGTGGGTATTACCACGGTGACGCGACCAAAACCGCAGCGGTCATGCGCCCCTCTGCGACGCTGAACAACATCATCGGGTAATCCCATTGACCTAAAATCAAAGGGCCGCGCATTTCCCCGAATGCGCGGCCCTTTTTACTGTTGGCTCTATGCACCCATTTGCGTTTCAAAAAGGCGGGCTGCTTCAGGCTCAGGAGCCATTAACAGTGCCCCGTCATCGTTAATTTCGCTGCTGTCTGCGGCACATCTGCTTGGGAAAAAACACTATTTCCGCATAGAGGTTTCTTGCGCGCAAATAAATCTAATGAACTGGCGGTGCAGAGTTAAGCCGCTGGTGTGGGGCGGATTCATAAGTCGCCCTTATAAAATCGTAGTTCGTGAAGGGGATACCGGATGATCAAAGCTGAAGAAATCAAGGTGACGAAATTCGGCACCGCAACGCGGATTCACCGCAGTCAGATCGCACCGCAAGTGCAATCAGCTTCGACGGTCAATTCGAGGGTCGAAGTTTGACCACTTCACAAAACCCCTTATTTACATGAAAGAAAGGAGTTAATTGGTGCGGTCGGAGAGACTCGAACTCTCACGGGTGTTACCCCACAGCGACCTCAACGCTGCGCGTCTACCATTCCGCCACGACCGCAAGCCATGGTATGCGCGGGGTTTAGCGGGGAATGCGGGCCTTGTGAAGAGCAAAAAGTCACGAAAAATCCCCGCAGCCTTTCAGCCACGGGGACAAGCGTGAAACCCGGTCTCGATCCGGCTATTCGCTGATCGAAAATGTCGGCAATCCCGTGCTGGACGCAGCCTGCGGCTGTGGGAACGTGGGAACCGAGGCGGCACCGGTGATGCGCTGGGATGCCGCGCGGATCAACTCTGTCCGCTCGGGCTGGCCCGGTACAAAGACCGTGGCTGCACCCGAATCTGCCGCTGCGAGCCCGGCCTTATACCAATCCACGGCTTTGTCCGCCCGCTTGGCCGTGCCGAACCCCTGACTGAGGTGGTGGCCCATCAACTCGCCGTAGACCCCCTCGCCCATTGTATAGAGCAGCAGGGCAGACCCGACCGCCACCTCCATGTTGTCGGTGCGGTATCCGACCCCCATGCAGATCCGCGCAGTTCCGGCCAGCTGTGCCGGCGACATACCAGTGGTCAGGACAAAGGACGAAACGTCGGCCACAACCGCATCACGCGATTTGAGCGACAGCGACGAGACGTAATCTTTCATCGCGGGACCGAATCCCGCGCATTGCTGAGCGATTTGATCTGGTGTGAACCCCGGAATTTTTCCAACCAGCTCTTCGGACCGGGCGATGGCATAGGTCCGGGCCAGACAGAACTGTTCGTTGATGGCGACGTTCGGGTCGGACATGCTGGCCAAAGTTGTAAAGCCGCCATTGGTATTGGTGATCAAAGAAACAGTATTGCAATGCGACGCAAGCGAGGCCTGTGAGGCGGCCCCCATAAAGCTGGGCAATGCGGTCGCCGATGCAGCCGCGGCGGCGATCACCGGCGTGGTCGGGGCCGGCTGTGGCACGGCCTGAGGTGCCACCACAATAGTTGTTTGGGCGGCTCCATTGCCAGCAGGGGACTGGCCGGCCATCTCGGCGCGGTAGGTTTTCAGCAATCCACGGGTGCCGTCCGGCGTGGCAGCGACCTGTTGCTGCACGGCGTATCCCCCTGCCTGTGCGCGGTTATAACTGGACACCAACAGGTTGTTTTCAAAAGCAGACAGCTGGCCGGTGACGGGATAGCCCAAATAGGCCTGATATTGTGAGACCGCGTTACGGGTTTTTTGGCCCAGCTGGCCGTCAACAGTACCTGCGTTGAAACCAAAATAATTTAGCGAAGCCTGAATGTTGCGCCCCTCCTGCGTGGATGGCAGGCGAGAGCGATAGGTCTTCTTTTTGTACCGCTTTTGTGTGGTACGTGTTGTGCGTTGCTTCTTGGCATTGGCCCCGACAATCCCGCCGATGATCGCACCGGCGATAAAGTCGCCAGCGTCGGCTTGTGCCGTCTGGGCAGGTACAAAGGCCAGAGACGCCCCAAGCAGGGCTCCGGTGAAGGTTTTAAAATTCATAAGAAAGGCTCCGACTAAAATGACTCGTTGTTGTCGCTGGAATTTTAGCACAGCTGCGCCCATCACCAAAGGTTGTTTGCGAAATTTCACGCAACCATGGGCAGAGCGCGCCTTGAAACCACCAAAAAAAGTGTCACCTTGTGAGCGTAGGCACGAAAGGAGAAAGCGATATGTTGGAAACACCGCAACACGGTGATGCACCCGTGGTTCAGGTTGATATCGTGTCCGATGTCATGTGCCCGTGGTGTATTGTCGGTTACAAACAGCTTGAGCAGGCATTGGGCATGGTTGGTGTTGGTGCCTATGTGCGCTGGCATCCGTTTGAGTTGAATCCGGCCATGCCGCCAGAGGGTCAGAACCTCACCGAACACATCACAGAGAAATACGGCAGCACAGCCGAACAATCAGCCCAGAACCGCGCCCATCTAGAGCGTGTCGGGCAGGATTTGGGGTTTGTGTTCAATTTCAGCCCAGACAGCCGCATCGTAAACAGCTTTGCCGCCCATCAACTGCTGGGCTGGGCGCAAAAACAGGGGTTGCAACATCCGCTGAAACTGGCGCTGTTCTCGGCCCATTTCACAGAGGGTAAAGATGTGTCTGATATCCCGACCCTATTAGATTGCGCAGAAACCGTGGGATTGGACCGTACCGCTGCTGAGGAAATGCTGACCAGCCAGAGCATGGCAGAAGAAACCCGTGCCCATCAGCAATTCTGGACCGAACGCGGTGTCTCCGGTGTCCCCTCGATGGTGTTCGACGGGCGGTATATGCTGACGGGCGCGCAAGGGGCCGAGACCTATGCCCAAATGCTACGCAAGGTATTGAGCGAGAAAGAAGCCGCATAGGATCTTACGGACAGGACCAGATGGCGATCTGTGTCTTGTCCGTGTCCCCTGATGAGGTGCCCATCTGCCAAGACTTTCCCGCTCTCTTTTTGGGCTCCCCTCTTCACCCGCCGCGCCAGACCGGATAAAGACCCCCAATGGTGGAATGGATAACAACCGACGGCTTGACCGACTACCGCGCCGCTGAGGCGTGGATGGAAAACCGTGTCGCAGAAATTGCCGCGGGCACCGCACCGGAATGCATCTGGCTGGTGGAACACCCCCCGCTTTACACTGCGGGCACCTCGGCCAAGGTGGCAGACCTGACAGATCCGGACCGGTTTCCGGTCTATGACACCAAACGCGGCGGGCAATACACCTATCACGGGCCGGGCCAACGGGTCGCCTATGTGTTGCTGGACGTGGGCAAGCGGGGCCGCGATGTCCGTTGTTTTGTGCGCGATCTGGAGGCCTGGGTGATCGACACGCTGGACCAGTTCAACCTGCGCGGGGAGATCCGTGCCGGGCGCGTCGGCGTCTGGGTGCAAAGACCCGAAAAACCGCCCCAGGCAGACGGCTCCCCCGCTGAGGACAAGATTGCCGCCATTGGCATCCGTCTGCGCAAATGGATCAGCTTTCACGGGATCAGCATCAATGTGGAACCAGAGCTGGCGCATTTCGGCGGTATTGTCCCCTGCGGGATCAGCGATCACGGGGTGACCTCACTTGTCGATATGGGGCTGCCGGTGAATATGGACGATCTGGATGTACGCCTGCGCGAAAGCTTTGCCCGCGTATTTGGCGACGCCCCCGTCCCGCCGCCCGGTTAGGCCCCCGCCCACCCGTCCAACATAATAGAATCGTGCAGTTGGATCGGGCAAGCGATCTAAGGCCGGGGCTGTATTTTCTGCCAAACATTGCTCAAGCGGTGAATTTGATTGAAGATTTCGTAAACGAAGCCGGGCCTTTTGCCTCCTCTGCCCTGCAATCCCGGTGCCGGCAGGGGCAAAGACGGACAAATTAGCATAGTTTTCCTGTCCTGCGACCTTCGCGCCCATTGCCCCTGTGCTGCGACAAGACTAGAACTAATCTATATCGCTCTGCACGAAACCAATAGGTGTGGGGTATCTAAATTCCATAGCGAGGAGGCACCGCATGGCCGACGCAGCCATCAACGGGCACGATCACGAAGACGAACGGGGTTTCTTTACCCGTTGGTTCATGTCCACAAACCACAAAGACATCGGTATCTTGTACCTGATCGTCTCCGCTCTTGTCGGGTTCATTTCCGTTCTGTTTACCGTCTACATGCGGTTGGAGCTGATGAACCCCGGCGTGCAGTACATGTGTATGGAAGGTGCGCGTTTCATCGCGGACAGCTCTACATTGTGTACGCCAAACGGCCACCTATGGAACGTCTTGATCACCGGTCACGGTATCCTGATGATGTTCTTTGTTGTTATTCCCGCGCTTTTCGGCGGTTTCGGCAACTATTTCATGCCTTTGCAAATCGGCGCACCGGACATGGCGTTCCCTCGGATGAACAACCTGTCTTTCTGGCTCTATGTGGCCGGTACAACGCTGGCGGTCTGCTCTGTTCTTGCCCCGGGCGGTAACGGTCAGGCCGGTTCTGGTGTTGGTTGGGTGCTTTATCCACCGCTTTCCGTAAAAGAAGGCGGCATGTCGATGGACCTTGCGATCTTTGCGGTACACGTTTCGGGTGCCTCGTCGATCCTTGGTGCGATCAACATGATCACAACCTTCCTGAACATGCGCACACCGGGCATGACCCTGTTCAAAGTGCCACTGTTCAGCTGGTCGATCTTCGTGACCTCATGGCTGATCCTGTTGTCCCTGCCCGTTCTGGCCGGTGCGATTACCATGTTGCTGATGGACCGTAACTTTGGCTTTGCCTTCTTCGACCCAGCGGGCGGCGGCGATCCGGTTCTCTATCAACACATCCTGTGGTTCTTCGGTCACCCCGAAGTGTACATCATCATCCTGCCCGGTTTCGGTATCATCAGCCACGTGATTGCCACCTTCAGCCGCAAGCCGATCTTTGGTTACCTGCCAATGGTTTGGGCGATCATCGCGATTGGTGTTCTGGGTTTCGTTGTTTGGGCACACCACATGTACACCGTGGGGATGACCTTGAACCAGCAGGCCTACTTTATGCTGGCCACCATGGTCATTGCGGTTCCTACAGGGGTTAAGGTGTTCTCTTGGATTGCCACCATGTGGGGCGGTTCTGTTGAATTGAAGACACCGATGCTTTGGGCCTTCGGCTTCCTGTTCCTGTTCACGGTTGGTGGTGTCACCGGCATCGTTCTGTCACAGGCTGCTGTCGACCGTCACTATCACGACACCTACTATGTTGTGGCGCACTTCCACTACGTGATGAGCCTTGGTGCGGTCTTCGCGATCTTTGCGGGAATCTACTTCTACTTCCCCAAGATGACCGGAAAAATGTACCCTGAGTGGGCAGGTAAACTGCACTTCTGGGCGATGTTCATCGGTGCAAACCTGACCTTCTTCCCACAGCACTTCCTGGGCCGTCAGGGCATGCCACGTCGTTACATCGACTATCCTGAGGCATTCTCTTACTGGAACCAGTGGTCCAGCTGGGGTGCGTTCCTGAGCTTTGCATCCTTCGTGTTCTTCATCGGTGTGATCCTTTACTCGGTGCTGCGCGGCGCGAAAGTAACGCAGAACAACCCTTGGAACGAATATGCCGATACACTGGAGTGGACACTGCCCTGCCCACCACCAGAGCATACATTCGAAATCCTGCCAAAGCAGGAAGAATGGGACAAGCAGCCGAGCCACTAAGCGCTCACTGCAAACCACTAGAGAAAGGCTCCAACATGTGTTGGGGCCTTTTTCTTTGGGCGGCCATTCTCTCCTTGCGCAGTGCCTATTCCGCCCCCGCTCGCTGAGATCGGACAGCGGCCTGTACCATGCGCAGGTCCCCCTTGAGCATCACCATGCCTTGAGCCCATGAAATTGAAACCATCTTGGGTTCATCGCCTTTCGCGAAATGCCCCATCAGCCCCCGCCAAAAACAAGGCTTTCCACCCATTGCATAACGCTCTGTGTAGCGGGTTTCCGTCAAAGTGGTTTCATGCCAGCAATGGTAGACCAACGGGTCCCGACCCAAAACAATCAAAGGCGAACCAATGAGCATTGCTATCACCCCAATCTACGCCGCCCTCACTGCATTGATCTTTCTGACCCTCAGCTGGCGCATCATCGGCTACCGCCGAGCAAATCTGATCTCACTGGGGGACAAAGGTGACAAGAACCTGCTGAAACGCATTCGCGCACAGGCCAATTGCGCCGAATATGCACCGCTTGCCCTGATGATCCTGCTGCTGGTCGAACTGTCAGGGGCCCCAGCTGTTGCGGTGCATCTGATGGGCGCGGCTCTGGTCATCGGGCGCGTCCTACATGCCTATGGTTTCGCGACCACGCCGCAAAAACTGATCTTCCGCCAGATCGGTACACTTTTGTCTCTCTGCATGATCGGTTTGGGCGCGCTTGGCTTGCTGGCTCACGCCCTGACCTAAGGCATCCCGCCTTTATCCTGAGCCATCACATATCGCTTTTCGCGTTCGCCCAAAAAGAGAGGCCGCGAATAGGGGTGCGAAGTTTACTCGGAACGGCGCGAAGCCGGACAGGCCAATGGTGATTCACTTCAAACCGCCGGCGCCGTAAGGGCACCCAATAAAAATCTATCGGCTTTTCGCAGCCTCACCAGCCCTGACTCGTTTCGCGGGCTGGCACCGCCCTGCCCTGTGGTTGTGAACCGCACCGGATACCCGCCCAAAGCCTGCAATTTCCAAATAAGCACAGTGGAAATGCCTTCCCCTAGGGAAGCATGAACGCAAAAAAACCCGCTGCAAAACCCTTAAAAATAAGGGCTTCAGACAAGTTTTCAGAAAAAATCAACAGACGGTGATTTTCTCTCTTGCACCCCCCCCTCAGGATGGGTATTCCGTCCTCACCAGAAGGAAGCGGGCGTAGCTCAGGGGTAGAGCATAACCTTGCCAAGGTTAGGGTCGGGCGTTCGAATCGCCTCGCCCGCTCCAGATGGGTCCTGCCAAACCCCGGCAGAACAGAACAAAGACCACCCCTCGGGGTGGTCTTTTTCGTTTTGACACAATGACTTAAAGCAGCGCCTGAATTACCCAAGGTTGAATGTTTCACCTGCCCCCCCCCTGAAACAGGTGAGAGGGTCAGTTGATCGGAAACTGGCGCAGACAGCGTGCCGCGTTCTTGCGGTAATCAGCAAGCGTATCAGGAACCGTGCGCCGGTCCCGCATCACCTTCAATGCACGTTTCTTCTGGTTCCATGTCCCATCAACATGCCGCTCAAGAATACGAATGGTGATACCCAGCATCACGCTTTTTTCCAAATCCGAAATCTTGCCCGCCCGCGACAGGGCAACCGCCGTCAGGGCCAAGGTGTTTGAACACCGCAGCGCAGCCGCCGCTTCGCCGGAGTAGATACGTTTGGTCTGCGCCACTGCGGGGTTTCCTGCTGCAAGGCCCAATATTGCCCCGATCAGCAGCCCCCGCATCAGAAGACTTTGAAGGTCATCGTGGTAAGCGACCGTTCGATCCCGTCTATGTCGAGCAGGTTGTCATTGATATAGACCCCAACATCCGCACCCTTGGGCACATAAAGCTTCATCAGCAAATCAAAATCACCGGATGTGGAATACAGTTCGGAATGTATTTCGCGCAAGGCGATCTCCTCAGCCACACGATAGGTGGTGCCGGGCTTGCAACGGATTTGGATGAAAACACAGGTACTCATGGTCGAACCTCGGGTTGGGATGGGTAAAACTCGCACGAAGCCTCGTGGCCCGCAATGGGTGATCTGGGGGTTTGATGGTGATGCTGCTTGGCCTGCCCGCCCCGCCTGTTATAAGGACAGCAACCCACCGCCCCGGAGAATGCCCATGCGCCGCACCACCCTGACCCGCACCACTGCCGAGACCGACGTGAGTGTCGAGATTAACCTTGATGGCACAGGGGTTTACGACAACCAGACCGGTGTAGGGTTCTTTGATCATATGCTGGATCAGCTGGCCCGCCATTCCCTGATTGATATGACCATCCGCGCCAGGGGCGACCTGCACATTGACGATCACCACACCGTCGAGGACGTGGGCATCACATTGGGTCAGGCCCTTGCCGCAGCACTTGGCGACAAACGCGGCATCCGCCGCTACGGGGCCTGTTTGCTGGCAATGGATGACGCTTTGGTGCGCACCGCGCTAGATCTGTCGGCACGGCCCTTCTTGATCTGGAATCTGGAGCTGCCCACGGCCAAGATCGGCGCATTCGACACCGAACTGGTGCGCGAGTTTTTTCAAGCGCTCAGCACCCACGGCGGCATCACGCTGCATGTAGACAAGCTGCATGGGATCAACAGTCACCACATCGCCGAAGCGGCCTTTAAATCCGTCGCCCGCGCCCTGCGCGAAGCGGTCGAGGTTGACCCGCGCAAGGCCGATGCGATCCCTTCTACCAAAGGCGCGTTATAACGCCCGCTGTTCTGGAATAATTGCCCATGCTGACTGCAATCATCGACTACGAATCAGGCAATCTGCATTCGGCCCACAAAGCATTTGAACGGATGGCCCGCGAGGCCAATGCCGGCGAGGTCACGGTGACAGCGGATGCCGATGTCGTGGCACAGGCTGACCGTATTGTCCTGCCCGGCGATGGGGCATTTCCCGCCTGTATGGCCGCGCTCAAGGGAGCTGGTGGTCTCTATGATGCAATGGTCGAAGCGGTTGAGGTCAAGGCCCGCCCTTTCCTTGGCATTTGCGTCGGGATGCAGCTGATGGCCAGCATGGGCCGCGAATACGAGGACACGTCCGGATTGGGCTGGATCGACGGTGAAGTAACCAAAATCACCCCGTCTGATTCCAGCTTGAAAGTACCGCACATGGGCTGGAACGATCTGGTGATTGATCATCCTCATGCGGTTTTCGAGGGGCTAAAGACCGGTGATCACACCTATTTCGTGCATTCCTACCATATGGCCGTGGCACAGGACGCCCAGCGCCTTGCCCATGTGGATTACGCAGGGGATGTTACTGCCGTGATCGGCCGGGACACCATGCTTGGCATGCAGTTCCACCCGGAGAAAAGTCAGGGCATCGGCCTGCGGCTGATCTCAAACTTCCTGACTTGGGCCCCCTAAAGCGTTCGACCTTTAACCTGAAGTATTTCGTATCCCCGATGTCCCGAGAACGCGCAGCGTGGCAGGGTATTGGGGATTCATGTTTAAGGTCGGGCGCTATAAAACCCGTTTTCCTGCCTGCTGGACCTCGACTATCTCACCCGTTTCCAGATGGTTTCCTTGCAGACTGTCTTGTCACAGGCCCGCAAACGCAGCCGGTTTCCAATGACCTCAACGCGGCTTTGCGCATATTGGCGGGCACGGGCGTCTCGATGCTCGCCAAAGAAACTGCCATCCGGCTGCGGCCGCATTGCCCAGAACAGTTTTTGCCCCACAGCATTTGACGGCGCATCATAGCCGGCACGGTTCTTTGCCCGTTGAACCCGTGCGCATAGCGCCCCACCACAACTGCGCGTGCGCACAAACAAGATCACGCCAAGGTCATCAGGTTCTGTCTGCCAGAGCCCGCGGGGCACCTCGGTCTGCCCTCCTTCCTGCGCAAAGGGACCGGTGGCCAGCCCCAGACACAGTATCACCGCACAAAGTCGCAAAATTCCCATTCATTTCCGCCTGATACACATCATTGCGCACCAGTCTAGAAATCCGGCGCAAGCGGATCAAGGCGAAGTATCGGCGAAAATTACTTCAGCCGCTTCCAGGTCTGTTTCGAACAAATCAACCCGCCCAGAACACAGCCGCCAATCTTCAGGGCATTACCGCTCAATGTGCCGGACCCGTTGTAGGTCTTGCCATTCGAGGGACGCCAGGCCTTGCCCTTGTATTCACCGTTGCCGGTCGCAACCATGTCGAACATCGCGTTCTTGCCGACAACATCACTGGCCACCTTGGCCCCGTTTTCAAACTTTTGTCGGAAAACACCACAAATCTTGCCACCACATGCCTGCATCTGGACATGGTAATAGACCCCCTTATCGGGCTGGGTCTGCCATAATCCGAAAACCGGGTCCGCGGATGCCGCACTGGCACCCACCATCATCCCCACAAAAACCACCACTCCAACATATCTCATCTCAAAATCCTCCCAAATTTAAGTCCACTGTGATCACGCCCTGCCTTTGTGACAAGCATGACCTTCCGTCGCGTTGCAAATCGGCCCGGCCCATGCAACACCCTGACCCAAGCGAAACCAAGGGCCTGAACCATGATCCTCTATCCTGCAATCGACCTCAAAGACGGCAATGCCGTTCGCCTTGTTCATGGTGATATGGACCGATCCACAGTCTTTAGCGATGATCCCGCCGCTCAGGCGCTGGAATTCGTGAAGGCCGGCTGCACATGGTTACATCTGGTTGATCTGAACGGTGCCTTTGCCGGCACGCCGGTTAACGCAGCCCCGGTCGAGGCGATCCTGAAAGCCTGCAAGGTGCCGGCGCAGCTGGGCGGGGGCATCCGTGACATGGCCACCATCGAGCGCTGGCTGGACAAGGGGCTTGCCCGTGTGATCCTTGGCACTGTGGCCGTTGAAAACCCCGATCTGGTCCGCGAAGCCGCCCGCGCCTTCCCCGGCAAGGTCGCCGTCGGTATCGACGCCAGAAACGGCAAGGTCGCCACCAAAGGCTGGGCCACTGAAACCGACGTGATGGTCACAGACCTTGCTAAATCCTTTGAGGACGCCGGCGTGTCCGCAATCATTTATACCGATATCCTGCGCGATGGTGCCATGGGCGGGCCCAACATTGATGCCACTGCCGCCCTTGCCCGCGCTGTCGACATCCCCGTCATCGCCTCCGGCGGCGTCTCTTCACTAGACGATCTTACCGCCCTCAAGGCCACCGGCGTGATCAGTGGCGCAATCTCGGGCCGCGCCCTCTATGATGGTGCCATCGATCTGCAAGCCGCCCTCACCTCCCTACAGAGCTGACTTCATCTTGCCGTTAAACTCGCCTGCACAACACCAGCCCCGATCACATCTCCGGATAGAACGCACATATGCTTAAAACCCGCATCATACCCTGCCTCGACGTCGCGGACGGCCGCGTTGTCAAAGGGGTCAATTTTGTCGGCCTGCGCGATGCCGGTGATCCCGTCGACGCCGCCATCGCCTATGACGCTGCCGGTGCCGATGAACTGTGTTTTCTAGACATCCACGCGACCCATGAAAACCGCGGCACCATGTTCGATCTGGTGCGCCGCACCGCGGAACATTGCTATATCCCGCTGACCGTTGGCGGTGGCGTGCGCAGTGCGCAGGACGTGCGCGCTCTGCTGCTCGCCGGCGCTGACAAGGTCAGCTTCAACTCTGCCGCTGTAGCGGATCCCGATGTCATCGCCCGTTCCGCTGATCAATTCGGCAGCCAATGCATCGTCTGCGCCATCGACGCCAAAACCGTCGCCCCGGGAAAATGGGAGATCTTTACCCATGGCGGGCGCAAACCCACAGGCATCGACGCCGTCGCATTCGCAACAACAGTCGCCGCCAAAGGTGCGGGTGAAATCCTGCTCACCTCGATGGACCGGGATGGCACGAAACAGGGCTTTAATCTGCCCCTCACCCGCACCATCAGCGATGCGGTCTCTGTCCCCGTCATTGCCTCGGGTGGGGTCGGCTCCCTTGATCACCTCGTCGACGGTGTGACACAGGGCGGCGCATCTGCGGTCCTCGCCGCCTCGATCTTCCACTTTGGCGAATTCTCCATCGCAGAGGCTAAATCCCACATGGCCGCTGCCGGTATCCCCGTGAGGCTTACATGACCCTGGACGATCTCTACACGACGATTCTGGCGCGCAAGGACGCAGACCCAAACAGCAGCTGGACCGCCCAGCTTCTTGCCAAAGGACCTGAAAAATGCGCCGAGAAATTCGGCGAAGAGGCCATAGAGGCCATCATCGAAGCAGTCAAAAACGATAAACCCGCCCTCACATCAGAAGCGGCTGACGTGCTCTACCACCTTCTGGTCATGCTCGCCGCCCGCGATGTGCCCCTTGCGGATGTGCTGAATGAACTTGACCGCCGCCAATCCACATCCGGCATCGCCGAAAAAGCGGCCCGCTAAACACTTTCCTCTTCTCTTTTTGGCCTTAAATCCTGCGGGAGTTTGAGGGCAGCGCCCTCATCAAATTTTCCATTTCAGGAAAATTAATCAAATCGAATGCGGGCTTGCCCTCACATTTGCGCCAGTCTCCCCAGCCCTCACAGTCCCCGCCAGCCCTCACAGCTTGCTGGAAATCACCCCGGTGGCAAACCCGCCTTTGCGCAATTCACCGAACAAGCGCTGATATTCGATCTTGGGGCACCGATCTTGTATTACCGTCACCCCGCGCGCTTCGGCTTTTGCCGCCGCTTCGGCATGTTCAACGCCGATCTGCATCCAGACGGTCTGTAATGCAGGAAATGCTGCCAAGGCCTCGTCGACAATCCCGGGCACCGCGTCGGAGCGGCGAAAAATATCAACCATATCCACCGCGCCTCCAATGTCAGACAAACTGGCGAGAATCGTTTTGCCAAACAGCTTTTGCCCGGCATAGGCCGGATTGACCGGCACCACTTCAAAACCACGTAATCCCAGATAGCGCGCGACAAAATAGCTGGCACGCACCGGGTTCGTCGACACGCCCAACACAGCCACACGTTTGGTACGGGTCAGGACATCGCGCAAAAGAGCATCTGAATAGGTCATGCAGCGCTTCTACCCGCAAACAGCGGCAAAAAAAAGCGCCCGCAGGACAGACCTGTGGGCGCATTAGTGTGGAACGAGGGACAGTACAGGACAAGCCGGCGTTCCAGACCGGCGTATCGTAAGACAGAGGTATGATGCGCCCTTGCCTGTAAAAAGGGGTAGCGCGAACTTGTGAACAAGATGTTAAGCGTTTCGGCGACTCCTTGCCGATATTGCGCCCCCGAAGTCCCGCCATCGCAGCCCTCCGCCACCTTTGCCCTGCTCGCCTGATCAGTCGAAAATATCCTCGACAAAATCAAAGACCTCTTCAGCCATGTCTTTCAACCAGCCGATCCGCTTTTTCATTTTACGCCGCTTGGTCTTTTTCACCGGTGCGCGTTTCGGCTTTTGGGCAAACTGGCGCACCGATGGTTGATGGCTGACAGCAGGCCGCTCAGGGGCGGCCACAGGCAAAGCCTTTAGATTGCGCAGGGGTGCCCCACAGCTGGCACAGGAAAGCGCGTGCCGGCCCTTGTCCAGCTTCAGCGCCGCCTTGGTGCCACAGTGGCAACAGGTTGCGATCTTGACGGGATATCCCATGAACTGCTGCCTCTATGCGGTGCGTCTGGCCGCATATAGGGCGATTGCGGCGGCATTCGAGACGTTGAGCGAACCAAAGGCCCCTTCTGCGTCAATACGTACCAATGCATCCACCGTCTCGCGGGTCTTTTCGCGCAGGCCCGGGCCCTCTGCCCCCAACACCAGCGCCACAGGCCGGTCGCGTTTGCCCTCTACCGCAGTTTCGATTGACTGCTCGGCCTCACCGTCCAGCCCCAGAACAAGATAGCCCATGTCCTGAAGGGCGCGAATCGCATCTGCCAGATTGCGCACCCGCAAATAGGGTTGGCGTTCCAACGCACCTGATGCCGTCTTGGCCAGCGCTCCGGTTTCAGGTGCCGAATGGTGGCGCGTGCCAATCACCGCAGAAGCGCCCAGCACTTCGGCAGAGCGCAGGATTGCCCCAACGTTATGCGGATCTGTCACCCGATCCAAAAGCATCACCCGCGGGGCCGCATCCCCGATACAGACATCCTCAAGCCGCCCCCAATTCAGCGGCTTCACCTCAAGAACAGCGCCCTGATGTACCGACCCCGAATCCAACGGGGGTTTGAATTTGCGTGGATCGACAACTTCGGGAGTGATTCCCGCCTGCGCTATCGCCTCTTCCAGCTTGGCCTGGGCATTCGGCGTCACCATCAGGCGCAATTTTTCGCGCTCGGGGTTCATCAACGCATCGCGTACCGCATGTAATCCAAACAGCCAAACAGTCAGATTTGCCTCGGCTTTCTTGTCTTGTTCTTTCTGAACGACCCATTTGGGTTTCTTCATCTTTTTTGTCCTCATTTGCGGTCTGTGCAAAAGGCAATGGTTTTTGCCTTGACGCCCCTTAGGACCGCTTGTAATCACGCCCTCACGTTCAGCGCAATGCGAAGGACGTAGTGGGCGACAGGCCGCAAGGTGTGGCAGGGGACTGTAACTCCCTCGCGGAGACGCACGCCTGGTTCGATTCCAGGGTCGCCCACCATTATCCCTCTCTAATATTGAGACGGATTTACAAAAATCAAACAAGACACGCGATGAAACCGATTGATCCCCCGGAACAATCCCGCGCCTCCTCGCCTTGATCGAAGCGACCTGCGGTTCCCTCCCACAGACGGACATGCATGAGTTACGTCGGACACTTCTTATTGGATACAACGGACTTTCTGAAAAGTAACAACAAGCCGCGTCCCGCAATAGCAAACCAACCGTCAAGCATTTCTGCCTCAGGTCCGACATTCGGCGCGGTCTGGGGCAGCATCCGCAGCCTGCGACTTCGCGTGGTGGTATTGTCCATGGCCGGAGTTCGCGCCCTGAACGCAATTTTCATTGCTGTAACTTGGCAAAATGAGATTTCAGCATAGCCTCTTCGTATTCGCTCTGGGCTGTACTGTCGTAAACCACACCACCACCAACATTCATTTGGACGGTTTGGTCTTGTCGGCATAGCAAGGTGCGGATGGCAACATTGAACTCCATCGCGCCGTTGGGTGCAATCCATCCGATGGAACCGCAGTAGGCCTCGCGCGGCTGCGTTTCAATTTCGCGAATGATTTGCATCGCCCGCACCTTCGGCGCTCCGGTAATCGAGCCGCAGGGAAACAGGGCCAGAAACAGCTCTTTGAACGTTGTCCCTTCGCAGATTTGCGAGGTGATGCTGGATGTCATCTGATGCAATGTTGCGAACCGCTCAATCGCGAACAACTCTGGAACAGTTACGCTGCCAATCTCTGAAACACGGCTCATGTCGTTGCGCAACAGATCAACGATCATAAGGTTCTCGGCGCGATTCTTTTCAGAAGATTGAAGCTCGTCTCGAAGTGCATCGTCGGCTGCAGCGGTTTTTCCCCGCGGGGCGGTGCCTTTCATAGGGCGGGTTCGCAACCTACCGTTCTGCGAAAGCGAAAAGAACAGCTCTGGAGACCGCGAAAGCAAGGCGCAGCCCCCTAAGTCGACCAAAACGCCATGCGGCACCGGCTGGCGTCGCTGTAGCTGCGCATACAGCTGCTCAATGCTACCAGTAAAACGTGATGTCAGCGGGAACGTGAGATTGGCCTGATAGATGTCGCCCGCCGCGATGTAATCATGCACCTTCTGAAAGGCCCTTTCGTAATGTTTGAAATCCCAAAGCGGTTGCGGTGGGTCCAGTGTAACAGGCGAGTCACCGGACACGGCCTGTAGGGATGTCGGGGCATCAAAGACACCAAAATGGATCAGCGGAAGTTCTCTTAATGGAGGCAGTAAATTCACCAACTTGGGTGATGAAAGGTAACCAAACTCATACGAGAGATACCCAGCAAGCCATTTCCCATCCAACTGGGCCTGCTGCATCGCATCAAACGCGCGATCGACTTCATTGGGATTGTTCGCCTTGATGACAGCATTTGGCGCGGCAAATGCTGTACCTCCCGCAATGGGGCCGCGATCAAAGATCACCTTTGCGTTTTTCACCGGTGTCAAAAGTCGGCAGCGATCCGCAATTCACGCAACGGTCGGACAACATCAATTGCCTGCTGGTAAATTGGATGATCTTTGTACGCTTGCAATGCTGCCTCATCCACAAACTCTGCATAAACGATCACATCGACCTCGCCTGAAAGTTTATCGACACGGCTGTTTCGAACCACCTCAAACATAGAAGAATGAGGAATGTTTCCGAGTAAAGACAGGCCATCCATAATACGTTCAACGTCATTTTGATCTGCAGCACTGAAGAAGACCACATGCCGAATAAATGTTCTGTCAGACATGGCGAAACCTGCGTTAAATCTACTATCAATTCTACGAGACATTTGCCGGAGTGGCGCTCAACTTGCAAGAGTGCGAATCTTGTCGCATTGGCGTTTCGGCAATCGAGACGACATCGTTAGAGACGAAACTGTCTGACGTTCAACCGCTCAGGCCTCGGATCCCGGATCGCCGACCACTACCCGCTCAGCTGTTGAGACGGATTTCCAAAACCAAGCAAGACGGGCAGAACTTTAAACTGTGCAAAAAAACGCGCTGGATCGGTAGCGGGCGGCCTATTTCGCTTTCTGAACCGCGCGGGCGCGGATCACGCCGTCCACGCCGACATCAAACGAGGATAGATCAGGTGCGCCGCGCCGGTCTGAATCTACTAGATTGCGCAGCAGGGCAACGGCTGCGGGTGATGTGACAGGCACCAGATGGTCGTGGTTGGCCCCATCGGCAACAGCGGAAAAATCGAACAATGTGACGTTCAACCCCGCGACATCAGAGGCGCGGCTTAAGTCCCCAACCTTTTGACGCCCGATGTTCAGAAAGGCCGAAAGCCGCAATGCCTTGTCGTGGCGGTTGGTCATGATGACAAAAGGGTCTGGTAACCTGCCAATAACATTGGCCTGCGCACGAAAAATATCCGGATCAATATCAGGGGCCAGCAAAACAACAGCGTCCAGCTTGCGCAACACGTCCCGCCTGCCCGTCAGCGCCAGCTGGCGCAGGGCCTCCATCGCCAACTGCGCCCCCATGGAATGCGCCATGAGAATGATTTTCTTGTCCGTCTGACGCCCCAGAGTGGACAACAGATCAACCAGCGGATCACGCGAGAACAGCACACTGTCGCGGTCATAGACATAGCCCGCCGGCGTCCCTGCGGAGGGCCAAGCAAACAACACTCGCGGCGCGGCGATAGAAAAATCATGGCTGATCTGGGCCAACCGGTACAAGGCCTCGGATGGGGTGTTGTTGTAGCCATGAACAAAAACCGCAACCTCCTCCCCCGGCTCGGCGTTCAGACGCTCGACAAAGGCAGAACCTCCGCGCAGAACATCCAGATCAACCACTGCAAAATCCGTCGCGGGATCAACATGCGCATCCTTTTCAGGCCATTCAATTTGCCCCGTGGCATGGGTGGGTGGAATGGAAACACCATAGCGGGCAAAGCGGGCCGTTCTGTTGCGGTCCTGCCGGATATCGGCATCCCGAATACTGGGCAGGCGCGCGGCACTGACATACACGTCCTGAACGGTCGCCGTCTCGTCAGGAGGGGAAAACGAAATATGATCCGGCAATGGGGTGCATGACGCCAAGACCGCAAGCGCGCCGCACAGCAACAAATACTGTCTCACCATCCGCCCCTTTTGATGCTTCTGTTCCGTTGCACGCCCATGTCTGTCGCAAGGGCTTTTATCCTACGCCCCTGCCACAGCTGGATCCTCCATAGAGCTGGTAGCATGATCAAACTTGGTAGAAAACAACGGTTCAGGTCGCGCAGCGGCAAAACCAGCGAGGCAACAGAACGCTGCATCAGGGCAGCAGCACATCCTTGCGGGCAAAACGCGCAACATCCATGCTCAAATCATCATAGACAAGCTGGATGGTGATGTTCTGCACCGCCCCAAGACGCAATGTCAGATATGGCACCCCGTCCTGTGGCAAAACCGCGTTCGGCATGGCGCTATCCACATGACAGGGTGGCAAAGGCCAGTTCTGCATCGTCTCGCTGTTGACGGAAATCGCCATGGCCTTCAGCCCACAGCGCCAGGCCCATAGATGAGTCACATACAGAAGGTCCTGACCATCAAATTCACGCAGCGCCACCCAGCTGCCCTTGGTGGCATTAAGGATCGGTTTCACTTCTCCGGCAGTGGTAAACTTGCCGCTGGGAGTTTGCGCTTCGGCGTTCAGGCCGGCAGGAACCACGGCCATGTTAAATGCTGTGGTGCCTGTGGCGTTGTCTGCGGGGGCCGCAACCTGCCCGCCCCCTATGGCGGTATCGGATTGACTGGCCGGTACCGATTGTGTGACCGCCACCTGTGCTTGTGGCACAGCCGGTGCCGCCCCGTTCATGGTCGCCGCCACCATCGCCAAGAATACCCCTAACATGACCTGTCTCCCTAACCGTGGCGAAATTGCCGTCTTTTGCGCAAACCCATTCGCGCCTATAGTCCCCGAAAAAAGAGGCGCAGCAGAACTATGGCACGTGAACAGGCAAGCCGGCAAACGTCCAATTCCTCCTTTAACGTGGTGATTGTCGGCCAGCACGGGCGGCTGGCCTATGAGGCGCTGATTTTTGCCGCCTCCCTACGTCATTCCAGCCCGGATTTTTCCGGTCGTCTGATTGTCGCAGAACCGCAACCCGGTCCGCTGTGGAAGAATGACCCGACGATCAAGAACGGCGATATCCGCGCCGCTCTGGAAAATCTCGGCGCTGAGATCATTCACTTTGAATGCAGTCATTTCGGCGATGCCTATCCCTATGGCAACAAGATCGAGATGCTCAAGGCTCTGCCCAAAGGCGAACCCTTTGTATTTTTTGACACTGATACTCTGATCACCGGTGATCTGATGTCGGTCCCGTTCGACTTTGACCGCCCCAGCGCATCGCTGCGCCGCGAAGGCACATGGCCGGTCCCGCAGGTGTATGGCCCCGGCTATGCCGGCCTGTGGAAATCGCTCTATGACAAGTTCGACCTCGATTTCGACAGCAGCCTCGATTTGGGCCAGCCTGACGAATACTGGCGCCGCTATCTCTACTTCAACGCAGGGTTCTTCTTTTACCGCTGCCCGCGTGAATTCGGGGCAAAGTTCCTGCATTATGCCTTGGCGATCCGCGACACGCCCCCCGTCGAACTCTGCGCCCAATCCTTTGATCCATGGCTGGACCAGATTGCCCTACCCTTGGTCATCCATGCGCTTGGCGGCGGGCGCGACGCCTTGCCAACGGGGTATCTCGACGGCGAGGTCAGCTGTCACTACCGGTTGCTGCCGCTGCTTTATGCACGTGAAAGCGCCCGTGTGATTGAGGTACTGGAAACCGTCACCGCACCGAACAAGCTGAAGAAAGTGCTAAAGGGATCGAATGCCGCGAAACGCATGATCTATCAGGGGCGCGGTCACAAGGTGCGGGCCTTGTTTGATCAGGACAACCTGCCGCGCCGGGAACAGGTGATCCGTAACCGGATCAAAAAGAACGGCTTCTGGATCCGTTAGGCTCAGGCTGCCCAGCCAAACATATGTTTTACGCCCCTGCATCATTGCAGAACGCCCGTTCCTTGAAGGGGCGGCTCCCTTGTGTGGCGAAAGCCCATCCGCTAACCATTTGTCAAACCTCACAAGGAGACACCCATGTCCGACACGACCCACGGCTTTGATACCCTGCAAATCCACGCAGGCGCGCGTCCTGATCCCGCGACCGGCGCACGCCAGACGCCGATCTATCAGACAACAGCCTATGTGTTCCGGGATGCAGATCACGCGGCGGCGCTGTTTAACCTGCAAGAAGTCGGATATATCTATTCCCGCCTGACCAACCCCACGGTCGCGGTTTTGCAGGAACGCATTGCCACACTTGAAGGCGGCGTTGGCGCGGTATGCTGTTCTTCGGGGCACGCGGCGCAGATCATGGCCCTGTTCCCGCTGATGGGTCCGGGTAAGAATATCGTGGCCTCCACACGTCTTTACGGCGGTACGGTCACCCAGTTCAGTCACACGATCAAGCGCTTCGGCTGGGAATGCAAATTCGTCGATTTCGACGATCTGGACGCCGTAAAAGCCGCGATTGACGATAATACCCGCGCCGTGTTCGGCGAGGCCATCGCAAACCCCGGCGGCTATATCATGGACGTGCGCGCCATTGCAGACATCGCAGACGCAGCTGAAATTCCGCTGATCATCGACAATACCACCGCGACGCCTTACCTGTGCCGGCCAATCGAACTTGGCGCGACGCTGGTCGTTCATTCGACTACAAAATACCTGACCGGCAACGGCACCGTGACCGGCGGCTGTGTTGTTGATTCGGGCAATTTCGACTGGTCTGCCAATGACAAGTTCCCCTCACTCAGCGCGCCGGAACCGGCCTATCACGGGCTGAACTTCCACGAGACTTTTGGCAATCTGGCCTTTACCTTCCACGGCATTGCCATCGGGCTGCGCGATCTGGGCATGACAATGAACCCGCAAGCCGCGCATTACACCCTGATGGGCACCGAAACCCTGTCGCTGCGCATGGAGCGCCATGTGGAAAATGCGGTCAAGGTCGCCAATTGGCTGGAACAGGACGACCGCATCGAAAAGGTCACCTATGCCGGTCTGGAATCTTCGCCCTATTTCGAACGTGCCAAAACCGTCTGCCCCAAGGGCGCGGGTGCCCTGTTCACCATCAGCGTGAAAGGCGGCTATGAGGCCTGCATAAAACTGGTCAATGCACTGGAAATCTTCAGCCATGTGGCCAACCTGGGCGACACCCGCAGCCTTGTGATCCACTCGGCCTCAACCACCCACCGTCAACTGTCCCCCGAGCAGCAAGAAGCCGCCGGTGCCGGCCAAAACGTGGTGCGTATTTCCATCGGTACAGAAGACGCCGATGACCTGATTGCAGACCTTGATCAAGCGCTTGGCAAGGCCTCAAGCTAGAAAATACAGCTTTGCCAATGAGGTAAAGACACCAACAATCGCCTGCGGCGGGCATCGACCTGCCGCAGGCCTTTTCATACGCTGCCCTACAGGTTATTCTGGCCTTAAGCCACGGTTAAGCAATTGCCGTCATTCCTTGTGTAAAAGTCTGTCGTGATGAAGCCCAGTTTCGCCCTCTCCCTTTCAGTCGATGGAATCTGCCTGCTGCACCGTGTGGCCGGGGGATGGCGCATCGTTGGCGACGTGGGGCTGGATACCACCGATCTGGCCGCTGAACTGACCGTTTTGCGCAAGACGGCAGCCACCCTTGAAACAGGTCCGCTGCGCTGCAAACTCTTGCTGCCCAACGAACAAATCAAATATCTGACGATCGAAACCCCCGGGCTTGATCCGGGCGCACGCCACGCGGCAGCTGTGCTGGCGCTGGAAGGGGCAACCCCTTATGCGGTGGATGATCTGGTGATTGACTGCTGCGCTGATGGCAACAGCACCCATATCGCAGCCGTAGCAAAGGAAACCCTGGTCGAGGCCGAGAGTTTCGCACGCGACCACAGCTTTAATCCGGTCAGCTTTGCCGCGGTGCCAGGAACACATCCCTACGTCGGCGAACCATTTTTTGGGCAAACCTCTGTTTCCGAAGCGTTTTTGAAACCTGGTGAAACGATAACACCCGACAAAACGTCGGTGCGCATCATTGGGCCGGCGGACCTTCCTGTTGATCCAAATCCTGCGCCTCCCCCCCCCGTCGACACTACCTCAGCGCCAACAGGGACGCAGCAGGAGCAAGCCGCAACCACTGCCGATCTGCCACAAGATATTGGCGCGAACGCGGCATCCGCTGGCGGAACCGAACCAACAACCGCCACGCCGCAAACAGCTTCGCAACACGTCTCCGCACCGTTATCGGAACAGGAAACCGCCCCGCCGCCCACCATTGGGTTTGCCAGCCGTCGAGGTGGCGACAACGCGCCAACGCCCAAGCTCGACGGGGTTCGCCGGGATACGCCCGCCGTGCCAGAGGGTTCTGTCACCGCGGGGCATATCGCGGTCGAACCGGAACCTGTTGCACATGTCGCACCACCACTTGCAGCTGACCTGCAAGACGCCCCCAAGGCCGGCGCGAAGAGCACGGGCAAGACCGGTTTCCTCAGCCGGCGTAGCGCCAAGGACCAGCCAACCCCACCGGATGCAACCGATCCGCAAGAAGATTCCGAAACAGAGCGGATGACCATATTCGGTGCCCGCAACGCACAGGTTGGCGGCAAACCGCGATTTCTGGGTTTGATCCTGACCGCCGCCCTATTGGTTTTTCTGGCCGGAATGGCAGCCTGGGCATCCGTGTTTCTGGATGACAAGGGCGGCTTGTCACGGCTGTTTGGTCCCCGCGCAACCCCCGAGGTGGCGGATTCCGTACCAGTTTCGCAGGAACCGACCGTTTCTGCCGATGTTGAGCTGGCCGCACTTGACCCTGAGCTGACCGAAGAAGACAGCGCCGTGCTGGATGCCCTGCGCGATCAGGCGCAGCCCACTGCACCGATCCCCCTAACAGAGGCCGAGATAGAGGCCCGCTATGCGACCTCGGGCATCTGGCCGCTGGCCCCGCAGGTGCCACAAGAACCCGCCGGTCTGATCAATATCGAAGACCTTTATCTGACCAGTATTGATCCCGTCAGCACCGCAACAGATGCGGTTGCCCTGCCTGATGTCGGCAGCTTTAGCACCGATATCGGTCTGGCGGCGCTTTCCTCGCCTGCGGCCGCTGGCACGGCCTTTACGCTGGATGAAAACGGGCTGGTTGTCGCCACCGCAGCGGGCGCGCTAAGTCCGGATGGATACACCGTATTTCTGGGTCTGCCCCCTTTGGTACCACCGGCCACGCCAACACGGTTTCAAACTGCCGAAGAAGACACGACCGCACGCGATGTTCTGGCCGCCGCCCGTCCCAAGCCGCGCCCTGCCGATCTGGTCGAGAAAACCGAACGCGCCCTTTTGGGCGGGCTGACGCGCCGTGAATTGGCCGAGTACCGCCCCGCCCTGCGCCCAAGATCCTTGCAGCAAAAAGCCGCTGCACAGGTTGCTGCTGCCGCACAGGCCGCCGCCGCCGCTGCACTGCCCGACAACAAGCCGATCGTGACAGATGGGGCCGTCGCCCTTGCCCTTGCGGCCAACCCGGTCGAGAGCGCCACGCGACTTGCCGTGCGCGCCTCTGTGCGCCCCGATGTACGCCCGCGCAACTTTTCGCGGATTGTCAAACGCACCCGGAAGGCGCAGGCACAACAGCCCCGCCGTGTTGCAAGTGCCGCAAGCATTGCCCCGCGCACTGTCACACCCAAAATCCCGACCAGCACGTCGGTTGCGAAACAGGCAACCGTCAAAAATGCGTTGAACCTGCGCAAAGTGAACTTGATCGGCGTTTATGGCAAACCCTCGAACCGGCGCGCGTTGATCCGGCTGGGCAATGGACGCTACCAAAAGGTCGTGGTCGGGGATCGGATTGATGGCGGGCGGGTCTCTGCCATTGGGCAAAACGAACTGCGTTACAAGAAAAGAGGCCGCGATCTGGTCCTGAAGATGCCAAGATAGCGGCTCACGCCGGCAACAGGCTTTGCCCTATGCGCACCCAGTTGCGCAAGAACCGTCACAGGCGTGCCCCTCCTCAGATGTACTCCCAGTTGGTGGGCGATGTATCTTCGTTGTGATCCACAAAATAGATCAACGCCCCCCCAATGCCGACGATTGCCGGCACATCCAGAACTTTCCCCGTGCCGGTGTATTCAACCTCGCCTTGCGCAACCGCTTGGGACAACGACATTTGCGCATCCGCCACACGCCATCCCATCGATGGCGCAGAAGCTCCATGCTCCTTGACATAGCGCGCAGCGAAACTGTCACTCTGGGCATTCAGCAAATAGGTGATCTCCCCCTGCTGCCAAAGCTCGACGGCTTTTGCCTTGTGGGTCGCCACATGGATACAGCCCATCCGCGTGAAAAAGTCGCGCAACTCCTGCGGATCAGGGCCGGCAAACTCAACAAATTCAAAGCTGTCTGTCCCGATTAGGCGGTCTGTCGCGGTAACCGCCTGTGGCGCAGGCTGTGGGGAAATTCCCATTAAGTCGATCCTTGGCTGAAAGAGTGGCTCTGGCGGGAGCTATATAAGCAACGATCCGCCAAGTTTCCGCATTCTGTTGCTTTCGACTGGCCAAAGACGGCAGGTTCACGCAAAAAAGTTATAAACCATGCGAGAAACCCGCGCCATGCTGGATGACATTGACACCCGCCTTCTGGACGCCTTGCAAAAGGATGCCCATCTGACAGCGCAGGAGCTAAGCGAACGCCTGAACCTGTCCGCTTCGCAGGCCGGGCGACGCCGCCAGCGGCTGGAGGCGGAAGGCTACATCAAAGGTTATGTTGCACGGCTTGACCCCCTGCGTCTGGGATTGAACGTACAGGGGTTTGTTCAGGTCCACCTGATCACCCACGGGCCGGAAAACTCGCGTAGCTTTGCCCGCCTGATCGCGGCGCGTCCCGAAATCGTCAGCGTTTGGACCATGACAGGGAATGCAGATTATCTTCTGCGGGTCTATTGCGCCGATCTTCCCAGCCTTAACCGGCTTATTCACGAGGTGTTGCTGCCCCATCCAGCGGTTTCGCGGGTAAACAGCCAAATCGTGATGGATCAGCTTAAGTCTGACGGGCCGCTGCCGACCTGAAAACAAGAGTATTTTGTCGACTTATCGCGCCCGCAATGTCGGTTTATATGATATCTGATAAGCACAAGCCTCATTTCTCCTGAAAGGACCGTCATGGAAGGTTTCCTGTTCCAAGCCACCATCTATCTTGCTGCTGCTGTCATCGCTGTGCCGATCGCTGCGCGGCTTGGGCTCGGGTCGGTTCTGGGGTATCTAGCGGCGGGCATTTTGATTGGTCCCGTTCTGGGCTTTGTTGGGTCCGAAACCAAGGACCTGCAACATTTTGCCGAATTCGGCGTTGTGATGATGCTGTTCCTGATCGGGTTAGAGCTGGAACCACGGGCGCTGTGGGACATGCGCCACCGGTTGCTGGGTCTTGGCGGGTTGCAGGTGGTGATTTCCACGGCAGCCCTGATGGGCATCGCCATGGCCTATGACCAGCCGTGGAATGTCGCGCTGGCTATCGGCCTGACGTTGGCCCTGTCTTCGACGGCGATTGTTTTACAAACCCTGTCTGAAAAGAATCTGATGAAGACCAGCGGCGGGCGCTCGGTCTTTTCGGTGCTGCTGACGCAGGATATTGCGGTGATCCCGATCCTCGCCTTCCTGCCGCTGCTGGCCATTACAACGCTGGCCGGAGTCATGCCGGACGGATCAATCTCGATTGACCCTGAAAAGGTCGACGCCGCTCATAAATCAACCGAGGGCACACATGGCCCTGCCGCCGCCGAAGCCGCTTTCTCCTATGTACAAAGCTTGCCTGGCTGGGGTGTCACCCTTGTTACCATCGGGGCCATCGCCGGGATCATCGTTGTAGGTGTGTTTTTCACGCGTCCGGTGTTCCGCTTTATCCATTCGGCCAACCTGCGCGAAATGTATACCGCCATCGCCCTGCTGATCGTAACCGGCATTTCCTTTCTGATGATGCTGGTCGGCCTGTCACCTGCCCTTGGCGCGTTTCTGGCTGGTGTTGTTCTGGCCAGCTCGGAATTCCGTCACGAGCTTGAAACCGACCTCGAACCCTTTAAGGGCCTGCTGCTGGGTCTCTTTTTCATCACGGTGGGGGCCGGCATCAACTTTGAATTGCTGTTTGCCGATCTGGTCATCATCCTTGGCATGGCGCTTTTGGTGATCATTGTAAAAGGGATCATTCTATTTGGTCTGGGGCGGATGTTCAAACTGCGCGGACGGGATCAATGGCTGTTTGCCCTTGGGCTGGCACAGGCCGGTGAATTCGGTTTTGTGCTGGTCAGTTTCTCGGTCACGACCGGCGTGATGCCGGGCGTTGTTGCAGAGACCCTGCTGTTGGTAATTGCCCTGTCGATGCTGATTACCCCCCTGTTGTTTATCGTCTATGACATCATTCACAAACGGATGGAGGACACAGGCGGCACCGTCGAGCCGGACGATATCGAACACGACGGCCCGGTGATTATCGCCGGTATCGGACGTTTTGGTCAGGTGGTGAACCGTTTGGTACAAACAAGCGGATTTCAGACTGTTGTTCTAGATCACAACCCCGAAGCCATCGCCGTGATGCGGCGGTTCGGATTCAAGGCCTATCTTGGCGATCCAACCCGCCCCGACATCTTGCGCAAGGCCGGGATCAAAGACGCACATGTGTTGGTTGTCGCGCTGGACGATACCAAGGCCGCCCTGGAGTTGATCAGATATGCCCGCAAGGAACGCCCCGACCTGCACATCATCGCACGGGCGCGTGACCGCACGGAGGTCTATCGCCAGTATCAAGCCGGTGCCAATGACATCGTCCGTGAAATGTTCGACAGCTCGCTTCGGGCCGGTCGCTATGTCTTGGAAAACATGGGCCTGTCAGAGTTTGAAGCCCATGAAGCAGAGCGCATGTTCTATGCCCATGATCGCATGTCTGTTCGCGAACTGGCCGCCCTGTGGCGCGCCGATGTCGAACCTTCGGCCAATAAAGAATACGTGGCCCGCGCCAAGGAACTGCAAAAGGATCTTGAAACCTCGTTCCTGAACCGCAGTGACGAGACAGACCAAAAAAGCGCCTGATTCCGCCGGAAACGGAAGGGGCGGATACCAGCGCCGCCCCCCCTTTGCCCTCAATGGCATCAGCTGTCGCTGACACCCGCCTGTGCAAAGGTTGCCATGCTTGCGTGGCAGGCCATGGCCCCCTTCAGCACGCTAATTGCCAGCGCCGCGCCTGAGGCCTCTCCCAGCCGCAGACCAAGCTGAAGCAACGGCACCTTGCCCAATGCCGCTAGCAGACGTTCGTGACCGCCCTCGGCACTCTGGTGACCGGCAACCGCGTGATCCAGCGCCCCCTCATGGGTATGCGCAAGGCACAGCGCTGCCGCAGAGCAGATGAACCCGTCCAGAATAACCGGAATGCGCAGGCTGCGTGCCCGCACCATTGCCCCCGCCATCGCAGCCAGTTCACGCCCGCCGAGCCGGCGCAGGGTTTCCAATCCGTCACCCTGCCCCTTGTGCAAGGCGACACCTTCAGCGACGACTTGGGTTTTCAACGTAAGCCCGGCGTCATCAACACCAGTGCCGCGCCCTGTCCATTCTGCCGCATCCCCCCCCAGCAGCGCGCAGGCCAGTGCCGCGGCTGACGTGGTGTTCGCAATCCCCATTTCACCCACCACCAGCAGATCCGCATCAGGGTTCACCGTGTTCCATCCCGCTTGCAAGGCCGCAACACATTCATCTTCAGACATCGCAGGGCCTTGGGTGAAATCCTGTGTCGGGTTTTCAAGGTTCAATGCGACGACATCCAATGTCGCCCCGTTCACCCGGGCAATCTGGTTAATCGCGGCACCGCCATGCTGAAAGTTCATCACCATCTGCGCGGTGACCTCGGCGGGAAAGGCCGAAACCCCACGCGCCGCCACCCCGTGATTACCCGCAAAAACAATCACCTGTGGTGCGGAGATTTCGGCGTTCTCGCCGCCCCGCCAGCTGCGATACCACAGGGCAAGATCCTCAAGCTGCCCCAAAGCACCGGGTGGTTTGGTCAGTTGCATGTTGTGCGCCTGTGCCGCAGCAAGCATATCGGTGTCAGCATGGGGAAACCCTGCAAGCAGGGCACGAAAATCGGACAGGGTTGCAAATTCATCGGTCATGGGCATGCTCTGGCTTTGGATTGGGTTGCTTCCTGTCTATCCACCGCGCCGCACCACAGGAAGAGGTCAAAAGGCAGAAAAGTGACTGGAAACGACATCTCTGGGTTCCGCCCCCGTGCAACCGACCTGCCGCTCGCCCTTGGGCTGCTGACGCGGCTGCCTGTTCCCGCAGCCGCCTTTCCTACCGATCAGCGCAGGCCGGCGGCCTATGCGGCATGGGCCTATCCGCTGGTCGGGCTCATCGTGGCACTGTTGTCCGCCCTTGTCGGCTGGTGCGCCCTCGGGATTGGCCTGCCGCCTGCCGCTGCGGCGGTGCTTGTCCTGCTGGCTGGCATCGCAAGCACCGGTGCGTTGCACGAAGATGGGCTGGCGGATTGCGCAGATGGGTTTTGGGGCGGCTGGACCCGGGAACGCCGGCTGGCCATCATGAAGGACAGTCAGATCGGCACCTATGGGGTGATCGCGCTGGTGGTGGCGCTGGCGCTGCGCTGGGTCGCGGTGGTCGCGCTTCTGACGGCAGGTGGTTACCTGATGGCATTGGCCTGCGCCGCGGTGATGTCGCGCGCCGCCATGGTTGTGGTGATGTATGGCCTGCCTGCGGCCCGCCCGTCAGGCCTGTCGGGCAATACCGGACGTCCGCCGAAACAGGCGATGATCACAGCGCTCTTATTTGGGATCCTTGCCGCAATTCTGATACTGCCTGCGACCTTGGCCCCCGCACTGATCGCCGCAACCGGTGTGACACTTGTCGCCCGCGCCAAAATCGGCGGGCAAACCGGTGACGTACTTGGGGCGACGCAACAGGTGACGGAAATCGCTGTGTTGCTCAGCTTTCTTGCCACCCTGCCATAAAAAACGCCGCCCCCTTTCAGGGACGGCGCGTCAAGACTTGTTCAAAACCGCTTACGCCGCGATGCGGCTTTCCAACACGTCACCGATCTGTTTGGCAGCTGCAACCTCGTCCCCGCCGCCAACAGCGCCGACTTCACGGGTCAGCCGCTCAAGTGCCGCTTCATAGAGCTGACGTTCAGAATAGCTTTGCTCGCGCTGATCATCGGTGCGGTGCAGGTCACGCACAACCTCGGCAATCGCAATCAAATCACCCGAGTTGATCTTTTGTTCATATTCCTGTGCTCGGCGTGACCACATGGCGCGTTTCACCTTGGCCTTGCCTTTCAGCGTCTTCATCGCATGGGCAATGACATCTGGCGATGACAGCGCGCGCATACCGATTTCAGTCGCCTTATGGGTCGGAACACGCAGGGTCATCTTGTCTTTTTCAAACGCAATCACGAACAGCTCCAGCGTGATGCCGGCGACTTCCTGCTCCTCAACGGAAACGACCTGCCCGACGCCATGCGCAGGGTAGACGACAAACTCATTAGGACGGAAATCAAGCTTCTTCGATTTAGACATGTAGTGGCTCCTGTGGCGCGGGCGGACCCGCAGAAAATAATTGGGCTGTGGCAGACACGAAATAACGCAACCAATCGCAGCCATATGGCCCGCGATGGGGTGCGTCAAAGTCGGAGTAAGATGGTCAGTTGCGGCAGCAATTTCGCAGTGTGAAGTGGTGCATTGGTGACCGATCGTCTGTTTCAGCTTTCACTTACTATATCACAAAACAGGCCGTTCCGAAAGTTCGCCGAAATACACGGGATTCCCCTGTAAAACATGACCCGAAGGCCAGCGCCCTATCGAAGGTGCCCGAATCAGCCGCCCTCGCCTGGGGCCTCGGAAAAGTACTTCTCCAGCTTGCCGGATTCGCCGTCGCGCTCTTCGGCCTCGGGCAGCTGGTCTTTCTTGGTGATGATGACCGGCCACAGCTCGGAATACTTGCGGTTGAATTCAACCCACTTCTCCGCGTCCGGTTCGGTATCCGGGCGGATCGCGTCCGCCGGGCATTCCGGCTCGCAAACACCACAGTCGATACATTCATCAGGGTGGATCACCAGCATATTCTCGCCTTCGTAAAAGCAATCCACGGGGCATACCTCGACACAGTCGGTGTATTTGCAGGCGATGCAGGCGTCGTTCACGATATAGGTCATGCAAGGATCTCTGTCAGAAAGGCTTGGGCGTGAAGTAAATCAGGCCGTAGGATCATTCAAGATAGCGGGCCTTAGAAAGATCAAGGGTGCGACGATCCTTCTTACTTGGGCGCCCTTTTCCGTCAAAACCGGGATTCTCGGGTTGTTTGTTCCGATTTTTGGGCTCTGGCGGGGACAAATCCGTATAAAGCGCCTGTGCTTCGGGGGCCGGTCCGCGCCTGACGCCCAAGGCATCGATCTGAATCACGCGAATATGATCGCCCTGCGCAAAGGTCAGCACGTCCGTAGGCACAATCGTGCTGGCTGGTTTCTGAGTAAGGGTGCCGTTGATGCGCAACGCCCCGGCTTTGACTTGCGCCGCTGCCAAGGTCCTTGTCTTGAAAAACCGCGCGTGCCAAAGCCATTTGTCAACGCGCAGTTTCTCAACACTGTCAGACACTTATTTACCGTCCTTCAACCCCATCAAGGCCGCAGCAAACGGGTTATCCGGATCAATGGCTTTTTCCTTTTTCGGCGGGCGGGCCGAGAAGTTCTGCGCCTTATTGCCCCGGTCGCCTTTTGGCCCACCCTTGCGGCCCTTGCCCTGTGACGGTTTGCCTTTGCCGCGCGGCTTGTCATTGTTGCGGCGCTGGTTGGTATTGTTGCGCGTTGGCCGGCCCCAGGTGAAGGTGTAATAAACCTCCATCTCAACCTCAGCCACATCAGCATCCGCTGCCGTGCCGGGCAGGATTTCCTCGGCTGGCGTTTCAGGAACAGCTGCCGCCGTTTCCGGCGTTCCAACTGGCGTTTCCGCAATCGGTGCAACGCCTGCATCGCCAATCTCGGCGACCGCATCCGGTGCTGGGGATTCGGTGATCGCCCCTTCAGGTGCAGAATTGGCATCCATCACCGGCGTGTCCGCCTTGGCCTTGCCAGCTTCTGGCATCACCTCGGTCACCGGTTTCACCTTGGCGCGCTCGGCCTTTTCGGCCTGATAGCCCAAACCACCCATCAGGTCGGCAAACTGCTCAAGTGTCATGCCCGTGATCGACAGCATGTCTGCCTTGGCCTCGAAACCGCTGCGCGAGTTTTCACCGCGCAGCATATCGGCCAGACGTTCCAGCATATCAATACGAATGGCGCGGGTACCGGCATTGCGGTAGCCGGACATTGTATCGGCACCTTCGGGCGCACCGGCGTCCACAGGAATAGTGACCAGCCCCGGAGGTGGGGCTTCAGGAAACTCTGACAAGCCTTTGGAAAGAGACCACAAAACCAGACGCAAACGGGTCGGTGCGGGCTTTAGCAGCAGCGGCATGAAGATCGTGAACTGACCAAACCGGATGCCATGTTTGCGCAATGCGCCCCGGGCGTCCTGATCAAGCGATTTTACATCTTCGGCCACACCCGCACGCGGCAGAATGCCAAAGCTCTCAACCATCTGAAAGGCAAACCCGCGGGCCAACCCGTTCAAGGCTTCATCCTTGGACAGCGCCAGCAGCGGTTCAAACAATGCCGCCACCTTGCGGTCGATAAAGTGCTGCAAACGGCGTTGCACTTTTTGCACGACCTCAGGGCCTGCAATGTCATCAACAAACACTTCAACCTGCGGCTTCAACGCATCTTGCCCCGCGACCAGCTTGCCCACCGCAGAGGCACCCCACATCAGGCCACCCTGTTCGGTGAAATCAATTTCAGTATCGGGTGCGTTGTAAAACCGGTCCGCACGCAGATGAAACTGGGGGGTCAACGCCTGCAGCGCTGCGGTCTTGATTGTCTTTTCCTCGGCACCGCCTGCCCCCTTGTCGGCGCGGAAACGGAAACCGTCCAACTTGCCTACAAATTCGCCTTCGACGGTCACTTCACCGGTATCGCTAACTTCGGCCACCATGGCTTCCTTCTGTCCTAGCCGGCGCAAAAGCACGGATGTGCGCCGATCTACAAATCTCTGTGTCAAACGCTCGTGCAGGGCGTCCGATAAGCGGTCTTCTACGACACGAGTGGCCCCGCGCCAATGGCTTTCGTCTCTGGTCCAGCCTTTGCGCTGTGCCACATAGGTCCAAGTGCGGATAAACGCCAGCCGTTTAGACAGTGCATCAATGTCACCATCGGTGCGATCAATGCGTTTGACCTGCCCTGCCAACCAGTCTTCCGAAATCTCCCCACGTTGATGTAAGTCAATGAAAATACTTTCTAAAAGACCGGCGTGTTCGGCGCTGCTTATGCCACGAAAATCGGGAATGCGACAAACATCCCAAAGCAGTTTCACCGAAGGCCCGTTGGTGCATCGGGCAAAAATCTCATCAACCTGACCGAGTGTTTTTAGTGCTTTCAGGTCGTCAGCTTCGCGTGAACGGACCAGTCTTTCCTGTTTTGGACTCATCTCCAAGGTTGAAATCAAACGATCAATCGACCCGAATTGCAAGGCATGGTTGCGCCAGTTCAGTTTATTCTGAGGCGTAAAGTTGTGATCCATAATGGCCCGCGCCACACCATCATCCAGAGCGGGGGCATCCCCGGTTGTGCCGAACGTACCGCTTTTGAATCCGCGTCCGGCCCGACCGGCGATCTGGGCCAGCTCGTTGGGGGCAAGCGGGCGCATTCGCCGTCCGTCAAACTTGCTCAGCGCGGAGAAGGCCACATGGTCCACGTCCAGATTCAGCCCCATGCCGATGGCATCGGTAGCCACCAGATAATCAACCTCGCCATTCTGATACATCTCGACCTGCGCGTTGCGTGTACGTGGGCTCAGCGCGCCCATCACCACCGCAGCACCGCCCTTTTGACGCCGGATCAGCTCGGCGATGGCATATACATTCTCAACCGAAAACCCGACAATCGCACTTCTTGGCTTCATCCTGCTTATCTTTTTCTGACCTACATAGGTCAATTCAGACATCCGCTCGCGTTTTACAAAATGCACCTCCGGGACCAGCGCCGCGATGCTGCCGCGCATGGTATCAGCCCCCAGAAACAGGGTTTCATGCAGGCCACGATAGCGCAGCAGGCGGTCCGTGAACACATGCCCCCGCTCTGGATCGGCGCAGAGTTGAATTTCGTCGATGGCAACGCAATCCGCGCCCATGCCTTCGGGCATCGCCTCGACCGTGCAGACCCAATATTGGGTACGCGGTGGCACAATTCGTTCTTCACCAGTGACCAGCGCTACCACCGACGGGCCACGGATTGCGACAATCCTGTCATAGACCTCGCGCGCTAGCAGGCGCAGCGGAAGACCGATGATACCCGTGCGATGCCCCAGCATCCGCTCGATTGCATAGGTGGTTTTACCCGTGTTGGTCGGGCCCAATACGGCCACAACCTTTCCATTGCCTGACACTTCTTATCCGATCAGAGTTCGCGGCCAATGCCGTCGCGTTTCAACCGGCTTAATGCCTTGCCGGCATTGTCGTGGCTAGGGTAGATCGCCAGAACCTGACGATAAAGACGGGCAGCGTTGCGCAGATCACCAAATTCCTGAAACATCACTGCCAACCCGAACATCGCCTCGTAATGCATTGGGTTCAAAGCCAATGTCGTTTCCAGATCATCAAGTGCAGGGCCGAAAAGCCCGGCGCGAAAATAGGCCTCGGCGCGGGCATGGTACCCTTCGGCAAAATCAGGCGCGTGATCGGTCAGCGCTGTCAAATGTTCAATCGCCAGGGGGTAATGCCCTTCGGTTAGGGCCTCCTTGCCGCGCCGCAAAAGCAGGTCCATCGCCGCAGAACCCGATTTCGACCACGCCATTTCAATTTCTTTGGCCACCCGCGTGGCCGCTGCCCCGCTCGCCGCCTTGAGCCTGTCCATCTGTTCAGGTGTTGCACTTCCCGCGGAAACCGTGCTGCACAGCAACACAGTTGCACCGAGTGCCGCAAGGTGACGTTTGAGGTTGACGGGTAAGTTGCGCATAACAACAGTGAATGTAACAGGCTGCCGGCACAATTCCAGATGTGACCGGCACCATTTGCCAAAAAAGGGCTGAAGATGAGCGATATTGTAAACGAAGCGGTTACCGTACTGAATGCGAAACTGGCGGGGGCCGATTTTGACGGATCTGCCAAATTCGACATTCAAGGCGAAGGTGCCGTTATGATTGATGGCGATGGCGCACGTGCTGCTGACGACGACGCCGATGTCACGCTGAGCGCGGATGCCGATACGTTCAAGGAAATCCTTGAAGGCGAGACCAACCCCACTGCGGCCTTTATGACGGGCAAGTTGAAGGTTGACGGCGACATGGGCATGGCCATGAAACTGGCGGCTGTTCTCGGCTGATGGACCTGACGGCGGCCCCCCTTTTCACCGATGTGCATCCCGGCCCCGAAGGTGGGGCTGCGCATTGGGCTGTCACCTCTGACGGCAAACGGATCAGGGTCGCCCACTGGCCTCTTGCCGGGGCAAAAGGCACGGTGCTTATGTTTCCGGGCCGCACCGAATACATTGAAAAATATGGCCAAACCGCGCGTGACATCGCAAGTCGCGGTCTGGCAACCATGTGCATCGACTGGCGTGGTCAGGGGCTGGCGGACCGGCTGATTGACGACCCGCTTGTGGGCCATGTGGACAGTTTCACCGATTACCAGAAAGATGTGGCAACCCTGATGCGCGCCGCCCGCGCTCTTGCCCTGCCACGCCCCTATTTCCTACTTGCCCACTCCATGGGCGGATGTATCGGACTGCGCGCGGTGATGGAGGGGATGAGTGTTCAGGCCGCCTCCTTTACCGGCCCGATGTGGGGGATATATCTCAAACCACATCTGCGGGGCATTGCGCAGTTTTTGTCCAACGTGATGCCGCGATTTGGCAAGGGCCATCAACTGCCGCCCGGTACCACCACTGATCCCTATGTGACAACCGCCGCCTTTGACGACAATCTGCTGACCACCGATGCAGAAATGTTCGACATGATGCGCGATCAACTGGCCGTCCATCCCGAACTTGCCCTTGGCGGCCCCAGCTATGTCTGGCTGCGCGAAGCACTGGCAGAAACACGCCACCTTGCCGAACGTGCGGCCCCAAACCTACCTGCGGTGACATGGCTTGGCACCAATGAACGTATCGTAAATGTGCCGCCGATCCATGAACGGATGGAAAAATGGGTCGGCGGGCGGCTTGAATTGATCGAAGGCGGCGAACATGAAATCCTGATGGAACAGCCGCAGCTGCGCAATCAGGCACTGGATGGCATCGAAAAGCTGTTCCTTGGCACGGTCACCAGCTGATCCGCCTTCCTTTTTCTCTTTGAAATACGCGCGGCTGACCTAAGTTAGGTTGATGACACGCGCACCAATCCTCAGCTTTACCGACAAGGGCATCTATTGTGCTGCCGGCGATTTTTACGTAGATCCATGGTACCCTGTCGCGCGCGCGCTGATCACCCACGGCCATGCCGATCACGCCCGCCCAGGCATGGGGACATATCTGGCCACAGATGGCACATTGCCGATTATGCGGCACCGGCTTGGGGATATCTCGGCGGAAAGCATCGCATATGGACAAGTCATCCGGATCGGCGATGCACAGGTTTCCTTTCACCCCGCAGGCCATGTGCCCGGCTCCGCCCAGATCAGGATTGAGGTCGGCGGCGAAATTTGGGTGGCCTCCGGCGATTACAAAATCACCGACGACGGTTTGTCAGAACCTTTTGAACCCGTGCCCTGCCATCACTTCATCACCGAAAGCACTTTTGGCCTGCCGGTGTTCCGTTGGGCCGAACAGGCCACTGTCGCCGCCGAGATCAACACGTGGTGGTCCGCTTGCGCAGCGGCAGGAAAGACCGCATTTCTAGGGGCTTATGCCTTGGGCAAGGCGCAGCGCTTGCTGTCGATGTTGGACCCAGATATCGGCCCGATCCTGACGCATACCGCAGTTGAAAACAGCAACCGTGTGCTGCGGGGCCAAGGGTACACCCTGCCTGCAACCCGCCATGCGAGTGCCGATCTGATCCCGAAAAACCATCCCGGCGCAATCGTGATCTGCCCCCCCTCCGCCATGGGCAGCACTTGGGCGCGCAGGTTCGGACCACAAGAAACCGGTTTCGCTTCCGGCTGGATGGCGATCCGCGGCATCCGTCGCCGCCGCGCGGGGGACCGCGGCTTTGTCATTTCGGATCATGCCGATTGGGAGGGCCTGCTGTCAGCGATCAAGCAGACAGGCGCAGAAAATATATACGTGACACATGGTTACACCGATATCTTCAACAAATACCTGAACGAAAACGGCTGGCAATCCCGGGTCATTCCAACGCAGTTCGAGGGTGAAACCGCTGGGGCGGAAGAGCAAGCATGAAACGCTTTGCCACCCTTTTCAACGCCATCGACCAAAGCACAAAAACCACGGTAAAGGTTGCCGCTCTTGCCGCATATTTCACCGAAGCGGATGATCTTGACCGGCTCTGGACGGTTGCGCTGTTCTCCGGGCGCCGCCCGAAACGCGCGGTGACAACAACCCGCCTGCGCGAATGGGCCGCCGAGGTCGCCGGGGTGCCGCTTTGGCTGTTTGAGGACAGCTATGCAATAGTCGGGGATCTGGCAGAAACGATTTCGTTGATTTTGCCGGCCACCCTGTCTGGCGACAACAGGCCCTTGTCGCAATGGATCAATGATCTGCGCGGTCTGGCCGACGTGGATGAGGCGGCGCGAAAGGCTTTTGTGCTGAACGCTTGGCAACGGCTGGGTGGCAGCGAGCGGTTCGTCTTTAACAAACTGATCACCGGCGGGTTTCGCATGGGGGTCAGCCAGAAATTGATGACACGTGCCCTGGCGCAGGCCACTGGCAAATCCGAGGCTGAATTGGCTCACCGGCTTATGGGCAACTGGCACCCGGACACCCACAGCTGGCACAGCCTGATCGAGGCTGAAGACGCCAGCGCCGACGCCTCGCGCCCCTACCCGTTCTATCTGGCCTATGGACTGGAGCAAGAACCCCAGGATTTGGGTGCCCCCTCAGATTGGCGTGCGGAATGGAAATGGGACGGCATCCGCGGTCAGCTCATTTTGCGCGAGGGCGCGTATTTCGTCTGGTCGCGTGGCGAAGAATTGATGACCGATCGCTTTCCCGAACTGGCCCGCGCAATTGACCACCTGCCAAGCGGTACCGTGTTGGATGGCGAGTTGCTTGTCTGGCAGGCAGGCGCAGATAAACCCGCGTCCTTCAACGCCTTACAGCCCCGCATCGGACGCAAGACCGTGCCCAAGAAGCTGCTGAGCGAAGCCCCCGTGGTGTTACATGCCTATGACCTGCTGGAATGGCAGGGTGATGACATCCGCGACCGCCCTTTTGCCGAACGCCGTGCCCTGCTGGAAATGGCCTGTGTCGATTTGCCGAGCGACGCACCGGTCAAACTCTCGCCGCAGCTTGCGTTTCCCGACTGGGACAGGTTGGCCGAGTATCGCCGTGATGCACGCGACGCCCATGCCGAGGGGCTGATGCTGAAACGCGCCGACAGCCCCTATCTTGCAGGCCGCAAAAAGGGCGATTGGTGGAAATGGAAACTGGAACCACTGACCATTGATGCTGTGATGATTTATGCGCAATCGGGGTCAGGCCGGCGGGCTAACCTGTTCACCGACTTCACCTTTGCCGTGCGCAACGGTGACGATTTTGTGCCCTTTACCAAGGCCTACTCAGGTCTGACGGATGCCGAGTTCCGCCAGATCACCGCATGGGTACGCAAGAATACCCTGCAAAAATTTGGCCCCGTGCGGCAGGTGACACCACATCATGTGTTCGAAATTGCCTTTGAAGGCATCCAGCCCAGCTCACGCCACAAGTCCGGCGTGGCCTTGCGGTTTCCCCGCATGAAACGCTGGCGCAAGGACAAGCCACTGGCCGAAGCCAATACGCTGGACGATCTTAACGAAATGCTACGCATTTATGGTTGACGGGGCGCTTGTCCCGCTGCCCTGCCACGCTTAGGTAGGATGAAACAGATGAGGTATCCGATGTTTCAACTTCCCTTCCCCCTTCGTGACGTAAATGCCGGGCATGGCAATGAAAATCTGGGCGACCTGCCCGAATGGGATCTGAATGATCTCTACACGGGCGAAGACGCGCCGGAACTGAAACGCGATCTTGATTGGCTAGAGCAGGCCTGCGCCAGCTTCGCCAGCGATTACGAAGGCAAGCTGGAAGAACAAGACGCTGCCGGCTTGCTGGAATGCGTACTGCGCAACGAAAAGATCAACCAGATTGCTGGCCGTATCATGTCTTTTGCCGGCCTGCGGTATTACCAGCTGACCACGGATGCGGGCCGCGCAAAGTTCATGTCCGACATGCAAGAGCGGATCACAAACTTCACCACGCCGTTGGTCTTTTTCACGCTGGAGCTGAACAAACTGCCTGATGATCACATGGGAAAACTGCTGGCGCAAAACGGTGATCTGGCACGCTACAAACCGGTCTTTGACCGTATCCGTGCAATGAAACCTTATCAGCTGTCAGACGAGCTTGAGAAATTCATGCATGATCTGGGCGTGGTTGGTGACGCATGGGAGCGGATGTTTGATGAAACCATCGCCGGTCTGGAGTTCGAGATCGAGGGCGAACAGCTGGGCATCGAGGGCACGTTGAACCTGTTGACCGACCAAAACCGTGACAAACGCGAGGCCGGTGCGCGTGAACTGGCGGATGTTTTGGGCAGCAATATCAAAACCTTCGCGCGTGTTCACAACACCCAAGCCAAGGAAAAGGAAATCATCGACCGCTGGCGGGGCATGGAAACCGCGCAGACCGGTCGCCATCTGAGCAATCAGGTTGAACCAGAGGTGGTTGAGGCGCTGCGCAACGCGGTTGTTGCCGCTTACCCCAAGCTAAGCCACCGGTATTACGAACTAAAACGCAAATGGCTGGGGCTGGACAAGATGCAGGTCTGGGACCGCAACGCGCCCCTGCCGATGGAAGATCCCCGCGTGGTGGACTGGGCGGCGGCAGAGAAAACCGTGATGGATGCCTATAACGCTTTTGATCCGCGCATGGGAGAGCTGGCGGCCCCCTTCTTTACCAAAGGCTGGATAGATGCGGCGGTGAAACCGGGCAAGGCACCGGGTGCCTTTGCCCACCCAACCGTTACCGATGTTCATCCCTATGTGATGCTGAACTATCTGGGAAAACCACGTGATGTCATGACCTTGGCGCATGAACTGGGCCACGGCGTGCATCAGGTTCTGGCCGCCGGACAGGGTGAAATGCTGTCTTCCACACCGCTGACATTGGCGGAAACCGCCTCGGTGTTTGGCGAGATGCTGACCTTCCGCAAGATGCTGGACGGGGCCAAGACCCAAGCGGAACGCAAGGTGCTGCTGGCCGGCAAGGTCGAGGACATGATCAACACGGTTGTTCGCCAAATCGCGTTTTACGATTTCGAATGCAAACTACATGCCGCCCGCCGTCATGGCGAGTTGACCCCGGATGACATCGACGCCTTGTGGATGTCCGTTCAGGGTGAATCCCTCGGGCCTGCCTTTGAATTCATGGAGGGGTACAAACACTTCTGGGCCTATATCCCGCATTTCGTGCATTCACCCTTCTACGTCTACGCCTATGCCTTTGGTGACGGCCTGGTAAACGCGCTTTACGCGGTTTACGCCGAAGGTGAAGAAGGCTTTGAAGAAAAGTACTTCGATATGCTCAAGGCCGGCGGATCAAAGCACCACAAGGAACTGCTCGCCCCCTTTGGCCTGGATGCCAGCGACCCGGCGTTCTGGGACAAGGGCCTGTCGATGATTTCCGGCTTCATCGATGAATTGGAAGCGATGGAGGATTAATCACTCCACGCGTAACATCCCACGCCGTCCCTTTTCAGGGGGCGGCTGAACGGCACCGCATAATCAACCTGCGTATTCCACTGACCAAAATCAGGGGTGCGTGGGTTGACCGTATTGAAATCAAACTGAAAATCACCGCCGGTACCAAACTTCCAACCGTTACACACCGTGGTCAGCTCCTGCCGCATTACCCATTTTTGCGAGGCCTCAAAACTCTGGTAACCGGCCAAGCCCTTGGATTGCGACAGCCAGCAGAAATCAACCATCCCCGTTGACAGCAAATGGTCACAGACCAGCCCGCCGCCATAGCCGCCAATTTTAAAGCGCATGCCGGTTTGGTTGCCAAAATTGGTGAAAATCGTCTGAATATCGCGAAAATACGTGTCGATGTAGGGTAGGATATCACGCGGCCCGTGTTTGCCCGCCGTACCGCCAAAAAGGTCCACCGCCTCTTCGCGGTAGATATCATAAAACGCCTGATGTTTGCGAAACGATCCCGCCCCCATGCTGTTCTCAAGCGTCACTTGGCGGGCGGATGAAATCTCTCCGCCGCCGCTCTTGGCGTATTCGTAATTTGCCGATTGCACCGCCCCGTCCACGCCATCCACCCCAAAGTAGATCGCCGAACCGCTGGGCTGGCCGTTGGCCAATGCCAGTTCAATCGCACGCTGCGCATCCAGCGTGCCGCGCCCCGGCGTGACAAAAGTCATCGGATTGTCGTTATGATGCTGAAATACTGCCAAGAGGTTGAAACCGGCCTGTAAAATCGCGCCGGTTTCTTCCGGCACCAGTGTTTTGCACGGCAAGGTTTCGGCCACATTGTCATAGTAGCGGACGATCGTATCAACCCCCAGATCACGGATCGCGGCCATCGCCGGCCTGCCACCACGGGGCAGAATATCGGTCAGCGGATGCGAGGCATCAATCACAGTGAAGCCGGGATGGGAATCACAGGAAGGTCCCGCCTTGGATGTGCCAGTCATCCCGATGACGACAACACCCCCCAAAAAGGCAATGCCAAGGGCCATCCGGCCAAATTCCAACGGGATGCAATCGCGCAACAACATGCCCTACCCTATCAGATAGCCCCGCCTCGGGCTACTTTAACTGACTGTCCTTTGATCCGCGCCGGTTAATCCCGCCCCGCGTCTGAAACGTCGCATCCCGTTCACGGACGCACTCAATGCAAAGTTTCACCCCCGGCAAGGCCGCACGGCGTGCTTCGGGAATCGGCTCTTCGCATTCCGCACAGTGGCTTCGGCTCTCGCCCACCGGCGTCTTGCGTGCTTTCAATCGGGCCAGTTCATCATTAATCGACGCCTCGATCTGTTCGGATACCGCACCGTCTTTTGCCCATCCCCCAGCCATCTGCTCTCTCCATGAAAAAACCCTGCCCCAGAATGTGGGCAGGGTTGGTGTTTCGTCAAGTCGGCACAGGGTGGTCCCCTAGCCAGCTGTCAAGAGGCCCTTTTCCTTGGCAAGTTCGCGCATCCGGGTCTGCAACTTCTCGAACGCCCGCACCTCAATCTGACGTATCCGTTCGCGGCTGACGTCATATTTACTGCTCAGATCTTCCAGCGTAACCGTCTGATCGCTCAACCGGCGCTGGGTCAGGATATCGCGTTCGCGCTCATTCAACACCTCCATTGCGTCCGCCAACATTTCACGCCGCGTCTCCAGCTCGTCACGTTCGGCATAATCACCAGCTTGGTCGGCATTGTCGTCCTCCAGCCAGTCCTGCCACTGCATCGTGCCTTCGCCGTCCGACCCAACCTGCGCATTCAGCGATGCATCCCCACCCGACATGCGGCGGTTCATCGAAATCACTTCCGCTTCGGTCACACCCAACTGGGTTGCGATGGTTTTAACGTTCTCCGGGCGCAAATCGCCCTCTTCCAGCGCGCCGATCTTATTCTTGGCCTTGCGCAGGTTAAAGAACAGCTTCTTCTGACCGGATGTCGTCCCCAGTTTTACCAAGGACCATGAGCGCAGGATGTATTCCTGAATCGACGCCCTGATCCACCACATTGCATAGGTCGCCAGACGGAACCCTTTCTCTGGGTCGAACCGTTTCACCGCCTGCATCAAGCCAACATTCGCCTCAGAAATCACCTCGGCCTGCGGCAACCCATACCCACGGTAGCCCATGGCAATTTTCGCGGCCAAGCGCAGATGCGAGGTCACCATCTTATGCGCGGCCTTGGTATCCTCTTTTTCAACCCACGCCTTGGCAAGCATGTATTCTTCTTCAGGCTCCAACAGCGGAAACTTGCGGATCTCCTGCATATAGCGGTTCAGACCGCCTTCCGGTGTGGGTGCCGGCAGATTTGCATAATTGGCCATAACTGGTCCCTTTCCCTGAAGATCCCGTGTCTTAAACGTTTATGTTTACGGGCTTAACATCAATATGGGCGGTGGCGCCGCATTTACAAGGCTGACGGCACCGGAATTATTCACACTTATCTAAGAAAGGTGAAGCACAGGTTACCTGACGGTTCCGCAACGCCATGCGTCAAACGGCAAGCCGCACCACATCCAACAATCCCGCCATATCCTGCGGCAACGGGGCTTCGAACCGCATCATCTGCGATGTAACCGGATGCTCGAAGCCAAGGACCGCGGCATGTAGCGCCTGACGCGGAAAGGCTTTGACCGCCTCGGCCGCGATCTGCGGCATCGCCGCTTTGGGCAGTTTGCGCCGCCCGCCATAGGTCGGATCCCCAACCAGCGAATGCCCTGCATGGGCCATATGCACCCTGATCTGATGGGTGCGCCCGGTTTCCAACCAGCATTCCATCAAGGCCAACACCGGCGGGGTGCCGAAACTTTCGACCGTACGTGCGCGTGTCACCGCGTGACGCCCGCCATTAAACAACACCGCCTGACGCTGCCGGTCGGTCTTATGCCGCGCCAATTGTGTGGTCAGCTTTAGGATATTTCCCGCCTCGAACGACGCCCCCTTGATGCCCCGCAACCGTGGATCATTGCCGTCGGGCACCCCGTAAACCAGCGCCTTGTAATAGCGCTCGACCGTGTGTTTCTCGAACTGCTTGGCCAGCCCATGATGCGCCGCATCCGATTTTGCCACCACCAGCAAGCCGCTGGTCTCTTTGTCAATCCGATGCACGATACCGGGCCGCTTCATACCGCCAACGCCAGACAGGTTGTCCCCGCAATGGGCCATCAGGGCATTGACCAAGGTCCCAGACGGCGATCCGGGTGCCGGATGCACCACCATCCCCGCCGGCTTGTTGATCACCACCAGATCGTCATCCTCGAAAATCACTTCTAGCGGGATGTCTTCCGCCTGAATATGGCTCTCCTCGGCCTCCTCAACCCCAATCTCAACAACCTGACCCGCGACCACCCGTGCGCGTGGATCACGTACAACCGCGCCCGCCACCTTGACCGCGCCCTGTTCGATCAGCTTGCCCAGACGTGTGCGCGACAGGTTCGCATCCTCTGGCACATCCCGCGCCAGCGCCTTATCAAGACGGGACGGCGGGTTTTCACGCAAGATAAATGAGATGTGGCGGAGAATTGACATGGATGATCCGATTGAGCCTGCAAACCTGCGGTTCTTAAGGCGGTTGGTGACGGTACTGACCGTGGTGATGATTGCCGGGGTTCTAGTGGTGATTGGCCTGCTTGTCACGCGGTTGAACCGCCCCGCCCCCGATTTACCGGATCAAATCACCCTGCCGGACGGCAAAACAGCCCAGGCCTTTACGCAAGGGGCTGATTGGTACGCCATCGTCACCTCTGATGACGAAATCCTGATCTACGACCGCCTGACCGGTGGGTTGCGACAGTCCCTCCAGATCGACTGATCCCCCCTCTTTTTGGCCTTATATCCTGCGGGGAATCGATCTTTGATCGATGGGGCAGAGCCCCGGCAACATCTGCACCTGGTGAACCCGGGGCCAAGTCGTACCAAAATAACTCCTGATCCGGGCCGGGCCTTAGATCTGCAATGGCTCTTACCCACCGCTGCCAAAAATTCTCTAAATTATTGAAAATGGTACCGCCTCCCCGGCTCGAACGGGGGACCCCTGGTTCCACAAACCAGTGCTCTAACCAACTGAGCTAAGGCGGCACGTGGGGCCGATTTAGCTTCCCCTTAAACGGAATGCAAGACCAAAGAAGCGGGTTAAAGTGTGATTTCCCAATGCTGTTCGATCAAAGCCTGACCAAAAGACACAACAGGCTCCGATGACATCAATTGCCAGCCATTTTTTGCATAAAGCGCCCCAGCCGCCCGGTGCGATTCGTGGGTCCACAGCTTCATCCGCTGATATCCCTGCGCCTGGGCAAACCCCATGCAATGCGCCAGCATCCGCTGCCCCAACCCCTTGCCGCGTGCCCGCTCGGTCAACAAGAACAGCCGCAGCTTTGCAGTTTGCCCGTCCAGCTTCACACAGAAAATACTGCCCAGCCGCTGCCCGCCCTCCCAAGCGATCCAACCGGATTCACAAGCCGGATCATGGTAATTCAGAAAATCATCCAGAATACCGCCCACCAGAATACCGAAACTGTCGTCGAACCCTTCCGCGCGGGCATAAGAATCACGATGTTCCGCGACCAGCCAATCACGATCCTGCGGCTCGAACCTGCGAATCTCTACCTTTTCCATCCTGTCAGCATGCCCCGCAGGTCCTTGCCTTTCAAGCCGGCCCGCGGTAGCGATGCATCCACATTTTGGAGGCAGCCATGGGCATTAACACCGAACGCGACATCGAAGCCAACCTTCAGATCGGCCCCACCGATGCCGGCATGGTACGCCTGTTTGTCGAAGGTGACGGCATTGAAATTCCAATGGATTTCACCCCGGAAGAAGCCTACGAAATCGCCGAGGAAATCATGGCTGCGGCCAATCGGGTCAGCGGCAGCAAGGCCAACCGCTAGAGCGCCTTGCCTCAGTCCCACTGCGGATGCATGTCGGGATCGCGCAACAAGTGCAGACGCCGCGCCGCATGAAACGCAAACTTTTGCACCATAACTTTGCGCCGCGCGGCGGCCAGCCGCGTTTCCGGCCCCATGCGAATGGTCTCACCGCCATAGGCATCCGCAATGATCAATCCGCAGTCATCCGGCAGCAGCTCGGTTGGAAAATCACTATCCACAGCCCAGAAAAACCGGTCCGCCCATTCCAGATAGCCGCGCCATTTGTTGTCTGACATGTAATCCGCGCGCGAGGATTTACATTCCACCACCCAAATCTCTCCTTTGGGACCCAGCGCCATCACATCCACCCGCAATCCGCGCGTCGGCACCAGCTCTTCAACGCAGGCAAAACCGTGGCTGGCCAGATGCCGCCCCACCCCCCGCGCCAAAAGCTGACCGGGCTGCAAAAACGAGGAAGCGGGTGAAAATTCGGTGTCTGACATACGACAATCATGAACATTTCATGAACATTCGCAAGAGAGCTTGTTACATTGACCGCTTGATCACCAATTCCACTGCATAAACGACTTGACATGATACCTTATGGTTTCCCATATATGAAACCATAAGGTATCACAAATGAGGAGCCTCAATGCCCGACAATACACAGATGACTTTTCGCGCCCTCGCTGATCCGACCCGGCGCGACATCCTTGCCCTTCTGCGTACCAAGGACATGACCATTGCAGATGTCTCGGATCAATTCGATATGACCCGCGCGGCAGTCAAGAAACACCTCACCGTACTCAGCGACGGCGGGTTGATCACTGTCACCCCGCGTGGGCGGGAACGCATTAACAGCATCAATCCAAACGGCTTTGCACCGGTCCTCAGCTGGCTCGAAGTCTTTGATAATTTCTGGGACGGCCGCCTCGACGCCCTAAAAAACGCCATCGAAAAGGATAATACATGACCCGCCCCATAATCGAAAAAACCATCTTCCTGAAGGCCCCCCGTGCCGATGTCTGGGAGTATCTGACCCAGCCGGACAAACTGGCTCTGTGGTTCCACCCACCCAAAACGCCACTCACCGAAGGGCAACCACTTGCCATGTTTGGTGCCGAGTCCGGTGATAAATTGATCTGGGGAAATGTCATCGCAGCCCGTGCGCCTGAATATCTGGAATATACTTTTTCCGTCGGCCCGATGGGGGATGCCACCAGTACTGTCAAATGGACTCTGGATGAGGTTAAAGGCGGCACCCGTCTGCATCTGCGCCATGAGGGCCTGCCCACAGGTGACGCGGCATTTGGTCTGCTGCTATCACTGGACAAAGGCTGGGACGAACACATGGGCCGCATGCGCGGGTATATCAACGAGGATACCTAGGGTCAGGACCCCTTAATCCTGTGCCGTCAGTTTGCCTGATTTTTTCGCTAACAAGGAACATCTGTGCAGGAAACCCCATTCGGGACATTGCTGCGCAATGCCCTGTCGGGCAGTGGTGGTTCTATTTCAAGTAGATGTAACGCCCCCTCTCGGGATCATCCTTTGGATGACCCTGCCGGGCAATGGGAAGCGGCAAAATCCGGCAAACCCGCAGGGCAGTAATTTCACTTCATTTCAGCGTCTTGGACCGCTTGCAAATAGAACCACTATTGACCGCGCGGCCCAAACCATTGAAATTTCGTGAAATTGCCGCTGACGATACAGGATTAACGAGTCCTGACCCCAGATCGAAGAATGCAGGCGGGGCAAATAACCCCGTCAGCGCCCTTGCACAGACCCCGCCCGCGCCCTACCTATGAGCGGTGACGGGTTCTGCCCTGTTCGTGAGACGTTACATTCCAGTGGCCTTAAGCAAATCCTAGGGAGCTGGCTCTGTTCGAGCCCTGGTTCGTTTATCTGGCGCCCACCTGTACATACAGGTCCCCGGGAATAAAAAACTGACCGGCAATGGTGGTCCCGTCACATCCACCTCAGCTTATGACAATGGACTACGCGACCTGCCCGCCTCAGCCTCTACTGGCAATGGCTGTGGCATCACCCCAATGGGCGATCCCCCTTTTGGCCCGTCGTCTGTGGTGTCATCCTCGGCCATCAACATTATTGCCACGCCGTTTTGCACCCCGGCAAACACAATCCCGTTCAACACCCAAAAGACCACAAGTGCCATCAGCCCAATGTCAGAAGTGCTTATCAGATGCCACAGGTTCGCGACATTCAGCCACATCAAGCCGGCGATAAAAACCGCCGACAGGGCAAAACCGATCAGACAGTGTTTGATATAGAATCGGAAAATCACAGGCATGGGCGTCTCCTTTTCTCAAGGATAGCCTAAATGAACCGGCTTTCAAAACGGGTCAAAACGCCTCGGGACGGGCCTCCCGGGCCATATGATCCAGCACAGCGTTGACGAAACTCGGCTCCTTCCCCTCTGGGAAAAACGCCCGTGCGATGTCAACATACTCCGAAATCACCACCTTCGGCGGGGTGCCGGTGTCACGCAATTCGGCACCCGCGGCGCGGAACAAGGCGCGCAATGTCGGATCAATCCGCGCGATTGCCCATTTCGCCACCAACCCGCGATCCGTCATCTGGTCAATCGGGGCTTGGTAATTCACGGCATCTTCAAGGACTTGCGTGAAGTGCGTGATGTCGCCATCCTGCAATTCCACTCCATCCAGTGTCGCCCCAAAACGGTAATCCAGAAATTCCAGCCGCACCTTTTCAACCGTCAGCGACGAATGCTCCATCTGGAACAACGCCTGCACGGCATAAAGCCGCGCGGCGGACTTCATCTTGCGTTTCTGATTTCCCGACAGGCCAGTCGTCATGCGATATTACTTCCATCTGTGTCGCCAGCCATCAGCGTATCCTCGCCCCGTGGCTTGAATCCGATACCCTTGCTGGTGTGCGCCCACTTACGGGCCAGTGCGATCAGATGCAAGGCCGCCGCTGCCGCGCCGCCGCCCTTGTTCTGCCCCTCAGGGTCGGCACGCACCTCTGCCTGTGCCTTGTTCTCGACGGTCAGGATGCCATTGCCGATGCACAGCCCCTGCAAGCCAAGCAATTGCAGCGCACGGCTGCTGTCATTGCAGACGGTTTCATAATGCGTGGTCTCCCCACGAATGACGCAGCCCAATGCAACATATCCGTCAAAATTACTGCGCCGGTCGCTGATGCCGATGGCCGTCGGAATTTCCAGCGCGCCCGGCATTTCCACCACGTCAAACTCCGCCCCTGCGGCGGTCAGCTCGGCCTTGGCACCGCTCAGCAACCCATGGGCAATATCACTGTAATAGGGCGACACCACGATCAACACCTTCACGGGTTTATCAAATTCGGGCCGTGCAAGGACGGTGTGTTCTTCCGAGGATGCCATGTATTATCCTTCCGCAATCGGGCGCGTACCCACGATTTCAATATGATAGGCGTCCAGCCCCAGATACCGCGTTTCGGGATTGTCGGTCAGAAGCACCAGCTTTTTCAACCCCAACGTCGACAGGATTTGCGCCCCCAGACCGGTGTTCTTGACTGTGCGCGGTGCCTCGTCCTCATCATCAAGACGCAGCTTTGGATAGGGATCACGGAACAGCAAAACCGCCCCCCGTCCTTCCTCCGCAATGATCTGCATCGCGCGGGGCAGCTCATCTGCCGGACTTGGGCCAAGCCCCAGAATATCCTCAAGCGCGTTGATCGCATGGGTGCGCACGAGAACCGGCGCCTCGCTGGAAATATCCCCCTTGGACAAGACCACATGATCGGTGCCGGTAATCTGATCGGCAAACACCCGCATCTGCCATGCGCCGCCATAAGCCGAGGTGACTTCGCGCCGGTCACGTTCGACCAACAGGTTGTCATGGGTGTGACGATAGGCAATCAGATCGCTGATCGTACCGATTTTCAACCCATGTGCCGCGCCGAATGCCACCAGATCCGGCAGACGCGCCATGGTGCCGTCTTCTTTCATGATCTCACAAATCACACCTGACGGGTGCAGCCCGGCCAGGCGGCTGATGTCCACCGCCGCCTCGGTATGGCCGGCACGCACCAACACCCCGCCATCGCGCGCGCGCAATGGGAACACATGTCCCGGTGTGGCAATATCCGCCGCACCATTGTCTTCGTTGATGGCAACCGCCACGGTCAACGCCCGGTCCGCGGCGGAAATACCCGTAGTGACACCCTCGCGGGCCTCGATGCTGACCGTAAAGGCGGTCTCGTGACGCGAAGAATTGTTCATCGCCATCATCGGCAATTCCAATGTGCCAATCCGCTCCGCGGTCATCGGCAAACAGATCAACCCGCGCCCGTGGGTCGCCATAAAATTGATCGCTTCGGCATCGGCAAACTGCGCAGGGATAACCAGATCCCCCTCGTTCTCGCGGTCCTCATGGTCGACCAGAATGAACATCCGGCCTGCCCGCGCTTCTTCGATAATCTCTTGGATCGGAGAGATGGCCGCTGCCAGCCCCTCTTCTACGGGCCCAGGTGTTTCAAAGTTCATGACAATTCCTCGCGTCTTTGCCCCGCTGATAGCGCAGCGCATCTTTTTTGACCAGAGCCGCACCACCGCTGTCAGAACACCGCCACGTCGCCCTTTCGCGCCCGCCCACAGCCCGCTTCATCTTGCCCTTAAACTCAATCCCGCCCGCCGCAACATATTCCGCCAGCAGCGTTCACCCCCAACATGGGCCGCTAAACCCGGCCTTCGCCCGCAGCAAAATACCGTGTCGCTTCAAGATACCCCGCGGCCTGCGCCGCCGTACTCCAGTCCCGTTCGAAACCAGTATCACCCACAATCAGTACCTGATCCCGGCATAAACGCTGGCCAGTGATCACCGCGCCGAGATGATCGCGCATTTCGGCCCAGCTGTCGGTGAACTTCGGGGCCATACCCACATGGTCAAGCACTGCATTCGCCCCCGCCACCTTTTCGGCACTTAACGGCGCATGTACCAGCGCCAGCTTGCGCGCGCCCTGCACCGCCTGCAACACTGCGTCATGCTCCACCGGCATTGCCGGTGCTTCGGCCCGCACAACCCGCAGCGCATTCGAGGAAAACAACAGCCCCATAATGTCACGCCCCGTGGCTTTGCGCACTGCCGCATAGGTCGGGTAATCCAGCCCAAGGGCCCGCGCCCGTGCCACATGCATTTTGACCACCATCAGGGGCACCGCCTTGGGCATCGCCGCATCCCGCGCCTTTTGCCATTGAAACGCGCGAAACTTGCCGCCCCGCGCCATGTTCGGCCCCCGATTATGTCCGATACCCGGCGTCACGACATCTCTGCCAGACGGGCCACATAGCGGGCCAATGTGTCAATCTCCAGATTGATCCGGTCCCCGACCTGAACATCACCCCATGTGGTCACTTCTTTGGTATGAGGGATGAAATTGATGCCGAAATCGCACCCGTTCACTTCATTCACCGTCAACGATGTCCCGTTCAACGCAACCGAGCCTTTCGGCGCAATGAACCGTGCCAGCTCTTTTGGCGCGCGCAGGGTCACGCGGGTGCTGTCGCCCTCCTCCGCCATCGCGACCACCTCGGCCACACCATCCACATGGCCAGACACGATATGTCCGCCCAATTCATCGCCAACCTTCAACGCCCGCTCAAGGTTTACGCGCCGGCCCTGGGTCCAGTTGCCAAGGTTGGTCTTATCGACGGTTTCGGCGCTGATCTGCACCTCGTACCAATCCGGCCCCAGGCCCACGACCGTCAGACAAACCCCGTCACTGGCGATAGAGGCCCCCATATCAATGCCCGTGGTGTCATATCCGGTGGTGATCCGCGCCCGCAGATCACCATCTTGTTGCAACGCAGCAATGGTCCCAACATCAGTGATAATTCCGGTGAACATGGCGGCCCTTTCTCATTAACTTTCCCTTGACGTATCGCCCGTAGGCTATGCTGACAAGGGAGCGTCGGGGTTGGGCATGGCCGTTGCCATATTTTCGCCCCAATTCCATGTAGAATTTGATAAAACGTCTATAAAAGAGGCTTTCATGACCGCCCGCGCGCCCGACACACGGGTCTTCCTCTTCCTGCAAGGGCCCCATGGACCTTTCTTTAACCGGCTGGGCAAGATGCTGCGGCTGGCAGGGGCGGATGTGTGGCGTGTCGGCTTTAACGCCGGCGACCGGGCCTTCTGGTTCCATCCGGCCAGCTATATCCCCTTTAACGGCACAGCGGCAGAATGGGACGATACCTTTGCCAGCCTGCTGACCGAAAAATCCGTCACCGACATTGTGCTTTACGGCGATACCCGTCCCATTCACGCCAGCGCCGTCGCCGAAGCCAAACGGCGCGGCATCACGGTCCATGTCTTTGAAGAAGGCTATATGCGCCCCTATTGGGTCAGCTATGAACGCGGCGGATCGAACGGCAATTCCCGCCTGATGGAGATGACCATCCCCCAGATGCAGACCGCGCTGGCGCAATCCGACATGGAAGCCCCCCTGCCGCCGGGCCATTGGGGCGACATGCGCCAACACATCTTTTACGGAGCACTGTATCATTGGTTTGTCATGTTCCGGAACGGCGCTTACCGCAACTTCCGCCCACACCGCAGCCTGCCTGTCACCACAGAATTCGGCCTCTACGTCAAACGCCTGTTGCTGATGCCGCTGCTGGCGGCGGATCGCCTGCTGGCCACCATGCGCATCCGGTTGGGTGGATTTCCCTATCATCTGGCCCTGCTGCAACTTGAGCATGACAGCTCTTTTCAGGAACACTCGCCCTTCAACACAACGGCCGATTTCCTTGAACTGGTGATCAAAGGCTTTGCCGAAGGTGCCCCCAAACACCACCACCTTGTGATCAAGGCCCACCCGCTGGAGGATGGCCGCGTGCCAGTGCGCCGCGATGTCAAACGTCTGGCTGCCAAACTTGGCATTGCAAATCGCGTGCATTTTGTGCGTGGCGGCAAGCTGGCCCAGCTCCTGAATGACGCCCGCACCGCCGTCACGGTCAACTCTACCGCCGGACAACAGGTGCTTTGGCGCGGCATACCACTCAAAGTGTTTGGGCGTGCGGTCTATGCAAAACCCGAATTCGTGTCCGATCAACCTCTGGCAGAGTTCTTCGCCGGTGCCTCGCGCCCTGACAACAGGGCCTACAAGGACTATCGGCGCTATCTTCTTGAAACTTCACAAGTTCCCGGCGGATTTTATTCCGCCCGTGGTCGCCGCCAATTGCTGCGTCAGGTGGTTGATATGATGCTGTCAGCGGAAGATCCCTATGAGGCGCTGCAATCAGGCACCGCGGCCCCACGGCAACAGTTGCGCCTTGTCACCTGACCTAAAGGCTTATGCATACTGGATTTTCAAAACCCGCTGGGGGTAGCGTGGGCGCAATTACGTCGAAACAATCGGCGAATTTCGAGGCAGAATTGAATAGGTCGAGGAGACCGCGCAGTGAAATCCGTATTTTCCCGGTGGGCGCGCCCCATCGCAACCGTTGCGGCCTTGGCCGTTCTTGGGTCATGTGGTTTGCCGCAGGTCGGCCCGAACAAACGTCAAATCTATGCCGGGTCGGTCCAAAAGGACGGCGATTCATTTGTCGTCTCGGTCAATGACCGCGTGACCCGCGCCACGGCTGTGGTTCCTGCATTGGGGTTCTCGGACTCCTTCACCAAGGCGGCACGGCTGGGCTCGGATACGATCCGCGCGGGTGATGTGCTGGGCATTACCGTCTATGAAAACGTCGACGATCCGCTGTTGGGTGTCGAAGGTACCCCCGCCGCGCTGCTGGAAGAGGTTCAGGTCGACGGCGCAGGCTTCATCTTTATTCCCTACGCTGGCCGGATTAAGGCCGCAGGTAACACGCCCGACGCCATCCGCCGCATCATCACCAACAAGCTGGGCGAACAAACCCCCGACCCGCAGGTCGAAGTGCGCCGCGCCGCAGGTGACGGTTCAACGGTATCCCTCATCGGCTCTATCGGCGCACAGGGCGTTTATCCGATTGAACGGCCCACCCGCACATTGGGCACCATGCTGGCACGCGCCGGCGGTGTGACGATCGAACCCGCCATCGCACAGGTGACCGTGATCCGCGGCAAGCAGCGCGGTAAGATCTGGTTCGAAGACCTGTATGACCATCCCGAACTGGACATCGCCCTGCGCGCCGGTGACCGGATTCTGGTCGAGGAAGACAGCCGTTCCTTCACCGCTCTGGGTGCGACGGGCGGTCAGGCTCAGGTGCCGTTTGAATCGCAAACCCTCTCGGCCCTTGAAGGCATCGCACAGGTTGGCGGCTTGAACGCTGCCACCGCAGACCCGACAGGGGTCTTCATTTTCCGCAACGAACCCGCCGAAGTTGCGGCACAGGTTCTGGGTCGTGATGATCTGGTTGGCGCACAACGCATGGTCTACGTGCTGGACCTCACCAAACCCAACGGCATGTTCATGGCCCGCGACTTTGTGATCCGCGACGGCGACACGCTTTATGTCACTGAAGCCCCCTTCACCCAGTGGAACAAGGTGATTTCCGCGATCACCGGCACGGCAACCTCTGCTGCCGGTCTGACAACCCTGACGGGCGGCTAATCCGCGTGGCTTTCGGGCCCGAGGTATATGACACACCCGCCGCCGGCCCTGCAAAGGACCGGCGGCTTTTTGTCTATAACGGCGGTTTCCTGACCCAGCGGCGGGTGCGCCGCATTCTGCAATTGTCGGGATATTCCCTGCACCTTGGCCTGCCCCGCGACGGGGACAGCGTGGCGGTCTGGGGCAACTCCCCGACCGCGCATCGCGGGTTGCGGGTGGCCGCAAAATACAAAGCCCCCGTGGTCCGTGTCGAAGATGCCTTGCTGCGCTCCCTGCATTCAGGGCGCACCGGCGCCCCCCCCCTTGGTTTGATGATCGACAGCAAGGCCGCGCATTTCGATCCAACAACCCCGTCCGAGCTGGAAGAGCTGCTGGCCAGCCATCCACTTGACGACACTGCGCTGCTGAACCGCGCCCGCAGCGCCATCGCCAGGCTAACCGAGGACCATCTTACCAAATATACCGGTTTCGATGTGGCAGGCTCTGCCCCGGATCCGGGGTATGTGCTGGTCATCGACCAAACCTTCGGCGACGCCTCCGTAACCGCTTGCGGCGCGGATCGTGCCCGGTTTCAGGAGATGCTGGTCTTTGCGCAGGAGGAACACCCCGGCGCACGCGTCATCATCAAAACCCACCCCGACACCATCGCCGGCCATCGCAAAGGCTATTTCACACCCGAAGATGCCAATGACCGCATTACCCTGCTGGCGGATCAGATCAGCCCGTGGAAATTGTTTGAGGGGGCCGTGGGGGTCTATACCGTGTCCTCGCAAATGGGGTTCGAGGCGATTTTCGCCGGTCACAAACCCCGCGTCTTTGGCCAGCCGTTCTATGCAGGATGGGGCCTCACGACAGATGAATTCCCGGTCCCGCGCCGCCAGCGCAGCCTGACACGGCCGCAACTCTTTGCTGCCGCCATGATCCTCTATCCGAAATGGTACGACCCGTTTCACGACCGCCTCGGCACATTGGAAGGCGCCATCGAAGCACTGGCCGCCCAGACCCGCAGCTGGCGCGAAGACCGCGCCGGCTGGACCGCCTCTGCCATGCGCATGTGGAAACGCAAACCCTTGCAAGGGTTCTTTGGCCAATATAAACCCGTGACCTTTCAGGACAATCCCGCCAAGGTCCGCCAATCCGGCACCCCCTGGATGGTCTGGGCCGGCAAGGCACAGGTCGGCCACGCGGATGCTGTTTCAGTGGAAGACGGGTTTCTGCGCTCCAAAGGCCTGGGGGCGGAACTCGTCCCGCCCCTGTCGCTGGTCTGTGACGATCTGGGTATCTACTATGACCCGACGCGCCCAAGCCGGCTTGAGAAATGGATTGAAAAACGCGCCAACCTGCGCACAGATCAACAGACCCGCGCGCGCCGTCTGATCGAACGGCTGACCTCGGAGGGCTTGGGTAAATACAACCTTACCGCCCGGAAAACCGACCTTACCGGCCTGCGGCAGGGTCTCCGTATCCTCGTGCCCGGACAGGTCGAGGATGACGCGTCGATCCGCACCGGCACTGACCTGATCCAAACCAACCGCGCACTGCTGGAAACGGTCCGCGCCGCCCATCCCGATGCTGTAATCCTTTATAAGCCACATCCCGACGTCGAAGCCGGCCTGCGCATCGGGGCCACCGATGCTGAAGGGCTGGCCGACATCGTGCTAGACAATGCCGATCCGATTGCCCTGCTGGCCCATGTTGACGCGGTTTGGACAATGACATCCCTGTTGGGCTTTGAAGCCTTGCTGCGCGGCCTGCCTGTCACCACAGTGGGCGCGCCGTTTTACGCGGGTTGGGGGTTGACCACGGACAAAGGCGATGTGCCCCCGCGCCGCCGCGCCCAGCCGTCCCTTGAGGGGCTGGTTCATGCCGCGCTGATTGATTATCCGCGCTACCGCGATCCGGTCAGCGGGCTGCCCTGCCCTGTCGAAGTGATCGTTGACCGTCTGGCGACAGGCACAGTGCCGCGCCCCGGAGCGGCAAACCGGCTACTGTCCAAGCTTCAGGGAGTGTTTGCCACACAGACGCATCTGTGGCGACGTTAAGAGCGGGTCCAGACCTGCATGACATCAGCACCCACCTTATGGGAGGATTGCAGCACGAAACGCGGGGCCTCCGACAGCCGTGCAACGCCCATCGCGCCAATCCCCGGCAGCCCCTCCGCACCGATCACCAGACCTGCGGTAAAGCCCACCAGATCATCCACCAGATCCGCCTCAAGCAGTGAGGCCGCCAAAGCACCGCCGCCTTCGCAAAACACCCGGGTCAGCCCATGCGTGCCCAGCTGCTGCATGACATCAGCGGGGTCCAACTGTGCGCCCGCACTGCGGCAGGGCAACATCACCGCCCCCAGATCACGCCAGGTCTGCACCAGCATGGCATCCGCGTCGGTCCCGTGACAAAGGATCAGCGGCACGTCTTTGGCGGTGCGCGCCAGCTGCCCCATCAAAGGTAAATCAAGCCTGCGCGACACCACAACCCGGGCGGGCTGGTTGGAGATACCCAGATCGCGCACGGTCAGGCTGGGATCATCCTTGCGGGCCGTGCCGCCGCCGATCATCACCGCATCATGGCGGCTGCGCATGGCATGGACGACACGGCGCGCTTGCGGGCCGGTGATCCACTGGCTTTCGCCGGTACCCGTGGCAATCCGCCCGTCAAAGGAATTGGCAAGTTTCAGCGTCAGAAATGGCCGGCCAAGTTCAATGCGGGAAAAGAACCCCGCGTGATCCCGCGCGGCGGCTTCGGCCCCCTCGCCCAGATCAACCGCAATGCCGGCAGCGCGCAGCATTGCAATGCCCTTACCATCCACCCGCGTATCACTGTCGGCCATGGCCACAACCACCCGCGCAACACCCGCGCCAATCAGCGCATCAGCGCAGGGCGGCGTCTTGCCGTGATGGGCACAGGGTTCCAGAGTAACATAGGTCGTGGCCCCGCGCGCCGCCTCACCGGCCTGTGCAAGCGCTTCGGTTTCGGCGTGGGGCCTGCCGCCGTCCTTGGTCCAGCCCCGTCCGATAATACGTCCCGCTTTAACGATAACACAGCCAACCGCAGGGTTGGGCCAGACCCGGCCCATCCCCCGACGCCCCAAGCTTAGCGCCAGCCCCATAAAGCGGGCATCATTCAATGCCGGCTGGGTCAATCGTCTGACGGTTGATCGGGGCGCAGTTCCTGAACGAATTTGTCAAAATCATCCGCCGCCTGGAAGTTCTTGTAAACACTGGCAAAACGCACATAGGCAACGGTATCAATCCGCGCCAGTGCCTCCATCACGATCTCGCCAATCTGCTTCGATCCGATGTCGGTCTCGCCCATGCTTTCCAGCCGGCGCACGATGCCACTGATCATCTGGTCGATACGTTCGGGGTCGATCGGACGTTTCTGCATCGAGATACGGATCGAACGCTCCAGTTTATCACGGTCGAAATCTTCGCGTTTGCCGGAGGTCTTGATCACCACCAGATCGCGCAGCTGAACCCGCTCGTAAGTTGTAAACCGACCGCCACAGGCAGGGCAAAAACGTCTGCGCCTGATCGACACATGATCCTCGGCCGGACGGCTGTCTTTTACCTGAGTGTCAATATTTCCGCAAAACGGGCAGCGCATGGGCCGTCCCCCTTTTCTCTCTTTTCAACCGCACTTGTGGGGTGTGTCCCCCATTTACCTATAGGTATAGGGGAGCCGCGAGGTTTTGGGTAGGGGCGAATTGTCCCGCAATATCTTGGGGGTGGCGCTGAGTCTTGTCGGCAACGCCACCGCGCCAGCCTGCAATTAGAGCGTTCCGCCATAAACATGAATCGCTTTCGCTGCCTCTCCCTTTGGTCGAACGCGAAAAGCGATATATGATGGCTCAGGTTAAAGACCGGACACTTTAATCCGCAGCGAAATGGGCGGCAACACTGCGGGTGTGCGGCGCATCCCGGTGTTCAAACAGGAATATCCCCTGCCAACGTCCCAAACGCATCTGGCCTTGCATCACAGGGATCGACAGGCTGACCGGCAGCATCGCCGCCTTGATATGCCCGGGCATATCGTCCGGCCCCTCATAGGTGTGGGTCAGATAGCGCATGGCGGGGTCCGTTGTCGGCGGCACCAACCGCTGGAAATAGGCCAGCAGATCAACCTGCACTTCGGGGTCAGCATTTTCCTGAATCAACAGTGATGCCGACGTGTGACGCACCATCAACGTCAGCAGACCGTCGCCCTGCCCCGCCAACCAACCGGCCACATCCCCGGTGAATTCATATAACCCTTGTGCGCGGGTCGCGATCTGGAAACTGGTTTGCATCAGGCCAATCTGCACCCCCGCACAAAGGGGTGCAACCCAAAGCCAGATACCACCCCAAAGCCTACAGCATCACCTCTGCTTATGGGGCTGCACGTGGGCCGCTGTATCAATCGACGCGGCGCAAGAGGATGTCCTGCAATTCGATCTGATAATCCTTGCAAAACTGTATGGCATGGGCCAACGGCAACCCCACACCGGCGGTAGAAACAGTGACCGAAAAGGATCGTTTCGGACCATCCGGCAAGGAACCCGCATCCAAAGTGAACACCGCACCCTTGCGTCCCGCCACCGTGACAGAGGGGCCACGCGGGGTTTGGACATACAGCCGCTGGTTGCTGGCCTGCCGCTGTCCGTTCAGCACGTAATCGGCCGCCGCACACCACATGCCGCGCGCGCCTTCTCCACGGCCCTCGATCACCTCGAAAGCGGTTGCGCTGACCGGCACAACAGTCAATCGGTTCACCGCAAGATAGGATTGCGCCAGTGCCGGCAGCGGCAGGGCCGCACATATCAGGGAAAGGCATAAACGTCGCATGGGGAGTCCTCCGGGAATTTGAATACCAAACTAAAGCGTTTCAACCGCAGGGTAAAATCACGAGCCCGTGCGCGGCAAACGAAAAAGGGCCGCCCCTTCGGACAGCCCTGATATTATTGCAGCAACAATCAGATCACTGATCGAGGAACGAACGCAGCTTGCGCGACCGGCTTGGGTGCTTGAGCTTGCGCAACGCTTTGGCTTCGATCTGGCGAATACGTTCGCGCGTTACGCTGAACTGCTGGCCGACTTCTTCCAATGTGTGATCGGTGTTCATACCGATGCCGAAACGCATACGCAGCACACGTTCCTCACGCGGCGTAAGCGAGGCCAAAACACGCGTGGTGGTTTCCTTGAGGTTTTCCTGAATGGCGCTGTCCAAAGGCAGCACGGCATTCTTGTCCTCGATGAAATCGCCCAGCTGGCTGTCTTCCTCGTCGCCAATCGGAGTTTCCAGTGAAATAGGCTCCTTGGCGATTTTCATCACCTTGCGGACCTTTTCCAAAGGCATCTGCAACTTTTCGGCCAATTCTTCCGGCGTCGGCTCGCGGCCAATCTCGTGCAGCATCTGGCGGCCCGTGCGCACCAGCTTGTTGATGGTTTCGATCATATGAACCGGAATACGGATCGTACGCGCCTGATCGGCAATCGAACGGGTGATCGCCTGACGGATCCACCATGTCGCATAGGTCGAGAATTTATACCCCCGACGGTATTCGAACTTATCAACGGCTTTCATCAGGCCGATGTTCCCTTCTTGAATAAGATCAAGGAACTGCAATCCGCGGTTGGTGTATTTTTTGGCAATCGAGATAACCAGACGCAGGTTCGCCTCGACCATCTCTTTCTTGGCCTGACGGGCTTCTTTCTCGCCCTTCTGAACCTGCTGTACGATGCGTCGGAACTCAGGGATGTCCAGACCGACATATTGGCCGACCTGCGCCATATCCGCGCGCAGAGCTTCCACTTTGTCAGTAGATTTTTCGATGAACATGGCCCAGCCACGCCCCGGCTTTTCGGCCATCCGCTCCATCCAGTTGGGATCAAGCTCGTAGCCGCGATAGGAGTCGACAAATTCCTTGCGGTTGATGCGCGCCTGATCCGCGAGTTTGACCATAGAAGAGTCGATCTGCATGATCCGGCGGTTGATGCCGTAAAGCTGGTCAATCAAAGCTTCGATACGATTGTTGTGCAGGTGCAATTCGTTGACCAGCAACACAATCTCGGCACGCAGTTTCTGGTATTTGTCTTCCTGCTTTTTGGTGAATGAATTGTCTTCATTCAACGTCGCGGAAATCCGGCTGTCCTGCATTTCGCTCAGCTTGGCGTAATCGTCAGCGATGATGTCCAGCGCTTCCAGAACCTGCGGCTTCAGCGCAGCTTCCATCGCGGCCAGCGACATGTTGGCCTGTTCGTCATCATCGTCATCGTCATCGTCTGTGGTGATCGGGTTGCCGTCAGCGTCGAGTTCCTGTTTCTGCTCTTCGCTCTTGGTTTCGCTCACGCCCCCGACTGCCGGCACAACCGGCGTGGTTTCACCGTCTTCGCCCATCTGGTCACCAAAGGTCGCCTCAAGGTCAATCACATCGCGCAGCAGAATATCTTCGGACAAAAGTTCGTCGCGCCAGATGGTAATCGCCTGGAAGGTCAACGGGCTTTCGCACAGGCCCGCGATCATGGTGTTGCGGCCAGCCTCGATACGCTTGGCAATCGCAATCTCACCTTCACGCGACAGCAGCTCGACCGAGCCCATTTCACGCAGGTACATCCGTACCGGATCATCCGTGCGGTCCAGCTTCTCCGAGGTGCCCGCGGACAGCGCAACTTCCTTCGGACCATCCGTGGTCGCCAGTTCGGTGCCGCCTTTGGCTTCCTCTTCCTCGGCGTCCTCGTCTTCGATGATGTTAATGCCCATTTCGGACAGCATCGACATCACGTCTTCGATTTGCTCAGATCCAACCTGATCAGGGGGCAGCACCGTGTTCAACTGACCATAGGTGATGTAACCCTTCTCGCGCGCCTCCGAGATCATCTTTTTGACGGCGGCCTGGCTCATATCCAAAGAGTGGCCGTTGTCGCCTTCTTCGCGCTTAGTGTCTTCGTTGGTGTCTTTCGCGGCCATGTAAGTCCTTCCAGCGCAAACGCGCGAATCGGTGGGCTGTGATTCGTTTTCGACGAATCATGCGGGTTTCGGCGTGATTCTTAAACCCGATATCCTGCTTTTTCCTAAAGTGCCTGCCAAAAGATCACTTTCGGCTCCCTTTGTCCTTCAACCATCGTCCTTGGATTTGCTCAAATTGATCTTTTCAATCAACGAATCCAATGCGCTACGTTCGTCTTTATCAATATGGGCCCCATTGTCGCCCACCAGATATTCTACCGATTCCCCATGCGCTGCACGGCTGGCCTCATTGGCCGCACGTGCCGCCTCTGACAACCGCCACGTCACCCCCTCGTCCGCAACCCCGTTCAGGTCTTCGACCGCTTCGGCGATCTCGGCGTTCAACCCGCGGGCCGCTTCAAGCTTCGCCAGTTCTTCGGCAACCGTCAGGCTGGCCATCTCGGCGTCGCCAGGGTTCCGGATGCAGGGTGTAATGGCTACGTGGCGCTGCGAGACCAGATTTTCAAGGGCATCGCTTCCCAGTGCGCCGTAAATCTTTTCGCGCAACATCTCCGGGCCGGCATGAGCATGACGCAGCATCACATCGCGCAACCTTCGATGTGTCTGGTCGACACAGGTCATCCCCTCCAACCCGCTTTCAAACTCCTCGATAATCTGCGGATTGGTGGTCAGTGCGGCCAAGATCACCGCCTCGCGCAGGTACTCGGTCATGCCTGCATCCGCGCCCGCCACCAATATGGAGGACTTTGCCGTATGGCTGGCCTTATAGGGCGGCTCCTTGCCCCATTTCCCGCTGTTGCCGCGCGCCACGGCCGTCCGTCCACCGGTTTGCGGACGGAACAGCTTCCAGCGCAGGTCTTTGATTTCCTGCCCATAATGGCTGCGGATCGACGGGTCTTGAATAAGTTTGATCTTTTCGCGCAACGCCTTGTCCAGTGCGGCCTTGCGTTCGGGGCTGTCAAACACCTTGCCCTCGGTCTCGCGCTGCCACAGCAGCTGTACCATCGGCACCGCCCCGTCGATCAGCTTTTGAAACGCCCCCTTGCCAGCAGATTTCAACAGATCATCCGGGTCCTGCCCTTCCGGCATCATCGCAAAGCGCAGAGATTTGCCCGCCTCGATCAAAGGCAATGCCAGATCAATCAACCGCAACGCCGCGCGTTGTCCCGCCGTATCACCGTCCAGCGTGATCACCGGCTCGGGATCAATCCGCCACAGCATGGCCAGCTGGTTTTCCGTGATGGCCGTACCCAGAGGGGCCACCGCCGCCTCAAATCCGGCCTGTTGCAGCGCAATCACGTCCATATAGCCCTCGGCCACCAGCAAGGGCTGCCCCTTGCCCGCCGCAGTGCGGGCCTCCTTCACATTGTAAAGACTGCGCCCCTTGTCAAACAACTCTGTCTCGGGAGAATTCAAATATTTTGCGTTGTCGTTCGGGTCCATCGCACGCCCGCCAAAGGCAATCGCCCGCCCCCTTGCATCGCGAATGGGAAACATGATCCGACCGCGAAACGTATCATAAGGTTTGCCGCCTCTGGTCGACGGCTTGCCCAGCCCCGCACCGAGGATCAGCTTGTCGTCAATGTCCTTGCCCTTCAGCGCGTCCCACAGCCCCTGCCATGTGTCTGGCGCAAATCCGATTTCCCATCGTTCAAGTGCTGCGTCATCCAAACCGCGCTTTGTCAGATAGGCCCGCGCATCCGCGCCTGCGTTGGTCTTTAACTGCAAACGGAACCACCGCACCGCCAGCTCCATCACATCGGCCAGCTCGGTCCGTTTGTCGGCTTTTGCCTGCGCCTGCGGGTCCTGTTTCGGCACAGGCATCCCCGCCTCGCGCGCCAAAATCTCCACAGCTTCCATAAAGCCGACATTCTCCGTCTCACGCACGAATGAAATCGCATCACCCTTGGCGTGGCAGCCAAAGCAGTAATAGAATCCCTTACGGTCATCGACATGGAAACTGGCAGATTTTTCTTGATGAAACGGGCATGGGGCCCACATATCGCCCTTGCCCTGATTGGACTTGCGTGGATCCCACGTGACTTTACGCCCGACCACCTGTGACAGGCTCGACCTTGTGCGTAATTCGTCTAAAAATCCGGGTGGAAGGCTCATGCGTCTTTATATCGGACGGCGTGCGTCGAAGTCCATATGGCGCGCCGCTTATTGCTGCAAGCACAGCTCCGTCCAAGCCTCGGCAAGGTTCTTTTTACGGATGTCGCGCATTTTCATCTCGTAAACCCATGGGGTCAACAACGGGATGGCGGTGTTGAAATTCTCGGGCCATGTGGCGTTTTCAAGCACATGCGCCTGCACCTTACGTTCCTTCACACGGTCCAGCCGCGCCTGCTGGATCGCTGCCACAACGCTGGCCTGATGGCCACAGCTTTCAACCTTGGCGGCGTCCTGCGCCCAAACCGGCAGGGAAAACGATGCCGCCGCAACAGCAGCCAGAACCAATACACGTGTCATACTTGAAACCATCCTGTCAGATTCGATTGCGCCAAAGGTTACCCCCGTGACGCCACCGCCGCCATAGCCTGTTTCAAATCGTGCAATAAGGTGCCGGCCATCGAACGGAACACCATAACCTGAAACCCATCCGGCCCGGTCCGTGTGATTGAGGCGTTCATATGCCCCAGCTGACTGCGCGCCGTATGGCCGCGTTTGAAACTGCCCGCCCGCAGGTCCAGCGGCACCAGCCGCGCCAACACATCCTCTACGCCCGCACCGCTGATACTGACCACCGCCCAAGCGTCGGATTGATCCACCAGTGCCGCATGCTCTGCCAGCGCCGCATCCGGTTCAGCACCGATCAACATGACCTCGCCACGCCCGAACCACAGGCAGCGCAGACCGCCCTTGCCAGTGCTACGCCCCGCCGCTGGCAGTTTCACCCCATGGGCCTGTTCCAGCGCTGCCGACAATGCGGCGGTGTCACCATAGGCCGAAAGCGAGGTCATCCGCTCCGGTGCAACCTCGTCAACCGTGACACTGCCCAAGCGCAGGGGCACCAGCCCGGCGCAGGCACTTCGTTCTTTCAATTCAACCACGTACCCGCTCCCCTGCTGCATCCACAAACACCGGGTTGCAGATCTCGACTTCGGTTTCAATGCCGCGCATGTGATCCACAAGGCGCACGATCTCGCCCAACCGCGCAGGCCCGCGCCGCAGGAACCCCAACCCGATCATATGGCCCAGCTCCGGCGAATACCCGACCGAGGACACATGCCCCTGATGGTTCACCCGCACCGCATCCGCCGCGCGATCAAACAAAAAAGCACCAGCGCTCAACTCTGCGTCCACCGCGACCGGCTTCAGCCCGACAAGTTGCGGCCGCTCCTCCGCGACCAGCCCCTCCCGCGCCGCCATGACCTTGCCAACACAGTCTTTCTTGGCCGAGATCATCCGCCCCATGCCGATATCAAAGGCCGTTGCGCGCCCCTCAATCTCGGCATGGGTGATGAACCCTTTTTCGATCCGCAACACATTCAGCGCTTCCATACCGTATGGCCCGCCACCCAGCGCTTCGGCGGCCTTGATCAATGCGTCAAACAGGCTGGCCCCATAGCGCGAGGGCACCGCCAGTTCATAGGCATGTTCCCCGGAAAACGAGATCCGGAACAACCGCCCCGCAACGCCACCAACACGGACATCACCACAGGCCATAAACGGCCAGTTTTCGCCATCAATCGGTGCGTCCAACAGCCCATTCAGCACCTCCCGCGCCTTTGGGCCGGCAATCGCGAACTGCGCCCATTGCTCGGTTACGGATGTAAACGACACCTGCCATTCCGGATGCAGACATTGGGTCACAAACTCTAGATGCCGCATGACATTGCCCGCCGCCGCCGTTGTGGTGGTCATGACAAAATGCTGCGCACCCAGCCGCGCACAGGTGCCGTCATCCATGACATGCCCGTCTTCGCGCAACATCAGCCCATAGCGCACGCGGCCAACCTTCAGCGTCGAAAACATGTTGGTATAGACAAAATCCAGCAGCTGCGCCGCATCTGGCCCCTGAATGTCGATCTTACCCAGCGTCGAGACATCACACACCCCAACCGCGCGGCGCACATACCCGACCTCACGATCACAGCTTTCGCGCCACGTCGACTCCCCCGCCTTCGGGAAATAGCTTGGCCGATACCAAAGCCCCGCCTCGATCATCGGCGCACCGCGTTCCACCGTCGCCTGATGGGACGTGGTCCAGCGTTCCGGCGCAAACCCGTGCCCCTGACTGCCCGCGCCCATCGCGGCAATACTGACCGGCGTATATGGCGGGCGGAATGTCGTGGTTCCGGTTTCCGGTATCCCGCGCCCTGTGGCATCCGCCAAGATCGCCAAAGCGGCCACGTTCGAATTCTTGCCCTGATCCGTTGCCATGCCCTGCGTCGTATAGCGCTTCATATGTTCGACAGATTTGAAATTCTCGACCGCCGCCTGTTTGACGTCCTTGACCGACACATCGTTCTGAAAATCCAACCATGCCCGCCCCTTGCCCGCCACAGCCCACAAAGGGCTCATGCGATAAGGCGCATTCTCGGCCACGGGCAGGTCCACATCCGCCGGTTTCTTGCCCAGCGCCTTTGCCGCAGCTTTGCCCGCGGCAACACCATCCTGCAAACATCCCAGTGTCGAAAACACCCCATTACAGGCACCGGCAGCGCGCAAGCCCGCCACCGCCCCCGCTGTCGGGACAAAGGCCTGAATATCCTCGCGCCACGTGGGACGTCCACCGGTGTGACAGGTCAGGTTCACCGTCGGGTTCCACCCCCCCGACATGGCCAAACAATCCACCTGCAAACTGTCCTTCTGCCCCGACGCCCGCTGAAACGTGATGCTCTCAAGCGCCTTACGTCCACCCGAGTTACACACTTGCGCGCCGGTGATCACCGGGAATTCAGCACCCCTTACTACCGCATCAACACGGCTGTCGATCAAGGCCACTACATGCACACCGGCCTTTGCCAGATCGCGTGCCGTTTGCTGCGCATCATCGTTGTTCCCAAAAACGGCAACCCGCTTGCCCGGACTCACCCCCCAGCGGTTCAGATAGCTGCGCACCGCACCCGCCATCATGATCCCCGGTCGGTCGTTATTCTGAAATGCCACAGGCCGTTCGATCGCCCCTGCCGCCAGAACCGACTGTTTCGCCGAAATCCGCCAGAAACACTCCAGCGGTGCCCCGCCTGTGCGCTGTCCGGTATGCTGGTTGACCCGTTCCAACGCCCCGTACATGCCCCCATCATAGGCTCCAGTAACCGTCGTGCGCGACATCAGCCGCACATTTTCCATCGCGGCCAGCTCGGTCACAACCTGCGCCGCCCACACCGCACCCGGCTGATGGCCAATCGCGCCAGTCTCGCTATTCAGCCGCCCGCCCATCAAACTGTCTTCATCGGCAAGGATCACATCCAGACCACTGCGCGCTGCGCTCAACGCCGCCATCAGCCCGGTCGGCCCCGCACCAATCACCAGCAGATCACAAAACGCAAAGGCCTTTTCATAGGTATCCGTATTGCTCTGCCCCGAAAGCGCCCCCAGCCCCGCCGCCTTGCGGATCACCGGCTCATAAATCGCTTCCCAAAATTTCTTGGGCCACATGAAAGTCTTGTAGTAAAAACCCGCCCCCAGAAAAGGGGCCGCCAGATCATTCACCGCCATCACGTCAAACGCCAACGACGGCCATGCGTTCTGACTGCGCACCACCATTCCCTCGTAAATCTCGGCCTGTGTGGCACGCAAATTCGGCTCTGCCTGCGCCCCTTCCCCCACCGTAATCAGCGCATTCGGCTCTTCACTGCCCGCGGTCAGAACGCCGCGCGGACGGTGATATTTGAACGACCGGCCCATCAGGTTCACACCATTGGCCAACAACGCTGACGCAACAGTATCCCCCGCGTGGCCGTGATAGGTCACACCATCAAAGCGGAACCGCACCCGCACGCCGTGATCAACAAGGCCCTTCCCCGCAACCCTCATGATGCCACTCCCATGCTGCGCTTTACATCTGCCGCCAGCGTCACCTCGGAAATCTCGTGGGTGCGGGTGTCGCGGCGCACCACCAGCCATGCCGCACAACCCGCTTCATGCTGCCACAGCTCCTCTGTCACCCCTGCCGGGTTCTCCCGCAGATGCAGATAGTCATCCCAGGCCTCAACGCCGGCAGTGGCCTCAGGACGCGCCAACATCACGGCAGCACCTTGATAATAAAACTCCCGCCGGTCGCGGTCGCCACATAAAGGACATTCAATTCTCACACCAACACCCCCATCGCAGCACCGCCCCCCGGCTTCATCTTGCCCTCTAAACTCAATCCCGCCATCTCATCCCCGCTAGTGCAAATTATGCTGCGAACCGGTCGCCTCTTCATCCATCAATCCGACCCCGGTGCGGAACCGGTCCAGCCGGAATTTCGCCGCCGCTTCATGGCGATTGCCTGTGGCCATCAGATGGGCAAATGCATCCCCCGATCCGGGCACCGCCTTGAACCCGCCGTAACACCAGCCGCAATTGACAAACAAACCCTCGGTTTCGGTCTTGTCGATGATGGGGGAACCATCCGGCGTCATGTCCATGATCCCGCCCCAACTGCGCAAAACCTTGGCCTTGCCGATCATCGGCATCAGGGTCATGCCCGCTTCCATCACATGCTCCATCATCGGCATATTGCCGCGCTGCGCATAAGAGGCGTAGAAATCCAGATCACCGCCAAAGACCAGGCCGCCCTTGTCGGACTGGCTGATATAGAAATGCCCCATGCCAAAGCTGACCACATGGTCAATCACCGGTTTGATGCCTTCGGTAACAAAGGCCTGCAACACATGGCTCTCAATCGGCAGGCGCATCCCGGCCATGGCCGCCACCTGCCCCGAGCGCCCGGCAACAACCACGCCGACTTTCTTGGCCCGGATCGCGCCGCGTGTGGTCTGCACCCCTTTGACCACACCGTTTTCGATATCAATCCCGGTCACCTCGCACTGCTGAATAAGATCAACACCGTGCTGGTCGGCCCCCCGCGCATATCCCCAAGCCACCGCATCATGGCGCGCCGTACCGCCACGCCGGTGCAGCAACCCGCCATAAATCGGAAAGCGCGTGTTGTCGAAATCCAGATAGGGCAGCAGGTGCCGCACGCGCTCGGCGCTCAGCAGCTCCGCATCATCGCCCTGCGACACCATCATGTTGCCCCGCCGCGCAAAGGCGTCGCGCTGACCGTCGGAGTGACACAGCATCAAGACCCCGCGCTGCGACATCATCGCGTTATAATTCAGGTCCTGCTCAAGGTTTTCCCACAGCTTCAACGAATGGGAATAAAACTGCGAATTGCCCTCAAGCCCATAGTTCGCCCGCACAATGGTGGTGTTTCGCCCAACATTACCACCCCCAAGATAGCCCTTTTCCAATACCGCAATATTGGTCATGCCGTGGTTCTTGGCCAGATAATAAGCCGTGCTTAACCCATGACCACCGCCACCGATGATCACCGCGTCATATTCCGCCTTGGGTTCGGGATCTCGCCAATGGGGCGTCCAGCCCTTATTGCCGCTCAGCCCTTCGCGCAGCACCCGCAACCCCGAAAACCGCATGTCGTTCTCTCCCGTAACCCTTCCCACCATAAAGGCAGCACCGGCCCAAGGGTACAACGGCTTTTTATACCCTCTTGTCCGGCAGCGACATTATTCGGCCACCGTTGCACTCAGTGCCTGCATCGCCGCCAAATAGGGCCCCGGTCCGTGACTGACCCGTGCCACACCGGCCTCGGCCAAAGCTTCGATCGTGACGGCATCCCCCATCCGCATCACATTCACCGGCAGATTCTGCGCCGCACAAAACTGTGCCACCTGCACAACATCGGCCAGACCCGGCACAAAAATCCCGTCCGCCCCGGCCTGCGCATAGGCTTTGGCGCGTAAAACGGCCTGTGCCATCTGATCGGCCATCGCTGCGCTATCCCCGCAGAAAAACACATCCGTACGTGCATTGATGAAAAAATCCGGGCCGACTGCCGCCCGCACCGCAGCAACCCGCGCCACCTGTACATCAATCGCATGTAACCCCTCGCCGCCAACCACGCGGTCCTCAAAGTTCATGCCAACCGCACCGGCTTCGCGCAATAAGACCGCATTCACCGCCACCTCCGTGGCGGCCAGCGCATAGCCGCCTTCGAAATCCACGCTTACCGGCACGGTCACAGCATCCACCACCTGCCCCGCCACCCGCAGCGCCTCCGCCATCGGCAATGCCTCGCCATCCCCAAACCCCTGCGCTGCGGCCACCGCCCAGCTGCCAGTGGCCACGGCACTTGCCCCTGCTTCGGCCACAGCCTTGGCAGATCCGGCATCCCAAATGTTATGCAGAACCAATGGCTGCCCCTTCACGTGCAGCCCCCTGAACGCCGCCGCTTTCTCTGAAAATCCGGTCATCTGGTCCCCTTTCTTTGCGCAAATCCGCGCTCCATTTCGATCAACGCCTGTTTGCGCCACAAGCCACCACCATATCCCGTTAACGCCCCATCAGCCCCGATCACGCGGTGACAGGGGATCACGATGGCAATCGGATTTGCCCCATTGGCCCGCGCCACAGCGCGCGTCGCTTCAGGGCGGCCCATCCTCTTGGCGACCTCGCCATATGATCGGGTTTCACCGGCTGGAATATCACGCAGGGCGCGCCAGACCTCTTGGGTGAATGGCGTCCCCAAAGGGGCCAGCCGGGTGTGAAAATCAGCGGATCGCCCGTCCATAAACGCCGCCATCTCGGTCTCGATCTGATCCGTTGGCGCAAAGCGGCCAAACCCCAACGATCCCTTGGCAAGCGCATAGAGCCGCTTCAACTCGCCGGGCAGCGCCTTGCGTTCGGCAAATTCCAGCAAATGCAGCGCGTGTTTGTCGCTCACCGCAATCATCGGCCCCAGCTTGGTCTCGATCCAATCCGCCCGCAGTGTGGCATTCTGCACAAACTTTGAGGGCGACAGCCCCAGCCAGTTGGCAAAGGCGCGTCGAAAGGCAGCGGGGCTGTCATAAGAAGCTTCCATCTGCGCATCAATCACCCGCCTGCCCTCCGGCAAAACGGCCGCCCCTGTGCGCAACCGTGTCAGCCGCGCCATTTCAAGAAAGGTCATGCCGAAATGCCGCTTGAAGGCGCGCCGCACCGTAGACGGATCAAAGCCCATGGCAATCACATCGCGCTCCAGCCAGCGCCGCGCCGGATCATCGCGCAGCCCCGCTAACAGCGCCGCGATGGCCGGGTCGGCCTGCGCCGCCGGTGCCATGGGATGGCAGCGTTTGCAGGCCCGAAAACCGGCCTCGATACAGGCCCCCATGGTTTCGAAAAACACACAGTTCTCGCGCTTAGGCTTGCGCGCCGGGCAGGTCAGGCGACAGAAAACCCCGGTAGAGGTCACGCCGACATAGGCCCGTCCATCAAACCGCGCATCCCGCGCCAGCAAGGCCGCATAAAGCGCCCCGTCATCAGAAAAATCAAACATCATGCCACATGCATAAGCCACCGCGCGCGGCCTGTCCGCCCAGGATCGGGCGTCTATTCAATTTTCCTGAATATTCCAGAGCCGGGCCCACCACAGGCGCACGTCTTTGTCACACACGGCTATGGTATGGCGGCTGCGGCGGTGCCACCTTTGGCCTGCCGGTAGCAAGTGGAAAGGGCGACATCCGCCCTTTCCATAAAATCCGTATGGATCAGCGGATCACAGACCCTTGGCGCGATAACTGGATGCAACCTTGTCGATCGACACCAGATAGGCCGCCGTCCGCAGGTCTTTTACATCGTCGCGCCCATGCCAGACATCAGCCATCGACTGATAGGCCGTCGACATCGTGTCATCCAGACCAGAGCGCACCAGCTCAAGCTCGCCCGCACCGCGCAGGTACTTTTCCTTGAAGTTCGGGCTCAGCTGCCAACCAATGCCACTGTCAGCGGACAGGCGTTCCAGTTCGTCAACCACCAATTGGTGACGCGCTTCTTCCTGACGACGCTGCATCCGGCCAAAGCGGATATGGCTCAGGTTTTTGACCCACTCGAAGTAAGACACAGTCACACCACCGGCGTTGGCATACATATCCGGCACAATGACACAGCCCTTGTCGCGCAAAATCTCATCTGCGCCAGCTGTGACCGGACCATTAGCAGCCTCAATGATCAACGGAGCTTTGACACGGTCCGCGTTGGTCAGGTTGATCACCCCTTCAAGGGCCGCTGGGATCAGGATGTCGCAATCCAGTTCCAGCAGTTTCGCCCCGTCAGTCTCCAACGTGCCATGCGGATAGCCCGTGATCGTGCCGTGTTTGCCAATCCAGTCATAGACCGCCTGAACATCCAAACCGTTTTCATCGTGCAACCCACCATCACGTTCGATGATCGCAGTGATCTTGCAGCCGTCTTCTTCGCTCAGGAACTTGGCCGCGTGATAGCCCACATTGCCCAGCCCCTGCACAACAACGCGCTTGCCCTCAAGCTTGCCGGTCAGGCCAGCCTTTACCATGCCCTGCGCATCGCGGAAAAACGCGTGCAGCGCATATTGCACACCGCGCCCTGTGGCCTCGGTACGGCCCTGGATACCACCCGCGTTGGTCGGCTTCCCGGTGACACAGGCAACACCGTTGATGTCGGTTGTGTTCATACGCTTATATTGATCCGCAATCCACGCCATCTCGCGCTCGCCGGTGCCCATGTCGGGGGCGGGCACGTTTTGCGCCGGGTTGATCATGTCGCGCTTGATCAACTCATAGGCAAAGCGGCGGGTGATCAGCTCAAGCTCGTGATCGTCATATTCGCGCGGATCAATACACAGCCCCCCCTTAGAGCCGCCAAACGGGGCTTCGACCAAGGCACATTTATAGGTCATCAAAGCCGCAAGCGCCTCGACCTCGTTCTGGTTCACACCCAGTGAATAGCGGATCCCGCCCTTGACCGGCTCCATATGTTCGGAATGCACCGAACGGTAACCGGTAAATGTCTGGATTCTGCCGCGCAGGCGCACACCGAAACGCACCGTATAAGTGGCGTTACAGACCCGGATTTTCTCCTCCAGCCCGGGCTGGAGGTCCATCAGAGCGACGGCACGGTTAAACATTATGTCCACGCTTTCGCGGAAACTCGGTTCGTTAGAAGACTGCATCGGTCTCTCCTGTCCTTTTTTGGGGGCAGTTTCATCTTGGCCTGAAGTGTCATCGCGACTCGGCGTGGATCAGGGTGCCCATCCTTACCCTACCGTTGGTATGTGAAAGGTGCGACTTTATTAATCGTTAATATTTCGCCTCTTCCGTTGCTCTGAGGCGAAAAGCTCCTTCGCACCATTCTGCCGGTCTATGACCCGACTGTGCATAAACCGGAAACAGCGGTCCTGCTTTTTGCCTCACAGTTGAGTAAAAACCACTTAAAATACCTTTATTTGCCAATAATTCGCCCCATTTCCGCCACGTTGGCAGGGCACAACAGTCCCAAGGAAAAGTCCGCCCGCATGTCTGGGATGCCCTGAGGTGGTTTGGCTGGAAAGGTTAACGACGATGACAAAAATTCTGCGTAAAAAACGCTCAGATCGACAGGATCTGGCGATGTTCTATCGCAATTTTGCGAAAGAAGAAGATGGGGTTGTCACGGCCTTTGCATGCCTGATGATCTTTATGATTGTGCTGATCGGTGGCATCGGGGTGGACATGATGCGCCACGAAATGGAACGGACCCGCATTCAGGCGGTCGCCGACCGGGCTGTGTTGGCCGCCGCTGATCTGGATCAGGAGCTGGACCCCGAAGCCGTTGTGCGCGACTATTTCGCCAAATCCGGCATGGCCGATTTCGTCTCGCAGGTTAACGTAGACCAAGGCCTGAATTACCGCACAGTTACGGTTGACGCGACCACAACTTTCGACACCCAGTTCATGGATTTTCTGGGGGTCCCCACTTTGGACGTGCCCGGCATATCAACCGCCGAGGAACGGGTGAGTAAGGTCGAGATTTCGATGGTTCTCGATATCTCTGGGTCGATGGGGCGAAATGGCAGAATGGGCAACCTGCAAGTCGCCGCTGGCGAATTTCTTGACGCGGTTCTGAAAGACGAAACCGAAGATCTGATTTCGATCAACGTTGTGCCCTACACTGCGCAGGTAAATGCTGGTGAAAGAATCTTCTCGCAGATGAATGTTAACCGCTTGCACGACTATTCATTCTGTATTGATTTCACCGATCTAGACTTCACCAACCCTGCAATTCTTGCTGGTTCAACGCACGGCGCTGAACCTTATGAACACATGCAGCACTTTGATGCCGGTTACCGATGGAGCGGCAGCCGTAGCGAGGATTCGATCTCCAATCCCGGCTGCCCCAAACGGTCTTACGAAGAAATCACGGCATTTTCGCAGAATAAAGAGGCGCTGAAGGCGCAGATCAACCAGTTCCGTCCCCGTGCCAATACAGCCATTCATTTGGGTATGAAATGGGGCGTCGGTATGCTTGACCCTGCATGGCAGGACTTCAACGCCGCGCTGGGTGTCGACCAGCCGTTTCTGGACCGGCCCGCCGCCTATGCCGATCCTGATGTGCCGGAATCAAACGAGACGCTCAAGACAATCATCCTGATGACCGACGGTGAAAACGTCACTACAAGACGGATCCACCCAGACTATTACTCCAGACAAAGCCACAGGGTACACTGGAGCAAGTATCCGCTAGGGTACTACCTGAACCGGCACGTCCGATCCCGTGACCACTGGCGCTGGAGAACGACCAAATACACGCCAAGCAAAGCCGACGCCCTGCTGAGCGACATTTGCGACGCGGCCAAGGACAACAACATTGTCATCTGGTCAATCGGATTTGAAGTAAGCGACCACGGTGCCGACGTCATGCGCAATTGCGCCTCTTCACCCAGCCACTTTTTCCGGGTGGAAGGGATCGAGATCAGCGAAGCATTTGCATCCATTGCACGCCAGATTAACCAGTTGAGGCTCACACAATGAGACATCCGATACGCAAGCTTCTGCGGCGCTTTCGCCGCGACGAAGACGGCTCTGCCATGGTGGTCGAATTCGCCCTTTTTGTCCCACTGCTGTTTGGTGTTTTCCTGATGGCTGTTGAAATGGGCATCTATTCGATGCGGCAGATGTATCTGGACCGGGGTCTGGACATCGCGGTGCGTTACATCCGCCTGAACACCCACAGAACCTTCACCCATGACGACATCAAACAGATGATCTGTGCCAATACGGGTTGGTTGGAAAACTGCGATGAAACGCTGCGCCTAGAAATGACATCCGTCGATCCACGCGCCTTTGCCCGCTTTGATGCAGAGGTCGATTGTGTGGACACCTCCCTGCCGGTCAAACCGGTGCGTGGGTTTACGCTTGGTGACTCGAACCAGGTGATGATGTTGCGGGCCTGTGTCCGGTTCAATCCAGTCTACCCGACCAGCGGTCTGGGCCATGAATTTGAAAAAGACGGCACCGGCAGAGCCAAAATGGTCGCGACCGCCGCCTTTGTACAGGAGCCGTGAACATGTGGACAGCACGTATAAAAACCCGATTGCGCGGCTTTCTGCGCGATGATGACGGCAATATCGCGGTTGAGGCAATGATCGTTCTGCCGGTGATGTTTTGGGCCTTTCTGTCGGTGTTCTCCATCTTCCATGCCTTCCGCACCTACAGCATCAACCACAAGGCCGCCTTTACCATCGGCGATTCCATTTCCCGCGAGACGGCCCCACTGGATCAGGCCTATCTGGACGGGTCACTGCAACTCTTTGAATATCTGTCCAACAGCCAGAGCCTTTCATCCCTGCGGGTGACCTCTCTGTTCTATGATGGCGACGACCAGCGCTTTTACCGGGATTGGTCCAAGACCAGCGGTGGTAAGCCAGAGCTGAGCAATGGCGACGTACGCGACTGGGCAAACCGCCTGCCGGTCATGCCGGACAACGAACGCATCGTGCTTGTCGAAACCTGGAGCAACTACGAACCGCCCTTCAGAACCGGCCTTGAACGACGCGAAATCAAAAACTTTGTCTTCACCCGGCCACGTTTTGCCCCACGGGTCTGCTGGCGCGAATGTAACTAGCCTCAGGCACCAAAGAAGCAACAGGCGCTACGTCGGCATCCAAACCGGCGTAGCGCAACGCCGTTTGCCAACAATCCAATGCTCAGGTTGAGGTAAAACAGCGTGACCGCAGCTTTATTGACCTTGCTCGCGGGTCGCCATCATTGCTGACAAAACTTCCGACATAAACTTGGTCTGATTGCCGGGGGTCATCCCGCCAATGCCAACGCGCCGCCCCGTACGCCACCACAATCCGGGCCGCCAGACACCCGGCTCTGCATCGGCAGTCCGGATGAGGAAACCATTCGAGGGTTTGAAAGCAAAAACGCCGCGATCCATGCTTTGAATGTCCGCCACCCGCGCAATGACCGTGCCGTCGCCGTCGCGCAATTCAGTCGGGGTCAACTCAATGCAACTGGCCGTCGACTTGCGCATCTTGTCCGCGCACCAAAGCGACGCCGCCCCCAGAGCGATCAGGAACACCTGCCAGCCCAGCGACGGCGGCCGCAGAAAGGCGATGTAAATCAACAAAACCCCAAGTACCCCGAGTGAGGTTAACCCCAGAATGCGCCGCCCGGTTGACGCCCGCGCCACGGCAAGAACTTCGTTTTTGTCTTTGAATTCCACTGTCCCAGCTCCGCATTGACCACCCGCTCCCTACCCCGCGGCGCGGCCATCGGCAAGCGACCCGGCGTTTACGGGTGTTTGGGCGGTTTGTGCCTGCGCCGCTTCAGCATCTCTTCCAAGCGGTCGGCAACCTTTGCACGTTCTTGTGCCGACATCGCCCCAACCCGGTCAAGCCAAGCCGATTGCATCTTGCCCGAAACATGTTTTGCCGCCTCGGTCTGGGCTGCAAACAACCGGCTCATCTCGGCTGCCTCAAAGGGATCAGCCCGCAAAACCGCAATCATTTCCTGTTGCATTTCCCGCCGCGCGGCACGGCTGGGCAAATCATGCGCGCCCTCTTTCAGCACCTGCCGCAACGCCCGCCTGTCCTCCTTTGGCAAGGCCCGCAAAAACGGTACCCCCGAACTGCGCACCGGTTCACCAATCCGGTCCCACCCGCGTTTCCCGCCCGTATGACGCAGGGCAGCGCCGGCAAAAATTCCCACAAAAACAAGGTTCAGCGCCAAAGATATCCCAAAAGCCCATTTCAAGGCGCGCCCCCTCCGGCCTGCTGGCAACGGTGTCTGTGTCATCCTAGCTTTCCTCAATATCCCAACCAAAGGCGGTCAACGTACCGCCCTCGATCTCTGCGTCCAACGTGGCCTCAAACCCCAGAACCGTACCGGCCAGATCCGGCAGACTGGCCGGCGGGGCCACCCCCAGCCAAAAACCGAAACACCCCGCCGTGATCAATCCCCCCACACCCGGCGCACCGCCCAAGGCGCGCAATAACACCTGCCAGCGCAGGCGCACCGCTGCTGGTTGCAGCGCATCAGCATCTGCCAGAACCCGTGCCATCAACCCCTCAGGCATCTGCGCTGGTGCCGCGCGGGCCTGCTGGAACAACGTGTCCAGTTCAGTGTTTATCTTATCATCATCAGTCATCGTCATACCCCAAGGCATCTTTTTGTCCCGCCAGCGCCTGCGTCAGCGCCCGTTTCCCCCGCGCCGTCAGGCTTTCCACCGCCGCAACCCCAGTTTCCAGAATTACCGCTATCTCGGGATTGGCCAACCCGTCGATATGGCGCAACACCACCGCCTGTTTCTGGCGGTCCGGCAATTGATCCAGCGCCTGTTGCAGGGCATCCAAGCGTGCCGCATCCAAAATGCGCCGTTCCACGCTGACCGCAGGATCAGCCGGTTCGTCAATTTCGTCCAATCCGGTGCTGCGCCGTTTGCGCAGCCGGTCAATGCACCGGTTCGCCACCACCCGGTAAAGCCATGTGCTTACCCGCGCTTCACCGCTGCGCCATTCGGGCGCAACCTTCCACAGCTTCAACATCGCTTCTTGCGCGACATCTTCGGCCTCTGCCCTATCCCCCAAAACCCGCAACGCATGACCATAAAGCCGCGGCGTCAGTGTTGCGGCCAACAGGCGTGCCGCTGCCGCGTCCCCTTGGGCATAGCGCTGCAACAACGCCGCCTCGGCATCATCACCATGCGCCGCCGTATGGGAGGCACCCGTCTGGGGAAAGTTCGACATATCCATCATCGCTAAGCCTCACGGGGGCGCAAATCAAGCGCCCCCGACTGGCATCTTAGTCGGCTTTGGGCGCGTGATCTTTGCCCTTACCATGGCCCTTGCCGTGATATTTGCGGGCCTTGGCGAACTCCTCCGCACTCAAGGCCCCGTCATCATTGGCGTCCAGCTTGGCAAACATCTTGGTCGGATCACGACGGGCGCTCATCTCGGCAAAGGACAGTTTTCCGTCGCCATTGGCATCTGCACGTTTCATCATCTTCGCGGCGCGTTTACCATGACGGCCCTCAGATGCCGCTTTCAACTCGGCGGCGTCCAGCTTGCCGTCCTTGTTGGCGTCATGGCGCTTCAACATCTTTTCGGCGCGCTTACCGCCATGCTTGGCCCGTTGCGCCTGCATCTCTTCAGGCGTCAGGAACCCGTCCTTATCCGCATCCGCCTTGGCGAAACGAGCCTGCATATGGGCGTTTAGTTCCTCTTGGGTCAGCGCGCCATTGCCATCTGCGTCAATCTGCTCGAACAAGGCGGCACCCTTATCGCCACTCTTGGCCTGTGCCGCACCACCCACGGCAATAAGTCCCGCCAGCAAGGCCATCTTCATATGTGTCGCATTGATCATCGGATTACTCCATCTGTGTTCCTAAGGCCCGTTTTTCGGGTCCGGTGATCATCAAACGGGCACTGCGCAGATTTCCGTCGCTGTTGGTTCACATTTTTTGCATACTATTGCGACATCGCGCCGCAATCCCTGCCTCGGGTCTTTCTTTTTCACGCAATGCAGCGCAAGTGAAAGACAACAAAAGGAACAAGTATGACAGATCACGCGCATGTCGCAGACGGCAATGTTGAGCTTGCCGCTTCCGCACCGGAACGCAACCGCTGGAACGCAATGCTGCGCGGCTGGCGTGGCAAATGCCCCAAATGCGGCTCTGGCCCGCTGCTGAAAGGATATCTTAAAGTCAATGACGACTGCGCCGTTTGCCGTCAGGAGTTTCACCACCACCGTGCAGATGACGGGCCGGCATATTTAACGATCCTGATCGTCGGCCACCTGCTGGCACCGCTGTTGCACATCGTCTTTGTTACCTGGCGCCCCGAGCCGCTGACCCTTTTCAGCATTTTTGCGGTTGGATGTGTCGGCTTGTCGCTCTACCTTCTGCCCAGACTGAAAGGGGTAGTGATCGGTTTTCAGTGGGCCAAGGGCATGGGCGGTTTCTCAGACGAGAGCTGACATCCCTTCTAAAGGGATTGATGCATGACCGTCGACAAAAGCCAGATTCGAAATGCAGCCACGGTAATTGTGCTGCGGGACAGATTTGAAGCACCACGTATCCTGATGGGGCAACGTGGTGCTAAAGCTGTGTTTATGCCCAATAAATTCGTCTTTCCCGGTGGCGCGGTCGATGCTGGCGACGCCGAAATTCCGCTGGCCGCACCACTTCCCGATCTCTGCGCCACCCGCCTTGCCGAGGATGCCGACCCGACGCTGGCCCATGCCATTGCTGTCGCGGCTGTGCGCGAACTTTGGGAAGAAACCGGTCTGATCCTTGGTGCCAAGGGCGGCTGGGATATGCCGCCGCCGCCCGATTGGGAAACCTTTGCCGCCACCGGCCACCTGCCCGATGCATCCGCCCTGCAATTCAGCTTTCGTGCCCTGACACCCCCGGGCCGTCCGCGCCGTTTCGATGCGCGCTTCTTTCTGGTGGATGCCGATGACATCGCATCCGATCTGGACGATTTCGATGCCGCCTGTGATGAACTCAGTCATCTGCAATGGGTGCCCCTCAGCGAAGCGCGCGCCTTCGACATGCCCTTCATTACCGAAGTCGTCATGGCCGAGGTTGAAGCCCGCGCCAAAGACCGCACCCCGCCAGAGTCCGTTCCGTTTTTCAAAAACAACGACGAAGAAAGCCTTTTTCTGCGGCTGCATGGCAGACCGATGGAGGAATAACCGCAGGGCTTTTCCCTGCAGACAGCGGACCTATAAGCGCCCGACCTTAAACATAACTCTCCAATACCCTGCCACGCTGCACGTTCTCGCGGCATCAGGGATACGAAATGCTTCAGGTTAAAGGCCAGACGCTTTAAAAGATACTGGTGACGGTCTTGGGGGCTCGCAGAACAATCACCCTGTCGTCCTTCTCTTCACCATCGGGCTGAAGGCGGGCATCACCTGCCAAACCGCCCCGTCAGATCACCAAAATCAGCAGCAGGATCGACACCGATAAAATCGCCATCCCCAACGCCTCGCGCGCCGTAATCCGCTCGCGAAAAAACAACACTGTGGCGACGATGCTAAAGATGATCTCAACCTGCCCCACCGCTTTGACATAAGCCGCGTTTTGCAGGGCAAAGGCCGTGAACCACCCCAGTGATCCCGCCATCGAGGTTAATCCGATCCAGACCGCAACCCGCCTTGCCTTCCATACCGCAGCGATCTGCCCCGGCTCGCGCCACCGCAGCCACACCAACATAATCACCGTTTGCATGGCCACCACCACCGTCAACGTCAGCCCGGCCCGCAAAAACGGATCCTCTGCCGCAACGGCAAGGGTCGCACCACGATAACTTACCCCGGAAAAGGCGAACAGAATGCCCGATGCAATGCCCAGCGCCGAGGCCTTGTTGCCCAGATCACGCAGCCGAAACCCTGTGCCCGCCGGTGCCGCCGACAACAGTAACAACCCGACAATACCGATGGAAATCGCCATAAACCCAAGCGGCGAAACCCCCTCGCCCAGCAACAACCACCCCACCAGAACCGTCTGGATCACCTCGGTCTTGGTAAACGTCATCCCAACCGCAAAATTGCGTTGCTTGAACAACAACACCGTACAGACTGTTGCGGTAATCTGTGCGCAGGCCCCCAAAAGCCCGAACCCCCAAAACGAGGTCCCCACCGCAGGCAGCGCCACATCACGCCCCACCAGATAGACCAGCAACAACAGGGTGACAAAGGGCAGCGCATAAAAGAACCGCGAAAACGTGGCCCCTGCTGCCGTCAACGTGGCAGTTGCCAGGTGCTTTTGCAGCATGAAGCGTACGGTTTGAAAAACAGCCGCCGTCAGGGAAATAATGATCCAGAGGTCGGGCAAAAAAGCGCTCATGCCGCCTCTGTGCAGGAAGATTGGTTCTATTTCAAGCAGATGTGCCTCAAATCAGCGGCAAGACCGCCCCCTTGGGGCGGGAATGTCACTTCATTCCAACAACTTGGTCCACTTACGGCGCAAGATTAAGTTAGGGTCCTGACCCTAAAGGGCCCTGCCCTATTCGTCTTTCGGCTGCCAGAGCGGATGTGCCACCGGATCTTTTGCACACAAGAAGTACTGCCGGAAAATCTGCGCGTAGGACCGATAGACATACCCCTGATTGCCCAGCAGAAACTTGTCCTTGCCGGTGCGGTAAAGGGCCGGCAGATCATACCATGCCACCTGCGGATGGGCGTGATGCACCGCATGAAAGTTATTGTTTAAGAACAGAAATGCCAGAATGCCGCGGTCTTCGATCACAACGGAACGGCCCGCGCTGCGCTCATGGGCGCGATGTTCCAGAAACGTGCGGATGCGCAGCACCGACAGCGCCCCGTAACAGGCTGACAGATAGGCCCAGACCGACAGGGACGACAGGGATACCAGCCAGAGTGTCAACGCCACCCCCGGCAGATGGGCCAGCCAATGCGACAGCACAACCCTGTCCCCCCCGATGATCCGGCGCACATCGCTGCGCATAAACGCCACCATACCGATCACCGGCCCAACCAGCATCCGCCCCAGCAACGTATTGTTAAACCACAGCACCCGCTGGCACCACACCGGCAACCCCGCCCAGACCCGCGGGTCCAGATAGGCGCTCTCGGGGTCATCATATGGATCGGTCAGATCGGCATCTCGATGATGTTCCAGATGCAAGGCGCGAAACCGCAGAAACGGCACAAACACACCGGGCTGAAACAACCCCAGCCACCGGTTCGCCCAAGCGCTGCGAAAAAACCCGTCATGCAGTATTTCATGGCTGAGCGAAGAATGCAGCGTCAGGGCAAACACCAGCAGCACCCACTGCAACGCCCCCCATCCCATGGGCAGAAACAATGCCCCGCTCCAGATCACGCAACACAGGGCCAGCACCCCCAATGTCGGCCAGCGCAGCCCCGCTGCGTGCTGGTGCATAAGGGCCAGATTTGGTTCTGCTGTTTGATCTATGTTCATGGAGACCCTGTTTGATTTACCTCCCCCTTCACTGCCGCAGTTTCAGTGGTGCCCCCAGTCCAATAATGATTAACAATCTCCCGTTTCTGTTATAAAAGTCACCATATGCCCGAAATTCCCAACACATCCGCCTTGCCCGACAAATTCAGCCGCGCGCAGGAATTCCGCCTGCGCCTGCTGCGCGCGCTCAAAACCTCCGGCCTGACGCAAAGCGCGCTTGCCCGTGCCGTTGGCACCGACCGCTCCACTTTGTCCCAAGCGCTCAGTGATACCGGCACCCGCCTGCCCGGTGCCCATGTTGTCGGCGCTTGTGCCTCCGTGTTGGGGGTGTCTTCGGATTGGCTTTTGGGTCTGTCGGACCGACCGGAAACCGCCGCCGACCTTCTGTCAAACAGCTTCGAACTCAGCCATGCCCCGCGCGCCCTTGTCGATCAACAGATCTACGATTGGCACCGCGAGGCCGCAGGATACAAAATCCGTCACGTCCCTGCGACCCTGCCGGACATGCTCAAGACCAAAGAAATGCTGACATGGGAATACGGGCCGCATTTGGGGCGCACCGCAAAACAGGCCATCAATGCCTCGCAAGACAGGTTGAACTGGATGCGACAGGCCGGGTCGGAATATGAAATTGCCCTGCCCCTGTACGAGATCGACTGTTTCATCCGCGCCACCGGCTATTACAGCGGGCTGCCCGCTGATATCCGCCGGGACCAGACCGACCATCTGATCGCCCTCACCCAACAGCTGTATCCGCGGCTGCGTCTTTACCAGTTCGACGCCCGCCGGCTTTACTCCGCCCCGGTCACGATCTTTGGCCCGCTGCTTGCGGTGCTATATACTGGCGGCCATTACATGGCGTTTCGCGACCGCCGCCGGATCGAAACCTTTACACAGGATTTTGATACACTGATCCGCGAAGCCAAATACACCGCCCGCGACTGCCCCACACTGCTAAGCGATATGCGCCAGATGATCCGCTGATCGGCCTTTCGAAAGGGAGAGCCGCGCCGCGCTCCGCTCCTCCGCCGCGCCTCTGAGGCCGTCAGCCCCGATACCCTAGCGGCTCAGCACCCTATAGCTTCGGATCGGGGTTTTCCGTGTGACCGTCGACTGCAATCACCTGCCCCGACACCATCCGCGCCTGATCCGAACCAAGGAACACCGCCATATCGGCAATGTCTCGCGCCTGCACAAAGGCGCGCAGTGACGTCCCTGCGGCATAGCCGTCATAGACCTGATCCCGCGTCATCCCCTTGGCGGCTGCCTCACGTTCCAGCACACCTTCCATACGCGCCCCTTCAACCGCCCCCGGGCAAATCGCATTGGCGCGCACACCAAACGGGCCCAATTCCATCGCCAGCGTCTTCATCAATCCAATAACCGCCCATTTCGCCGCCGCATAGGGCGCCCGGTTGGGATAGCCGTATTGACCGGCAGTGGATGAGGTCAGGACAATCGCCCCGCGCCCGGCGGCCTTGAGCAACGGGGCAGCGTATTTCGCCGCCAGAAACGCCCCCTCAAGGTTCACGCTCACACAGCTCCGCCAATCCGCCAGCGCGACATCCTCCACCGGGGCCGTCGGCCCAGCGATGCCAGCATTGGCACATAACACCTCAAGCCGCTCCATCTGGGCAAACACCGCCGCCATTGCGGTTTCGTCCGTGGCATCCACCAGAAACCCACGCCAGGCGTCGGGACAGGCGGCAAGGGCAGCGGCGTCTACATCCGTCACCCAAACCTCAAACCCCGCCGCGGCAAAGCCCTCGCCCATGGCGCGACCAATGCCCGAAGCACCCGCCGTGATCAGAACCTGTTTCACCGTGCCCCGCCAATCGCACGCCCCAGACCTTCAGGGCGCGGCAACCCCGCGTGCCCCTTGGCGATCCGCACAAGTGCGGCCTCAATCTCGGCGGAGGGCGGGCTTGGCTTGCGCGTCTCAAGCGAGACATGCAGCAGGAAATGCTCGCCGCTGGCCAGCAACCGTTCGCCTTCGCGCATCTCGTGGAACAAGTGCATTTTCTTGCCCTCGCCCAAAATCACCTGCGTGGTGATCTCAATCACCGCACCGGCATGAACCTCGTCCAGATGCCGGATATGGGTCTCGGCGGTGAAATAACTCCCGCCAGACTGGATATATTCAGCGTCACAGCCGATCATCTCCATAAACCGATCCGTGGCATCGGCAAAAGCGTGCAGATACCGGCTTTCGGTCATATGCCCGTTGTAATCGGTCCAGTCCAACGGCACCGTGCGCCGCGCGGTCAAAACCGGCGCATCGGCCGGCAAATCATCCGCCCGCGCGGCCATCACCGTGCCCGCTTTCATCGCCTGTTCCTGCGCATTGATCAACGCACCGGCCCCCCAGTTCTGCGCTTTCAATCCGCGCATCATGGTAACCAGATTGTTGTCGCGGATCCGCTCCAGCTCGCGGATCGAATGCATCCCCGATTGCGCATCCGACTGATCGGCAATCCGGTCAACCAGTTCATCGGTCAATTCCGGCACATCCATCAACTTGGTCCATGGCCAGCTCAGACAAGGGCCAAACTGGGCAATGAAATGTTTCATCCCGGCCTCGCCCCCTGCAACGCGATAGGTTTCGAACAATCCCATCTGCGCCCAGCGGATGCCAAAACCATAGCGGATCGCATCGTCGATCTCTTCCGTGGTGGCAATGCCGTCTTTGATCAACCACAGCGCCTCGCGCCAGACCGCCTCAAGGAAACGGTCCGCCACATGGGCATCAATCTCTTTCTTCAGATGCAACGGGTGCATGCCCAGCGATGCCAACACCGCCTTGGCCTGCTCGACAAGCGCGGCATCACCCGCCTCCCCCGGTACCAGCTCGATCAACGGCAACAGGTAGACCGGATTAAACGGATGGGCGACCATGATTTGCCCGGGGCGCGCCGCACCCTGCTGCAATTCGCTTGGCTTGAAACCGGAGGTCGACGAACCGATCACCGCATCCTGCGCACAAGCCGCCTGCACCTCGGCAAATGTGGTGTGCTTGATCTCCAGCCGCTCCGGCACACTCTCCTGAATCCACGCAGCTCCCGCCACCGCTTCGGCAATCGTGGCATGAAAACTCAGCTGCCCCTCGGCGGGCAAGGCCACATCGGTCAGCCCGGGCAAGGAACGCCGCGCATTTGCCAATACCTCACCAATCTTGCGCTCGGCCTCGGGATCGGGGTCAAACACCTGCACATCCCAACCGTTCAGCAGGAACCGCGCCACCCAGCCGCCACCGATCACCCCACCGCCAATAATTGCCGCTACCTTGCTCATCACTGTATCTTTCGTAGTTTGCTGATGTCCCAGCCGTTGAAATCCAAAATCTCTGTTGCCGCCCGGGTCCGGTCCACCGATCCCGCGCCCCGATCCAGTATCGCCGCGAATTGCCCGTCTGCGTCCCCGACCGCAGCGGTGCGAAAGCCCGTATCAACCCACATCACCACAAGTGTCCCCTTGCCGTCGCGCGCGCGCAGGATACCGGGTGCAGAAATCTGGTAAGCGCGCTGCACACCGCCGGTCTCACGGCGCAGAACGCCCTGCCCCCCGACCTCATATCGCGCCCCCCGATCACAGGTGCCGATACAGGCCAGCGTGCGCCAGTCACCGGCAAATTTTCCGGCATCGAACCGGCTGGTGCCGCCAAAGGCCACGGTCGGATTGCGCAGCAAGGAGGCCTCCGGCCCTACAGGTGGCACTTCCGCACACCCCAGCAGCATCAGCGACATCCCGATCGCTGCAACGCGGCGGTGTACGGGGGGTGTACGCGGGGCGCACAGAGGGTGCCCCCGCCTCAAAGCCTGGCCTTCTGCATCTGCATTCACTTGGGCGCGCGTTTTTGCAGCCCCAGTTTCTTGCGCACATCCTCCGGGCCAATCACCCGCGCGCCCATGTTTTCGATGATGCTGCCGGCCCGTTCAACCAGTTGCCAGTTCTCGGCCAGCACGCCTTTGTCGAGCCACAGATTGTCCTCAAGACCAACCCGCACATTGCCCCCCGCAAGCACCGATGCTGCGACATAAGCCATCTGATTGCGCCCCAGACCAAAGCCCGAAAAATGCCAATCGTCAGGCACATTGTTGACCATCGCCATAAAGGTATTTAGGTCATCCGGCGCGCCCCAAGGCACCCCCATACACAGCTGTACCAAGGCGGGGCTTTCCAAAACCCCGTCGCTAACCAATTGTTTTGCATACCACAAATGACCTGTATCAAAGGCTTCGATCTCAGGCTTCACCCCCAGCTCGGTCATCATGCGCCCCATGGCCGTCAACATGCCCGGCGTGTTGGTCATCACATAATCGGCTTCGGCGAAATTCATCGTGCCACAATCCAGCGTACAAATCTCGGGCAGGCACTGCGCGACATGCGCTACCCGTTCCGTGGCCCCGACCATGTCGGTGCCCTCACGGGTTGGAAACGGATTCTCAACATCGCCAAAAACAATGTCGCCGCCCATCCCGGCGGTCAGATTCAACACCACATCCGTGTCACTGTCGCGAATGCGGTCGGTGACTTCACGATATAGCCCAAGATCACGGCTAGGCTTGCCGGTCTCGGGATCGCGCACGTGGCAATGCACCACCGCCGCCCCGGCCTTGGCCGCCGCAATGGCGCTTTCGGCAATCTGTTTGGGGGATCGCGGCACATGGGGGGATCGGTCTTGTGTCGCACCAGAGCCGGTGACAGCGCAGGTAACAAAGACCTCGCGGTTCATGGAAAGTGGCATGGGGGTGGCTCCTTGCATTTAGTTAGGGTGTTTTTGTCTGGTCTCTCTGCCGGACCATGGCCCAGGAAACCGGACGATACCATGCCGAAAACGACAAATTCGCGAGCCGTGAACGACCGCATCAAGCGGTGCCGGTTTCCCACCGGAAACCTGCTCGAATGTCAGAACCGTGCCCCCCCGTTCAATACGGTAGCGGATGGGCCTTATGCACCGCGTCCAGCGCTGTCAGCACCTCGTCGCTCAGGGTAACCTCGGCAGCACCCAATGACGTCTCAAGCTGCGCCATCGTTGTCGCACCAAAAATCACCGACCCCATAAAAGGCCGTTGGCAACACCACGCCAAGGCCATTTGCACCGGATCAAGACCGTGGTCCTTGGCAACCTCCAGATAGGCATCAACCGCACTGAACACCCGCGGCCCCTTGCGTCCGCCCAATTCGGGAACCAGTGACATTCGCGACCCTTCCGGCACCGAACCACCTTGATATTTGCCCGTCAACAACCCCGCAGCCAGCGGAGAAAATGCAAACATATCAATGCGTTCATTAATAGACGCCTCGGCCACATCGGTATCCGCAAGACGGCACAACAACGAATATTCATTCTGCACAGAGATCGGGCGCGGGCCACCTGTCCGTTCCGCCGCCGCGGCCCATTGGGTCATGCCCCAGGCACTTTCGTTGCTCAGCCCGAAGTGGCGAATGGTTCCGCGCTTGACCTCGGCCTGAAGCGCGCCCAACGCATCCTCCATATGGGCCAGCGTCTCGGCCCGGTTCTGTCCAGAAGGGTCATAAGACCAGTTCTTGCGAAACATATAGCTGCCCCGGTTGGGCCAGTGGAATTGATAAAGGTCAATCCAATCCGTCTTGAGCCGGCGCAGTGATCCTTCAACCGCCTCGGCAATGGTCTGGGAGGAAATCGGCGCACCTTCGCGGGCATGCATCATGCCTTCGCCGGAATGTTTGGTGGCCAGCACCACATCGTTGCGTCGCATGTCGCGTTCGTTCCACAAACCGATGATCCGCTCGGTGCGCCCAGTGGTCTCGGCACTGATCGGATTAACCGGATACATCTCTGCGGTATCTATGAAATTGATGCCCGCATCCAGCGCGCGGTCAATTTGGTCATGCGCCTCATCCACCGAATTCTGCGTGCCCCATGTCATCGAGCCCAAGCACAGCTCGGATACCATCAGGCCACTGCCACCAAGATCGTTTTTCTTCATGGTTCCCTCTCAATCTTGCGCTCACCCTAAGGTCCTGTCGCGGACCTTCAAGGCGAAATCATGACTATGCTTGGCCACAGGTTACCAAACAATTCTCAAAGGGATCAGGAAACGACGTGTTTTGTCGAGTTTCTGCTTGGTCGGGGCCGGTAATAATGCACTAACTGCCTTATGCGCCTGCTCATTTCATTTGCCGCCCTTTTTCTATCCGTCATCCTTTTACAGCTCTCTTCGGGCGGGGTTGGCCCGATTGACGTGCTTTCCGGTACGGCACTTGGCTTTTCACGACAGGAAATCGGTCTCTTGGGGTCAGCGCATTTTCTGGGCTTCTTCATTGGTTGCTGGTGGTCGCCGCGGCTGATGGGGTCGGTCGGACACAGCCGCGCCTTTGCCGCCTTCACAGCCATGGGAGCCATTGGACTGATGGCGCATATGTTGGTGATCGACGCCTATGCTTGGGCAATCATGCGCATCGCCTCGGGGCTGTGTGTGGCTGGGTGCTATACCGTGATCGAAGCCTGGTTGCAGGCCAAAGTCACCAATGAAACACGCGGGCGAACCATGGGGATTTACCGTGTGGTCGACATGACCGGCAGCCTTGGCGCGCAGATGATTGTCGGCATCCTCGCCCCCGCGTCCTATGTCTCTTACAACCTGCTGGCGATCGGCTGTTGCGCCGCCCTCCTGCCGCTGACACTGACCAAGATCAAGCCACCCGAAACACCGGCCTCGCCGCGTTTACGGCCCCGGTTGGCCTTGGAGCGCTCGCCGCTGGCCGCCGCTGGCGTGGTGGTTGCCGCCCTGTCCAGCGCCTCGTTTCGCATGGTGGGCCCGATCTATGGTCAGGAAGTCGGTCTGAGTGCCACACAAATCGCGTGGTTCCTGTCCGCCTTTGTGCTGGGCGGGGCCTTGGCGCAGTTTCCCGTCGGCTGGCTGGCGGACAAATTTGATCGGCGCTGGGTGCTGATCTGGCTTTCTGCCGCCGCGATCCTCAGCTGTGCAATTACCATGATGGCCAGCGGATTGGGCACCACCGGCATTATGTTGTCAGCGGGCCTGTTTGGCCTGACAACCTTTCCCATCTATTCGGTCGCCGCGGCCCACGCTCATGATTTCGCAAGCGATGATGAGCGGGTCGAACTTTCTGCGGCGCTGATGTTCTGGTTTGCATCTGGGGCCATTTTCGCCCCTTTTCTGGCCTCTGCCCTGATCGAAGGCTTTGGCCCTGCAGCCCTTTTCGCGATGATCTCGGTCGGACATGCCGTGCTGGTGGTCTTTGGACTCGTGCGGATGCGCGCCCGCCCGGCACAGCAATCCCGCACGCCCTATATCTATGCGCCGCGTACCTCCTTTACCATCGGGCGGTTGCTGCGCAAGGATCGTGACAAACCTCGAGAACCACCCGCCAAAACGCCATAATCTCACCACAAGGCTACCTTTCTTGACGGGTATCCGATCCCCACGACAAAAGGATCGGGTAAATGAAAATCCTCACCGCCGTTGTGGCCGCTCTGTTCGCTTTTGCCTTGATCCTCTTGCTGGCCCCTGACGACACGTCATCACATGTGGCACCTGATATGGCCCCGGTTGCGCCGGCCTCGCCCGCAGTAAAAGAAAAACCAGCCCATCAAATACCGCCTGAAAAGGCAACCATTGATGTCTCCGGCATTGAAGGCGCATGGCGGGACTGGCTGGCCCGCCACAACATTGCCGCCAGCGCGATGACACTGGGCCGCGACGGTCAGATCCTTCACAGCATGGGCGAAGGCCGCAGCCCCGATACCGCCTACCCCATCGCCAGCCTGTCCAAGGCCATCACCGCCATGTGCCTAAACGACATGATGGACAGTTTTGAGCTGAGTTGGTCCAGCACACTTGCGGATTTGACGCCGGCTTTGGCCAAGCACCACATGCCCCCACACGCCGGTGCAGCGGTGCTTTCGCTTGGCGACCTGGTCACCCATACCACCGGCTGGCCCAAGAACATCACCGTCACCGAAACCGCTGTCGAAGGGCGCAACCTCTACACCCAACAGCACTTTGCCCGTGAAGCACTCACCAACCCCGCCCACCAATCCGCAGACCACAGCTTTGCTTACGCAAACACCAACTTTGCCGTGCTAGGACAGATCATTTCAGCTCTTTCCGACAAACCATATGGCGACACCTGCAAAACACAGATCATGGTACCGGCTGGTGCAACGCAAGCCGTCGTCGCAGGGCGTATGTGGGCCACCGGCGGCTTTGGCGGTTGGTCTGTTTCAACCGACGACTATGCCCGTTTCTTGATGCATTGGTTTGCGCCTGACCAAGCCTGGATCTTGGCCCCGCGGGATTATGCCTATGAGAGCAACAGCGGTGCGGGGCTGGGTGTCTTTCACAGGAACACGCCGACGGGAAAAGCCATTCAGCACAATGGAATGTGGCGCAGCAACAATGCAGCCCGCCAGCATGGCGCATTGTTTGTGATGACCGGAACCGGGACCACATTTGTGGCAAGCTGGCAAGGTCAATTGCACAACACCGACTATCGCGAGCTGCGCGCGGCCCTTATCCCCCAAATGCCCTGATTGATCCCGCATCACTTGCAGTCTATGTCAGTCAGACCCGCGTAAAGGAAAAGCCATGGCCCGCCACCTCATCACCTCCGCCATTCCCTATATCAATGGCATCAAACATCTCGGAAATCTGGTCGGCAGCCAACTGCCTGCTGATCTCTACGCAAGATACCTGCGTGCCCGCGGTGACGAGGTGCTGTTTCTCTGCGCCACAGATGAACACGGCACCCCTGCCGAGCTGGCCGCGAATAAGGCTGGCAAACCGGTGGCCGAATATTGCAAGGAAATGCATGCGGTTCAGGAACGGATCGCCGGAGATTTTGGGCTTTCCTTCGACCACTTCGGGCGGTCCTCCTCGCCGCAGAACCGTGCGCTGACCCAACATTTCGCGGGGGTTCTGGCGGATCAGGGCATGATCGAGGAAGTGACAGAGAAACAGGTCTATTCAAATGCTGACGGGCGGTTCCTGCCGGACCGTTACATCGAGGGTACCTGCCCGAACTGCGGCTTTGACAGTGCGCGCGGTGATCAATGTGACAATTGCACAAAGCAGCTGGACCCGGTTGATCTGATTGATCCACGCAGCACAATTTCAGGCTCCACTGATCTGGAAATGCGCGACACAAAACATCTGTTCCTGCGTCAAAGCCAGATGAAAGACCGTTTGGACGCATGGATCGACGAGAAAGCCGACTGGCCCGTGCTGACCACCTCAATTGCCAAGAAGTGGCTGCATGACGGCGACGGGCTGCGTGACCGTGGCATCACCCGCGATCTGAGCTGGGGCGTGCCGGTGAAACGCGGTGATGCAGACTGGCCCGGTATGGAGGGCAAGGTGTTTTATGTCTGGTTCGACGCGCCTATCGAATACATCGCCTGTGGCGCGGAATGGGTCGAGGCGGGTAAAGGCAGCGATTGGGAACGCTGGTGGCGCACCGACAAAGGTGCCGAGGATGTGCGCTATACCCAGTTCATGGGCAAAGACAATGTGCCCTTCCATACCCTGAGCTTTCCAGCCACGATTATGGGCTCGGGCGAGCCCTGGAAGCTGGTCGATTACATTAAATCCTTTAACTACCTGACCTATGATGGTGGCCAATTCTCGACATCCCGCGGACGCGGCGTGTTTATGGATCAGGCCCTTGAAATCTTGCCTGCGGACTACTGGCGCTGGTGGTTGTTAAGCCACGCCCCCGAGACATCGGATGCGGAATTCACATGGGACAACTTCCAGACCTCTGTGAACAAGGATTTGGCAGATGTTTTGGGCAATTTCATCAGCCGGATTACAAAGTTCTGTCGATCCAAGTTTGGTGAATCTGTGCCTGAAGCGGGCAGTTACGGAGCAGCCGAAGAGGCGTTGATTGCCGATATCACCGAACGCGTCGCCCGATATCAGGAACATATGGGTGCCATCGAAGTGCGCAAATCCGCGCAGGAACTGCGCGCCATCTGGGCCGCCGGCAATGAATATCTGCAAGCCGAAGCGCCTTGGACAACCTTCAAATCCGATCCGGACAAGGCCGCAGCACAGGTGCGTCTGGCGCTTAATCTTATCCCGCTTTACGCCAGCCTGTCCGCGCCCTTCATTCCCACTGCTGCGGCGTCAATGCTGGCAGCGATGAAGGTGGAAGATGCGCATTGGCCTGACGATGTGCCCGCCGCACTGGCCCGTCTTGCGCCGGGACATGCGTTTGAGGTGCCCGAAGTTCTATTCGCCAAGATCACCGATGACAATGTCACCGAATGGTCTGAACGGTTTGCCGGCACGCGGGACTAAGCGCTGACAGGACCGCCGGCGCTCTCCCTTGCATTGGGGGATGACGGCAAGTCTCAGGATAAATGTGAAAGGTCGTCGCCACGTCAACCGCCGCTGTGATGCCAAAAGAACAACCGTGGAGCGCAGCGCCATTTAGGCCGGTTGGTTTTCCGCTGCCTGTCGGTTTTGGCCTGCACTCAACAGCGCAGGATATACCCATGTCCTAGAATTCCTCCCATCCCTCCGCAGCCAGGTCGGCATTTGCCTCAAGCGCGGTGTTACCTTGCACCACTACTTGTGGTGTCGCGGACGAGTCTTGTGCCGGCGTCACAACTGCGGCACTGCGCTTGTCCTGTCGGTTCATATCCAGCTTGAAACGCGACACCGCCTGCACCAATGCATCCGCTTCCGAGGTCAAGGCATGGCTCGCTGCTGTGGTTTCCTCGAACATTGCCGCATTCTGTTGCGTTACATGGTCCAGTTCATTCACGGCTGTATTGATTTCGGCCAACCCACTGGATTGCTCGCGTGCAGATGTTGCAATATTGGCCACCCTGCTTGAAATCTCGTCTACCGAGGTCACGATGGATGCCAGCGCCTTGCCGGTCCGGTCCACCAAATCGACACCCTGCTGCACCTGTTCGCCGCTTGAGTTGATCAGTTCGTTAATTTCCCGCGCGGCGTCAGAAGACCGCTGCGCCAAAGCCCGCACTTCGGTGGCAACCACCGCGAAGCCGCGTCCAGCCTCGCCGGCACGTGCCGCTTCAACGCCCGCGTTGAGGGCCAAAAGGTTGGTTTGAAAGGCGATATCGTCAATCACACTGGTGATTTTAGAGATTTCTTGCGAAGAGTTTTTGATCCCGTCCATCGCCGTCACCGCCCGTCGGGCCACTTCGCCGCCCTGATCCGCATTACGTTGCGCATCCGCTGACATCTTGCTGGCGTGATCCGCACTTTCCGCAGCTGAACGCACTGAAACCGTCAGCTCATCCAAGGCGGCAGCCGTTTCTTCCAAGGTGGCGGCCTGTTTCTCTGTGCGGCGCGACAGGTCATCCGCCGCCGAGGTGATTTCACCGGTTTCGTTTCGAATCGAGTCAGAATTGTGGATCACAGCGGAAATTGCGTCGCGCAGGGATTTTACCGTCGCGTTGAAATCGTCACGCAGTTTCAGATAGACATCTGGCACCTCTTCGTCGATGACACATTCAAGATTGCCGTCCGAGAGCTTGTTCAACCCTATGCCAAGGATTTGGACAACCTTGGTCTGTTCTTCAGTCGCGCGGATTCGCTCGGCTTCGGCCGCCTTAATCGCGGTTTCCTGCTCAGTAACATCTGTGCCGATAAAGGTAACGCGGTCAGGTGTGCCCTCCTCAGTCCGAATCACAGCAAAGCTGCCATCCACAACAAAGGATTTGTCAGCAAACTTGCTATAGGCGTTAAAGCGGCCTTGCTGAATTTCTTCCTGCAGAACCTGACGGAAAAATTCATCACCTGTACTATCCCCCTCCAGGTTGCTCTTAAAAATACTTGCCAGACTGCAAACAGCCGTGTCTTCGAACACGCCGCCGATCATCGACAGGAAAATCTCATTTGCATCAATGACATCGCCAGATTTTCCAAAGACAATGCGGGCCTGTGCCGCGTTGATTGCCTGAACCAAAGCCCCGTCCTGCGCGGCATTGGTCCGATCATCCCATTCGACGACACATCCGAACAACTCCCCCTCGGCATTATGTACCGGATTGACATTCAGGCGTAGAATGCGCGCCCCCGTACGCAGATTCACTGTGCGCTCGTCCTTGGACAGGTCAGCGTCCGGGTTTGTCACCTTGATCAGCATCTCCCTAAGTTGGGACAGCTTGCCCAGATCTTCGCTGACAAGAGAGACCGGTTTGATATCCGGCCATACCTCTTTGATATCGGGCAACAAGTTTTCCATCAGATCAACACAGGCCGGGTTTACAAAGGTGATCTTGAAAGAGGTATCCACGATCATCATTGCCGCAGCAGAGCCTTCCAATGCGGCGCTTTTGAAAAGGTTCTCGAATTCCTGCTCCCGTGCTTGTGCCAGTTTGGCGCGGAACTGGTCCAGCCGATTTGCCATTTGCCCGATTTCATCGCGCCGCGCCGTAAAAGGCACCTCGGTATCATATTCGCCGCGGGCAACCGCCCCCATCGCCAGCCCAAGACTTGCCAAAGGTTGCGACAGGCGAAACCGCAGAAATACGGTCGCAAAGACCATCGCCACCAGAAAAACAACACCTCCAAAAGCCAGCAAAGTCATCTCTTCTCGCGCCAATGCTGCAAGCGCGGGCTCCATCGTCCAGGCTGTCACAACCACGCCAACCACTTCGTTCTCTCCCCCGAAGTGGCTGGGAATAGCGGCAATTACCCCGTCACCGGACAACGTCGGTTCCCCGGTTGCCAAGGCCTCCCGCGCCAGATCAGACATCCGGGCACGCACCCCGTCCGGCACCATATCATCCGTCTGATAGATCACCCTTTCGCCCGGATCAAAAACCATACCGCCCAACGCATCATCGCCTGAATTTTCCAGTACCCCGCTGACAATATGAGACAGAGCATCGACATTGGTGAACTTAATCGACCCGCCCATCTGCATGGCCAGAAGTTCAGTTACCTCCTGCGCTCGCACGCTCATTGTGCGCTCGGTCGTTTCCAGCATGACCGAGCGATTTTTGTATTCAATGACCGATACAACCAGAAAAATACAAATCATCACAACAGAGGTTGTTTGAAAAAACAGGCTGTTAAAAAAGGAAACGCGGTTTTCCGGGGCAGCATTTTCAGACATCTGGCACTTCCTTTGCGCAACAGGGGGTCCAAGCGGACCGGTTGCGCGGTTTTTGGCAGACATTCGTTTCCAGCCGATTAACGCCGCTACAGCTGCGGCGGCCCGCAGCTGCGCACGACCTCTGCCACGCTGGCGAAAGCCTCTGATAACGGGTTGGATTTTCGCCAAATCATCCCCACGGTCCGCCCCGGCTGTGATCCGGAAAAGGACGTACAACTTACATCCGCAGACCGGGTTTCGACCTCGACGGCCATCTGTGGAATCATCGTTACACCGATGCCCGCACCCACCATCTGCACCAATGTAGACAGAGAACTGCCATCAAGGCCGTCGCGGGATATGGCGGTAGGCGCATGGCAAAACGACAGGGTCTGATCGCGCAGGCAATGCCCCTCTTCCAACAACAAAAGCCGCATATCGCGCAGGTCCTCCCCCCTTGGGGCAGGCTGATGCGCAGCACTTTGCGGGCGCACCAAAAGAAAGTTTTCGCTGAACAGAGCCATCTCGGTCAGCGCCGGCTCCGAGACCGGCAGCGCCACGATGGCTGTGTCCAATCGGCCTTGTTGCACCTCCTGCACCAACCGTGGTGTCAGGGTTTCGCGCACATGCAGATCAATTGCCGGATGGCTTTGGTTCAGTTTCCCAATCAGCGCCGGCAACAGATAGGGCGCAATGGTCGGAATCACACCAAGGCGGAAACGCCCACTTAACTGCCCCTTGGCTGCCCGGGCAAAATCGTCCAGCTCATCAACAGAGCGCAGGATCACCGCCACACGCTCCAAAAATGCCTCGCCGAATGCTGTCAGTTGGACCTGCCGCGCCGCCCGCTCAACCAGTAGCGTGCCAAGGCTTTCTTCCAACTCCTTGATCTGAACAGACAAGGCCGGCTGCGAGACCGACGAGGCCTCTGCCGCACGGCCAAAATGTTTATGCTGGGCCAAAGCTTCAAAATAGCGCAACTGACGGATGGTGAAGTTTGTCATAAGTAAAAATTATCACAAGTATCAGAAAATCCAACTTAAAACTACCGGAAGGCTTTGATACGCTTACCTCAAATCATCTGAAAGGAAGCAACCAATGGACGGCAACGACTATGAATCGGGCGGCAAATGCCCGGTGATGCACGGCAGCACCAAACACGTCACACATGATGCACGCACGAATATGGACTGGTGGCCAAACCAGCTTAACCTCAAGATCTTGCACCAAAATACCCCATTGGGTGATCCGATGGGCGACGATTTTGACTACGCCGCAGAGTTCAAGAAACTTGATCTGGATGCAGTGAAGAAAGACCTCGCGGCGCTGATGACAGATTCGCAAGACTGGTGGCCTGCCGATTATGGTCACTATGGTCCGTTCTTTGTGCGTATGGCCTGGCATTCGGCGGGCACCTACCGTTCCGGTGATGGCAGGGGCGGTGCTGGTTCAGGTTCGCAACGCTTTGCTCCGCTGAACTCTTGGCCCGACAACGGCAACCTCGACAAAGCCCGCCGCCTGCTCTGGCCGATCAAGCAGAAATACGGGCGTCAACTTTCCTGGGCAGACCTGTTTGTCTTGACCGGCAATGTCGCCATGGAAACCATGGGCTTTGAATGTTTCGGTTTTGCTGGTGGGCGCGTCGATATCTGGGAACCCGAAGAAGATATTTATTGGGGTACAGAGGAAGAATGGCTGGAACCTTCAGGTGGCGAAAACAGCCGGTACTCAGGCGACCGTGATCTGGAAAACCCATTGGCTGCGGTGCAAATGGGGCTGATTTATGTGAACCCTGAAGGCCCGGACGGCAACCCTGATCCGCAGGCCTCTGCTCATGACATCCGCGACACCTTTGCCCGAATGGCGATGAACGACGAAGAGACCGTCGCATTAACGGCTGGGGGCCATACCTTTGGCAAGGCGCATGGTGCAGGCGACCCGACACTTGTGGGAGCCGAACCCGAAGCCGCCGATATCGAAGCCATGGGGCTTGGCTGGGCCAACACCCATGCCAGCGGGCTGGGAACAGATACCACGACCTCCGGCATCGAAGGCGCGTGGACTCCCACACCAACCACTTGGGACATGTCTTATTTCGACACTCTGTTGGGCACGGAATGGGAATTGACCAAAAGCCCCGCCGGCGCAAACCAGTGGAAACCCAAGGGCGATAACATGGCCAACAGCGTGCCGGATGCCGCCACCGGCAAACCCGCCTATCAGCCGATGATGACCACCGCCGATATGGCAATGCGAACCGACCCCGAATACCTGCGCATTTCCAAGCACTTCCACGCCAATCCAGAGGTGTTTGCCGATGCATACGCCCGCGCATGGTTCAAACTGACCCACCGCGATATGGGGCCAAAGGCACGGTATCTGGGCAAGGAAGTTCCTGCCGAGGATCTGATCTGGCAAGACCCGCTGCCGGCAGTGGACCACCCGTTGATCGACGAGCAGGATGTCGCGGAGCTCAAGGGCAAAATCACCGCGACCGGTCTGAGCGTGTCCGAACTGGTCTCTGTGGCATGGGCCTCTGCCTCGACCTATCGCGGATCAGACCATCGCGGCGGTGCCAATGGCGCGCGCATCCGTCTGGCCCCGCAAAAGGACTGGGAAGTCAACGAACCGGCGAAACTGGCCAAGGTTCTGGCGGCACTTGAAGACGTGCAAACCGCCTTTAATGCAGCGGCTTCCGGGGGCAAAAAGGTTTCCCTTGCCGATCTGATCGTTCTGGGTGGCAACGCCGGTGTCGAACAGGCTGCAAAGGCCGCTGGTCACGACATCACCGTGCCTTTCACCCCTGGGCGCACGGATGCAACCGCCGAACAGACCGACGCAGAAAGCTTTGACGTGCTTGAACCGAAGGCGGACGGGTTCCGTAACTTCCTTGCGGTTGATTTTGCAGTGCCAACCGAGAAGCTGTTGGTGGACCGGGCGCAGCTGTTGACATTGACCGCGCCGGAAATGACCGTTCTGGTTGGTGGCCTGCGGGTCATCGGGGTCAATCACGGTAGCACGGCACACGGGGTGTTCACCGATGCCCCCGGCAGCCTGAGCAACGATTTCTTCAAGACCATTCTGGATATGGATGTCACATGGCATGCCATTGAGGGCAAAGAAGTTTTCGAAGCACGCGACCGCAAGACCGGCAAGGCCCTGCGCACCGGCACACGCAGCGATCTGATCTTTGGGTCCAACTCGCAACTGCGGGCCCTGGCCGAAGCATACGGCAGCGATGACGCCAACGCGCGTTTTGTCTCTGACTTTGTGGCAGCATGGACCAAAGTGATGAACGCGGACCGCTTCGATCTGGCGTAAGCGGCTAACGACAAAAGAAAACAGGCCCTTCCGAGAGATCGGAGGGGCCTGTTTTCTTTGGTGCGCCTGCTCTTGGTTTCAGGACCCATTAGAGCGTCCCGCCTCAGTGCCAGCTTATGGCGTTTCGATCAAAACTCGAAAAGCTTTAGGGGGCTAGCCATTTGCCTCGCCAGCCGTCGGTGACAGAGAATGCCGCGCGCCGGTGGCGGGTATCGAGATGCACCAGATCAATATGCGTCAGCTGGCAGTCCAACACCGCAAAGCGGCTGCGATTGGCAGGCTTTTCATAGGCATAGACCTGCGCAATCGGTGTGCCCGGCAGCGGCTCAGTTCCATATGAAACCCGCGAGGTGGCGGGCACTCTGGCCCATGCGTCATCTACCGCCGCCCCTGTCAGGATCGTCACCCGCGCGGTCAACCTGATTTGCAAATCTGCTTCGGGCAACCAGACATGTAAGGCCGCCGTCGGATTGTGCCGCAGGGCGGTCACCTTTTCTGTTTCAATATCCGTCTGAACCTCAAGCCTGCCCCTGTCACGATCCGCCCTGCGCAAGGCCACGGTGCGCGCCTGTGGCACGCCGTCGGGACTGACCGTCGCAAAGGTCGGGTACCGCGCCAGAGAGGTGGCCTGCGCCACGCCATGTTCCAGATGGCTCCATGCCCCGTCCAGAAACGCGCCCAGATCGTCCACATCATTCATAACCTGTCATCTCCAGATACCCGACGCCTGTATGGCTGCCCTCTATGCGCACCGGCCCCTCCCAATAGGGGATCGACAGGCCCATCCATGCTGCGCGGTTCAATGCTGAAACGTTGACATCAACACCACGGGCCGGCAGGCGCACCTGCCATTTAACCGGAACGTCGCGTCCCGCAACCGAATGGGTTTGCAGCGGTTCGGCCGCGAAGGCACCAGCTGGCAAGGCCGTCGCCGTGCCGTCCGGCGCGATCCATGTAGAGGCGCTATAGCCCCCCCCATCGGTCTGACGCAGCTGGAACCCCATCAGCTTGGCCCCCTCATCAAAGGACAATGAAAACCAATCCCAGCCGGTTTGCATCTTGCCCAGGGGCTGGGACGACCATTCGCGATCAAGCCAGGCCGAACCGGTCACCGCCACCACCCCGTCAGGCAACGACAATGTACCGGTGATGTCAAAGTAGGGCTGCGAATAATAATAGCTCGCCTGCCCCTGCTGTGACTTTACGGAATAACCCCCGTCCCCGTGAAACACCAACGGCCCCCGCGCGGTCAAAGCCATATCATAGCCAAAGTCCGGGCCGCTTGCCGTCAGGGACATGGCGTCGAAATCCGCGCCTTTCAGAGACCATTCATCAATCCACGCATGAAACGGTGCGGCCTGCACCCCGGCCTGTCCGATCCCCCCGCGGGCAAAGCGTTCCGTGGCGTGATGGGCATCCGGCGTGGTCACCGCGGCATGGGCAAACCATATCTGCGGCGAGGACCAGCCTGCCGCCTCGCCCGGTGCCAGTGCGGTTCGAAACAACGTCCATTGCAGCCCGTAGGCCGTGCCATCGGGGCCTTGCAGGTTGGCGGTCAGATACCACCATTCGATCCGGTAATCAGGATGCGCGCCGTGATCGGCGGGAAAGCTGAATTGCGGGTCCGGTTGCGGGGTCGCAAACCCTTGCACCTCTGCACCGAGACCGGAAAACCCTTGCGCCCAGAGGGTCATGGGGAACAGCAAGAGAAAGGTAGCGAGTTGCACCATGTGCGACAGCCTAACGTTCATTGGCAAAAACCTTGAGCAATGCGGAGGGCGGCGTGCGCATCAGGCGTAGCGCCGGCCAGAGGGCCGCCAGCACAGCCGCACCCAGCGCATAGATGCCCAACCAAAGATATTCCGCGGGAAACAGATACATCGGAAGTTGCCAGCCAAAGGCCTCGACGTTGATGATGCTCAGCAAGACCCAAGCCAACGCCAGCCCCAGCGGGACCGCGCAAAGGAATACCAACGCCGCCAGCGCCACTGCGCGCAACACCTCAAGCCAGCCCAGCCAGCGGCGGGTCAACCCAAGCGCCCAGACCGGCGCAAGCTGTGGGACACGCAGATCGGCCAATGTCAGCAAGCTCATCAGGATGGCGAAACCGGCAACCATCAGCGTCAGGGCGTTCAGGGCGGCGGTCACGGTAAACGTCCGTTCAAACACCTGCATCGACAGCGCCTTGATCGCCGCCTGATCCGTCATCGCATTGGGCGCAATGCCAAATTGCGCCGAAAGCTCTGCGCGCAGTCCGCTGGCGTCTTGCGTCCGGATACCAAAGCGCAGCGGCACCTGAGTGGGATGCAGCCTTTGGAACAGTGTCTGCGAAATCACCACCTGCCCGCTGGGGTTGCCGTAATCCCCGACCACCGCCGCAATAGGCAGGATCACCCCTGTGTCGATCTCGATATTATCCCCAACCCAAAGCCCCGCGCGGCGCGCCAGCTGTTCATTGACCACGACAGCCCGCCCCGCCTCTACCGCGTTCCAGGGCTGTGCCCTTGCGTCCAGAAAAGCCCAGTTTTCGCGGTAGGTCGGGCCAACCCGCACACCATAGAGCTCGGTTGGGCGCCCGGTGACGCGGGTTTGCACCGACATCAGCGGCAGCACCTCAATGGCATTGGTATCAAGATAGCCCAGCAGCGCGGTGCTTTGCTCTGGGGTTTCGACCTGCACAAACAGCTCTGGAGCGAGGCGTTGATCCAGAAACCCGATAAAAGTCAGACGGAAACTGGACACCATGGTCGATACACCGATATTGGCCGAAACCGCCAGCAACAGCGCCATTAACGCAAGGCTAAGGCCCGGCAATTGCTGGCGCGTGTCGGCCCAGAACCATTCCCACAACGGGGTACGGGCGCGCCCTTCGAAACCGGACAGCACCACAGAGGTCACCGCAGGCAAGGCAAGGGCTGCACCGATCAGTAAACAACCCAACAGGGTAAAACCTGCAAACAACCCTTGCCCGACAAGCGCCAGCACCAATGCCCCGCTTAACAGTACCGCAGCGGCCAGAGTCGGCAGGCGGAACCGCGCAGCCGAGGCCATCACCCAGGCACGCGGTCGCACACTTGCCAGCAGCGGCATCCGGCTGATCTGCCAGATGCGCCCCGCCAGCGCACCAGCCGTGCCCAGCAACGCGATCAACAGACCCGACAGCCACCATTCAGGTCGGATTTGCAGGGTGCCGGAAATCTCGGCGCCATAGAGGCCGCGCAGGGTCGCCGCGACATCAGGCAGCAACAGGGCCGCAATCAGATAGCCCGCCACGACCCCCAAACTGGCCCCAATGGCGGCCCACGCCATCATCTCGACCGCAATCAGCGTAACCAAAAGCCGCAGGGGCACCCCCAAAGAGCGCAGCGTCCGGATCATCCCGCGCCGCTGTTCGAATGCCAGACCGATGGTGCTATGCACAATGAACAAACCCACCGCAAAACTGAGCAGACCAAAGGCTGTGAGGTTGAGGTGGAAACTGTCGGTCAACTGTCCGATATCCGCGCTTTGCTGCGCCGCCTGAAGGCGCAGATCCGGGGCGATGGCCGATAGATCCGGACGACCAAGTGGTTGATCGGGCAGTACAATCAGCCGTGACAAATCGCTGTGCCCCAACAGGTTCTGCACTCTGCCGATATCGGCGATGCCGATCCCCACGGCAATGTCTGGATCAAGTGTTACAGCCAGACCACCACCGAACTCTTGGGCCGTTTGCGGGTTCACAAAGACCTGTTCTGCGCCACCAGTGCCGCGGGTCAAAAGCTGATCTGCTTTAAGCCCGGCGAGGCCACCGGGGGCCGTCACTGGATCAATGCCAATAAGGCGCAGCCCGGCAAGTCGCCCCTCTGTAACCGGTGACACCAGCCAACCGGCCCGCCTCAGCGCGATGAAACGCTCTTGTGGAATGCGGTCGCCCTGACGCGGCACCAGCTGGTCATGCTGACCTTCACCTAAGGTCGCGGCGGCAGCGCCATAGCTGGCACGGGCCTCGGCGTTGATCGCCTGCACACCGGACCAAAGCGCTGTCGCCAAGGCCAGCCCCGCCAGATAGGCAAACAGCTGAACCGGATTTCGCCGCCAATGGGACCAGAGCGCCGAAAAACAGGCCCGTATCATGCCAACACACCGTTTTGCAGATGCAGCCGGCGCTGCATACGGGCGGCGATGGCGGGGGAATGGGTGACCACCATCAGAGACGCACCGGTCTGGCTGACAAGATCAAGCATCTGTTCCAGCACCTCTTCGGCGGTGCCCTCGTCCAGATTGCCGGTCGGCTCGTCCGCCAGCAAGAGTTTTGGTTTCGCTGCCAGAGCGCGGGCAATGGCCACCCGTTGCTGTTGGCCGCCGGACAGGGTTTCGGGATATTTGGACATATGGGCGGACAGGCCCAGCGCCTTTGCCACGCGGTCAGTATGGGCATCATCCGCCCGTCCTGACAGGCGCGCCTGAAACGCGATATTTGCCGCCACAGTAAGCGAAGGTATCAAGTTAAATTGCTGAAAGATCAACGCAATATCACGTCGCCGCAAGGCCGCGCGGGCACCATCATCCATACCGCCAAGGTCTTGCCCCGCGACACTGACGCTGCCGCCCTCGAACGGCTCAAGACCTGCCGCCACATGCAAGAGCGTGCTTTTGCCGCTACCGGATTCCCCCGTCAACGCCAATGTTTGCCCCGCCGCCAGATCAAAGCTGATCCCGCGCAGCACCGGCACATCCCCGTCGCTGGTGGCAAAGGATTTTTGAACCTTTGAAAATTCCAACACCATAACCACCCCCTGTTGCGACAAGATTTAGCGGATCATGGCAGAATTGACAGCCGATTGCGCGTGTCCGGCCAAAGTGACGCGGGGGGCAAACCACTTGGGGCCAGTGCGTGGCGTGTCAAGCGGCCCTGCTATCCGCCGCTAGAAAGTTGGCGGCGTGCAGGCACTTATTATTTTGCATGGCGCGTCGCTGATGTTGCGAAAACGATGCGGCAGGCGGCTGTCAAACAGATACCCTTCACCGCTGCGCAACACCCGGCTCTGGTCTGCGACAGTAATCTCGATCTCGCCGGCAATCACAATCCCGGCCTCTTCGCCCGCGTGGGTCAATAATTCGGGCCCTGTGTCAGCCTGCGGCGGATAGGTCTCATCCAGCACCTGCAAGGCATGGTTGCTGGCATTGCCAAGTTGGCGCAATGAAACCGTTGGGCCGCCCGATTGGGGCGCAAGTTCGACAAATTCGTCCGCTTTGTAGAAATACGTGGGCTGGGTTTCTTCCTCGATATTGGCAAAAAACTCGGCGATGCTCATCGGGATCGCGTCCAGCAGGCTCTTGAGAGAGGCCACCGAGGGGCTCGTCTTGTTCTGCTCGATCAGCGAAATTGTGCCGTTGGTCAAACCGGCGCGCGCGGCCAGCTCGCGCTGAGACAACCCGTGTGCCTTGCGCAATTGCTGCAATCTTCTCCCAATGTTCACAACACTTTCCCTCGTTTGTTCGCTGTTCGGGGTTAGCGGCTTCTCTAGCGCATCTTGAGGGTGGTCAAAAGCCAAATGCGGAAAACAAACGAAACATACCTGCCTGACAGCTGTGCCCCCATCACGTTCATCATTGACAGATATAATAAACGCACTATGAGAATTTTAAACGCGCCCAATTTTGGAATCATCCTTTGGGGGCATTCATGTTCAGATGCCGTAGGAGCCTCGCCATGTCGAACACTGTGAAAAAGAAGACCCGCAAGACACCGACCAAAACCATGGCCAAAGCCAAGGCAAAGCCAGCGGTCTCGGTTGTGACGGATGCCGCTGCGCCTGCCGCCGCAGCCAATGACAAGACGAACGCCGCTCTTGTGGCCCGCCGCGACGCGGCGGTTGCACGTGGCGTTGCATCTGCTGCGCCGGTCTATGCCGATCACGCGGAAAACGCCGAACTGTGGGACGTCGAAGGCAACCGCTATGTTGATTTTGCTGGCGGCATTGCGGTTCTGAACACCGGTCATCGTCACCCGAAAGTTGTGGCCGCAGCCAAGGCGCAGGAAGACCACTATACACACACCAGCTTTCAGGTTGTGCCTTACGAGCCCTATGTTGCCTTGGCCGAAAAGCTGAACGCACTGGCACCGGGGGATCACGCCAAGAAATCCCTGCTGGTCACCACAGGTGCCGAGGCCGTTGAAAACGCAGTAAAGATTGCCCGTGCGGCAACAGGCCGTCCCGGTGTTATTGCCTTTACTGGTGGTTATCACGGCCGCACGTTGCTGACGCTGGGCATGACCGGCAAGGTATCGCCCTACAAAAAGGATGTCGGCCCCTTCCCTTCCGATATCTTCCGCGCGCCCTTCCCGTCGCTGCGCGACGGCATCACAGTACAGGACGCGCTGACAGGCTTGCAAAATCTGTTCCTGACAGATGCCCAGCCAGAACGTATCGCCTGTATCATCATCGAGCCTGTTCTGGGTGAGGGGGGGTATACGCCGGTCCCCTTCGAGATGATGACCGCCCTGCGTGACATCTGTGACCAGCATGGGATCATGTTGATTGCAGACGAAATTCAGGCCGGCTTTGGTCGTACTGGCACATGGTTTGCGATTGAACACTCCGGTGTCGTGCCGGATCTGATCACTGTCGCGAAATCCATGGCTGGCGGGTATCCGATTGCCGGCGTGATTGGCCGCGCCGAAGTGATGGACGCGGTTATTCCCGGTGGTCTGGGTGGCACCTATGGCGGGAACCCCGTCGCCTGCGCCGCAGCTTTGGCGGCAATTGAAGCGATCGAGGAAGAAGGGCTGCTTGCCCGCTCCACCGCATTGGGCGAGACCTTCCGCGCGCGCTTTGCCGAGGTCGGTGCCCGTGTTGCCCCCTATCGCATGTGGGATATTCGCGGGCTGGGCGCGATGCTGGCCATCGAATTTGTCACAGATTTCGAGACCGCCACACCGGATGCGGCCCTGACCAAAGCGGTTGTTGCACATGCCTTGAAACGCGGCTTGATCCTGTTGGCCTGTGGGATGCACGGCAACGCCTTGCGGATCATGGTCCCGCTGACCGCATCGGATGCAATCATTGATGAAGGCATCGCGATCTTCGAAGAGGCCCTAATTGCGGCAATGGCCGAACAGCAGGCCTAGACCCAATTAAAAAACCAATCATTTGGGCGGTCCGGTTTGGGCCGCCCTTTTTCGTCAAAGCACATCACGGAATACCTGCTAAAGGTAATTGCGAATGAGTGATGGCGGCACACCATATCCCGCCGCACGCTGCCCCCCCACACAAGCACCACGCCCTTCCGCCACGTCTTGACGGTGAATATTTTGCAAGCACTCCTTCACTGCCCGCGTTCCAATATCCAGAAAGCCCAGATAAATCCGAGTGTTCAGCACTTAAAACAACCGATCCGATCAAAATATTAAACACAATTGCCAAAAATCGAAAATTCCGGTTGCAAGCCCGACGCTGAATTGTCAGGCTCGTCAAAAGCCGCTGCTTTCTGGTGCCGGCAGCTTTACCGTCAGACGGATGACGGTTGCGGTGTTTTTCGGACACCTCGCCAGACAGTCGCGCGCAAAGACGTTGCGAACCTGCACATTCGCTGTGGGAAATAGCGCTGAGCAGCAATTGCAAAGATAAAAAATCGGGGGGATATGACTGACACAACGCCTAAAGAAGAACGCTGCACGCACCGGTTATCAACCGCGGTGACAGCCCTGTCTTTCTGGCGCATATCACCTGTTTCCGTTTCGGCAATTAGGGCATAAGGGATGCCTGACGCAGAGATTTCGACGCCCCCTACGGGACGCTTCTGCCTTAACGGAGTTTTCGGGTTATGACCCCTTTTGCAATTGCCGGCGTACAGATGTACGTCAACGCCCTTCACCCCAATGTCGAGGGCATGTTGCAGCGCCTCGATCTCTTGATGATGCGCTTTCCCTGGACGCAAATGGTGCTGTTCAGCGAACTGGCCCCTTTCGGCCCGTTGGAAGAATTCAAACTGCCACCGGAAAATGACATCATCGACAAATTCTGCGAGGCCGCACGCCGGCATAAAATCTGGCTGATCCCGGGGTCGATGTTCCTGACCAGCCCCGAGGATGGGCTGGTACGCAACACCTCGCTGGTGATCAATCCGGACGGTGACGTGATCCGGCGTTATGCGAAAATGTTCCCGTTCCTGCCCTATGAAGAGGGCGTCGCAGCAGGTACGGATTTCTGTGTGTTTGACGTTCCGGAGGTGGGGCGGTTCGGCCTGTCGATCTGTTATGATATGTGGTTCCCCGAAACCACGCGGCAGTTGACCTCGCAAGGGGTTGAGGTGTTGTTGCACCCTGTGCTGACCGGCACAACCGACCGCGATGCGGAGCTGGCAATTGCCCGGGCAACAGCTGCACAATTCCAGTGTTATGTCATTGATGTCAACGGCTTGGGCGCTGGTGGTGTCGGGCGATCTTGCATCGTTGATCCGACCTCCTTGGTCCTGCACCAGTCGCAAGGCCAGGAAGATATGTTCCCGATTGAAATCGACCTTTCGATGGTGCGCCGTCAGCGCGAAACCGGCATGAAAGGTCTGGGGCAGGTTTTGAAATCCTTCCGCGACCGGTCCACCGACTTTTCGGTTTATGACCGTAACAGCGGCGTCGACAGCTATTTGAATACGTTGGGGCCTCTGGCCGTACCGCAACAAGGATCACGTGCCGGTTTGCACGTCGATCTGCCCGCCACTGCCGAGGCCGAATTGCATGACCATGATCCCAAACTGGGGATCGGCATTTCGCCCGGCATTGGCAAGACAACAGGCAGCTGAACAGAGGATCGGTAGCAAAAGCTACGGACCATCTGTTCGGCCCAAACAGGGAGAACGAACGATGGATTCCGTCAGCGATTACTATTCCGCAACACAGTTGCGCGCCGACAGGTGGAGCGCGTTACGCGAAAGCGTGACGTCGCTGTGCCGCGAAGGCAACGCAAGAAGGGCCGAAAGCCTCAAGCGGCATATTCAAGAGATGTTCGCCTCTCTGGCCCTGATAGAACCCTATTGGGCCTTCCCCGGCATGGCCGCCTTTGATCAGATGCGCCGCCAATTCGAAAACGGCCATTTTGATGATCTGTCCTTTACCACCAACCGCGTCAAACGGGCGCTGACCACGGGCGCTTATCGCCGCCGCACAATCCCGTTGGAACGCGACAGTTCTGATGACGAAGAACACAACGACGAGGCCATGCTGTCCCCCGAGGCACGGGCGATGGCCCGCCCCTATTTTGAGGTGTTGATCGTCGACAATGTGAACGACCAACAAGACCGCTGGCTAAAAAGCAATGTCTCGCGAATGCGCCGCCCCGAAGACCCGTTCCATTACGAGGCCGTGGTGGTGCCCAGCCTTGAAGACGCGTTGATTGCCGTGTTGTTCAACCACAACATCCAGGCGATTGTTGTGCGTCCCGGTCTGGTTCTGAAATCCAAGAACGACAATGAAATTCTGGCCAAATACGCCCATAACGCCAGCCACACAGAGTCAATCGACACAATGGCCCCCGAAGATTACGGCCCCGAACTGTGCCGCCTGATTGCGCGCGTGCGGCCCGAACTGGATGCCTATCTGGTCACGGAACGCTCGGTCGAGGATATTGCAGGCCTTGATCTGGGGATTTGCCGGCGGGTTTTCTACAACCAAGAAGACTTCATGGAGCTGCACCTGAACATCCTGCGCGGTGTGGCAGCACGCAACAAGACACCGTTTTTCACTGCCCTTGTTGAATATTCCAAACAGCCCACCGGCGTTTTCCACGCCATGCCAATCAGCCGCGGCAAATCAATCACGCGGTCGCATTGGATTCAGGACATGGGGGCGTTTTACGGGCCCAACATCTTTCTTGCGGAAACCTCTGCCACCTCTGGTGGTCTAGATTCCCTGCTGGAACCCCATGGGCCCATCAAAGAGGCGCAGGAACTGGCCAGCCGCGCCTTTGGATCAAAGCAGACCTTCTTTGCCACCAATGGCACCTCGACTTGTAACAAGATTGTTGTTCAGGCCGTCGTGCGCCCCGGTGACATTGTGCTGGTGGACCGCGATTGCCACAAATCCCATCACTACGGCATGGTACTGGCGGGGGCCGAAGTGGTCTATCTCGACAGTTATCCGCTGAATGAATACTCAATGTATGGCGCGGTGCCGCTGAAGGAGATCAAACACCAGCTCTTGGCACTTAAGGCCGCGGGCAAGCTGGACCGTGTACGGATGCTTTTGCTGACCAACTGCACTTTTGACGGACTGGTCTACAACGTCGAGCGCGTGATGGAGGAATGTCTGGCAATCAAGCCGGATCTTGTGTTCCTCTGGGATGAAGCATGGTTTGCCTTTGCCCGTTTCAGCCCGACCTACCGCCAGCGTACCGGAATGCGCACCGCCAACAACCTGCGCCGACGGCTGCGCACTGAGGATCACCGGCGTGATTATGACCTGCAACAGATCGAGCTGGATGGCGCGTCAGACGAGACCCTGCTGAACACCCGCCTCATCGCACCGCCCGATGCAAGGATCAGGGTCTATGCCACTCAATCCACACATAAAACCCTGACATCGCTCAGGCAGGGGTCGATGATCCACGTGAATGATCAGGACTTCAAAGGCGAGGTCGAACAGTCCTTTCACGAGGCCTATATGACCCATACATCGACATCGCCCAATTACCAGATCATCGCCTCGCTGGATGTGGGGCGGCGGCAGGTCGAACTGGAAGGCTTCGAATTTGTGCAGCGCCAGATCGAGGCGGCAATGTCGATGCGCAAAGCCATCAGCAGCCACCCGACCTTGCAAAAGTACTTTCGGGTGCTGACGGCGGGCGACATGATCCCCGAACATCACCGCCAAAGTGGCGTGTCCAGCTACTTTGACAATGATCAGGGCTGGACCGACATGTGGGACTGTTGGGAACAGGATGATTTTGTGCTGGACGCCACGCGGGTCACGCTGGCGGTGGGCGGCACAGGTTGGGACGGGGATACTTTCAAGACCCAGATCCTGATGGACAGATACGGCATCCAGATCAACAAAACCTCGCGCAATACGGTTCTGTTCATGACCAATATCGGCACCACGCGGTCCTCGGTTGCCTATCTAATCGAGGTGCTGGTCGAGATTGCCAATGAACTGGACGACCTGCTGGATGATGCCTCCAAGATGGAGCTTCTGTCGTTCGACCGCAGAGTAAAAAACCTGACCGAGAACTATCCCCCCCTGCCCGACTTCAGCCGCTTTCACGATGCGTTCCGCCCTGATGACGTGACCCCCGAAGGGGATATCCGCACGGCTTATTACCTAAGCTATACCGAAGCGAATTGTGACTACCTTGAACTGGAAGGGTCTTTGCAAGAAGCGCTGGACGCAGGCCAGGAAGTGGTTTCAGCTGGTTTCATCATCCCCTACCCGCCGGGGTTCCCCATCCTCGTCCCCGGACAGGTGGTCAGCAAAGAAATCCTTGCCTTTATGCGGGCGCTGGATGTCAGCGAAATCCACGGCTACCGCGCCGATCTGGGCTTGCGCGTCTTTACCACCGAAGCCCTCGAAAGCGTCATTTCACCAAAAACAATCAAACCTGCCGCCGAATAAAAAAAGGAAAAAACATGCCAACAGTTCTTAAAAATATCTCGGAAATCCGCCGTTTTTTTCACCGCAACGAAGACCCGGTTTATTTCATTTCGGCGACCAACTTTAACCTTCTCGGGCTCGATGAATGGGTAAAGAACTTCAAATATATCTGCTACATCGACTGCTATGGCGGCAAGCACCCGAATGTCTTTTGCCCCTCGGAACAGCCGCACGCAGAATTCCAATCCATTGAAGACATCAACAACTACCTTTTGCAGCACAAGGAAGTCATCGACTTTATCAAACGGCGCGGTGGCAAACCGAAATTTGTGTTTCTGATGTTCGACAAGGAGACCGAACGCCTGTCCAAAGAGCTGGGTGCAGATGTCTGGTTCCCCAAGGCCAAGCTGCGCACCAAGATGGACAACAAGATCGAAACCGTCCGCATTGGCAACAAGGCCGGTGTGCCATCGGTGCCCAATGTTCTGGCCGAGGTCAAAAGTTACGAAGGGTTGAAAAAGACCTGTGAAAAAGCCGGGATCGGCGATGATCTTGTGCTTCAATCTGCCTTTGGTGACTCGGGCCACACCACGTTCTTTATCAAATCCGAAGCCGACTTTCGCCGCCACGAACATGAAATTGTCGGCGAGGGCGAGATCAAGATCATGAAACGGATTGATTGCCGTGGTTCCGCAATCGAAGCCTGCGCCACGAAGGAAGGCACCATCGTCGGCCCCCTGATGACCGAGCTGGTCGGTTTCAAGGAGTTGACGCCTTATCGCGGGGGGTGGTGTGGCAACGAAATTCTGTCCACCGCCTTTCCGCCCAAGGTCCGGCAAAAGGCACGGGAATTGACCTTCAAGTTCGGTGAACAGCTGCGCAAGGAAGGCTATCGCGGGTATTTCGAACTGGATTTCCTGATCGACAAGAAAACCGGTGACATCTGGCTGGGGGAATTAAATCCACGCATCACCGGGGCCTCGTCGATGACCAACCACGCCGCCTTTGCCCATGCGGATGCCCCGTTGTTCCTGTTCCACCTATTGGAATTCTCGAAAAAGAAATTCGATCTGGATACGTCAGAGCTGAACGATCGCTGGGCCGACCCTGAAATGATCGACAGTTGGTCACAAATGGTGATCAAACATACTGACGACAGTGTCGATATTTGCACCGACGCCCCTGAAACCGGCATCTATAAGATGCTGGAAGACGGATCAGTGGTCTATGACCGGTTCGACTATCACCGTCGTGCTGTCGAATCCGAGAACGAGGCCTTTTTCCTGCGTATCCTGCAACCGGGTGATTACCGCTATGAGGGGGCCGACATCGGTATTTTGGTGACGCGGGGCCGTTCGATGACCAAATCTTTCCAGTTGAACGAACGGGCTAAAAAGTGGATCCACGGCATCAAGAAAACCGTTGAAGGCAAACCCCTGCCTGCGGCCAACGCGGGGCCGGTGGTGGCCGATCCCGCTTTCAAAATCCTGTAAGGAGGAGCCATGCTCTGGCGCGCCCTCAGCGAAGAATTGCCCGGTCCCAAGTGGGCCGGGCTTTTCGCAGAATACTGGCCCGCCTATAAGCGCTGGTGGCTGAGAGAGGGCGACCCTGCCCGCGCGAACTATCTGGTCAGTCGTCGCGCCCTGCTCACACATATGCCGGAAATCGTGCCCCTGTATGACACCCTGTGCGAACTGGCTGGCGGTGGCGATCAGGCCGCGCGCTTCCTGAGTTTCTACTGCCCGCCGCCCTATCTGGCCGGTTGTTCTCAGGCGATCTGGAGCGGCGCGGAACCGGTCATGGTGCGCAATTATGACTATAACGCCAACGCCTTCGACAGCCTTGTGCTGCGCACCAACTGGCAGGGGCGGCGCGTGGTCGGCACCTCGGACGGGCTGTGGGGATTGGTGGATGGCATGAATGACGCAGGGCTTGCGATTTCGCTGACCTTTGGGGGGCGGCGGGTGGTTGGCACCGGTTTCGGCGTGCCGCTGATCCTGCGTTATGTCCTGCAAACCTGCACCACCGCAGAACAGGCCGGTGCCGTGCTGGCCCGCGTGCCCACCCATATGAGCTATAACGTTACCGTGCTGGACGCGCAGCGCACCTATCTAACGGCGATGATGGCACCGGATCGACCTGCCGTGATCACCCATGCAGCGGTGGCAACGAACCATCAGGAAAATATCGAGTGGATCAGCCATGCCCGGTTCACCGCAACCGTTGAGCGCGAAAGGTTTCTGTTACAGCGTCTGGCCTTACACCGCGATCCTCAGGATACGTTCATCAACGCCTTCCTGCGCCCGCCACTATACTCCACGGCCTTTAGCGCCGGTTTCGGCACACTTTATACCGCCGTTTACCGGCCAAGGCTGGGCGAAATGGAAATCCGCTGGCCCGGCACGACATGGCATCTGGGAATGGATGCATTTCAGGAAGGCAGCCGGCGGGTACAAATCCCCGGTGCCGCGTAAAACCACCGCAACACCGGCACGGGAATGGCCGGCCTGATCTTGCCCGCTTAATGCGCCGGCCTTTACCCTGACGCATTTCACATCACCAATTCCCTGAGAGAGCGCAGCCTGGCAGGGTATTGGTAGTACATGTTTAAGGCGGGACGCCCTAGAGCCAGACGCTTAGGCTGGGTCGTTCAAGACGCCCTGAAACTCGCGCCACTCCCCTTTGGACATGCCAGAATTTTCCTGTGTCACCTCTTCGCCTGCGATCATGCGACGCACACAATCCAGCGCCTTGCCGGACATCGTGGCCCCTCCCAGACGATAATCCTCAAAGGCGGCATAGGCCGCAGGCACCCAATCGGCCACAACTTTACAAATCGCGTCGGCGTAAACCCTTATTTCATATTGCGCGTGCTGATCTGCCCGCAGCCGCAAGAAATGAAACAGGTTGTGGAGGTCCACTTTCCAGTACCATTGCGTATAGATATTTGACGGCAGATTCATACGTGCCAGTTCACGGGCAAGGCCGTCTTGTGGACCGTCGGGCCCGTCTGTCGCGATCATGCTTTCATAGTGATCATAGGCGCGGTTGCTGTCAGACTTCAGAACTTCCAGAACACGGGCTGCTTCCTCGCCCTGAAGCACGCCGCCCCTGCCCTGATTGTTTACCACGCTTTGGGCATTCACATGCTCGGGTGCAGGAATATAAAATTCACGATCAAGGATCGAATAGCGGGCAGAATATTCATTGACGTTGGCAGTACGGTGGCGAATCCACTGGCGTGCAACAAAGACCGGCAATTTGACGTGCAGTTTGATTTCGCACATTTCAAACGGCGTCGAATGCCAGTGGCGCATCAGATAACGGATCAGCCCTTCATCGTTTTGCACGGATTTGGTGCCTTTGCCGTAAGACACACGCGCCGCCTGACAGATTGCGGAATCGTCGCCCATATAGTCGATGACACGGATAAACCCGTGATCAAGCACATCATAAGCCGTGTACAAATGGGCCTCCATCCCCGGCACGGTGGCGCGCAGGGTTTGTGTGGGCTGACTGCGCAGGGCATCAATTTCGGCTTGTTGCTCGGGTGACAGGGGCATGGGCGGCGTCCTTGGCAAGGGTCTGGGATTCGCGGGCGGAATTAATCTGCGCGCAGGTAAATCAGGAATCAACATTTTGGGAAACCGTAAACCGTGATTTGGGGTCTGTGTCAGGAAAACCAATGGCCCCGCTAATTCGTCGAATTTTAAGAGGAGCCGTTGACAAAGGGCAGCTCTTCTTGGGATTGTTGGCGGGAATTTCGAAAGCAGGCAGGCAATCATGAAAATCAATGCAGCAGGGCTTTTGCTTTGCACATTTCTCGTCGGGTGCGGTGGCGGTGATGCCCCCTTTGGTGAAGATTCAGGGACCGACGGCGGCACCGGCACAGGTGGCGGCACAGGTGACGGAGGCGGGATCGTTCGCGAGGGTCTGCCACCGGGCACCCCATCGCCCTCGCCCAACTCACGCATCGTGCGTTCCGAACCCACAGAATCCGAGGGTGGCAAAACCGGTGACGGTTCTGCAACCGGCATCCGTTATGATGGTGCCACGGATGTCTTTACCGTTGACGGCCTCGCTTTTGACGGCGGAAACCGGTATGCGCGCGGCGAAAATGTCAGCAGCCTGAACGACGAATTTGCGGTGTACGAAGCGTTTCAGCAGTTCCCCGACAGCTCGAATTCCGATCCGATCAACCAGTTCACCCACCGCGCTATTTATGGTGTCAGCCGGAACCTCGACGCCGAGGGCAACCCCGCAACCCAATTCGCAATTGTGCGGACCGGCGCATATATCCCTTACGGTTTTGGTGGTTTTGTCTATCAGCGCGAGGGATCGGTTGACCTGCCCTCGAACGGTCAGGCCATCTTTAACGGCAAAAGCGCCGGTCTGCGGGATTACGACGGCAGTGGCGGATTGGATTATTCAACCGCCAATGTGCAAATTGCCATTGATTTCGACGGCTTCAACGCCTCCAGCGGCGTACGTGGTGATGCCGTTCGCGGGACATTCTCTGATCGTCGCGTCTATGACCTGAGCGGTGCCGACATCACAGACACGATTGTAAGCCGGATCAACAGCAAGAACGACGCAAGCATCGCCGGTATTCCGGACGCGCGTTTTGAAGTTGGCCCCGGCGTGATTGACCCGAACGGCGAAATCATCGGCAGTGTCTTCAGCAACTTTGTCGACGACAACGGTCGGGTGCGGGAATATGAGGCCGGCAAATATTACGCGATCATGTCAGGCGACGACAGCAACGAAATCGTTGGAGTCCTTGTCACAGAAAACACCGCCGAACTGGACAATGTTACTGTAAGGGACACCAGCGGCTTTATCGTTTACCGCGACTAGGTCCACAAAATGGCCGGTCATAAATTGCGACGTCTCGGCGCGATCCTCGCTCTTGGCGGCCTCCTTGGGGTCGGCGGGAGCGTTTTTGCGCAGGACGTGCTAACCGTTGACGAAATGCGGGCGGCGGCTGGCCAAAGCCTCAAACAAGGCAACCCAAATCAGGCCGAAGCACTCGCCAATGCCTTGTTGTTGCGGGATAAAAATGATCTGACCGCCCTGCTGGTCCGGGGACGTGCCCTGCGCGACCTTGGCCGCCTGCCAGAAGCCCGCGAAATGACACGGCGGGCCTGGCGACTGTCAGAAAGCAAAGCCGACAAATACGCAACAGCACTGATCACCGCACAGGTGTTGTCATCCCAAAACAAGCGCACCCGGGCCCAATGGTGGCTGCGCCGCGCCGCACAGCACGCCCCAAACGATGCCTTGCGCGCGCGGGCCAGACGCGACTTTGGGTATGTGAAACAGCAAAACCCCTGGAAAACAGATATTACTTTCACTTTTGCGCCAAATTCAAACATCAACAACGGGTCGGCGCGGGACTGGACACGGCTGAACTATGCCATTTCCGAAATCCTGCACGGAGAACCGCTGGAGTATGAATTGAGCCCTGAAGCGCAGGCGATAGCCGGTATCGAGATCGGTGGCGCACTGCGGTCGCGCTACCGGTTCCACCAAACACCAGTTTCCGCCCATGACGCGAAATTTTCGCTGCTATACCGGACGTTCAACATAACCGACGACCTTGAAAACTCTGATGCCAGCGGGTCCGACTTTGCCTTTGGCAGTGTCTCGATCGGCTATGGGTATCGCCGCTTTGTCCTTGATAAAAAGGGAGAATTTGCTGCGGATATTGAAGCCGGTCAAAGCTGGTATGGCGGCAATCGCTATGCAAGCTTCCTGCGTACCCAAGTGCAACAGACACTGGCCTTTTCACGCCGCCGACAGCTGCGCTTTGGCGGCGAGGCAGAGCGCCAATGGGGACAAGCCACACCTGATCGCGACACACTTGGCCTGTCCGCAAGCATCACACAGGCCTTCGCCTCGGGCAGTTCAGGGTTTGCCGGACTTTATCTTACGCGCACCTATTCGCCGGACAGAGACAACGAATATTCCGAGGTGCTGATGCGCACGGGGCTGGCCCTTAGAAAGCCGGTGATGGGGGCGCAGATCCAATTTGGTCTGGGCGCGGGCTGGCGCGATTATGACATCTCGCGCCATTCTCGCGACGGGCGTCAGGACAAACGCATTTTTGCCGATGTCACGGCAACCTTCAAAGACATCGACTATTACGGTTTCAACCCGGCTCTGACACTTTCGGCGACACATACCGACAGTAATATCGGACTGTATGACGTGAACCGCGTAGGTGTCAGCATTGGAATCAAATCTGCGTTTTGACGGTCAACTTGTCGCGAGCAGCTGGCAACGGCGCTTCGCTATGATAAGCTCGGGCGAAACAGAACCTGAGGACCATCACATGCCAATCAAATTCCTGCACACAATGGTGCGCGTCAAAGACCTTGACGCTTCAATTGCATTTTACAATCTTCTGGGCCTTGTAGAACGCCGCCGGATCGAAAACGAGGGCGGGCGTTTCACGTTGGTGTTCCTCTGCCCTCCGGGCATGGACGACGGCCATGCGGACGTTGAATTGACTTATAATTGGGATGGCGACGATGCCTTGCCCAGCGACAGCCGCCATTTCGGGCATCTGGCCTATTCGGTCGAGAATATTTATGAGGCATGCCAACACCTTATGGACAATGGCGTCACGATCAACCGCCCGCCGCGTGACGGGAACATGGCCTTTGTTCGCAGCCCCGACAACGTATCGGTAGAGCTGTTGCAGCAAGGTGAGCCGCTGGCACCCGCGGAACCATGGGCCAGCATGGAAAACACCGGTCACTGGTGAAAACCGCTGTCGCCCTTTTTGCGTTGCTCTTGGCCGCATCGGGGGCGGCGGCAACGGAATGCCGTCTTGCTTTGGTACTGGCGCTGGATGTCTCCAGCTCTGTTGATCCCAGCGAAGACGCATTGCAACGGGGCGGCGTTGTCGCGGCCTTGACTGCGCCAGAGGTCGCAGATGCATTTTTCGCCACGGATCAATCGGTTGCCCTTGCGGTTTATGAATGGTCCGGGCGTCACCAGCAGGATGTTTTGCTGGAATGGACTCTGATTGACGGGCCTAGGGCCTTGATTGCGGCGGCGGAAACAGTGGCCGGCTCGCGGCGCGGGCATGCGGATTATCCCACGGCTATGGGCCATGCCCTTGGCTTTGGCGCACGTCTGCTTGAATCGGCACCGCCCTGCGCCCGCCACACGTTGGACATGGCCGGCGACGGGCAGAACAACGAGGGCTTTGGCCCGCAGAATGCCTATAACGCCTATCCTTTCGATGAGGTGACGGTAAACGGGCTGGTGGTCAATGCCGGCGATTTTGAAGGCGAGCTGGGCCTGATCCCGTTTTACCGCGCAGAAGTGTTGCACGGGCGCGGTGCCTTCCTTGAGATTGCCAACGGATTTGCCGACTATGAGCGCGCGATGCGGCGCAAGCTGGTACGCGAAGTTTCCCCCGTGGTGATTGGGCGGCTGGACCGGGAAAAGCAATGATGCGGACCTTGGCGCTGGCGGCGGGAATGGCCGTGGCAGCGACATCCGCCGTCGCCGAGTGCCGGCAGGCGCTGGCACTCGGTTTGGATGTGTCGGGATCGGTAGATGCACGGGAATACCGGTTGCAATTGGATGGTCTGGCCACGGCGTTGAATGCGCCGCAGGTGCGCGACAAGCTGATGGTCATGCCCGCCGCACCGGTGCGCCTGATGGTTTACGAATGGTCCGGCCCTTCCGATCAAGCGGTTGTGGTTCCTTGGACGGTTATCGACAACGCGACGGCTCTGGACGGGATCATTGCAACCCTGCGCGCTACGCAGCGGCGCGATGCCAGCCCAGGCACTGCGCTTGGCGTTGCGATGAGCGAGGGCGCAAGACATCTTCACGCGCAAGGGCGCTGCTGGAAACGAACGCTGGACCTTTCCGGGGATGGGAAATCCAACCTTGGCCCCCGCCCCCGTGACATGCAGGCGCACCTGAGCGGCAGCGGGATCACGATCAACGCCTTGGTGATTGGGGTCGATGATCCGCAAACAGGGGACATTCGACAGGCCGAGATTGCAGAGCTGTCATCCTATTTTCGCGCTGAGGTGGTGTTGGGGCAGGATGCATTTGTGCAAACCGCACTGGGATTTACTGACTATGCCCGCGCGATGACGCAAAAGCTGATGCGGGAGCTGGAGGGGCTGGTGCTGTCCGGCCTCTGAACCTAGGGGGTCACAGGATTGTGCATTTGGAGGCGCGCCAACGGATGGTATCTCGTGAGCCATCTCGAAGGACCGTCATATGCTTGATTTGACCCGCCGTTCATTTATCACCGCCGCTGCCAGCCTCTGCTTAGCACGGCCTGCTTTTGCCATCGGCCACCCTGTTTCAACAGGCAGCAACGGGGTGGCGATACAGGGCTACGACACCCACGCCTATTGGGGCAAAGGGGCCGCTCATATGGGTGACCCCTCTCATCTGGTCGAATGGCGCGGCGCGCCGTGGCAGTTTTCCACGGCCACCGAGGCCGAAATGTTTGCCGCAACCCCTGCCCGCTTTGCCCCACAGTTTGGCGGATTTTGCACCCGCGCCATGTCATTCAAAAAGGTCGTGGATAGCGACCCTATGGTCTGGCGTATTTTTGAGGCAAAGCTTTATCTCTTTGCCCGGCCGAAAGGCGGCAAGGCATTTGACAAGGATGCCGCAACAATCATTGCCAAGGCGCAGGCCCATTGGGACACCCTCGGCTGATCGTCCAGCAGATCAGTAGATATAGCGGATCTGATCCGTCCAATAACGTTCCATCCGTTTCAGCGATCCGGTGATTTCGGAGATGCCGTCCTGTCCCAATACCCCCTTGTCACGCAAACCGTCCGCATGGCGTTCAAAAAGATCTGATACCACATCGCGGATGTTGCGGCCCTTTTCGGTCAGACGCACCCGCACCGAACGGCGATCAATCTCACACCGCTGATGGTGCATGTATCCCATTTCGACCAGCTTTTTCAGGTTATAGCTGACGTTGCTTCCCTGATAATAACCGCGGCTTTTCAATTCGCCGGCGGTCACTTCATTGTCGCCAATGTTGAAGAGCAAAAGCGCCTGAACCGCGTTAATTTCAAGAGCGCCAACGCGCTCGAACTCGTCTTTTATCACATCCAGCAGCAAGCGGTGCAATCGTTCGACCAATGAAAGCGCTTCGAGATAGCCGATCATAAAATCGTTGTTTCGAGCGCTTTGCCCGATGGGGTCTTGAATACTCATCCGAGGTCTCCGACTCATTTGTTGAGCCAGAAACTGAAGAATAAAACAGAATATTTCGTTAAACCGCGCCGATGCCGCGCCGCGGATTATTTAAGCGGTGCAAAATCGGCGCTGATTTCAGCAATCAAGCCAGCAAATTGCGCCGGAGCTGGTTGTTGCCCTGTGACCCATTGATAAAGATCATGATCATTCTCGTTAAGCATCGCATCATAAAGGTCGAGCCCCGGATCGGCCATCTGCGCCAGATGACGATCCGCGAATGAGGTCAGTATCAGGTCCATTTCCTTGATGCCACGCCGGATCGAACGCATGTACAGCCGTTTGACTTTATGATCCCTCTGTTCCTCAGCCATGTTGTGGTGCCTCAAGTGCCAGACGCAGCCGCTTTTCAAGCCGGCCAAGGTTCTCAACATTTGCAAGCATCTCGGTCCGCAGCAACCGGATGTCGGCCAGGATTGTTTGCATGTCTTCGCCCACGGCCTCAGCATCTTGCGGGGCGTCGATGCCCTCGCCCTCACTGTTGATCAGCCACATCATGGAAACATTTAGCAACCCCGCCAAAATGGACAACCGGTTGGCCCGTGGTTCTGAACGGTCTTCCTCCCATGCCCGCAGCGTAGCCAGCTTTACGCCCAGTCGCTTGGCCAAAACGCCCTGGGTCATACCAGCACGTTCGCGGGCTGCCGCCACTCGATCCCCAAATGTTGCGGCCTCTGGGCTATACCAGTCTGTTTCATCGGTCATTGCGTCATCTCTCCCTTTTGTCCACGCGCAATGCGCTTGAACGGCGCAAGGGTGGACCCTATGAGTGTATACGAACCCATAACGCTCTGAGGCCCAGAATGGAACTGCTCTCCGCAACGCTTGACCGCGTCAAACCGTCCCCAACCATCGCTGTTTCCAACAAAGCGGCCGAATTGAAGGCCGCGGGACAGGATATCATCGGCCTTGGGGCCGGCGAGCCGGACTTTGACACGCCGCAGAACATCAAGGATGCAGCGATTGCCGCGATCAATGCAGGCAAGACCAAATACACTGCGGTAGACGGTATTGCGGAACTGAAGCAAGCGATTTGCGCCAAATTCAAACGCGACAACGATCTGGACTACAAGCCGTCTCAGGTCAGTGTCGGCACAGGCGGCAAACAGATCCTGTATAATGCGTTGATGGCGACATTGAACGAGGGTGACGAGGTGGTGATCCCCGCCCCCTATTGGGTCAGCTATCCCGATATGGTGCTGCTGGCCGGCGGCACACCGGTGATTGCAGAGGCGTCATTACAAACCGGTTTCAAGCTGACAGCGGATCAGTTGGAAGCCGCGATTACCGACAAGACCAAATGGCTGATCTTCAACTCCCCCTCCAACCCGACCGGTGCGGGGTATACTTGGGACGAGCTGAAGGCCCTGACGGACGTTCTGATGCGTCACCCGCATGTGATGGTGATGACGGACGATATGTATGAACATCTGGTTTATGATGATTTCAGATTCTGCACACCCGCACAGGTGGAGCCACAGCTTTATGACCGAACGTTGACCGTCAATGGTGTATCAAAAGCCTATGCAATGACGGGCTGGCGCATCGGATACGCTGCCGGGCCGGAAAAACTGATCGGGGCAATGCGCAAGGTACAGTCGCAATCCACATCAAACCCCTGTTCGGTCAGCCAGTGGGCAGCGGTCGAGGCATTGAACGGTACGCAGGACTTCATCGCGCCGAACAATGAAATGTTCGCCCGCCGGCGTGATCTGGTGGTCAAGATGCTGAACGAGGCCGATGGCATCCGCTGTCCCGTGCCGGATGGTGCCTTTTATGTCTATCCGTCGATTGCCGGCTGCATTGGCAAAACCTCTGCCGCGGGTGTGAAAATCACCGACGACGAAGTTTTCGCCACGGCCCTGCTGGAAGAGACCGGCGTTGCCGTTGTCTTTGGTGCGGCATTCGGCCTTTCACCCAACTTTAGAGTGAGTTACGCTACGTCTGATGCAGCTCTGACAGAGGCCTGCACCCGTATTCAGACCTTCTGTGCGGGCCTGACGTAAAGAGGGAGCGTTATCCATGTCGGCAGAACTGCCAGAATATTACTTCCGCGTCCGTGAAAACGGCGCGGCGGTCTTTCGCGTCGACACTGAAAACCGCCAACGCCGGATCGAAATGGATCAGATCGCGGTTGTGAACATCAAAAACGGCGAAGTCAAACCGCATGGTGACCGCGCTCTGTCCGAAGAGGACAGAACAACCATCCGGACCTGGATGTCCGAGCGCATGGCGGTTTTGGCCCGCCGCGACATCGACGACATTTTCCGCGCGGTGGACCATATGAACCTGACCACACAATGGGCACAGTCCAAGGCCAGTGACGAACAGCTTGAGGCGGTCACCGACCAGCTGCTGCTAGCGATGCACGACCTGCGCAGCACATTGGTCCGCAAAAAGGCCGACCGCCTGCTCAAAAAGAAAAGGTAGCGCTGCCGCCTCAGGCCTGTTGCGACTTTTTGTGCAAGGACGGCATGGTGAATTTCCAGAACCGGACATTCAGCAGCACAGCGGCAAAGGCCAGCCCGATAACCAACCCGCCCCAGACGCCAATGCCGTCCCAGCCCAGCACAAAACCCAGCAGGTAGGAACAGGGTACGCCAACGCCCCAATAACTGAACGCGGCCATCCACATGGGCACGTTGGTGTCCTGCACCCCGCGCAACACGCCAAGGGCAATCACCTGTGCGCCATCGACCAGCTGGAACAATGCCGCCATCGCCAACAGCCCAACCCCAACGGTCAGAATTTCTGCCCGCGCCGGTTCGTTCTCCTGCATGAACAGTTGGATCAGCGGCTCTGGCCAGCTGACGAAAATCGCAATTGTCGCAACGGCAAAAACCACGGACATCGTTGTCACAACCGATGCACCCCGGGCCATATGCATCGTGTCCCGCCGGCCCAGCGCGTTCCCCGCTCGGATCGTGGCCACATTGCTGAAGCCCAGATGCACCATGAACGTGATCGACGCCAGCTGCATCACAATCCCATGCGCCGCCAGCGGGATGGTGCCCAGCCAGCCCATCATCACCGCAGCGGCGGCAAACAGCCCCACTTCGCTGAGCGTGGTCAACCCGATCGGCAGGCCCAGACGGAATACCCGCACCAACATCTGCCAATCCGCCCGCCAGAACCGCACAAACAGCTGGTGTTGCGGCACAACCACCAGAATATAGATCACCACGCCAACCAGCGACACCAGCTGTGTCGTGACCGAGGCCAGCGCCGCGCCGACAATGCCCAGTTCCGGCGCGCCCCAGTTGCCAAAGATAAACGCATAATTGGCCAGTGCATTTACCGCCGCCGCCAAAAGGGTGATGCCCAGCACCACCTGTGTCCGCTCAAGCGCCGCCAGATAGGATTTCAGCACCATCACCAGAAGGGCAGGCAAAATTCCCCAACCCGCCACCGCAAGATAGGCCGCCGCCTGTTCCGCAACGACCTCGCCCTGCCCCAAAAGGCGCAGCATGGGTTGCGAGAAAATCAGAACCGGCAGCGCCACGACACCAAAGGCCAGCGACAACCACAGCCCCATACGCGTGGCACGGCGGATCGCGACCTCATCCTCTTCGGCAGCAAAAGACGCCACCATCGGCATCACCGCAAAGGCAAAGCCCGATCCGAAAATGAACAACACAAAGAAACAGGTCCCGGCAAGCGTGACCGCGGCCAGTGCTTCGACGGAATACCACCCCACCATGACCGTATCGGTCACCGTGATGGCAATTTGCCCCAAGTGCCCACCGATCAGCGGCAGGCCAAGAGTGAGGACCGCGCGGACGTGGCCGGGATATGTCATTGAAGTGCTCATTTGATAGGCATACGCCTCGGCGATACCAAGGGAAAGGGGGCAACTGCGCGAAATCGTCCTGGCCTCTGATCCATCAAAATAATGCGGTCATCCCGACGGATAGGGACGCACGAGGCGCTGCCTTGCCGGGTCCGGTCGCTGTAACCCAGCGTCGTCAGTGGTACATACGGCAATGATATGCTTGGGTGAGGATAGTTTGAGACATTGGCGCGGATTTGTCCAAGGATCGTTGCAACCGAAATGCACCGATCCGCCCTATCGGCCACAGGAAGCCCGCGCAAATTTGATTAATGCCGGAAGGACAGATGTATGAGCGCGCCCAGAACAGAGACTGTTGAGTTACATGGCAACCCGTTCTTTATTCGCCATTGGGGGGATGAGAACCTGCCGGTTCTTTTGATGCTGCACGGGTTTCCCGAATACGGCGGTGCCTGGGGACAGCTTGCCCCCCTATTGGCGCAGCGCTTTCATTGCATTGCACCAGACCAGCGCGGATTTGGCCAAAGCTGGGCCCCCGCCGAGGTGTCCCAATATGCCACGTCAAAGCTGGTGGCCGATATGGCCGCACTGATTGGTGATGTGCCGATCCATGTGCTGGGCCATGACTGGGGCGCAGCGGTTGCCTATGGTCTGGCGATGTTCCGCCCTGAACTGGTGCAAAAACTGATCATCATGAACGGGGTGCATCCGGTGCCGTTCCAGCGCGCGTTGGCCAAGGGCGGCGCGCAGGCCGAGGCCTCGCAATACATCCACTACCTGCGCAGCGAAGGCTCTGAAAACCGGCTGGCCGAAAATGACTTTGCCAAGCTTTCCACCTTGTTTTCGGCCAGTATGAATCATGCTTGGGCGGATGCGGCAACCGCTGCCGCCTATCGCACGGAATGGGCACGCCCCGGACGGATGCGCGGCATGGTGAACTGGTACCGCGCCTCTCCTCTGGTGGTGCCAAAGGTTGGTGAGGTTGTGCAAATGCCGGAGCTGCCCTTGGACAAGCTGCATGTGCGCTGTCCTCATTTGCTGATCTGGGGGGCCGAGGACACGGCGCTGTTGCCCGAAGCGACAGAGGGGCTTGAGGATTTTGCCCCGGAGTTGACCCGCGTTGACATCACCGGCGCAGATCACTGGTTGCACCATCAGCAACCCGAGGCCGTAGCACAGGCAATCCTGAACTGGGTTGCTTGATAGATGGGTGGATGGCGGGATAAATCCCGCCCTACAGCAGCAAGACAGGGTGTGGCGGGACTGATCCCGCCCTACGCATGACCCCAGTCATCGGGATCATCATTGTTGCCCGGGCTCAGGCCGATCACGTCGCCCTGCGTCGAACACCCCAGCCCCAGAACCGTGCGGTTGGCATAGGAAAAATACGCGCTAACCTGATTAATCTCGAGGATCTCGCCGTCCTCCCAACCTGCATCCCGCAGCGCTTGCACATCGCTCTGGACCAAATCCGCCGGATTAACCGTCAGCTTTTGGGCATAGCGCAGTGCTTCCTGCTCCCGCCCGTCCAAAGGGGCCTCGGCGATATCACGCGCCTCGATTGCAGCCCGCAACCCATCGGCCCGCACATCATCGCGCAACAGACGTTTCAGGCCGGCAAAGTGATGCTCCACGCAGTAGGAACAGGTATTTAGCGAAGATACCCAAACCCCCAGCGTTTCCAGAAACCACTTTGGCACCGCATTGTCCTTGTGATGCAGTACATATTTGTAAATCGCCATGTGCCCTTCCATCGTGTGCGGGCGCAGCGAATGCATCATCATGATGTTGTCGACATTGCTGTTCGGCCCGGTCACACGTTTGTACAGCGCGCGCAGTTTGCCGGTGGCGGCGTCGAAAGGAATTGTTTTGATCCATGCCATATCAGGGCTCCTTGCTTGGATCTTGGAAAAGAAACGTGAAACACCGCACAACGCAACCCCTTCGCTTGCAAATTCGCACAGCGGGTACGCCAAAGCCGGCAATCGATTTGCCCATATCTCCTCGATGCCCCGCCTGCCGCCCCGTTCACGCATCAAACCTGTGGATGATCCCAGAAGCATGATTGCGCGCCCCTGTCGCGCCTGTCAGAATAGCGCAAACCAAAAACAGCGAGCAGCCCCATGAGCGATCTTCTGTCCGGCCAGGAACCTGAAAAATACGACGCCTCCTCGATCGAGGTGCTGGAGGGGCTGGAGGCCGTGCGCCTGCGCCCCGGTATGTACATTGGCGGCACCGACGAACGCGCGCTGCATCACATGGTGGCCGAGGTGCTGGACAACTCCATGGACGAGGCCGTCGCCGGCCATGCCAACCGGATTGAGGTCGAGCTGCACGCAGATTACGCCATCACCATCCGCGATAACGGGCGCGGTATTCCGATTGATCCCCACCCCAAATTCCCCGACAAATCCGCACTTGAGGTGATCCTTTGTACGCTGCACGCGGGCGGCAAGTTTTCAGGCAAGGCCTATCAGACCTCGGGCGGTTTGAACGGTGTGGGCTCTTCAGTGGTGAACGCCCTGTCCGACAGCATGGTTGTACAGGTCGCGCGCAACCGCGAATTGTTCGAACAACGGTTTTCGCGCGGTGTGCCGCTGGGCCCCTTGGAAAAGCTGGGTGCGGCCCCCAATCGGCGCGGCACCACGGTGACCTTCCACGCCGACCCAGATATCTTTGGCGGGCATCGCTTCAAACCCTCGAAACTTTATAAATCTGTCCAGTCCAAGGCCTATTTGTTCTCCGGCGTCGAAATCCGTTGGAAATCCGAGATCGCAGATGGCGACACTCCGCAAGAGGCGACTTTTCATTTCCCCGGCGGCCTGTCTGATTACCTCAAGGAGACGCTGGGCGGGGCGATGACCTATGCCGATGCGCCCTTTGCCGGCACCGTGGATTTTCAGGAGAAATTCGGCGCACCGGGTAAAGTGGAATGGGCGATCAACTGGACCCCGACCAAAGACGGGTTCATCCAGTCCTATTGTAACACGGTTCCCACCCCCGAGGGCGGCACCCATGTCGCCGGTTTCTGGGCTGCGATCCTCAAGGGGATCAAGGCTTACGGCGAATTGTCGCATAACAAAAAGGCCGCACAGATCACCCGTGAAGACCTGGTTTCAGGCGGCTGTGCCCTTGTGTCCTGCTTCATCGCTGATCCGGCCTTTGTGGGCCAGACCAAGGACCGCTTGTCAACGGAATCCGCCCAGAAAATGACCGAGGGCGCGGTGCGCGACCATTTCGACAACTGGCTGGCGGCAGATACAAAATCCGCCGGTGCCATTCTTGATTTTCTGGTGCTGCGGGCCGAAGAACGCCTGCGCCGCCGTCAGGAAAAGGAAACCGCGCGCAAATCCGCAACGAAAAAACTGCGCCTGCCCGGCAAACTAACCGATTGCACCAACAAGGACCGCACTGGCACCGAGTTGTTCATCGTCGAGGGCGACTCTGCCGGTGGCTCGGGCAAAGGCGCGCGGGACCGCAAGACACAAGCGTTGCTGCCGCTGAAGGGCAAAATTCTGAACGTGCTGGGGGCGGCCTCGTCCAAGCTGACAACAAATGCGGAAATCAGCGACCTTTGCGAGGCGCTGGGCTGTGGCATGGGCACCAAATTCAACCTTGATGACCTGCGCTATGACAAGATCATCATTATGACCGATGCGGATGTCGACGGGGCGCATATCGCGGCACTGTTGATGACGTTTTTCTACACGCAGATGCGCCCCTTGATTGACGGCGGCCACCTCTATCTGGCCTGCCCGCCGCTGTTCCGCCTGACACAGGGGGCGAAACGGCTCTATGTGGCGGATGACGCAGAGAAAAACCACTGGTTGGAAAAGGGTCTTGGCGGCAAGGGCAAGATTGATTTGCAACGCTTTAAGGGTCTGGGCGAGATGGACGCGAAGGACCTGAAAGAAACCACAATGGACCCCGCAACGCGCAAGTTGATTAGGGTATCGGTGCAAGAGGATGTACCGGGTGAAACCGGCGATCTGGTAGAGCGTTTGATGGGGAAAAAGCCGGAGTTGCGGTTCCAGTACATTCAGGAGAACGCGAAGTTTGCGGCTATGGAGGAGTTGGATGTTTGACCATTGGTTCATGGAATTTCCCGCGAAATAGTCAAGATGTCGTCTACGGGTTCATAGACGCTGAAAATGTTCGCCAGAAATTGTGGGAAAAATTGAGAAGTTTTGGCTTTGAAAACGAAGAGATTCAAGAATTTTATTTTTCTGGCGTCACAAAAACCTGTAACGCAAAACGGATTTACCTTTATTGCGCAATAAGAAAGAATGGCGAGCCAAATGGCTTTGTGAGGAAATTGCAAACCGTCCCTTCACATATTGTGCGGTTCACTCTTCTAAAGAAAATAGGGGAGAAGAGTAAGGAAGAAGGAGTCGATGTTCGCCTAGCTGTTGAAGCCATGCAATTAGCAGCTCAGGACAAACTGTCTGGAGCGATTATCTTCAGTGACGACGGAGATCTCTTGCCTTTAATAAATGCGTTAGTCGATTTAGGTATCTCTACAACCGTTTGCGCCTTCGGCAATCCAAATATCGGCAGCGTTTCGCCAAGAATGCGAGACAATTCGGATAATTATGTTCGCATCGGTAGATTGTTACTTGCCCGCTGCATTCCGGGCGTAACTACAAATGCCGTTACCAGCATAGAACGCGCCCAAGAGCATTATAACGTTTCAAAACTTGGAACCGCAGCAACTGTCATCGCAAACAGCACCATTGACGGAACAGAAGTGGCGATTGTACAGCGTGACACCGATTTAATTGCTGTTGTTCTGCATTTCCCTTCCAGCAATCAGAGTGAAATCCACAACTTTAACGTTTCGGACGAAAGGGCAAAAAGGTTGCTCGTAAAAATGTTTTCTAGCGGGTGAACCGCGCCCTCCTGCTATCATCACGCTGTCGGCCTTCCGCTCCCAACACTCGTTACCGCATCCCAATGCGCCTTTGGCGCATAGCCCCTTCCCTTCCCCCCATGGGGAAGGGGCTTCAACGCAACCTAAGTGAGGCTGTGCAACGGGCATTTAACAACGGTTACGTTTGGCGCATTGGTGGACATAGCATCTGTGGCTACGGGGGAACTCCGATCAAGGGCGCGCGTGGGTTGCACCTGCGAAATCACGCCCTAGGGTGGACGCACCCCACCCATAACGGAACCCGCAGACATGACACCCGAAACCGCCCAGACCATCCTTGATCAGGGGTTCGCCCCTTGGATCAAGGCCCTGTCCCCCGTGATCAATGAAATCTCCGCGACCAAGACTGTCATGACCATCCCAATCAGCCCCGACATCAAACGCATTGGCGACATCGTCTGTGGTCAGGCCCTCACCGCGCTGGCTGATACCGCCATGGTCTTTGCCTGTTTCGGCCATCTGGACGCGCCCGAACCCGTGGGCACTGTGACGCTGGACACCCAGTTCCTGCGGCCCGCGACGGGCGACAGCATCCGCTGCGAGGCGGAGGTGACCCGCGCCGGGAAATCAATGCTCTTTGCCCGCTGCACTCTGATCGCCGAACCCTCGGGCAAGCCTGTGGCCCTGGCCACCGCCACTTTCGCCCGATGATCGGACATCAAATCATCCGCGCCCTGGCCCTCTGTCTGTTGCTGGCCGCCTGTGGCCGGCCCCTGACCGAGAATGAACGCGCCTTTCTGGGCACGATCCACGGCGATACTTTGAACTATGACCGCGTGCGCCTGCATGATGGGGCACCCACGCGCGCGGTCACATTCCGGCGCAAACCGCGCCCGCGCACCACCTGTCGCGAATTGATCCTGCCCCCGCCGACAGAAGAAATTGTAACGACAAAACCCGCCGCTGTGGCGCTCTATAACCGTGTCCTCTTTGATAAGGACTGGTTTATCGACGACTACCTGCCTGAATACCCCGATACCATCGGCCTTATCGCCGCCATGCTGTTCGCCCATGAGATGACCCATGTCTGGCAATGGCAGAACCGCGCCACCACCGGCTATTCACCGCTGCGGGCGGCGTCCGAACATGGCGGCGGTGCCGACCCCTATCTCTTTGAGATCGACAAGATGCGCAAATTCGGCGACTTCGGATTTGAACAGCAAGGCTCAATTGTCGAGGAATACGTGTGTTGCCGCGCCCTTGCGCCCACCGCCCCGCGCACGCAACGCCTGCACGGGCTGATTGCTCAGGTGATGCCGGTCAAACCCCTGCCCCAGACACGCGAATGGAGTGTGCGCCTGCCGTGGGACGGGCTTGAGGTGCGCGGAATCTGCGGTTAACGCTGGATGCTTTCCAGATAGCCCAGCAAACCAGCCAAGGCGCGCGGTGTCGGGGTCAGCACCCCGTCAACCTCTACCGGCACCAGATCGTCGGCCATGGCCGGGCCGAATTCCGGCATCACACGGGTCAGGTGGTTGTCCGCCGGATCGCCCCAGATATAGCTGAGCGCACGGGCGGTCGGAAAAGTGCCGCCGTTGCCGCGCGCCAGAACCGTAAGGTCACTGGGCTTGGGCGTCAAATCAGCGCTGACCGGGCCGTTCCCGCGGCCACTGTTGCCGTGACAAGACGCACAGTTCTGCGCAAAAAACGCCTGCCCCTCGGAAGGTTCTGGCATGGATACAGGGGCACAGGCCACCAATACAGCAAGCGCCGCTCCGGCCCCCAAAGAAAAAGTCGTGACGTTCATAATGCGCTCCCGTTTTGGTGTGATGGGTAGCCTGACAGATCAGACACACAAGGCCATGACCTAGATCAACTTTGGGCTCAAGCCCCATTAATCCTGCCCCCTCCGTAAACCTGCCCTCCCGGTTTATCCGATTGCGTTCCTGATGAGCAGCCCCTGCGCAGGAGTAGTTTTTACTTCAAGCAGATATGGCGCAGGTCAGAGGCAGAGCCAGCCCCCCGTCACGTACCGGCATAAACCTGCCGGTACCTGCTTCGGGTTGGATGTCGTGGGGATGCTCAGATTTATGAATACACCGCGTCGACAATGAACTCTACTTTCAACTCGGGGCGGGCCAATCTGGCTTCACCACAGGCGCGGGCCGGTGCGTGGCCGGCGGGGACCCAAGCGTTCCAGACTTCGTTCAACCCGTCAAAGTCCTTCATGTCTGCCAACCAGATGGTGACCCGCAGCATGTTTTCACGGGACGATCCCGCGCGCTCTAAAAGGGTATCGATATTGGCCAGACATGTGCGTACCTGATCTTGGATCGTGTCTCCCTCGGCCACTTGGCCGGTCAGGTAGACCAAACCATTATGTTTCACGATTTTCGAAGACCGTGTGCCGGTGTCGATGCGTTCGATCATGGGAATTCCTTGCGTTTATGTTGTGCTGCATCCCCTAAGGGATGCTGAGATTGCCATATGGTCACGAGTTCAAAATTGAGGCAAACTCGATTTCATTGAATCTATTTCAGGAATATTTAAGTTGGCGATCAAGATTGATATGCTCCGCTGTTTTGTCATGGTGGCCGCCCATGGCAGCCTTTCAGAAGCCGCCGAAGCGCTGGGGCGCACCCCCTCTGCGTTGTCCATGATGTTGAAGCAATTCGAAGAGCATGTCGGCTCTGCCTTGTTCGAAACCGCGCGCAAGTCGCGCCTGACCCCGATCGGAGAGCTGATCCTGGTAGAAGCACGCCGCGAAGTCAGCCATTTCGAGAACACGGTTTCCGTCATCGAGGGGTTGTCACAATCAGAACTTGGCTACCTGCGGCTGGCTGTAACCCCCTCTGTGGCAACAACGGTCTTGCCCCCGGTTATCTCAAAGTTTGCAGCGAAGTACCCTAAGGTTCAGATTGATCTGCGCGACATGGATTCCGCAACAATCGCACGCGAACTAGGCCATGAACGCGCAGATATCGGGATTGGTTCTTTTCCTGAAATTGACGGGATGCGCCGGAGCGAGCTTTTCAGCGACGCCTTTGGTCTGGTCTGCTGCAAAGATCATCCCCTTGTCGCAAATTGGGATCAGCTGGCATGGCGCACGATGGGCGATCAGATGATCATCGCAAACGGCCTTTGTCATTTGATCACCGACCCGGATTTTGCCCCCATATTGGCGCGTTCACGTTTAATGGTCCCCAATACGGCGTCCTTGCTGGGGCTTGTACGACAGGGAATCGGGATAACGGTTCTGCCGCAGCTGGCCGTGATCAACCGGCTGGACGAATTCGCATTCCTGCCCCTCGCTGACGTGACCACGCGGCGCACGGTGCATATGATGTCGCGCCCAAACAACCTGTTGATGCCCGCAGCCCGCGAATTTTTCAAACTTGTGACCGAGATGAAGCGGGATGGCAGTCTGGTGCCTTCAGCCTGACTTCAGAAATCCTGAATAAAAATAAAGTAAATTGCAAATGCCTGAATCAACAGTTCAGGCTATCCTCCCCCTGCGCGCTGCTGCGACTTCAGATAAAAAGGGATACATCATGCCGGACACCAACTTGAACTTAATCGCAGGTGAATGGGTGCCGGGTGCATCTGAGATCGAAAACCGCAACCCTTCCGACCTGACCGATCTCATTGGGATGTTCGCACAGGCAACGCCGGACCAGCTGGATGCGACGCTGGAACAGGCACGGCGTGCGCAGGTGGAATGGGCGGCCTACGGGATCGAACGCAAATACAACGTCCTGATGGCCATCGGCACCGAGATGATGCAACGCGCCGAAGAGTTGGGCACCCTGCTGGCCCGCGAAGAAGGCAAGCCGCTAGCGGAGGGCAAAGGTGAAGTCTACCGCGCCGGCCAGTTCTTTACCTATTACGCCGCTGAAACACTGCGCCAGATGGGCGAGACTGCGGATTCTGTGCGCGACGGGATCGAAATTGACGTGCGCCGCGAACCTGTGGGTGTTGTGGCTGTCATCTCGCCATGGAACTTCCCAACGGCAACCGCCTCATGGAAAATCGCACCGGCCCTGTGTTACGGCAATGCCGTGGTCTGGAAACCCGCAAATGTCACGCCGGCCTCTGCTGTGGCTCTGGTTGAGATCATCGCGCGTCAGGACATCCCCAAGGGCCTTGTGTCGCTTGTGATGGGTGCGGGCAGCGCGATCGGTCAACGCTTGGTCGAAAGCCCCAAAGTAAACGCCATCAGCTTTACCGGATCGGTTCCTGTTGGCAAAGGCATCGCCGCCAGCGCCATCCAGAACCTCACACGTGTCCAGATGGAGATGGGCTCAAAGAACGCCCTCGCCGTGATGGATGACGCCGATCTGGATCTGGCTGTTTCGCTGGCATTGGGCGGCGCATTTGGCGGATCGGGGCAAAAATGCACCGCCTCCTCCCGTCTGGTTGTGCATCAGTCCGTGCATGATCAGTTTGTCGAAAAATTGGTTGCGGGTGCCAAGGCGATGAAAGTCGGTCACGCGCTTGAGGCCGGCACCCAGATGGGCCCGGTTGTGTCTGAACAGCAATTGAACGAAAACCTTGCTTACGTCGATCTTGCGGCCTCCGAAGGGGCAGAGCTGTTGTGCGGCGGTCAACGTTTGGAAATGCCGACCGAGGGTTACTATATGTCACCCGGCGTCTTTGTGGGCACCAACAATGACATGCGGATCAACCGTGAAGAGATGTTTGCCCCCCTCGCCTGTGTCATCCCTGTTGCCAGCTATGACGAGGCGCTGCATGTGGTCAACGACACCAATTTTGGCCTGACCGCAGGGATTGTCACCACCAATCTGGCCCGCGCCACCCATTTCCGCCGCAATGCGCAATCAGGCTGTGTTATGGTCAACCTGCCAACCGCCGGCACCGACTATCACGTGCCGTTTGGCGGGCGCGGTGACAGTTCCTACGGACCACGCGAACAGGGGCGTTCAGCGGCTGAGTTCTATACGATTGTGAAAACGGCTTATATTTCTTCGGGTGTGCCATCATGATGCTGATCGATAACCTTCAATACGCCAACTGGTCAGAGAAAATCTTTCGTCAGATGCGCGCGGGCGGCGTGGACGCGGTGCATGTTACCATCGCTTATCACGAGAACTTCCGCGAGACGGTGTTGAATTTTGAGCAGTGGAACCGCTGGTTCGAACAATATCCCGACCTGATCATCAAGGGCCAATGGGCCAGCGACGTGGACCGCGCCAAGGCCGAGGGCAAGACCGCGATCTTCTTCGGTTTCCAGAACCCCAGCCCGATTGAGGACGACATTGGGCTGGTCGAAATCGTGCATACCCTTGGCGCGCGCTTTATGCAGCTGACCTATAACAACCAGTCCTTGCTGGCGACGGGCTGTTACGAGGCCGAAGACACGGGCATCACCCGCATGGGCCGTCAGGTGATCAAGGAAATGAACCGGGTTGGGCTGGTCGTTGACATGAGCCATTCGGCGGATCGTTCAACCATTGAAGCGGCAGACATCTCTGAGCGCCCCATCGCGATTACCCATGCCAACCCTTATGAATGGTCACCCGCCTTGCGCAACAAAAAGGACGACGTGATCCGCGCGGTGACGCAGAACGGCGGAATGTTGGGATTCTCTGTCTATCCGCACCACCTCAAGGGCAAATCCGACTGCACCCTCGAGAGCTTTTGCGAGATGATTGCCCGCACAGCTGAGAAGTTCGGGTCGCAAAACCTCGGGATTGGGACGGATCTGTGTCAGGACCAGCCCGACAGTATTGTAGAATGGATGCGCGTCGGCCGCTGGAGCAAGGAAATAGACTATGGCGAGGGATCAGCGGCAGCACCCGGGTTCCCGCCGATGCCGCATTGGTTCAACGACAACCGGGACTTTGGGAATATCAAGGCCGGTTTGCGCGCCACGGGGCTGAGCGACGGGGAGGTCGCAGGCATCATGGGAGACAACTGGCACAGGTTTTATGCGGAAAACTTTACACCACTAAGCTAACAGGATCCGTCGGGGAGGACAGGCCATGCAGCCAAAGGCAGAGACATCACAGACCATTGCCAAACGTGATCCCGAACGGGTCATGCGGCTTTCTCGACTGGGGTCGTTTCATCAGTCTCGCCTGTCCTTCATGCGAATTCTGACCCGCCGAATGACCCGCGAAAACTGGACCTTTTCCCGTCCGGTCTTTGAATTTGACGACAAGGGGGTCGGCCATGCCGTCTACTGCGCGCAGACCCCCGACCGCACCTATTCCCTCATCGCCTTTGGCCATGACCTGCCGCCGCAAGACCGCTCTGACAGGGTGATTGCAACGGCTTGGGACAGCACCTTTACGATGTTTGACGGCGTTCCCGATAAGGCTGACATCGAAAGGCTGCGCGCCAATATCCCGCTTCAGGAAGCGGGCCGCGTGCGCGAAACCGAACTCTCTGTCTCTCGCGCGAACCGGTCCGTCCGGCTGTGGGATCATGTGGTGTCACGCCTTGCCGCTGGCACGCAGCCGGATCAACACGAGGTCGATAAAGTCGGCTATCTTATGCGCACCACAGCGGTTTACGGGTCCGGCAAACTGGGTGCGGCAGACCGCGAGGTGATCGCAGACCGCGCCGAATGCGCCGCCCCGTTCCAGATCGAGATGCTCTCGGTCTTTCTCACCCGCACCTATGTGCGTGATCTGGTACAACATATGGCTGCCCTTAAAGGGGGCGCAGATGCGGTGACGTTGGATGCAGAGATCGCCCGCAGCATGGGTATTGGAAACTCCACCGGGTTGGGCATGGCACCGTTTTTGATCAACCACCCGAAATTATTCAACAACTGGATTGCAGCCCGCGAAGAGGCAATCGCTCTTGTGCGCAATGTGGAGGTTGCAACAGACGCAGAGATTGCGCTGTTCCGGGACCTGCTCGATCGGTCCCTCCTTTCCGCTGACATCTGGTATTCCGAGCATCCGGTCCAGATCGCGAAACTGAAACACCTACGCCGCGACCTCTCGGCACTGGCCGCCCATGTTGCAGAGGCCAACCTTCAGAATGCCCGCCCATGGGACAGGCTTTATACTTGGGCAGAAGACACCTTGGGCGAAGATGCGCAGGAATGTCTGGCCTCTTTGATCTTGGAACCCTATGGGCGGCTCGTCGACCATCTGGCCGATCAGATGTCAGACAAGGACCGGCAGGCGTTTCGCATAGATGGCACAATGCGGGTGTCCGACCTGCGCGCGGTTCTGGAGCGCTCTTACGGTTGGGCGCTGAATATTGACTGGTCACAAAAAAACCAATGCGCCCGCGCATGGTATGTCTCTGCCGAAAAGCTTGAGCCGCGTTTGGGGGAACGTTTCGAAGAACCCATCGCCTGCTATGAGCAGCCTTTGGCCCCCGGACGGGATGCAGCCGGGCTTTATGCCGCGTTGAAAGACGAGGATGGCAACAACACGCTGGCAGCCTTCCTTTTGGCCCACCCCGAGCATCGCCACAGTGTGCGGCGGGCCCAGATCGTGGCACAGGCCCCCTATGCGGAAATCCGCGACAACACGATCGGATCGGAGCTGATGCCGATTGATATGCTGCGCTGTAAACTGTCGTTCTTTGGGGCGACGCATTTCGACCCAAGGTCGGACCGTTGGGTGCGGATTTGCATGTTCGGCAATGCGCCCTACCCCGAAGAGCTGGCTTCGGCAAAAGGCGATGACTGGTCCTACCCTCCTGCGACAAGGTCCGCGACATGAACCGCTCTTTGAATGAAATTTCCGCCCATGCAATCCGCGCCGCACGCGGGGCTGGTCTGTCTTGGGGAATGGCAGAGGAGACAGGGCGTGCCACACGGTGGCTTGCCTCGCATGATCTTGCGGGGCCCGCCGCCCTGTGTAACGTGCTGACCAAAAATGACGGGGCACCCCATTTGGCGGTCGCGCCGGTGTCCTTGGACGGTGAATGGCACGCGCCCAAGGGTGACCTTTGCCCGCTTACCGCAGGCGCAGCCCTGAACGATTGCGCAGACCGGCTTGCCCATGGGCAGCCCGTTACGATGGTCAATGTGGCGCATCCGTTGCTGATCCTGCCTTTCGCAGCCTGGGCCGCGATCCATCTGAAACAACCCGTGCGGGTGATCTGGCAAAACGTACAAATCGACACCGATGGTGACACGATTTGGGTCAACGCCGCGCAAGGTGACCTCGACACAGACCGGGCAGAGACACTGAGCTGCCAACTTGCCGCGCCGCGCAGGGACGCCGGCAGTCGCCCCGCCCAGCGCGGCACTGTCGGCCCGGATCTATGGGCCCGGCTCGACATGTTTGCAAAACGCACATTTGCACCTGCCACCGAAGCGTCGCGCCTGCTTGGCGCGGGGGCTGGTGTCTCGGACAACGACTGACACGAAACAAGTTAGCCCGCAGTCAAAGCGTCAAACGGCTGCGGGACATCGAAGCACGGCGCAACGAAAGAACAGGGGACCATAAATGTCTATAAAACCACCCTTTACCGAGTTGGAGATTGAAAAAGCTCCATCCGGTTTTTACGAAGGCTATAGCCTTCCCATCGCAGTGATCAGTAAGGCCATTATGGTCGCGCTGGTTGTCTGGGCCCTTGTCTGGCCCGGAAATGCCAGCAGCGTTCTGTCTTCGGTCAACGGCAGCTTGTTGAACGGTTTCAACAGCTTTTACATCGTATCGGTCGGTGCATTTGCCATTTTTCTGTTTGTTCTGGCCCTGCTGCCTGCAACCGGCAGCAAGAAACTGGGTACGGCGGACACTGTTCCCGAGTTTTCCAACTTCTCCTGGTTTTCCATGATGTTTGGTGCCGGTCTGGGTGTTGGGCTTATGGTTTTCGCCACTGCCGAACCGCTTGGCCTTTGGGGGTCAAACCCCGAGATCCTTTCCGGCGCAGTTGCCCCGAATACTGAGGAAGCAGTGCAATCAGCGTATCGCTACACCTTCCTGCACTACGGGTTCCATGCCTGGGCGATTTACGTTCTGACCGGCCTGTCGCTTGCCTATTACGCCTATACCCGCGAGATGCCCCTGACGATCCGCTCGGCGCTGACACCTCTATTGGGTAAAGCAGCAAACGGTTTCTTCGGACATCTGGTGGATGTGCTGGGCGTTGTGGCAACCATCCTTGGTGTTTCTGTCACCATCGGCTTTGGTGTCAGCCAGTTCGTTGATGGCGTCTATGCGGTTTCCGGCATGGAATGGCTGATGAACGGGGACGCGGATGCGCCCAAGCCAAGTACTGTTGGTCTGATTGCCGCTCTGCTGGTGATCATGGGCTTGTCGATCCTCTCGGCGGTATCTGGTGTTGGCCGCGGGATCAAATACCTCTCGAACCTTAATCTGGTTCTGTCGGTGATCCTGCTGTTGACCTTTGTCATTTTCGGCTCCTTCGCCTTTGCCATGACAAAATTCGGTGCCGGTCTGGTCGATTACATCCTGCACTTCGTGCAACTGTCCTTCGGCGCTTATGGCCCGCAAGCGGCGGATGCCTTTGCAACGGCACTTCCCGAGGCGGCACAGGCGCTTCCAGCTGAAGACATCGCAGCAATCTATGGCTCTGCCACCTCACCTTGGGGTTCCCTGAGCGGGTTCACCGAAGGGCTGCCTGCTTCTGCTGCCGCTCTGGACGCCGAAGCACTTTACGCTGCAGGCGAGCCGGGCCGTCAGTTCGGCTGGCAGGCCGGCTGGACCACGTTCTACTGGGCATGGTGGATTGCGTTCTCACCCTTCGTAGGCTTGTTCCTCGCGCGGATTTCCAAAGGCCGCACGGTGCGTGAATTCATCCTTGGCTGCGTGATTGCACCTGCAATCGTCTGCTTCTTGTGGATGACCATTCTGGGCGGTACGGCAATTGATCTGGAACTGAACGGCGACGCTGCCGGGTCGCTGATCGGCGCAACCAACACTGCCAAGTTGTTTGCAACCCTTGGACAAATGATCTCTGGCGGGTTCCTGTCAGCCATCACCATCATGTGTGTGGTTCTGATCATGACCTTCCTCGTGACCTCCGCGGACTCGGGCATTCTGGTGATGAACACGATCATGTCCGGCGGTGAGCAGGAAACCGGCATCAAGCACCGCATCATCTGGGGCCTGATCCTGACCGCCGTCATCGGCGCATTGATCATCGCCGGCAACAGCGGGGCTGAGTCCAATCCTTTTGGGGCGCTGCAAAATGCCATGATCATCGGCGCACTGCCGTTCACAATCGTGATGATGTTCATGATGATCTCGCTTGTGAAGGCGCTGTATCGTGACAGCATCCGGGCAAAAAACGACTGACCCGCGACACATAAGGACCGCGCCACCTGCGCGCCCTACCAAACCTGAATAACAGGTTGCACCACCCACCCGGGATTTCCTCGGGTGGGTGTTTTTCCGCACCCTAACAGGACTTGACGGCTTGCAAGCCCGGTTTGCCCCTCAGTTCGCGATTGCCAGGTGTGACAAGCTGCTCACGCAAAAAAGCCACATCGCAACACAGGCGACGATGATAGGCACTTGATAGAAATAGAATTGAAATGGCGGAGATGGCATTGGCTCATGCTATGGGCAACAAGGTTGAAGCCGCATCCCGTCGTGGAGATATGATTGAACGTCGTCGCGCGATGATGGAAAAATGGTCAAACTACTTAAATACCGATTGAAATTTTCTCACCGGCAAGCAGAGATTGATCCTCTCCTACCTCAATACACTCAGATGCGTAGTAAATTTTTTATCCTCACCTGACTCTGTTGCGCAAATCGGTCGAGGGCCAAGGTTTCCCTTTCCCCAGACGGATTTATCCCACGGCCCCTGTGACGGGTATGCCAAGCGCGGTGAATCCGTTCATGACCGCAACACCGAGCTGAAGCTCGGCAACCTGACGTCCATAATCCCGTGCCATCAGTCTTTGTCCCAGCAGTTTCATGCCGTGCATCTTGGTTTCGGCACGACTTCGGCGGTGGTATCCACTCCATTTCCGCCAAAGCGCTCGGCCAAGGTATTTCGACGCCCGAGCGCTTCATTGCACGCAATCGCGCCTACGGTGTCGCTATAGATGGGCTGTCGGCCTCTCTTACTGGTCGGCCGGGCCTCCCACGTCATCTCGGGATCGAACCAGATCGTCATCGAGCCACGACGCTTCAGCGCGTCGTTATAGGCGCGCCAGTTCTTGATCTTGTAGGTCGGGGGGGCCTGCTCATGCCTTCAAGCTATCACGCTGGATTCATGAGATGAATCCCTCTCCCGACTTGCGCAACAGAGCCGGTTACGATCAACACGTGGCCAACCCAACAGCCGTGGTTTGCGGCTGGACCTTGGATTTTGAACTGCTACAATAACTTGAGCGCCGTCGCGTTGCTAAGCTTAGTTGCGGCTGGACCTCGGATTTTGAACTGCTACAATAAGCATACCCTATCCCTCCTTGCCCGCGTCGTTGCGGCTGGACCTCGGATTTTGAACTGCTACAATCACGCTTGAACTGCAGCTTGGATCGAACCAGTTGCGGCTGGACCTCGGATTTTGAACTGCTACAATCCAACTCTCGCGAGAGTCGGGCGACATGTTCGTTGCGGCTGGACCTCGGATTTTGAACTGCTACAATATCGGTGCTGGTGGTTCTGGGGGCATTCGTGTTGCGGCTGGACCTCGGATTTTGAACTGCTACAATAGCCCTCCAGGTAACCCTCTGATAACATTAGAGTTAACCCGAGTGCTATTGTGGTATTTCGCAGCGAATTTCATTAAAACATGACCAATTGTTCTGGATTCTTGCGGGCACTTTTCCGGCCCTGATCCGAGAAATGTACAATATCACGATATTGCCTGTCTGTAAAATTCAGGATTTGCACGTCGCCTGCGTCCGGCAGGTGCCGCTCAATTTGGTTTACGCGGGTCACAAAAGCCTCTTTTCCATTCACAAATCGCGCATAGACTGAAAACTGGCTACGCTCAAAGCCCTCATCCAAGAGAAAATTGCGGAACGCCGTCGCGGATTTGCGTTGCAGTTTACTATCCGTGGGTAAATCAAACATTACAAGAATCCACATCAATCTATATCCTGATAAAATCGTCCGTTGACCGCTCATAGACCCAAACCTGCAAGCGTCAGCGGATCGGGTGGCCGTGGCAAGGCTAGACGCAATTTGCCGCCTTCAAAACTTTGCCCCAACGAGGTCGCAAGCTTTTGCAAGGCCAGAGAGACAGGCGTAACACCGTCGCCCAAGGGCAAATCGGTGGCGATGAGACGGGCAAGCGTTTGCTTGGCATTGGTATCGACCGCCACGCCATACCTTGCAATTATGGTGCGAACCGCGCAATCAACTAAAGGGCGAAATGGCTCCATTAGGTCATCGGCTAGTGCGAAGGCATTACTGCGGTTCGAATGAAACAAGCCAATGGTTGGGTGTAGGCCCGCAGCCACAACAGCCCGTGCAGTTGCGGCACGAAGCACCGTGTATCCATAGTTGAGAAGCGCATTTTCGCCCTCCTGCCCCGCATCACGCCGAAAGTCAGGCCCCATCATACGCGGCCAATAATAACGGGCAGCTTGTGCCTCAATATTGCTGCTGTCACCGGAGGTAATCTTGCGCAGCATCATATGCAGCGGTGCTGGCGCTTCGCCCATCGCATCAAGTACTGCAGCTTGCATTGCCACCTTTGCGGTCACGACTTGTTTCCACGCCTGCTTGATCATGGGTGTTTTTGCCTGCCATTGCGCACGCATCCGCGCACCTTGGGCATGGTGGCCCTCAATTGGTAAAAGAACGGATTTCGGGGCGTGATTAGCGCTGCACAAAACAACGGGGGCACCCCGCTCAGCCAGTTCAGTGAGTAGTGACATTGACCAAGTCGTACCATGGGCATGAACGATCACAGCTGCGATCTGATCTAAAGGGGCACGGCCAATTTCGGTCTCGTTCTCTGACACCTTCAAAAAGCCACGGTCACGCGACAGATGCCGTCCATCTGTCGCAATATCAATAATCTGGTCCACCGGTTACCTTTCGTGCCCCCACACAAATCGGCTCACCCCAGGATTGTAGTCGAGGTTGGCGCAATCACCAAATCAAGTAGCTATTTTCGGCGCACCGGGGTCACGCAAACGGCCCATTTCATCGACATAGACGCGGCGGGCATTTGCTTTAATCAACGGACCAGCACTCATCTGGATAAACCGAAATGGATCGGCTCTATCGCGGTTCCGCGCATCCGCATTGGCTTCAGTATGCGGTGCGATACAGAGGCCATTGCCAAGATCAAGTTTCTGCACATAGCCCAACAAAGTCTTACCATCCCGTTCAAAGCGTACCATGTCCCTTTTGAACACGCGCAACAGCCGTTTTGCGGCGGGATGCGGTTTTTTTTCATCCCCTGCTTGATGCGCTTCAAAGGTGGTCACAACCTGAGCCTTGATCTTGCCATCTGGCAGCCGCCAAATCTCATAGCAGTAATTGCTATCCCCCTTATAGGCTTTAAAGTGCTTGCCGTTTTTATCCTTGATTTCGACCCTTGCGGTTTCTTGTAGTGTTTCCGCAAGGCGCACACGCCGCAGTCCGAAATAAGGGTTGTTTGATCCATCGGGAAGTCTTTCAGCCGATGCAAAATCCGAAAGCGCCGCTTCAAACAACTTACCCTCTAGCCCTATGGTGATACGTTGAAGGTGCCGTTGCAGATCAACATCCCGTATATTCGCACCTCGGGTTGATATGGCGATATCGTTTGGTTTCAATGACATCAACGGCTTGCGGCTAACCACCGTATTGCCGCCTTTAATCCCATAGGCGGTATCATTGTGAAGTTGGCCCGACGTGCTATCTTTCCCCGATTGACGTGCAACCGGATCTATACGCCCGTGATCGGCGCGATGGCTGACAATGATTTTGGCAATCTGCGCCCCAATGTCTCTCCGAAAGCCTTCCCATGGCGGTGGCACAGATCGTGCTACCTGTTCGGCCCCGTCCAGTTCATCCTGCCCAGCGATTTTTGAAATCCGCTGGATCAGACTGCGGTCCGTCGCAGCAATCACCGCCGCGTCAATCGCGTGGTGGCGATGATCGGTGCGGTTTTTCGCCTTAACCGTCTGCGCTTCACTATCTGTCAAAGCTGTCAGCCCATTCAATCCCCAGTGTCGACGCAGCATCTCAGTCAGGCGACCGGGCACGACCCAGACATGGTTTTTTCCATCGCCCCCATCATACAAAGCATCCAGATAACTGCGGGCAATACGGGACAGATATTGGGTGTCTTTCAAGGCACGAGCGGAAAATTCGTTTTCGCCCTCGAACCGTTCCATCGCATCAGGGGCAAAGCGCCATGTCTTGTTGGCTGGCAGGTTCTTGAGGTTCGCCGCAATCACATTCCATTGATCGGTGTCGCCCCATACTTCCCACGGGGTTTTGTTGGTCTTTTGGCGGTTCGCCTCTTTCAGACACAAAGTCTTATTCGCAAACCCATCATCAAGCGTGCGCGAAAAGGGCAGGATGTGGTCCACATCACAAGACCCATCAAACAACATCCCTGCCGAAATCTGCTGCCCTGTATAGGGACATTTTCGGTGCATCACATCGTGACTCAGGTCTTCCCAAAGCCGCATGATCATCCGGTTTGCACCGGTGTCTTTCACGCCCAACTCCTCCACCAATTTCACGCCACGCGCCTTTGCCGCATCGGTGTTTTTCTTGATGACACGCTGGACCTCACGCTTTTGATCCTCCGACATCTTCAAATCACGAGCCAGTTCCACCACGATCTCATCTGGCTTGCCATAGGCCGTCACGATGCGGTTCACGAGGCGGCGGAGCTGGTTTAGACCGATATGCACGGTTGGATTTGTGATCCGTCCATAGCGGGTGACATCGTCGTCCTTTGGGTCATATGTGCCCGGGATCACATGACGATCAAGGATTTCACCGTAATAGGGCAAATTTTCGAATACAGCCCCCGTACGGCCATCCGAATGATGCCAGCCACAAGCGGCCACGGCTGCACTGTAGGATATGACATCTGCCTCAAGTGCGGCGAGAATCCGTTTTGTAGCAGACAGGCCCAAGCGGCCATAGCCCTCTGGCAGCGGAGTATTTACAGCCCCTTCGGCATGGACACGGTCAAGCCCATGATCTGCCATAAAATAACTAACAAGCGCCTGAAATTCACTGTCACTTTGCACCGCGCGGATACGCTCGATCACGTCCCATTGCCCAACTATGTCAAGCGCAGACCAACGACTACCAAAGCGGTCGGGATGCGACAGGCTGGCACGAACCGGATCGCAGGCAATCCCATCACGGTTGGCCGTTTCCAAAGTAAAGCTCTGATCTGAACGCAGTTTGATTACCTTGCCAAGCGCCTTGAGTTTCATCGCCATGCCCGCGAGCGACTTTGTATGCGCCTTGTTGTCGAGTGCATGGACTATTTGGTCACGTTCCTCGAGGGTCAGGCTACGCTTCGGTTCGCCCAATGCAGCAATGCGCAAACCATTAACAGTTTCCATTAAAATGCGTCGCTGATTCAGCGGATGCGCACTTGGGATGCGCCGTTCATCAGTGAACAGGCACAGCCCGACTTCAGGTGTCTTCAACGGCCGTTGATGAAAAATAATCAAGCGAATTTCATCACGTAATTCGTTGGTCAGGATATCAGGGGCATATTGTGATTGAGAAGCCCATAACTTGCCAAATTCTTCCGATAAATGCCGCCGGTCGGGGTAATAATCATAGCCCGCCTCTTCTTTTTCGGCGTGATCACGGCGCGCCACCGTAAGCCGTGTGCGCACGCTTGGAATCTGCTTTGCATCCGTCGCGGCGCTGCGGAACATATGCAAAAACTCACCATAGGTTCGCGCACCTTTAGCCATCATCGCTTGATCAAGCCGCGCTGTCGCATCCTTGATCTTACCGCTTTCATTGTCGCCACGGTCTGTTTTGCGGTTCGATTTAAACCCCCGCCGTTGGTTGAGATGGAACAAGGCCCGCCCGAAATGCGTCAACGGCAATTCCTGCTCCAACCCCTCTGCCCGCAATGCATAAGGATCGAGCAGTTCCAGCGCCTTTGCTTCAGCTGGGTCCGCAGGCATCAGACCCACGGCCGCCATACGTTTCATCAAGGCAGCCTTGCGGCGCAAAAAACGGTCACGTCGACGACGCTGACTTCGAGCTTCTCGACGATCCACTGCGAGCGAAGCCCCCGACTTAGGATCACGCCCATCCGAAAACACCCGGACACCACCGTCCACTACTGAAGAAATGCTCCCTTCTTTAGTGGCATACAGCCACCAACCGATAGAATTAGTGCCAATATCAAGTCCGAGACGCATTCGAGGACCCCACCCAAAAATCAAACCTTTGCATCCGAGCAATTGCAGCTCAACCAGAAAGAGTGCTTGACCCAGCACGGTCAACGACTAAGTTAGGGGAGTTCAAAATCCGTGGTCGAGCCGTTAACAAGCATTCGATTGCACCACATCAAAGCGCAGGCTACGGCCTGCGTTTTCTCGTTTAAGAAGCCGTGTTCAAATACGGTTGGGGAAACCTAAGTCTCACCCTGTCGCCAATGCCGTGACTAATTCGCTCCATTGTCGCTTCGCCCAGAGTAAATAGCTAAACGCTGTTGTTGTCATCTTTTCATGTCTCATGGTTTTGCAACGACGTCTTGAACGCGTCCGACGGCAAAGTTCGATCACTGAACTTCTCATTTGAGGTCTCGCGAATGCTATTCAACCATTTTAAGCCACTCATGACTTTTGTCACACGCCTGTGAACACCACATGTAGCCCGTGAAACAACCGAAGGCACAATTCACGGCTTCATTCAGCGGCTTTATCCGTAAATCCCACGACGCACGTTTGGCATCGTTTCTAAACGCAAAAGGGGTTCATGCCCCGATGGCTTCAATTGGCAAAGCGAGGGGCGCGGAACAGCGCTTGTGAATGATATCAACAGCCTGATTGCCGAACTTTCGGACACTGTGCAAGGTCGCGTCAAAGCGGAATTGGACCACCTTGCCAGCTTGGCCACACCACAAACCATGACCGCAGCGGAACAAATATGCAGCGCCCAGCGCATTGATCTAGAAGGGTTGCAGGGCATTCAGGACGTCCAAGCTGCCCTTGCCAGCGAAGTGAAATCCCCCTTTGGCGTGATCCTAACGTCCCAAGGCACCCTAGCCGTCCTCCCCTTCGTGACGGCTCAGCTAGACGACGTATTGAGGTTTGACCCGAAGGCCGGAAAACTCATAGCAGTCGCCGACCTTCGTGCCATCGCAGGCGTTCCTGAAACACGCGCTGGCGGGCGATCCAATGACTATGAAAACCCGATACGTGAGTTAAGGGCGCTTCGAACCAGCCAAGGTCCCGCACTGCAGGGACGTAACGCAGAAGCAAAGGCGCTGCAGGCAGAGCTTGAAAAACAATTTACAGACATGAAATGCCCATCATTACCGACGGTTAAGAGATATGTATCCGAAGTCAGAAGTGGATCATAACTGGATCAAAACGCACCGTCTGTTTTGATCCAGCCTGCGTCCGCCTAGGTTCATCTGTCACCAAATGATGGAGAATGAACCATGACAACCACGAAGCAATCAGCCCACTCAACACCCCCTATCGCAGTTTCCCCTGATGAAGCCGCGCGGCTGGCGGGGATCGCCGCCTTGGTATCCCTCAAGATCAAACACGTTGATTTGCGCGAACAATCCGTCACCCAAAACCCCCGCGAAGTCGCAACCAAGTTTGGCAAGGTCATCGACACTTTCTTTGCTAAAGAGTTTGAAGAAGCCGAAACCGCTCTTGCCGAATGGGTGACATATTGCGACGAAGTAGCGCTCTACGGGCCAGATGACCCGCTGTTCCCTGCAACTGCAATCACCGCCAAGTCAAATTCGGGGTTTGAGGCAAGCGGCTTTACACGCGGCCATTGGAAAAGCACCGAACCTGTGCGCAAGATCGTTCGCAGCGCGTTTGAAGCTGCAGGCGTCCCTAACTACGGCCCCTACGCCTTTCGTCACATGCTGGCGCGCCATGCAGCCAAAAATGCGAGTTCTGTGGCTGAACTGGTCGCCGCATCGCAGAACCTTGGACACACCGATGTTTTGACTACATTGCGCAGTTACGGCCAAATCAGCCGTGAAGATCAACGCAAACTGATTACTGGAAACACCTCTGATTTAGACTGAGACAAGGCAAATCAAGCAAAGGCATGATGTGGGAACGATGTGGCGCAATTCTGAATTATTACTTCAAAATCAACACATTACACTGAATTAATGGCGGAGGCTCAGGGATTCGAACCCTGGGGACGCTCTCACGCCCGTCGGTTTTCAAGACCGGTGCATTCGACCACTCTGCCAAACCTCCGCTGTTCGCCCCTCCTAATGTGCAAAAATTGATTCGGCAAACCGGAATTCACCCCATTTCAGGCCAGAAGGAAAAATGCCGTCATTTGGGGAAAATCGCCGATCCCCCTCTTGCAGCCTTTTCAGGTGTGGCGTTGCAGGTTAATGTGCGCCCAAGATCCCCAGCAAGGGGACCAAAGGCGAGCCGTAATCAACGGCATAACGAGGTCAACAGTGGCCCACAGGCAAGGACGAAAACAGATGAGCAGGCCTATGGATATGACGCGCAGCCCCCGGCAAACCGCCCGGATGACCGTCGCGGCAACGCTTGCCCTGACCCTGCTTGCCGGGTGCGACGAAAACGGAAAATTCAAAATACCGATGCCCAATGCCGGCCCCGCCGCGACAACAGCCGGCAGCACAAAATCCACCAAACTGGTCGAACGTGACGTTGAGGCACCCGAAGTATTCTCCGCCACCGATCAGGGATTGTGGGACGGGCGTCCCTCGCTTGGTGGGGTTTGGGTGGCCCATCCGGATGTCACTGAACCAGAGCGGGTGATTATCCGCAACGAGGCCAATGGCAAGTTTGTCATCGGCGCGTTGTTCCGCAAAGAACGCGACCTGCCCGGTCCCAAATTGCAAATTTCATCAGATGCCGCAGCAGCGCTTAGTATTCTGGCCGGTGCCCCTGCCCCGCTGAACGTGACGGCCCTGCGCCGCGAGGAAACCGAGGAAGCCGCACCGGGTGACGAAACCGCAACCGGAACGGTCGACGCACCCGCCAAAGTGTCCCAGACCTCCCTTGATCCGATCGCCGCAGCCGGTGCTGCGATTGATGCGGCACCAACCCCCTCATCACCGCCAAAACCCACCAAACCGCGCGCGGCATCCTCATTGAACAAACCCTTTGTTCAGCTTGGCATTTTCTCGATCGAAGGCAATGCAACCCGCGTCGCCAAACAAATGCGCTCTGCCGGAATGGTCCCTTCGGTCAAACAATCCGAGATCAACGGCAAACCGTTCTGGCGTGTGCTTGTCGGCCCGGCCATGTCAAAATCAGAACTTAACAACCTCATCAAGGCGATCAAAGCCGAAGGCTTTTCCGACGCCTATGCGGTCACCAACTAACGGGAGCCCGCCTGTCCATGTTTCGCATCCTTTCTGCCACAGCCCTTGCAGCCGGCCTGACGCTGGCCCTGTCGGTCTCGACCGCCGCCGCCTTTGAGACCAAGGCAACAGCGGCCTATGTTGTCGATCAAACCACCGGCACCGTGCTGCTGGCCAAAGACGCAGACACGCCTTTGCCGCCGGCGTCGATGTCCAAGCTGATGACGCTCTATCTGGCGTTTGAGGCTGTTGCATCCGGGCGGTTGGAGCTGGATCAAAAACTGCCGGTTTCGGCTGATGCTGCGGCCTATAGCGGGTCAACCATGTTCCTTCAGGAAGGCGAGCGGGTGTCCGTCGAAGACCTGTTGCGCGGCATCATCGTCTTGTCAGGCAATGACGCCTGCGTGGTAATTGCCGAAGCACTGTCAGGCACCGAGAACCGCTTCGCCCGTGACATGACCATGCGTGCCCAACAGCTGGGCATGACAAACTCGACCTTTATGAATTCGAACGGCTGGCCCAAGCCCGGACACCGTATGTCGATGCGCGATCTGGGGCTTCTGGCAAACCGGCTGATCTCGGATTTCCCACAGTTCTATCCGATGTTCGCAGAGCGTGAATTCCTGTTCGATGCAAATGAAAGTTCGAACCGGTTTAACCGCAACCCCCTGTTGAAATTGGATATTGGTGCAGACGGTCTAAAAACCGGACATACCAATGAGGCCGGATATGGGCTTGTGGGCAGCGCCAAACAGGGGGATCGCCGGGTGATCTTTGTGATCAGCGGCCTGGACAGTGCAGCAGGACGGGCGCGCGAATCTGAATCCATCGTGAACTGGGCATTTCGCCAGTTCAGCCAGAAAACCCTTGGCACCGCCGGCACACAGCTGGCCGAGGCCCCCGTCGCCATGGGTGATCAGCCGACTGTCGGGTTGGAACTGGCAGAAGATCTTTCGGTTTTGACCCCGATTTCCGCCAGTGGCGGATTGACCGGCGAAGTTGTGTTTACCGGCCCCTTCCGTGCCCCGATCACCAAAGGGGATGCCATCGCGGAACTGATCCTGACACGCGACGGCCTGCCAGAAATCAAGGTGCCTCTGGTCGCGTCCCAGAACGTGCAACCCGGTGGCTTCATGGTAAAAATGACCGCCGCAGCCAAACATCTTCTGGCCCGCCTGAATGCCGGACCACAGGACGCTTCGTGAACCACGCGGGTCTGTTTATCAGCTTTGAAGGGATCGACGGGTCGGGCAAGTCTACACAGGCGCGCCTGCTGGCAGATCACCTGCGCAGCCTCGGTCATGACGTGGTTCTGACCCGTGAACCGGGCGGCTCGCCGGGAGCCGAAGAAATTCGCGCACTGGTCTTGCAGGGCGATCCTGACCGCTGGTCGGCGCGCACAGAAATCCTGTTGTTTACCGCCGCCCGGCGCGACCATCTGGAACGCACGATCCAGCCGGCGCTGGACGCGGGCAAGGTGGTAATCTGTGATCGGTTTGCCGATTCAACCCGCATGTATCAGGGACTGTCACGCGGTGATCTGCGCGCTGAGGTTGATAAGTTGCACCAGCTGATGATTGGCGTGGAACCGGACCTTACGGTGCTGATCGACATGGACCCGGCACAGGGATTGTCGCGGGCGCTGGCCCGTCAAACCGTCGAAGAACGGTTTGAGGACTTCGGCGAAGGACTGCAACAGGCGATGCGCAAAGGGTTTCTGGCCCTCGCTGACGATTTTGCAGAGCGCTTTGTCACCATCGACGGCGGGCGGGCCATCGAAACCGTGGCCACCGACGTGCAGCAGGCGGTCAGCGCACGCCTGCCGTGCTGAGCCTTCCCTCCTGCGCCAAACCTGCTAGACCCGGATCATGAGTGACGACGCCCCACAACCCGACCGCCTTGCCGGTGCCCCCCATCCGCGTGACACCCCCCGTCTGATCGGGCAAGATGCCGCCGAAGCGGCCTTTCTGGATGCTTTCAATTCAGGCAAACTGCATCACGCATGGATGCTGACCGGCCCGCGCGGTGTTGGCAAAGCGACGCTGGCCTGGCGCATTGCGCGTTTCCTGCTGGCCACACCAAACGATGACGGGGGAATGTTTGCCGCCCCGACACCCGACACACTTGATATTGCCCCCGACCATCCCGTGGCGCGCCGTATCGCCGCCAATGGCGAAGGGGCGCTGCGGTCGGTCACCCGCTCTGTGAACCCCGACACCAAAAAGATGCGCAAGCAGATTGTCGTGGACGACATCCGCGCGCTGAACGGGTTCTTCCAGATGTCAGCGGCGGATGGCGGGCGGCGTGTGGTGATCATCGACGACGCCGACGAAATGAACCCGAATGCGGCCAACGCCCTGTTGAAAATGCTGGAGGAACCGCCCGAACGCGCCGTGTTGTTGTTGCTCAGCCACCAACCCTCTGGCCTGTTGCCCACGATCCGCTCGCGCTGTCGGGTGTTGCGGCTGCACCCGCTGGACACCACAGAGATGCAAGCCGCCCTCGCCGCCTCAGGTGTCGAGATGCAAGGCGATCCAGCCGCCCTTGCGGCGTTGTCGGGCGGCTCTGTTGGCGGTGCCCTGCGGCTGTCGCTGATGGGTGGGCTTCAGATTTACGCCGAACTGGTCGCGCTGATGTCTTCGCTGCCACGCATGGACCGCGCCCGGGTGATCAAACTGGCCGAGGCCGCAGCCCAGCGCGGTGCCGAAGAAAAGCTGATACTGCTGTTTGCTCTTGTTGATCTGTTGCTGGCCCGTCTGGCGCGTACCGGTGCCACCGGCGTGGTGCCACAGGCCGAGGCAACACCGGGCGAAGCCGAGCTGCTGCTGCGCCTGTCTCCAACCCCGTTTCAGGGCCGCAAATGGGCCGATCTGGCACAGGAAGTTTCAGCGCGGGTGCAACATGGCATGGCCGTGAACCTTGACCCTACCGCCTTGGTCCTAGATACCCTGCAAAAGATAAGTGACTGCGCCCCAAGGTAGAATGACGGACAGTATGACTGACGCCTCCCAGATGACCGACACCATGGTTGCCCCCCTGATCACGGACAGCCATTGCCACCTCGATTTCCCCGATTTCCAAGATCAGCTGCCCGAGGCCATCGCCCGCGCAGCGGACGCCGGTGTCACGCGCATGGTCACAATCTGCACCAAGCTGCGTCAGGTCGAAACCGTGCGTGCCATTGCCGAGGCCCATGCGCCGGTGTTTTTCGCTGCCGGCACACATCCGATGTCCGTGGCCGACGAACCTCTGGTCAGTGTCGATGACCTGATTGCCCTGACCGCCCACCCCAAGATGGTCGGCATTGGCGAAACCGGACTCGATTACCACTATACTGCCGACAGCAAAGACATTCAGCAAACCTCTTTGCGGATACATATCACAGCCGCCCGCGAGACCGGTTTACCGCTGATCATCCATGCCCGTGACGCGGACGACGACATGGCGCGCATCCTGAGCGAAGAGCATCGCAACGGGGCCTACTCCTGCGTCATGCATTGCTTTTCATCTTCGCCGGAGCTGGCCCGCGCCGCGCTTGATCTTGGGTTCTATCTCAGCATGTCAGGCATCACCGCCTTTCCCAAATCCGCCGACCTGCGCGACATCTTTGCCGCCGCACCGCTGGACCGCATATTGGTGGAAACCGACGCGCCCTATCTGGCCCCGCCGCCCCATCGCGGCAAACGCAACGAACCCGCCTTTGTCGCCCATACTGCGCGACGCGCTGCCGAGACCTTTGGCATGGATTATGCCGATTTCGCAGCCCAGACCGAACAGAACTTCGAACGCCTGTTCCACAAGGTTGCCGCCTATCAAGGAGCCAGCTGATGGCCGAAATGCGCATCACCATTCTGGGCTGCGGATCCTCTGGCGGGGTGCCGCGTCTTGGCGGCCATTGGGGGGCCTGCGATCCTGAAGAGCCAAAAAATGCCCGACGACGCTGCTCGATACTGGTTGAACGCGTCACCGACACCGGCACAACATCCGTTCTGATCGACACGTCCCCCGACATGCGCAGCCAGCTTCTGGATGCCGGCGTCGGGCGGCTTGACGGGGTGCTTTACACCCATGCCCATGCCGATCACGTGCATGGGCTGGATGATCTGCGGATGATCGTGATCAACATGCGGGCACGCCTGCCGGTCTGGGCGGATGCCCCGACCAAGGCGGCGCTGCTAGAACGCTTTGGCTATGCCTTTGTGCAACCTCAAGGGTCGATGTATCCGCCGATCCTTGATCTACATGACATTGACGGGAACACCACCGTTGATGGTCCCGGCGGGGCGCTGACCTTTTCGTCGTTTCTGGTCAACCATGGCGGCATGGATGCCTTGGGGTTCCGGGTGAACGACGTCGCCTATCTACCTGATGTTGCAAAGATTCCCGATGATGTCTGGCCACACCTGCAAGGCCTGTCCTGCTGGATCGTCGATGCCCTGCGCCGTGATCCACACCCCACCCACAGCCATCTGGATCAAACGCTGGACTGGATCAGCGACATGGCCCCCGCGCGGGCCGTCCTGACCAATATGCACAACGATCTCGACTATCAGACCATCGCCGCCGAAACCCCCGATCATATCGACCCTGCCTTTGACGGCATGGTCCTGACCTTCCCGCTGGACTAAGACCCGCCCGGCCCCTGTCATCAAGGCCCGTTTGTGCAAACGCTTCTGGACGTCATCCTACCCGTTTTTCTGGTCATCGGCTTTGGCTATGTCGCGGTGTGGCGCGGGCTTTTTCCAATGGCGGGCATCGACGGGGTCCTGCGCTTTGCACAGAATTTTGCCGTGCCCTGCCTGCTGTTTCAGGCGATTGCGAAAATAGACATCGCCGCGTCTTTCGATCCGCGGCTGCTGATCAGCTTTTACACCGGTGCGGCGGCCTGTTTTGCACTTGGCATTTTCGGCGCCCGCCTGCTGTTCAAACGCGACTGGGAAGACTGCGTCGCCATCGGGTTTTGCTGCCTGTTCTCCAATACCGTCCTGCTGGGCCTGCCAATCTCGGAACGGGCCTATGGCCCTGACGCCTTGACGGGAAACTTTGCCATCATCGCCTTTCACTCGCCGTTTTGTTACGGGCTTGGCATCACCGTCATGGAAATCGTGCGCGGGCGCGGTCAATCCGGTGTGGCACTGCTGCGCTCTGTGACCCGCGCGATGTTTCGCAATGCGCTGGTGCTGGGCATTCTGGCCGGCTTTACGGTCAACCTGACGGGGGTGGCCCTGCCCGGGGTTGTCGATGATGCCCTGTCGCTGATTGCGCGGGCCGCCTTGCCGGCTGCCCTGTTTGCGCTTGGCGGGGTGTTGATCCAATATAAACCCGAAGGCGACATGAAAGCGATTACGATGGTCTGTGCCCTGTCGCTGCTGGTGCATCCTGCAATCGTCTGGGGCATGGGCAGTGCGCTGACGCTAGATCGTGACCTGTTTCGTGCGGCTGTGCTGACCTCTGCCATGGCCCCGGGGTTCAACGCCTATATCTTTGCAAACATGTATGGCCGCGCCCGCCGTGTGGCCGCCTCTGCGGTGCTGATCGCAACTGCCAGTTCCATCTTCAGCGTCTGGTTCTGGCTGGAAGCCCTCGCCTAGTCTCAAGACTCAGGGTCAGGCCCCCAATTTCACCTGTGCGGACTTTGGCGTTGGTGCAAGGGCGGGTTGCTGCTAGGGTCAGGACCCATTAATCCTGTACCGTCAGTTTGCCCGTTTTTTTCGCTAACAAGGAGCATCTGTGCAGAAATAATGATTCTACTTCAAACAGATGTGACGATGGAAACGGCAAAATCGGGCGAACCCGCAGGGCGGTAATTTCACTTCATTTCAGCGCCTTGGACCGCTTGCAAATAGAACCACTATTGACCGCGCGGCCCAAACCATTGAAATTTCGTGAAATTGCCGCTGACGATACCGGATTAATGGGTCCTGACCCTAGGCGTTGGGGCGAACAGGACAGGACACCTCCCCCATGACATTGTTACAAATCGCCTCCCTTTTGATCGTGCTGGCCGGCGTGTTCGGGGCCATCAACTATCTGTTCCTGAAACTCCCCTCGGCCATCGGCATCCTTGTCGTCGCCCTGTTCGCATCCTTCATGGTGATCGCTACCGACGCTATTTTTCCGGCCCTGACGGTCGAGGAGAGCATCCGCGCCCAAGTGCTGGAACTGGAGTTCTCCGAAGCCCTGCTGGAAGGGATGCTGGGCCTGTTGCTCTTTGCCGGTGCCCTGCATGTCAAACTGTCCGATCTGCGCAAGGCATGGCTGCTGATCCTGCTGATGGCGACGATGGGCATTGCGGTTTCAACCGTCATCGTCGGCGTTGCCTTCAGCTGGATCACAGGAATGCCGCTGATGCTTGCACTGATCTTCGGCGCGCTGATTTCCCCCACTGATCCAGTGGCGGTGTTGGGCGTGTTGCGCGATGCAGACCTGCCCAAGTCATTGGAAACAAAGATCGCCGGAGAAAGCCTGTTCAACGACGGCGTCGGCTATGTGGTCTTTCTGGTGCTGGTCGGACTGGCTTTCCCAAGCGGTGACCACCATGCCTCCGGCCTTGGCGGGGCGGCCAGATTGTTTGTGCAGGAGGCCCTGGGCGGCGCGGTGCTTGGCATCCTGTTGGGTTGGCTGGCCTTTCGCGTGATGCGGTTGATTGATGACTATTCACTGGAGGTTCTGATCACGCTGGGCCTTGCGTTCGGCGGGTATGAACTGGCGGTCTGGCTGCATGTATCGGCCCCCATCATGGCGGTCTGTGCCGGCCTGTTGATCGGCGACATTGGCGCAAAACATGGTATGTCCGAAGAAACCCGCAATTATGTTGATGCCTTCTGGAAGCTGGTGGATGAAATTCTGAACGCGGTCCTGTTTCTGATGATCGGCTTTGAAGTCTTTGCCGTGGCCTTCAAGGCCGACTTTGCCCTTGCCGGTGTTATGGCAATTGTGATCTCCCTGATCGCAAGGCTGGCTGCCGTATCGATCCCGGTGCTGATGCTGCGCCCGTTTCAGGCCTTCAGCGCTGGCGTGGTGCCGATCATGACATGGGGCGGCCTGAAAGGCGGGATTTCCGTGGCGCTGGCCCTGTCCCTGCCTGACACAGAATGGAAACCCCTGATCCTCACCGCGACCTATATCGTGGTGATCTTTTCAATCATCGTTCAGGGGCTGACAATTACCAAACTGGCCGAACGTGCCGGCCGCACCCCCGAATTACCACAGGGCTAAGGCTTTTCAGGTTTTGCGAGAGATATCACACTCCCTTTTCCACCTACGCCCAAAGGGAAAGGCCGCGAATGAGCGGGCAAGCCTTGCGCAAAACGCTATCGTCCCATCACCCCATACGTCAGTGTCTGACGTCGATGCCCATTCTCTCTGGTTGAAAAGCAGATTGAGGCCTTGCTGGGCCGCACCATGGAATCGAACAACATCACGGTGATTGAAGCCTACGAGGATAAAATTACCGAATTGTAGCGCAGCAAGATAATCTTAGGCGAACAGCTGGCAAATCAGGGCACGCCGCAAGGGGCTTACGCCGAAAAACCAGAACCGCCGAAATAACGTTTACATTCAAAGTGTTAAATGGGCTTACAGACCCGAAGGTCTGTAGTGGTGCGGGCGGTGGGACTCGAACCCACACGGGCACAAGGCCCAACAGATTTTAAGTCTGGTATGTCTACCATTCCATCACGCCCGCAGCAGGTGCAGATAATCCCAAGGCGGGGGGAGTGTAAATGGCCCGCGGCCCGTGCAGCGCACCTGATTGCCGCGCCCTCCCCCGCCAAAGGCGCGTCCCGCCTCGCCCGGCGTCAGCTTCCGTCGGCCAGCATGGTCTCTTTGACAGCCTCCATCGCGACATAGGTCGATGTATTGGCAATATGCGGCAGGGATGAAATCGTTTCGCCCAAAAACCGGCGATAGGCCGACATATTACGCGTGCGCACCTTCAGCAGGTAATCAAAATGACTTGCGATCATATGGGCCTGTTCAATCTCGGGCACCTTGGCCACCGCTGCATTAAACTCGCGCAGCGCCTTTTCGCGGGTATCCGACAAACGCACCTCGACAAAGGCAACGTGATCCAATCCCAGACGGATCGGGTCCAGCAAAGCACGGTATCCCAACACGACCCCCTGCTCTTCCAACCGGCGCAGACGCGCCTGCGTGGGTGACTTCGACAGACCGATACGTTTTGCAAGGTCCGTGATGCTGATCCGACCGTCCTCGGCCAGCACAGAGAGAATCGCGTGGTCAAAACGGTCCAGCGCAAATTGATCATTTTGCATCTCAATACTCTCCAGTTTGTGATATTTATTCTGCATTTCGTGGCAATCTAAGGCAATTCGACTTTCAGACTTCGTGTATCATGGGCAAAACGCCTGATGGAGAGAGCCATGACTGACACAAGACCTCTGACGCTGCGCCACCAAGTTGATGCCGGCATGTATGCCGCTCCCGAAGGCGTGTTGCAAACATTGCTTGCCACGGCGGCCTTACCCGCAGAAGACCGGGCCACCATATCCCGACAGGCCGCCGATCTGGTACGCGCGATCCGGGGCACCACCCAACCCGGGCTGATGGAAGTGTTTCTGGCCGAATACGGGCTTTCCACAGACGAAGGTGTCGCACTGATGTGTCTGGCGGAGGCTCTGTTGCGGGTGCCGGATGCCGATACCATTGATGCCCTGATCGAAGATAAAATTGCCCCTTCCGACTGGGGCCGCCATATGGGCCACTCCACCTCGTCACTGGTCAATGCCTCAACATGGGCCTTGATGCTGACGGGTCGTGTTCTGGATGATGAACAGCCCGGCCCGGTGCGCCACCTGCGCGCCGCCGTGAAACGTCTGGGCGAACCGGTCATCCGCACCGCCGTTTCGCGCGCTATGAAAGAAATGGGCCGCCAGTTTGTGCTGGGCGAAGACATCACCGCCGCGATGAAACGCGCCGCTGGCATGGAGAAAAAGGGCTTTACCTACAGCTACGACATGCTGGGCGAAGCGGCCCGCACCGAAGGCGACGCCAAACGCTACCACCTCAGCTATTCACGTGCGATCAGCGCCATTGCCACCGCCTGCACAGAGGCGGACATCCGCAAAAACCCGGGCATCTCGGTCAAACTGTCCGCCCTGCACCCCCGCTATGAGGTGGCGCAGGAAGAGGCCGTTATGACCGATCTTGTTCCGCGCCTGCGCGCCTTGTGCCTATTGGCGAAATCCGCCGGCATGGGCCTGAACGTGGACGCAGAAGAGGCCGACCGCCTTGCGCTTTCCCTCGATGTGATCGACCGCGTGATGTCCGAACCTGCCCTGAAGGGCTGGGACGGTTTCGGCATCGTGGTACAGGCCTTTGGCCCCCGCGCCGCCACCGTCATCGACGCGCTTTATGACATGGCCCAGCGCCATGACCGCAAGATCATGGTCCGTCTGGTAAAAGGTGCCTATTGGGACACCGAAATCAAACGCGCACAAGTCGAAGGCATCGACGGCTTTCCGGTCTTTACCCAAAAGGCCGCGACAGATGTCAGCTATATTTCCAACGCCCGCAAACTTTTGGGCATGACCGACCGGATTTATCCGCAATTCGCCACCCATAATGCCCATACGGTTGCTGCCGTCTTGCACATGGGGGCCGGTCAAAAGGACGCTTTCGAATTCCAGCGCCTGCACGGCATGGGCGAAACTCTGCACACGCTGGTGATGCAGGATCACGGATCACGCTGCCGCATTTACGCGCCTGTCGGGGCCCACAAAGACCTGCTGGCCTACCTGGTGCGCCGCCTGCTGGAAAACGGCGCGAACTCCAGCTTTGTAAACCAGATCGTGGATGAAAACGTCCCGCCAGAAGTTGTTGCCGCAGACCCGTTCGCGCAGTTGGGCCAGCCCACCAACCTGAGCATCGCAAAAGGCCCCGAGGTGTTTGCCCCGCTGCGCGCCAATGCCCGCGGCTTTGATCTGACCCATACCCAGACACTGGACGAGATCAACACCGCACGCGATCCTTTCAAGGATCACCAGTGGCACGCCGCCCCCCTGCTTGCCGGCAAGGCACAGCCGCAGGAGGCCGTCGCGGTCCTTAATCCGGCGGATCATGCCACCTCGCCCGGCTCCGTGCGCAATGCCTCGCCCGCCGATGTCGCAACGGCGCTGGAAAATGCGGCCCCGTGGGACGCGCCCTTGGCTGAACGCCGCGCGGTTTTGCTGAAAGCGGCAGACCTGATCGAAGACAACTATGGCGAAATCTTTGCCCTGCTCGCACGCGAGGCCGGCAAAGGTCTGCCCGATTGTGTGGCCGAACTGCGCGAAGGTGTTGATTTTCTGCGGTACTACGCGGGTCAGGCCACAGGCGAGCCGCCCGCTGGCATCTTCACCTGCATCTCGCCCTGGAACTTTCCGATGGCGATTTTTGCCGGCCAAATCTCGGCGGCACTGGCGGCAGGCAATGCTGTGCTGGCCAAACCGGCCGAACAGACGCCGCTGGTGGCCTTTGTCACCGTGTCCCTGCTGCACAAAGCCGGTGTGCCCCATACTGCCCTGCAACTCTTGCCCGGTGGTGGTGACATTGGCGCGGCCCTGACCGGTGACGCCCGGATCAACGGGGTGGCCTTCACCGGCTCCACCGCGACCGCTCAACGCATCCGCACCAATATGGCCGCACATTGTGCCCCCGGCACCCCGCTGATCGCAGAAACCGGCGGGCTGAATGCGATGATCGTGGACAGTACCGCCCTGCCGGAACAGGCGGTGCAGGCAATTGTCGAAAGCGCCTTCCAATCCGCAGGCCAGCGGTGTTCTGCCCTGCGCTGCCTCTATGTGCAGGAAGACATCGCCGAAGACCTGCAAAAAATGCTGATCGGTGCGATGGAAGCCCTGCAAATGGGCGACCCTTGGGAATTGCGCACCGATGTCGGGCCGGTCATCGACACGCTTGCCCGGTCAGGCATTCAAGACCACATCGAAGCGGCCCGTACCAATGGCCGTCTGGTGGCCGAATTGCAAAGACCGCAAAACGGCACCTATGTTGCGCCGACAATCCTGCGGGTTCAGGGCATCAAGGATATGAAACGCGAAATTTTCGGCCCCGTGCTGCATATTGCAACGTTCAAATCCCACGAACTGGACGCGGTGATCGACGCCATCAACGCAACTGGCTACGGGCTGACCTTTGGGCTGCACACCCGCATCGATGATCGGGTGCAATATGTCTCCGAACGCATCGAGGCCGGTAACATCTATATCAACCGCAACCAGATCGGCGCAATTGTCGGCAGCCAGCCCTTCGGCGGTGAAGGCCTGTCAGGGACCGGCCCCAAGGCGGGCGGCCCAAACTATCTGCCCCGCTTCGGTGCCCCGGATCTGCAACAGGTCAGCGACACATGGGACAAGGCGCAAGCCAAGCTGCCCGACCTGCCCGCCCACACCGGTGTCACGGCACCGATTGAAACCCTTTCGATGCCCGGCCCAACAGGGGAATCCAACCGGCTCAGCACCCTGCCCCGCGCGCCTTTGTTGTGCATGGGGCCGGGTGTTGAAGCCACCCAAGCACAGGCCCGCGCCGTTGAGGCGCTTGGGGGCAACGCCCTGCGCGCCAGCGGCCAGATTGATCCGGCAGCACTTGCCACTGGCCCCGAATACGGCGGCGTCCTGTGGTGGGGAGACGCGCAAACCGGCCGCGAGATCGAAACCGCTCTGGCCAAACGCGGCGGGGCCATCCTGCCGTTGATCCCGGGCCTGCCCGATCCGGCGCGGGTGCGCGCGGAACGTCATGTCTGCGTCGATACAACCGCCTCTGGCGGGAATGCCGCGCTGCTCGGCGCGGCCAGCTGACGGGGAACACCGTTTTGACGGGCGCGGCCACTTGACCCCGCCCGTCCAATCGCCCAGCTTGGCGAAATGTTTCCAATTCGCGACCATAACCCGTCCGGCCGTGTGCCCTATGTCACCTATGTGCTGATGGCGCTGAACATCGGCATTTTCCTGAGCTATGTGCCGATCCTGAACGACGACCGCGCGCTTTATGCGCTCTACAACGCCTATGCGTTGGTCCCGGCGCGGGTCAGTGACGGATATGGGTTCGAGGGGCTGTTTACCTCACAATTCCTGCATGGCGGCTGGATGCATCTGGCCGGTAACATGCTGTTTTTATGGATCTACGGCGACAATATCGAAGAAGAGATGGGGCATTTTGCCTATCTGGCCTTCTACCTCGCCGCCGGTGTTGCCGCCGGGCTGACGCAGGTTGCCTTTGAACCCTCTTCGGCTGTGCCCATGGTCGGGGCCTCCGGTGCCATTGCTGGTGTCATGGGGGCCTACTTGCTGCTGTTCCCCAAGGCCAAAGTCGACATCCTGATCATCTTTGTGGTGTTCTTCCGCATCTTTCCGATCCCCGCATGGATCATCCTGATCCTGTGGTTCGGCATGCAGTTCATCGGCGGCATCGGTGCCGATCCCAACACCGGTGGTACGGCCTTTTGGGCTCATGCGGGTGGCTTTGTGGCCGGTATCCTTGGCGCATTACCGGTCTGGCTGAAACGCGGCGCTGTGGCCTTTTGGAACCGTACCGACGGTCATCCTCCCCATCCCGAGAAAAATTACCCGCGCATCAACAACAGCCGCATCCCAAAGGTGAGACGCCGATGACTGAAGCCTGCGATATCAAAGCCAGCTGTCACTGCGGTGCCGTCGCACTCACCGCCACCCTGCCTTTCGGATTTTCCGACATCGGACGCTGCAATTGTTCGTTCTGCGCGCGCAGACAGGCCGCTGCCGTGACCGCAATCGCCGCCTCGGTTGTCATCACAAAAGGCGCAGACAACCTGTCACTCTACAGCTGGGGCACCCATACGGCACAGCATTATTTCTGCAAAACCTGTGGCATCTATACGCACCACAAACGCCGCGCTGATCCCACACAATGCGGGATCAACCTTGGATGTATCGAAGGTGCAAACCCATGGGATTTTGATCCAATTCGATGGAGCGACGGACAGAACCACCCCTCCGATCAGAAGCCTTAGCCGCGCACGGCCTTGGCAAAGCTTGAGAACACCGGCTCGTTTGCGCAGATAATCTGGCCGTGGCCGATAATATCGCGCCCCTCATCAAGCGGCTCAACCAAACCACCGGCCTCGCGCACGATCAACGATCCTGCCGCCAGATCCCATGCGTGCAGGCGCCTTTCCCAATACCCATCGTAACGCCCTGCGGCGACATAGGCCAAATCAAGCGATGCTGCGCCCCAACGGCGCACACCGGCGCAGACCGGCATCAGACGGGCCAGCTCTTGCAGGGTTTGCGGCAAATCAGAACGCCCCGCAAACGGCAGGCCGGTTGCAAAAATGCTTTCGATCATGCGGTGACGGCCAGAGGCGCGAATGCGGCTTTCGTTCATCCATGCGCCGGCACCCTTTTCGGCAAAGAACATCTCGTCTTTGGTCGGGTCAAACACCACGCCCGCAACAATCTGGCCTTTATGCTCCAACGCAATCGACACAGCCCAATGCGGCAAACCGTGCAGAAAGTTGGTGGTGCCATCCAGCGGATCGACAATCCAGCGGCGCGTCGGGTCAACACCCTCTTCCTCGCCCCCCTCTTCGGCCAACCAGCCATAAGTCGGACGGGCATTCATCAACTCGCTTTTAATGATCTGTTCCGCAGCAATATCCGCCTTGGATACAAAGTCCCCTGCGCCTTTGACTGAGACCTGCAATTGCTCGACCTCACGAAAGTCCTTGGTCAGGGCACGTCCCGCCTTACGGGCCGCTTTGATCATAATGTTAAGATTCGCACTACCAACCATCGGAAAACGCCTTTTTGCCGCGATAAGATGAACCCTTTAGGCCGATGACGCGGGTTTGCCAAGGGTGGGAGGCCCTTCGGGCATAGGATTCTGGTGTAACACGCAAGAGACGGCCCAGCCCGGGCAGTTGTTTCGCCCTGCAAACCAGTGCGTAACGTCACCCTTTCTTGCCTCTTGCCATTCCACACCAGCACGTCACGGTTAGGGCAATCTAGTCACAATCGGGAGAAACACCATGAGTAATCAAATGCAGGAGATCGTTCTGGCCAGCCGCCCGGACGGGGCACCAACACCAGAAAACTTTCGCCTGGAAACCTCTGACATGCCAACACCGGGCGAGGGCGAAGTTCTGGTCGAAGTGCAATATATGTCTCTGGACCCCTATATGCGCGGGCGCATGGACGATGCCAAATCCTACGCCGCGCCGGTGCCAATTGGCGGCAAAATGGAAGGCGGCAGCGCCGGCAAGGTTATTGCGTCAAACTCCCCCCGCCTGAAAGAAGGGGATCTGGTGTTCGGCCCATTCGGCTGGGCCAGCCACGCGGTTGCGGATGCCAAGATGTGTCGCAAGCTCGATCCCGAACAAGCGCCCATCACTACCTCACTGGGTGTGCTTGGGATGCCGGGTCTGACGGGCTGGCATGGGCTGATGGCCTATGGCAAACCCAAAGCTGGCGAAACACTGGTGGTTGCCGCCGCGACGGGGCCTGTCGGGTCCATCGTCGGCCAAATGGCCAAGTCATTGGGGCTGCGCGTTGTCGGCATCGCCGGTGGGGCAGACAAATGCAAAACTGCGGTGGATCACTTCGGGTTTGACGCCTGTCTCGATCACCGTGCATACGACGATGCCAAATCCCTGCGCGACGCGTTGAAAGCGGAATGTCCCAAAGGCGTCGACATCTATTTCGAAAATGTCGGTGGCAAGGTGCTTGAGGCCGTGATCCCACTGATGAACCCCTTCGGCCGCATCCCGATCTGCGGCATGATCGCGTGGTACAATGCCGGTGGGCTTGGCGAAAACGCCGGTGGTGAAGGGCTTACCGCGCCAAAACTCTGGCGCACGATCTTGGTGAATTTCCTCAGCGTGAACGGCTTTATTATCTCGAACCACTGGGACCGTTTCCCGGAATTCATCCGCGAGGTTGCGCCCAAAGTGGCCAGCGGCGAAATCGCGGTGCAGGAAGATATCACCGAAGGGCTGGAAAACGCGCCGCAGGCGTTCATCAACCTGCTGACCGGCGGCAATACCGGCAAAGCGATTGTGAAGATCGCCTAAGGCTTTTCGCGTTTAACTTGAGACATCACGCCCTCCTTTTTTCGCGTTCGACCAAGGGAAGAGGCCGTGAACAAATGATCAAGTATTATTCGAAACGCTACCGTCTTGGGGGCGGGGCAATCCCCGCCCTACCACGGGCTGCAAGGTGCGATGCGCAACGCAAATCTTGCTTTTTCGGGATCGGTTGCTCTTGAGTTTAAGGGCAAGATGAAGTGCGGGGTCGCGGCTTCACTTTGCCTTTAAACTCAATTCAAGTGTTGCAACACGCGCGGCGCATGGGTTGGCGCACACTTTCACACCGCCTGTAGTTTGCGCGCTTCTTCCCCGGCCAGCTGCAACAGTTGGTCCATAAACGGTTTGCCCAGATCATCATTGCGCACCGCTGCGTATAGCCGCCGCGTCACGCCGTTTTCCGTCAGCGGGCGCGTTACGTAGTCCGACGAGTACTTCACTTCGCGCACCACCCAGTCGGGCAATACCGACACCCCCCTGTTCGAAGCGACCAACAGCAAAATAACCGCCGTTAGTTCAACCTGCCGGATCGCGGCGGGTTCTACTTTGGCCGGAATCAACAATTGGCTGAATACATCCAGTCTGGTGCGTTCAACCGGATAGGTGATCAGGGTCTGATCGCGAAAATCAGCGGCTTCGACAAAAGATTTTGCCGCCAGGGGGTGGGTACCGGAGGCAACAAAAACCGCTTTGTAATCAAACAATTCAACAAAGGTGACACCGGGAAGGTCTTCCGGATCGGAGGACACCACCAGATCAACTTCTTCGCGCAAGAGTGCCGGCAGGGCGTCAAATGCCAAGCCTGGGCGAATGTCGACATCGACATCCGGCCAGCTGCGGCGGAATTTCTCCAACACCGGAAACAGCCACTCAAAACAGGCATGGCATTCAATCGCGATATGCATCCGCCCGGTGCTGCCGGCCCGCAGCCCACTGAATTCATCCTGCAAGGCCTGCACCTGCGGCAAAACCTGTTGTGCCAGCCGCAACAGACGCTGCCCAGCCGGGGACAGCTTTAGCGGCTTGGAGCGGCGCACAAACAACTCCACTCCGGCCTGATCCTCCAGTCCCTTCACCTGATGGCTCAGCGCGGATTGGGTGATGTTCATCTTTTCAGCCGCGCGCGCCAGCCCGCCCGCCTCGTGGATGGCCTGGATCGTGCGCAGGTGACGGAATTCGATATGCATGTGAGGCGACACTCATGTTCAAGATGAAAGTTATGAATTTGTTTCACATGCCACACTGCGGTACAAGGGCGCTACACCATAAAGGACGATCCAGATGACCAGCCCTCGTGTTTCTTTCGAAGTTTTCCCACCGCGCAATGTCGGTGCCGGCTTTAATCTTTGGGATACCGCGCAGATGCTGGCCCCGCTTGAGCCGCGCTTTTTCTCGGTCACCTATGGCGCAGGGGGGACAACCCGCGACCTGACCCATGACGCCGCCCATGTGCTGCGCCGCACCTCGGGTCTGCCGGTTGCGGCCCATCTGACCTGTGTCGGCGCAAGCCGGGAGGAAACACTTGAGGTTGCCGATACCTTTGCGAAAATCGGCGTCACCGACATCGTGGCCCTGCGCGGCGACCCGCAAGACGGTGCAAAAACCTTTACGCCCCACCCCGAAGGTTTCACAGACAGCTGTGCGCTGATTGAGGCGCTGGCGGATAAGGGCACCTTCAACATTCGCGTCGGGGCCTACCCCAACAGCCACCCGGAAGCCGCCGACATGGACGCCAATGTGCAATGGCTCAAACGCAAGTTCGAGGCCGGCGCGGATGAGGCGATCACGCAGTTCTTCTTTGAAACCGACAGCTTTCTGCGCTTTCGCGATGCCTGTGCCAAAGCCGGCATCGACAAGCCGATCACGCCGGGCATCCTGCCGATCCTGAACTGGAAATCCGCGCGCAGCTTTGCAACCCGTTGCGGCACACCGGTCCCGGCATGGCTGGATGACGCCTTTGACGCGGCTATCCGCGACGACCGCCATGACCTGCTGGCAACGGCACTTTGCACAGAAATGTGCGATACTCTGATCCGCGAGGGGGTTGAGGATCTGCATTTCTACACGCTGAACCGGGCGGAGCTGACGCGCAAGGTCTGCCATGCGATCGGGGTCACCCCGCAAGCATCCGTAAGGGACGTTGCGTAACCGCTTGGCATCCGGGGTGTTTGGCCCCTAGCATCGGGTGGCGACCTTACCGGAGAAACCACCCATGCCCCGCATTGCAACAAAACCCGAAGACCTGCTCAGCCAATCCGAAGCATTGAAATTGTCCGGGCTGGAATTCATGCAAGCCATTCTGGACGGCACCAACCCCGGCCCGCCGATTGGGGCGACCATGGGCTATACCCTGCATGACCTCGAAGAAGGCCGCGCAGTGTTTCGCGGCACCCCCGAATTCAATGTCACCAACCCGATGGGCACCGTGCATGGCGGCTGGTACGGCACTTTGCTGGACAGCGCGATGGCCTGTGCGGTGATGACGCGCGTGCCCCGCGGCTCGATCTATACCACCTTGGAATACAAGATTAATATCCTGCGCGGCATCCCGCTGGGTATGCAGATTGATTGCGTTGGTGTTACCGACCACGTGGGCCGTTCAACCGGTGTGGCACATGGCGAAATCAGAGGCGTCGAAGATGGCAAACTATATGCCACCGGATCAACAACCTGCATCGTGATGAAAATCGCCTAAAACGTCTCAAGCTCTACTCGAAACCCGATCGGCGCGGTTCCGGCTTCAGATAGTGCCGGTCCCCGCCTGATCCGTCTGCGGCACCGATGTTGTGCCCGACGTCTGCGCGGCCTGACGCTGTGCAATACTCTCGTGAAGCCTCTCTGACGGGTCCTGTCCGACAATCCGTTTGCGCCGTGACATCAGCACCCTGCCATGGCCGCGCCATGTGCCTCTGGCGGGGGCTGTCGCATCTTGCACATAGCGGGCGCGCCAGTCCGGCGGCAACGGCAAACCGCAGAATTCCGCCTGCTCCAGCATCCAGACTAACGGAATATTGGCAAGCGGGCGCGCGGCCTCGAAACCGCCCAGCTGGCCGCCGACATCGCCATGTGCCCCGGGAAACCAAACCTGTTCTACCCGCCCCTCAAACCCTGAACGGCATTCCCACAATACCGGCGAAAAGGCGACGCGGGTCTCGTCATGGGCAAGGGCATGAAACCCGTTGCGCACCCCGTGACTTAGGTCGTGATTGTGAAACGCATGAAGATGTTCAGACAGACGCCACAACACCGGCGCGTTAATGCCCAGAGACTTTACCGTATCCCAGACGCCAATCATCTCGATTTCAATAGTATCGTGGCAATAGGCGGCGTGAAACGATGCCTTGGTGGCCTCTGCGGGGCTGCATTCATAATGGCGATACGCCAGCCGAATATTGCGCGGCGTGGCATGTTCTGCGCGCAACAGCCCAACCCGATCAATCACACCGGCCAGTGACCGCACCGCATAGGCCCCACGCGAATAGCCAAACAGAAAAATCCGATCCCCGGGGCGATAGCGCGACGCAAGCCAACCATAGGTCCGCCGGATCAACCGGTTGATCCCCTTGCCAGAAGCCACATCCAGAACCGAACGCCAGTCATCCCACTGCAATCCCGCCTCATAATAAAGCGAAACCGCAGTGCCGACTTCTTTCAACAGCATATAGGTGCGCGCCGCGTTGGTCTGATGCAGCGGCGCAAGCGAGGACAACGTGCCATCCAGCACAATCACATGGGTTGTCGGTCCCCGGAAGGCGGGAATGCCCGCCCCCTGCCGGTCGCCGGATGTGTTATTCTGCCGCGATCCGGCCCTCATTCAAAAGCTCCCACACGCGATGCGGCGTAAAGGGCATATCCGCCTGCCGCACCCCTTGATCCCATAGTGCATCCTGCACCGCATTTGCCACCGCGGCCATGGCCCCGACGGTTCCAGCCTCACCACAGCCCTTCATGCCCATGATGTTTGCGGTCGATGGTACTGGCTCCGAGGTAAAGGAAATGTAAGGAAGATCTGCGGCACGGGGCATTGCATAGTCCATAAACGATGCCGTGAGCAGCTGACCGTCCTCGTCATAGACCACCCGCTCCTGCACGGCCTGCCCAACCCCTTGGGCGACACCGCCATGTACTTGCCCTTCGGCCAGCATCGGGTTGATAAGATTACCAAAATCATCCACCACCGTGTAGCGATCTGTTGTGACAACGCCGGTTTCCGGGTCGATCACCACCTCAGCAACATGTGCGCCGTTGGGGAAACTGCGGGCTGGCAATGTCGCGCGTTCGTGATGGCTTAGCAGGTCGTCGCGTCCTTTTTCGCGCGCCATTTCCGCCATCTCCAGCATGGTTGGCGTCAGGTTAGACCCCTCCGCGCGGAACCGTTCATCATCAAAACTGATCTCGCTGGCCGGCACGCCCATTTCCTCGGCAAGGAACGCCGCAAAGCTCTCGGTGATCTTGGCCACTGTTGCCAAGGTCGCGTTGTTCTGCGTGGTAACGGAACGTGAACCGCCCGTACCGCCACCTGTTGCAATCAGATCGGAATCGCCCTGAACAACGCGGATACGCGCTGCCGGAATGCCGGTTTGATCTGCGAGGAACTGGGCATAGACCGTTTCATGGCCCTGCCCGTTTGACTGGGTGCCGACATAAATCGTGACGCTGCCGTCCTCTTCGAACACCACCTTGGCCCCTTCGCTGGGGTCACCCAGAATGCTCTCGATATAATAACACAAACCCTGCCCGCGCAGCAGCCCACGCTCGGCGTCTGCCGCTTTGCGCGCAGCAAACCCCGCGTGGTCCGCCTCTTGCGACATCCGCGTCAGCAAACGGTCGAAGTCCCCCACATCATAAGTTTCACCTGTCGCCGCTGCATAGGGAAACTGATCCGCTTTGATAAAGTTGATCCGGCGCAATTCCCATGGGTCCACGCCAAGCTCGCGCGCCGCCCTGTCAATCAAGCGCTCAAGCACATAAATCGCCTCGGGCCGCCCCGCCCCGCGATAGGCATCCACCGGCACGGTGTTGGTGTAATAGCCGTCAACCTGCAACCAAGTGGTCTGCACGTCATAGACCCCGGTCAGAACCCGGCTGAACAGCTGCGTTTGAATGAACTGGGCAAACTGCGAATTATAGGCCCCAAGGTTACATTTGCTGACAACGCGATAGGCGGTGATCCGGTTGTCCGCATCGAAAGCAAACTCCGCCAGAGAGGTCAGGTCGCGCCCACCATTGTCGGTCAACATGGCCTCGGTCCGCTCAGACATCCAACGCACCGGACGGTCCAGCACACGTGCGGCCTGAGCGACACAAAAATATTCGTTGTAGGTCATCGACTTCATGCCGAAACCGCCACCTGTATCAGGGTTGGTAACCCGCACTTTGTCGTCGTCCAACCCAAAGGCCTTCGCGATATAACCCTTGTGAACCCAAACCCCCTGCCCGTTATTGGCCACATGCACACGTCCGTCGGCCCATTCGGCATAGCAGCCGCGCGGTTCCATCGAATTGACGATAATCCGGTTGTCATCCACATCCAGCGATACGGTTTTCGCCGCCGCCTGAAAGGCCGCTTCGGTTGCGGCCTCATCACCCATTCCCCAATCCATCGCCTTGTTGTCCGGGGCTTCGGCGTGCAGGGTTTCACCCCCTGCCGCCACATCAATCTTGGCCGGCAAATCATCCACATCAAACATGATCAATTCAGCCGCATCGCGCGCCTGCGCAATACTGTCAGCAACAACCACCGCGACCGGCTCCCCGACATAGCGCACACGGTCTTTCGCCAGCATCGGACGCAATGGTGCCGCCCCTTTGGTGCCGTCACGGTTGTCAATCAGCGCACCGGCCATGGCAATATCCATACCAGCGGCTTCCAGATCCGCACAGGTCAGCACCAGATGCACACCATCACTCTCTGCCGCCTCTGCCACGTCAAGTTCGCTGATTACCCCATGCGCCACAGGCGAGCGGAAGAAAAACGCAACCAACGCCCCCTCCGGCGCGATATCATCAACATAGCGCCCCTCGCCTGTCAGAAACCGCACATCTTCGGTCCGGATGACCGACTGACTTTTACCAAATTTATCCATGTCTCAGTGCCTCTTCCCAGGTGTCTGTCCCCCCCAATGACATAACTGTCCGGCACGCGTTGTCCAGCCCACCCTTTCCCTTCGCCGCAACGTCCGTTAGATCAGCAAACAAACGTGATTGAGGATCAAGAACCATGGCTCTGGAAAAGAACTTTAACGCCGCCGAGGCCGAAGCCCGCCTATACGCCGCCTGGGAAAAGGCCGGGGCCTTCAAGGCTGGCGCAGGTCCGCGCACCGGCCCGCAAAAGGACGAAACCTTTTCGATCATGATCCCGCCGCCCAACGTGACGGGCGTGCTGCATATGGGCCATGCCTTTAACAACACACTTCAGGACATTTTGATCCGCTGGCACCGGATGCGCGGCTTTGACACGCTTTGGCAGCCCGGACAGGATCACGCCGGCATCGCCACACAGATGGTTGTTGAACGCGAACTGGCAAAAGACCCAAGCAACCCGTCCCGCGCCGAAATGGGCCGCGAGGCGTTTCTGGAAAAGGTCTGGGACTGGAAAGCAAAATCCGGCGGCACGATCATTGATCAGCTCAAGCGCCTCGGTGCCTCCTGCGACTGGGACCGCAACGCATTCACCATGTCCGGCGCTCCCGGTGCCCCCGCGGGCGAGGATGGCAATTTCCACGACGCCGTCATCAAAGTCTTTGTCGAGATGTACAACAAAGGCCTGATTTATCGCGGCAAACGTCTGGTGAATTGGGACCCGCATTTCGAAACCGCCATCTCCGATCTTGAGGTCGAAAGCACCGAAGTTGACGGCCACATGTGGCACTTCAAATACCCACTCGCGGGCGGTGCCACCTACACCTACGTCGAAAAAGACGAAGACGGCAACGTCACGCTTTCCGAAGAACGCGACTATATCTCCATCGCCACCACGCGCCCTGAAACCATGTTGGGCGACGGCGCGGTTGCCGTGCATCCCTCGGATGAACGCTATACCTCCATCGTCGGCAAACTCTGCGAAATTCCGGTTGGCCCCAAAGAGCACCGCCGCTTGATCCCGATCATCACCGATGAATACCCTGATCCGACATTTGGGTCCGGCGCGGTCAAGATCACCGGTGCCCATGATTTCAACGACTACGAAGTCGCCAAGCGCAACAAAATCCCGCTTTATGCTCTGATGGACACCCGTGGTGCCATGCGCAGCGATGGCTTGCCCTATGATGCCGCCGCCGCCCGTGCGCAGGCAATTGCCAACGGCACCGAAGAAGCGCCGTTTGACGCAACAGAGATCAACCTTGTGCCCGAAGATTACCGCGGCCTTGACCGTTTCGACGCCCGCGCCAAGGTAATCGCCGACATCACCGCAGAGGGCCTCGCCGTGATGACAGCCCATGACGATCCGCGCTTGGGCAAACCTGCGAAAAAGAAAAAAGGCGACGACGCGGAAGAGATCGACACATCGCCCGTCCCGCTGGTCGAAGCCAAAAAGATCATGCAGCCCTTTGGCGACCGCTCCAAGGTTGTCATCGAACCCGCGCTGACGGACCAGTGGTTCGTTGCCACCGACAAGATCGTGCAGCCCGCGATTGACGCCGTGCGCAATGATGAGGTGCGCATCCTGCCCGAGCAGGACAAAAAAGTGTATTTCCACTGGCTGGAAAACATCGAACCATGGTGTATCTCGCGCCAGTTGTGGTGGGGGCATCAGATTCCGGTTTGGTACGGGCTGAACCTGAACGGGAACGGCTTTACCGACGATGAAGGCGACGGCGCATTGGACATGGTCGAACTGTCCCGCCTGCTGTTGCAACAGTCCCTCCCCGAAAGCAGCGATCACCACCACTGTGCCGCCGATTTTGATGCGGTCAGCGAAAGCTTTGCTGATGTCTTGGTAAAGCTGCCAACACCGTTGAACCATGCCCGCGTTGTCGAAGTCGCCTCGCGCAGCGAAGCCATGCATGTTTTGGCAGAAAGCCTTGCGGTCTATACCGGCAGTCAGGACCCGACCGATATCGTCTATCCGGTTTGGCGCGACCCCGACGTCCTCGACACATGGTTCTCCTCCGGCCTCTGGCCCATCGGCACGCTTGGCTGGCCCGAGCAGACCGACGCGCTGGATAAATACTTCCCCACCTCTGTGTTGATCACTGGTTTCGACATCATCTTCTTCTGGGTCGCCCGTATGATGATGATGCAATACGCCGTGGTTGATCAAAAACCTTTCGACACCGTCTACGTCCACGCGCTGGTGCGGGATGAGAAGGGCAAGAAAATGTCGAAATCCCTCGGCAATGTCCTCGACCCGCTGGAATTGATCGACGAATTTGGCGCGGATGCGGTGCGTTTCACCGTGACCTCCATGGCCGCGATGGGGCGTGATCTGAAACTGTCCACCGCCCGCATCACAGGCTACCGTAACTTCGGCACAAAACTGTGGAACGCCCACCGTTTTGCCGAAATGAACGGGGTCTTTGAAATGCACCAGGCGGTGCACGGGGGGTGTACGGGGGGTGTACGCCCGGCACAGCCTGTCGCGACGCTTAACAAGTGGATCATCGGTGAAACCGCGCGGGTGCGTGAAGAGGTCGATGCGGCCCTCACAAACTTCCGGTTCAACGATGCGGCCAACACGCTTTATGCCTTTGTTTGGGGCAAGGTCTGTGACTGGTATGTGGAACTGTCCAAACCCCTGTTACAGGATGGCGCCCCCGAGGCCGAAGAGACCCGCCAGACGCTGGGCTGGGTGCTGGATCAATGTCTGGTCCTGCTGCACCCGATCATGCCGTTCATCACGGAAGAACTGTGGCAAGCCACTGTAAACAGGGATGAAATGTTGGTTCACAAAGAGTGGCCCAACTATACTACGGCGGATCTGCTGGACGTCGATGCGGATCGGGAATTGAACTGGGTCATCGGCTTGATCGAAGCGATCCGGTCTGCTCGTGCGCAGATGCATGTGCCTGCGGGCCTGAAGGTGCCGATGATCGTCACCGAGATGGACGAAGCCGCCAAGGGCGCATGGGACCGCAACGAGGCCATGATCAAGCGCCTTGCACGGGTGGAAAGCCTTGAAAAAGCGGATGTTTTCCCGAAAGGCACGGTTGCGATTGGTGCCCCCGGTGCCACCTTTGGCCTGCCTTTGGCGGGGTTGATCGACATCGCCGAAGAGAAGGCGCGTTTGCAAAAATCGCTGGATAAGCTGGGCAAGGAAATCGGCGGTTTGAAAGGCCGGTTGAACAACCCCAAATTCGCCGCTTCCGCCCCCGCCGATGTTGTCGCAGAGGCGCAGGGCAATCTGGATGCGCGTCAGGAAGAGGCCGACCAGTTGCAGGCCGCGTTGGATCGTCTGGCGGAGATGGAATAGCACCCTCCCGCCTGCGGGTCGGGCAGGATTGAGTTTAAGGGCAAGATGAAGCCCCGATGTGGCACGCCGTAACGGGCGTGCCACCTTTGTTTTCAGTGGGTTATTTAAAGACAGCCGGGCGTTTTCCCATTTCAGCGGCAATCACTTCCATCTGGTGAGGTTTGCCAATGAGGTCCGCCTGAATGCTGGATTCTGCCGCTAGGACGGTTGCCGGATCCTGCGTTTCCGCAATGCCGATCAGGCGTTTGGCGGCGCGGATACCCGAGGGGCTTTTGCCGGCAATTGTGGTGGCCAGCGTGGTGGCTGCGGCCAACGGATCTTCGGCGATTTCCGTGATCATCCCCCAATCAGCGGCTTGTTCGGCGCTGATTTGTTCCGCCGTATAAGTCAGGCGGCGCAGCACGTCCGAGCGCACCAACCGGGGCAGCAGAACCATGCCGCCCATATCCGGAACGATGCCCCATTTCATTTCCATCACGGCAAAACGGGTATCTGGCGCGGCGATACGGATGTCGGCCCCCAGGGCCAGCTGCATACCCGCACCAAAACACACCCCGTGGAGGGCCGCGATCACCGGAATCTCCATGCGTGACCAGATCAGACAAAACTCCTGCCACTGGTTTGTCGTGCCTTCGCCATGGGTGCGCGGATTGATCACCTCGGCAGGGTCTTTGCCCATCATCGTCGACAGGCCGGTAATGTCGATGCCGGCACAAAACGCCCGTCCCTCACCAGACAGCACCACAGCACGCGCATCAGAGGCTGCAACCTCCTGACCGGCTGCGATCACCTCGTCGATCATTGTCTGGTCGACGGCATTCATCTTGTCGCTGCGGGTCAGGCGGACGAATGCGATGTGGTTTTCATATGTAACTGAGACGTGGGCCATGGAATCCTCCGGTTTTGGTTGGAGGGACTACACCGTATTCGCCTTGAGCGGGCCAGCGAAACGTGGCGGAAAATCAAGGCACCAGCCGGTCAATCGCCCGCATCATGCCAAGGCTCTTGTCGTAGACCAATGTCAGAATACGGCGTGCCGGCGGCCTTGTAAGTGCGACGGGAACGGTACGCACGGCACCGGCGGCGGCTGTGGCGGCAATAAAACCGCGGCGGGTAAATTTGGCCATGGTGATGGCTCCTTGGGTATTTGCGAACCATTCTCATATAAGTGCTGCCGGGCCGATTTCCACCCCCTTGCCCCTGCCGCATCCCGCGCCTATCACCAATGTTATGACAGAATATCGCCTTACCCCGCTTGCTCAATCCCTGCCTGCAACTGTCCCTTTTGTCGGGCCCGAAGCGCAGGAGCGCAGTATGGAACGCCGGTTTACGGCACGTTTAGGCGCGAATGAAAATGTCTTTGGCCCCTCACCCGAGGCCGTCAAGGTCATGGCCGAGACGGGGCATTGGATGTACGGCGACCCCGAAAGCTTTGAGTTGCGTCAGGCCCTTGCAGCGCATCACGGCACAACGATGGATCATATTATCGTCGGGGAAGGTATCGACGGGCTGTTAAGCTATGTTGTGCGGCTTTTTGTGGCGCAAGGCGACACGGTGGTCACCTCGGACGGAGCCTATCCCACGTTCAACTACCATGTCGCAGGTTTTGGCGGTGAATTGCACAAAGTCCCCTATCTGGAGGATCACGAAGACCCCGAGGCCCTGTTTGCCAAAGCGGCCGAGGTGGATGCCAAGCTTGTTTATCTTGCCAACCCGGACAACCCGATGGGATCATGGCACACAGGGCAGGACATTGCCGCCGCGATGGACAGGTTGCCGGCACGCAGTTTGCTGTTGCTGGATGAGGCCTATGTCGACACAGCCCCAGAAGGCACGGCGCTGCCGCTGGGTTGGGGTGATCCACGTGTCATCCGTATGCGCACCTTTTCAAAGGCTTACGGTCTGGCGGGCGCGCGTGTCGGATATGCCATCGCGGCACCGAAGTTGATCACAGCATTTCACAAAGTTCGCAATCACTTCGGCATGAATCGCGCGGCACAGGCTGGGGCGCTGGCTGCTTTGCAGGACCAGGAATGGCTGGCCACTGTGCAACAGCGTATTGCGCAGGCGCGTGACGAGATTACGCGTATTGCCCGCGAAAACGGGCTGGTTTCGCTGCCATCGGCGGCGAATTTCGTAACCCTTGACTGCGGTGCTGACGGGGCATTTGCCAAGGCCGTGCTTGACGGTCTGGTGCAGCGCGGCATCTTCGTGCGGATGCCCTTTGTCGCCCCGCAGAACCGGTGCATTCGCGTCAGCTGTGGCGCACCCGACGACCTCAAGGCCTTTGCCGCAGCCTTGCCTCAGGCCATTGCTGACGCAAAAGAAAGCTGACGTTAAGAAATTGCGGTGTATAGTTTGGCCATCACAAGCCGGAACAACCGATGCGCGACAATACTGACCGCCCCGCTGCACCAAACTTTACCCACGCCTGCGTGGTGATGTTCGGCATCAATCTCACATGGATCCTAATGGTGATCTGGGCCGTCTGGGGGATTCTTGCGGTGGCAGTCACGGGCTGGCTGCTCAACCGAATTATCAACCGGATCGCCGGTCCTTGCGCCTAGGCATTGCCTCTTCAAGGTGCCAAAGTCATTCCCAAAAAAGTCTAACCACCACTCATCACCTGCGCGGCGGCATCCAATGCGCCGGTTCCATGCTCGATCCCAAGGGCGCGCATACCTGTCTCAATACCGCCAAGCGTGCCCATAACCATCTGGCCATTCACATGCCCCATATGTCCAAGCCGGAAAAAGCCGTGCCAGGCCGGATCGCCCGGCATTGCCATTCCCAAACCGACCCCCAATGTCAGGCCAAGCTCCTTTTCAACCCAATCGCGCAGCGCCGTTGCGTGCGGGGATTGCAGTTGCAGCGCGGTCACCGCGTGACTGCGGTGCGCGGGATCCGCGACATTCATTTCAAGACTGCCTTCTGCGCCCCATGCCGCACAGGCCGCCCAGACCGCGCGGGCCAGTACCTCGTGGCGCGCCCAGACGTTTTCAATGCCCTCGGCGTGGATCATATCTAGGGCGGCGCGCAGCCCATACAGGTGATGGGTCGGGGCAGTACCGCCATGATATTCGAAAAACTCCTGCGGGTGGGCGCGCGGGGTCCAATCCCAATACCAGCTGACCCGCGGCATTTTTGCACGCACGGCGTCGGCCTTGTCGTTGAAGAATACGAACGACATGCCCGGCGGAACCATCAGCCCCTTTTGGCTGCCCGTGACCATAATATCCACGCCCCAATCGTCCATCTCGAAACGATCACACCCCAGCGACGCAATGCAATCCGCCATCAACAGCGCCGGATGGTCAACAGCATCCAGCACCTTGCGCAGCGCGGCGATGTCATTTCGGATCGACGTCGATGTATCCACATGAACGGCCAGTACCGCCTTGATCTCATGTGATTTATCGGCCCGTAGCGCCGCTTCGATACGGCCCATGTCCATCGGGGATTTCTTACCGAAATCCAACGTTTCAATCACCGCCCCCAGTGATTTGGCGGTTTCCCCCCAGCCGACCCCAAAACGGCCCGTCGCCGGCAGCAACACCTTATCTCCCGGCTGGATCACATTGGCCAATGATGCCTCCCATGCGGCATGACCATTACCGATGTACATCGCCACATGATGCCTTGTGCGGGCCACCCGCTTCAGATCATCCACCAGCGCCGGCATCATATCCACCAGCTCTCCGGCGTAGATATTCGGGGCCGCACGGTGCATGGCTTGCAAAACCGCATCGGGCATGACCGAGGGCCCGGGAATGGCGAGATACGAGCGGCCATGCGCAAGGTTCGGTGATTTGGACATGAGGCAAGCCTTTATCGAAGTGGTGATTTCAGAGCAGTAGGTTTTCGGCGAGACTATGCCCCCTAAAACCGGCGTCAACCACTGATCGTCCGTCGACCGCCGGCTTGCTCAACTAGCGCCACATGCTTAGAGATAAACGCAGTTTTTTAAATGATTAAGTGGTACCATGCCGATGAATGACCAGACCTACACATCCAAAGAGCTGTTGGCATGGCTGTGGCGGGACTATCTGAAAAAGCATCTGGGGCTGATGGTGCTGGCGCTCTTGTTCATGGTCATCGAAGGGGCCAGCCTTGGCGCATTGGCGCGGCTGATGGAGCCGATGTTCGACCGGGTATTTGTTGCCGGGCAACAGGATGCGCTGATCTGGGTGGGCCTGACCCTAATCGGGATTTTCATTCTGCGCGCGATTGCCGGGGTTAGCCAGAAAGTGCTGTTGACCAAGGTTGCACAGGGCACAGCCGCCGATCTGCGGATTGATCTGCTGGAACGGATGATGCAGCAGGACGGTGCCTTTCACCAAAGCCACCCACCCGGGTTCCTGATCCAGCGGGTGCAGTCGGATGTGAACGCTGTCGGGGATGTCTGGCGGGCCGTCATCACCGGCGCGGGGCGTGATTTCATCGGTTTGCTGGTGCTGCTGGGGGTTGCGGTTTCGATAGATCCGGTCTGGGCGCTGATGGCCTGTATTGGCATTCCTGTCATGGTGCTGCCCGCGGCCATGGCACAGCGATTTGTGCGCAAAAGGGCCCGTGAAGCGCGAGATTTGGGGGCCGATCTTGCCACCCGGCTGGACGAGGTTTTTCACGGCATTGTTCAGGTCAAGCTTAACGCGCTGGAGGCGTATCAGACACGCCAGTACCGCAGCCTGACCGGACGGTTTATCGACACCGAAGTGCGCGCCGCTTTTGGCAATGCCGCCATTCCGGGCATGGTGGATATCCTGTCGGGCATCGGCTTCATGGCTGTGATCCTTTATGGCGGCTCCGAGATCATCTCGGGCGACAAGACCATTGGTCAGTTCATGACGTTTTTCACCGCCATGGGTTTTGCCTTTAGCCCGCTGCGGCGTCTGGGGGGCATCGCCGGCCTATGGCAGATCGCTGCTGCCGCGCTGGAACGAATCCGCGAATTGCTGGATGCACCGGTCCGCCTGAAAGATCCCGTCACGCCGCTACCAGCCCCGACGGGCACTCCGGAAATTGTGTTAGAAAATGTCGGACTGTCCTATGGCGAAACCAGAGTGTTGAACCAACTAGGCTTTACCGCCAAGGCGGGCGAAACAACCGCGCTTGTCGGCGCATCAGGCGCGGGGAAATCAACTGTTTTCAACATACTGACGCGCCTTATTGACCCACAGACCGGCACCGCCACATTGGGCGGGGTGGCGTCAACACAGATGAAGTTGACGGAATTGCGCAATTTATTCTCCGTGGTCACCCAAGAAGCCTTGTTGTTTGACGCAACCCTGCGTGAGAACATCGTACTGGATTGCAAAGACGTGACAGAAGCGCGCCTGCAAGAGGTATTGGAAGCCGCCCATGTTGCAGATTTCCTGCCCAATCTGGAAAACGGGCTGGAAACGCTTGTTGGCCCGCGCGGCTCTGCCCTGTCGGGGGGCCAGCGGCAACGCGTGGTAATCGCCCGTGCCCTGTTGCGCGACACGCCGATCTTGCTGCTGGACGAAGCCACCAGCGCGCTGGATGCGCAATCAGAGCAAGTTGTGCAAACCGCACTGGACCGGTTGTCAAAGGGGCGCACAACGCTTGTCATCGCCCATCGTCTGGCCACCATCCGCAGCGCTGACAAGATTGTCGTTCTCGATCAAGGGCGGGTTGTCGATGCTGGCACACATGACGCTTTGCTGGAGCGGGGCGGGCTTTATGCCGATTTGTATCGCTTACAGTTTAAAGACGGGCGGCAAGCCCCTGAAACAATGGCAAAACCGGCGATCAGCAAAAAGGATGGCAAATCCGCAGCCCCGCGGCGCAGCCTTTGGCGGCGGCTGTTCGGTTAACGCCGATACTGCGCCGCAAGCGCGGCAACATCCGCCCCCGCAAAGTACCGCAACAAGGTCACAAGGTTGCGACCGCCGCGCCTGATCCAGCCCTGACGTCGGTATTTATCCGCGCTGGTTCTGGCAACAGCATCCAAGGCCACAAGCCTGCCCTTCAGCGCGCGGGCAATGGCTACATCCTCCATCAAAGGTTGGTCGGGAAAGCCGCCCACCTGTGTATAGAGTGCGCTTGAAATCAACAGCCCCTGATCCCCATAGGGCAGGCCAAACCGGCTGCGCAGATTGGCCCAGCCAGCCACCATGCCCGCCGCAACGCCGCTGTGGTCAAACGCCAGCCTGAACCACGCAGCCTGTTCGGGCTGCGCCAGATGGGCCTGCGCCCGCTTACTCCAGCCTTCTTGCAAAACCGTATCGGCATGAACCACCAACAGCCAGTCACCAGTCGCCGCGGCACATCCGCGGCGCAGCTGCCCGCCCCGTGAGGGCGCGCCATGGGTAATCTCAGCGCCCCAAGCCTGCGCAATTGCGCCGGTTGCATCGGTCGACCCCCCATCACTGACGATCAACTCGCGGATCACCCCAGCGTCGACCCCTTCCATCAATCCACCTAGACAAGCCGGCAGGCTGTGTTCTGCGTTGAATGTTGGAATGATGACGGAGATCGGCGCGCGCATGGTTGCCCCTTTTCGTGTGACGTGGGAACACTATATCGCATCTGCACCTCGAAAGGACAGCACCCATGACCAACCGCCGTATTCTGCGCCTGACCGGTGCCGATACCCACGACTTCCTGCAAGGGCTGGTCAGCAATGATGTGGGCAAGCTGTCCACCGGTGCGGTCTATGCCGCGATGCTGACGCCGCAGGGCAAATATCTGGCCGATTTCTTCTTGATCCCTGACGGGGATGATGTCCTGCTGGATGTGGCTGAAACACTGGGTGACATGCTTGCTCAGCGGCTGGGCATGTACAAACTGCGTGCAGCGGTAACAATTGAAGCCAGCGGATTGCACCTGCATCGTGGGATGGATGAAACGCCCGAGGACGGGTTTACGGACCCGCGGGTACCGGAACTGGGCTGGCGCGCCTATCGCGCCGCGGCCCAGACCGTTGACACTGTGGACTGGGACGCGTTGAGGGTGGCGCATCTTGTGCCGGAAACCATGGTGGAACTGACGCCCGATACCTTCATCCTCGAAGCCGGCTTCGAGCGGTTGAACGGGGTCGATTTCCGCAAGGGGTGTTATGTTGGTCAGGAAGTAACCGCCCGGATGAAACACAAGACCGAGCTGCGCAAAGGTTTGGCGCAGGTTGATGTGGGGGGAGAGGCCCCCATCGGGACAGAGTTGATCGCAAACGGTAAATCTGCCGGTAGGTTGTTCACCCAGTCTGGCGGCAAAGGCATTGCCTACCTGCGCTTTGACCGCGCCACAGGCCCAATGACGGCGGAATCAGCGCAGGTCACATGGGCAGCGCCGACGAAAAGTACCTAAACTTGTGCAAAAGCCCCGCTGCGGCAATCGCAATCGGGGCTTTCCCAATGATAACAGTAGATTACGTTGCGTAATCTGTGATCAGTTTAGCGGACCAAAATCAGGCGCGCTCAACGTATTCCATGGTCTCTGTGTTTACGACGATATCTTCGTCCTGACCCACGAAAGGCGGCACTGAAACCTTAACACCATTGTCCAGAATGGCGGGTTTGAAAGAATTCGCTGCTGTCTGGCCTTTGACCACCGGCTCCGTCTCGGCAATCTTGCAAACCACTTTCTGCGGCAAGGAGGCGTTCAAAGCTTCGTCCTCGTGATACTCGACGACAACCATCATACCATCCTGAAGGAACGGGCGACGCTCGCCCAGAAGTTCCGACGGCAGCTGCACCTGATCGTAGGTGTCAGTGTCCATCAAAACCAGCATCCCACTGTCTTCATACAAGAATTGCTGATCTTTTTGTTCCAGACGCACCTTCTCGACCTTGTCGGCAGAGCGAAAACGTTCGTTCAATTTCGATCCGTTGCGCAGGTTGCGCATCTCGACCTGGGCAAAGGCACCGCCCTTTCCGGGCTTTACGTGGTCCACTTTGACCGCAGCCCAAAGGCCGCCGTTATGCTCCAGAACGTTTCCGGGGCGAATCTCGTTTCCGTTAATTTTAGGCATGAGGCAAAACCAAGGCAAAAGGTTGATGAAAGGATAGCTCACCCTATATCTGGCGTAGCGGCACCCTGCAAGCGCACGAAATATCGCGGGCCAACCCCCTAAGATATGCGCTGACAGCATGGCTGCTATGTGATTGGGCTATATCCGAATCGATAGTTTTGTTTCATAAGGAACGCCAAGCCCGAATGACAAGAGCAAGAATAACCGAAAGGACGACGAGTTGAGAGATTTCGTTGACGGCACCGCTTTCAATAACGAGCAAGGCAACCGCGCCCGCAAGCTTTTCGCAGCTGTGGTACTTGCCGCGCTGGACGATGCGATTGCAGATGACAAGAAGTATGGCAACGGCCCCGAGCAGATCGCCCGCTGGGCACGTTCCCGCGATGGCCGTGAAGTTTTGAGCTGTGCAGGTATTGACCCGAACGAGCGCGTAGTATCCGGGTTGATGGACTTTGTTGGCAAAGGTGTGCGCACCTCTGTTGCTCTGTCCCGTGAAGAATCCGAGCGGCGCAACGCCGCACAACAGGCCGAAGCCGCCTGATCAAATATCCCACTTTCTGGGACAATGGACGCAGCCCTTGGGCTGCGTTTTTTTGTTGCCGCAAGGGATTACGTCGATTTGCAGCACCGGCACGCATCTGCCCCCTTTCGCACCGTCTAAAACTACGCCAGTTTGCCCGGAAACCAGACGGGGGCCACCGATGACCAAAGCCATCATGATCCAGGGCACCGGCAGCAATGTCGGCAAATCCATGATTGTCGCAGGCATCATCCGCGCCTGTGTACGGCGCGGCATGGCCGTGCGCCCTTTCAAACCACAGAACATGTCGAACAATGCGGCGGTAACAGCGGACGGTGGGGAAATCGGGCGCGCGCAGGCGTTGCAGGCCCGTGCTGCCGGCGTTGCCCCGCATACAGATATGAACCCGGTGTTGTTGAAACCCCAGTCGGCAACCGGGGCGCAGGTGATCGTGCAGGGCCGTATTGCCGGCCATCAGGAGGCTGCGGCCTTTGGCAAGAGTAAGACCGCATTGATGCCCTCGGTGCTGGAGTCCTTTCACCGGTTGGCCCGCCAATGTGATCTGATCGTCATCGAAGGTGCGGGCAGCCCTGCGGAAACCAATTTGCGCAGTGGCGACATTGCAAACATGGGTTTCGCAACAACGGCCACAGTGCCCGTAATCCTGATGGGTGACATTGACCGGGGTGGCGTAATTGCACAGATCGTCGGCACCCAAGCGGTAATGGATGCAAACGATAACCGGCAGGTTCGCGGTTTTGCCGTCAACAAGTTTCGCGGTGACCGCAGCCTGTTCGATGCAGGGCGTGACGACATCGCGCAGCGCACCGGCTGGCCAAGTCTGGGGGTGATCCCGTGGTTTGACGCTGCGCACCGTCTGCCTGCCGAAGATGTGATGGACCTGCCCGCGCGCGCACACTCGGACGGATCGGGCTGTGTCATTGCCGTGCCACGACTGCCACGTATCTCAAACTTTGACGACCTTGACCCACTGGCCGCCGAACCCGGTGTTGACCTGCGTATCATCATGCCCGGCACCCCCCTGCCCGCCGATGCCGATCTGATTGTCCTGACCGGCAGCAAGGCGACAATTGCTGATCTCGCCGCCCTGCGCGCCGAAGGCTGGGACATTGATATCGCGGCACATATCCGGCGCGGCGGCCAGGTTTTAGGAGTCTGCGGCGGATATCAAATGCTGGGCAACAGTATCGCCGATCCGCATGGCATCGAAGGAGCCCCGTCAACCGTTGCAGGGTTGGGCCATCTGGACGTAGAGACCGTGATGGCACCAATCAAACACCTGTCCGAGAAACATGGCACCCACCCGGCAAGCGGAACAGCCCTGTCAGGGTATGAAATTCACATCGGCGAAACCTCTGGGGCGGACACGGCACGCCCGTGGCTGCAATTTGACGACAAACCCGAAGGGGCCACCAGCCGGAACGGCGCGGTTCAAGGGTGTTACATGCACGGGCTGTTCAGCTCTGACCCGTTTCGGGCGGCATTTCTGGCCGAACTCGGTGCGGGATCATCGCTGCGGTTTGACGAGGGCGTCGAAGAGACGCTGGACGCGCTGGCCGATCATGTCGAAAAATACTTCGACATTGATCTGATGCTTGAACTGGCAGGCGAAGTTTAAGGGGGCTGCCCCTATTCCAGCTCTTGGGCGGCCAATGCGCGATGGATTTCGCGCCGTACCAGTTTGCGCACATTACGGGTGATCCGTTCACCCAGCGCACCCTGAAGTTCCGCCCGTACGATTTCCGAAACCAGATCGCGCAGCGCCTCTTCATCAATCAACTGTTCCTCGGCTGAGTAGGCAAAACTGTCTGCCTCAGGCGGAGTGGTGTCTTCGGCAGCGGTTTCTTCTGTGGCGGATGTCTCCGGCGCGGGCGACGCAGGTTCTTCCGTCCGCTTGGCCGTCTCTGATTTGGCAAAAAACTCTTCAAGCTGGGCTTCCATCACCTCAAGGGTTTCGCCCTGTTCTTCGGCTTCCAGCTCAGGATCTGCCGGTTCTAAGGCGGCGGCTTCTGGGGCTGCGACCGGTTCATCCGCAGCTTTCGAGGCAGCGGGATCATCTTCCCACTGCATCGCCGCAGCTTCGCTACCTGCATAATCACCGTCACCCGCATCGTCAGGCTCCCAAGTATCGGAAATCTGGCCGATGGCCGTTTCCAGCGCGGCGATTTTGGCGGTTAGTGCAACAGACTTATCCGATGACATCGACGGATCAAGCGCAAGCGGCTCGGACCGTATCGAAGCGGTATCTGCGGTGTCGTCCTGCGCCACGTCAGATGCCAACTGTTCATGCGCAGCATGCTGGGGTGCATCCCCCTGCCCCGCTAACGAAGTTTTGTTAAAAGCCGCAGTTGGCGACAGGTGCAATACGGCATCCTGATCCTGCGGTTCATCCGCGCGATGGTCCTGGCTGCCGCCGAAGTCGATATGCGTTGTGGTGCCATCGCCATCCGGATCGGCGTCATCGTCAAAATGATAGGGGTCGGTTGAATAATCCTGTGCAGGGTCATCAAGTGCCCCGTCCGCTGTCACATCATCAAAAAGCTCTGTGCCAGCATCGTCTTGCTGAGATTGTTCCTGCGGCAGTACGCGCGGGGCAAAAATATCCAGCGGCATGTCATCTGTAACCAGATCATCAATACTGGCACCGCTACCGCTGTCTGCTTTACGCGCCGTTTCTGAGACCGGTTCTTCTTCCGGCGATTCACTCACCCGCAAGGCCGGGGTAAGAACCAACCGGTCGGTCATCGGCTGGGGCCGCGCCGAATCAACGTGCCGACCTGAAGAGGCACCGTTTGAATCAACCTTGGAAATTTGAACAGGACGGTTGTCTTCTGATACCAGACGACGGATCGAGGACAGGACATCCTCTACCTCAGCATTTGTAACCGGGTCGGACATTGAATTTACCACTCTTTTCTCGTGTGCAGGCTAACTCCAGATAGAGCTTCACACAATGGGTCGCAGAAAATTGTCAGTCTTTTTGCAGTGCCCGCAAAACACGGTCCAGCTTCTTGCCCTGTTTCGATCTCTTTGCCGGGCTGTCCTTGACCAGATTATAATATTCAGCCGGATCATAAATTTGTACTGGCAGCCGCAGATCCTTGGCGGTGAGACGTCCAGTCGACAGCAGAATATTATAGGCCGCGACATAGACGCTGACCCGCGCCGAAACCTGCAAGGACCGCGCATCCAGCAACGACTGCTCTGCATCCAGAACGTCCAGCGTGGTCCGCGCGCCTAACGTCGCCTCTTCGCGGATACCACGAAACGCGATACTTGCGGCACGCACCTGACGTTCCGAAGCGGCAAGCTGTGCCTTGACGGTGTCCAACTGTGCATAGGCGTTGCCAACACTCTGCTGGACGCTGTGACGCACCACATGAAGGTTGCCCCGCTGCGCATCGGCCCGGGCTTTCGCCTGACGGTTGGCAGAGGACAGCGCCCCACCCTGATAAATCGTTTGTCCCGCCTGAAGACCGATAGACCCACCACGGTTGAATTCACTGGTTCCAAGGTTTTCAGTAATCCCCAGACGCCCGTTCAGGCTGATCTGCGGTTTCATACCTGCTTCGGTCGCACGCACCAGAAGATCGGCTGCTGCCACCTGATGCTGGGCCCCGAGCATTGAAGGATGCCGGCGCACGGCGATTGCCTTGGCCTTCTTCACGCTTGGTTCGACAGCAGGTACGCTGGGCGGTTGGCGCAAACGTCCGGGTTTGCGCCCGATGACGTTGCGGTATTCCTCGTTGGCGGAGACCAGTGAACCCTGTGCCGACGCCAGTCCGCTGCGGGCCTGCGCCAGTTGCGCCTGTGCCAGCGCCACATCTGTGCGGGTTACTTCACCGACTTCGAAACGGTCCTGTGCGGCGCGCAATTCCTGCGTCAGCAGACGCACGTTGTTCTGGCGCAAAGCTACGAATTCCGAGGCTTCGATGACGCCCATATAGGCACGGATCGCACGCAGCAGCACCTGTTGTTCGATGTCAATCAGCGCTTCGCGGGTGGCAAGGACGGTTTCCTTGGCCGCCTCGACACGCAGCTGGCGCGCGCCAAAATCGTAAAGCACAAGTTCGGCTGCCAAGCTGAGTGCGGCGGTCAGATCATCGTTGTCGATGGTCACAGGGGACGCGCCTGTGCGCACTTTGCCAAAATTCTGGGTAAGCCCCGCAGACCAGCGCACCACCGGTTTCAGCGTGGAAACGGCACTTGCCACATCTTCATCAGCGGCCCGCAGCAGGGCGCGGTTCTGATCCAACAGGCCAGAATGGGTGTAGGCCCCAACCAAAGCATCCGCCAGCGTTTCCGCACTTGCCACGCGTGGGGAAACCACCGCCATTCCAAGCGCGACAACGCCGATTGTACAAGTCTTGGCCAGTCGGCGCATTCCGAGGGGCATTTTTTCGATCTGCATGGGTCTCGTGACCTTTTTACTGTTTAATCGCCGCCTGCCCCCGGCAGACGGCATGACTGTCTAAGTCGATTTCAAAGTTGGAATGCGACCTTGGCTTTAAAGCCGTCAAGCACCGGCGCAGCCGCGTTGAAAGCCATCCGCCAGCTGATTTGCCCGCCGCGCTTGTGGCCAATACGCACCTCACCCAGCTCGCCCTCCATAAAGAGTGCCGCGATGCGACCGCCGTCTTTGAGTTGCTCCAGAAGCGCCGGCGGAACATCGCTTACCCCGCCTTCGATGACAATCACGTCGTATGGTCCGTGTCCGGCTGCACCCTCGGCAAGTGCGCCGGTATGCACGATGACATTGTCCACACCTTCCTGCATCAGGGTCTCGACAGCTTCCTGAGCCATCGCCTCGTCTTCTTCAACGGCGACAACCGCTTCGGCCATATGGGCAATAACCGCCGCAGAATATCCCATTGCACAACCGACATCGAGGACCAGCTCGTCATTTGTGATGGCCAGTACATCCAGCATCTTGGCCAATGTACGCGGCTCAAGCAGGACACGCCCCTGGCCCAGCACAAGATTTTCGCCCACATAGGCGGCCTCGCGGCTGGCGGCAGGCACGAAAGCTTCGCGCGGGACGCTCAGCATGGCGTCAATGATCGGGAACTTCGTTACATCCGAAGGCCGGACCTGTGTATCGACCATCATAATGCGTCGGGCGGTGAAATCACTCATTTGGTAAACTCATCCGTTCAGATTCTATTTCCCCAGATGTGCCACATCCCGCAGCGCTCAGCAACGCCCACTTGGTTCACTTTCGCGCATCATACGGCTTGCAGCGGCAAAGCTGATCGGTTAGCAAGCAAAAACCACTGGTCGGCGAGTTGGCGGAGTGGTTACGCAGCGGATTGCAAATCCGTGTACACCGGTTCGATTCCGGTACTCGCCTCCAATAAAATCAATCACTTAGCTCTCTCCTTTAATTGCCCCATCGGGGTCGTTTACAATAGCGTTTACAGTTTTGCCCTCGCGGCGCTGCTTTTCGCGCTGCAGTAAGTCGAGGACTTCCGCGCTTTCAGCAGGCGAAACGGCGGCATAATGTTCGATGACTGCGGCGGCGTAGCGAAGCGACCAACCCATGTGATTTGCGATTTGGTTGAGCCCCAGGCCTGCTCTTAGAAGCCGTGTGGCCGCTGTACCGCGCGTATCTTGGAGCCTCCCCGCAAGATCTACGAACGATCGGTTTGTCGCAATGGCTGCGACGATCATGCATGATCAATGATATGGTCGAAGGTCACCCAATCGAACTTTAGGTTATACTCTGGCCAAGAACACTGCGAATCCAATGAACTGTTGATTGCTCACCATGATGCTCTGTGTCGCTGACCTGTTCGACAAGCTCTGCCAGACTGTTAAGAGCGCGATATTGATCTACCGGCATATCGCGCGTCCCTAAACTGACGCTTAAATATTCATACTTTTTATGACACTGGGCGCTGCCGCCACATGCGTTCGCAAGTGTTTCAACGGTTTGAGCAGGAACTTCCCAGCCCGGACGATCCGGCCACCGGTCCTGAGATTTTTCGCCCCTAGCGGTGCATTCGGGATAGCAGTTTTCCTTCTCGCGCTTCGATCACATCATCATCTGGCAATAGGCCGCCAAGATCTTCTCAGCTTCAAGATCTTCAACCTCCGCCGCCGCCTCGCGCTTGTTCGCCGTCGATCAACAGCCAATCAAACCCCGCCCCCGCCGAGATTTCGGCGATGTAGGGATCGGCAAGACCCATCCAGCAGCCAAGTTGCAATTCACCTTTGGCGATGGCGTGTTTGAACAGATTGTGCGGTGCGGGCATGGCCTTTTCCTTTAAGCGAATGAAATGTCGACGTGGCCGAAACTGCCAAAGTCGGCGTTGATTTGCGCCCCTGAGGGGCATTCGACGGGACGAATGAAACTGCCCGACAGAATGATCTGACCGGGTTCGATGCTTTGGCCGTATTGCGCCATACGACGCGCCAGCCAAACGACGCTTTCGATGGGGTCGTTGAGAACCCCTGCCCCAAGACCGGTTTCCTCAACTTCACCATTACGAGACGTGATTGCCCCGACCCAGCGCAAATCGAAGGCATCAATCGCGTGTTTTTGTGGCCCCAGAACGACGCCAGCATTGGCGGCATTGTCGCTGATGGTGTCAAACACCTTGCGGGTGGCACCCGTGTCAGGATCGGCCCGCAAAATGCGCGTGTCGAGGATCTCAATGGACGGCGCGACATAATCCGTGGCCGCGATGACATCGGCGCGGGTGACGTCTGCGCCGCCAAGCGGTGACTTTAAGACAAAGGCGATCTCTGCCTCAATGCGCGGCTGGATGAACCGGCCCGCCGGAACCGTCGCCCCGTGATCGAACGCCATATCGTCGAACAGGATACCGCTGTCAGGAATGTCGATGTTGAGCGCATATTGCATCGCCTTGGACGTCAGCCCGATCTTCCAACCGATTACGCTGCGTCCCTCGGCCAGCTTGGCGCGGTAAATCGCGTTTTGCACAGCATAGGCATCGTCCATCCCCATTTCAGGGTGAGATTTGGTCAATAGGCCGATTTGCTCACCTGACTTCTCTGCCGCTAGAAGATCGGCGGCGGCTTGCGCGTGATCTTGCGGCGTCATGGGCGTTCATCCTCAACCGTGTTGCGCAGGGTGCCGATGCCGTTCACCTCAACCTCGACCACATCACCGGGTTTCAGGTATTGCGGCGGATCAAGGCGTGCGCCGGACCCTGTGGGCGTACCTGTGACGATGATATCACCGGGCTGTAGCGTCATGAACGTCGAGATATATTCGATCTCTCGGCGGATCGGGTGCATCATGCGGGACAGCACATCGTCTTGGCGCACTTCGCCGTTGACGCGGGTAAGGATACGGGCGTCGTCCAACTGGGCGGCATCCTTGAACGGTACCAACCACGGACCGATAGACCCAGAATTGTCCCAGTTCTTGCCTTGTGTGACGTTGAATTTTGCGTGACGAACCCAGTCGCGGATCGTGCCTTCGTTACACAGGGTCAGGGCTGCGATATGATCGTAAGCGTCCGCCTGCGAAATGCGGCGGCCCGCCTTGCCGATCACAATCGCGACTTCGCCTTCGTAATCGAGCGTTTCGTTTTCCGGCGGGCGGATCAGCGGGCGATTGTGGCCGGTAAATCCGCTGGCAAAACGTGGAAACAGCGACATGTATTTGGGTTGCTCTGATCCGTCTTTATATTCCGCATTCCGATCCGGGAAATTCACGCCAACGCATAGGATACGCGGCGCATTGGGCAGCACCATTTCAAACGTAAAGTCGGTGTGCGTGACAGGCTGGCCCTGCGCGGCACTCGCCAGTGTATCCAGTCCATTGGCCCGAACCACGTCCAGCAGTGTAGGCCATTGCGGATGCGCGCCGTCCAATGCGATCATTCCCTCATCCGTGACAGCCCCATAGTGGATCTGGCCGCCCGCTGAATATGTAGCAAATTTCATGTTATCTTCTCCATTACGTCTTGGATCACGGCCTTGGCCATCATCACATCATCGCGTGTCGTATCGAACTGCCCCACCTGAAAGCGGATTACTTTACGACCCTGAAACGATCCTTGGGTCAGGTAAATTCGCCCATCATCATTCAGCGCGTCCACCAGTCGTTGCTGCATCAAATCATCACCAGGGCAGCGAAAGGAAAACAGGCTCAGGATCGGTTCACTGGCGATTTCAAACCCGTCGAGCGCGCGGATTTCTTCGCACAGCTCATGGGCCCAAGCGACGTGATTGCGGATGCGTGTGCGCAGCCCGTCCAGCCCGTAAGACCGGATCAGGAACCAGATTTTCAGCGCTCGGAAACGCCGGCCCAGCGGGATTGTCCATTCAGAATAATTGGTGACCGCATCGCCTGTGGTCTTGAGGTATTCAGGTTCGATCTTAAGAGTGTTCAGCTGCGGTGTCGCTTCGTGCAAGAACTGGACAGAACAATCAAACTGCGCCCCGAGCCATTTGTGTGGATTGAACACGATACTGTCGAACAGATCGGCACCGTCCCAAAATAGATCACGAAATTCAGGACAGATCATCGCAGACCCCGCCCAAGCCGCATCAAGATGTGTGTAAAGATCATGGGTCTGCGCGATCTTCGCGACACTGCCCAGATCATCGGATGCACCAATGCCCGTTCCACCCGTGATTGCGATAATACCTGCCGGAGTATGTCCAGCGGCAATGTCATCACGGATCGCGTGGTCCAACGCGGCTGTGTCGATGCCGTAGTGCGGCTCCACAGTCGGTATCTTAACCAGATTAAACTGCCCGATCCCCGCGACCCAACAGGCGCGGTCAATGGACGAATGTACCTGATCCGAACAGTAAATGCGCAGATTGCCTTTGTTCGCCAACCCATCCCTGTTGCCCGTAAATCCGGTCGCCCGTTCCCGCATGGTCAACACGGCGGACAATGTTGCAGATGATGCGCTGTCTTGGATGACGCCGGTAAACCCGTCGGCCAACCCAAGCGCTTGGCGCAGCCAATCAACCATTACGCCTTCGATCTCGGTTGCGGCGGGGGATGTTTGCCACAACATACACTGCGCGGCGACAGTGTTGACCAGCTGTTCGGCCAGCATCGACGGAGGGCTGGCGTTGGCAGGGAAGTAGGCGAAGAAACGTGGGTGCTGCCAATGGGTTATTCCCGGCATCACGATGGTTTCAAAATCGCGCAGGATTGTCGCCATATCTTCGCCAGCGTCAGGGGGCGTGGGCTGAACCTGCGCCGCAATCTCACCTGCTTTCGTTTGAGCGCGCACGGGGCGGTCGCGCAGCGTTTTGTGATACTGCGCACCCCAGTCCGATATATGCTTGCCCCAATGTGTGAACTCGTCCCAATCCATTTGTTACTCCGCAGCCTCGATCCCGCCCATACAGATGTACTTCAGCTCCATGAAGTCATCGAGGCCATGGCGCGACCCTTCGCGGCCAAGCCCGGATGCTTTGACACCCCCAAAAGGTGCTTCTGCGGTGGAAATCAAGCCCGTGTTCACGCCGACCATGCCATAATCCAGCGCTTCGGATACGCGCCAGACGCGGGCGTGGTCCTTACTGTAGAAATAGGACGCGAGCCCAAAATCAGTGTCATTTGCGGCGTCGATAACCTGTGCCTCGGATTTGAATTTGAACAGCGGTGCAACCGGACCAAAGGTCTCTTCGGAAGCGAAGGCCATTTCAAACGTGACATCCGTCAGAATGGTGGGTTCGAAGAAAGTGCCACCCAATTCATTTGCCTTTCCACCCAAAAGGACAACGGCCCCCTTGGAAGTTGCGTCTTTGATATGATCCTTAACCTTGGCGACTGCTGCATCATTGATCAGGGGGCCGAAGACCGTCCCGTCGTTAAATCCATCCCCTGTCGGTAGTGACGCAACCTTCGTGGCAAGTTTGTCGGCGAAGGCGTCGTAAACGCCTGCTTGAACGTAGATACGGTTCGCGCAGACGCAGGTTTGGCCGTTGTTGCGGAACTTTGCGACGATAGCGCCTTCGACAGCGGCATCCAAATCGGCGTCGTCAAAGACAATGAAAGGCGCGTTGCCTCCCAGCTCAAGCCCAAGTTTCTTGATCGTTGGTGCGCATTGCGCATAAAGTTTCGCGCCGACGCCCGTGGACCCCGTGAACGTCAGTTTGCGAACGACAGGGCTGTCGGTCATGACCTTGCCGATGGTTGCGGCATCGCCGGTAATGATCGAAAACAAACCAGTAGGCAGGCCCGCCTCTTCGCCCAAAACCGCCATAGCGATGGCGGAAAACGGGGTGAGTTCTGACGGCTTGAGGACCATTGCGCAGCCCGCCGCAAATGCAGAGGCGGCCTTGCGAGCAATCATCGCATTGGGGAAATTCCACGGCGTGATTGCGGCGACAACGCCGATGGGTTGTTTGACGGTCAGAATACGTTTGTCGGGTGCATGGCCCGGGGTGATGTCGCCGTATGCGCGGTGGGCTTCTTCGGCGAACCATTCGATGAAGGACGCACCATAGGCGATCTCGCCCTTGGCTTCAGCCAGCGGTTTGCCTTGTTCGGCGGTCAGGATACGGCCAAGATCATCCTGATTGGCCATCATCAAATCAAACCAGCGGCGCAGCACGTTGCTGCGGTCTTTGGCGGTGCGCGCGGCCCACTTCTTTTGCGCAAATACTGCGGCATGAATTGCCTCCTCGGTCTGCGATGATCCAAGGTCGGGCACATATCCCAGAACCGCACCCGTTGAAGGGTAGGTGACTTTGATCCCGTTTCCGTCTGCTTCAATCCAACGGCCCCCAACGGGGGCCGCTTCTCGAAACAGGTCAGGATTTTTCAGATGCAAATCTGTCATGGGGCAATGATCGGGCTTGCTTTTATCTCAGAGTCTTTCTGATCAACGCCAACAAACGCGGTCCCATGTTTGAACCAGCTTTCTGGGGCCTTAGCACCCCAAAGCGTTTGGCGCTGGGGGTCTTGCAAATCCCACTTGATCGGCTCCAGATCAGGGTCGACTGTCTGATAATCGGAGCAGTAAATCTCAATCCGGTGACCATCAGGGTCAAGAATGTAAAGGAAGAACGCGTTGGAAATCCCGTGGCGACCGGGGCCGCGTTCGATGTTGTCCACATAGCCCGTGGTCGCCATCAGATCGAGCAAATCGATGATATTCAGCGGGGTCGGCACCCAGAACGCAACATGGTGCATGCGTGGCCCTGTCCCGTTGGTAAACGCCATATCATGCACGCCGCCCTTGCGGTGCATCCATGCAGCCCAAAGCTTTTTGCTGTCGTCATCTTCGGTATATTCCGTCACGCGGAACCCGAAATCGCTGTAGAAATCCACCGACGCATCCACGTCGTGGCTAAAGCAGTTGAAATGGTCGATCCGCAGCGGCTTCACGCCACGATAGAGCGCATATTTCTGGTGGATCGGTTCGAGCCGGTCCATCTTGTGGTAAAATTCCAGCGGAATTCCCATATTGTCGGACGTCAGGAGTGTTTTGCCCTGATAGGGGCGTTCGACCCAAGACGTTGGGCGGCCTTTGGATTTAAAATAGGCCTCTGCGCGGTCCAGATCAGCCTCGTCAAAGGTCTTGAAGCCCATCACTTCGACCGTACCAGGCTGGTCGGATTTTTGCAGGATGATGCAGTGGTGACCACGCTCTTCCATGGCCCGCAGATACACATGGCTGTCGGACTCATCCGTAACCTGAAGGCCAACGATATCCGTGTAAAACGTGCGTGACGCGGCAAGATCTTTGACGTTTAGGCATACATGGCTGAGACGAATTGTATTAAAATCAGGATATAGATTTGGTGCGGGAACAGGCATCAGAGGGCTCCTAGTTTTGTGATCTTGTGTTGTCCGGTCGCAAAGCCGATGTGCTTCTGCTCCATGTAGAATTCGAACGACCAATCGCCTCCGTCCCGCCCAATGCCGCTGGCCTTTACACCGCCGAAGGGCGTGGGCAGGTGGCGGACGTTTTCGGAATTGACCCAGATCATCCCGGCCTCAAGTCGATCGGTAAACCGCAACGCACGGGTGAGATCGTTGGTCCAGACATAGCCTGTCAGGCCGTAGTCGATGTCGTTCGCAATTTGCAGCGCCTCGTCTTCGGTTGAAAACGGGATGGACGTCAGAACAGGACCAAAGATTTCTTCTTGGGCGATCCGCATCTGGTTGTTGGCATTGGTGAACAACGTAGGGCGGACAAAGAACCCTTCGTCGCCGATCTTCTCACCGCCGGCCGCCACGGTCGCGCCGTCTTCCTTGGCAATGTCAAAATAGCGGCACACTTTGTCGTAGTGTTCCTGCGTGACCAGTGGGCCGATTTCCGTCGTTGGATCAAGAGGATGCCCAACCTTGATGTTATTGACTCGCGCAATCAGCTTGGCCTCGAATTCCTCGCGGATCGTGTCTTGGATCAGCAGCCGTGAGGAGGATGTGCAGCGCTCACCATTGATCGAATAGATCATAAAGATAACCGCATCCAAAGCGCGGTCCAGATCGGCATCTTCAAATACGATGACGGGGTTCTTACCGCCCAATTCAAGGTGGTTGCGTTTGAGCGTATCTGCACCCTGCTGTGTAATCAGCGACCCTGTGCGGCTTTCGCCCACGAAGGCAATCGCCTTGATCTTCGGATGTTCGCACAGCGCCTTGCCAGCGCCTTCGCCGAACCCATTCACGGTGTTCAAGACACCCGGAGGCAGGCCAGCCTCCTCGGCGATTTCGACTAGCAAACGCGCGGTCAGCGGGGATGCTTCGGCAGGCTTGTGAACCACGGTGCAGCCCGCGGCCAAAGCCGGTGCAATCTTCCATGTGGACAGCATGAAAGGCGTGTTCCATGGCGTAATGACACCAACAGGCCCAATGGGTTTGCGCGTTGTGACATTCATCAACGTCGGTGATTGCAACTGTTGGCCATCGCGGGCCTGAACGACCTGATCGGCAAAATATCGGAAATTTTCGGCCCCACGCAACGCCGCTTTGGACATGAATTTGTAGGTTTGGCCCGTGTCCCAGCATTCGCACAGCGCAATTTCTTCGGCGCGCGCTTCGATGCCTTCGGCCACCTTGATCAGAATTCTCTTACGCTCAAGCGCGGGCATATCGCGCCAAGCAGCAAAGGCATCATGGGCGGCGTTGGCAGCGGAATCAATATCATCGGCGGTGCCTTGGGCCACATCGCAAATTACGGATTTATCCACGGGCGAGGTGTTTTCAAACACACCGTCGCCGCCTGCCACATCCTGACCACCAATGCGGTTCAGAATACCGGTCTTGCGAAACCGCTCCAGAAATCCATCCAGTTTGGTGATATTATCGTTGAGTGCGGTCATGAATGATCCTCCAGATGATCGCGGACGGTGCCGAATTTTGGCGAAAGGTCTGCGTTAATGTCGCGCATTTCAGCAGAAAGCGCGATGGAACGGGTGGCCATGGCGGGGGCCATAAAATCTTTGAGCGCAGCAAATACACGGGTGATCGCATCGCGCTTTACATCGTCGGCGCGGCCTTCGCGCAGCCGCACGGACAGATCGATGAACCCGTGTTTGGGGTCACCATCCGCCATCGACACATGATCAACGCGTGTGGCCCGAACACGAATACCCGGTGTAGGGAAAGTTTCGATCAATGCCGCCTCTGCGCGGATCGCGTCACACAGCGCGGCCATATCCACGACGTCCTCAAGGTTGGCAGAATATTCGATATGGAAGTGCGGCAAGATATTTCCTTAACATGTTAATTGTTGCTAAGTTAAATAATGCTAAGGTGCATTGTCAACTCCTACTTTGCGGTGCATTGGAAGGCGCTACGAGAATTGAGGCACAGATGACCAAACAACTCCCATCGACCGCAAGGTCTCTTCCCATTGCGCTTATCCGCGCGCGCGAAGGCGTGATGTCCCCGATCCGTGACATGTTGGCAGAAACGGGAATCACGGAACAGCAATGGCGCGTCCTGCGAGTCCTCTCCGAATTCGGACGGATGGATACAAAGACGCTCGCGGATCGCTCAAGCTTGCTGTTCCCAAGTCTGACCCGTATTGCGGCGACACTGCGCGAAAAAGGGTTCGTGACCCAAACCCGCGACGATAAGGACAGACGGCGACAGTTCATCGAAATCACGCCCAAAGGTCAGACCCTGATTGACGAACGCACGCCCCACGCGGCCCAAATCGTCGCCGGTTTCAAAGAAACCCTGGGTGAGCAGGATTATGAAAAGCTCCTAGACCTGCTCGAGCGATTGGACCCGGGTGCGCAGTCTTAACGGCGCACGGTTCCGTCCGCACACCAAGCGTCAAAAATCTCCAACGCCTTCGCCGCAAATGCTGCGTCATTGATGTGGCAGTCGATCCGGTGCGTGGAAACATGGGCGGGCAAGGTCGTTTCCAGCTCGTTCAGAAAACCGTCTAGTCCGGCTTGATTGTGCAGTTCTGCACCCTTGCGGTCCCATTCCCCAAGCCCCAGTTCAGGCAAGATAACGGCCGTAGGCGATGTCGCGCCCTCCAATTGGGCGCTGTGGGCGCGGGCCACGGATTTACGTTCCTCGTCGCTGAGCACGATGGAGGTCAACAAACGGTTGTGTTCGTGTTTGGGGTGGTCCGCCCATTTCCCATCCATGGGCTGCCAGCCAACCACATCCACCAGATCACAACAGCCCGGTGCAATTATCTGTGGGGTGCCGGACTTGCCCGCATTGGTCAGTCGGTCTGCGCCTGCCGAGATGTTGGACCCGTTGACGTGATTGCCCAATTCCTGCGTGCAAAAGTCGAACACGCAGGCAAAGGCACCCTGCCCCGCAAGGCTTTCAAACGCGCGGCCACCCATCCCAGTCGCATGGAAGACGGCAACTTCAAACCCGCGGTCTTCCAGCGCGGGTTTTAGCGGTATCACATACTTCAATGCCGATGTGCCCAGCGACATCATCCCGACTAGCGGTTTGTCGGAGTCGGGCATCTGCACGGCGCGCGCAGCCCCCAAAACGGCACCCGCAGCTTGGCTTAGCGATGCCTTACAGACCGAATTTAATCCATACAGTCCGCCTGCCCAAAGGATCATCTGCGTGTCTGCGGCCAGCCGCTCCGCCGGGATCAGCGGAGAAAACGAGACTGTCGAAACAATATACTTCGGCACACCCAGCGGCAACGCAGAAGCAACATCAAGCGCCAGATCGGTGCCCATCGTGCCACCTAGCACGATCAAGCCGTCAAATTTGCGGTCCTGATACAGACGGGCCACCAGCATCGACGCGCCCTTAGCCATAATCTGCATGGCGATGTTTTCACTGCCCGATGCGATTGCGGCCTCAATTGATCCGTCACCTTCCTGCGCGACATCGTGTTTGGAATAATCGCATGGGCTGGATGGATCACCCAGAACGGACACATCCATCGTGACGACCGATCCACCCTGATCCCTGATCACTCCCGCCAGAAACGATAATTCGTCGTCTTTGGTGTCATAGGTGCCTATGACCAGAATGGTTTTATCGCTCATAGTTTGATCCAAGCGGTCTTAAGGTTGATGTATTTCTCAATCGCGTGCAGTGATTTGTCCGACCCGTTTCCAGACTGCCCGACGCCGCCCAAAGGCACGGTGCCATCTGCGCCGCCATAAGTGTTGACGTGCATCACGCCCGTCCGCACATCCCGCACCATGCGGTGGGCACGGCTCAGATTTGCGGTCCAGACGCCACCTGCCAACCCGTAGACGGTAGCATTGGCGATCTGCACGGCTTCGTCGTCGGAATTGAAAGGGGTCACGCCGAGCACGGGGCCGAAAACCTCTTTCTGGGTTAAAGTCGCGTCCGGCGTCACACCTGTCACGATCGTCGGCGCCATATAATAGCCGCCTGTGTCCTGCAAAATGCGGTCGCCACCCGTGACAACCTCACCGCCCTCGCTTTGCGCGGTTTCGACAAACCCGAGATTCTGCATCAGCTGCACTTCGGAATTCACCGCACCAATGGCTGTGTCCACATTCAGTGGATCACCGACATTCATTCCAGACGTCGCCTTGGCAACTGCGGCGACAAAATCATCGTGGATCGACGCTTCCACCAGCAAACGGGACCCGGCGACACAGACCTGTCCGGAGTTGCGGAAAATGCCGCCAGCAACCGCCTTAGCCGCCACATCCAGATCGGGCGCATCCGCGAAAATGATATGAGGTGATTTGCCACCCAGTTCGAGGTAGACACGTTTCATGTTGGACCGCGCGGCGTATTCCATTAACCGCCGCCCCGTCCCGCCGGAGCCTGTAAACACCAGCACATCGACGTCCATCGAAAGGCCCATCGACTCGCCCACGATCTTGCCCTCGCCGGTTACGGCGTTCAACACACCGGGTGGCAAGCCAGCCTCAAGCGCGAGGTCGCACATTCGCATCAAGGACAACGATGCGGTTTCCGACGGTTTCAAAACAACTGAATTGCCCATCGCCAGGGCGGGACCGAGTTTCCAAGCCCCAATCATCATCGGGAAGTTCCATGGGATGATCGCCCCGACAACGCCCACGGGTTCCTTTTGGATCATGCCGAGAATATCCGAAGACGTTGGCGCAATCTCTCCGTAAATCTTGTCCAGCGCCTCGGCGTAATAGCGGATGGTGCCCGCTGCCGACCCCGGCTCGGCCTTCAGCGCCATGGCAATTTCAGTGCCATTATCGCGCACGCCAAGGACGGCGAGTTCCAGCGCGTTTTCCTCAATCAAGTCAGCCCATTTCATCAGCACTTTTTTGCGGGCAGCGGGGGGCTGCCCAGCCCAACGGCGATCTTCAAACGCGGCGCGGGCGGATGCGATGGCGGCCTCCATGTCAGCCGCTGTTCCCTTGGCCGTGGTCGTCAGGACCCGCCCGTCGATGGGGGACAAGATGTCCATGGTCCCGCCATCGGATGCGGGCACATGCTTTCCATCAATGAGATGAGAGAATGGGGCTACGGCTTGCGCACGCAGCGCATCAATTTTCTGCTGGTCCATGGGTCCTACCGTTGTTGGCTGTCATGAAGATCGTGATCTTCGTCTTCGGGTTTATAGGCGTGATATTCTTTGACCAGCGTGCGCGCATGCAAGGCGAGCACCAGAAGGATAATCACGAACAAAATGAACGTAATCGGGCGATCAATCATATCGAGGGGTGAGTTCAGGCGCGGCATCGCAGAGCGAAGCTTGACCTCCATAATGCCGCCTAGAACCATACCCAAGATAATCGGGACGATCGGCAGATTTAGGCGCTTGAGAATCAGACCCAGCACCCCGAATGCCGCCGATATCATGCAGTCTGTCAAAGAATTACGCAGCGAGTAGACGCCAACAAACGACAGGATCAGGATCATCACACCCAAGAACCGTGTCGGCACGCGGATGATCTTTGTCAGCAGGTTGGTCGAAAACAGCAAGAACACCATGACGATCACATTCAACGCGATAAGCGCGAAGTACAGACCATAAACAAGGTCGATGTTGTTCTGAAACAGCTGCGGGCCGGGGATTACGTTGTGGACATAAAAGACCGACAACATCATCGCCGTCAGTGCCTCACCCGGGATGCCTAGCGCCAGTAGCGGGATCATTGCTGCAGCAGGCACAGCGTTGTTGGCGGCCTCGGATGCAACCAGACCTTCGGGGCTGCCTTTGCCAAATTTGTCGGGATCTTTGGACGTTTTCTGCGCGTAAGTATAGCTCATGAATTGGGCAGTGAATTCGCCCGTGCCGGGGATCATGCCCAGAACAACGCCAAAGCTAGAGGCAACGGATGCCACACGTTTGTGTTTCATCAACTCGCGCAAACCGACCAACATCCGCCCCTTGACGGGCTTTGCGTCGGGGCTGCTGTCAGGATTGGTCAAAAGGAAAAACGCTTGGCTAAGCGCGAATAGACCCAGCACCACGACGATCAGGTTCACACCGGAGGTTAGGAACGAATATCCGAACGTGTAACGCTGTGTGTACGTCACGGGGTCCAGCCCGACAGTCTGTAAAAAGATGCCGAACATGGCGAGCATGCCAGCAGCAAAAATCTGTCCGCGATGCGCGAGGATCACAAGGATAATGCCCAAAAGTGCGGCCAAAAATATCTCGCGCGACCCGAACATCGGCGCGATGATCGCCAGTACGGGCGACAGCAGGATCAGACAACCGATGCCAAAAATTCCGCCCCAAAATGATGCGGAATACGCGAGCGATAGCGCGCGGTGGCCTTCGCCGTTTTCTGTCATCGGATAGCCATCATAGGACGTCAGCGCGTTCACCGCCGTCCCTGGTGTGTTGATCAGGATCGCGGGGATCGCGCCGCCATACATCGACGATCCGTAGATCCCCAAAAGCATCGTCAGGCCAACAATCGGATCAAGCGAAAACGTCGCAGGCAGCAGGATCGCAATCGCGACCGCGGGGCCTACGCCAGGGATGGCACCAATGATTACGCCCCCGATAGACCCGATGAACAACGCAAGTATGACGTCCCAACGGGCCAGCATTTCTAGTCCAAGAAAGATGTTTTCCATGTCCCGTGTCCGATCAGAAATAAGTCAGCATGATTTGGCGCAACCCATCCGGCAGCGCATTGTAGATTTGACCAGCGGGCAAATTGACTTTCAGGATCGTCTTGAACAGCAACACGACGGCAATCGAGCAAACGACGGCGATCCCGATCATCTTTCCGCTGCGATATCCTGCGCGCAGCGACAGCAGCACCGCAAAGATAACGGTGGTGGGCAAGTAGCCCGCGTAAGGGACCGATGCGGCATAGGCGATGAACCAGACGGCATATTCAACTGATTTGATCCAGTTCCAGATTGCGCCCCAACGCCCATAAATCCGCTCGGACAGTGCAGACCCAATAAGGTGGAAGGCTGCAAACCCTGTCATGCCAATCAACGACACAGCAGGCCAGAACCGTGGTTGGGCGACAAATTTGCCACGTGATTGATATGCCGTTTGTTCAAACAGCTGGGAAAGAAGGAGAAGTGTAAACGCAAAAACCACCACAGCGAACACAATGTCACCGGGGCGGCGATACCTTTTGAACAGCGATTGAAGTGTCTTGACCCGTGACATGTCCAGCCCTCCCCGACAGACATCGATAAGATCGGGCGACCAAAGGGCCGCCCGATTTCAAGTGCTTATTCAGCCAACATCGCGTCGATACCGCCAAGAGTTTCGATGTCTTTTGCGATTTGATCGACTACTTCGGCTGCTGGCTGCCAATAGACGGCAGCGCCCGTGTCGGCAGCCAACTGCTGTGCGCGATCAGACATCATCGTTTCAGCAGCAACAGCTGCGATCTTGTCCTGCACGTCCTGTGGTGTGTCGGCGTGAACAAACAGACCGTTCCACAAAGCGACATCCAAAGATGGCGCAAGTTCAACAACAGTCGGCGCATCTGGTGTCAACGGGATACGCTCGGACCCGATGGAGGCCAGAACCGTTACATCATCCAGACACGGCAGGATCAGCTGCAAGGTTGTGTTGATCACATCAACATCTCCGGAGGCCAATGTGTTGCAATCAAGGGCGTCAAACGCGGCATCGCCTGCAAATTCAAAACCCATTTCCTTGGCCAGACCGAAGGTTACCTGTGTCGGGACCAATGGCGCACCAAAGTGACCCAAGACAACATCGTTGCCCTGCGCGTGGGCAGACAGTTCTTCAACAGTGGAATACGGCGCGTCGCCGGATGTCGCGATGACAAACGGGTATGTTAGGAAGTTGCCGATTGGCACGAACGGGTCAGGGTTCAGCTCAGGAATACCGATCTGCGGACCAACCACAGGGATCGCGATAATGAACGACCCGACGGTATATCCATCAGCAGGCGCATTCGCGACTTCGATCGCACCGGGGAACGGGCCACCACCCCCACCTGGTTTGTTCACGACAGCCGTCGGCACGCCGTAGGCTTCGGAAAAATCCTCAGCGATCATGCGTGTCAGCACATCTTCCAGATCACCCGGAGGCCACGGCACAACAAACTCGACCGGCTTTTCCGGATATTCCGCCTGAGCGGATCCTGCAACAGCAGCAAGCGCAAGCGCCATAGCGGTCACTGACTTTGTAAATTTAGACATTTCGGTCTCCCTATTGTGGTTCATATATTGAACCGATGTTATGAAAAAAGATTGCCTTGTTAAACGCCTTGTGTCAAACTCTTTTTAATCCACACAGAAAGGGGCCTTCGAAAATGTCATCCGTGACCAAAGCACTTCAGCTTCTGACCCATTTCTCTACTGCGCGTGCAGAAATCGGTTTGTCGCAGCTGTGCCGCATCGCAAAGCGCGACAAGGCTACAACATATCGTCACCTTCAGGCGCTTGAGATTGCAGGGTTTGTTGAGCAGAACCCCTCAACCAAACAATACCGTCTTGGCCCCACCGTTTTACAACTGGCACAGACCCGCGAAGCAACGGTCCCCCGTAAAGCCAGCGCGCAACGCCCCTTGTTAGACCTTGCTGAAGCCACCGGAGAAACATCCCATGTCACCGTTTTGTCAGGTTCTACCGTTTACGGTTTGGCATCCTGCGATTCGCAGCGCCACGGCACCCGCGCCATTATCGACATTGATACGTTTCCACTGCACGCGACGGCATCAGGGCTTTGCTCCGTCGCATTCGGGCCCGAACAACTAATGGACGCGGCGAAGTCAAACCTAACACAGTTCACAGACACAACACCGACCAGCATCGACACGCTCCAAGCCACAGTCGAGTCCGTTCGCAAAACCGGTTTTGGCCACGCAAGCCGCAGTTTCGAGACCGAGGTCGAAGGCCTGTCCGCGCCCTTGTTTGATCAAACAGGTCAGTTTGCCGGTGCGATCTCAGTCGCAAGTGTTGCCACACGGTTCACGCCGGAACTGGAACACACCATCAAAGAACATCTGATCATCGCTGCCCGCGAAATCAGCCACAACTGGGGTGGCATCATCCCGACCACAATCGAGGGCCTTTGGGCCCGCTCGTTAACATCGACACATAAATTGGAAACCACCTCATGAAAGATTCAAACTTCCTGAAAGAGAACAATGGCCGCTTGATGTGGCACCCCATGACATCCCCCAAGGACAGCGCCGACAATCCGCCCAAGATCATTACCGGTTCCGAGGGCGTGAGCATTACCGACATCGACGGTCACAGCGTTGTCGATGGTGTGGGCGGACTTTGGAACGTGAACCTCGGCTATTCCTGCCAGCCGGTGAAGGACGCAATTACAGCACAGCTGGAAAAGCTGCCCTATTATTCCACCTTCCGCGGCACATCCAACGACGTCGCGATTGAGCTGTCCTATGAGTTGTCCGAATTTTTTGAACCCGACGGGATGTCGCGCGCGTTTTTCACCTCCGGCGGATCGGACTCGGTGGAAACCGCGCTACGCCTTGCGCGGCAATATCACAAACTGCGCGGTGAGGCGGGGCGCACCAAATTTCTGAGCCTTAAGAAAGGCTACCACGGCACTCATATCGGGGGCGCATCCGTGAACGGCAACGCCAATTTCCGCACCGCCTATGAACCCCTTCTGCCCGGCTGCTTTCACATTCCGGCACCCTACACCTACCGCAATCCGTTCAACGAAACGGACCCCGAAAAACTTGCGCACCTATGCGTGCAAGCTCTTGAAGACGAAATTGCGTTTCAGGGGGCCAGCACCATCGCCGCCATGATTATGGAACCAATCCTTGGCGCAGGCGGCGTGATCCCGCCCCATAAATCCTTTGCGCCGATGGTGCAGGAGATTTGTAACCGCCATGGTATTCTGCTTATCACAGACGAGGTTATCACCGCCTTTGGGCGCACGGGCGCATGGTCGGGCGCGCGGCTGTGGGGCATTCAACCCGACATGATGTGTACGGCCAAGGCGATTACCAACGCCTATTTCCCGTTTGGCGCGTTGATGCTAGGGCATCGCGTCGCCGAGGTGTTTGAAAACAATCCGGACGCAAAAATCGGTCACGGTTATACCTATTCCGGCCACCCTGTCGGGGCTGCTGCTGCACTTGCCTGTTTGCAAGAGACCAAACGCCTAAACGTGGTGGAGAACGCAGCAGCGCGCGGCACCCAACTGTTCGATGGGGCCAAAGACCTTATGGCCAAATACGATATTGTCGGGGATGTTCGGGGCGGTCACGGCCTTATGACGGCGATGGAAATGGTGTCGGATCGCACCACCAAAAAACCAATCAATACCGCCACGGCCCAGATTGTTCAGGATGTGACCTACGAACATGGCGCGATGGTGCGCATCTCTGGCCCCAATCTGATCCTGTCCCCGCCTCTCGTGCTGACTGAAGATGACGCCCAAATCATTCTGTCGGCAATTGATGCGGGCTTTGCAGCTGCGACGAAAGGCTAGATCATGTCAGACAATTATGTCGCCCTCCTCGGCACCAAAGGCGGGCCGTCCATACGCCCCGGATCGTCCATGCCCATGTCCAATCTGTTTGTGATGAACGACCAACATATCGTCGTGGATTGCGCCCTTGGTGTGACGCGCGGGCTGGTGGATCAGGGGTTTATACTGAAAAACCTGTCCACGATTTTCATCAGCCATTTGCATTCCGACCACTACCTTGAGCTCGGGCCCCTGATCCACACCGCGTGGTGTTCGGGCTTGACAACGATGGTCGATATCTATGGACCCGAGGGCATTCAGGACTATTGGAACGGTTTCGTCGTCTCCATGAAAGCCGATATTGATCTGCGTATCGTGGACGATGGCCGTGATGATTTGCGCGATTTTGTGCGCATTCATGTGATTGATGAAGGCGTGGTGCTGGACCGTGACGGACTGACCATTTCCGCCATCCGCACTGAACACCCCCCCTTGATCGACAGTTTTGCCTTTTCGTTCAGGACTGCCGATCATCATGCGGTGTTTTCCGGCGACACAGCTCCGCTTAAGGCCCTTGAAGACTTTTCACGCGGAGCGGACCTTTTGATCCACGAGGCGATGCTGAAAAGCGCCCTACCCTCGCTTATGGAACGCATCGGCAATGGCAGTGACAAACTGATGCAACATTGGCTGCGCTCGCATACCTTTGCCCACGATGCGGCGATTACGGCCAGAAATGCAGGGGTCAAACGCCTCGCGTTGTCCCACCTGATCCCGTCAGATGATCCGAGCTACAGCCCAAAAGACTGGCAAGACGCCTGCGCGGGCCACTACGATGGCGAGTTGATTGTCGGACACGACGGTATCCGCATCGACTTATGAGCCGCACAACCCACCAACTGATCGCTGATCGCGCCCGTTTGATGGGACCGAACGTGGCGACGTTCTACGACGATCCTGTACATATCGTGCGCGGTGAAGGCGTCTGGCTTTGGGATGCGGACGGGCGCAAATACCTCGATTGCTACAACAACGTGCCCCACGTGGGTCATTGCAATCCGCGCGTGGTCGACGCGATTTGCAGGCAGGCCAGCACGCTCAACACGCACACACGCTACCTGCACGACGGCATCCTTGATTACATCGAAAAGCTGATAGGCACGATGCACGCGTCTCTGGACACCGCGATCCTCACCTGCACAGGATCAGAAGCAAATGACATCGCCCTACGCATGGCCGAGGCTATGACAAGTAAGCGCGGCATCATCGCCACAGACGCCACCTATCACGGCAACACGACCCTCGTCAGTCAGCTTTCCAAATCCAACATTCCGACCGTGGGCTTCGGACTCGGCCAGTATTTCCGGTTCGTTGATGCCCCCGACAGTTACCGCAGCCCTGACCCCGATGGAACGCTTTTCGCGGCGCAGGTCGCGAACCAGATCGACGCGCTGAACGAGGACGGCACAGGCTTCGCCGCCCTTGTCGTTTGCCCCTATTTCCTGAACGAAGGGTTCCCCGACAACCCCGATGGCTGGCTGAAACCGGTGGCGAATGTCGTGCGCAAGGCGGGTGGTCTGCTGATCTGTGATGAGGTGCAGTCAGGCTTCGGGCGAACGGGCACGCACCTTTGGGCCCATGAAAAAATGGGTGTCACACCTGATATCGTTGTGCTGGGCAAACCCATGGCCAACGGTCATCCCGTTGGCGGGGTAGTGGCGAATGGTGATACTATCGCCGCATTCCGCCAGGGTTACCGGTATTTTAACACCTTTGGCGGCAATCCGGTGTCCTGTGCCGCGGCTATGGCGGTGCTTGAGGAACTGCAAGAACAGGACCTGCAAGCCAACGCCAAGACCGTGGGTGACCATGCCCGCACGCGCCTTGCCGCCCTCGCGGATAAACACGACGTTATTGGCGACGTGCGCGGATCGGGGCTTATTTTCGGGGCGGAACTGGTCACGGACCGCGCAGCTAAAACGCCTGCCAGTGATGTGACTGACCGCATCATAAACGCGATGCGCGACCGCGGAATTATCCATTCCAAACTGGGTCGCTACAAGAACACCCTGAAAATCCGCCCCCCCATGCCGTTTTCAATCGAGAATGCCAACCTGCTGTTCGACACACTTGATGACGTGCTGACCGAGGTTGCCGGATGAACGCAACCGTCGACGCCGCTTTGGCACTTTGGGGGCTTTCGGGAGCGTCATATGAATTGGTCGCCGCCCGCGAAAACGCAGTCTATCGGGTGACAACTGGTACGGGCACCTATGCCCTGCGGCTGCACCGCGCGGGGTACCGCAGCGATGCGGAATTAACTTCGGAACTTCTGTGGATGGACGCCGTCGGCACGGGCGGTGTGTCCGTGCCAGCACCCGTCGCGGCCAAGTCTGGCGCGTTTTTGCACTGCGTCGATGGCGTGCAGGTCGACGTTCTGAGCTGGCTGCCCGGTGACACGCTGGACACCCTTCTTCCCCAATCCAACAACAAAACCCAACTTAAGCTGTTCCACGATCTCGGACGCGAAATGGCACGCCTGCATGCGGCTTCAGATCGCTGGCAGCCTCCCGATCAGTTTACGCGGTGCGTGTGGGATCGTGACGGGCTTGTGGGGCAAACACCGCTTTGGGGAAAGTTCTGGGATAATCCCGAACTGACACCGCATGATCGAGACCTGCTTATCTCGTTTCGCGATCGTGCTTACGGCGATCTGGCCACACAGTCGGAAACGCTCGACTATGGTTTGATACACGCCGACCTCGTTGGGGCGAACGTTATGGCAAACGACACGGACCTGCTGTTTATCGATTTTGACGATGGCGGCCACGGCTACCGCATCTTTGACGTCGCCACAGCGCTTTTCAAACATGCAGACGCCCCCGACTATGAAAGGTTAAAGCGGGCGTTAACTGACGGCTACAGAACGATACGATCCATCGATCTGTCATCGCTCGAACTTTTTATGGCCTTGCGCGCGGCAACCTATGTCGGCTGGAACATCACCCGCATGGACGAAGACAATGGCCAAACACGCAACGCGCGCTTTGTAAAATCCGCAACACTACATGCTGCCGCCTATCTGAACGGGCGGTAAGCGGCAATCGCAGACAGCAACGAAAGGGACCTACATGCAGTATCACCTCAACGGGTTCAAGCCGGGCAATTACCAAGTTCCTGATGCAGCACGCAAAGCATACCCCAACCCACCAATCAAAGACCTGCCGACCACAGTTGATGTGCTGATTATTGGCACTGGCCCTGCCGGCCTGACGATGGCGCGCCAGATGTCAGAGTTCAACGATATCACGACCTGCATCGTGGACATGGCTGACGGGCCGCTCCTGTTTGGCCGCGCGGATGGTATTTCGTGCCGCACGATCGAGATCATGGAAGCTTTCAACAGCAGTGAAATGGTTGTCAAAGAAACCTACAAACTGAAACAGAATACATTTTGGGAACCGGACCCAGACAATCCTGTGCACATCAAACGCACCGAAAAGATTGATGATGCGCGGGCCGGTTTGTCCGAATTCACCCATGGTATCGTCAACCAGGCGCGACTGCATGAACTTCTGAGTGACGGCATGGCAAATTCGATCACCAATTTGCGCCCACATTGCAGTCGCGAATTGCTTGAGTTGGTGGTGAATGACAGCCTCACGCAGGATCCATCAGCGCACCCGATCACCGCAACCTTTCGGCGCACGGATAACGCAGGCAAAGACAAACGCGAAACCATCAAGGCACGCTTTGTTGTTGGCTGTGACGGCGGGCGTAGCCGTGTGCGCAAAAGCCTCGGCATCACGCTTGAAGGGGACTCGGCGAACAAGGCATGGGGCGTGATGGACATCCTGCTGAACACGGATTTCCCTGACATTCGCGTCAAAAGTTTCATCCAGTCCAAAGACCATGGCGCCGTCATGATCATCCCGCGCGAGGGTGGCTATTTGTGCCGCTTCTACGTGGAAATGGACGTCATCGAGAAAGAAAAGCGCGCGTCCGAAGTCGACATCACCGAACAGGATTTGATTGCCAAAGCACAGCAGATTTTCCACCCCTACACTTTGGACGTCAAAGAGGTGGCGTGGTGGTCCATTTATTCCGTCGGACAGCGCATCGCTGATCGGTTCGATAACCGCCCGGCGGACAGTTCAGACGAAATCATTCCGCGCGCCTTCGTGGCGGGCGATGCCTGCCATACCCACAGCCCCAAGGGCGGTTGGGGGCTGAACACCTCCCTGCCCGACACATTTAATCTGGGCTGGAAAATGGCGGCGGTCCTTCAGGGCAAAAGCGCGCCCCAACTGCTTGCCACCTATGCTACCGAGCGTCGCAAAGTCGCCCAGCAGTTGATCAATGCCGATAAAGAATTATCGAAACTTGTGGCAACACGTCCCGCCTCTGCCGCCATAACGGATGACGCCCGCGTGGACACCGCTGAAATCGAAGCGTTCATGAAGCGCCAAAGTGGCTTCGTCTCAGGCACATCCATAGAATATTTTCCGTCCTACATTTGCGCGGGGCAAGAGCATCAACGTCTGGCGTCTGGTTTCAAGATCGGGCAACGCTTTCACTCGGCCGTGGCGACACGCCTTACTGACGGTGCGACCCAACACCTTGGGCATCTGGTCAAAGCGGACGGGCGCTGGCGCATCTTTATGTTCACGGGTGATGGAGATCCTACACAACCTTCATCTGCCGCTTATAAATTCGCCAACTACATGGAACATGATCCCGCATCACCAGTTCAAAAATACACGCCAGCGGGGGCTGACATCGATTCAGTAATCGACACATATGCCGTCTTTCAAGACAAGGCGCTTTCGATGCACGACCTGCATAGCCTTCATTGCCCGGCTACCAGTGCGCTTACTCTGGACTTCTAAACAATCGCGCACGTTGTTGCGCTGGAAGCCCTCTGCGATTCAAAAGCCAAAACCGACGATAACGGTGCTTCCTAGAATGAGCTTTAACAAATCATCTTCCCTTCATTTTTCATCGCACCCATCCCCACAATCGTTGCTGGTAACGTTGGCGCACGGAACCGCTGCAAGGTGAAGGCCAAATAGATCATAGGGACTAAGCGCGAATAAATCAGCATGCAGCAAGGCATCTCCGCGCGGCACCCCGGATCTAGGCAACAGGTCAGCCTGTTGATCAGGGGGAGGAATACTGAGCCGCAGGTACTGTGTTTGGATTGCTGGGCAGCACCTCAGAGGCGCTCAACACGCCAAGACCTTAGCCCGTTTTTGCCCCCTATGGCCCGCTAAGCCGCCCAAGCGAGCCGCGTATTTTAATCTTGCTTTCCAACGGGGCGAAAGGGCCGCTGATGCCGCTTTCTACCATGTCGATCAGGGCGTTGGCAGAGGCACGGCCCATTTTGCGGTGCGGCACATGCACGGTGGTCAACGCAGGCGAGACAATGCGGGCAAGTTCGATATCATCAAACCCGGTGATCGACACACCCTCAGGGATGCGGATTTTCATCAAACGGGCCCGCTGCACCGCGCCCGCGGCCAAAACATCGTTACCGCACATGACCACCGTGGGAGGCACATCCGCGGCCATAAGCCGCGCAAAGGCCTCCCCACCCTCCTTAATCCCGTAAGGCACTTCGATCACTTTCAGGTTTTCCGCCGGCAAACCCTTCGCCAGAAAGGCATCCATCAATCCTTCGACCCGCCGCTGAGCGCGATCGTTGCCCTGTGTCACGCCGGAAATGACGCCAATGCGCCGGTGCCCGTGATCCCAAACCAGCTCCCCAAGAGCACGCATCGAGGCACGATTGTCGAATCCGATAGATGGTAGCGGATTGTCCGCTTCATACGCCCAAGCAACCAGAACCGGCATATTGCGCGAGGCCAGATAGTCATAAATCGACGCATCCCGCGCATATCCGATCAACAGAATGCCATCCGCCCCCCGCGCCACCAAACTGCGCAGCTGCTCTTCTTCGATCTCGGGGCGGTAGGAAGAACTGGAGACCAGCAAGGTATACCCGCGTTCGTGCAGCTGCTCCTGAAAGGCCTGCAGACCCCTGGCGAAAATCGCATTTTCCATCGTCGGGATGATTGCGCCAATCGTAAAGGTGCGCCGCGCAACCATCGCGCGCGCGCCGAAATTCGGCGTGTAGCCGAGGCGAGCAACCTCTTTCAGCACCCTGTCTTTGGTCGCCTTTACCACCACATCGGGTGAATTGAGGCAGCGCGAAACAGTCGCAGTCGAGACACCGGCGGCTTTGGCCACATCGTCAAGCGTCGGTATGGTGGGTTTTTTGGGCATTATCCGCCTTGGGCGAGGTCCATTAAGGGTCTTTACACCACTGGGCGCGGCGTTTCCACGGGGTTTGTCGATACACCCCAAATGTAAGCGCTTGCATTTCATATTGCAAGCGCTTACAAGGCAACAACACCGACAGATAGGATCCCAAAGACATGAAGCGCGAATATCTCAAGAAAGCCACGCTGACCGCAGAATCGGACGCCTCTCAAACCCATGAAACGGTGAAGGCCATCCTTGATGACATCGAAGCAGGCGGCGACGCCAAAGCGCTTGAATATGCAGCGAAATTTGATCGTTACGAAGGCAATGTGATCCTGTCACCCGAGGAAATCGAAGCCGCCTGCGCTCTGGTGCCGGAAAGACTTAAGGCTGATATCCGCTTTGCGCATGACAATGTGCGCCGCTTTGCCGAAATTCAGAAATCCACCCTCACCAATGTGGAAATGGAAATCGAACCGGGGTTTGTTGCCGGTCAAAAGGCGATTCCTGTGGACGCTGCCGGATGCTATGTGCCCGGCGGACGATACAGCCATATCGCCTCTGCCATCATGACGGTGACCACCGCAAAGGTTGCGGGATGCCGGCATATCGCGGCCTGCTCTCCGCCGCGGCCGGGCGTCGGCGTCGCCCCGGCCATTGTCTATGCTGCGCATATCTGCGGAGCCGATAAAATTCTGGCGATGGGCGGCGTTCAGGGGGTTGCGGCAATGACCTTTGGCCTGTTCGATCTGCCCAAGGCCAATATCCTTGTTGGCCCGGGTAACCAATTCGTTGCCGAGGCAAAGCGGATCCTGTTTGGCCGTGTCGGCATTGATATGATCGCCGGCCCAACCGACAGCCTGATCCTTGCTGACAAAGATGCCGATGCGCATATCGTTGCCACAGACCTCGTGTCACAGGCCGAACATGGGTACAATTCACCGGTATGGTTGGTCACCGACGATCGCGCACTGGCGCAAAAAGTGATGGAACTGGTGCCCGGCCTGATTGCTGATTTGCCAGAATTGAACCGCGAGAACGCATTCGCGGCATGGCGTGACTATGCCGAAGTGATCCTGTGTTCGGATCGCGAAGAAATGGCCGCCTGCTCGGACGATTACGCCCCTGAACACCTGACTGTTCAAGCCGCAGACCCGGATTGGTGGCTGGATCGGTTGACCTGCTATGGTTCGCTGTTTCTGGGCGAGGAAACCACCGTGTCTTACGGCGACAAGGCATCCGGCACCAACCATGTTCTGCCGACCTCCGGTGCGGCGGGCTATACAGGCGGGCTTTCGGTACATAAATACATGAAAATCGTCACATGGCAGCGCAGCACCCGCGAGGCATCCAAACGCGTCGCCGAGGCCACGGCCCGCATTTCGCGCCTTGAAGGCATGGAAGGACATGCCCGCGCCGCAGATGTGCGGCTGGCCAAGTACTTCCCGGATGAAACCTTTGATCTTTCCGCAGATCACGCATGACCGATCCGCGTGCCCTTTTTGACCTGACCGGTCGGGTGGCCTGTGTGACTGGTGCCAGCTCCGGCTTGGGACGACGTGCGGCCCTTGCCCTTGCGCGGGCCGGTGCCAGTGTTGTCGGGGTGGCGCGGCGCAGAGAGGCATTGCACAGTTTGGTCGAAGAGATCGGCGAAAAAGCGGCAAGCGTCACCGCTGACATCGCCGACCGCGATGCCGCCTGGACCCTTTGCACCAGCGTATCCGCCCCTTTTGGCAGCCCCGACATCATCGTTCATGCTGCCGGTATCAACACACGCCAGATCGCAGATGACGTGACGGCTGAGGGATGGGACCAGACGCTGGCATTGAACCTGACCGCGCCGTTTTTTCTGTCGCAGGCATTCGTGCCCGCGATGCGCCTCAAGGGGTGGGGGCGCATTGTGAATTTTGCCTCTCTGCAAACCACGCGCGCCTTTCCCGGTGGCATTGCTTACGGGGCCAGCAAGGGCGGTATCGGGCAATTGACCCGCGCCATGGCCGAGGCCTGGTCCCCGCATGGGATCACTGCAAACGCCATCGGTCCGGGGTTCTTTCCAACCGAGTTGACGCAAACAGTTTTTGATGATCCAGACCGTGCCTTTCGCAATGCGGCGCAAACCTGCGCGGGGCGCAATGGCACGCTGCAAGATCTGGACGGCCCCCTGTTGTTCCTGTGTTCGGAGGCCTCGAATTACGTGACCGGTCAGGTCCTGATGGTCGACGGAGGGTTTTCGGCGAAATGAAAGCTTTGGTTTATGACGGCGTTGAAACATTGGGGTTCCGTGATGTGCCAGACCCCGTGTGCCAAGGCGAGGACATACTGATCCGGGTCGAGGCCGTTGGCATCTGTGGGTCTGACATGCACGCCTTTCTCGGACATGACGCACGCCGCCCCGCGCCGCTGATTTTAGGGCACGAGGCCGCAGGCGTGATCGAAGACGGGCCTTTGGCCGGCACCCGCGTGACGGTTAATCCACTGGTCACCTGCGGCACCTGCCCCGCCTGTCAGGCGCAGCGTGAAAACCTTTGCCCCAGCCGCGAGATTATCTCGATGATGCCGCGCGAGGGTGCCTTTGCCCAATACATCACAATCCCGGCCAGCAACCTAGTGACCGTGCCCGATACAATCCCCCTTGCCAAAGCGGCCATGGCAGAACCGCTTGCCGTCAGCTGGCACGCTGTACGTCTGGCACTTGAGGCGTTACCGGCGCAGTCCGAACGCCGCGCACTGGTCATCGGCGGGGGCGCAATCGGTTTGGCGGCCTCTCTCGCACTTAAGGCGCAGGGGGTGACGGATGTGACCATTGTTGAACCCAGTGCAGCCCGGCGTGCGTATTTGCACAGCACCTGCGGTGAAACCGTACAGGAACAAGCCAGTGGTGCCTATCCGCTGGTGATCGACGCGGTCGGATATGCCGCCACCCGCGCGCAGGCTTCGGCGCTTGCAGCGCCGGGCGGTGTGATCGCCCATGTCGGTCTGGGGGAAGATGCCGGCGGCCTTGATGTGCGCCGCATGACCTTGCAGGAAATCACCTTTATCGGCACCTATACATACACAGCGCAGGATTTTCGCGATACTGCACAGGCTATCTTTCAAGGCCGGCTGGGCGCGCTGGACTGGTGCGATATCCGCCCGCTTTCAGACGGCGCGCAGGCTTTTCAGGACTTGCGCAACGGACAGGTGGCCGAACCTAAGATACTACTGACCCCATGGCCCTAGATACCGCATAATTTCGCATTAACGCCAATCAGGAAAGGCATCCCATCATGAACATCGACAAGAAGATCACCGATGATCTTGTCGCCAACGACATTTCGTTTGTCACCACCGTGCCCTGCAAACAGCTGGCCGGTGTGATTGACGAAATCGACGCCCGCGATGAAATCTTTCACATCCCCTCCAACAAGGAAGACGAAGGGATGGGCCTGTGCGCGGGTGCTTTCATGGGGGGCAAACGCCCCGCGATCATCATGCAGAATACGGCAATCGGTGTCACCATCAACACATTGGCGACCCTGATCCAGTATTACCGAATGCCATTGCCGATGCTCATCTCCTACCGTGGAGAGCTGCGCGAGCCGGTGGCCTGTCAGGTTGAAATGGCCGTGCATACCAAGGCGCTGCTGGCCGAGATGAAAATCCCGACCTACCATTTCCACCATCAGTCGGATGTCGAGGAATTCGACGCCATTCTGAAATACACCTTCATGTGCAACAAACCGGTCGCGATCCTGACCGATGCCAATTTCTGGGGAGGCTATGGCGACCAATGATCAGATCAGAAATCCTGCGCGAAATCGCGCCCATCATCCGTGACCAACTGGTTGTCTGTAACATCGGTCTGCCCAGCCAAGAACTGCATATGATCGACGACCAACCAACCAACTTTTACATGTTGGGGACCATGGGCCTGTCGTCTTCCATCGGTCTGGGGCTGGCTCTGTCGCAAGACAAGACCGTCATCTCGATCGACGGGGACGGTTCCGTCCTTACGAACCTCGGCACCCTGCCGACCATCGCCAACAACGTGGCCGACAACTATATTCTGTTGATCATCGACAACGGGTCTTATGGCTCGACCGGCGATCAGCCAACCTATGCGGGCAAGAAAACGTCACTTACCGCAGTCGCCAAAGCCTGCGGTTGCGAGAATGTGATTGAGGTGCAGGACAAAGACCTTGGGCCGGTCCTGCAATCCGCCATCGACAGTAAAAAGATGACCGTGATCGTGTGCAAATGCGACAGCGGTAATATCAAGCTACCGGTCATCACCATGGATCCGGTGGTCATTCGCGACCGGTTCATGAAAGCCGTCGCAAGCTGATGTCGGCCCACGCCATCCACTCGGCGCAAGACGCGCGGCGCATTGCCAAACGTCATCTGCCGTGGATGGTATTCGACTATATCGACGGGGCCGCCGGTGGTGGAAACGGCGCATTGCGCAACCGTGCGGCGCTTGATGCCCTCACCCTGCGGCCCCGCATCTTGAAAGACGTGCATCAGCGGTCACTGGCCGTTGATCTTTTCGGGGCCAAGGCAGAACGCCCCTTTGGCATTGCCCCGATGGGCATGTGCAACCTCTCTGCCCCCGGGGCCGACCTGATGCTGGCGCGGCTTGCTGCACGGCATAAGGTCCCGCATGGGGTGTCTACTGTCGCCTCCACTCCGCTGGAAAAGATCATCGAAGTGGCCCAAGGACATGCGTGGTTCCAGATCTACTTTAGCGGTGATGGCACCGGCACTTTCAAACTGATCGAACGCGCCCGCGCGGCTGGATATGAAACGCTGGTGTTGACAGCGGATGTGCCCGAAGTGGGCCGCCGCCCCCGCGAATTGCGCCATGGTTTCAAGATGCCCTTCCGGCTGGGCCCGCGCCAGTTCATCGATTTCGCCCTGCATCCACGCTGGTCACTGAACACGCTGTTCAAAGGCAAGCCTGAGATGGCGAATTTCCAGATGCCGGGATATGATTTTGACCGTACGGAAAGCCGCGCCCGCGCTGATTGGGACACGCTGCGCCAGATGCGCGACCGCTGGCCGGGAAAGCTGGTAGTCAAAGGCGTACTTGATACCGAAGACGCGATCAGCTTGCGCGATGCAGGTGTCGACGCCGTGCAGGTTTCAAGCCACGGGGCACGCCAACTCGAAAGCGCCCCTGCCCCAATCACGGTGCTGGGCGATATCCGCGCCGCTGTGGGGCCTGAGATGCCTGTCTTTTTCGACAGCGGTCTGCGCTCAGGCGAAGACGTTCTGAAGACCCTGCATGCCGGTGCCGATTTCACGTTTCTTGGCCGCATCCTGCAATTTGCCATCGCCGCCGGCGGCGAAGACGGGCTGCACGCGCTTTGGCAGGTCTTGAGCGACGAACTTAGCATTGCAATGGCGCAAACCGGCCTTTCCAACCTGACCCCCTGACAGCATCTTGCCAGGTCGTCTGAAAAAGAACTTGTTGGTTACAAAAGCAACTATTACTCAGCCTTCATTCCGCCCGCATTTGCGGCAAGAACCAGTATACGGGGAGTGTTATGGTTGCGTCACGATATGAGACTGCGTTCAAGCTTTATCCTTACGAAAAAGTAGAGGCGCAAAGCGGCGCGCCCGTGCGTCATCCCGTTGTCATTGTAGGTGGCGGACCTGTTGGTCTGGCGCTTGCCCTTGACCTTGGCAAGAAAGGCACGCCGGTTCTGGTTCTGGACGATCACGATGGCGCCGGTCTGGGCAGCAAGGCGATTTGTTTTGCCAAACGCACGTTGGACATCGCGCACCGGCTTGGTGCTGGCGCACCGATGGTCGACAAAGGTGTGGTGTGGAATGTCGGGCGGGTATTTCGCGGCGAAGGGCAGCTGTTTGGGTTTGACCTGCAACCGGAAGACGGCCATCGCAACCCGGCCTTTATCAACCTTCAACAACCTGATTTCGAACGCTTTTTAGTGGATGCAATCCGTGCAGCTCAGGATGCCGGTGCCCCGATTGAGATACGCGGGCGGAACCGGGTAACGGCGCTGCAAACCCATGCTGCCCATGTCACAGTTGACGTGGACACGCCCGACGGCCCCTACCAGCTTGAAGCGGATTACCTGGTTGCCTGTGACGGCGCGCGTTCGGGTCTGCGTGATATGATGGGCCTGTCGTTTGATGGGCGGGTGTTTGAGGACAACTTTCTGATTGCCGATGTGCGGATGAAAGCGGATTTCCCAACCGAACGCTGGTTCTGGTTTGAACCGCCCTTCAAAGGTGCAGGGCAATCCGCCCTGCTGCACAAACAACCTGACGACATTTGGCGGATTGATTTTCAGCTGGGCTGGGACATTGACCGCGCCAAGGAGCTGGACAAGGAAAACATCCGCGCCCGTGTCGACGCGATGTTGTCCAGCCAGACCGGGACGGTACCGGAATATGAACTGGTATGGACCTCAATCTACACCTTCCAATGTCGCCGCATGAAAAGCTTCCGCCATGGGCCGGTGTTCTTTGCCGGCGATTCCGCGCACCAAGTCTCGCCTTTTGGCGCACGTGGTGCCAACTCCGGCGTGCAGGACGCAGAAAATCTGGCGTGGAAACTGGATCTGGTGCTGAAAGGCATCGCAGACCACCAGTTGCTGGACACCTATGCCCCCGAACGGGAGTTTGGTGCAGATGAGAACATTCTGAATTCCTCGCGCGCTACGGACTTCATGACGCCGAAATCAAAGATCAGCAAAGCCTTCCGCAATGCGGTGCTGGATCTGGCAGGGAAACATGCCTTTGCGCGTCCGTTTGTAAACTCGGGCCGTCTGTCGGTGCCCTGTGTCTACGATGATTTCCCGCTCTTTAGCACCGATGCGCTGGAGGGCCCCGCAATGACACGTCCGGGTGCGCCCTGTGTCGATGCCCCGGTTGATGACGGATACCTTCTGGATCACCTGCGCGGCTTCACCGTGCTGGCAATTGGCGGGAACAAGCCGCAGCCGGTCACGGCCCATGGTATCGAAACACGCGTTGTGCATATCTCCGCCCCTTCCGCGCTATTGGCGCAACGCTATCTTGGCGGGCAGGACGCAGGTGTTTACCTGATCCGTCCGGATCAACATGTCGTCGGGCGCTGGCGTGAATTTGACGCCCAGACCGTGCAGGACGCCCTTACAACGTCAATCGCAAAGGATTGAACATGACCGTGAATCTTGAGCCGAATATCCCTGACCCAGATGGGTTTTACGACGAATTGCTTCAGGCACATGCGACGCTGAGTGATGAGGAAAGCGACGCCTTTAACGCACGTCTAATCCTGACACTGGCAAACCACATCGGCGACCGCGGTGTTCTGCGGGCGGCAATTGAGGCGGCAAAGTAAGCCACCTCAGGCTTGATGCTGTGCCTTAACGTATTCCATCACATCCGCGCGCACCGACATTTCACCACGGTCGCGCGCGGCGTTGATGATCGCCCGCACGTCTTCCAGGTTGCACCGGCGCAACAGGCTTTTTACCGGACCAATGGAGGCAGGGCGCATCGACAGGCTGCGAAAGCCGATAGCGGCAAAACACAGCGCCTCGACAGGGCGGCCCGCATCCTCACCGCAGAAAGACAGATCCGTGTCGGTCCGCGCACAGCGTTCAACAATCCCTTCAAGGAAAGTCAGGAAGCTGACGTTTAACGTGTCATAGCGTTTGCGCACACGCTCGTTTTCGCGGTCCGCGGCAAAGAAGAACTGTTTGAGGTCATTGCCGCCAACCGACAGAAACTTTACTTCCTCAAAGAATTTCTCAGGCGCAAAAGCAAGGCTGGGCGTCTCAAGCATCGCGCCAACTTCGATTTCGCAGGGCAGTACATGGCCCAGCTTCGATTCGCGTGCGATGGCCTTGTCGACCTCATGGCGCGCGGCGCGGAACTCTTCGAATTGCGCCACAAACGGGAACATCACCGTCAGGGGTCTACCGTTGGCCGCTCGGATCAACGCCTGCAATTGCATCCGCATCACGCCAGGTTTGTCGAGGCCCACCCGGATCGCCCGCCAGCCCAACGCGGGGTTCGGTTCATCGTTGGGTTTCATATAGGGCAGCACCTTGTCAGACCCGATATCCAGCGTGCGAAACACCACCCGCTTGCCACCAGCCGCATCCAACACCCGCGCATAAAGTGCTGACAACTCGGAACGTTTCGGCATCTGGTTGCGCACAAGGAACTGTAATTCAGTACGAAAAAGCCCAACACCTTGGGCACCTGAACTGACCAGTGACGGCAAATCCGCCATCAGCCCCGCATTCATATCCAGCTTGATCTCCGCACCGCATTTTGCCTGCGCGGGCTGGTCCAGAATGGCGGAATACCGTTCCTGCGCTGCCGCCTGCATCGCAATTTTGTCACGGAACGCCGTCGCCACCATGTCATCGGGACGCAGATGGATCACTCCTTGCTCCCCATCCACCATGATGTGATCGCCGTTCAACGCATCATTGGTGATCCGTCCGGCATGGACAATCAACGGGATCGCCAAGGCCCGCGCCACAATGGCCGCATGCGAGCCGACAGAGCCCCCCTCCAATACGATACCGCGCAACCCGCGACCGTATTCCAATAGCTCAGCCGGTCCAATGTTGCGGGCGACAAGGATCGGATCGGCTGGCATCTCGGCACCGGTATCCGCGCCCTGCCCAGTCAGAATACGCAGCAACCGATTGGACAGATCGTCCAAATCGCTAAGCCGTTCACGCAGATAGGCATCCGTGGACTGGCTCATCCGGGCACGGGCCAGTGATTGCTCTTTCTCCACCGCGGCCTCGGCGGAGAGGCCACTTTGAATATCCTCCGTCATCCGCCGCATCCACCCCTTCGAATTGGCGAACATGCGGTAGGTTTCCAGAACCTGTTGCTGGTCCTTGTCGCCATTTGCCGCCATCGACAGCATCTGATCCACACTGACCCGCAGGGTATCCACCGCCTCGGTAAGACGCTCGGTCTCGCGAACGGGATCATCGGCGATGACATTTGACACAACCACGCGTGGCTCATGCAGCCAGACATGCCCCTCAGCAACCCCTTCCTGCGCAACGGTGCCACGCAACAAGACAGGTTGTGAATGACGCGCCGACATGGCCGCCCCTTCACCGACAAAGGCCCCCAGCTCGGTCATTTCGGCCAGCACCATGGCAACAACCTCAAGCGCATAGACCTCATCGGCAGAAAACTCGCGCGCGGTCTTGGACTGAACCACCAAAACGCCCAAGGCCTCGCCAAGCCGTTGCACCGGCACACCTAAGAAACTTGAATAGATTTCTTCGCCGGTTTCCGGCATGAACCGAAAGCCTGCCGCCTGCGGCGCATCCGGTGTATTGATGACGCGCCGGTACTTGGCGACACGGCCGACGAGCCCCTCACCCAGTTTCATGCGGGTTTCATGCACCGCCTGCGCGTTCAAACCTTCTGTCGCACAAAGCTCAAGCGTGTCCTCATCACGGAACAGATAGATCGAACAGACTTCACACCCCATGGACGTGGCGATCAGATGAGTGATCTTATCCAGCCGTTCTTGGCCGGCGTGATCCCCTGCCATGGCATCCCGCAACCTGCCCAGCAGCTTGCGGCTTTCTGTTTCTGTACGCTCGGCCATGCTGGCGCGTCCTCCCGGGTCAACCCAGAACAGCTTACACCACAGGCCGCGCAAAAGCGAAATGGCCGAATTGATCAAGAAGGTACAATTCTTGGTTGTACCTGCGCGTTCAGCGGAAATTCGCAAAACGCTTAGGAAGGGAGCGCCCTGTTTTGCAACGCACCGCCGGTGATCATCACGCAGCGCGGCAAACAGCCATGCCCGTCAATTTTCTTTGCGTCACTTGCGCCATGCGCACCTGCGCGCCCCGCCGAAACGCGACAGCCCGGCAAAATCTCCGGGCTGTTCAACTCATGTGCAGAAATGCGAAACCCTTAGGCCGCCTTGTCCAGTTCAAAGGCATCATGCAGGGCCTGAACCGCCAGTTCCATGTACTTGCGGTCAATCAGTACAGAAATTTTTATTTCCGATGTGGTGATGACCTGAATGTTGATGCCTTCGTCAGACAACACTTGAAACATCTTTGCCGCCACGCCTGTATGACTGCGCATACCGATACCAACAACTGACACTTTCGCCACGTCCTGATCGGCCAGCAACCCGCTGTAATTGATAATCTCGGCTGATTTCGCATCGGCCATCGCCTGTTCGGCGCGCTTGACCTGATCCACAGGACAGGACCACGTCATATCGGTACGCCCGTCTTCGGAAATATTCTGAACGATCATGTCGACGTTCACACCGGCATCCGACAAAGCGGAAAAGATCAGCGCCGCGATGCCCGGACGGTCCGCAACCGACACCAGCGTCATCTTGGCCTCTTCGCGGCTGAATGCCACGCCCGCAACCACATTGCTTTCCATAATTTCCTCCTCATCACAGACAAGCGTTCCGGCTTCGTCCGATTGTTCTTCAAAACTCGACAACACCCGCAGCTTGACCTTATAGCGCATCGCCAGCTCTACCGAACGGGTTTGCAAAACCTTCGCGCCCAAAGACGCCAGCTCCAGCATCTCTTCAAATGAAATCTTATCCAGTTTTCGCGCCTTGGCCTCGACCCGCGGATCTGTGGTGTAAACCCCGTCCACATCGGTATAAATGTCGCAGCGCTCCGCTTCAAACGCAGCCGCAAAGGCCACCGCTGTGGTATCCGACCCACCGCGTCCCAATGTGGTGATCCGCCCTTCGGGACTGACCCCTTGAAAGCCTGCCACCACAGCAACCTTCATGCCTTCGGCAAACTTCGACATGATATTGGCCGGCGGAATATCCTCGATCCGCGCAGCAGAATGGGCGCTTGTGGTCTGTACGGGCACCTGCCAGCCCTGCCAGGACCGCGCCGGCACGTCCATTTCTTGCAAGGTCAAGGCCATCAACCCGGCCGTGACATTCTCGCCAGAGGACACAACCGCATCATATTCACGCGCATCATACATCGGCGATGTCTCATTAACCCAGCCGACCAGCTCGTTGGTCTTGCCTGACATGGCCGATACAATGACAATCACGTCATAGCCTTTGGCCACTTCCACACCCACGCGCTTGGCCGCGCGGCGAATCCGGTCAAGCGTCGCGACAGAAGTGCCGCCGAATTTCATCACAAGAACAGGCATATTCCCTCGCCTCTTTAGTCCTGCGCCGTTTACGCCAGCGCACCCACAAGAGCAAGCCGGACAACGCCGAAACACTATCTTCCTCTTTTTGGCCCTATATCCTGCGGAGTTTGAGGCAGCGCCTCAACGAATTTGCGTACTGCAAATTCAACAAAAGACTCACTCTGTCCAAGCCCGGTCAAAACGCATGAGGTCTGCCGTCCCAGTTTTCGAAACATCCCGTATTTTCAAGACTTAACGCCGCAAACCGCGTGACCAGACCTTCCACCGCCGCATCCGTGGTGATCTCGGCTTCCCCGCCGCCCATGTCAGTCTGCACCCAGCCCGGATGATAGATCCCGACAGCAATCCCTTCTACCTTGAGATCATTGGCCAGGTTCAACCCGAGGTTCAGCGCAGCGGCTTTGGACGCGCGATAAATATAACTACCGCCACTGCCTCCGCTTTTTGCCCGCGCATCCGACCCCATTTGCGAGGAGATGATGGCAATCTTGGCTCCCTTTGCCCGGCGCAGGTGCGGCAACAGCGCTTGGATACTCATAAACACACCGGTCACATTGGTTGCAAAGCTCTGCGCCCAGAGGTCTGCACCATATCCCGTGTCCAGATCATTGCCCTTATCCAGATAAACCCCGGCATTGCAGACCAGCAAATCAATCGCATGGCCGTCCAGCGCTTCGGCCATTTCGCGGTGGCTAACAGGGCGGGTGACATCCAGTTGCAGCTGTGACGCGACAGAACGTCCAGTGCCGATCACCTCGTGTCCCTGACCGCGGTAATGGTCTGCCAATCCGGCACCAATGCCACGGCTCGCTCCGGTGATCACGATATTCATGGAATATTCCTTATCAGCTTAATTTTTGTTTCGGGCGAAATGGCAACGGCATCAGCGGCACGCCCTCCTCGATCAGCTCTTTCGCCTGATCCAGCCGGGCCTCGCCATAGATTGACCGCTCCGGCTTATCGCCCAAATGCATGGCACGCGCCTCCTTGGTGAAATTCTCACCCACATAATCCGAAGTATCTTCAACCTTCTTGCGCAGGGCTTCCAGCGCCTGTTCCTTTTCGCCGGCAGGCTCTGACAAAACCGGCAGTTGCGCGTGCTTTTGTTCAGACGGGCGCACCCGCGGGGCCATCACCGCCTTGGTGATATTGCGGCTGCCACAGGTTTCACAGCCCAGATGGCCACCCCGCTCCAAGGCATCATAGGCCGCGGCGGATTGAAACCAACTTTCGAAATGATGGTCCTGATCGCATTTAAGGGTGTATCGGATCATTGTCGTTTCTAACTCCTCCTTCAGACATGGATGTCCGACAGCGCGAGGTCAAGAATGCTTGCGACTGCTGCGTGGGTCGAAATTCAGAATCAGGCGGGCCAAATCCGGTTCGGCCACTCGTTTCGCTGCTTTCTTGCGCGACACCCATTTGCGACGGCGCTGGCCGCTCTCGGGAAACTTTTTAGCCAATGATTTGACCAGCACCGGGTATAGCACCACCAGACACGGCAGCTCGTCTCCGATCACTGTTGTCTTGCCATAGGTGTAAACACCCAGCGCATTATCCTCAGGCAAGCCGCGCACTCCGGCCTCTTCCCAGGCTTCTTGCGCTGCGGTGGCCGCAGGGGTTTTGCCCTCCATTGGCCAACCCTTGGGAACGATCCAGCGTTTGGACCGGCGCGAGGTAATCACAAGGATTTGCAACTTGCCACGCCTGATACGATAGCACAAAGCTGCGAACTGCGTCCGCAGATCGCTCTTGCCGGCACCAAGAAGAGAAAGAGGGGGCTGGTTCGCCATATCACGCCTGTAGAACTTTGGTGGCTCAGACATGCCGCGCCGCGCCCTGGACCGCAAGCGTCTAGATACCATTGCGCTTGAAGGGCGCACGCGCTTCGCAGATACTGACCAGAATGTCACGATTTGCCGCTCTTTTGATCTGTTTCTTCCTGCCGACTGCTGCGTATGCCGAACAGATCACCGTCTTTGCCGCCGCCAGCCTGCGCGGCGTGCTGGAAGATATCACAGCACGCGCGCCACAAAAGGCGGCGCTGTCCTTTGGTGGATCGGGCACAATGGCACGGCAAGTGGCGGCAGGTGCCCCCGCCGATGTGGTGATCCTTGCCAATACGCTTTGGATGGACTGGCTGACAGCGCAGGGCATCAGCGGCCTTTCCGCCCCGGTCCACGTCGCAAGCAACAGGTTGGTCCTGATCGGGGCCAGCGATGCTGCGCCGCTGGCTTCGGCAGATGAAATCGCTCCACGCCTTGGCACTGGCCGCCTTGCCATGGGACAACGTGATGCGGTGCCCGCCGGCACATACGCCCGGCAATGGCTGGAACAGGCGGGCGTCTGGGCCGGACTGCGCGCGCAGGTGGCCGAAACCGACAATGTTCGGGCCGCCCTAGCCCTTGTTGCACGCGGCGAGGTGCCGTTGGGCGTGGTCTATGGCAGTGACGCAATGGCCGAACCGAAGGTGCGCATCCTGTTGACCGCCCCGCCCCACGCACATGATCCGATCCTGTATTCCGCGACCAGCCTTTCACCGGTGGGCGCGGCCTTTCTTGACGCGTTAACAACACCAGAGGTGGCGGCGATTTTTGCACGCCACGGCTTTGCACCGGTGCCCGAATGAGCGCTGATGCCGCCGCATGGGAGGCGCTGCGCCTGTCGCTTTGGGTCTCGGTCTGGGCCACCTTACTGGCTGTGCCGCTGGCGCTTTGGGTGGCATGGATACTGGCGCGACGCGATTTTCGCGGCAAAGCCTTGCTAAGCGCTGTTGTCCATCTGCCGCTGGTGCTGCCCCCTATCGTCACTGGTTATCTGCTGCTGATCGCCTTTGGCCGCACCGCCCCCTTGGGCCGCGCCTTGGAAAGTATCGGCATCACGCTTGCATTTCACTGGTCCGGCGCCGTGCTGGCTGCGGTTGTCATGGGGTTTCCTTTGATGGTACGCGCCATGCGCCTCGCCATTGAGGCGGTGAACCCCAAGCTGGAGGAAGCGGCGGCAACGCTGGGCGCGCCGCGCTGGTCCGTCTTTGGCCGTGTAACCCTGCCGTTAATTGCGCCGGGCATTCTGGCAGGGGCGGTGATGGGTTTTGCCAAAGCCATGGGCGAATTCGGGGCCACGATCACCTTTGTCGCCAATATACCGGGCCAGACCCAGACCCTGCCCAGTGCCATCTGGAGCGCGCTGCAAATACCGGGCGCTGAAGAGCGGGCGGTGGGCATGGTGCTGATGGCCTGCGCTGTGGCGATGTCTGCCGTGCTGGCATCCGAAGCCCTCGCGCGGCGCGTCGCCGCAAGGATCACCGGCGCATGAGCCTTGATGTCGATATCACCCATGGTTTCGGGGATTTCACGCTAAGGGTCGCCTTTGAGGCCACGTCGGGGATCACCGCCATCTTTGGTCGCTCCGGGGCTGGTAAAACCACGGTGATCAATGCTGTTGCCGGCCTGCTAAAGCCGGATGCAGGGCGCATCGTTGTAGATGGTACCACATTATTTGACGCCACAACTTTCCTGCCCCCTGCCGCACGCCGCCTTGGCTATGTTTTTCAGGAGGCACGGCTTTTTCCTCATCTCAGTGTGCGCGACAACCTCGAATTCGGGGCGCGCTATGCCCCGGCTGATGCCGTCGGTCCCGAGTTTGGCGATGTGACAGAGCTGCTGGGGTTGAATGGCTTGCTGGATCGACATCCCGCCAAACTTTCAGGTGGGGAAATGCAACGTGTCGCCCTTGGCCGGGCCCTGCTCAGCAAACCGCGCATGTTGTTGATGGATGAACCACTGGCCAGCCTAGATGGCCCGCGCAAGCAGGACATCCTGCCCTATCTCGAACGGCTGCGCGATGGGCCGCTGGGCCTGCCGATCCTTTATGTCAGCCACTCGGTTGAGGAAGTTGCGCGTCTAGCCGACACGCTGGTGCTGCTGAAAGACGGCGCCGTGGCCCGCGCGGGGCCGACGATGCAAGTCATGGCCGATCCTGCCGCGGTACCTTTGCTGGGCGTGCGCGACGCAGGCGCAGTGATCGAGGCCGAGGTCGTTGCCCATGCCGCTGACGGGCTGACTTGCCTGAAGATCAGCGCAGGCGTGCTGCATCTGCCGGGGGTACAGGCCGAGATCGGCACCAAGGTCCGGCTGCGGGTGCTGGCACAGGATGTGATGGTCTCGACCAAACATCCTGAAGGCCTGTCCGCACAGAATATCCTGCCGGCGACAATCGAGGCGATCCAGAAAGGCGGCGGCCCCGGCGCAGCGGTCAGCTTACGGGCCGGCCAGGACCTGCTATTGGCGCGGATCACCGCGCGCGCGGTGACAGAGCTGGACCTGAAAGTGGGCAAACCCTGTTTCGCGATCCTCAAAGCCACCAGCGTCGCTCCGATCAGCATCGGGCGCTAGCGGGGAAGCCTGTCTAGGCTGTGACCTTTGGCTTGGCCATCTTCTCGGCCAATTGGGCCAGTAAATCCTCATGTGGAATATCTGCATCAATCGCCAGCTTGCGCAGACCGAAATGCACATGGGCGACGTCTTGATAATAGCTGGTATAGGCATAGTTGGTCGCGGCGCCAGCCACCGCCCCCAAAACCGGCACGGCTTGGGCGGCCAGTTTCTGGCCCAACACCACCGCGAGTTTCGGTGCGATCTTGGCGATCACCGCCTGCATTGCCCTGCCCGACAAGGCAAGACGCGCCGACAGGAACCCCAGATCGGCCCCCTCATCGCCTGACAAGGGGCCTGCAGCGGCAAAAACCTGTACACAATCGAACTGTACGGACTCGGCCTCTGGATCAAAACCATGTTCGACTGCGACACCTTGGATCACCCGCAACAACAAGGTCGTGGTAACCGGCAGTTCGGCCATCGCCGTCGGCAGCCCCCCTGCGCCGCCTGCCGCTCCCATCGCGGTTGATACCGCCTGGTTCAGCCAACCGGCCTGATCAGGCACCACTGAGCGGCTGGAATGCGCCGCCTTCATGGCCTGATTAAGGGCGGCAATTGTCGCGTTTTCCAGATTGCGCCGGATTCCTTCGGGCAGACGTTCGATCAGATTATCCGCCGATCCGCCAATCAGGTTCAACACGTTGATCCCCAGACCACCCGCCGCCTTGTAACGGCGCGCCAGTTTGTCGATTTCGGCTTCTACGTCTACCGGCGTGGGCAAACTTGACTCTATCTGCATACGAACTCCCCTTCGGCTTTCAATGTGGGAAGCCAGCGCCGGGTTTTCAATCCATCCAGCGGCGCACCTTGCCTGTAATGCCGTCCCACGCCCCCGGTTCCAACGCCCGCCCCAGCACGCGCGCCGGATTGGTGGGCGGCGGCATTTCGACATCTTGCAGGCCTTCGAAGCCGAACCGCCCATAGTAGGCCGCATCCCCGACCAGCATCACCCGAGCCCACCCCAGCGGGGCCGCGTGGCGCAGGCTTTCTTCGATCAAGGCCCGCCCCAGCCCTTCGCCCTGCCGGGTCGGGTGAACCGCCACCGGCCCCAGCAGCAATGCCGTTACGCCACCGATGCGCACCGGCCAATAACGAATTGCACCACCCAATATCCCGTCACCGTCACGTGCAATCTGGCTGAGACCGGACACCGCAGGAATGCCATCGCGCAGGCGGTAAGACGACAAGGCCTCGCGGCCTGGTGCAAAACATGTGTCATAAAGTGCCTCAACCTCCCAATAATCGGTCGGCGTTTCCGGGGTGATCTGATACACGATAGGTCGCTCATTAGAATTGCAGTGGCGTCCGCACTAGCATGGGGTTAGCCATAGGCGCAAACCACCAAAAAGGATTTCCGATGTTCTATAAACCGAGCGAGGGCCACGGCCTTCCCCACAACCCCTTCAATGCGCTTGTGACACCGCGCCCCATCGGCTGGATTTCGACCCGGGACAAGGAAGGCAATGACAACCTTGCCCCCTATTCGTTTTTCAACGCTGTCGCCTATGTGCCGCCGCAGGTCATGTTTGCCTCAACCGGAGCCAAAGACGATGTGGACGGCACCAAGGATTCCGTCGCCAACATCCGCGAGACCGGTGTTTTCTGTGCAAACATCGTCGAATATGCAGCACGCGACGCGATGAACCTGTCCTCTGCCGGCCTGCCCCATGGCACCGATGAATTCGACCATGCCGGCATTGAAAAGCTGGAATGTGACACGATCAACTGTGCCCGTGTCGGCGGTACACCCGCAGCCTTGGAGTGTCGGATGACGCAGATCGTACAGATCGAGGGGGCCTCGAATTACGTGGTCTTTGGTGAGGTCATCGGGGTGCATATGCGCGATGACTGTATGGTAGACGGCCGCTTTGATGTGACCCGCTTTGCGCCCCTGTCACGCCTTGGCTATCGTGACTATGCGGTGGTGCGCGAAGTCTTCGAGATTATCCGCCCGGACGATTGAGTGCGACAGAACGCTTTGCTCTATTCCAGAGCAAAGCGTTCGGCGCGATGATCAGTGCCCGCCCAGCACCCCGGTACGCACGGAGTAATCCACCGCCAGTTCGTAATCGGGGTCATCATCACTATCGACCATCAGGTGGCCCGCTTTTGTCAACAGCTTGTGACAGTCACGGCTGAGATGGCGCAGCATGACATGCTTGCCAGTGTTTTCATATTTCAACGCAACCGCCTCGATTGCCTGTAGGGCAGATTGATCCACCACTCGGCTGTCGGCGAAATCGATGATCACTTTTTCAGGGTCATCCGCCACGGTGAACAATTCCGCAAACCCGTCAGACGAACCAAAGAACAACGGTCCGTGAATTTCATAGACCTTAGCGCCTTTTTCGGAATGGGATTCGCGGGTTGTGGCATCGATGCGACGGGCGTTGTTCCACGCATAGGCCAGCGCGGAAACGATAACGCCCACAACCACCGCGACGGCGAGGTCTTTGTAGACCGTCACAACCGTAACCAACAAGATTACAAACGCGTCTGTCAGTGGCACCTTGCGCAGGATCGTTAGCGAGTTCCACGCGAATGTGCCGATCACTACCATGAACATCACGCCGACCAGCGCGGCAAGCGGGATTTGTTCGATCAGGGGCGAACCCACAAGGATAAACAGCAGCAAGAAGATCGCCGCTGCGATGCCTGCAACCCGTGTGCGTCCGCCGGACTTCACGTTAATCATCGACTGGCCGATCATCGCGCAGCCGCCCATACCGGCGAAAAATCCGGTGACGGTATTGGCGATTCCTTGGGCCACACATTCCTGAGATGCCCCACCACGGGTATTGGTCATGTCCCCGACAAGGTTCAGCGTCAGCAACGATTCAATCAGACCAATCGCGGCAAGGATCACCGCATAGGGTGCAATAATGTAAAGCGTTTCCAGATTAAGCGGTGCCAGTGGCGTGCCATAAAGGCCAAGCCCTTCGCCAAATGGAATATGCGGCATCGGCAGCCCGCCTTCGATAGAGGCCAAATCGCCAACGCGGGGTACATCCATGCCGGTAAAGATCACCACAGCGGCAACAATCCCAATGCCCGCAAGCGGTGCAGGCACCAGTTTGGTGATACGCGGCATCACCCAGATGATTGCCATCGTGGCAGCGACCAGCGCCAGCATCAGATAAAGCGGTTGGCCCGACAACCATTCACCGCCCCCCATGCCGTGGCCAGTATCGACCATCGTGCCTGGCACCTTGAACTGGCCCATCTGCGCCAGAAAAATCACAATCGCCAGGCCGTTTACAAAGCCCAGCATCACCGGATGCGGCACCAGACGGATAAACTTGCCCCATTGCATGACGCCCGCAAATATCTGCAAAATCCCCATCAGGACCACGGTCGCAAAGAGGTATTCGACCCCATGCTGTGCAACCAGTGCCACCATGACAACCGCCAAGGCCCCCGTCGCACCCGAGATCATGCCGGGCCGCCCGCCAATCAGCGCAGTGACCAACCCCACCAGAAACGCGGCATACAGCCCAACCAGCGGGTGAACACCGGCAACAAAGGCAAAAGCAACCGCTTCGGGTACCAGCGCCAATGCAACGGTCAGACCGGACAGCAACTCGATACGCAGACGTCCCACGGAAAACCCGTCTTCGGGCATCCAGCGCAGATCTGTCACTTCGAGATTTTTGGTAAAGGCATGAAAGGTAGAGCGCACCATCGGCTGGCATCCTGTATGACTGGGGGCTGACGTGAAGGGCGCGGCAACGCCTTTGGGCCTCCTATCAAGGATGCTGTGGGATGGAAACCCGCCCGAGACCATAAAGATATAGGGCCTAAGGGGACGCAAGCCTGTTTCGGATCGGCGGTTTTGCCTCCCTCCTTGAATGGCTTTCGCAGCGGCACACCGGCAGACAGGACAATCAGCGGCATGTTTGGGGCTTTTCATGCCCCCTCCCCCAAGGCACAGTGTTAGGGAAATCAAGGCATGAGGGTAACATGGCACAGACAAAAATCGCGGTGATCGGTGGCTCTGGCCTCTATGAAATTGACGGGCTGACGGGGGCCGAATGGGTCACTGTGCAAACGCCCTGGGGCGCGCCGTCGGATGCGATCCTGACCGGTACGTTGGACGGGGTCGAAATGGCGTTTCTGCCGCGCCATGGACGGGGTCATGTTCATAGCCCCAGCACAGTGCCCTACCGCGCCAACATTGACGCACTGAAACGGCTTGGCTGCACGGATTTGATCAGTGTTTCGGCCTGCGGTTCGTTTCGCGAAGAAATGGCACCGGGTGATTTTGTGATTGTAGATCAGTTTATTGACCGCACCTTTGCCCGGGAGAAATCGTTTTTCGGCAGCGGCTGCGTGGCCCATGTCAGCGTGGCCCACCCAACCTGCCCGCGCCTGGGCGATGCCTGCGAAACCGCAGCACTGGACGCAGGCATCACGGTTCATAAGGGGGGCACCTATCTGGCCATGGAAGGGCCACAATTCTCGACGCTTGCAGAGTCCAAGATGTACCGCGAAAGCTGGGGCGCGGACGTCATCGGCATGACCAATATGCCCGAGGCGAAACTGGCCCGCGAGGCCGAACTTTGTTACGCTTCTGTTGCAATGATCACCGACTATGACAGCTGGCATCCCGATCATGGAGAGGTCGACGTGACAGCAATCATTGCCACCCTGATGGGCAATGCCGACAAGGGCCGAAACCTTGTTGCCCGCCTGCCTGCACTGCTGGGGGCCGACCGCCCGCCTTGTCCGCATGGCTGTGACCGGGCGCTGGAATTTGCAATTCTGACACAACCCGATGCCCGCGACCCGACGCTGATGGCGAAACTAGACGCGGTTGCCGGGCGGATGATTTAAGTAGGTGATGTCATTTTGAGTTTCGTCCCGTCATTTCAATCCAAGAATATTAGGAGGGTTTGATGCCATTTGACCTCTGGCTTGCCTTTGTGGCCGCTTCAACAGCTCTTTTACTGATCCCCGGCCCGACCGTTTTGTTGGTCCTGAGCTATGCGCTCAGCAAAGGGCGCACAGTTGCGGTGGCATCTGCCGCCGGTGTGGCATTTGGCGATCTGGTGGCGATGACCGCCTCACTCGCCGGTCTAGGAGCGCTGGTGCTGACCTCGGCCACACTGTTCACAGTGTTGAAATGGGCTGGTGCCATCTATCTGGTCTGGCTTGGGATAAAGCTGCTGCGCTCTGCCCCCTCCGCCGGGCTGAGCCTGCCGCAAAGCACTGGGATCACAGGCCGCAAGGTTTTCGCCCATACGGCGGCAGTGACAGCATTGAACCCCAAATCCATCGCATTTTTCATCGCCTTTGTGCCGCAGTTTATCACATCGGGCACGCCGCTCTTGCCGCAGTTCGCCATCTTGATTGCAACCTTTGTAAGCCTCGCAGCCCTCAATGCGCTGGCCTATGCGCTGCTTGCCGACCGTCTGCGCCGCGTTATCAACCGGCCCTCGGTCATCATATGGCTGACCCGCGCAGGTGGGGGCGCGCTGGTTGCCATGGGCATTCTGACAGCAACCCTTCGCCGGAGTACCACATGAAAAAGATCGAAGACTACATCCGTACCATTGTTGATTTCCCTCATGAAGGGATCATGTTTCGCGATGTGACAACGCTGTTCGCCGATCCGCGTGGGTTTCGCATGGCGATTGATCTGATGCTGCACCCCTATGCTGGTATCGAGATTGACAAGGTTGTCGGGCTGGAGGCGCGCGGTTTCATACTTGGCGGCGCAATTGCGCACCAGTTGAGCGTCGGTTTTGTGCCGATCCGCAAAAAGGGCAAACTGCCTGGTGCGGTGATCTCCGAGGCCTATACGCTGGAGTATGGCGAGGCGATTGTAGAAATCCACGATGATGCGATCCGTGCGGGCGAGAAAATTCTGGTGGTCGATGACCTGCTGGCAACCGGAGGCACCGCCGAGGCGGGGATCAAGCTGGTGGAACGGTTGGGCGGCGAGATCGTCTCAACGTCTTTTATTATTGATCTGCCAGAGCTTGGCGGTCGCAAAAAACTAGAAGCGATGGGCATGGAGGTGAACGTGCTGTGCGAATTTGACGGGCTTTAGGTGCCCAGCACAGCACCCGGATTCATGATGCCATTCGGGTCAAGCGCCGCCTTTATGGCGCGCATGGCTGACAATTTCGCAGGATCACCATAGTGTTCAAGGTCGGCCCGTTTCATCCGCCCGACCCCATGCTCCGCACTGAATGATCCGCCCATTTCATGCACGAGATCATGCACTGCGGCCTTGATTGCGGGCTTTTGGTTTTCATGGTCCGCGCGGGAGTTTCCTTTTAACGGGAAGACGTTGTAGTGCAGATTGCCGTCCCCGACATGGCCGAAACAATTGATACGGAAATCACCGATACGGTCCAATACCTGCCCGGCTTTGGTGATGAACTCCGGGATCATCCCCAACGGCACGGAGATATCATGACTGGAAATCGAACCGATACGCCGGTTTCCTTCGGGGATCATCTCGCGCACATTCCAGAAGGCTGCGGATTGGGCGGCGCTCTGCGCGATGAGCCCGTCAGAAACAAAACCGGCCTCATGGGCGGCTGCAAAGAGTGTTTCCAAAGCGTCGGACGGGTCCAAATCACCACTTAGCCCGACATCAATCAGGACTGTCCATTCCGGCAAATCGGCAAACGGCAGGCGCACTTCGGGCAAGGTTTCTGCAAGGAACTCCATGCCTTGCCGATGGATCAATTCAAACCCACTGATCATTTCACCCAGCTGCCCCCTGGCCAAAGACAGCAGATCCAGTGCTGCGCGTGGGCTTTTTACCACCAGCAGGGCCGTGCCCATACGTGCGGGTTTTGGAAAGATCTTCAGCGCCGCCGCCGTGATCACACCCAATGTCCCCTCCGCCCCGATCAATAGATGGCGCAGATCATAGCCGGTGTTGTTCTTGCGCAGCCGCGTCAGCCCGTTCCATATCTGCCCATCCGGCAAAACCGCCTCAAGCCCCAGACACAGATCGCGGGTATTGCCATAGCGCAGCACCCCGGTGCCACCCGCATTTGTTGACAGGTTGCCGCCTATCCGCGCAGAGCCTTCCGAGGCCAGCGACAAAGGAAACAGCCGTTCAACCGCATCCGCCGCCGTTTGGACATCAGCAAGGATCACGCCGGCCTCGGCAACCAAAACGTTTTCATCCGGATAGGCATCGCGCAGCTTGTTCATCCGCTCAAGTGAGATGATCAACGGGGCCGGCCCGTCGGGGGCGACCTGCCCCCCCACCAGCCCGGTGCCGCCGCCATAGGGAATGACACCGACCTGTGCATCATTCGCATGTCGGATCAGGGCTGCAACCTCTTGGGCACTGCGTGGCAGGGCCAGCAGACTGCGCCGACCAGCATAAATCCCGCGCGGTTCCTCTAGATACCGTTCGCCGGCCTCGTGAAGGGTATCATCGGGAAGGTCCGCAGCTAGGCGGGCACGAAAGGCGGCATCAGCAGGGTTTAAGGTCATTCCCTTTGATTGCGCCTGATCCCCGAAGATGCAAGGCGTAACAGGAACGCAGGGCGCATCACCCACCGCCATGTGTCAGCCGGCATCGGTTCTGCCACGCCGGTCACTGCGCAGGGCGGCATACAGCACATGGGTACGCCAACGCCCGTCAATTTGCAGATAGCTTTGGGCAACGCCTTCGTATTTGAACCCGGTCTTTTCCAACAACCCTCGCGATGCGGTATTTTCCGGCAGGCAAGCGGCTTCAATCCGGCTGAGATCAAGCCTGGTGAACGCCTGATGCACCACCGCATGGATCGCCTCGCGCATATAACCTTGCCGCGCAAAGGGCGCACCGGTCCAATACCCTAGCGTGCCGGATTGCGCCGGACCTCGCCGGATATTATCCAAGGTGATGGCCCCCATCAGGACATCGTCTTTGCGACGCACCAGAAACAGGGGCAGTGCCGTGCCGCCGCTGACCGACCGGTTCGCCCAATAGACGCGGTTGGTAAAGGCCTTGCGCGACAGATGGTCCTTGGCCCAGACCGGTTCCCATTTGGTAAGAAAGTCGCGGCTGTTGTCGCGCAGCGCAGTCCACGCACGAAAATCGGAATGAACCGGCGGACGCAGGGTCAGCCGCTCTGTTTCGATCCGGAGTTTGCGCTTGAGCAACAACATCAGGCGGCGCGGCGGTCCTGCAAGGCGTCCAAGCCGGGGGCCTTTTCAACAGGGCCATAAAGCGCAAGAGCAGCGGGCGCTTCCGCCGCCATGCGCTGCGCCAGATCCCGCACGTCCCCGGTGGTGACCGCATCAATTTTCTCGATGGTTTCCTTAAGCGACGGCACCCGATCCCATATCTGGATCAGTCGTGCCAGCCGCTCGGCCCGGTTTGACGGGCTTTCCAGCCCCATCAACAAACCCGCTTTCATCTGGGCGCGCGCCCTTGCCACCTCGGCCGGTGACATATCGGAGGCGGCGCGTTTCATCTCGTCGATGGTGATGCCGGCAAGTTCCGGCAGTTGCTCGGCAGAGGTGCCTGCATAGATCGTCATCATACCGGTATCGGCATGAGCGCCCGCTTGCGCAAAGATCGTATAGCAAAGGCCGCGGTTTTCGCGGATTTCCTGAAACAAGCGCGATGACATGCCGCCGCCAAGGGCAGAGGCGTATATCTGCGCAACATAGATGTCATCTGCACGGTATCCCGGCGATTCAAAGCCTAGGGCAAAATGGGCCTGTTCCAGCGCCTTGTTCTGGCGCACCTCGCCGCCTTTGAACGATGCCACATCCATCTGAAACAACGGTTTCGCCGGCATGTCACCAAACAGCTGTTCGGCCAGTTTCACGATCTCGTCGTGATCCACAGCCCCTGCCGCGGACAGGATCATCTGTTCGGGGCCATAGTGATCCTTGATGAACCCTTGCAAATCGCTCCGGTCGAAGTTTGACACACGTTCGCTCGGTCCGAGGATCGTTCGGCCCAGCGGCTGACCGGGATAGGCCTGTTCCTGTAGCCAGTCAAAAATCACATCATCTGGCGTATCAAGCGCCTGACCGATCTCTTGCAGGATAACACCGCGTTCGACTTCGATCTCGTTCGGGTCCAGTACCGGATTACGCAGAATGTCCGCGATGACATCAAGTCCAAGCGCCACATCATTTTCCAACACGCGCACGTAATAGGCCGTTACTTCGCGGCTGGTGTAAGCGTTGATATAGCCCCCCACGTCCTCAATCGCTTCGGCGATTTGCAGGGAGGTGCGTTTCTTGGTGCCTTTAAACGCCATATGTTCCAGAAAATGCGCAATGCCGTTTTGTTGCGGCGTTTCGTGGCGCCCTCCTGCGGCGACCCACACCCCAATAGAGGCAGAGGCAAGGCCCGGCATGTGTTCGGTGACAATGCGAAAGCCATTGGCAAGGCGGTGTTCGTTCAGGCTCATAGGCCGAGCGCCCCTTTGATGTGAGATTTCAATGCGTCCAGATCGTTGGCAACGCGGGTGACGCGTTCGTCCCGTTCAAACAGATCGGCCATGCGCGGGGGCAACGGGGGCCGGATGCCGCTTGCTGCTTCTACCGCGTCGGGGAACTTGGCCGGATGGGCGGTGGCAAGGGTGATCATCGGTGTGGCCGCGTCGCGTTTCTCCTCCGCTACTTTTACGCCAACCGCAGAATGAGGGCACAAAAGTTCACCGGAAGATTTCAGCGCCCGCGTGATGGTCGCGCTGGTTTCTTCTTCGGTGGCACGGCCCGAGGTATAGATATCCTGCAAGACCTGCATCGCGCCCTGACTGACATCAAAGCCACCCTGCCCCAGTTCATCCATCAATTGCGCCACGGCATTGCCGTCGCGACCATAAGCGTCAAACAAGGCGCGTTCAAAATTCGAGCTGACCTGAATATCCATTGATGGGCTGATCGACGGTTCAACCGTGCCCTTGTGATAACCCTGTCCCTTCAGGCAACGGTCAAGGATGTCATTCTGGTTGGTGGCAACGACCAAATCCTTGATCGGCAACCCCATGCGTTTGGCAATGTAGCCGGCAAAAATATCGCCGAAATTGCCGGTCGGCACGGTAAAGCTGACCTCGCGCTCCGGCGCACCAAGAGACACGGCAGAAGAAAAGAAATATACAACCTGCGCCAACACCCGGCCCCAGTTGATCGAATTCACACCGGCCAGCTTGACCGCATCACGGAATTCGAAATCGTTGAACATATCTTTCAGGCGGGCCTGACAATCGTCAAAATCACCATCGATGGCCAAGGCATGTACATTGGACTCGGTCGGGGTGGTCATCTGGCGACGTTGCACATCGCTGACCCGGCCATGCGGATAAAGGATAAACACATCGACGTTGTCGAGACCGCGAAAAGCCTCAATCGCGGCAGAACCTGTATCGCCCGAAGTTGCGCCGACGATCGTGACACGCGCGCCTTTTCGTCCCAGTGCTTTCTGAAACATCTGGCCAATCAACTGCATGGCGAAATCCTTGAACGCCAGCGTGGGGCCATGGAACAGTTCAAGCAGGAAATGATTAGGGGCAAGTTGCACCAGCGGTGCCCGTGCCTCATGGCCGAACCCGCCATAAGCGCTGGCAATCAACGCGCGAAACTCGGCGTCAGTAAATGTATCGCCGATGAAGGGGCGCATAACGCTAAAGGCAACCTCTTCATACGACTGGCCAGCCATCGCCGCGATCTGTTCCCGGCTCAGGGTGGGGATTTCTTCGGGCACATAAAGCCCCCCGTCCCGGGCAAGGCCCGTCAACATGGTGTCTTCGAATGTCAGCGCGGGGGCTTGGCCCCGGGTCGAGATATAGCGCATTTCAATCAGCTTTCGGATAGGGGGGCGCGACGACGGCGCAGGAAAAGGAGGGACATGGCCAGCCAGATGGCAGCCAGCGAAAACCACGTGACTGCATATTGCAGGTGGTCATTAGGAATACGGCTGGTGTCGACAGGCAAGGGTGTAACAGCCGGGTCATCGTCTGGCAGGCTGCGGGCGACGATCAGCACAGGTTCTGCGCCGAGTGTTTCTGCCATCGCCGGCACATCACGGGCGAACCAGATGTTGTTTTCGGTATCCGCCTCGGGGGTAAACCCGTCCGTCTCACGGGGCCATTGCAGGTTGCCGATGACCATTACCTCGCCGATGGGTAATTCGGTAGTTTCGCTATCAACCGAGACAAATCCACGATCGACCAAAACCCGCCGCTCGCCGGTTTCGAATCCGGTGATCAACCGGTAACCGGCCCCTTTGACTTTTTGCGAGACCAGAACACGCAGGGTATCGCCAGAAAACCGGCCGGACGCAGTGACTGGCAAATAAGCATCGCTCTCAGCGGACGCAGATGTGGGTACCGCCACAGGTGTTGCATGTATGCGGGCATCAATATCGGCGATGACGCCCTCTTTCCATGCCAGACGCTGCACCTGCCACAGGCCCAGTGCGACCAGAATGGCGACACCCCCAAGGCCGATGATAAGAAGGAACAAGGCGCGGTTCATAGACACTCATGCATACGAAAAAGCACGCGAAGCGGTTGCTACGCGTGCTTGGGTTTTCAAGGATCGGAGATGCAGATGCAACCCCAGTTTTGCCGCAGTTAGCCCGGTACGCCCCAGATGTAGACGGCGAAGAACAGGAACAACCATACGACGTCAACAAAGTGCCAGTACCAGGCAGCCGCCTCAAAGCCGACATGCTGTTCAGGGGTGAAATCACCGCGCATTGCACGGATCAGGCAAACCGCCAAAAAGATTGTCCCGATCAGAACGTGCATACCGTGGAAACCGGTTGCCATAAAGAACGCAGAGAAGAACGCATCGCCACCAAAGGTCCAGTCGTGGTGCAGCAGCAGTTCACGGTATTCATAAGCCTGCAAGAAGGTAAAGAAGACGCCCAAAGCAATGGAAATGGCCAGACCGTTGATCAGGTCCTTGCGGTTGTTTTCATGCACCAGCGCGTGGTGCGCCCAAGTTACGGCACAGCCGGACAGCAACAGAACCAGCGTGTTGATCAGCGGCAGGTGGAATGCGTTCACGGCGTCGAATACCGGCGGAACATATTCAGATCCGACATATTCGTTCATCGGATAGATGGCCTGTTTGAAGAAGGTCCAGAACCACGCCACAAAGAACATGACTTCAGACATGATAAACAGGACAAACCCATAGCGCAGGCCGATACGCACAACAGGGGTGTGATCGCCGATCCGGCTTTCAACAACCACTTCACGCCACCAGCCGAACATCACGTAAAGTGTTGCGACAAAACCGCCGAGGAACATGAACGGTGTAACATCGTGCATCCAAAGGACTGCACCGAAAAGCATGACGAACCCTGCCAATGAGCCAAGCAGGGGCCATGATGACGGCGCGAGGATATGATAATCGTGGTTCTTAGCGTGGGCCATGGCGGGCGGTCCTTCTTTGCTCAAAGCGGGTTGGCTTAATTCAGTTCGGTTGGCTGGTCTGCATCAAGGGCGGCATAGCCTTCGGGCAGATCAATTTCGTAGAATGTATAGGAAAGCGTGATGGTGTGTACATACTTGCCATCATTATCCGTGACGATTTCGGGATCAACGAAAAAGCTGACGGGCATCTGCACGCGCTCACCGGGGGCAAGCACCTGTTCAGTAAAGCAGAAACAGTCGATTTTATCGAAGAAAGCACCAGCAGCGTAGGGTGTTACGTTATAGCTGGCCTGCCCAGCAATCGGGCGGTTGGAAGGGTTGTAGGCCTCGTAAAAGGCCAATCCGACCTCGCCGATGCGCAGCTCCATTTCGCGCTGCACCGGCTTGAATTCCCAACCCATATTGTTGTTCAAGGTGCCATCGAAACGCACCTTGATGGTCTGGTCGAGAATTTCATCAGAAGCGACATCGACCTGCCCCGGCACCCCACCAAACCCGGTGACGCGGCAGAACCAGTCGTAAAACGGCACCGACGCCCAGGCCATTGCGCCCATGAACACCACCAGCGAAACAGTTTGCACAACGGTTTTGGTCGGACCAGACATCGCCATCAGTTGCCCTCCACTGGTGCGGTTCCGCTGGCGGGCCCGACGGCCCCCGGGCCGGTTGCGAAATCAGTTTGGGTGATTTTCACAAAGGTCAGCACCATCACCAGAACAACAAAGGCCCCCAGCATCAGGCCAACCCCGACGTTGCGGCCTTTGCGCCGGCCATGAAGATCATGTTCAACGTTCAGTGGCATTACCAGCCCCCCAATCCGTAAGGGCGCAGCGTCGCTTCAATCAGGATCGCGCCAAAATGCAGGAAAAGATAAAACAGTGACAAGCGGAAGAATTTTCGCTCAACCTCATAGTTGTCGCCTTCGGCATCCCCCTCGTCGCGCTGCCAGATACGATAGGCACCAATCAGAAACAGAACGTTCAGCACCACAGCAAAGCTGAGGTAAATATAACCGCCGATGGCCGTGAACCCGGTGCCAATCGCAAGGATTGCCAGCAAGACCGTGTAGGCCAGGATATGACGCCGTGTCGTGGGGCGCCCGTGGGTCACCGTCAACATGGGCACGTTGGCATCATCGTAATCCGAGCGCATGAACAGGGCCAGCGCCCAGAAATGCGGTGGCGTCCACATAAAGATCAGCGCAAACATCAACCACGCCTCGACAGAGAAACTGCCGGTTGCGATGATCCAGCCGATGACCGGCGGGAAGGCCCCCGCGGCACCGCCGATAACAATGTTCTGAGGCGTCGCACGCTTCAGCCACATGGTATAAAACACAGCGTAAAACAGAATAGTGAACAACAACATGCCGGCAGCAAGCAGATTTGCACTGAGCGCCAGCATCATCACCGCCATGCCCGACAAGGCCACGCCTAACGCCAGTGCTTCGCCCGGTTGCACCTTGCCTGCGGGAATCGGTCGGCCAACGGTACGTTTCATCACTGCGTCAATATCGGCGTCCCACCACATATTCAGTGCGCCGGAGGCACCTGCCCCGATGGCAACAAAAAGAATGGATGCAAAACCGATAACCGGATGTACGGACACCGGTGCCGCTAGCATACCTACAACAGCCGTAAAGACGACCAGCTGCATCACGCGCGGCTTGAGCAGCGCGAAATAGTCGCCCAGTTGCGCCTCGTATTCGGCAGCAGGTGTATTCGTGATATCGGACATCCGGTACCTTTTATGCAGGAGGGTGGGCAAAGTGCCCACCACAGTTTTCGGTCGAATATTTTGGTCGCTTAGCGCAAGCAGGTCAGCGCCCCGCCCTGCCGGCTGGCGCGTAGCGGATGGGCATCAGCCCACCCTGGCGCTTAGTTCGAAGCGATCTGAACGGTTGGGGTGATGCCCGCGTATTCTTCTTTGGCTTTGCCGATCCAGTCAGCATAGGCCTCTTCGGACACAACCTTTACCGTGATTGGCATATAGGCATGTGCCTGACCGCAAAGTTCGGAACACTGACCAAAGTACACGCCTTCCTTTTCAGCGCTGAACCACAGCTCGGCCAGACGGCCCGGAACAGCATCCTGTTTCACGCCAAACGCCGGCATCGCCCACGAGTGGATCACGTCAGAGCCGGTAACCTGCACCACGATTGTCTTACCCACAGGTACAACAACCGCCGTATCTGTCGCCAGCAACCATTCACTGCGGGAGTAGCCGGCGTTTTCCAACTTGGTGATCATCACGTCGTTCAACATGTTGGCAACCGCACCTTCGGCCTCTTCTTCAGAGGTCAGGGTCGCAGGCGCACCGATCATATAGCTGTCAAAACCGAATCCTTCGTCGACATACTCGTAAGACCAGTACCACTGGTTGCCGATTGCCTTGATAGTGATGTCAGCCTGCGGGATTTCCTGCTGGCGGAAAAGAATGGGCAGTGAAAAGGCCCCGATCAGCACCAGAACCAGAATCGGCCCGACAGTCCACGCAATTTCAACCGGTGTATTGTGGGTAAAAGATGCAGGTGTCGGATTTCGTCTGGCGTTAAACCGGATAACCACCCAAGCCATCAATCCCGTCACAAACAGGGTGATTACTGTAATGATAACGAGAATCAGATAATCCAGATCGTGGATATCCTGAGCGAGGCGCGTAACGGCAGGCTGAAAGCCCATCATGCCGTCAACAGGTGCGCCGATCACCTCAAGCCCGTCGATCCGCAATGCATCCTGCGCCATTGCTGGTAGGGCTGAAAGGCCTGCCATGAGCGCAGTCAAAGAAAAAAGATGTTTCATGTGTCGTCCTGATCCTGTGACCAAATTTGGGTCCCGTTTCGTGCGAAGGCGCTTGGTGCGCGCCCCTGCCGTTGTGTTCCTGATGCTTACAATCATATTCTAACCTCAAGATAAAGTCTTTCGATTGCGTCAAACAGACGCTAACGCGCAAAACATGTTGCAAAAACAGGATAGCTTGATGCCCCATACGCCCTTTTCTCCGTTTGAAAACGATCTGGACCGTGACACCGCCCTTACTGTGCTGCGTGCGGCCACACAGGGGGCAGACGACGGAGAGCTGTTTTTCGAACGCCGCCGCTCCGAGGCGCTGATGTTTGATGATGGCCGCCTTAAGACCGCCAGTTATGATGCTTCAGAGGGGTTTGGCCTCCGGGCGGTACGGGGCGAAGTGGCCGGATATGCCCATTCAACAGAAATCTCGGAACAGGCGTTGCGCCGCGCGGCAGAGACCGCGCGGCTGGCTGTGGGGGATGGCGGTGGCACTTGGGCGGATGCACCGGAGGGGACCAATAAAAAACTCTATACAGATGCGGACCCGATCGAAGGGGCGGCCTTTCCGGTCAAGGTCGAAACCCTGCGCGAGATCGACGATTTTGCCCGCAGCCTCGATTCCCGTGTCGTACAAGTCAGCGCCAGTATTGCCGCCAGCCTGCAAGAGGTCGAGATTTTGCGACCCGAAGGCACCTCCGTGCGCGACATCCGCCCCATGACGCGGGTGAATGTATCGGTGATTGTCGAACAAAACGGGCGGCGGGAAAGCGGCTCTGCGGGGGGCGGCGGGCGGATTGGTCTGGACGGGATGCTGGCACCAGCCGACTGGCAGGCCAAAACCCGCGAGGCCTTGCGGGTGGCTGTGGTTAACCTTGATGCGATTCCCGCCCCTGCCGGTGTCATGGATGTGGTGCTTGGCCCCGGCTGGCCCGGCATTTTGCTGCACGAGGCAATTGGCCACGGCCTGGAGGGTGACTTCAACCGCAAGGGCAGCTCCGCCTTTGCCGGACTGATGGGACAGCAGATTGCAGCCAACGGCGTGACGGTTCTGGATGACGGGACGATTCCCGATCGCCGTGGGTCTATCTCTGTGGATGATGAAGGCACACCGAGTGCGAAAAACATCCTGATCGAAGACGGCAAACTGGTTGGCTATATGCAGGACCGCCAGAACGCGCGACTGATGGGCGTGCGCAGCACTGGCAATGGGCGGCGACAATCCTATGCGCATATTCCGATGCCCCGGATGACAAATACCTATATGTTGGGCGGCGATACCGCACCGGGTGATATTGTCGCCGATCTGAAAGACGGCATCTATGCCGTCGGATTTGGCGGTGGTCAGGTGGATATTACCAATGGCAAATTCGTGTTTTCCTGCACCGAGGCCTACCGCGTGGAAAACGGCGTTGTCGGTTCGCCGGTCAAAGGTGCCACACTGATCGGCGACGGGGCGACCGCACTTAAGCAAATCCGCGCCATCGGCAATGATCCCGCCCTCGATCCCGGCATGGGGAACTGCGGCAAACAGGGCCAATGGGTACCAGTCGGTGTCGGTCAGCCCAGCTTGATGATTGGGGGGCTAACCGTGGGCGGATCAGCGGCGTAAGGTTTGTCCTTAACCAGATCGGTTCAAGCTAAGGGAGATTGGGCCTATTCTGTTCATGCCCTGTTAACCAGCTGGATTTATACCTGATTCTAGTAACAGACGGAGCAACGGATGACTGACAAGGAACACGATCCTTCTTCCACTCACCCCCCACTCCCACCCACCCCGGAAGACGAACAGTTTGCCCGTCTCCGTCTGTTACGCTCGCGCCGGGTTGGCATTGCCACGTATAAACGACTGCTGACTGAACACGGCTCTGCGCAAAACGCGCTGGCCGCGCTGCCTGAGGTGGCGCGCGCCGCGGGCGTTACAGACTACAGCATTTGCCCCGAGGGGGTGATCCACGCGGAACTGCGCAATGGTCACGCGCTTGGGGCGCAGCTTGTGGCGTTTGAGGATCGCAGCTATCCCGCTGCACTTGCAGAAATCTCCGACGCCCCCCCCTTTCTATGGGCGCTTGGCGATGTGGCCTTGCTTGCCCGTCCCATGGTCGCGCTGGTCGGCGCCCGCAACGCCTCGTCGCTCGGAACCCGTATGGCCAGATCACTGGCACGCGATTTGGGCGCGGCCGGATATGTCGTGGTATCCGGGTTGGCCCGTGGTATCGACGCGGCGGCACACCATGCTGCGCTGCCTTCGGGAACAATCGCGGTTCAAGCCGGCGGCGTCGACACAGTCTATCCCACCGAAAACACCGAACTTGCACGCTCGATTGAAAAATCCGGCCTGCGCCTTTCCGAACATCCGATTGGGATGCAACCGATGGCGCGTCATTTCCCCAGCCGCAACAGGATCATCTCTGGCCTGTCGCGCGCAGTGGTCATTGTGGAAGCCGCGGCAAAATCCGGCAGCCTGATCACCGCCCGCGATGCGCTGGATCAGGGCCGCGATGTTCTGGCCGTGCCGGGCCACCCCTTTGATGCCCGGGCCGCAGGCTGCAACATGTTGTTGCGGGACGGGGCGACCTTGATCCGGTCTGCGGCTGATGTGCTTGAGGTACTGGGCGCCGCTTGCGCACCCGAATTGCCGCTGTCCCCTCCAGTTGACGCGCCCGCCGCCCGCACGGCGAAACGCCCCTTGCGCGAAACGGCGGCACTGCACACTCGCATTCTGGCCCGCCTTGGCCCTTCGCCCCTCGCCGAAGACCAGTTGATCCGCGACCTACATGCGCCCGCCGCAGAAGTTGCGCCGGTTCTGGTCGACCTTGAGCTTGACGGCAAGATCACCCGACAGGCCGGCGGCCTGCTCAGCACGGCGGGATAACCCCAGCCTTTCGCGGACATCCGCCCCGCCAGCGGTGGTTTCAACTTGTGGTAAATGCGGATCACCCCCGCCATTACGGCGTGCAAAGGGAAAGACTGCGCAGCTGCCGCATTGACAATACCCCCCACCATCCCACATGTGACAGCGCAAAGACCGCTATAAACATTCACGTAAGGTGCCTAAATCCATGCCCGTAGTTGTTGTCGAATCCCCGGCCAAGGCCAAAACGATCAACAAATATCTTGGCGACAATTATACTGTCCTTGCGTCTTACGGTCACGTCCGCGACCTGCCCCCGAAAGACGGATCAGTCGATACCGACAATGAATTCGACATGAAATGGGAAGTCGCCAGCACAAGCAAGAAACACGTCAAAGCCATCGCTGACGCGCTGGCCGGTGACAACGAACTGATTCTCGCAACCGACCCCGACCGCGAGGGAGAAGCAATCAGCTGGCATTTGCAAGAGGCGCTGACCAAACGCAAATCCATCAAGAAAGACACGCCGGTCAGCCGCGTGGTGTTCAACCAGATCACCAAAAAGGCCGTGACCGAAGCCATGGCAAACCCGCGCCAAGTCGACATGCCGCTGGTCGAGGCCTACCTTGCGCGACGTGCGTTGGACTATCTCGTGGGGTTCAACCTGTCGCCGGTTCTTTGGCGCAAGTTGCCCGGCGCGAAATCCGCAGGACGCGTGCAATCCGTTACGCTGCGCATCATCGTCGAACGCGAAATGGAGATCGAGGTATTCCGCGCCCGCGAATATTGGACCGTCAAGGCAATCCTCTCAACGCCACGCGGTCAGGAGTTCGAGGCACGGCTGACAACGCTGGCTGGCAAAAAGCTGGACAAGTTCGATCTTTCCGACAGCACGCAGGCGGAAATGGCCGTGCAGGCAATCACCAGCCGCGACCTAAGTGTGACATCGGTCGAAGCAAAGCCGGCCACCCGCAACCCCTCCGCCCCATTCATGACCTCGACCTTGCAGCAGGAAGCCAGCCGCAAATTCGGCATGGGGGCCAAAGCCACGATGTCGACCGCGCAGCGTTTATACGAAGCCGGGCACATTACCTATATGCGAACCGACGGCATCGACATGGCCCCCGAAGCCGTCGAGATGGCGCGCGACGCGATTAAGGACCGCTATGGTGCGGATTACGTGCCAAGCAGCCCCCGCATCTATAAGAACAAAGCCAAGAACGCACAGGAAGCACACGAATGTGTGCGCCCGACCGACATGGCCAAGGATGCCGCGTCGCTGAACCTCGAATCCGATCAGGCAAAACTTTATGATCTGATCTGGAAACGCACGCTGGCCTGCCAGATGGAATCTGCCCGGATGGAGCGGACCACCGTCGAGATCGGCAGCAAGGACGAACAGGTCGGCCTGCGCGCCACCGGTCAGGTTGTGTTGTTTGACGGGTTCTTGCGTGTCTATGAAGAAGGCCGCGATGACGTTGTAGTTGATGATGACGACAAGCGCCTGCCGCAAATTTCGCAAGGCGACAAAACCGCCAAGAGCAGCATCACACCGGAACAGCATTTCACCCAACCGCCGCCCCGCTATACTGAGGCAACGCTGGTGAAACGCATGGAAGAGCTGGGCATCGGGCGCCCCTCGACCTACGCCAGCATTGTTACGACCATTCAGGACCGCGGCTATGTGCGGCGCGAAGGTCAACGGCTGATCCCCGAGGATAAGGGGCGGCTGGTGACGGCCTTCCTTGAGAACTATTTCCGCAGATACATCGGCTATGATTTCACCGCCGACCTTGAGGACCAGCTGGACAAAGTATCGGCCAACGACGCCAATTATAAGGACGTGCTGACCCGTTTCTGGCGCGACTTTTCCGCAGCCATTGCAGAAACGGCAGACCTGCGGATCACCGAGGTGTTGGAAAAGATCAACGAGGTACTGGAGCCGCATCTGTTCCCGCCACTGGAAGACGGCGGTGATCCGCGTCTGTGCCCGAACTGCGGCAATGGCCGTCTGTCGATGCGCACGGCGCGTTCCGGCGGGGCCTTTATCGGCTGTTCTGCCTATCCCGAATGCCGCTATACGCGTCCGTTCGGCCCGCCAAATCCCGAGGCCGAGGCATCCGCCATTCCGCCGGAAGGCAAACTTCTGGGGTCGGATGCCGGGGACGAAATCCGTGTGTTCAAGGGGCGTTTCGGCCCCTATGTCCAGCGCGGTGAAGTCACCGAAGAGAACAAGAAACCACCACGTCAGTCGGTGCCAAAAGAATGGCCCCCAGAAGAGCTGGAGCTGGAGCGCGCGCTGATGCTCTTGTCCCTGCCCCGTGAAATTGGGCCGCATCCTGAAGACGGGATCATGGTCTGGTCCAATATCGGGCGCTACGGCCCCTATCTGAAACACGCGCCCAGCACTTCGGATCGTGGGGGCACCAACGCCAATCTCGGCGATATCGACGAGGTGTTTACCGTCGGCATGAACCGTGCGGTGCAATTGCTGGCCGAAAAGGTTGCCAGCCGTGGCGGGCGCGGCGCCGCCGCCAAACCCCTGCGCGAGTTGGGGGAACACCCCGCAGCTGGTGGTGCAGTCAATGTGATGAAAGGGAAATACGGTCCCTACGTGAAATGGGAAAAGATCAACGCGACGATCCCCGACACCATTGATCCCGAAGAACTGACCATGGATCAGGCCGTGCATCTGATTGATGAGCGTGCGGAAAAGGCGGGCAAGAAAAAGCCAGCAGCTAAAAAGAAGGCCGCCCCCAAGAAAGCCCCCGCGAAAAAGCCGGCGGCAAAGAAAACTGCGGCCAAAAAGCCGGCAGCGAAAAAGCCAGCGGCAAAAAAGGCCGTGCCAGCCAAGAAAGACGACGAGGCCTAAGCCCCGTTGAACAGCCCCGGCTGCCCTGTGCAGACCGGGGCTGTTGTGCTGTCAAAAAGTGGGGCGCGGCCAAATCGCGGGGCGCATGTCGCACGACTCATTTTTTTGTGATTTGATCCTGCCCAACGGCTTTGCCACACCGTCAATAAAAGACGAAAGGCAGAGCAATGGCAAAACCAACACTCACCCGCCGCGCATTAATGAGCGGCGGTACGGCGGCGATCTTCGCCCCTTCTATTCTGCGGGCCGACACTGCGGATCAGGCCGGTGTGCGCCGAAACGCAACCAGTTTTGTATCTCAGGACTGGCGCGACCACTTCGACACTTTGGGCAAATCGGCAATTGTTGCAGACACCAGCTCGCGTGCCCTGCACTATTGGAACAGCGACGCCAGCGACTATCGGGTTTACCCCACCTCGGTGCCCGCCACCGAAGAACTGACCAAACGCGGGTATACCAAGATTATGCGCAAGAAGGTCGGACCGGACTGGACCCCGACCGCATCCATGATGGAGCGCTTCCCGCATTATAAATACATGCCCCCCGGACCTGACAACCCTTTGGGCACCCATGCGATGTATCTGGGCTGGCCAGCCTATATCATCCACGGCACGCAGGATACGCGCAAAATCGGGCGGCGGTCTTCGGATGGTTGTATCGGTCTATATAACAACCAAATCGAAGAGCTTTTTGCGCTTTGTCCGGTTGGCACGCAGGTGCGCATCATCTGATTGCGCCATTTCCTGACGCAGATGTGAACCGTTTGACACTGCCGCGCCGCAGCGTCACAAAAGGCGTGATCAATTTTGACCTGCAAAAAGGGAATACCGATGAAAAAAGTCTATGGCTCGGCTGCAGAAGCCCTGGATGGCGTCCTAGCGGACGGTATGCTGATTGCATCGGGGGGGTTTGGCCTGTGTGGCATCCCCGAATTGCTGTTGCAGGCCATTAAGGAAAACGGGGCCAAGAACCTGACCTTTGCGTCCAATAACGCGGGTGTCGACGATTTTGGTATCGGTATCCTGTTGCAGACCAAGCAGGTCAAAAAAATGATCAGCTCTTATGTTGGTGAAAACGCAGAGTTCATGCGCCAATATCTGTCCGGCGAGCTTGAGCTTGAGTTTAACCCGCAAGGCACATTGGCCGAGCGTATGCGCGCCGGCGGCTGTGGCATTCCGGGGTTTTACACCAAGACCGGTGTCGGCACCGTGATTGCCGAGGGTAAGGAAGTCAAAAGCTTTAACGGCGAGGACTATATCCTTGAAGAGGGGATCGTCGCGGACCTGTCCATCGTCAAAGCATGGAAGGCGGACGAGACCGGCAATCTGATATTCCGCAAGACCGCCCGCAACTTCAACCCACCGGCTGCCATGTGCGGCAAGGTCTGCGTGGCCGAAGTGGAAGAGATCGTTCCCAAAGGCTCCCTTGATCCTGATATGATCCACCTGCCCGGCATCTATGTACACCGGATCATTCAGGGTGATCACGAAAAACGCATTGAACAACGTACAACCCGCAAGCGCGAGGAGGCTTAATCATGGCTTGGGACAGAAACCAGATGGCTGCGCGCGCGGCACAGGAACTTGAAGACGGCATGTATGTGAACCTTGGCATCGGTATCCCGACGCTGGTGGCGAACTATGTCGGCGACAAGGACATCACCTTGCAATCGGAAAACGGGATGCTGGGCATGGGCCCCTTCCCGTATGAAGGCGAAGAAGACGCCGATCTGATCAACGCGGGCAAACAGACCATCACTGAATTGAACCGTACGGCCTATTTCGATTCTGCCACCTCTTTCGGGATGATCCGCGGCGGCAAGATTGCAGCGGCCATTCTGGGGGCAATGGAAGTTGCTGAAAACGGCGATCTGGCAAACTGGATGATCCCCGGCAAGCTGGTCAAAGGCATGGGCGGTGCCATGGATCTGGTGGCCGGTGTTGGCCGTGTGATTGTCGTGATGGATCACGCCAACAAACACGGTGAAAGCAAAGTGCTGAAAGAATGCACCCTGCCGCTGACCGGCAAAGGTGTTGTGGACCGGATCATCACCGACCTCGGTGTGCTGGACGTGGTTGAAGGTGGCTTGCGTATCGTTGAATGCGCCGAAGGCGTCACCGAAGAGGAACTGCGCGCCGCCACACAGGCCACGATCGTCTAACGCCTCAGCCATCCATAAAACCACGGGGCGGGCAGATTGCCCGCCTTACCACACGAGGCTATTGCGCCAACGCGCAATCAGTCCAACGCCGCAAAAACACAGCCATCTGTGATTAACTCGGGTGGTGTTTGGCACAGCCCCTTGGCAACCTGAAACGCCGCCAGCACCTTGGGCACATAGTCGCGGGTTTCGGCAAATGGCGGCACGCCCTGGTGTTTGCGCACTGATCCCTCCCCCGCGTTATACCCCGCCAGCACCAGAATTGGATCGTGATCGAATTCTTGCATCAGCCAGTTCAGGTATTTCACCCCGCCAGTAATGTTCTGCGCTGGCTTTAGACTGTCCTCGACGCCAAACCGCTCAGCAGTGGCTGGCATCAATTGCATCAGACCCTGTGCCCCCGCGCTGCTTTCGGCGTCCGGCTTGCCGGCCGATTCAACTGTGATCACCGCCAGCACCAAAGCCGGCGAGACATTTGTGCCAATCGTCGTGCGCAAAATGTCGATGCCATTGCTACGCGCGATGTCTTGCATCTGTTGAAGGCGCGGCGCGGGTACTTTACTGGTCGCGCCGGACAACACAGCAATCGCCGCTTGCAACCGCCCCGGCCCTGTACTGGCAACATTGGGGGAAATTTTATCCCAGAACCAACTGTACTGGCCCACTGTATCCCTGTTCACAGTGCCGGAAGGCGCCAATGCCACGTCATCAGACGGTGTGGGAACCTGTGCCGCCGGATCGATCTGGATTCGAATCCGCTTGCTGGTACCTGGTTTTGGCGGCTTCACCCGCTTTGAACTAAAGTCTGCAAAGGGTTTCGGATCACCAGCATCAGCCATGCCAGCACAAAGTACCCCCGCCAAAAGCGATAAAGCTAGAATTCGAAGCATGCGTGCCTGCTTTTTTTGCGTGTCTGCTCGATTTTTCGGAAATATCCCACAAAATACCCCCCCAAACCAGCCAATCATGGCACAGAACATGGCGGTTTCGCCTTATTTCGCCGGATTTTGCGGGGATTTGAAAAAATTCAGCACGGTGAACATAGTATTAATCATTACAAAACAGAGAGTTAAATATTTTTACTCTCATTTCTGGCCCGTAAACGAAAAAGTCACATTTGCTGCCAAATTGGTGCCCCATTCGAGGGGCTATATAGCGTCATACCAAGTCGGACAGGCAGCCAACTGAGAGAAACGGTTGCCACAACGAACGGCGGGGTTGGAACTTAAAAACTTACATGATCCTTGGAGGGACATACCATGATGAACTTTATCAAAAACTTCCGTGCAGACGAAGACGGCGCCGTAACTGTTGACTGGGTTGTTCTGACAGCCGCCGTTGTTGGCCTGGCCGTTGCAGCATACACATCCATCCAGTCCGGCGCGTCAGACCTGACAGCTGAAACCGGCACATTCCTTGAGAACCGTACACCTGGCGTAATCCAGTAATATCAGGTTCTAGCTTTTTATAGAGCTTTTGGGGGTCGCGTTCTTATTCTCAGAGCGCGGCCCCCTCTGCCTTGGTGGTATTCAAAAGATTAACTTGAAGGGCCCAGCATGTTTAAGAAAATAAGTGATTTTTCACACTCCGAAGATGGCGCGGTTACAGTTGACTGGGTTGTCATTACCGCAGCAGTGGTGGGACTTGCCGGTCTTGCGATCGTTGCGATTTCAGGCTCCACGGGCAATGTCGGTGATGGCATCGGAACCTGGCTGACAGCCTATCTTCCCGGCGCGTCCAGCTAAGGTCAGAAGACTGAGGTACCGACCAAATCGGCCGGTATTCAGGTTCGTGGCGCAAGAATTGCTGTGTGTAGAATACCACAGCCGTTCCCCAGATGCGGCAAAGTTCAGCCACAATTCTGTTGCACGATAACAAAGCGAACCAGGGACCGGGCCACTCCCGGTAAGAATAGAAAAAAAGAGGTAAGAGACATGCGCATGGTATTTGGATTGGTTCTTTTGGTGGGCATCGCGCTTGCCGGCGGTGCCGTATACCTGGCCAAGGATCGGATCGCGCAATATCAATACGCGAACGCTCAGGCTCAGGCCGCACTTGCAAAAATCGTACCGACAAAGACGGTCTTTGTGGCAACCGGCGCGTTAAAATACGGTCAACGGTTGACGCAGGAAGATGTCCGCGCCGTCAATTGGCCCGAGAATGCGATCCCAGAGGGGTCATTCGTCGATATGGCCGCCCTCTTTCCCGAAAACACGGATGATTTGCGTGTTGTCTTGCGGGCGATCGAGAAAGACGAAGCTATTTTGGCGCTCAAGGTTACAGAACCCGGCGAAGATACTGGCCTGACTTCACGACTTGAGCGGGGCCAGCGGGCCTTTGCCATTAAAGTCGATGTCTCCAGCGGCGTTTCCGGTTTTCTGCGCCCGGGCGACAAGGTCGACGTCTACTGGACCGGTCGCGCAAACAGCGGGGGTAAAAGTTCCCGTGAGGTTACCAAGCTGATCGAGGCCGCGGTTAAGTTGATCGCCATCGACCAAAGCGCAAGCGACGTTCGGGACGAGGCGACAATCGCGCGCACTGTCACCGTCTCAGTCAGCCCGCAGCAAGTCGCCGCATTGGCGCAGGCCCAGTCAACAGGTTCCCTATCCCTGTCACTGGTTGGTGCCGAAGACGACACCATTGCCTCTGCTATCGAAGTCGACCAGCGTTCCCTGTTGGGGATCGAAGCCGAAACAGTGAAGAAAGAGGTTGCCGCCGCAAAGGTTTGCACGATCCGGACAAGACGGGGTGCAGAAGTGGTCGAAATTCCGATCCCTTGCACAAACTAGTCCGGATTTTCCTCTAGAAACAATTGATTGAAACAGCGCCGCAAATCTGCGGCGCTGTTTGCATTTGAGGTTTTGTTGCCAATTACCCACATAAACAGTTGCGGCGAACACCTTGATTCTTGCAATAAAATTGAAATTGACGCAGAGTGTTCCAAACGACGGGCGAAAAGACCCTACTTTGAGGCGTGATCAAAAAGGCAGGTCACATGAAAATTGATAGATTTATGAAAGCGGCCCTCGTCGGGCTGTCCCTTAGTGTGATGCCATTGGCACTGTCCGCGCCTGCTCCGGCATTTGCGGACACGCTGCGCGTCGTTAAAAAGGGTACCAACTCCACTCTTGATGTGCCGATGAACCGGGCCGTCGTGGTGGAAAGTGACATTCCCTTTGCAGAGCTAAGCATCGCAAACCCCGGCATTGCGGACATTTCTTCCTTGTCGGACCGCACGATCTATGTTTTGGGCAAATCCCCCGGGATGACCACCCTGACCCTGCTCGATGCCAGCGGTCAGCTGATCACCAACGTGAATGTGCGTGTCGCCTCGGATGTTACCGAATTTAAGGAACGACTGCGCCAGATCCTGCCGGGCGAGAAAATCGAGGTACGCACCGCAAACGACGGTATTGTGCTGTCCGGTGTGGTGTCCTCGACGCAGCGTTTGCAGCGCGCGCTTGACCTTGCTGAACGGTATGCCCCCGAACGGGTGTCCAACCTGATGAGCGTCGGCGGCGTTCAACAGGTGATGATGAAAGTCCGCTTCGCAGAAATGCAGCGTAACGTGTCGAAATCCCTAAGCTCTTCTTTGTCCTTTAACGGGGCTGTCGGCGGCACTGGTCTTAACGGCGGCACCGGGACCAGCAACCAATCCGGCGGCGTGGCGACCTCTTTGGGCGGCAACATCCCTGCCTCGAACCAAAACGCTGGTGCCGTGCTTTTCGGCTTTAACGCTGGATCAACCCAAGTGGGTATCCTGCTGGAAGCACTGGAGAAAAAGGGCGTTGTGCGTTTTCTTGCAGAGCCCAACCTTGTTGCACTTTCCGGGCAGGAAGCGAAATTTCTGGCAGGTGGCGAATATCCCGTCCCTGTTGCACAGCTGAATGGACGGATCTCGGTTAAATTCAAACCCTATGGCGTTGAACTGGCCTTTATCCCGCGGGTTGTGGACAAGGACGTCATCAACCTTGAAATGCGCGCAGCGGTGTCGGCCATTGACCCGACCAACAGCATCGCCTTGGGCAACGGCATTGAAATCTCTGCGTTCACACGGCGCGAAACCTCTTCCACAGTAGAGCTGCGCGATGGTGAAAGCTTTGCGATTGCGGGCCTGTTGACGGACGATTTTGTTGATAACTCAAGCCAGCTGCCATGGATTGGTGATGTACCGGTTTTGGGCGCGCTGTTCCGCTCGGCAGATTACCAGCGCAACCAGACAGAGCTGGTGATTATTGTCACCGCCCATCTGGTGACGCCGACACGTGGCGAGGCACTTGCCCTGCCAACGGACCGGATCAAGCCACCGACCGAAAAGGACCTGTTCCTCTTTGGCCGCACCGCGGAAGACACCCGCACACCGACAAAAGGGGCTGCGGGAGAGGTTGCCAAACAGGACTTTGGCGGGTCATATGGCTATGTACTGGATTGAGCCAATGAAAACCCTCATGCGTAAAAACACCAAAATTGCAGGGATCACTGCCGTTCTCGCGACCGTTCTTGGCTGTGCGCCAAGCTCTGATCCTGTCTACACGCAGTTTTATCGCGAAGCGGGTGCGCTGACGGATACGGGTAACTTTGGCAATGCGACGCTGAACAACCGTCTGGTCATGACAGGCGAACGCCAATACACATTCGATCTTGCAAATAGGTTCGCCTCCGAAGTGACATCCACTGTCACTTTCGAGTTCAACTCTGCTCGTCTGGACGCAACCGCACAGGCAATCTTGCGGCAACAGGCACATTGGATCAGGCAGTTCCCTGAAATCCGTTTCCGGGTCTATGGACATACGGATGCCGTCGGATCGAACCGATTTAACAAGGCGCTTGGCAAACGGCGTGCGGATACTGTTGTGAACTACCTCAGCACGCTGGGCGTCAGCCGCAGTCGTCTTGAGGCGGTTGTCTCCTTTGGGGAAACACAGCCGCTTATCGTCAGCCAAGGCCGCGAGCGGCGCAACCGCCGCACGGTTACCGAGGTAAGCGGCTTTGTCGGTCGTCACCCAACCGTGCTTGACGGAAAATACGCACAAATCATCTATCGTGACTACATTGCCAGCGCGGTGCCGGCGACGTTGTTGACGCCCGGCGCTCTGGGCGAAGAGTAAACTCACTCAAATGACGGTCCTGCCCCTATTCGGGGTGGGGCAACTCTGATCCCACCACACCAATCTCGGACCGCTGGCAGGATCGTTTCAAGATACCCAACAATCGAAACTTTTTGGCCCCAATCCTGCCCCAGTTGGCTGCGATATCTCGCCCCATAGGACAATTGTGTCTGCGCAAAATGCCAGACATGGGCGACCGCGAGGGGTGAATCTGTGCATCAGATACAGCGTACACCTCTGCCGAGCCCTTGCGAGCAAAGGATGTAAGCCATGAGCAGTGTTATGCCACAACCCCAGACAGCGCCGATTGTGGCCTGTACCGTCAGCCGTGACGTACAGAACTTTGATCTGCTGATCGAGGACATGGAAGACGCGCTGGGTGAAACCTGGGGTGATCTGGGCTTTGCCGAAGCTCTCGCATTTTTCGGCCAGCCCGAAGCCGAACAGATGGAGTTTATTGCACTGGCAATGGACGAAACCGATGAAGAGAACCTTGTGCTGATGAGCGAAATCATCACACAGGCCAAATCCCGCGATATCAAGGTGATCCTGATCGCCGAAGACATGACCCCTGCTGCGCTGCATTCTCTGTTGCGCAAAGGGGCGGATGAATTTGTGCCCTATCCCCTGCCAGAAGGCGAACTAGCGCAGGCCATCGAACGGGTGAGCAAAAAGGCGGATGCACCCACCGCTGCCGAAACGCCCAATGGACCAACGCTTAAGGCTGGTGCGCGCAAAGACGGGGCCTTGATTGTGGTTCATGGTCTTGCCGGCGGTACCGGTGCAACCACCACGGCGGTCAACCTCGCCTGGGAACTGGCCAATGTAGAAAAGAAAAACCCGCCGTCGGTCTGCCTGCTGGATCTGGATCTGCAATTCGGCTCAGTAGCCACCTTCCTCGACTTGCCCCGTCGCGAAGTTGTTTATGAAATGCTCTCGGAAACTGACCTCCTGGACGAGGAAATCTTCGGGCAAGCCTTATTGACATATGAAGACCGGTTGCAGGTTTTGACCGCGCCGACAGATATGCTGCCACTTGATCTGATCACCTCCGAAGATGTCACCCGCATTCTCGACATCGCCCGCAATCAATTCGATTATGTGGTGGTCGACATGCCATCGACACTTGTTCAATGGTCCGAAGCCGTTCTGAACATGTCACACATCTATTTTGCAATGCTGGAACTCGACATGCGCTGTGCGCAAAACACGCTGCGGTTCAAACGCGCGTTGCAATCCGAAGAGCTGCCGATTGAAAAGCTGCGCTATGTTTTGAACCGCGCCCCAAAATTCACCGACCTGAACGCCAAGGGGCGTGTCAAACGCATGGCGGAATCTCTGTCGATTTCAATTGATGTGCAACTGCCCGATGGCGGCAAGCCGATCACGCAGGCCAACGACCACGGTATGCCACTGGCCGCCTCTGCCCCCAAGAGCCCCCTGCGCAAAGAACTGATGAAGCTGGCCGCCTCAATCCATGATCTGAAGAACGATCAGGCCGAAGCCGCTTAAACCTGACGGAAAGAACCAAAATGTTTTCCAAGTACAAAAAGCCCAGTGCAAAGACTGCCACACCGCAGCCAGCCGAGATTATTGACAATGTCACGTCGATAGAGGCCCCAAAGGCGACCCGGTCCATGCGCAAGGCCTTGGCCCCCGCCGCGGCGGCCCCGGTTGATAAAGAGGTCAAGCGCAAGCAGCGCATGTCCGATATTAAGCTGGAATTGCACCGCGCGCTTTTGGATAACCTGAACCTGTCTGCCCTTGAACACGCAAGCGAAGCGGATCTGCGACAGGAAATCAACGAGATTGCAGTCGAAGTCCTGTCGGAAAAAAGCATCGTACTGAACCGCGAAGACAGGATGACGCTCAACTCCGAACTCTATGACGAGGTAACCGGCCTCGGCCCGCTTGAAACCTTGCTGAAAGACGAGACCGTCAACGATATTTTGGTGAATGGTCCGCAACAGATCTTTGTGGAGCGCGACGGCAAACTTGAGCTGACCGACATCACATTCAAAGACGAACGTCACCTGCTGCGAATCATCGACAAGATCGTATCGGCGGTGGGACGTCGTGTGGATGAAAGTAACCCCTATGTTGACGCCCGTTTGCAGGATGGCTCGCGTTTCAACGCCATGGTGCCACCGGTTGCGGTGGACGGTTCGCTGGTTTCCATTCGTAAGTTCAAAAAGGACAAGCTGGGCATCGACGATCTGGTGAACTTTGGTGCCTTCACCGAAGAGATGGCCGCCTATCTTCAGGCCGCTGTTGCCACACGTCTGAACGTCATCGTGTCCGGCGGTACAGGGTCCGGTAAAACCACCACGCTCAACGCGCTGTCATCCTTCATCGACAATGCCGAACGTATCCTGACGATTGAGGACACCGCGGAACTTCAGCTGCAACAAACCCACGTGGGCCGGATGGAAAGCCGTCCGCCTAACGTTGAGGGCAAGGGCGAGGTTTCCCCACGCGACTGTCTGAAAAACGCCCTGCGTATGCGTCCCGACCGGATCATCGTGGGTGAGACGCGTGGCGAGGAAGTCATCGACATGTTGCAGGCGATGAACACCGGCCATGACGGTTCTATGACCACGATCCACGCCAACTCTGCGCGGGATGGCGTGTCGCGTCTGGAAAACATGATCGCAATGGCGGGGATTGAAATGCCGCTGAAAGCTGTGCGTTCACAGATTTCATCAGCGGTGAACCTGATCGTGCAGGCCTCGCGCCTTCAGGACGGTTCGCGACGTATGACATCCATCACCGAAATCACCGGCATGGAAGGTGACGTCATATCGATGCAGGAAATCTTCCGGTACCAGCGCGTCGGCCTGACACCGGACAATAAGATCATCGGCCATTTCACAGCAACCGGCGTGCGCAGCCACTATGCAGAACGTTTCCGGATGTGGGGCTATGATCTGCCGTCCTCCATTTACGAACCCGTCGCAGCACAATGACAAGCGTACTGCGCCATCGGCGTATTGATCAGAACGATGCGTCACCGGCGCAATAAGGAATAACCCAATGAGTGCAGAACCTATCATTTATGTTTTGATCTTTGTCGGCGTACTGGTGCTGGTCGAAGGCCTGTACCTTGTGGTCTTTGGCAAATCCATCAGCCTGAACAGCCGGGTCAACCGCCGTCTGGAGATGCTGGAAAAAGGCACAGGCCGCGAAGAGGTACTGGAAAAACTCCGCAAGGAGATGGAACAGCACATTAATTCAAAGTCGATCCCGCTCTATTCCCTGCTGTCGGAAAAAGCACAACGCGGGGCAATCGCCTTCAGCCCGCAACAACTGATCATGTTGATGGGCGGACTTGCTGTGGTCGCCTTTCTGGGTCTTACCATCGGGACAGAAACCGAAGTTGCAGTGCGTGCTTTGCTGGCTGTCGGGATCGGGATCGGTGCGGTCTATTTCTGGGTGTCGTCCAAGGCCAACAAGCGCATGGGTATGATCGAAGAACAGCTGCCTGATGCCGTTGAACTGATGGTGCGCTCCCTGCGAGTCGGGCACCCGTTCACCAGCGCGATCTCCATCGTTGCCAAGGAAGTACAAGATCCCCTGGCCTCGGAATTCGGTGTCATCGCGGATGAAGCAGCCTATGGCCGTGACGTCGGCGAGGCGCTCAAGGATATGGCCGAACGTCTGGACATGCAGGATCTACGTTTCCTCGCGGTCGCGGTGACGATCCAGCAGCAATCCGGTGGTAACCTTGCCGAAATCCTTGCTGGTCTGGCCAAAGTGATCCGCGCCCGTTTCCGCCTGTTCCGCCGGGTTAAGGCGATTACCGCCGAGGCCAAATGGTCTGGCAAGTTCCTGTCCGCCTTCCCGATTGTGGCATTGGTTGTGATCAACGTTTCCGACCCGCACTACTATGATCAAGTCATGGACCACCCGATGTTCATTCCGGCGTGCTTCCTTGTCGGCATCTTTTTGTGCGCCAACCTGTTTGTGATGCGCATTCTGACAGACATCAAAGTATAATTGGGGGGATTTTCGATATGCTTACGTCCTTTAACGACCAAATCACCACCCTTTTGGGACCGATGGGGCTGATCATCATCGTTGGCGCTTTGGGGCTCATCCTTGTGGCCCTGACCGTCGTCATGATGGTAAAGCAACCAGAGGACCCGCTGGAAAAGCTGAAACGCGCATCCAACCGTGACTTGCAGGCGGGTAATGGCAAGGCCCAGCTGCGTCAGGCCGACGGTAACCAGCAATTGCAAAAATTCGCCAAGTTTCTCGAACCCGAAGACGTGGCAGAGCTGTCTGCACGCCAGCTTGAGTTACGTCAGGCCGGTTATCAGGGCCGCGATGCGGTCCGCATGTTCTATTTCTCTCAAATGGCACTTGGTTTGCTCGGGTTGCTGGCCGGTGTGATTTACATCAACTTTATGGGCGGCGGTGAAGGTCTGAGTACACAAAAGACGATGATCTATACCATCGGACCAGGCGGCATCGGATACTACCTGCCGAAATACTGGATCACCCGACGCGTCGAAGCCCGCAAGGAAGAGATCACCCGTGGCTTTCCTGATGCGCTTGATATGATGCTGGTCTGTGTTGAAGCAGGTCAATCACTGGACCAATGTATCGTACGCGTAGCGCGGGAACTAAAGGCATCCTACCCTGCGCTATCCGAAGAATTCGATGTTGTGGCCTATGAGATGAAAGCCGGTAAAGACAAGGTCACTGTTTTGAACGACATGGGCGAACGCTGCGGTGTCCAGGACGTATCTTCCTTTGTAACAGTGCTGATACAGTCAGCTGCCTTCGGTACGTCGATCTCTGACGCTCTGCGGGTCTATGCGGGTGAAATGCGCGACAAGCGCGTGATGCGCGCAGAAGAGGCCGCAAACAAGTTGCCAACCAAGATGACACTTGCCACTATGATGTTAACCGTTCCACCCTTGCTGATCATTCTGGTTGGCCCGTCGGTGCATGGCATTACACAACTGGGCAATATGGGAGGACCCGGGCAATAAGACAGCTTTCGTTCGGGCGCTCTGTTTCATGCGCTTTGGCTAGTTTTTGTATCTTCGGATTGGCCGCCTGTTCCCCGGGCGGCTTTTCTGCGGCTGGTGATCAGGTCTATGCACCCGGTGTAAACCAACGCGCCGAAGCACAAGATGGCATCGAGGTGGGCCACCGCCTGATTGCTGCGGGTCAATACGAGCTGGCGATCAAGTCCTTCAACCGCGCGGCCCTTGAGCATGGCCTGGACGTCGAGGTGCTGTCGGGGCTGGGCAGTGCCAATCTCGGGCTGGGCCGTTTGGGACAAGCAGAAAAACTGTTGCGCACTGCGATCAAAAAAGACGCCACACAGCCTGAAGTCTGGAATAATCTGGGTGTTGTCCTGATGGAACGCGGCCAAACCGTCGAAGCGGAACAGATCCTGCGCCGCGCCTATGCCATGGACAATGGCGAAAGTGACGCAATTCGCGACAATTTGCGCTTAGCACTCGCAAAATCTGAAAATCCTGATAGTTTGGATGTTGACAACGATAATTATAAATTGGTGCGAAGAGGCTCAGGCGACTACCTGATCAGTTCGACACTATAACGGTCGTGGCCCCCGCGGCCTTAGGCAGAGCAGTAAAAAGGACGCTAAAATGCGCCACCCTATTCTATTGGCCCTCTGCGTTGCAGGGGTTACCGCAGTTGCAGGCTGTGGTCAAAAAGACGCAAATGCCACCGTCGAACGTGCCTTTCAGGACGTTGACGCGCTGGATGGCAATGATATTTCCGATGTAATGCTGACCGTGGCCGACCCGAACGAGGCGGTCTCCTATTTCCAGCGCGCTACTGCAAACGATCCTGATCGTATTGACCACCAGCGTGGTCTGGCGGCATCACTTGTACGCGCCAAGCGTAACACCGAAGGGTCTGCCGCCTGGAGAAAAGTCACGCAGATGCCAGAGGCCAACGCCGATGACAGCGTTGAACTGGCCGATGCCCTGATCCGCTCGGGGGATTGGGCCAGCGCAGAAAAGGTGCTGGATGGCGTACCGCCCACCCATGAAACCTTTAAACGCTACCGTCTCGAAGCGATCGTCGCCGACAGCAACAAGGAATGGAAGAAAGCGGACAGTTTTTATCAGACTGCTGTGGGCCTGACGACAACCCCCGGTTCGGTAATGAACAACTGGGGCTATTCCAAACTGACCCGCGGTGATTATCCGGCGGCAGAACGGCTGTTCTCGGATGCGATCCGGCAGGACGGCGATTTGTTTACCGCCAAAAACAACCTTGTTCTGGCCCGCGCCGCGCAGCGTGACTATACCCTGCCGGTGATCCCGATGGACCAGTCCGAACGCGCTCAGTTGCTGCACACAATGGCACTCTCTGCGGTGAAGCGTGGGGATGTGGAAACCGGCAAAGGACTGCTGCGCGAAGCCATCGACACCCATCCCCAGCATTTTGAAGCTGCCGTGCGGTCGCTGCGCGCCCTAGAGAACGGTTAGACAGATGGCGGTCGACGCCACAAATGCGCTGTGGTTCCTGCCCTTCGTCCTGCCGATCTGCCTCTATGTGGCATTTACGGACATGGCGCAGATGAAGATTACCAATCAGGCGGTGATTGCCCTGACCTTGGTCTTTGTGATCTTGGGCGTTTTTCTAATGCCGTTTACGGATTATCTTTGGCGTCTTGCTGCGCTGGTCATTGTGCTAGTGGTCGGGATTATCCTGAACGCTGCCGGCGCGCTTGGCGCGGGGGATGCCAAATTCGCCGCTGCCGCAGCGCCGTTCATTGCACTTGGCGATTTATTGTTGCTGATGAACCTGTTCGCCGCCACGCTTCTGGCCGCCATCGTGGCCCATAGAGGTATCAAATATACCCCCCTGCGCCGTCTGGCTCCGGAATGGGCCAGCTGGGAGCAGGGCAAAAAATTCCCCATGGGCCTCGCATTGGGGCCCGCTTTGGCCATCTACCTTATTCTGGGCGCGCGTTATGGCCATTGAACCAAAGGCCAACCCTAAAAATGCCGCAAAGCCGGGGTATTCTCTCGTAAACGTCATCTTCAGCATTTCTCCCGCATACCCCGCGCAAGCCTGATCACCGGAGCCGCACCATGAACATGCAACACAACACCGTCATGGCCCCGCCCCCCCCAAAACGGCTGGAGGAAATGAAACTCCCGCCTGTGATGATGCGCGACATCATTCTCAAGACGATCTTTCGCAAAAATATCGAAATGGTCAGCGAACTGGCTGCGGCTGTCTGCCTGCCGGTGCCGGTCACTCAGGAGCTGGTGGATGCAGCCCGCACTCAACGTCTGCTGGAGGCAACAGGCACCCTGAACGCCAACAACAGCAATGAAATGGGGTACCAGCTGACCGATGCCGGCAAGGCGCGGGCACTGGACGCTTTGGCGCAATCGGAATATTTCGGCCCGATGCCGGTGCCGCTGGATGTCTATGCCGAACAGGTCCGCCGCCAATCCGTGCGCAATATTCAGGTGACCCGTGACCAGTTGACCGGCGCAATGGGCCATCTGGTCCTGCCCGACAGCCTGCTGGACCACCTCGGCCCAGCCGTTTCTGCGGGTCGTTCGATCCTGATGTACGGCCCCCCCGGAAACGGTAAGTCCTCTATCTCCAACGGTATCCGCGACGCTTTAGGGGACAAGATCTATGTGCCCTTTGCAATCGAATATGCGTCCCAGGTGATCACCGTTTTTGACCCGATTGTGCATACCAAAGCGGCGGAAAACGTCGAAGACCCCAATGCCCTGCGGCGGGTGACCCGTTTTGACACACGCTATGTGTGCTGCGAACGTCCTACTGTGATCACGGGCGGTGAACTGACCACCGACATGCTTGATCTGGTCTATAACCCGACCGCCAAAACCTATCAGGCCCCGTTGCAGCTGAAATCAACCGGCGGCATCTTTATCGTCGACGACCTTGGCCGCCAGAAAGAACCGCCCCAAAGCATCGTCAACCGCTGGATCGTCCCCTTGGAAGAAGCCAAAGATATTCTGGCGCTGCAATCGGGCGAAAAATTCGAGGTGCCTTTTGATACCTTGGTGATCTTCTCGACCAACTTTCACCCCAACGAGATTTTTGACCAGGCTGCTCTGCGCCGGATTTTCTTCAAGATCAAAATTGACGGCCCAAATCAGGAAAACTTCCTTCGGATCTTCGCTATGGTTGCCCGTAAGCGCGGGATGCCATTGGACGAGGCCACATTGGTGCATCTGCTCAAGGTCAAATACCCAACCATCGACAACATCTATGCCAACTATCAGCCGATCTTTCTGATCGACCAGATGATTGCGATTTGCGAGTTTGAGGGTATCCCTTATCAGATGTCCCCCGACCTGATAGATCGGGCATGGGCCAATATGTTTGTAAAAGACGAACATATCGTCAAATAGCCCGGCCGATCCCCTCGGTCCGCGCCCGTCCTTCATCTTGCCAATAACCTCCGGGGGAGTCAGCTTTGCTGACGGGGGCTGGCCCCCAAGCCGCACCATGCTATCTAATGATCCATGCAGGTGCTTCCCGAACAATTCCAAGATTGGTTCGCCGCCAAAGGCTGGTCCATCCACCCCCACCAGCAGGACATGCTGTCGCGCGCGGATGCCGCTGCCCTGCTGTTGATAGCGCCAACCGGCGGCGGCAAAACCCTGTCCGGCTTCCTGCCCACGTTGATTGACCTCGCCGAAGGCACACATGAGGGGATGCATACCCTCTATATCTCGCCGCTCAAGGCGCTGGCAGCGGATATCAAACGCAACCTGACCACACCGGTTGCTGAAATGGGCCTGCCGATCACCATTGACGAGCGCACCGGCGACACGCCTCAGTCACGCCGCAAACGCCAACGCGCCGATCCTCCGAATATCTTCCTGACCACCCCCGAAAGCCTTGCCCTACTGACCAGCTATGACGATGCCGCGCGGATGTTTTGCGGCCTGAAACGGGTGGTGATAGACGAAATACATGCCCTGTCTGAATCAAAACGGGGCGATCAGATGATGCTGGCCCTGGCCCGGTTGCAAACCCTATGCCCAAACCTCAAACGGGTTGGGCTTTCGGCCACGGTCGAAGATCCCGCCGCCATCGCCCGTTTTATGGCCCGCCATCCCGATCCCTGCGAAATCCTGCTGGCAGATCCCGGCCCTGCACCCGACATCGGAATGCTGCGCACGCAGGAAGCCCCCCCTTGGGCCGGTGCCGGGGCTGCCTATGCCATCCCCGCGGTGCTGGCGCAGATCAAACAGCACAAAACTACGTTAATCTTTCACAACACCCGTGCGCAGGCCGAGATTTTCTTTCACAACCTCTGGCTCGCCAATGACGAAAGCCTGCCCATCGGCATCCATCACGGCTCGCTTGACCGCGACCAGCGCAGCCGTGTCGAGGCAGCGATGGTGCGTGGTGATCTGCGCGCGATTGTCTGCACCGGCAGCCTTGATCTGGGCATCGACTGGGGCGATGTTGACCTTGTGATCCAGATCGGCGCGCCCAAAAATGTCAAACGACTGGTACAGCGTATCGGGCGGGCAAACCACCGCTATAACGCCCCGTCAAAAGCACTGCTTGTGCCGGCCAACCGGTTCGAAGTGGTCGAATGCATGGCCGCATTGGATGCGGTACTTGCCGGCGACCTTGATGGTGATCCACGCGGCGCAGGACCACGCGACGTCCTGTGCCAGCATATCCTGATCACCGCCTGCGCCGGTCCGTTTGACGCCGATGCGCTTTATGCAGAATTCACCACTGCCGGTGCTTACAGGGACCTCAGCCGCGCCGATTTCGACGCCTGTCTGGCGTTCTGCGCCACTGGCGGATATGCGCTGCGCGCCTATGACCGTTGGCAACGCCTGATGCAGTTGCCCGATGGCCGCTGGCAGTTGCGCGACCCGCGCAGCGCCCGTGATATTCGCATGAATATCGGCACGATTCAGGACACAGACACACTCAAAGTTCGGATGCGCCGCAACCGCGGGGGCAAACCCTTGGGCGAAATCGAAGAAGGATTCTCCGCCACCCTGACACCGGGCGATACCTTTTTGATCGGGGGGCAGATCGTCAAATACGAAGGCCTGCGCGAAATGACCGTCGAGGTCAGCCGCGATGCAGCAAAAAAGCCCAAGATTGCCACCTTTGCCGGCACTAAATTCGCCACCTCGACACAGCTGTCCGCCCGGGTGCAGCAAATGTTCACCCAAGACAGCTGGCCCGGGTTGCCCTGCCACACCGCCGACTGGCTGCGGCTGCAACGCAAGGTCAGTCAACTGCCCCAGCCGGGCCGCCTCTTGGTCGAGAGCTTTCCCCATGACGGACGGGCGCAGACGGTCATCTATGGATTTGCCGGGCGCAACGGAATGCAAACTCTGGGCCTGTTATTGACCAAACGCATGGAGGAGTTGGGCCTGTCGCCGCTTGGCTTTGTGGCCACGGATTACGCCACATTGATCTGGGGGCTTGAGGAGGTTGACGACCCCGCTCCGTTGTTTGATCCGGCCGCACTCTATGACGGGCTGGACACATGGCTGGCCGGCAATGCCGTGATGAAACGAACGTTTCGCGCCTCGGCAACGATTGCCGGCCTGATCCAGCGCAATACCCCGCAGGCGCGTACATCCGGGCGCCAAGCGACCTTTTCCAGTGATATTCTCTATGACACCTTGCAGAAATACGACCCCGATCACCTGATGTTACAGATCACCCGCGAGGAGGCATTGCGTGGGCTGGTCGATTTTGGCCGGATCGAAGAAATGATGAAGCGGGTCGGTGGGCGCATTGATCACCGCCGGCTTTCGCGGGTTTCCCCGCTTGCCGCGCCGCTGTTTCTGGAGATGGGGCGGGTGCCGGTGCAGGGCGAGGCCGAAGAGCGATTGTTGGCAGAAGAAGCGCGCCGGTTGATGTCCACCTCGGGCTTGGCCAATATCGGCCCTGAACTGGCGGAAAGCAAACGATGAACGCACATGACTTCACCCTAGCGGGGGTGCCACTCAAGGCGCTGAACACCGGCGCGCTGTGGTGGCCTGATGAACAGTTGCTTTGTGTCAGCGACCTGCATCTGGGCAAATCCGAACGCATTGCGCGGCGCGGCGGAGTGCCCCTGCCACCTTATGAAACCCGCGACACGCTGACCCGGCTGGCGGCGGATCTGGCCCTGACACATGCCCGCACAGTGATCTGCCTTGGCGACAGTTTTGACGATCTGGGCGCGGCCCTTGCCCTGCCAGAGGACGAGAAACTGTGGATCACCCGTCTTCAGGCCGGGCGGCGCTGGGTCTGGATCGAGGGCAATCATGACCCCGGACCGGTCGATCTGGGCGGCAGCCATCTGGCAGAACTGCCCATCGCCCCCCTGACCTTTCGCCATATCGCCGAAGCCGGTGCCAGCGGCGAAGTTTCGGGCCATTACCACCCCAAAGCCCGCGTTCTACTCGCCGGACGCAGGGTCACGCGACCAGCGTTTGTTTATGACAGTGACCGCCTTATCCTGCCGGCTTACGGGACCTATACTGGCGGGCTCGACACCCGTGACGCGGCCTTTCGCACCCTGATGCGCACCGAGGCCCGCGCCGTGTTGACAGGCAAGACCGCAATCGCCCTTCCCATGCCAAGGACCAGCCAATGACCGATCAAGACCGCGACCGAATTTATCAGAGCTTTGCGGCGCAATCGATGATGCAGACCCTAGGCGCGGAACTGATCACCGTGGAGGACGGGCAGGTGCGCATCGCGGCACCGATCCTGCCCGGCAGCCGCCAGCAACAGGGGTTTGGGCACGCCGGCCTGACCTTCTCCATCGGGGATTCTGCGGCCGGCTATGCGGCATTGACCGTTTTGCCGCGGGGCCAGGAGGTCGTCACCGCAGAGATCAAAATCAACCTGCTGGCCCCGGCCCGCGGTGACCGGCTTATTGCCACCGGGCGCGTGGTGAAGCCCGGCAATCGGCTGTGTGTGGTCACATCCGAAGTACATGCAGAAACCGATGGTGAACTGACCCTGATCGCGATCCTGCAAGGAACGATGGTACCGGTCCCGACCTAAAGCGGGTCAGGCAAAACCCGGAAACCTATAGCGTTTCATATATCATCTGGCCCCCTTGTTCGCGGCCCCTCCCCTTGGTCGAACACGAAAAGGGGCGCATGATGTTTCAAGTGAAACTCGAAAAACTCTAAAAGAGCCCTGCTTCCTGCGCAGCGGCACGGTTGCTGCGGCTGACCGGCACCTCTGCCCCGTCTGACAGGACCAAAAGGTCCCGCCCCTTTTCCCGCCGGTGGGCGGTGACAGCCTCCAGCGCCACCCAATGCGAACGATGCACCTGTAACCCCGCGACATTGGCCAGTTCCTCTACAGCCTCGCTCAGGCGCAGCAGGATCAAGGTGCTGCCACGATCTGTGACGACCTTTAGATAATGATCCTGCGCTTCGATCCGCACCAGAGGTCCGCGTTCGGCCAAAGGCAGACGACGCAGAAAACGGGTTTGAGGGTCTATCTCCATGCCGGCTGTTTCAACGGGCACAGGGCGGGCAAGGTCAATCAGAAAAAACACGCCATGCACAAGCACCGAAACAACCGCGACATAGACCAACAGTTGAAACAGCGAGACCGCATCCTGCCAGCCGGGGAACACCACCGCGTTGATCCCCCAAACCAGACTGCCCAACCCCACCACAAATAGTGACCAAGAAATCAGGTATCTCAGTGCGGTACCAAAGGTCATGCGCGACAACAGGGTGCTGAAACCAACAGAAACGCCGATGACCACCGCCCAATAGGCAGTCCGCGCCCATAGTCCCAAGGCCTCAAGCGTGCCGAAAGGCCCCGCGACGGCACAGATCAACGTGGCCATTCCCCAGATCGCCACAGGGATCATCAGCCCCTGTTTTTCACGAAGCGCGAGTTGCAGCCCGTTCCAAATCTTGCCCATTCACGTAGTCCCTGCGCCGCTTACGTAACATGGGTAGCGGTCTAGCATCCCGTTTTGCAATGCCCAAGAGGCAACAAAAACAGGAGCTTTTCCCGTGAACCTTCGTCCCCTTCTTGACGCCACGCCGGTCATCCAGATTCACACCATACTGGCGGTTCTTGCCATCGCCTTAACCGTCGCAATCTTCTCGATCCGGCGGGGCAGCCCGGCGCACCGTATCCTTGGCTGGGTTTGGGTCTTGTCGATGGGCGGGGTCGCGCTGAGCAGTTTCTGGATTTTCGGCATCCGCCTGATCGGCCCGTTCAGCCCGATCCACCTGCTGTCAGTGTTTGTGCTGGTCCAGCTTTTCATCGCAGTGCGCGCCGCCCGCTCTGGTCAGGTGCAACGCCATCGCGGCATCATGCGGGGCATGGTTTTCGGGGCATTGATCGGGGCCGGAGCATTTACGTTTCTCCCCGGCCGCACGATGTATCAGGTGTTTCTAGGCGGTTAGGCCTTCGGGCTCTGCCAGCCCGTTCGCACGGCAACAGGCCGTGATGGTATTGGCCAGCAGACAGGCGATGGTCATCGGGCCAACGCCTCCCGGCACGGGGGTGATGGCACCGGCACGTTCAGCACAGCTTTCGAAATGAACGTCGCCTACCAACTTGGTCTTGCCTTCACCTTTTTCAGGCGCGTCCAAACGGTTAATGCCTACATCGATGACAGTTGCGCCTTCTTTGATCCAGTCACCCGGCACCATTTCAGGACGCCCGACCGCGGCGACAACGATATCGGCGCGGCGAACTACATCTGCGAGGTCTTTGGTGCGGCTATGCGCAATCGTCACGGTTGCGCTGTCGTTCAACAGCAGTTGCGCCATCGGTTTGCCAACGATGTTGGAACGGCCAATGACCACAGCATCCATGCCAGAGATAGACCCATGGTGATCGCGCAACATCATCAAACAGCCCAACGGTGTGCAGGGTACCATGGATTTCTGACCGGTCCCCAACAGCCCAACGTTAGAGATGTGAAACCCGTCCACATCCTTGGCCGGCGAGATCGAATTGATGATCAGGTCTTCGTTCAGATGATCCGGCAGGGGCAACTGCACCAGAATGCCATGAATTTCCGGATCATTGTTCAGATCGTCAATAACCTTAAGAAGGTCCGCCTCCGAGGTATCGGCATCCAACTTATGCTCGACTGACTTCATCCCGACCTCAACGGTCATCTTGCCCTTGGAACGGACATAGACCTGTGAAGCCGGGTCTTCGCCCACCAGGACAACCGCAAGGCCCGGTGTGATGCCGTGATCGGCTTTTAGGCGGGTTACATGGTCGCCAACCTGCGCACGGACCCGCGCGGCGAATTCTTTACCGTCGATAATCTTTGCAGTCATTTTTCTTCCTTCCGGTGGGTTGCACCCACCCTACGCGTGTTTTGTAGGGTGGGTGTAACCGACGCAGGGTTTAGAACAAGCCTTCGACTTCACCCGCATCATTCAAACCGATGCTCTCGGCGGATGGCACGCGGGGCAGACCGGGCATGGTCATGATCTCGCCGCAGATGGCGACGACGAAGCCGGCACCAGCAGACAGGCGCACTTCGCGCACCGGAATGTCGAAACCGGTTGGCGCACCGCGCTCGTTCGGATCGGTGGTAAAGCTGTACTGCGTCTTTGCCATACAGACAGGCAGGTTGCCGTACCCCTGATCTTCCCATTCTTTCAGCTGGTTCAGAATTTTCTGATCCATCTGGGCGCTATCCGCACGGTAGATCTTGGTGGCAATGGTATTGATCTTGTCAGACAGTGACATGTCATCGGGATAGATCGGGGCAAAATTGCTCTCGTTCTTCTCAATGGTTTCAACCACTTTTGTGGCCAGATCCGCTGAGCCTTCAGACCCCAACTCCCAGTGACGCGACAGAACCGCCTCGGCACCTTGGGTGGCCACGTAATCCTTCACCGCCTGCACTTCTGCATCTGTGTCGGTGACAAAATGGTTGATCGCGACGACAACCGGCACGCCGAAGGATTTCATGTTCTCAATGTGACGGCCAAGGTTGGCACAGCCGCTGTTCACGGCCTCTACATTTTCGCCGCCCAGATCGGCCTTGGCGACACCACCATTCATCTTCATCGCACGCACCGTGGCCACAACCACAACCGCAGAAGGCGCAAGGCCCGCTTTGCGACATTTGATGTTCAGGAATTTTTCCGCGCCCAGATCGGCACCAAAGCCCGCTTCGGTCACAACGTAGTCAGCCAGTTTCAGTGCTGTTGTCGTGGCGATAACAGAGTTACAGCCGTGTGCGATGTTGGCGAATGGGCCACCGTGGACAAACGCCGGGTTGTTTTCCAGTGTCTGTACGATGTTGGGCTGCATCGCATCCTTGAGCAACACAGTCATTGCGCCATGCGCTTTGATGTCACGCGCAAAGACCGGTGTTTTATCACGACGGTACGCGACGATCATCGCGCCAAGGCGCTCTTGCAGATCGGCAAGGTCTTTTGCCAGACAGAGGATCGCCATCACCTCAGAGGCAACGGTGATGTCAAAGCCTGCTTCACGTGGGAAACCATTGGCCACACCGCCGAGCGACGCGGTGATCTGGCGCAGGGCCCGGTCATTCATGTCGACCACACGACGCCAGACAACGCGGCGGGTGTCGATTTCAAGGGCATTGCCCCAATAGATATGGTTGTCGATCATCGCGGACAACAGGGAGTGCGCGGAAGTGATGGCGTGAAAGTCACCTGTGAAGTGCAGGTTCATTTCTTCCATCGGCACGATCTGCGCATAGCCGCCACCAGCGGCACCACCCTTCATGCCAAAGTTTGGTCCAAGGGAGGCTTCGCGAATACACACAGCAGCTTTCTTGCCGATGCGGTTCAAACCGTCACCCAAACCAACAGTTGTCGTGGTCTTGCCTTCGCCCGCTGGGGTCGGGTTGATCGCGGTAACAAGGATCAGCTTGCCGTCAGCGCGGTCCTGAACCGAGTTGATGAAAGACTGGCTGACCTTGGCCTTGTCGTGGCCATAAGGCAGCAGATCGTCGTTGCTGATGCCCAGCTTTGCGCCAATCTCCTGGATCGGACGTTTCGTCGCTTCCCGCGCGATTTGGATGTCGGTTTTGTAAGCCATTTAAGAATCCCCTCCTGCCCTAAGGCGCTGTTCTTGTGTTTGTCATACCGCGCGCCCCCCTCAAAGTGAGGTCGCATTTCCGACATTTCCATCACCCGACGCGTCAGAGTGCCGCAGAAGCGTTTCGTTTCGGAAACCACTTCCTCTAAATGTGCTTCCAGCTGCGTTGGCCCGGGATGTGCAGCCGCAGGGCATCGCCAACCCTCAGCAATCCTTCTCGCTCCACCCAACCACACACCCCGCGCCGGTCTTTGGCTGCGGCCCTGAATCCCTTACCATGCCCCGGTGCCTCTTTTTCAATTTCGCGGGCCGGAAAATTGCAGGGAGCATTCTGCATATCCACAACAATCGTGGCACCATTGGCAGCCTGAAGCCGTGAATTGGGCGGGACATGGGTAAAGTCGTCAATCCCTTCGACAACGATTGACGCGCCCAGCAAGACAGGATTCAGCGTGGCGACGCCGATCACCTCCGCAATGGCGGCCAGCTCCTCGGCGGACACAATCGAAAACTGTCGTACGTTGCGAATTTCGGTGCCTTCCGGATGTTGTGATTTGACCCGCACACAGGACGAACGGGTCAGGCCGGCATGAAAATCACCATCGAAACCGGCATAGCTGGCAAAGGCTTCCTCTATCGCTTGTGACCTGATGTCAGGGCGGTCCTGCGGGACCTTGCCCATCCAGACAATTTTGGCATGGTGATCGGTGGGGACCAGTTCAGGCATCGGGAATCTCCTTGGGTTGGGGCCAAGATGATCAGGCCGCATCAAAAAGAAAAGGCCCCGCAGGTGCAGGGCCTTATGATATTTTGTGATCCCCGGAAAACCGGAAACGATCAGGTAGAGGGTTCCGGCTCAAGCCCGCCATCTGCTGGTGGTGTCTTCTTGGCTTTGCCCTTTGCCTTGGGGATGGCCGTCAGGCTGGGCTTATCACCCTTGTCGCTGTCGTCATCGTCATTCTCAGCAATTGGTGGCAAGCCGTCCATCACCCGTTGGATTTCGCCACCGGTGAGGGTTTCATACTCCAAAAGGCCCTGCGCCAGACGCTCGAACTTTTCTTCGTTTTCCTTGATCAGCTTAGTCGCCCACTCATATCCGTCCTGAATGAACTTCTGCACTTCCTTCTCAACCAGTTCCTTAGTGCTGGCCGATACAGAAAAGCCGCCGGTGCTGCCCTGATACCCTTGCGCCGCTTCGGAATAGTCGATGTTGCCAACCTTGTCGGACATGCCCCACTGCAGGACCATGGCACGCGCCAGCGCCGAGGCTTGCTGGATGTCGCCCGCAGGCCCGTTGGAGACGGCTTCTTCGCCATATTTATGGATTTCCGCCGCCTTGCCAGCCATGGTCATGGCCAGACGCTGGTGGCATTCGTCCTTGAACATGTTGAGACGGTCCATTTCCGGCAGGCTCATCACCATGCCCAATGCACCACCACGCGGAATGATCGTGGCCTTATAAACCGGATCACATTTCGGCAGCAGCATCCCGATCAGCGCATGGCCGGCTTCGTGATAGGCGGTCATTTCCTTTTGCGCGGCGGTCATCACCATTGAGCGGCGCTCGGCCCCCATCATGATCTTGTCCTTGGCGGATTCAAAATCAATCATCGTGACAAAACGACGGCCCAAACGGGCAGCCCCAAGTGCCGCCTCGTTCACAAGGTTCGCCAAATCCGCCCCCGAAAAGCCCGGTGTACCCCGCGCGATAATGCGCAGATCAACATCAGGACCAAGTGGGGTCTTGCGCGCATGGACGCCAAGGATTTTTTCGCGGCCCTTGATGTCAGGGTTGCCGACCGTGACCTGACGGTCAAAGCGACCGGGGCGCAACAGCGCCGGGTCCAGCACGTCTTTACGGTTGGTGGCCGCGATGATGATCACACCTTCATTGGCCTCAAAACCGTCCATCTCGACCAGCAGCTGGTTCAGCGTCTGTTCGCGCTCGTCATTGCCACCGCCATATCCGGCACCACGCGATCGACCCACAGCGTCGATTTCGTCGATGAACACAATACAGGGTGCATTTTTCTTGGCCTGCTCGAACATGTCGCGCACGCGAGAGGCACCAACGCCGACAAACATTTCAACAAAGTCAGAACCTGAGATGGTGAAGAACGGCACGCCGGCCTCGCCGGCAATGGCACGGGCCAACAGGGTTTTACCGGTCCCGGGAGGGCCCTCAAGCAAGGCCCCCTTGGGGATCTTACCACCCAAACGGCTGAACTTCTGCGGGTTGCGCAGGAACTCGACGATTTCCTCAAGTTCTTCTTTTGCTTCGTCAATGCCGGCGACATCGTCAAAGGTCACGCGCCCGTGTTTCTCGGTCAGCATCTTGGCCTTGGATTTACCAAAGCCCATGGCCCCGCCTTTGCCGCCACCCTGCATCCGGTTCATGAAGAAAATCCAGACACCAATCAGCAAGACAATCGGCAACAGAGACATCAGAAATGTCTGAAAGCCGGACTGTTGCTGTGGCCGTGCCTGCACCGGAACATTGTTCTCGATCAACAGCGTGGTCACCTCGGCGTCACCGGGTTTGATCACGACATATTCCGCGCCGTCTGTCTTGCGAAAGCGCACCTGCTCGCCATCCAGCGTCGCATTGCGAATCTCGCCACCCTCAACGGCGCTGACAAATTCGGAATAGCTGACCTCATTGCTTTGCAGATTGCCGTTCGACCCGCTGAACAGGTTGAAAAGCGCCAAGACGAGCAGCATCAAAACCACCCAAAACGCTAGATTGCGAACATTTCCCAAGGGAGTTCTCCTAAATACTTTTGGCCCGCGCTACTTTGCAGGCCGTTTGGCGCACATAACGTACGCTGCTTACCCTATAAGATAGACTGGATACAGTCAGGTTCAATGCGATAATAGAGTTGCGAAAAAGGTATCTTGCTCTTCGGACAGCTTGGCCTGCCAATTCTGCTGAAAGCCGGCCAATGGTGCCGCCACAAGAACATCCCCGCGCCAGACAGCCGGTGTTGACCTTAAAACAACATGCGGACGTCCGGAACTGCGCCAGTCGTTGCACTGCTCAAGCCCCGCAAGGCCCAGTGGCTTGACCCGCAAATCATGGTGGTCGTGGCCTGCGTCATCGTGCAACAGCCGCCAACGCCCATCCCAGAGTTCATCGACCCCCACATTGGCGTCCCGCACGCCATTGAATTCGCGAAAGACCCAGATCTGGGAAGCAATACGCCTGATGTGGCACCCGTTCAAAGTGGTTGCCTGGCCGTTGGACAGGGCCGCCATGACATTTGAAACGCCGCCACGACGCGGTGCGTAATAGCGGCCATTGACCCAGTTAATGGCCTTGATCAAAAGCCGTCGTCGCACCTCTTCGGGTTCCAGCTTAAAGCTTGCCTCGTTCAGAAGAACCGCCCCCGCATCCAACGAAACCATATGTTTCGCCGCCAGAAAGGTTTGCCAATCAAGCGCTTTGCGCGCTGTGTTCATGTTCTCGGCGACCTCGCCCAGAACCTCAGCACCAATGCCCAACGGTGCCAAAACCTCCAGCGCGTTGCGGGCTTTGATCCGGTCATACCGGGCATCATCATTGCTGGGATCGTCCAACCATCCGATACCACGGCCACTTAGGTAGTTGCGCAGTACCTTACGGCGGGCTTGCAACAAGGGCCGCACCCAGATGATCCCCTCGCGCAGGGTGCGCCGGCTGATTGCTGACAAACCGTCCACGCCCGAGCGCCGCGCCAGACGCATCAGAACCGTTTCGGCCTGATCATCCGCCGTATGCCCCGTGGCGATGGTATCAATGCCACAGCCCTGCGCCCATGCGGCCATCTTTTGATAGCGGGCATGGCGCGCAGCCCCTTGCAGGTTGCCCTCGCCGCGCCATTCATTCCAGACAAGTGTATCATGGGGCACGTTGATCCGGGCGCAGACCTCAGCCACATGGGCCGCCTCTGCCCCAGATTCAGAACGCAAACAGTGATCTATCGTGACGGCCTGCAAGCGGATTTGCCTTTTGATGCAAAATTCATGCAACAGGTGCAGCAGCGCCATTGAATCGCTGCCCCCTGACACCGCAACGCCCATTGCCTTGGGCGGATGGGGCAGAAGCGCCCCTGCAAGATAGATGGGCAGTTTTTCCGGCATGGCCTATCCGCAACCGATGTTTCGGCGTTGATCCTGAGCTTTTGCAACAGCTGCGCTGTCCGGGAACCTGACCTGCACCTCTTTTAGCGTGACACAGGCCTCTTGGGTTTGCCCTAAGACGCCCAACGTTCGGCCCAGTTCAAACAGAGCTTGCGGGGCCATGGGCCCCTGTGGATCCGTGCTGAAACTGGCCAGATAGGATCGTGCCGCCTCACGGGTATCGCCCAGTTTGTCCAATGCATCCCCGCGACGCAGATCAGCTTCGGCGGCTAGCGGACCACCCGGGTAGGTCTGATTGAAGGTCTCAAAGAAGTCAGCGGCGGCACGAAAGTCACCGGATGCGAGCGCCTCCTGCGCCCGCTTGAAGTCTGCCTCTTCCCCAACCGCCAAAGAGGCGGTTTGGGTTGGCGTAGATGGTGCAGTCAGAGGGGCGGCAGTGGCGGTCTGTCCCGCGCCGCCCAATGTTGTTGTTTCGCCAAGGGTCGAGATATCGCCGCCCTCCAGCTCGACAAGCCGGAACTCCAGATCACCGATCCGCGTCGTGCCATCTGCCACAATCCGGTTAATCCGATTTTCCAACTCTTCGGTCTTGGCCGTCAGGCGTTGCAGTTCGCTTTCCATCGTGCCGACACGTTCCAACACAGAACTGCCGCCTGTGTTCACCCCGCCGCTGCCTGAGGTCGACAGTTCGCGGCGCAATTTTTGTACCTCTGTATAGAGAATTGTCAGCTCCTGACGCACATCCGCCAGTGTCTGGTCATCCTGCGCCACAAGCATCACCGGGGAAAACAACAGCCCCAAGGCCAGCGTCGCCGTCAAATGCAGTTTCATCGCTTGAGTGTCCTTCGATTGGTTCCGACCGAGGTGGTCGGCTTAGCTGATCAGCCCGCCAGCCAGAACGGTTACCGCACGGCGGTTTTTCGCGTAACATGCCTCGTTCGAGCAAACCTCGATCGGGCGTTCCTTGCCATAGCTGACCACACGCAACCGCGCGGCTGGCACACCTTTGGACAGCAGATACTCCTGCGCGGCATTGGCACGGCGCGCACCAAGGGCAAGGTTGTATTCCCGGGTGCCCTGTTCGTCTGCATGGCCCTCGATGACCGCCTGATAGTCGCTATTACTCAGCAACCAGTTGGCCTGTCCATCCAGTGTTGCACGCCCCGCGGCGGTTAGGGAAGACTGGTCCACTTCAAACAATACGCGATCCCCGACGGTCTGCTGGAAAAATGCCGTTGATGTCGGATCATTGGCGCTGCCCGGAATGACGCCACCATTGTTACCCGCGTTGATGCCGGTGTCGACCCCCGCTCCATCAGAGCCAAAGCGGTTCGGATTGGTACAAGCTCCTACGGAAAGAGCTGCAATCAGCAGGCCGCTGGTCAGAAGTTTTTTCATGGTATCTCTGCCTCGTATTTTATGATTTTTGCGTAACATATTTTCAGTGACGAGGGAATTCCCTCGTTGCCTCGGCGTCCAGTCTAGTCTTGCAGCGGCGACCACGATGGGTCTGACCCGCCAGACGGCGTGCTGACAGGGCGCAGGTTACGACCCGAAATATCCACCGAATACAACGTTGACGATCCGCCCGCCCCTTGGGTTTCACGGGCAAACATGATCACGCGGCCGTTGGGAGCCCATGTCGGCCCCTCATCCAGAAACGAGGCGGTCAAGAGGCGCTCTTGGGTGCCATCCAGCCGCATCACACCGATGTGAAAACGGCCCTTGTTCTGTTTGGTAAAGGCCACCAGATCACCGCGTGGCGACCAGACCGGCGTGCCGTAACGCCCTTCCCCAAAAGAGATACGCTGTGCCTCGCCGCCTGTGGCTGGCATGACATAGAGCTGTTGTGTCCCGGAACGGTCACTTTCAAAAACGATCCGGCTGCCGTCAGGGGAATAGCTGGGCGCAGTTTCAATCGCTGGCGTATTGGTCAGCCGCTGTGAGCGCCCCGAGGCAATATCCATGGTGTAGATGTCGGTATTGCCGCCCTGCGTCAGGGAGAACACCACCGTTTCGCCCGAGGGCGAGAACCGCGGCGCAAAACTCATGGTGCCGTCAGCGCTTTCCAGAACGCGGCGCTGCACTGATCCGATATCCAGTACATAGATACGCGGAAATCCGCTTTCGTAACTGGTGTAAAGCACCCGATCACCGGATGGCGAGAACCGCGGGGCCAAAACAATTGATCCGGAATCGGTCAGATACTGCACATTGGCACCGTCATAATCCATGATCGCCAAGCGCTTCTTGCGGTTGTCCTTGGGGCCGGTCTCGGAAACATAAACCACCCGGCTATCGAAATAGGGCCCCTCGCCGGTGATCCGTGCATAGACCGCGTCGGACACTTTATGCGCCATCCGCCGCCAGCCCTCGACTGTGCCGGAAAACTGCAACCCGCTGCCAAGCTCTGCACCCGAGAACACATCATAGAGACGGAACTTCACATTCAACGTGTTGCCCTGCACGCTCACGGCACCGGTAACCAGCGCCTGCGCATTGATGGCTTTCCAGTCGGCAAACAGTACCGAAGCGTCAAAATTCCCAATCGACGAGATATAGGCCGATGCCGGAATTTCGCGAAACAACCCGGTGCCGGTCAAATCCGCCGCTACAACACGGGCGATATCCCCCGCCAGCTGGCCCGCCTCGGGGGTCTCGGCCTGAAACGGAGGCACAGCAACCGGCAGGGGTTCGATGATCGCTTCGTCAATGACAATGCGCAACGGCTCTTGCGCCTGCGCTGGTGACGGGAACGCCCCCGCCCCTGCAAGGGTCACGCCCAATGCTGCCGAAATGCTCAAAAACAAGTGCTTCATTGGATCTGCATCCTTTCTAATTTGGACCGGGCCTCGGGGGATAACCCACCCCGACTGTGTCGGTTCCCTGAGGCGGCAGATAGGGGAATTCTGGCCAGTTTACCCCCCAATCTGTCGTTCCAGCTCTGTCGCATAATCAATACCCCATCTTGCTGGGGTCAAACGTCATTTCGATATTCTGCCATTGGTCGAATTTATCCGCCGGCAGATCATAACCGCGCGCACCGCAAAGAATAATCGCGCGCCGGGCGCTGTCATAGACCCGCCGTGCAGACGCGTCAGAGCCGCCAGATGTCCCGATCATCCGAATGCTGTCATTGACCGGTGTCGCGTCACTGTTCATCCGAACACCAATGATGACCGTGGTGCCCAAGGCAGCCGTCGACAGAGACCCGATGTTCCAGCATTTGGCAATCTGTGCCCGCAGCGCGTCCTTTTCCCCCGCAGACAGTGGCGGCCCACTGGGGGCTGCGACCGCTTCTTGTGCGGCAGCAAGTGCGGCAAGCACGTCGTCATTGTCCACCGCGCCCGCCTCGCCTGCTGGTTCCTGTGATGGTTCCGATGCCTCAACAACACGACGGGGGGCCGGTGCGGCGGGGCGTTTGCCGGGCGGGCGATTGGACCGTGCCGGCGCATTTGTCGCCTCCGTCACGATCTCGGCGACCGCTTCTTCGGGGGCCGTCGCCTCCAGCGGTTCCTGTTCAGGTGCCTCGCCCGCCGCATCCGGTGCGACTGCTTCACGGGTCTGCGCATCGGGCTCGGCTTCGGGCTCTGGCGGGGCCACGGGTTCAGGGGCCACACGCGCCACAGGGCGCGGTGCCGCTTCGGGCGCGGTTTCAGGCGCAAGCACCGCGATATCTCCCACCGGTTCCGAAAGGTCAGGTGGTGTCGGTGTCTCTTCCGCCGTTGCCTCTGGCGGTAACTCAGTCACTTGGGGTGGCGTATCTTCGGGAGGCGAGTCAACCTGAACCGGTGCCGGTTGCTCGATAGCTGTGTCTGGTGCGCGGGTGATCTCCGGTGGTTTCTCAACTGAATCCGGTGTTTCCGGTTGCGCCACCTCGGTGGCCGATTGCGGTGCCTGCCGGGCCGCGACCATAGCGTCAAAATCCGCACCCGAGATCACCGATACCTCAGTCAATTCGAAGGTGTCCGGCCTGTCGGTGAACAACCCGCCCAAGAGCAACCAGGCAATCAACCCCAGATGCCCCGCGGCGGATATATATTGACCGGAATGCACGGATCAATTCCCCGTTGGATCGCTGCCGTCCAGCGCTGGCCCGCCAATGTCTGTCACAAGGCCAATGTTGGAAAACCCGCCGGCGTTTAGCGCCCCCATTACCTCCATCACGGCGGCATAGGGCACCTGCCCGTCGGCCCGCAAAAACACCCGGTCACTGGCACGTTCAGCGGCAATGCCGCGCAAACGGGTCACCAGTTCTGCGCGATCCACAGGCGAGGTCTGGATCTGGACGTTCCCTTCTGCCGTTACCGTAACGGTCAGCGGTTCCTCTTGTTCGCTCGGCAGGGCACCGGCAGCGGATTTCGGCAGTTCAACCGGCACCCCCACAGTCAGTAAAGGGGCCGCAACCATAAAGATAATCAGCAACACCAACATGACATCTACAAAGGGGGTGACATTGATCTCTGCCATCGGTTGCGCGCGGCCCCTGCGCCGCCCACGCCCCCCGGCATTTTGTTTTTTTATCGCTCCGGCACCCATTTAGAATGTGCTCCGCTTCATAAAAAATCCTGTGACCACATCACGCGCTGCGGCGACGCCTTGCATGCAAAGGCGTTCGGGGCCTGTTGTGCCCTCTGCTTTGTATGACACAGTCATCAAGCGTCCAGCTGGCGGCTGAGAATGGTGGCAAACTCATCTGCAAAGGCTTCGTGATTGCCGATAATCCGTTCGCTGTCCGCATTCAGCTTGTTATAGAAAATCACCGCTGGGATCGCTGCCAGCAGGCCCAGCCCCGTCGCCAAAAGCGCCTCGGCAATACCCGGGGCCACAACTGCCAGATTGGTGTTTTGCTGCTCTGCAATCTCAATAAAAGCGTTCATGATGCCGATTACCGTACCGAACAAACCGATGAACGGAGCCGAAGAGCCGACCGTCGCCAGCACTGTCAAACCCTTTTGCAGCCTGTCCGCTTCCTTGACGATGGCCACATCCATGCTGCGGTCGATCCGTGCCGTGGCGCCCGGGATCAACCCGCCATCCTCGCGGTGCGAGCGGCGCCATTCCGTCATGCCGGCGGCGAATACTTTCTCCGATGCACCGTCAGGGTCCGGTCCGATCTGATCAAAAAGACCGTCCAGGGGCTCTCCAGACCAGAACGCATGATCAAAGGCCTCGTTCCCGGAACGGGCCTTACGGTACTGGATGGATTTCTGAATGATGATCGACCAGGACCAGAAGGACGCGAGGATCAAAAGGATCATCACAAGTTTGACCGTAAATGTCGCCCGTGCGAACAACCCCCACATGGAGAAATCAATCTCCTGCGCCAATGCCAGCGTCTCTGCTTCCATGATACCTGCTCTTTTTATCTGCCGCTTGCGCAGCTTCTGCCTGACGGCCCCGTTTTCGAGGCTCATTTGGTCAGAAACTAGCGAAGTACAAGAGCGAAAGCCAGAGGAATGGCTTCAATCCGCCTGTGGCGGCAATACTGAGCGGAGTTTTGCTGGCAACCGGATCGGTTTTCCCGCTGTGGTCATGCAGACGGCGGTGACCTTGGCGCGAAAGATCACCTCGTCGCCGCGCAGCACCTCCTGGTCGAACATCCAGCGCACCGCCCCTTTTGCGTGATGTGTCGTGCGCACCTCCAGACGATCCCCAAACCGCCCCGATCCCAGATAATCCGCTTCAACCCGCGTGATAACAAACACGATGTCCTCTTCACGCATCCCCTTTTGGTCCAGGCCCAGTTGTTCGGCAATGTCCGAACGCGCCCGCTCGATGTATTTCAAATAGTTGGCGTAATAAACGATACCCGCCATATCGGTGTCTTCATAGAAAATGCGGACCGGAAATGAATGACTCACTGAAGCACTCCACTTTGTGTCTGCACCCGGGCACTCAACCGCAAGGCATGGCTGGCATCCTGCGCCGCCGCCGGCAATACCGGATCATATGCCGCACGCAGCAAGGCCGCGATATCCGGACGCAGAACCGCTGCATCAGCACGCACCATCAGCGGCGATTGATCACGAAAGGCCGTATCCGACCACAACAACATAGATTGCACGATCTGGCTCAGCGCCAAGGTCTGCGCTGGCACATCGCTTAAATGCCGATCCATGCGCAGGAAGACAAAACAGGCCTTGATCGCGCCGTGATCATCAAATCTGAAAAACCGGTATTGATTGGCATCCACACTCTCAAGCCGCGCCACCAATGGAGCCAGATCGGGCACCAGCCGGTCCATGCCCGGCACCTCGGTCAACTCGGCCCATTCGCTGAAGAAAAACATCATCAGGTTCGAGCCCAGCTCTGCGTCCATCTCGCCCATCTCGTGGCCGGCCAAATCGCAGGTCGCCGCAATCGCCCCCTTCACAACGCCAAGCGTCGCGTCATCCACACCAAACACCACAGGGCAAACCGGCCGCCCCCATCGCGCAAAAGCAAAACTACCATCCGACCGGGTGAAAAACCCCTCAACCTGTGCAACTTCCATCTTCATCTTGCCCTTAAACTCATAGCCATCAGATCAACCAAACAGATCGCTTTGCGACTTTGGCGGCACCATGGCCAAATGTGTCCACGCCTTCTGCGCCAACATCCGCCCGCGCGGGGTGCGCTGGATCAACCCCTGTTGCAGCAGGAACGGCTCGATTACCTCTTCCAAGGCGTCGCGGCTTTCGCTTAGGGCGGCAGACATTGTTTCGATCCCCACAGGCCCGCCTTGATAGTTCTCGGCAATCAAACGCAGATAACGCCGGTCCGCGCCGTCCAGCCCCAGATGATCCACCCCCAGCCGCGTCAACGCCATATCCGCAAGTTCCTGCGTCACACGCCCGTTGCCTTCCACAACCGCAAAATCCACCACCCGGCGCAGCAATCGCCCTGCGATCCTGGGCGTGCCACGGGCACGTTTGGCAATCTCGCGCGCACCGCCTTCATCCGCCGGTGCGCCCAATTTGCGGGCATTGCGGTCCACGATGATGAACAACTCGTCCTCGGTGTAAAACTGCAACCTTGTGGGAATGCCAAACCGGTCGCGCAAGGGCGTGGTCAGCAGGCCCATGCGGGTGGTCGCACCCACAAGGGTAAAGGGCTGCAATTCAATCCGCACCGTGCGCGCCGCCGGCCCCTCACCGATCACCAGATCCAGCTCGAAGTCTTCCAAGGCCGGATACAACACCTCTTCAACCGCCGGATTAAGCCGGTGAATTTCGTCAATGAACAAAACATCACGCGCTTCCAGATTGGTCAGGATTGCGGCCAAATCCCCCGCCTTGGCCAATACCGGCCCCGAGGTCATGCGAAACCCGACCCCCAGCTCGCGCGACATGATCTGCGCCAGCGTTGTCTTCCCCAGCCCGGGGGGGCCGTGGAACAAAGTGTGGTCCATCGCCTCGCCGCGTTGCTTGGCAGACTGAATGAACACCGCCAGATTCGAGCGCGCCTCCGCCTGCCCGACAAATTCGGACAGCATCTGCGGGCGCAGGGCGCGGTCCGCGTCTTCCGGCATCGGCTCGGGCCGCACGGTGGGGTCTATTTCGGTCACGACATACCTTTACGCCAGGAAAACCGGTCAGGGCTTGGTGAATGCACCCTAACCTTTGGGGGCCAGAAGTTTCAACGCAGCGCGAATAAGGTCCGGCGTTGTCGCGCCTTCTGTTTCACCTGCCGCCTGCGCCACAGCACTTGCGGCATCACCGGGGCTGTAGCCCAGATTACCAAGTGCCGACAAGGCTTCCGATTGGGCAGATGCCTGCGCGGGTGCGGCGCGCGCCACCGGAGCAAGCGGTTCCAGAACCTCGGCTTCGACCTCGCCTTGAGCCTCGGCCAAAGTGCCCGACATCGCCATCACAGAGGGTGCCTTGTCCTTGAGGTCAAGCACCACCCGCTGGGCAATCTTGGGCCCGATCCCTTTGGCGGCTTTCACGGCATTCCAGTCCCCCAGCGCAATGGCGCGGCTCACCCCGTCCGGCCCCAATGTGCCAAGGATCGCCAGTGACGCTTTGGCCCCGACCCCCTGCACCGAGGTCAGCAAGCGGTGCCACTCCTTTTCCACCAGCGTCTGAAATCCGAACAGCTGCATCAGGTCCTCGCGCACCACCAGATCGGTAAACAGCGCCGTCACCTCGCCGACACCGGGCAAAGCCGCCATGGTGCGGTCCGAACAATAGACCAGATACCCCACACCGCGCACATCAATCAGAAGATGATCCGCCGCACGGTATTCAATCCTGCCAGTGATCTTGCCAATCATCTGCCTGCCCTCGCGACTGCCGCTGCCAGCGAACTTGCCCCGCCATGATGCGCGTGACAAATCGCAATCGCCAGCGCGTCCGTTGCATCCGGCCCGTTCAGCACAACACCGGGCAATTGCACCTTTACCATATGGGCCACCTGTTGCTTGTCCGCATGGCCCGCCCCCACAACCGTTTTCTTGATCTTGTTGGGGGCGTATTCCCCAACGGGCAAACCGGCCTGCGCCGGCACCAGCATCGCAATGCCGCGCGCCTGCCCCAGCTTTAGCGTGCCCGCGCCGTCTTTATTGACAAAGGTCTGTTCGATTGCGGCTGACACCGGTTGATATCGGGCGACCACGGCGGTCAGCTGGCCATGCAAGTCGAGCAACCTTTGCGCCAACGGTTCCGTGCCCTGCGACTGACAAACCCCATTCGCAACATGGCTTAACCTGTTGCCAGCGACGTCGATAACGCCCCATCCAAGGTTTCGTAACCCCGGATCAATGCCAATTATGCGCATCATCACCCTGCTCTCATTCGTTTTTGTTGTATTTTTGATGCAATAGCACGAAACGCGAACATCCGCCAAGCCCCTGCCGACAAATCCATTTGCGACACCCAATTTGTCGCATTTAAGCGCCAAGGTCAGTTTTCGTCATGTCAGCCGCTAAAAACGACGCATTCTCTGCCCTGATTTTCCTTATTTTTATGACCTTCAAGGCAATTTTAGACCTATGCAAAACACGCAGATCACACATGCAGCCACGGGAGTTGTGCGGTTTCGACTTACCGCCTAAATGCCCCTCAGATCGCTGAGCAATTCAGCACAACTTACATACAGACAACAGACATAAGGACGGCTCAAATGGCAACTCTTGATACAACCCGCACCGCATTCGGCTCCACTTCGGCCGTTTCTTCATTCATCACACGCAGCTTCGCCACTCTGGCAGCTTGGAACGACGCGCGCATCACACGCAGCGCCCTGTCTTCCCTGTCCGACCGCGAGTTGGAAGACATCGGCCTGGTCCGTGGCGACATCGACGCCGTCGCACAGCCGAACTTCTTCCGCTAAAAGGCCCCGCCTTTAACCTGAACCATCATATATCGCTTTTCGCGTTCGACCAAAGGGAGAGGCCGCGAACAAGCGATTCATGTTTAAGGTGGAAGGCTCTAAGTCAAAGGCCGCGGCAGGTTACTGCTGCGGCATCTGATATCTGCACCGGACGTGCCGGTGGACCAAAACACAAAGCCGCGCTCTGGTCCTCAGAGACGCGGCTTTTTGATATTTGGATGTGTGGCTTTCGTCTTTGCAACCGGTCAACAGGTGCTGTCGTCCGGCGGTATCTTTCATCAAGCACAATCGTGCGGGTCGCTCTTATCGTTTGGACGGACCAACCGAACCGGCCAGAGCTTCGGTCACCGGATCAATGGCAAGTACCTTGGCACCCACCTGTTCAACCACGGTCCCGCTTTCCAGTTTGGCCAGACGCTCGTTGTAGGTCACGGGCCCCACGGCAACCAATGTGAACGCCTTGAACGCAATCAGACCGACAACAACCAGCGCAATCAGTTTCACCGCACCACCGCCGCGCGCACTGCGTCGCTTGGGCTTTACGACGATCAGGCCGTCTTTGCCCACCTTGGTGGTATACCCATATGTCATTTTTTCATGCTTGCGCCCGAGCGCGGTCAGGCGTTGCACAAAGTGGTCGTGTGTCTCAACCATGATAGCAGTCTTTCAATTAACAAACGGCCCCCACCGCTGTTAAGAAAGTATTAGCCATAGAATGTGGCGAAATCTGGGCAACTGCCTCAAATCGACCTTAAAAGCCTATCAATTTAGGTCTTTTTTTGCAGCGTTAGTGTCGTCCAGTCAACAATGCTTTCGCGGTTGACAAGATTGACGCCGGAACGTGCATAAACCTCAATCACCTCGTCGGCCTGTTCGTTCAGAATCCCGGATAGAATCGCATACCCCTCAGGCTGAAGCGCAGCGGCCATATCCGGTGCCAAGGCGATCAACGGTCCCTTCAGGATATTGGCAAACACCAGATCGAAAGGTGCCGCAGCGGCAAGGTCTGCGTGATCAAAGCCGGCGGCCTCAACACAATTCACCTGCCCGTCCAACCCGTTGGCCGTCACATTTGCCTGCGCCACCTCGACGGCAACCTCGTCAATGTCGCTGGCCAAGACCGTTTCAGGCCAGATCCGTGCCGCCGCCATTGCCAGAACGGCAGTACCACAACCCACATCGACGACATTCTTGCCGGCGAACCCCTGCGTTGCCAACCGATCCAGCGCCCGCAAGCAGCCCAGCGTCGTTCCGTGGTGGCCGGTACCAAATGCCATCGCCGCTTCGATCAACAGAGGTTCGCAATCCTCTGGCACCTTGTCTGCATCATGCGAGCCGTAAACAAAAAACCGCCCCGCCTCGACCGGCGCAAGTTCACGGCGCACATGGGCAACCCAGTCGGTTTCCGGCAATTGCGAAACGACAAAAGGTTTGGCCCCCATTGCCGCAGACAAAACCGCCAGCGCGGTTTCATCCGGTGTGTCCTCGAAATAGCCACCCACTTCCCAAAGGCCGGAGCCGTCCTCCATCTCAAAGACGCCAACGCCGGTCGGCTCGGGCGTCAGCCGCTCCATCGCCTCGCCCAGCGCATAAGCAGGGTCGCGGCCCTCAAGGGTGGTGAGTGCGGTGAATGTGGTCATTATCTTCTCCGGTGTTTGTCTGGGTTCGGGTAGGCGCGTGGCGGGGCCGGGTCAAGGGCCTGACTATCGGGACCGCGCAGCCCTTTGACATAAAACCAACCCCATGTCGCCGCGACCAGCCCCATCACGCACCCCGCAAGCGCCTGACCATAGATCACGCCGGTCGCCCCGAACAAACCGGTCAATACAGCGGCGGCAGGATAACTTAGCACCCCGTCCTTGATCCAGTTCACCAAGGTAGAGCGCGACGGCCGCCCTAGATTGTTGAAAGCGGCGTTGGACACAAACAAGGCCCCGATAAAAACAAAACCGCCAACCCCAATTGCTGTGAAGGACTGCAAGACTTCGACCCCCACGCCATCCAAACCAAAACCCGCAATGACATAGGGTGTTGCCAAGCGCATCAACGCCCAAGCCACAAGTGTATAGAGCAAGCAAAAGATCAGCGCATTGCGGTAGGTGCTGCGCACACGGTCCATCTGGCCCGCGCCAAAATTCTGCCCGAAGATACCGCCAATCGCACCGGACAGGGCAAAGACACCGCCAAACACCACAACCGTCAGTCGACCGATAACAGCCCAAGCCGCCATTGCCGCATCGCCATATTGCGCCATTACAATGGTCAGCAGATAGTTGCCCGCAGGCGTCGACATCTGGGTTGCAATCGCCGGCCCTGCCACCCGCATGAACGGCACGGCAATGTTGCGCAATGTCGCGAATGTCGGACGGTCCACCATGTTCATCTGGATCACCGCGAAGAACACCGCCACTCCCAGCAGGCACAATCGGAACAACACCAGCCCTATTGCGGCCCCGTCCAGCCCCCAGCCCATCCATAAAATCAACACCGGATCGATCAGCATCAGCACAATGCCCGACCAAAGCGTGACATACATCGCCTTGGCCCCATATCCGTCCGCCCGCAGCACGCCGGACAAAACCAGCGCGGCAGACATCGGAATAAGCGAGGGAATGGTAAAGGCCAGATACCGCGCTGCCAAACGTGCGGTTTCCCCTTCGGCCCCGGCAATCCCAACCAACTGATGACGTGCAGCGACGATAAGGGCGCTGACAAGCGCCAGAATACAGACCGAAACCGCAATACCTGCCCCCGCTTGTCGGCGGGCTTGCTCTCGATTACCCATTCCGATGCTGCGCGAAATCACCGCTGTGGCACCGATCATCAAACCCACGGCAATTGAAACCGAGAAGAACTGAACTGCATAGGCAAACCCAATCGCCGCGACCAGCTGCGGATCACCCAACTGGCTGATCCAGAACAGATTTGCCGCGTCCACGAGAAACACAAAAGTGATCCCCATGGCACCGGTCGCCGTCATTCGCACCACATGTCCCATGGTGCCGCCACTCAGAAAGCGGCCCTGCGCCATGCTACAGGGCGGCCCGCGCAAAGGAGGCGCTGAACACAGTTTCGTTGCCCGGGCGAGGGTGACGCGGGATCAACATCGCCAGAGCAAAGGAAATACCGGCCATCCCCGCAGCCAAGAAAAACACCGCCGCGGGCGAAATCAGCCACAGCAGGCCCAGCCCCACAGGAAGGAACACGGCAGCAATGTGGTTGATGGTAAAGGCCACCGCTGCCGTCGGCGCGATGTCCGCGGGATCGGCAATCTTCTGGAAATAGGTTTTCTGCGCCATGGCCAGTCCAAAGAACATGTGGTCCAGCACATAAAGCGTCGCCGCAACCGCCACGCCCCACCCCAAATAGTAGACCCCGCCATAGCTGAGAAACACAAGGATCAGTCCGATATACTCAAACCCCAAGGTGCGCCGCTCACCAAAATATCCGACAGCGCGGCCCAACAGAGGCGCAATCACAATATTCGCAACCAGATTGATCAGATAGAGGGTGGTGATTTCATGCACATCATAACCGAATTTCTCGACCATCATGAAACCCGCAAAAACCATGAAAATCTGGCGCCGTGCCCCGCCCATGAATTGCAGCGCGTAATACAGCCAGTAGCGACGGCGCAGGATCATTGTCTTGTGCTGCGGTGTCGGGGCCTCAAACTGTGGATAGGCCATCAAGGCAAAGATCGCGATGACAACCGTCACACCACCACCCGCCATATAGACCGTGTTATAAGACAGGTTCAGCGTATCCCACAGCGCCATGATTGCGAGATAGGCAATCAGGGTCGCAAAGGAACCAACCGCCATCAGCAAACCCAACATGCGCGGCGCGTCCTCAATCTTCAGCCATTGCAGCTGCAACGACTGGTTCACGGTCTCGTAATAATGAAACCCGATCGAACTCAGCATTGTCAGCGTCAGGATGCCCCCCATCGACGGGAACCACGCAGTCAAAGCCGTCGCCACCCCTAACAGGATCAACGCCACCATGCCCAAAACCTGCTCGCGCACGAAAATGATGATCGCAATCACACCGACCGCCAGAAACCCCGGTATCTCGCGCACCGTATGCAAAAGCCCGATGTCGGCCCCGTCAAAGTTCGCGACCTCGATCACAAAGTTATTCAGCAGCGCCGCCCATGTGTTAAAGGCAATCGGCATCGCCAAAGCCATCAGGAACAACAGCGAAACCGGCCTGCGCCAGAACGGCAGGGATTTGGCATCTTCAAGAGTAATGAATTGTGTCATCCCTCCCCCTTACGCCCGCCCCAAGGGAAAGGCGAGATGAAAACCACATCCGCACTGCCCGCCTTGCGCCACGCCGGCCCCAAGCACAGCATCAGCTGCCCCCTCTTTTTGGCCTTAAATACTGTCCGCACTCACGACACCCACCGCCCATTCGCGTTGGGATGCTAATGCGCCACCATCAGGGAGCGGACGGCAAAACCCTGCGCATCCCCCTAGTAAAAACTCTGCGGATCTATATCGACGGCCAGCCGCAACTCCCCCTTCAACCGTACCTGCGCGACCCACTGCGCCAGTGCGTCTTGCAAAGGCGCGGTTTTCTCGGCCTTCACCAGCAACCGCACCCGATGCCGCCCGCGCACCCGCGCAATCGGTGCTGGTGCCGGCCCGAACACCTGCGCCCCGATCCGCCGCAGCGGCCCGTCCTGTCGCGCCAGAAGGTTGCCCGCCTCAAACACCGCCGCCACATCCGGTCCCGACAGGATGATCCCCGCCATACGTCCGTAAGGCGGCACACCGGCTTGTTTGCGTTCCGCCGCCTCCGCCCGCCAGAATCCCTCTTCGTCTCCGGCCAAAATGGCGCGAATAACCGGATGCTCGGGTTGATAGGTTTGCAACAGCGCTGTTCCCGGTGCCTCGGCCCGCCCCGCACGCCCCGCAACCTGCCGCATCAGTTGAAAGGTTCGCTCTGCCGCCCGCAAATCCGACCCCTGCAACCCCAGATCGGCGTCAATCACACCAACGAGGGTAAGGTTGGGGAAATTGTGTCCCTTGGCCACCAGCTGTGTGCCGATCACAATATCCGCGGCCCCTTCGGCAATGCCGGCGATTTCCGCCTTCAGCGCCCGCGCCGATCCGTACATATCAGAACTCAGCGTCGCAATACGCGCGTCCGGCCAGATCGCCGCAGCCTCCTCGCCCAACCGCTCAACACCGGGCCCGACCGGGGCCAGCTTGCCCACCGCCTCGCAATTGGGACAGGCCTCCGGCATCGGTTTACTTTCCCCACATTGATGGCACACCAGCCGTTTCAGGAACCGGTGTTCCACCATGCGCGCATCACAGTCATCACAACCGATCTGATGCCCACAGGCGCGACACAGCGTAATCGGCGCATAGCCGCGACGGTTGATGAACAGCATCGCCTGCTCGCCCCGCTCCAGCCGCTTGTTGACCTCCGCCTGTAGGGTGGGTGAAACCCACCGGTCGCTCTTTAATCCCTCGGCACGCATATCAATCGCGCCCATTTCCGGCATCACCGCAGGCCCGAACCGTGACGTCAGGTCAAGCCGGCGATATTTGCCCGCCTCCGCATTTGCCCATGTTTCCAGCGAGGGCGTCGCGCTGGCCAGAACCACCTGCGCCCCGCAGATCGCCGCCCGCAGCACGGCCATATCACGGGCGTTGTACAACACGCCCTCTTCTTGCTTGTAAGAACTGTCATGCTCTTCATCGACCACAATCAAGCCAAGGTTCTGATACGGCAGGAACAGCGCCGAACGCGCCCCGATTACCACCTGACATTGCCCGTGGCCGACCATCCGCCAGATACGCCGGCGTTCGGTCATGGTGGCACCGGAATGCCATTCGGCGGGTTTGGCCCCGAACCTTTCCTGCACCCGTTCGAGAAACTGCTCGGTCAGGGCAATCTCGGGCAGCAAGACCAACGCCTGCCGCCCCGTGCGCAAAGCTGCCGCCACTGCTTCCAAATAGACCTCGGTCTTGCCCGATCCGGTCACCCCGCGCAGCAGCGTCGTGCCGTATTTCCCCGAACGCACCCCCTCATCCATCGCGGCTGCCGCTGCCGCCTGATCCTCGGTCAAGGCTTTGCTTGGCAGTTCTGGGTCCATACGCAGGAACGGCACATCGCGCGGTGATTCCTCTTCGCGCAGGGCCTCTTGTGCCACCAACCCTTTCACCACGGACGCGGTCACACCCGCCATTTCGGCAAGCTCTTTCAAGGTGAACGACAGGTCCCCATATTCATCCAATGTCTCGAGCACCCTGCGGCGGGCATCGGTCATTTTGTTCGGTTCCGCCATCCCGCGCCGGTAGACCTTGCGCATCGAGGGCGGGTCCCCCAACCCCGGTGCCCGTGTCGCAAGTCGCAACATCGCGGGCATCGGCGTCAACGTATAGGCGGCAGCCCGTTCCAGAAAGCTGCGCATCTCGTCGCGCATAGGGGCGGCATCCAGCACCCGGATCACATGGCGGATTTTTGCCAGATCATAATCGCCCTTACCCGGTCCCCAGACCACACCCAACACCTTGCGTGGCCCCAGTGGCACCTCAACAAACGCCCCTATCCGGCAACCACCCTCGGGTGCTTTGTAATCCAGCGCACGGCCAAGGGGTTGTGTACTCATCACCGCAACCAGATCACCATGGTTAAAGAATTCAGGGCTGCTCACAGGCGCTCCATCGCTACAAAAGAGGGTTTCAGGTCTGCGTGGCTTACGCTAGACCCAAGATCAATGCATCCCCCTCTAACCGCAAGGACCGCACATGAGATTCTTCGTAGATACCGCCGAAATCGACGCCATTGCCGAACTGAACGATCTGGGCATGGTCGATGGGGTCACCACCAACCCCTCGCTCATCCTGAAATCCGGCCGTGACATTATGGAAGTCACCAAGGAAATCTGTTCCATCGTCTCCGGCCCCGTCAGCGCCGAAGTTGTTGCCATGGAAGCCGACGCAATGATCGCCGAAGGCCGCAAGCTGGCCGAGATTGCCGAGAACATTGCGATCAAACTACCGCTGACATGGGACGGCCTAAAGGCCTGTAAAACCCTGTCTGGCGAAGGCCGCATGGTCAATGTGACCCTTTGCTTCTCAGCCAACCAGGCGCTGTTGGCTGCCAAGGCCGGCGCGACATTCATTTCGCCTTTCATCGGGCGTCTGGACGACATCAACGTCGACGGTATGGAACTTATTCAAGACATCCGCACGGTCTATGACAACTATGGTTTCGAAACCAATATTCTTGCCGCCTCGATCCGTTCCGTGGCGCATGTGCATGATTGCGCCCTGATCGGTGCCGATGTGATGACCGCTCCGCCTGAAGTGATCAAGAAACTGGCGACCCACCCGCTGACGCAGGCAGGGCTGGATCAGTTCATGAAGGACTGGGCCAAAACCGGTCAGAATATTCTGTAAAAACCGGGCTGGGCAAATTGCCCACCCAAACCTCTGACGCCAAAGCGCCACAGGTCATCATTTGCACAACTTGGGGGCAGATTTTTGTGCTGCCCCCTGATATAAGATGCGAAACTAAAAAGAGACGACCATGAGCAGCAATCCCAAAATTGATGACGTCCTGCGCGAGGCCATCATTTCCAAACCCGATGTCATTCTGGATGACGGCGATGTCATGCAGGCGCTTATTGCAGCGAATGAAAAGGCCATGGGTGGCAATATCGTCGATCTGCGCGGCATCGCGATGGAGCGGCTTGAGGCGCGACTGGACCGGCTGGAAGACACTCATCGCAGCGTGATTGCGGCCGCCTATGAAAACCTTGCCGGCACCAACCAGATCCATCGGGCCATCTTGCGGATGCTTGATCCGGTCGAATTCGAGACCTTTCTGTTGGACTTGGGCGGCGAAGTTGCCGACATCCTGCGTGTGGACGCCGTAAAACTGGTATTGGAATCTGTGCAGAACGATGACGACCCGGCAGTTCAACGCCTTGGTGACGTGTTGAGTGTGGCCGAACCCGGTTTCATCGATGACTATCTGACACAGGGCCGTGGTGGCATCGCACGGCAGGTGACGCTGCGCGGAATACAGGACGGTTCAGAACAGATTTACGACGGAAAGGCCGATTGGGTACGCTCTGAAGCTTGCCTGAAACTTGATTTCGGGGCTGGTCGTCTGCCCGGTCTGTTGGTGTTGGGGTCCGAAGACCCACATATGTTTGGGCCACAGCAAGGCACCGATTTGCTTACGTTTTTCACCGGTGTCTTTGAGCGGGCCATGCGCCGCTGGCTGTCTTGAACCGCGCGCAACAGGCCGCAGATATTGGGCTGATCAGCCCCGCCGCGCGTGACGCGTTACAAACCTGGCTTGATCATCAACGGGCCCTGAAAGGTGCCGCTGAAAACACCATCACCGCCTATCAAAGTGATGTCGCTGATTTCCTGTCCTTTATGACCACCTACAAGGCGCAATCCCAAGGATTGAACGCGTTGGCACAGATCACCATCACCGATATGCGGGCCTGGATGGCGCGCACACGCGGGCCGGATGTGGGGCCGCGCTCGATGGCGCGCAAGCTTTCTGCGGTCAAGGCATTCTATCGCTGGCTGGCAGAGCGCGAAGGATTTGAACCAACCGCTGTGCTGTCAACACGCGCGCCAAAATATCAAAAGAAACTGCCCCGCCCGCTGGCCGTTGATGCCGCGAAGGCGATGATCGACTGTGTTGAAATCCAATCGGAACGGCCCTGGGTGTCAGCCCGCGATGTCGCGGTGCTGACGTTGCTTTGGGGTTGCGGATTGCGCATTTCAGAGGCTTTGGGCCTATTGGCGCGGGATGCCCCCCTGCCCGAAACCCTGCGGATTGTCGGAAAGGGCAGCAAGGAACGGGTGGTGCCGGTTCTGCCTGCCGCGCGCGATGCGGTGGACGCCTATGTGCGCCTGTGCCCGCACCCATCAACGCCTGACGATCCACTGTTCCGGGCCATTCGGGGCGGTGCTTTGTCAGCCCGTTCGATTGCCAAGGTTATGGCCGATGCGCGGATGCAACTGGGCCTGCCAGCCACCGCCACGCCGCACGCCATGCGCCACAGCTTTGCAACCCATCTACTGGATGCGGGGGGTGATCTGCGGGCGATTCAAGAGCTGCTGGGCCATGCCTCCCTGTCGACCACACAGGCCTATACAGCGGTAGATACAGCGCGTCTCATGGAAGTCTACAACCGGGCACATCCAAAGGCGGGGTGATCGTTTTCTTTAAATGAGAACGGTCGGAAACTTTGAAAGTTTCCGCTTTCCCCGTTACCGTCCCAGCCCTTCAACAAAGGCTTGCGCTGCCGCTGACGGATCCGCAGTCCCCGACGCCACCCTGTCGCTCAACTCGGCCAAAGCCGCCCGCGCCTCGGTCCCCTGAAGCTGGGCCAGCAAACGCTGTTTCACGTCTTCCTCGAACCAATAGCGGGCCTGCGCTGCGCGCGTGCGTTCCCAAAAACTTTCCGAACGCCGCCAGTCCACCAGTGTTTTCATGCTCTTCCAGGCATCCTCTAACCCGTTCTCTTGCAAGGCAGAAACCGCCATTGCGCAAGGGTAGCCATCGGGGTCTTGCGGCCTTTTGCGCAGCAAGCGCAGCGCGCCGGCATAATCCGCCTGCGTGCGCACCGCTGCCGGTTTCAGATCACCATCGGCCTTGTTGACCAGAATAATATCCGCCATTTCCATGATGCCCCGCTTTACGCCCTGCAATTCATCCCCGCCCGCCGGTGCCAGCAGCAATAAAAACAGATCGGACATTTCCGCAACCACGGTTTCGGACTGCCCCACGCCAACGGTTTCGATCAATACCACGTCAAACCCCGCTGCCTCGCACAGGCGCACGGCCTCGCGGCTGCGGCGTGCCACACCGCCCAAATGGGTCTGGCTGGGGGACGGACGGATAAAGGCATTCGCCTCGCGGCTTAACAAATCCATCCGGGTTTTGTCGCCCAGAATGGAGCCGCCCGAGCGCGACGAAGAGGGATCAACCGCCAACACAGCCACCCGTAATCCCTGCCGGATCAGCATCATGCCAAAGCTCTCGATAAAGGTCGATTTGCCCACACCCGGTGTGCCCGACAATCCGATGCGCAGGGCCTGCCGGTCATTTGGCAGTGCCGCCAGCAACTCTCCGGCCTGCGCGCGGTGATCTGCACGCCCCGATTCAACCAACGTGATGGCACGCGCCAAAGCCCGCCGCTCGCCTGCGCTGACGCGCTGTGCTATATCTTTGATGTCCATGGCGCATCTTTTGCGGCAGCACAGCCGATTGTCCAGACCCAAGGCTCTTGGCCTCGCCGCTACTTTCCCCGATAACCCCCTCATGTCCGATACTTTACCCATAGATGCCGTCCTGCCGCAGGTTATTGCCGCCCTGCGCAGCCATACCCGTGTCGTTTTGCAGGCTCCGCCGGGTGCCGGTAAGACCACGCGCGTGCCCCTCGCGATGTTAGAGGCAAGCCTGACAAAGGGGCGAATTCTGATGCTGGAACCACGCCGGCTTGCTGCCCGCGCAGCAGCAGAACGTATGGCGCAGACCCGCGGCGAAAAAGTGGGGGAAACTGTCGGCTACCGTGTGCGCGGGGCATCAGCGATCGGTAAGGACACGCAGATCGAAGTTGTGACTGAAGGTATCCTGACACGGATGCTGCAAGCTGATCCTGATTTGCCGGGTGTCGGTGCGGTAATATTTGACGAATTTCATGAGCGTTCGCTCAACGCGGATCTCGGCCTTGCCCTGTGTCTTGAGGTCGCAGAGGCCCTGCGCGATGATCTAATGCTGGTGGTGATGTCTGCCACGCTGGATGCCGCTCCAGTGGCGGATTTGATTGCTGCACCGGTGATCACATCGCAAGGCCGCAGCTTTGATGTGACGCCGGTTTGGTTGGACAAACCCGTCGGCAAGCAACGGCTTGAACAGGCTACTGCTGATCTGGTGTTGAAAGCGCTTGAGCAATCCCCCGGTTCGGCGCTTGTTTTCCTGCCCGGCGAGGGTGAAATTCGGCGGGTTGAAAACCTGTTGCGACCGCTGCTTCCTGCGGATTGTGCGCTGGCCCCGTTGTTCGGTGCCATGGATTTCAAAGCCCAACGCACCGCTATCGCCCCCGCCCTGCAAGGACGTAAGGTGGTGCTTGCAACTTCCATCGCCGAAACATCACTGACCATCGAAGGTATTCGCATTGTCGTCGACGCGGGCCGTGCCCGACGGGCGCGGTTCGACCCGGCCTCGGGCATGTCCCAACTTGTCACCGAAAAGGTCAGCCGTGCCGAAGCCACGCAACGCGCAGGCCGCGCGGGGCGGATGTCGACCGGGGTGGCCTACAAGTTGTGGACCAGAGGCGAGGAAGGGGCATTAGCTGCGTTTCCACCGGCAGAGATCGAAGTCGGGGATTTAAGTGGTTTTGCCTTGGAACTGGCTGTTTGGGGGGCTGACGCATCAGACTTGACCTTTGTTACCCCTCCGCATGAGGGCCGTCTGGCCGAGGCACGTTCAGTTTTACACATGCTCGGCGCGCTGGATGCTGCGGGCCGGATCACCGTGCATGGCCGCGCCTTGTCGCGGTTGCCGTTGCATCCGCGGCTTGCCCATATGGTGGGGCGTGGTGGGCCGCGTGGTGCCACATTTGCAGCCCTGCTGGCGGAACGTGATCCCTTGCGCGGTGTCGGGGTTGACCTGTCATTGCGCATGGATGTGATCGAGGGCGGTCAGAGCCGCAGTGAGGCGCATGCTCCGACCATCGCCCGCATCCGTCAGGAGGCCAAGCGGTTGAAAAAGGGCCATGAAGCGGGTGGCCCCGATGCAATTGGCCCCTTAGCGGCATTGGCCTATCCGGACCGGATCGCCCTGCGCCGCAAGGGCGACGCGCCGCGCTATGTTTTGTCCGGCGGCAAGGGGGCCCTGTTGCCAGAGGGGGACCCGCTGGCAGGCGACCGATTGATTGTCGCGACCGACCTTGACGGGGACCCGCGCGAAGCAAAGGTGCGCCAAGCGGCACGGCTAAGCGAGGCAGAGCTGCGCGCCCTTTATGGGGATCAGATTACTTGGCAGGATGTTTGCATGTGGTCACGCCGGGACGGACGGGTTCTGACGCGTCGACAGGAACGGTTTGGCGCGTTGGTTCTGGATGACCGCACATGGTCGGATGCGCCGGATGGCGATGTGGCCCGCGCGATGCTGGATGGCGTACGACAGTTGGGACTGAACCCTGCCCCGTCGGCGGCGCGTTTTCTGGCCCGCGCACGATTAATGTCGGACAGCTTCCCGACCTTTGACGAAGACAGTTTGATGCAGGAGTTGGACACATGGTTGCTGCCGCACCTGTCAGGCGTGCGCACCGCCGATCAATGGAAAGGGTTTGATCTGTTGCCTGCCCTACGCGGCCGTCTGGACTGGGATCAGCAACAGGCACTGGACCGCGCCGTCCCTGCGCATTTCACCACGCCTTTGGGCCGGAAGGTGCCGATTGATTATGATGGCGAGGCCCCGCAAATCGCCCTGCGCCTGCAAGAGCTGTTTGGCGTCACCCAGCATCCGAAGGTGGCGGGTAACCCTTTGCAGATCACCCTGCTTTCGCCCGGTCAGCGCCCCGTGCAGGTTACCATGGATTTGCCGGGGTTTTGGTCCAGTTCCTATGCCGATGTGCGCAAGGACATGCGTGGCCGCTATCCACGTCATCCATGGCCAGAGGACCCGACGCAAGCAGACCCAACCGTGCGGGCAAAAAAACGCGGCACCTGAGGGCGGTCCGCTGTGGCCTCGCATTTGCGCGCCGGTCGCAAATCGTGCCGGTTGTGTTTGTCGGGACGTTTCCTGCACCCCTTACAAGGTTCCCCGGAAACCAAGGAGGAACACAGTAAAGGCTTCAGCGCTCAAAGCGCGCTGATCGTACCCACCGCCATAATCTGGCCACTCGCGACACCACCCGGCGCACCGCCCGGTGGTTCGTCTGTTACCGCTAGGGTCATCGTTGGAATTTGTTCCATCAGGGTGCGGGGCAACGGAATGCGCACGGTTTCAGCCACAGGCAGTACGCCCAGCGAGATCGGGGATTGATCCGGCAGAATCGCCCATAGTTCCAACACACGATCCGGCGGAGCCTGACCGGCAAGGCGACGCAGGGCGATACTGTTGTCGGTATCAACAACGGCAATCAGTTGCAGATCGAAATCCGGGCTGCTGAGATGTGTTGCATGGACAGTGCCGGGCACGGCCTGCGGATCGGGCTGCAACAGCGGTGTGGCAAGATAAGCCGCCAAGACCAGCGCGCCCAGCGCGATGCCCTGCCAAATCCAGAGCCGCCGCATCAAGGGTATGACCGCCTTGGGAAACAGCCGTGCCAACAGTACCCGCCTGAGTTTTTTCGGCGGCGTAACTGGATCAATGTCATCGGTCAACCTGACCAGACGTTCTTGCCAGACAGCAACCTGTTGGGCGAATGCCGCGTCATGAGCGCTGCGGGTTTGCGCCTGTGCCAATGCCTCATCTGTCGCAAGCCCTAGGACATATTCTGCGGCCATGGCATCGTCTTCATCGCGGGGGGTGAATTCAATCTCGCTCATGTGCGCATACACTCGCGCAACGCGATCAGCCCCCGGCGCAACCACGTGCGCATGGTGTTCAAGGGTACATCAAATTTGGCCGCAAGATCAGCATAGGTTAACCCCTCAAGGTAAGCGCCACGGATTGCCGCACCGCGGTCCTCGGCCAATGTATCCAGACAGCCGGCCAGCTTTGCCGCCTCAGACGCGGCAATCGCCGCCTGCTCTGGCGAGGGACCGGGCGCAATCAATTCCAACCCCGGAGTATCAATATCCTGTTGGCCTTTCTTACGAGCGCGCAGCCGATCAATAGATGTATTGCGTGCAATCGTGATGAGCCACGTCATCGGGGACAAACCGTTTGCCCGATAGCGATCCGCATTGTTCCAGATTTTAACAAAACTGTCCTGCAAGGCGTCCTCCGCCGCTGCCCGCTTGGACAAGACACGCAGGCAGACACCAAATAGTTTCGCACTGACCCGGTCATAAAGCGCCTCAAAGGCCGCGCGATCCTTGAGGGCCACGCGCGCAATCAGCTCTTCAATCTCCTCGCGCTCCGTCACTTGGCCCTGCCCCTTACAGTCGGTACCGCTGCTCTTGGTCAGATTTGATGCGGCGGTTTGTGAAGTCAATGATTGTTTCACCGCAGGGCGCGCCCCGTTCTGCCCGACGCGCAAATGCGCATTATATAGCCGCCCCGTTCACAGAGCTTTACGCGGATCACATCGGCGCGTTAGACGGATTCAGGTAGGGGTGCAGAATCGGGAGGGACGCACATGGGGAACGCCGCACACAAAAACTATGACGTGGTGATCATTGGTGGGGCCATCTATGGTTCCTCTGTTGCATGGTGGTTGACGCAAATGCAGGGTTTTGATGGTCGGATACTGGTGGTCGAACGTGATCCCACCTATGAATTCGCCTCGACCAGCCATACCAATTCCTGCATCCGGCAACAGTTTTCCAATCCGCTGAACATCCAGATTTCACGATTTGGGGCAGAATTCATCAAGGGTTTTCGCGGCTTCATCGGCGATGACCCTGAAGTGCCGGAATTGGTCTTGCAAAGCTATGGTTATCTTTATCTGGCCGACACGCCAGCATTTGCGCAGACCTTGCGCGAAAGTCAGGTCATTCAGGCCACAGAGGGTGCCCACACCCGCCATATGACCCGCGATGAGATTGCCGCAGAATACCCTTTTTATCAGTTGGATGACATTCTCGCCGCCAACCACAACCTTGTTGACGAGGGCTATTTTGACGGCGGCACCATGTTTGACTGGTTCAAACGCATGGCGCGGCGTAACGGGGTCGAATACATCCATGACGAAGTTGTCGACCTAAGCCTGAACAGCGCCGGCACCGCTGTGGATGGGGTAACGCTGAAATCTGGCGATGTGATCACCTGCGGCACGGTCGTGAATGCCAGCGGCCCGCGGGCAGTTGCGACAGCGCGTATGGCCGGGATCGACCTGCCCGTGCAGCCGCGCAAACGCTACACGTTCATCTTTGACGCCGCCACTCCGCTGGACCGCGACCTGCCGCTTACGATTGATCCATCAGGGGTGCATATGCGCTCGGAAGGGAAATACTATCTGGCGGGGTGCCCGCCGGACGAGGACCCGGATGTGGCCTTTGACGATTTCGGGTTCGATCACAACCTCTGGCAAGAGAAGGTCTGGCCGATCATTGCCACTCGCGTGCCAGCCTTTGAACAGGTCAAGGTGATCAACGAATGGGTGGGGCATTACGCCTACAACACTTTTGACCAGAACGCAGTGATCGGACGCCATAGCAAGGTTGCCAACTTTATCTTTGCCAACGGGTTTTCCGGTCATGGATTGCAGCAATCCCCCGCATTGGGGCGTGGCATCGCCGAGCAGATCGCCTTTGGCGAATACCGGTCGCTTGATCTTGCACCCTTCGGTTTCGCCCGTCTGGAAAACCAGCAAAAATTCATGGAAAAAGCGGTAATCTGACCGCGCAAACGAGGAAAAATTATGAAACTGAAGAAACTTGTCCTGACAGGTGCCGCTGGCCGGCTTGGCTCTTATCTGCGCGAGCCGCTTAGTAAAATATGTGACGAACTGGTTAGCACCGACATCGTTGACGACATTGGCACGCTTTACCCCGGTGAACGGTTTGTGCAGGCGGATGTCGCCAAATTCGACGAGGTTCATGCGATCCTTGAAGGGGCCGATATGGTCGTACATTTCGGGGCCATCGTGGACGAACGCCCCTTTGAGGAAATGCTGGGGCCGAATTTCGTCGGCAGCTATAACATCTGGGAAGCGGGTTTTCAGCATGGTGTAAAACGGGTCGTTTACGCCAGCTCGATCCATGCGGTCGGCATGTATCCCAAGACCGAGTTCATTGATACCGAAGTGCCCCACCGCCCCGATACTTTCTACGGTCTGGCCAAGTGTTTCACCGAAGATCTGGGCCGGATGTACTGGGAAAAACGCCAGATGGAATCTGTGCATCTGCGCATCCTGTCCGCAGCCCAGGTTACCAATCCGCGCGCTCTGGGATCGTGGCTGTCTTATGACGATCTGATCCAGCTGGTCACCCGCGCGATTGATACGCCCGTTGTCGGGTTTAGTGTGGTTTACGGTGTGTCCAACAACGACCGCGCGCCGGTCGACAACGCCAAAGCCTCGTTTCTGGGGTATCGCCCAAAGGACAACGCCGAGCAGTTTGCCGACACCATTCTGGCCGAGGCAGATACCGCCGACCCTACCGATCCCGGCACCATGTTGCAGGGCGGACCCTTTGCCGCCTTTGAACTGGGCCAAAGCGATATGTCCCTGATGAAAATCGTGGATGATCGCAAGAAAAGCTAAAACACAGGGGCGGGAACCGGCGGTTTTACCCGGCTCCCGCCCCTATACGACTGTTCCAGGGCATTTCGATTTAAGTTGTTTTTTCCCGCAGAGCCAGTAACCTGAGGTTGTTGTCAGCAGGGCATGTATTTCCGCCCCCTCAGCGACACAAGTTTTATTGCGCGGCTGGTCCCATTCTGACCGGCGTCCCAAGCCCTTTTGACCCGGTGGATTTAAGCAAGGCCCATTCATGTCCGACACGCCTGATCCGCCCACTGTAACGCCCGATGTCCGCAGCTGGATCACCCGCTTTTTTGATGCCATAGGCTGGACAGAGCAGATCGCCGACGACATCGCACAGGGGCAGGAAAATGCCGCAGCTGAAGCTGCCTTTGACGCCATCGCGGATATCAGAGCGAACCAGCGCATCACGGATTCCCGAGGCGGACGCGGCACGGTTTCAATCACCGAGGTGAACGGGCAGACCTATGTTGGTGTGAATTCAACGAACTTCACAGAAGAGGATCGCGCGCTTGCCCAATCATGGGAGAACGCGCTTGAAATTCCTGCGGGGCCGGCGGGCCGCTTTGCGCGACAGGTTTTGTATCACGCAGAGGCTCATACTTTGATGCAAATCCATCGCGACAGCGGTGGGCAAATGCCGGCGGAAATGACAATCTACGTCGACCGGATCGCTTGTAGCGCCTGCCAGAACACTTTACCCGATCTGGTACGGGTGATGGGCATTGAAACACTAACGGTACGTCTGGATGATGGGCGTATCGCAACCGTGACACGCGACGGATTTTTCGGAGACTGGCAATGAATGACGGCACCTTCACCCTGAACTTTCTTGGCCAAGGGACAAAACACGCGGCGGATGCCGACGAATACCGCCCCTATTTCCTGGAATACGATCCCGCAAAATGGGCTGGTGAAACCAGCGGCGGTGCTTTCAAATTCGTTGATCCCGAGGGGGCAAGCCATAACTGCCTTATCCTCCACAGCGCAGAGCATGGAATTTGCCTGTTCTTCGACAAATGGGATAAGAAATTTATCGCCGGCGTGGCCACTCTGGGTGATGAAAACCGGCTTCAGGAAACCGTCGATATCGGCAGTGACGAGATTTACCCTGTTGGCTGTTTCATTTCTCCGCAACAGGCATGGCCATTGGTCGAAAGCTATCTGAACACCCCGACAGCGTTTCCTCAATCTCCCCTGCTGAAAGACGTGAACGACATCGACTGGCCCGCCGAATAGCACTTGTTCCGACGACCTTCATGCCCGCCGCCCTCCCTCCTGTCGGGAAGCTTGAAAGACAGCACCCGGCATTGATGTGGCGCACAGTGTCACCTGTGCCAAAATTGAATTTCCACGCCAGACTAAAGAACGCTGACGCAGAATTTTCTGGCCCTAGACAAGACGCTGTGGCCCTGCCAAGCCAAGGCCGTTACACTAAGATACAAAGTACAGCGGGCACGTGCCGCCGGCACAAAACGCCCCGATCAAACGGGAGACAACATGACCAACTTCAACAGACGCCACACACTGGGCCTGATGGGGGCCGCGGCGGCCACCGGGCTTGCTGCCCCTGCCATCGCGAAAAACAAAAAGATCGTCATTGGCGCACTGCGCTTTACCTCGCATTCCGGCAGTTTCATTGCCGTTGAACGCAACTATTTTGCCGAGGCCGGCCTTGACGTTGAACTGCGGTTTTTCCAAGCTGCACAGCCCATGGCCGTTGCAATTGCATCGGGCGATGTGGACTATGCCGTCACGGCTATTTCAGGTGGCCTTGTGTCGTTGGCTGACAAGGGCGCGATCAAGGTTATCGGCGGCGCACTCAGCGAGGAACCCGGCATTGACGGCCAGAAAATCCTTGCCTCGGATGCAGCTTTCAAAGCCGGGCTGACAACACCTGCGGGTCTGGCGGGCAAGTCATTTGGCATTTCCACAGCCGGTTCGTCGTTCCATTACATGGGATCGAAAGTCGCACAGGCCGAGGGCATCGAAATGTCCTTTAAGCCGCTGCAAAAAGTCGGTGCAATCATCGGTGCCCTGAAGTCAGGCCAGATCGACGCGTGGTCGATTGTTCCCCATATCGCCAAACCTTTGGCCGGTTCCGGGGCGGTGCATATCATTGGTAATGTCTCGGATTACCTGCCGAACTATCAGGTCACAACGGTCTTTACCTCGACCAAAAATGCGACCGGCGAACGTGACCAGACCGTCGCTTTCCTGAACGGTTTCAGCAAAGGTGTGGCCGATTACAATGCCACGATGATCGACAAGGCCGACGGCGAGGATGGCGTAAACGCGATGGTCGATCTGATCCATAAATACGTCTACACAGACCGCCCCCGTGAAAAGGCCGCACCGTCCATCATCAACGGAACCATGCGTTTGAACGAAGGGGCCAAGCTGAACATCGCTTCTGTTCAGGACCAGTTGAGCTGGTTCCAATCCGAAGGATTGGTCGATGCTGACATCACACTGGACACACTGGTCGACAGCAGCTTTGTGGACACCTTCGAAGCCTAAGACAGCCTTTGCGCTGGCCGTTCCCCATGAACGGCCAGCCTGTTTTCCTTTATGAGTAGGTCAGTAATCCAATGGACATCCGTTTGGATGGTATCAGCCATTATTATGGCGATACCGAAGTTTTGCGCGACATCTCCCTTGATATTCCGGCGGGGCAAATCGTTTGTCTGGTCGGGCCATCCGGTTGCGGGAAGTCTACACTTTTACGCCTGATCGGCGGGCTGGAACGGGCCACCTCTGGGCGAGTGTTACAGCTTGGCACGCCGCCAAGTGGCTGTTTGAACCCGCTCACCTATGTATTTCAGGACTTTGCCCTGCTGCCCTGGCGCAGTGTATGGGGTAACATCTCGCTGGTGCTTGAGGACCACGGGATCAAGGGCGCGGAGGCCGAAACCATAATCTCGGATGTGTTGGCCCGTACCAAATTAAGCGATTTTCGCGACGCCCTGCCCCGCCAGTTGTCCGGCGGTATGAAACAGCGGGTGGCGATTGCGCGGGCGCTGGCCGTGAACCCTGCGGTTATGTTGATGGATGAACCCCTGTCCGCTCTCGACAGCCAGACCCGTGAATTGCTGATGGATGACCTGATTGCGCTTTGGACACGCCAGCCGTTTACCGCGGCCTATGTCACCCATAATCTGGCCGAGGCGGTGCGCCTTGGTCACCGCATTGTCGTACTGTCGCGCCGCCCCGGTCAAATCCGCGAGGTTGTCGAGATCGACATGCCACTTGCCGCGCGCAGCCACGGGGATCCCAGCCTTGAGAAGACCCAGAAACACCTCTGGGAGTTAATGCGCGAGGAAGCCCGCGCTGCGGATGAGGAATTGTTGGATGTCTGATATTGCAACCGACCAAGCCACCACCGAAGTCCGGTTTCGCGGTGGTGGTTTCGCCCCAAAGCCACGCCGGTTTGCAGGGCTCGCAGTTTTTGCCGTGCTGATCATTCTTGCCGAATGGGGCACCCGCAGCGGCTGGATTTCACAACTCACCCTGCCGCGTCCCTCGGACGTGCTGGCCACCTTCGGGGAGCTTTGGACCAGCGGATTATTGTTTAAACACATGGTACCATCTTTGACGCGGCTGGCTGTCGGGGCCGCCATCGGTGCCGGCCTTGGCATTTGTGTGGGCGTTTTGATTGGGCTGTTTTCTTATGTTCGGGCCGGGCTGATCCCCTTGGTCGCTGCGATATTCCCAATCCCGAAAATCGCGCTATTGCCCCTGTTTGTGATCTGGTTCGGCATTGACGAGGCGTCTAAATATGCGCTGATCGCTTTCGGTACTTTTACCCCCACGGTTGTGGCAACTTACGGCGCTGTCGACAATGTGGACCGTTCCCTGATCCGCATGGGCCAAAGCTTTGGTCTGTCGTGGATTTCAATCGTGCGCAAAATCGTGTTGCCGGGGGCGATGCCTGGTATCCTGTCGGGTTTGCGCATTTCCCTTTCGATCGCGATTATCCTTCTGGTGGCCGCAGAAATGTTGGGCGCCGAATACGGCATCGGGGCCTATATTCTTGAGGCCGGGTCGCTTTATGATCTGGAGCGCCTGTTTGCCGGTGTCGCTATTCTGTCGATCCTCGGTGTTACCCTAAGTGTGGCCATCGGACTGATTGAAAAGCGTCTTCTGGGTTGGCGGTCGCAGGGCTAGCTGCGTCCACCGCACAGGCGATCTTGCAAGCGTATCAGATCGGTGGCATCAACGCCGGTCTGCAACACATAGTCCCGTACGCCGCCATATTGTGTCGCGATATGGAGCAGCATTTTCTCCATCGTATCTGCCGGGCTTTCCAGCAGGGTTGCGTAGCGTACAACATCCCCCCCATTGGCACGTGACAGGGACAGAAATTCCGCCACAAGATCGGGGATCAACTGTTCGGTCAGCACATAGTCCTGAATGATATCCGCATCGGACACACCTGCCAGCCCAAGCAGCAGCGCCGCGATGATGCCGGTGCGGTCCTTGCCAGCCGTGCAATTGAACAGGACTGCCCCGTCCTGCACCGATGCGATACGGGTCAGGATAGCACGTACCGCGGCGGCCCGGGTATCCAGCGCAGTTATATAGAAAGGCACCAAGGGATGCAGATGCGCCGCGCCCGCGTAGGCAAGTGCTGCCGGTGACAAATCGTCAAACAATGGCAGGTTGACGTAGTCCACCCCCTCCAACCCGTTGAATTGGCTAGGAGCCTGTGTCACTTCGCGACGCGTACGCAGGTCGATGACACATCGCAAGCCTTCGGCCAACAGGTGATCAGTGCCACCGGGTTCAAGCCGATGCAGACAGTCAGCGCGCAAAAACCGACGTGGCGGAATGGCCGTGCCCCGCGCGGTGATATACCCGCCCAAGTCGCGGATGTTATAGGTGCCCCCGATGGCAATGTGACGCGGCATGTCTTTCATGTGAACGCCAGTAACCTTGCCCGGTCGATGATGCCCAGATCTTCCTGTTCCGGGCTGAGCGGCACAAAGCTGACCGAAAGGCCAGAGGCGCGATGCGTACAGATCGCCATTGTCGTGCCCTCAAGCAGACGCAGATCACGGCGTTCCAACAGGTCGATGGTGTAATCAAGCCCGGAATTTATGCAGATCGGAATGCCATGCCAGTGATGTATCTGGTTGATGTGAATATGCCCCGACAGAATGCCGGCAATCTGATGCCCTTTCAGCGCCTCAGCCAACCGTGTTGTTGAGGCCAGATCAATTGTACCCCAAGGCAGGCCGCTATCATCGACCCGTGGCGGATGGTGCATAACGATCAGTTTGGGCAGATCGCCGTGACGCTGCAAGGCGTCGTTCAGAAAGCCGAATTGCGCCTCGCAAATTGCGCCGGCTACCCGTTCGGGCACTTTTGTGTCCAGGGTAATCACATGCAATCCGCCCTGCACCGTGTCGTGAAAATAGGGTGCGTCGCCGCCTTCTCCGCCGAACACAGCGCGAAACCCCGCCCGCAGATCATGGTTGCCCAACGCCATCACCAGCGGCACCTTCAGAGGGGCCAGCAATTCTTGCACCAAGCTATAGCTGGGCTCATCCCCCATATTTGTCAGATCACCGCTGGCCACCACAAACGCCGGCTGCGGATCCATCGCGTTGATAATTCCAACGACCCTTGCGAGGGCTGCGCGGCTGGTGCCGCGGTCCTTGGGGTCATCTGCATCCGGGTGCGAGATGTGAAGGTCGGTTAGATGGACAAAGCTGGTCAATGTGTCTCTCCGGCAGCAGTTAACAGGGAACGGGTATAGGCGTGGCTGGGGGTGTTCAGGATATCTGTGGCCGCGCCGTATTCCACCGCTTGTCCGCGTTGCATCACCAACAGATTGTCGCAAACCGACGCGACCACAGCAAGATCATGACTGATGAACAGAATGCCGAGGCCCAATGTCTCTTGCAGATCCATCAACAGATTCAGGATTTGCGCCTGTACCGACACATCCAGCGCGGACACGGCTTCATCCGCAATCAACAGCTTGGGCCGTGTGATGATGGCGCGGGCGATGGCGATGCGCTGGCGCTGTCCACCCGAGAATTCATGCGGATATTTATCACCGTCCGCAGGATGCAGCCCGACCTGCTCAAAGGCCTCGGCCACACGATCGGGTGCGCTGACACCCATCGCACGCAGCGGTTCCGCAATTGACCACCCCACCTTGCGGCGCGGATCAAGCGAGCTGAACGGATCCTGGAATACCATCTGGAAATCGGGGCGCAGGCGGCGTAATTGCGCTGCCCCAAGCGCGTGAATATCCTGCCCCTCGAACAGAATGCGCCCCGCATCAGGCGCTTCGAATGCCATTGCCATGCGGGCAAGTGTGGATTTGCCAGAGCCGCTTTCGCCCACAATCCCAAGGGTTTGGCCCGCAGCAATCTCAAAGCTGATGTTCTCGACCGCAGTCAGCACCGGTGGCGTGCCAAATACGGTCCTGCGCGGCAATTTGTATCGGCGGGTAAGGCCCTGCGCCTGTAACAGGGTCATGGTGTCTCCTCATGCAAAAGGGCATGACAGGTTGTGTGACGCGGGCCGGTCGGAACCGGTTTGACGCTAGCGCATTCGCTGCGTTCCACCGCACAACGCCCTGTGAAACGGCACCCCTTGGCCATGGCTTGCAAAGGCGGCACACTGCCCGGAATTGTTGGCAGGCGACGACGGCTTCCGTCAGCCTCGCGGGGCATGGCCCGCGGGTCTGGGCGTGCCGCAAGCAACCCTTGGGTATAGGGATGTGCGGGGGTGCCCAACACCGCCGCCGTCGGCCCCCGCTCCACGATATCACCGCCATACATCACCGCAATCTCGGTGGTCGCGCGGGCCACGGCGGCAAGGTCATGGCTGATAAAGACCAGAGCCATGTTGCGCGACTGGCTGAGATGCACCAGCAGATCGGTGATCTTGAGCGCCACATTGGCGTCAAGGGCGGTTGTCGGCTCGTCCGCAATCAGTAATTCGGGGTCACAAGCCAGCGCAAGGGCGATCAACACCCGCTGACGCTGCCCCCCGGACAGTTCATGCGGAAACATCCGAAGCCGCGCCGACGGATCGGGGATCCCGACTTCTTCGAACAATGCCTGAACCCGCGCGCGCGCCTGCGCCTTGCCCAACCCCAAATGCACCCGCATCGGTTCGGCCACAGTGTCGCCAACGCGGCGCAGGGGGTTAAGCGCCGACATGGGTTCTTGAAAAATCATCGCCGCGCGCCGGGCGCGGATGGTTTGCCACAGATCTTCCGCAGCATGGGTCATGTCGGTACCATCAATCGTCAAACGCCCCGACAGGGTTGCCGATTGCGGCACCATCCCCATCAGGCAGGCCGCCAGCATAGACTTTCCGGAACCACTTTCGCCGACGATGCCCAGCCGGTCCCCCGGTGCGATACGCAAGGACGCATCGCGCAAGGCATCACCGATGGAAAACCGCACTGTCATTTCATGCATCTCAAACATATCAGCGCGCCCTTGCCAGTCGCGGATCCGTCATGTCACGCAGACCATCGCCCAGCAGGCCGAACCCCAGCACCGCAGTCACGATGCACAGACCGGGATAAATCGCCAACTCGGGTGCCAGATACATCAGCGTCTGCGCCTCAGACAACATACGCCCCCAGCTTGACGCAGGCGGCTGCGCCCCCAGCCCCAAATAGGACAAAGCCGCCTCGGCCAGTATCGCCACGGCAAATTCTATCGTGGCCTGAACGATCACTGCCGCTGCAATGTTCGGCAGAATATGGTCAAGGGTGATGGTAAACTTGTTCATCCCTGCCGCGCGCGCCGCCAGCACATATTCACGGGTCCATATCTGGTTGCCGGAGGCCCGCGCGACACGGGCAAAGATCGGAATGTTGATAAAGGCAATAGCAAGCACTGCATTGGTCAGCGACGGCCCAAAAACAGCCGCCAGCATGATCGCAAACAACAGGGCCGGAAAGGCAAAGCCAAGGTCGGCCAGTCGCATCACGATGTCCTCGACCCAGCCGCCAATCGCCGATGCCAGCAAACCAAGGGCCACCCCAATGGATCCCCCCAGCAGCACCGCAACAAGGGCAACAGTCATCGAATTGCGCGCCGCCGCCATCAACTGGCTGACGAGATCCCGTCCCAGCTGATCGGTGCCTAGCCAGTTCACGTGGCTGGGGGCACCAAACTTGGCACGAATGTTCAGATCGGTCGGGTCATGTGGTGTCCAGATCAATGATAAGGCCGCGACACCAACCACGAATGCAACCAATACTGCTCCGATGATAAAATTTGCCGGAAGCTGTTTCATGTGCGGGCTTTCAGGCGTGGATCAATCAGCACATAGAGCAGATCAACGACAAAATTGGCCGTCACCACGATGACCGCAAACAGCATTACCAACGCCTGCACAGTCGGCAGATCACGGTTGGCGATAGACTGAAAAATCAACCGCCCCAGACCGGGAAGGTAAAAGACATTTTCAATAACAATTGTACCCGTGACAAGGGCGGCAAACTGCATCCCCACAATTGTGACAATCGGCACCAAGGCGTTGGGCAGCACATGTCGCCACAGGATACGACGTTGCGAAAAGCCAGAGGCACGCGCCGTGCGGGTAAAATCCTGTCGCATCACCTCAAGCGCCGAGGATCGGGTGACCCGCGCCAGCACCGCCGATTGAACAAGCGCCAGCGCCACTGTCGGCAGCACAAGTGAGCGCATAGCAGCAACCGGGTCAGACCAGCCCGCAAAACCGCCAGGCGGCAGCCAGCGCAGATTCACAGCGAAGAGTAGAACCAAAAGGATCGACAGCCAGAAGGCCGGTATTGCAATCCCCAGCTGGCTGAGGAACATCGTGATCCAATCCCCCGGCTTTCCATGGTGTGACGCGGCATAAATGCCGACCGTCAGCGCGATGATCAAAGTCAGGATCATGCCGGCAACCGCCAGCGACAGGGTCATTGGCAGGCGTTCTGCAATCAATTCCGCCACTGGCACACGGAACGAATGGCTGGTGCCAAAATCCCCGACCAGCGCCCCGGCAACCCAGCCAAAATAGCGCGCCAGCAGCGGATCGTTAAGGCCAAGGTCATCACGCAACGCTGCCAAAGCATCATCTGTGGCATCCAGCCCAAGAATGGTCAGCGCCGGATCGCCCGGCAGCACATTCATCACGGCAAACACGACAACCGACACAGCCACAAGCGTGGCAAGGAACCCAATGGTGCGGCGCAACAGAAAATAACTCATACCGGATACCGCCTAGCGGGAGGGGAATGCCCCTCCCCATGTTGCCTGGTGATTCAGTTCTTTGAAACACCCTTGAGCGGCGTATAAAGCACCGGCGCGGACGACCAGTAGCCCTGTACCTCGTTGCGGAAAACGCCCAACAGCGGCAGTTGGAACAAGAAGCCATGGACCGCCTGATCCGACAGGTATTTCTGGCCTTCTTTCAACAGCATATCACGCTTGTCCGCATCTACCTCGGTAGAAATTTCTTCCCAGAGGGCGGTCATTTTGGGATCATCATATCCGTAGAAATATTTCGGTCCACGGGCAAAGTTGCCCATGTCGTTCGGGCTGGTATGGGCGATGATGGTCATGTCGTAATTCTGTTTCTTGTAGATCTCGTCGATCCAGAACCCCCATTCGACATTCTCGACTTTTGCATCAATACCGGCATCCGACAACTGCGCCTGAATGATCTCGGCAGAGCGCGTCGCATAGGGGAATGGCGGCACGCGCAGGGTCATCGTGGTGCCCACAACGCCAGCCGCTTCGAACATCTCCTTCGCCTTGGCCGTATCGGTAGGATAGGCATCCGTCAGATCAACATAGGCCTTGCCATGCGGTGGATAAAAACTGCCGATCGGGGTCGCCTTGCCATACATGGCACCGTCAATAATCTCGTCACGGTTGATCGCGGTGGAAATTGCGCGCCGCACCTCGATATTGTCAAACGGCGGCTTGGCGTTGTTCATCGCAAGGATCACTTCGCCCTCAGTGCTGCCCAGATTGACCCGGAAACGCGGATCGGCTTCGAACTGCTCCAGCAACTCTGGCGCGGGAAACCCCGGAAAGGCGTCCAGCTCTTCCGCCATCATTGCCGCCGTGGCCGCAGCGGGGTCAGAGATAAACCGGTAGGTCACCTTGTCCAGCGCGACCATTGCGGCATCACGGTGGTCGGGGTTTTTGACCAGCGTCAAACGGTCGCCGCGTGTCCAGCTGTCGAATTTGAACGGGCCGGTCCCCACCGGCTTGGCATTATTGGTATCCACCGTTTCCGACGCGACAATGGCGCTGTCGCCCTGCCCCATATTGAACAGGAAAAAGGCATCCTTGTTCTTAAGCTTGATTTGCACCGTTCGCGCATCCAGCGCCGTAACACTGTCGATCGGTTTGAAAATACCTTTCGAGGGGTTCACGCTGTCCTCGGCCATGGCACGGTTGAAGGAAAAGATGACATCTTGGGCGTCGAACGCGGTGCCGTCATGGAACTGCGCTGCATCTGTCAGGGCAAAAGTATAGGTCAGCCCATCCTCGGAAACCTCCCAGCTGGTTGCGAGGTTAGGCTGTACCTCACCGTTTTCCGAAACGATGGTCAGGGATTCATAGACGTTCTGGGTCATCATCCCGTCGATCGAGGCAGTCGCATCGGACGTAGGATCAAGCGATGTCGGCTCCTGCTGCATACCGATCACAAGGTCCGCTGCCGCAGCGGTTGTCACGCTCAGGCCAAAGGCCAACGCAAAAGCGGTGAATTGGATTGATTTTTGAATATGCATTTTTGAACCCCCAGGTCGAATGCGTGTGTCAACGCGCGCCATTCTACGCGTGCTTTGTAACAAGCTAGAAACAGACAGCGGTGCGGGTCAACTGTTATCCCCTTTTTCTACTCAACTCCAAGCTGTATCTTCTGTATGAGTTGGCAACGCAACCCTGCACTTTCCCGCGCCTGCCCCCCTGCTGCACAAGCCTGTTACCCAACAAGCGCGCCAGCCGCTAAAGCCACGGTTCAGCCCCGCAAACTCCAAAGAAACACCCACCAACCTTCGACGACGACGCGCGCAAACAGCGGTTGGTTCGCGTCAGGTTTGCGATGCCGAATGCGGTTTTTTCAGTTTCTGTCGGTTTTGCCCTTGTTCAAGGGTAAAATCCCCTTGTATAGCGGTCAGCGGAGACGTGGCCGAGTGGTCGAAGGCGCTCCCCTGCTAAGGGAGTAGGCCCGGAAGGGTCTCGAGGGTTCGAATCCCTTCGTCTCCGCCACCCACCCAATGATTTTAAACAGAAATTCAAAGGGCGCGGTGAGGAATAGGCTTTAACCCTCAATTATGAATTAGTTCAATTTGATTTGAATTGCCCCGGACTGCACAGAAAAACCGTGCAAAATCCGTGCAGGACGTTCCGCAATCGTTCCGCTCAGCCGTGCCGGGCGCAGGCATCAGATACGTATCCACCACGATCGGCTTCGTTGACCTAGATGGCGACTAGGGGCAGTGTTTCCGATGAAAACGTGGCACCAGGCATGGCGTTGCAGGTGGAAATTCTGGATAGGTTCCATGACGCTGAAGTGTTAGGGGGGCCGATCTATGATCCCAAATGCGCTGTTGACGATAGAGCTTACTGCCCCGGCGCGCCATCCGGCTTGAGCAGGCCGCTGAATTTACGGCGCAGCTTTGCAAGCTTGGGGTCGATGTAAGTCTGGCAAAACGGCTTCTCGGGGCCAGATTTATAATAGTCATGAAACCGCACGTCCGATGGTTTGAACCCGCGATGAATTAGCGCGCGGGTAACAAACGGGGTATCCACTTCGATGCTCAGCGCCGCGATCAGTTCCCCGACGAAGGTTTGTCCGTCGGAGTCCTGCACATAGACCGCGCTGCGATATTTGCCCCGCATTTTGTGATCAGAGGCACTGGCATGGGTCGCCAAGTGAACCGTCACGAGATCCTTAAGCGTAATTCTGTCAGGGTCAAACTCGACTTCGACCGCTTCGGACCAAGTGTCGTCCGGCGGGTCCGACAGGACAAAACCCTGACGCACCTGTGAAAGCCCCCTAAGACTCTGAAATACGGCCTCGGTACACCAATGGCACCCCCCTCCAAACCCAATCCGCATCTTTGTCCTTCTCTTAAAAGCCTTGCTGGGAAAGCACCCGCATGGACGCTACCGTCCTTGAACATCGCCACGCTGCAAACCGGGTCGCCCCTGACGCCAATGCCTAGCTGCCCGCCTTTAACAAAAGCGCAGCCGCCTGCTCCACAATTTGCGCGGCGATCCCTTCGGCTGGTGATGCGTTATGGATCAACCCAAGCCCCTCGCCCACAAACGCCGCGGCGATGGATGGGTCCCCCTGCGTGTTGGCCTTGTCCCATAGTGCCGTCTGTGGCCCTAAATCGCGGCGCAATCCAGCCTCTGCGTCATGCCATTTCTCAACAAATTCATTCTTCCGCGCCCGCACAGAATAGCGCTGCGGCCAGTCATAACCTCTGACAATATCCAGAACACGGGTCCGAATGGTGTCATCCCCACTGGCATGTAGGGAATCCGCAAGGATGCGTGGATGCACCAGCGCCTCGCCAGAGGCCCAATACCGCGTTCCCACAACAACCCCATCAGCCCCCAACATCACCGAGGCCGCCAGACCGCGCCCGTCCGCGATCCCGCCCGCCGCCACCAAAGCGATATCAGTGTTGCGTCTGGCGATCTCATCCGCGATTTCAGGAACCAAGGTGAGCGTGCCCCGCCCCTCTCCGTGGCCGCCCGCCTCGCCGCCTTGTGCCACGATGATCTGCGCGCCGACGTCCATTGCGTGGCGGGCATCCTTTAACGTCTGAACTTGACAGATCAACGCAGCCCCCGCGCCCAAAATTCGGTCGACATAGGGTGCTGGGTTACCAAAGGACAGGAAAACTGCAGCTGGCTGACGCTCCAACACCCGATCCAGCACAGTCGGCTGTTCTGCCAGTCTCCATGTGATGAAACCGCATCCGATCCGCGCCGCGCCGGCGATATTGAACTGTGCGTCTATCCATTCCGGGTCACCATACCCGCCTCCGATCATGCCCAGCGCCCCGCCCTTTGTTGCCGCCGCGGCCAATGCCCCGCCAGCCGCAAAAGCCATTGGGGCCTGTATCACAGGATGTTTGATGCCGAGCATCTCGGTCAGACGCGTTTTCATTTGCAGGCCTTTCTATGGTTTCCCACAGGCAACGCGCCAAAGCGGTTGTTTGTCAAGCCAACAGCCCTGGGGTCTCGACCAAGTCAGAAGCAGGGTTTTGCCCTGTTCCTGATAGAGCGCGCTGCAAGCCCCTTCATTTTGCAACGCATCGGGGCAGAAGTGCCTCTACCCCGGGCTCATCACTATTGCGCGAGGCGCCAACGGGGCAGGCGAATGCAGGCTTCGGTGTTACTGGGGTTTGCTCTGACTTCAAACTCGCCGCCATGCAGCTCGACCAACTTGCGCGTCATTGGAAGGCCAAGACCAAGGCCACCCTTTGTGTCGCGCTGCTCCACGTTGCCGCCAACGATGAAGGGGCGGTAAAGCTCGGCCAGATCCAGGTTCTCGTCAATGTTGCCATCATCCGTGACCATAATTTCAATGTCGCCGTTTGGATCAAGCTTGCAGGACAGATCAATCACATTGCCGCCATGCAAAAACGAATTCAGCAAGAGCGAGGCGACGCAGATATTCATATGTTCGGGATCAAGCAGGACCGTCTCTGTCATCTGCGGTTCAAACGAACGCAGTGTTTTGCCACCGTCCGCAATTGTGGGGGCGTGCGCTTCCCCGATCTCTTGCAATAGGTTGCTAAGGTCTATGGCCTGTTCGTTCAGCTGCAATTCACCGGTTGCCATGTTGCTGAATTTCAGAATGGATTCGACCAGCTTGGCAAGGTGGTCCGTTGAATTGATCGAACTACGCGCCAAGCGTTTGGTCAGGTTATCTTCCAGCTTGTTTTCAAGTAGGCGCAGGCCGCCATTCACGATGGTCAGTGGTGTGCGCAGTTCATGCCCCACCAGTGTAAGAAAGGTTGCATGCCCTTGATCGGTTTCCTCTGCCGCAGGCTCCGCCGGTGCTTTTTCAAGAGCGGCAACCACTGATTTCCCAAGGTGTTCAAGGACCTTAAGCGTTTTGCCATCTGGCATGTCATGGGGCACCACATCCAGCGCGCAAAGACTGCCGAAACGGTATCCTGACGACAGAACGAGTGGTACGCCCGCATAAAACCGTGCCTGTGGCCCGCCTTCGCGCACCATCGGATGTTCTTTGAACTTCGGATCCAAGCTGAGGTCTGTGACGACCATCGGTGCCTCCGACATGATCGTGTGGGTGCAGAATGAATTGCACTTGGGCATATCTGCCAGTTCGATACCAATGACACTCTTGTACCATTGCATATCTTCTTCAATGACACTTATGTGCGCTATAGGACAATCCAGCAGGGCCGCGGTGGCGTAGCACAGACTGTCAAATACCTCTTGATTGTCTCTTGTGAGACCGGGAACGTTTTGCACGGCTGCCACGCGCGCTTCTTCATTGAACGGAATGGGATAGGTTCTCATCATTGCCTCTTCACTAGCTAAAAACAACACTGGTTGCTTTGAATTGGCCCCTTTTTCCTTTCGTTTTGGGGTCAAATCGTGACGATGCAATCCACGATTGAGGCAATTTGGAGATAGATGGTTAACCTCTAGTTAACGCATTTCCACATCTGTGAACAAAAAAACGACCTGAACACATGCATGGTGCTCAGGTCGCTTGCAAAGATGTATTAGATCGGTTTGGTCGCTCTTATGTGTTAAACAGGAAGTGCAACACATCCCCGTCTTTCACCACATAAGCCTTACCTTCGGCGCGCATCTTACCGGCTTCTTTTGCGGGGCCTTCACCGCCTAGCGCGACAAAATCATCATAGGCAATTGTCTCCGCCCGGATGAACCCTTTTTCAAAATCACCATGGATCACCCCGGCAGCCTTGGGTGCGGATGTGCCTGCTTTGATGGTCCAGGCCCGGGCTTCTTTCGGGCCGACGGTGAAATAGGTTTCAAGGTGCAGCAATTCGTATCCAGCACGGATAAGACGATCAAGGCCGGCCTCTTCCAGACCCATTTCGCCAAGGAACATTTCGGCTTCGTCATCTTCAAGCTGGCTGATCTCCTCCTCGATCTGCGCCGAGATAATGACATGGGAATTGCCCTGCGCCGCCGCCATCTCACCAACCGCCGCCGAGAATGCGTTGCCTTCGGCCGCTTCGGATTCGCCAACGTTGCAAACATAAAGCACCGGCTTGGTCGTCAGCAGTTGCAGCATACGCCAGGCCTTGGCGTCATCTTCATCCACTTCGACCGTGCGGGCGGGCTTACCTGCTTCGATCGCGTCCTGCGCCATGCCCAGCAGACGGTCCTGTTGCACCGCATCCTTGTCGTTGCCTTTGATCTTACGCACCAGACCCGCGCGGCGTTTTTCGATGCTTTCCAGATCCGCCAGCATCAATTCGGTATCAATCGTTTCCGCATCTGCAACCGGATCGACGCGCCCTTCGACGTGAGTCACATCGCCGTCCTCAAAACAGCGCAACACATGGGCGATGGCGTCCGTTTCGCGGATGTTGGCCAGAAACTGATTGCCAAGCCCCTCCCCTTTAGAGGCCCCTTTGACCAGACCCGCAATATCGACGAAGGTCATCCGTGTCGGAATGATCGACTTTGACGTGGCAATTGCGGCCAGTTTATCCAGACGCGCATCCGGTACGGCGACTTCGCCCACATTGGGCTCGATGGTGCAGAATGGAAAATTCGCAGCCTGTGCGGCAGCGGTGCGAGTTAGCGCGTTAAACAAGGTCGATTTGCCGACGTTCGGCAGACCCACGATACCCATTTTGAAACCCATGATCTTGATCCTTGCGTCAGCAGATTTTGCGCTGTCCTATGGCCTGACAGGGCGCGGTGCAAGGGTTTGGCACCATCCGACAGGCCCCCAGCCGTGAATATTCCGGGTTTGCGCCCCGCAAATTTGCAAAATTCCCGCCCCCATAGCGCAGGTGACAGATTGATTTCCGGCGCAAGGTTCGCCATTGAACGGGGATACAAAACGCAAAGGCCCGCCCCATGACCCGTATCGATGCCAAATTCGCCGACCTCAAAGCGCAAGGGAAAAAAGCCTTTGTGTCATACATCATGGCCGGTGATCCTGACATGGAAACCTCGCTGGAGGTCATGCGCGGCCTGCCTGCAGCTGGCGTCGACGTTATCGAACTGGGCTTGCCTTTCACCGATCCGATGGCCGATGGCCCCACGATCCAGCTTGCCGGCCAGCGGGCGCTTGAGGGCGGGATGACCTTGCTCAAGACCTTGGATATGGCCAGCGCCTTCCGCAAGGAAGATGACACTACACCGATTGTCCTGATGGGATATTATAACCCGATCTATTCAATGGGTGTCGAAAAATTCCTGAAAGCCGCAAAAGACGCAGGCATCGACGGGCTGATCATTGTAGACCTCCCGCCCGAAGAAGACAGCGAATTGTGTCTGCCCGCCCAAGAGGCCGGGTTGAACTTTATCCGCCTTGCCACGCCGACTACAGATGACGACCGGCTGCCTCGTGTGGTGCAAAACACCTCCGGCTTTGTCTATTACGTGTCGATCACCGGCATCACTGGGTCTGCCGAGGCGGAAGCCGGCGATGTGGCCCCGGAGGTTGTCCGCATCCGTGAAGCCAGCGGGTTGCCAGTTATTGTCGGTTTCGGTGTGAACACGCCTGCCAAGTCACAAGCGATTGCCGACGTGGCGGATGGCGTCGTTGTCGGCTCTGCCATCGTGGCGCGCATTGCTGCGGGTGACAGCGTGGCGGATGTTCTGGCTTTTGTAAAAACGCTGGCGGATGGCGCACACGCCGCCTGAACGGCAAAACCAGCAAGCGAAAACCCGGAATTGACCGCCCCGCCCCAAATTGGTAAGTAAAGATTACCAATTTGGAGCATTCCCATGTCTGTCATCACAAATATCGGTGATCTAAAACGTATTTATGAACGTCGCGTGCCGCGCATGTTCTATGATTATTGTGAATCCGGCAGTTGGACGGAACAGACTTTCCGCGAGAACACAACCGATTTTGACAAATTGCGCCTGCGCCAGCGGGTGGCCGTGGACATGTCAGGGCGCAGCACCGCCAGCCAGATGATCGGGCAAGACGTGGCCATGCCCGTGGCCCTTGCGCCTGTCGGATTGACCGGGATGCAACACGCGGACGGAGAGATCAAGGCGGCCAAAGCGGCCAAGGCCTTTGGCGTGCCCTTCACCCTGTCCACCATGTCGATCAACTCGATCGAGGACGTGGCCGAAGCGACAAACGCGCCCTTCTGGTTCCAGCTTTATACTATGCGCGATGCAGATTACGTCAGCCGCCTGATTCAACGGGCCAAGGACGCAAACTGTTCTGCCTTGGTGATAACGCTGGATTTGCAAATTCTGGGACAACGACACAAAGACCTAAAAAACGGTTTGTCCGCCCCGCCCAAGCTGACGCCAAAAACCATCGCCAACCTGATAACCAAATGGGCTTGGGGCATTGAAATGCTGCAAGCCAAACGGCGCGAATTCGGCAATATTGTCGGTCATGTCGATGGGATATCAGATGCCTCCAGCCTTGGTGCCTGGACTGCCGAGCAGTTTGACCTGACGCTGGATTGGTCCAAAATTGCCAAGCTGAAAGAGCAATGGGGCGGCAAGGTGATCCTTAAGGGTATTCTGGATGCCGAAGACGCCAAAATGGCGCTTAAAGTCGGAGCGGATGCAATTGTCGTCTCCAACCACGGCGGGCGGCAACTTGACGGCGCGGTAAGCTCAATCAGCGCCCTGCCGTCCATTCTGGACGCGGTGGGTGACCAGATCGAAGTGCATCTTGATAGCGGTATCCGCTCTGGTCAGGACGTGTTGAAAGCGCTGGCGATGGGGGCAAAGGGCACGATGATCGGGCGGGCCTTTGTTTACGGGCTGGGTGCCATGGGCCAAAAGGGCGTGCAAACCGCGCTGGAGGTGATCCACAAAGAGTTGGACACAACCATGGCGCTATGTGGCGAAACCAGCGTTGCCAATCTGGGCCGGCATAACCTGTTGATCCCCGAAGATTTCGGCGGACGCTGGCAGAAACCCTAAGACTGGGTTAAGTCTTGCTTTATGCTTGTTTTCCTGCGTCATAAGATCACTTTTCTGGCCACCCCCAAGACCGGCACAACAGCGGTGGAAATGGCGTTAAAGCCACGTGCAGAGATCGTGTTTTCCAAGAACCGCAAACACATCACTGCACTACGCTATACCAACAAGATCGCGCCCTTCCTTGAAGACACCTTTGGCGTGCGCCCCGCCTCTGTTGCGGTGATGCGCGAACCGGTTGATCAGATCCGCAGCTGGTACAAATACCGCAGCCAAAAGCGGCTGGATGGCACCAAGGTCAGCACCAAGGGCATCAGTTTCGACCAATTTGTGCGCGAAGTTGTGTCCAACGAACCGCCCGAGCGGGCGCAGATCGGACGTCAGTTCAATTTTCTGACCGATGGCAAAACGCAGATCATGGCGGATCATATCTTTGCTTATGAAGCACAAGAGACGTTCTTGATGTTCATGTCCGAACATCTGCAACATCCGGTCGAGATTGCGCAAAAAAACGTTTCTCCCGTCATCGAAACCCATCTTGGCGATGACACCATGGCATTGCTACGCGAAGCCCGGGCCGAGGATTTTCTATTGTATGAGTCCGTCCTTGCCGCCAATGGGCATTTGGTGTCACCGGACGACTAAAGCATTTGGGCGCGAACCTGATATTCTAAGCGCTGCACCTTATCTGATGCCACGCAGATCAGCGCTGCCCCTTAGGCTCAGGCCCCATCAATCTTGCACCGTCAGTTTGTCAGGTCTTATTCCTGACGAGAAGCGCCTGCGCAAAACCAATGGATCCTGAGGCTAAGGGCCACCTGACACCATAGTGTTCCAATTGCTTTGACCGCTTTGTGACTGCCAGACAGCACATTGCGTGCCGGCCTTGGTCGAACGCTCAAGCGCCCGCCTTGCAGCCCCCGCGGTCAGGCACGGCAGCGCCGCCTTATCTCTGGTCCGGCGTGTGACGCGACGGTTCAACGCTACAGAGAGCGCAGCCAGATGCGTTCTGTCCATTTGGTGCAGGATAGCCGGCCCCAAAAGCAGGCTTTCCGACGCCAGCCCATTGGCGAAGATCACGCTATGCCTATCACATAGGAAATGGTGCCAGATGATGGACCGTTTGCCCGCCATGAAACGGACGCCGCGCAGACCGGTAAGTGCTTTGGCCGGAACAAAAGCAGGCGCATGGAAGCCGCCCTCGCATTGGCCCATGCCCCCAACCACGATCCGGTGCTGCCCGGACACAATCAGATCCTGTTGCGGCAGATTTGCCCCCAAGGCACCTGCACGGATCAGAACCGGCTTATGGTCTGCAGACACCCCATCAAGGGGCTGCTGCCCCGACCAGACCCATCGCACCATCTGCGCTTTGCCATGCTGTCCCAGAACACAATCGCCCACCGCCAGCTGTTCAACCGGACAGGGGCCGGACGGCGTGGCAATCAGGCTACCAGCGGCATAGCAGGCCGGAATTGTTCCGGGGTTGGGCGTGTCTTGGGTGTAGTAGGTCTGTCCCTGGTCATCCGACTGGAGGGACTGCCCTGCGCTCGCAGTCCCGACATCGCGGCTGGTCATGCCGCTGGCCGCCCCACCATTGGCCGTGACCGTATTGTCCCAATAGGACAGGAATTGCTCGACATTGCCCTGCCCATCCACCAGCGCAACCGCATCATCGGGATAGAAGTTACCGGTTGAGCCGGTATCGCTGGTGTGAAACCCGGGGGCCGAGGCGTCAACGACATAAACGTCGTATCCGCCCGCTGTTTCCGTCGGTGCCGCAAGCGGGAAGCCAAAAACCAGATCGCCACTCGCATTGTAAATCTCAACCGTATATCCGGATGGATCGGTGCCGGCAGGAAGTGCAACTTCGATGAACTCTTGGGTTGCATCGCCATAGTATTGAAATTCGGAAATATATCCGGGCATTTCGTGTCTCCGAGGTTATCCTCAGGGCACCTTGGCCTTGCAGGCCTTAAAATCCCGCCAATTCCAAAGGGAAGTTGTCTAAACTTCTGCCTATCAGGCATTTTCCCCGCCCAGCGGATACAGCACGGAATGACTTACGCCGAGGTTCGCCGGGCCAAAGCGGGAACCAGCAGAACCGCCGTGATGGCCAGCAGCCCGGCAATCATGACAAAAGCAATGCGCAAACCAAACCCTTCCGCCACCAGCCCCATCAGCGGCGGCCCGAAAAAGAACGCCCCATAGCCAATAACAGACACCCGGCTGATTGCGGTCAGGCGCTGTGCCTCTGGTACAACACGCCCGATCAATGCCATAGCCAGCGGCGCAACGACAGAAATGCCAAGCCCCGCAATGGCGAACCCCGCAAGCGCGGTTGCCACGCCCGGGGCAATCGCTGCGATGGCAATGCCACAGGCCGACACCAGCGCGGCAGCGATCATCACTGTTGTGTCGCGCAACCGCGCCGCCAACAGGTGCCCCCCCAGACGGCCCAGCCCCATCATCAGCCCAAGGGCTGCGGGCCCCATCGCGCCCTGCCCCGGACCACCGCCAAGGGTGCGTTCAAGGTGCAGCGCTGACCACCCTTCCGTCGCAGCTTCGGTCAGGAAGGCCATCAGCACAATGCCACCGGTCAGCAGAACCAGCGTACGCGCAGCCGGTTGCAACGCGCCTTGCGTCTCGGCCTGAACCGGTGGAGCGATGTCACGCGCCTGTCCGGCAAGCACCAACAGCACAACCAACAATACCAAGAAAGATACCACAGGTCCCACACCAGCCTGCCGCAGGGCACCGGTTGCCAGCGCCCCGCCCGCATAGGCAAAAGCGTAAAGCGCGTGATTGAGGTTCATCAGCGACCGCCCGCTGCTTTCCTCGATCTCGGACACCCGTGCGTTAACCAGAACGTCGACCACACCCGATCCTGTTGACGCCAGCAACATCGCACAGGTCAGCCCGACAAGCGTGCCCGACATCCCCGCAGCCAGCATCCCCACACCAATCGCCACAATTCCCAAAGGAACAGCAAATCCGCCCGCAATCCGCCGGCACAAAGGCGCAAGCCACATGGCGGCAATCGCTCCAAATGCTGCCAGTAGCAATGCAAGGCCATATTGCGCATCACTCGCCCCTACATGCGCCTTGACCACCGGGACCTGGGCAAAATAGGTGGCCCAGGCCACACCGATCGCGGCAAATCCGGCCAGAGGTTTTCGCGACAGCGCAAGGTCCAGTTTAAAGGTCATGTGCTGACTTGCCACGGGTGTAAATCATTGCCAAGACAGGAACCGATCTTTTTGCCCTTTCCCCGCATTGGAAACCGTTCTATACGCGCGGCTTCACGCGGGGATACAGCCTTGGAGGATTCCCGCCCTTACATATTGGAGATTACAAAATGGCCGGAGAGATTCCAGATCTTATCGCCCAGGAACGGACGGGGACAGGCAAGGGCGCCGCTCGTCAGGCACGCCGTGACGGCTTGGTACCGGGAATTGTTTTTGGTGGCGATGTTGACCCGCTGCCGATCACCCTTGATTTCAACAAGCTGCTGACCATGCTGCGCAAGGGCCGGTTCAAATCCACCCTGTTCAACCTGAAGGTTGAAGGCCATGATGACGTCCGCGTGATCTGCCGCGACGTCCAGCGCCATGTTGTTAAAGACCTGCCAACGCACGTCGACTTCATGCGCCTGAAGCGCACAACTAAAATCAACCTGTTCATCAACGTCGAAGTGGTCGGCGAAGAAGAATGTGTTGGTCTGAAAAAGGGCGGCACACTGAACGTGCTGCGCCCTGAAATCGAACTGGTTGTGACAGCTGCGGATATTCCCGAGAGCATCGAGATCGACATCACCGCGCTTGAGATTGGTGACAATCTGACAATTTCCGACGTGAAATTGCCAGAAGGTGCCAAGCCGACAATCGACCGTGATTTTGTAATCGCTCAGGTTTCCGCACCTTCCGGTCTGGCATCCTCTGACGATGACGAAGAAGGTGAAGATGGCGACGCAGCAGAAGCAGAAGCCACAGAATAAGAATCCTGCCCTTCGGGATGGATTGAAACGGGGTCGCATTTTGCGGCCCCGTTTTTCGTTTCAACCGCGTTTCATTGCAGGCATTTAGCTCATGGGTTCGTCCTGCTAGTATGCGGCAAAAGCGAACGGAGTACTCCCATGAAACTGATCGTCGGCCTTGGCAATCCGGGTGCCAAATATGCCCGTAACCGTCACAACATCGGCTTTATGGCACTGGACAGAATTGCATCGGACCACGGGTTTGGCCCGTGGAAGGGTAAACATCAGGGCAGCATCAGCGAAGGCCGGTTCGGGTCAGCACGAGCTGTCTTGCTTAAACCCGAGACCTTTATGAACCTATCGGGGCAATCCGTGCAGGCCGCAATGCGGTTTTACAAACTGGAGCCGGCAGATGTGGTGGTGCTGCACGACGAAATTGATCTGGCCCCGGCAAAGGTCAAATGCAAAACTGGCGGTGGCCACGCGGGGCACAACGGGCTGCGCTCGATTCATGCGCATATCGGCCCCGACTATGACCGTGTGCGGCTGGGCGTTGGCCATCCCGGTCACAAGGATGCGGTTCCGGGGTTTGTGCTGCGCGATTTCCCCAAGGCGGACGAGGTCTGGCTTGACGATGTGCTGCGCGGGATCAGCGACGGGGCCGCGGATCTGGCAGGGGGCGATACCTCCAAGTTCCTGAATGCCGTGGCAATGCGCGTAAACCCGCCCCGTTCTGGCACCGGTGCCAAGGGGCCGAAACCTGCTCCCAAACCGGCCACTTCTGCAAAGCCTGACGAAACCAGCGCCGCCGAGCCTGAAAAATCCCCTATGCAAAAGCTGATGGAGCGATTTAAATGAGCCTGCCCGATGCCTTTGCCGCCCAAGCGGATACCTGCACCCGCATGGGCTCTCCTTTCATGGGGCAACTGCTTTCTCTGCTTGCCGCTGACTGGCCAGCCGACAGCGCGCTGGGGCGCAAGTTTGCGGCGTTCAATGGGGACATCGGCCCTGCCGGTCACTCCCTGCCCCTGCGGATCGCCGGTGGATTGCACGCGCTGGTGCTGAGTAACGCGGCCCCTGAACTTGCGGCGCTCTATCCTCCGCATAGCGCGACAGACGATGCCCTGCGCGCCGGTGTTCTGGCAGCCTTGCGGACGCATGAGGATTTCCTGCTGGAATGGACAGAAAGCCCACCACAGACCAACGAGGTGCGCCGCTCTGCAGCACTGATTGCGGGCGCGCATGTGGCGTTGCAACATTTTGATCTACCAATCCACCTGTCAGAATTGGGAGCCAGTGGCGGGTTGAATCTGCTCTGGGACCAATATGCGCTTGAGGTCGGTGGCGCCCGGTTCGGTGCCCACAAGCCCGCCGTCGTACTCTCGCCTGACTGGACGGGCGCACCGCCCCCAACCGCGCGGCCTGTGATCGTGGACCGTGCCGGCGTGGACCTTAACCCGCTTGATCCCACACACCCCGACCACCTGTTGCGCCTGACGGCCTACCTCTGGGCGGACCAGCCCGAGCGCCTCGCCATGACCCGCGCTGCCGCCTCGCGCGCCAAGACACCACCACAGAAAGGCGATGCCATTGATTGGCTCGCCCCGCGCCTTGCAGACGCGCCACAGGGCCGGTTGCACCTGATCCAGCACACCGTGGCATGGCAGTATTTCCCTGAAGAGGTGCAGGCCCGGGGCACCGCCCTGATCGAAGCGGCGGGCGCGCAGGCCACATCGCAACGGCCGCTGGCATGGCTGTCGATGGAGACCGACGGCGATACAACCGGCAAGATCGGCGCGGCCCTGACCCTGCGCCTGTGGCCTGGCGATTTAACCTATGATCTGGGGCGCGCCGATTTTCATGGCCGTTGGGTAAATTGGGCCCACACTGGTTAATCCCTTAGCGCTGTGGTTGAGTGGCCGCAAACAGATCAGGAAGGGTGAGAAATGCGCAGGTTTGGGAAATGGCTGGGACGGGTTTTGTTGGTTCTGGCGCTGGTTGCTGCCGCCGTTGGCCTGTGGAAACGCGAAGAGCTGACCCGCTTACTCGCTGTGAACTCCCTGTTCTCGCAGGACAAGATCGTTCACAATTTCAGCAACATGAGCGCGGCCTTCCTGCATACGCCTGTGGACCGCGGCACCGGCCCGACCAGTGAGTTGCCCTATGGAGATGAGTACGCCCCGCCCGCCTCGGTCGAGACCTGGATCAAGGAGCGTAACGTCACCGCCCTTGTCGTCCTGAAAGACGGTGAAATCACCTATGAGAACTACTTTCATGGCACCCAACCCGAAGACCTGCGGATCAGTTGGTCCGTCGCCAAAAGCTATCTTTCCGCGCTGGTCGGTATTCTGCTTGAGGAAGGGGCAATCGCCTCTCTTGACGATCCGGTGGCAAAATACGCCCCGCGCCTGACCGGCACCGCCTATGACGGTGCCAGCCTGCGCAACGTGCTGAACATGGCCAGCGGCGTCACCTTCGACGAGGATTATCTGGACAAAAACTCCGACATCAATCGCATGGGCCGTGTTCTGGCTTTGGGTGGAAAAATGGACGACTTCACCGCCGAGCTGACCGAGACCTTTGCCGCCCCCGGCGAAAAGTGGCAATATGTGTCGATCGACACCCATGTGGTCGGCATGGTGGTACGGGGGGCAACAGGCCGGCCCATCGCCGATCTGCTCAGTGAAAAGCTGATCGCGCCAATGGGCTTGGAACAGGCACCCTATTACCTGACCGACGGGGTTGGTACGGCCTTTGTCTTGGGCGGACTGAACCTGACAACGCGCGATTACGCCCGCTTAGGCCAGATGTTCCTGCAAGGCGGCAAATGGAACGGGACCCAGATCGTCCCGGCAGAATGGGTCGAGATGTCGACACAGCCCAGTGCCCCAACAGCAGCAGGCGACATCGGCTATGGCCATCAATGGTGGATCCCCGTGGGTGCGGCCCCCGGCGAATACATGGCCCGCGGCATCTACGGCCAGTACATCTATATCGACACAGCACGCAATGTCGTCATCGCCAGCAACGCAGCAGACCGCAAGTTCCGCGAGGCCGGCGTGTCGCAACAGAATATAGATATCTTCCGCCAGATTGCACAGGGCCTCTAGAGATCATGACACCTGACGACAGCATCAATGTTCTTGGCGGCCCGCTGGTCACCTGCGGCACCGACCCGCTGACCGGTTTCTTTCGCGACGGGCTGTGCAACACCTGCGATGCAGATCAAGGCAGCCACACGGTCTGCGCCGTGATGACCGCCGAATTTCTGGCCTATTCTAAATACGTCGGCAACGACCTCAGTACGCCGCGCCCTGAATTCGGCTTCGCCGGTCTGCAACCCGGCGACCCGTGGTGCCTGTGTGCCGGTCGCTTCCTGCAAGCCGCTGATGAGGGATGCGGCCCTGATGTCCACCTTGAGGCAACACATCAACGCGCTCTCGAAATCGTACCACTTGAGATCTTGCAAAAATACGGCCTGCCTAACCGCTGACACGGCAAAAAGGGCGCGGGTTTTACCCCACGCCCCCTCTTTTTGGCCTTAAATACTGTAGCGTAAAGGCCAACCGGAAAACCCGCCAGCTGTTATGAACGCTGGCGGTCGCCAAACAACTCCGCTCCGGCCTCAAGCGTCCGGCCTTTACCCTGAACAATGATTTATCGTTTTCGCGTCGACCAAAGGGGGAAGCCGCGAAAGCGCGTCATGTTAAGGCGGGACGCTCTAAAGATTCCCGGGTGAGCCTCGAAACGCTTTAGGCAAACTCGCCCATCTCAAAGCCCAGCGCCTTGGCCACGGTAAAGATGTCCTTGTCGCCACGCCCGCACATGTTCATGCAGATGATGTGATCTTTGGGCAATTCCGGCGCAATCTTCATCACATGGGCCAAAGCGTGTGACGGTTCCAGCGCGGGAATGATCCCTTCCAGCTCGCAAGACACCTGAAACGCCGCCAATGCTTCTTTATCCGTGATCGAAACATACTTTGCGCGGCCAATCTCATGCAGCCATGCGTGTTCCGGCCCGATGCCCGGATAATCAAGGCCCGCTGAAATGGAGAACCCCTCAAGGATCTGGCCGTCATCGTCCTGCAACAGATAGGTCCGGTTGCCGTGCAACACGCCTGGGCGCCCGCCGGTCAGTGATGCACAATGCTCCATCTTGGCATTCACCCCCTTACCGCCGGCCTCAACGCCAATAATATTCACGTCCTTGTCGTCCAGAAACGGGAAAAACAGGCCCATCGCGTTGGAACCACCACCAATTGCGGCGATTACCGTGTCAGGCAAACGCCCTTCCGCAGCGTTCATCTGCTCGCGTACTTCCTTACCAATGATGCTTTGGAAATCCCGTACCATCGCCGGATAGGGGTGTGGACCGGCAACTGTGCCGATGCAATAAAACGTATCCCGCACATTGGTGACCCAGTCACGCAACGCATCATTCATCGCGTCTTTCAACGTGCCGCGCCCCGATGTCACCGGCACAACCTCTGCGCCGAGCAAACGCATACGGAACACGTTGGGGGCCTGACGTTCAACGTCATGGGCCCCCATATAGACCACACATTTCAAACCGAATTTTGCACAAACCGTCGCCGTTGCTACGCCGTGCTGGCCTGCTCCTGTTTCCGCGATGATGCGCTTTTTGCCCATGCGGCGAGCAAGAATGATCTGGCCCAGAACATTGTTAATCTTATGCGCGCCTGTATGGTTCAGCTCGTCCCGCTTCATGTAAACCTTAGCACCGCCCAGCTTTTCAGTCAGCCGCTCAGCAAAATACAGCGGGCTGGGGCGGCCAACATAATGCGTCCACAGGTCGTGCATTTCCGCCCAAAAGCTCTCGTCCGTCTTGGCGTTCTCATATTGCTGTTCCAGCTCAAGGATCAGGGGCATCAGCGTTTCGGAAACAAACCGCCCCCCGAAATCGCCAAAACGGCCGTTTTCGTCCGGGCCGGTCATGAAGCTGTTAAAAAGATCGTTGGCCATGGGGCGTCTCCTGTCGCGCATTCAGGTCAGACATCTAGCGCAGCCTTACCCCGTGCGAAACCCCAAGACTTTTGCAAACGTCTTGGGGTTTCGGTGCAGGGGCGTGCCCTCTTCAATCAACTGTCCTTGCACATGATTGCAGAACACAACATACATCTTCCCGTTTTGGGCGACGCAAGATGAATGATGCTTGGGCCTAGGGTCTGTGAATAATCATCGCGTGCCCTAGTCGAAAATCTTGAACAGTTCCTTCTTCAGTTTGTCCTCAAGCTTGTCTTTCACCGCCTCCTCGACCGATTGGCCCTCTTGCCGCGTAAGCCCCAACTCGTCGTCCAGCTTCTGTTCCAGCTTTTGCTTGGCCTTGTCTTCGGCCCGCTTCACCTCTTCCCGGAAATTCAGATCAATCACGGCCTTCACATCAGCCGTGATTTTGGGATCACGCCAAGGACCGGCAATCCGTACCGGCACCGCAAGCCCACGTTCTTTGTTCACGCGCAGGGCTTTCGGCGTCACCGTATAATCCAGCGACTGCGCGCCCAAGTTCACCTTGCCCGCACCCGTCGCTTCGAAATTCGGCAACAGCATTTTGAGATTAGAGTTGCTCAACACCCCCTTGTCGATAGAGAAGGTCGCCGTAAGTGCATCAAACACCGTGGTCCCGCCTTTGACATCAAAGGAACCAAGCAGATCGTCCAGATCAATCCCTTCAATCGAACCGCGCCCGATATTGACTGCGCCCTTGCCTGACAGGGACCGCATGATCGCATCCACCGTCTGCCCGACCCCAAGGAAAGACACCTCTGCGTCCCCGCGCCCGCTGAACCGGGTCAACCCGGCAAGATCCGTCAGCAGCCCGCGCATTTCGACACCCGCCGCACGCAGCTTACCACCAACCGACAGGCCGTTGCGGTTGTTCATCACAAATTCGCCGGTGAACAGCCCGCCATAGGCCGCCACTTCGCGCAGTTCAAACACCATACGCGCGCGGTCATTGGTCAAAAGACTGCGGGTCCGGCCCAGTTTCAATGCGCCTAGGTCAATGCTGTCGGCATTCAGAGCAATCCCGCCGTTAAATGTGGCAAGGCCCGAGGCATCAATCGGCACGCGTGACCATCCGGTATCTGCCGCTCCACCATCTGCGTTTTCGCCGCCCGCCAATCCGGCAAGGTTCAGCGCCCCCGCTTGCAGTTGCGCGTTAATCTGCGGTTTGCCGTTCAATTCGATATCCGCCGCACCGCGCAGGGTATTTCCGCCAAGGTCCGCGACCAGGTCCCGCAGCGATAACCTGCGGTCCGGAGTCAGGGTGATATCCGCACGGGTATGCATGTTTTGGCCCAGTCCCTTGGGCAGGGAGACCGACCCTGCCCCCAAGGCAGCCAGAAATGCCCCCGTGTCCGTTGTCTTTAGGTCAAACGCGCCGGCAACAGCCCCCGCGATCGAGGCCCGCCCGTTGAGGGTCAGACCACCACCGTTGCTTGCCACGGAAAGATTGATTGGTTGTACCTGCCCATCCAGAAATCCGGCAAAACGATCAATCTTAGCGGCGATTTTCACTACCTGACCCGCGGGGCGCAAGGCGGCGTCGATCTGCGCAGCACCGCCTTGCTCTGGCCAATCCAACGTCAAATCAACGCCAGAATATGAGACAAGATCAGCCCCCTCCGCATCATAGATCAACGCCGCATCACGGATCACCAGACGTTCGATGGTCAGCGGCGTATTTCCAGCATCATCGGGTGCATTCTCGGCTGTGATCTCGGCTGCGCCGTCAGCATCTGTGAATATCCAGTTGGCCCGCCCATCCTTGCGGCTTTGCAGGCGGATCGTCGGACTGTTGGCTTCGACATTGGTGATCCTGATCTCACCGCGCAGCAAGGCAGCCGCGTCCACTCCGATGGCGGCCTGTGCCGTGGTGAACATCGCGCCTTCCTTGGCCCAATCGGCATTTCCAACTTCAAGCCCACCAGCACTAACCCCCAGCACGGGCCAGAATGTCATCGACACATCGCCGCTTACTGTCACCATGCGCCCTGTCAGCCGCGTCAACTGCTCTGATGCGATTCGCGCAATCCGGTCAGCAGGCAGCATCAGCACGCCCACCACCGCAATCACGGCGACAAGCACCACAATTCCGAAACCCCTAATGATCCATTTCATCGCTCACACCTCTTATACCTTGGGCTTTCCCAGCCGCTTTGCATCGACTATAGGCACATTCATGAGCACAAACCCACCCAATCTGCGCCCTGATCTGGCCCCCAAAGCCAAAATCAGCAATCCCTCCCGCCCCGGCCAGCCGACCATCGGCATGGTCTCCTTGGGCTGTCCCAAAGCATTGGTCGACAGTGAACGGATTTTGACACGCCTGCGCGCCGAAGGGTACGGCGTATCGCCCGACTATTCCGGCGCTGATGCGGTGATCGTAAACACCTGCGGGTTTCTGGATTCGGCCAAGGCGGAATCCCTTGATGCCATCGGCGAGGCGCTGACTGAAAACGGTCGGGTGATCGTCACCGGCTGTCTGGGTGCGGAACCGGATTACATCCGCGAACACCACCCCAAAATCCTTGCTGTGACCGGGCCGCACCAATACGAACAGGTGCTGGACGCGGTGCATGGTGCCGTACCGCCCAGCCCCGATCCCTTTATTGACCTGCTGCCCGCACAACAGGTGTCGCTGACCCCGCGCCATTATAGCTATCTGAAAATCTCGGAAGGCTGTAACCACAAGTGCAAGTTCTGCATCATTCCCGACATGCGTGGCCGGCTGCAATCGCGCCCCGCCCATGCGGTGATGCGCGAGGCCGAACGTCTGGTGGACAACGGCGTCAAGGAACTGCTGGTGATCTCGCAAGATACCTCTGCCTATGGCGTCGATATCAAACATGCCGAGGATCGCGGACATCGCGCCCATATCACCGACCTCGCACGTGATCTTGGTTCACTTGGCGCTTGGGTGCGGCTGCACTACGTCTACCCCTACCCGCATGTGCGCCAACTGATCCCGCTGATGGCAGAGGGCCTTGTGCTGCCCTATATGGACATCCCGTTCCAGCACGCGCACCCGGATGTGTTGAAGCGCATGGCCCGCCCTGCCGCGGCGGCGAAAACGCTGGATGAAATTGCGGCCTGGCGCGCCGTTTGCCCCGATCTGACCCTGCGCTCGACCTTTATCGTTGGGTATCCGGGTGAGACAGAGGCAGAATTCCAGACCCTGCTGGATTGGCTGGACGAAGCGCAGTTGGACCGTGTCGGGTGCTTTCAATACGAAAACGTCGAAGGCGCGCGCTCAAACGCCTTGCCCAATCATGTGGAGGCGGATGTGAAGCAGGACCGCTGGGACCGGTTTATGGCCAAAGCACAGGCGATTTCCGAGGCGAAGCTGGAGGCGAAGGTTGGTCGTCGGATTGATGTGATCGTGGACGAGATCGACGAGGACGCCGCGACGTGCAGGACCAAGGCGGATGCGCCGGAGATCGACGGAAACCTGTTCATCGATGAAGATTTTGCAGGGTTGTCGGTGGGCGATATCGTGACTGTCGAGGTGGAGGAAGCCGGCGAGTATGATTTGTGGGGGCGGATTGTTTGAGGAGGCACTCGCCTATTGCATGAAAACAGAAAACAATTCTATCTTGAGTTGTCCAACTTAGGAATAATCATGAATAGACCCGACTATCTTGCCCAAGGAGAAGAAGCACGACTCTTCCCGGTTCTATCAACCACCTCAAAAGAAGGCCGCACAGCATCGATCGTCTTGGCTTGTATGTCCCGTGTTGATGAGTTCGGTGCCAGATTACTTCAGTCGGTAGGGAAAAAGATCGGCAAAAGGTCCGAGCTTTCTACTTTTACAGAAGTTGTTTTCAAAGGCCAAAAAGATAAGCCTCGTGACCGACCCGATGGGTTGATAGTCGTAAAGAACGGCAGCTCCGAATGGCGTGCATTGGTTGAAGCCAAGATTGGTGGAGAGGTTCTTAAACCTGAGCAAATAGAGAAATACCGTGCGATTGCAAAAGATCAGAAGATTGATTGTGTAATTACGATCTCAAACCAATTTGCCACCACACCGTCTCACCATCCTTTAGAGGAAGTAACTAAGAGCAGATCAAAGATTCCGGTATTTCACTGGTCATGGATGTCAATGCTAACGACTGCTGACCTTCTAATTTCGAATGGCGAGATACTAGATGGAGATCAAGAAGTTATTCTCTATGAACTTTGCCGTTTTCTCACACATGAAAGCGCCGGAGTAAAAGGCTTCAATAAGATGCCGAAGGAATGGACCGATCTCAACAAGCTTGTTTCAGCGGGAGGAAAAATTCCCGCTAAGTCCGCAGAAGCCGAACAAGTTGTAAGAGCCTGGTTTCAAGAGACCAAAGACCTCTCTCTCATCCTTAGCAGGAAGACAGAAACGCTTGTCACCGAAAAACTTCCTACTAAGCACCGCAAAGACGGCCTTTCCAGATTGAAAGACGAATTTCAAAACCTCCGGGAAACAAACAGCCTTGAAGTAGTACTTGCGGTTCCGGATGCTGCAGCGCCTCTTTCAATACTCGCTGACCTAGGGCGTAGAACAGTTGAGGTTGGAATGTTGCTTAGAGCGCCAGAAGATAAGGTTTCAAACAAGGCACGGCTCAACTGGCTTCTTCGGCAAGTAAACTCTGATAAGATAGATGACATCTTTGTACGTCTAAACTGGCCGGGAAGGAGCGAAGAAACCGTTTTCCCGCTACACGAGTTGCTTGGCGACCCTGCAATTTGCGAGTTAGGGAAAGAAGGGCTTCAGGTCATTAGCTTCCATTTATTTATAGCTAAACGCTTAGGGACGAAATTTACCCAGCAAACTAATTTCATTTCAGAACTCGAAGCGGTAGTGCCTTGGTTTTATCAAGAGTTTGGACAAAATCTTGCGACCTGGGTTAAACCAGCACCAAAAATTGACAAGCATACAAATGACAATAACAAGATTGATTTAGCCCGCTTAGAGTCTGAACTAGACGACGATTGATGCACCCAGCACGGCACCAAGGCGTAGCTGCCGTGCTGCGTCAGACCGCTCCACCGATCTGACGCTTTTGCGCCCTAAGCGTGACCTCCAACGCATAGCCATTTCGCCGTACAGACAGTCGATGCACCACCCTGCGGCCCGCTGCACAGCGCATTTTGCGGATGTCGTGTGGGCGCGAAAGGCGGACAAACAGCGAACACTTGATTTGTTCCCTTTATGTTCTATACCTTAACCAATCGTTAAGACCAGCCGTTAAGAGAGGAGCATCCAATGTCCTTCCAACCCACATTCCCCGGTCTGTTCTCCCCTTCCCACGGGGCAACACCGGTCCAGCCTGACACGCCGCACCCCCTGCCGGCGACAGAGAAACAGCTGGCTTATGCAAAAACACTGGCCGCAAAGACCAAGCAACCGCTGCCTGAAAACCTCGACCGCGCCGCCCTGTCCAAATGGATCGACGCGCATAAAGCACCCGCGCCGCAAGGGCGGTTCTCGGATTATCCGTCCTCCAAACAGGTCGGATTTGCCGAACGCATTGCGCGGCTGAAGCGTAGCGAGGTGCCGCCGGAGTGTTTTCGGGATCGCACCCTGATGTCGCGCTGGATCGACAGCAACAAACCACGCTGACGGCCAGATAGGTCCGGGTTTCGATTAAAAATTGCCACAGTATCAGCACCCTGGCGCCATAAAACCTTTACAGCGCGGTGCTAGCCCTATGGTATGGCGTATCCTTATTCAAAATACGAGACGCTCGCAGATGGGGCGGTACATGCAGCGGGGCTGCTGTTGGCCATACCCGCCAGCACGATTTTGATGGGATATGCGGCAGAGAAATCACAGACCGCCCTCACGGCAACCGCTCTTTATGTTGCCTGCCTGATCCTCGCTTTCGGGGCCTCGGCGCTTTATCACATGTGCCCGCTTGACCGCATTCGTCCGATATTGCACCGGATTGATCACGCGGCGATTTACCTCAAGATTGCAGGTTCTTACACGCCGATTGTTGTCGTGATCGGGTCCAGTTTTGCATACGGCATTCTGGGTCTGGTCTGGGCGCTGGCGGTGTTGGGGGCCTTTGCGAAACTGTCTTTCTGGCGCACCGATGCCAAAGGCTCGCTTGCGCTTTACCTTTTGATGGGCTGGCTGTCGGCCCTGTTGATCTGGCCCATGTGGCAACAGCTGGACGGGGCGGTTGTGGCGCTGGTGGTGATTGGCGGGTTGACATATTCTGCCGGCACACGGGTCTATGCCCATCCCGGTATGCCCTATCAGAACGCGATCTGGCACAGCTTTGTATTGGTCGCATCGACCTGCTTGTTTGGTGCCATTACCCTAAGCCTCTGAGGCGCTTCCCCCTATTTCACGGCTTTCATGTGAGGCGCATCCAGATAGGCGCTGACGCAGGTTTGGACGTGGCGAAACCGGTCACCGCCCAGATGTTTGCCGCCGTACCACCGGGTTACAATGATGACATGCCCCTCCAAGCCTTCGCGCTCCAGCATCCGCAGGATGACCATGCCGGCACCAGATTCACCATCATCCCCTTTAAGCGGCACACCATCCGGCAGCAAAACACCCCAGGTATTATGTGTCGCTTTGGCATAGGATTTATCCCGTTTGAGGGCTTTCAACACGCTGTCGACCTCGCCACGATCCACAACCGCAGCTCCTGACACGGCGTATTTTGAGCCGCGGTCGGTCAAGATGTTCCCCTGTTTGATCAGCTGCGCCATCAGGTCAGCCCTGTGATATAGGACATCCGCCCGCACCCCAATTTATCAAAGGCCTGCAACCGTCCGGCGCACCACGTCAATGCGCGAAGCATTCGGCGGGTGTGTCCCAAGAAACTTGTCGCCGGGATCGGGAATGCGGGTAAAGAATTGCGCCCCGCGCAGCGGATCATATCCGGCGCGTTTGGTGATGATGGTGCCCAGCGCATCCGCCTCAAGTTCAAAGTCTTTTGAATAGCTGCGCGCACCCACCTGAGCCCCCAGCTTCTGCGCGCTGCGCACCGCTTCGGCACCACCGCCCGACAGGGTGGCAAGCCCGGCAAAAATCACAGCACCGGCAACGGCGTTTTGTTGCTGGCGCGCAATATGTCCACCGATGTGATGCGCGGCTTCATGCCCCAGAACAAAGGCCAACTCGTCTTCGTTGCGGGCATCCGCAATCAGCGCCATTGTAAAGGCAACCACAGGGCGTCCGTTTTTATCCAGTGTTTGAAAGGCGTTGGCCGGTTGCCCGGGCCGATCGTCCACAACGATGTTGAAATCGCAATTCACCCCGGAGGTGCGGGCGCGGCACTCGCGTTCGGCGACAGGTTCAAGTGTTTGCACAACCCGGACAAAGCTGCGGGCTGCTTGATTTGGGGACATCGCGGGCGCGCCGGACGGCGCGGGCACAGGGGTCGTCGGGGACTGTCCGACAGGGGCCACATCACAGGCCGCAAGCGATCCTGCGGCAATCACGGCCCATAGGGTCTGTTTGATCATTTTGATGTCCTTTTCCTGTCCGGCCGTTCTGTATAGTAGCATGGCAAAAGCAAGCGACCAGCCCGAAGATATATCTTTGCAAAGCAACCTTGCAATGGCCCGCCGAAAAGCACAGTTTCACAGAATGTTTACCATTGAACACGAATTTGACGCCTCAGTGATCACACTTGTCGACGAGGGCACGACGGCCCTGCGTGAAGATGTGGTCGTGCAGGCTTTTGCAGCGCAGATCACTTTCGAACAATGGGATCCGCGCACGGACACCGTGTCCCGGATCACCCTCTCCCCAGAACAATTGCGCGACCTGACGGCGGCCTTGAACCTGCCCGAAGGCATCTATCGCAGCGCACCCGACTAATAAGGAAACTCCATGGCCACTGGCATCAACATCAAAACTTACTACGACGGTGCTTGGCACGATGGCGACCGCATGGTGATCAATGCCGCCGATCATGGGGCATGGCTGGGCACAACCGTTTTTGACGGGGCGCGGCTTTTTGACGGGCTGTCCCCTGATCTTGAGAAACACTGCGCACGGGTGAACCGGTCTGCCGAAGCGCTGATGATCACCCCAACGGTCAGCACTGATGACATGGTCGCAATGGTGCGGGACGGGTTGGCCAGCTATGCCCGCAACCAACCGGTTTACATCCGTCCGATGTATTGGGCACTGGCGGGGGATGAACTGGGTATTGTGCCGCGCGCAGATGCCACCGGGTTCGCCATTTCACTAGAGGAAATTCCGATGGCCCCGCCCGAGGCGGCAACCACCCTGACCCGCACGCGCTTTCGCCGTCCGGTGCTGGAGGACAATGTGGTCAATGCCAAGGCGGGCTGCCTTTATCCCAACAACGCCCGCATGATGGCCGAAGCGCGATCCAAAGGCTTTGGCAATGCGCTGGTCGCTGATGCGGTTGGCAATGTCGCTGAAACCGCTTCGGCAAATGTGTTCATGGTCAAGGACGGCGAAGTGTTTACACCGGTGCCAAACGGCACGTTTCTGGCCGGCATCACCCGTGAACGCCATATGATCAACATGAAGGCTGACGGCATCAAGGTGCATGAAGCGGTCCTGTCGTTCGACGATTTCCATGCCGCGGACGAGGTGTTCCTCTCCGGTAACATGATGAAAGTCACGCCAGTCGCGGCCTTCGAGGATACCAAGTACGAAACCGGCGCAAATGCCAACCCTGTCACACGGCGGGTGCGAGAAATGTATTGGGACTGGGCGGCCTCTGAGCGGTAACGCCAGAGCATCCGCAACAACCGCGCCAGACCCAGTTAAACATTGCGCGCCGCCCGTACAGTCGCCATGATCGGCGTCCAAGGAGAAAGACAATGCGTAAGTTCCTCGTTGTGCTGGATGACAGCACCGAATGCCTGAATGCCATGCGCTTTGCCGCACTCAGGGCCAACCATACCGGCGGCGGCGTCGAGGTTCTGTCGGTCATTCCACCGGACGAGTTCAATCACTGGATCGGTGTCGGTGACATCATGCGCGAAGAAGCCCGCGAACGTATCGAGGTGCATTTTGAAGTTTTCGCCAAATGGATGCGCGACAAACAGGGTGTTGATCCGGAACTGGTGATCCGCGAAGGCGAACCGGTCGATCAGATCATCGCCCAAATCGCCGAAGACCCGGAAATCGGGGTTTTGGTGCTGGGGGCGTCCTCGGATAAGAAGCAAGGGCCCGGCCCCTTGGTGACCCAGCTCAGCCGGTCCGCAGGTACCCTGCCAGTGCCGATCACCATCGTGCCCGGCGACCTCAGCAAGGAACGGCTTGAGGCCATTACCTGAGGTCTGGACCTGTCACCTCAAGCAGTTTAGAATGATTCCAAGACTTGAAAAAGCGCGGTCTGACCCGCATATCAGTCTCAGACATCAAAGGACGCCCAGCATGTTTATCCAAACCGAATCGACGCCAAACCCTGCCACTCTCAAGTTTCTGCCCGGCCAGGCCGTGCTGGACATGGGCACGGCTGATTTTCCGACACCGGACACGGCGGGCGGCTCGCCGCTGGCGCTGCGTCTGTTTGCGGTCGACGGGGTGACGGGCGTATTTTTCGGTACCGATTTTGTGACCGTGACCAAAGCCGAATCGATTGAATGGGATCACATCAAGCCCGCCCTGTTGGGGGCGATTATGGAGCATTACCAATCCGGTCAGCCAGTAATGGGCGCGGATCACCAAGCGTCATCCGGCCATGCTGAGCATACCGGTGATGATGGAGAGATTGTCGGCCAGATCAAAGAGCTGCTCGACAGCCGGGTGCGTCCCGCCGTGGCGCAGGATGGCGGCGATATCACGTTCCATGGCTTCGAACGCGGCGTGGTCTACCTGCACATGCAGGGCGCTTGTGCCGGTTGCCCCTCGTCCACTTTGACGCTGAAGATGGGCATTGAAAACCTGCTGCGCCACTACATCCCCGAAGTAACCGAAGTGCGGCCCGTCGCCTAAAGTCTTTGTGCGATGTCCCCTTTGATCCTTGCATTTGACACCTCGGCTGCGCATTGCGCGGCCGCTGTGCTGTGCGGCGACACGGTATTGCAAAGCGCAACAGAACCGATGGCAAAAGGACAGGCAGAACGGCTTCTTGGCCTGTGTCAGGACCTTCTGGCGCAGGCTGGCGCAGAACTGGGCGACCTAAGCGCGATCGGTGTTGGCATCGGGCCCGGCAACTTCACGGGTATCCGCATTTCTGTCTCCGCGGCGCGCGGTCTGGCGCTGGGGTTGGGCATCAAGGCCGTTGGCGTCAGCGCCTTTGACGCCTTGCAACTGGGCGCAAGCGGTCCTTGCGCCTGCACAGTGGATGGCCGGCGCGATCAGGTCTTTTTCAAATCATACGGCCAGACCGAAGCAAGCGCCCCCGGACTGCATGATCTGACTGCCCTACCGCCGTTTTCGGGCCCTTTGATTGGCCACGCAGGCCAAGCGCCAGCCTATCCCGTGGCCGAAGCCATCGCGCGGATCACAGCAGCGCGTTTCACCACGGAAACCGCGCGCCCTGCGCCGCTCTATCTGCGCCCTGCCGATGCTGCGCCAGCCCGTGACAAAGCACCGGCAATTCTGACGTGACCCCGCAACAGCTGGCGGCGCTGCACCAATCGGCCTTTACCGCAGAGCGACCATGGTCCGCGGCAGAATTTGAGGCGCTTTTGGACGGCCCTCATGTGGGCCTTTTTACGGCGGCCCATGGTTTTGCCCTTACCCGCACAGTGGCGGGCGAATCCGAATTGTTGACCCTTGCAGTGGACCCTGCCCATCAACGGCAGGGGATCGGACGCGCCCTGACCCACGACTGGCTGAGTGCAATTACCCCTTATGCGGACACAGCATTCCTTGAGGTCGCTCAGGATAATTCTGCCGCCAATGCGCTGTATCTCTCGCTTGGATTCGCCGAAATTGGCCGTCGCCCTGCCTATTACAAGCGCAATAACGCAGCATCTGCTGACGCAATTGTCCTGCGCCGCAGCCTAACTCTGACGGATTCCACGCTGTCCCAACCAGAAAGCGGTTGACCCTCCCCCCCCGCTGCGCCCTAAATTGTCCTGATCGTTTGATCTCGGGCAAGGGGCCACAGCTGGCACCGCCCCAACATTGAAAAACTGGGAGACATAAAATGACCCTTATGACCAAATTCATGGGTGCTGCTGCCGCAATGGCGCTGAGCGCCGGTGCCGCACTGGCCGAACCCGCATTGATCTTTGACCTTGGCGGCAAGTTCGACAAATCTTTCAACGAAGCCGCGTTTAATGGTGCCACACGTTGGGCAGAAGAAACCGGCGGTACTTTCCGTGAGATCGAAATGCAGTCCGAAGCACAGCGCGAGCAAGCGTTGCGCCGTTTTGCCGAAACCGGTGCCAACCCGATCATCACAATGGGTTTCGGCATGGCCGACCCCCTGTCCGCTGTTGCACCGGATTACCCCGATACAAAGTTCGCGGTGATCGACGTAAGCTGGCTTGATTTCCCCAACGTCCGTCAGGTGGCCTTTGCCGAGCATGAAGGATCTTACCTTGTTGGCATGATGGCCGCGATGGCCTCCAAAAGCGGAACCGTGGGCTTTGTCGGTGGCATGGATGTGCCGCTGATCCGTCACTTTGGCTGCGGCTTTGCCCAAGGCGTAAAAGCTGCAAACCCCGACGCCAAAGTTATTGCCAACATGACAGGCACCACACCTGCCGCTTGGAATGACCCGGTAAAGGGGTCTGAAATCACCAAGGCCCAGATCAGCCAAGGCGCGGATGTTGTCTATGCGGCGGCGGGGGGCACAGGTGTTGGTGTTCTGCAAACAGCAGCAGACGAAGGTATCCTTTCCATCGGGGTGGACAGTAATCAGAACCACCTGCACCCGGGCAAAGTTCTGACATCAATGCTGAAACGCGTTGATGTTGCGGTTTATGAAGCGATGAAGGCGGGCGAAGACCTTGAGACCGGCCTTGTTGTCACAATGGGCCTTGCCGAGGAAGGTGTTGGCGTTGCCATGGATGACAACAATGCCGCTCTGGTCACCGACGAAATGGAAACCGCTGTAAACGCTGCACGCGACGATATCATCGCCGGCAAAGTCAACGTAGTGTCCTACTACGAGAACGACAGCTGCCCAGCGCTGGACTTCTAAGTGAGCGACGAGACAACAGTGAAGCGGCAGGCAATTGCCGCTTCCACCTCCCCCGCGATCGAGCTGAAAGGCATCTCCAAGGCTTTCGGTCCGGTTCAGGCCAACAAGGATATTTCGATCCGCGTGATGCCCGGCACGATCCACGGGATCATCGGGGAAAACGGCGCGGGCAAATCAACGCTGATGTCGATCCTTTATGGCTTTTACAAAGCAGACAAAGGCGAAGTTTGGATCAACGGGTCCAAAACCGAAATCCCCGACAGTCAGGCGGCCATTGCCGCGGGCATCGGGATGGTGTTCCAGCACTTTAAACTGGTCGAAAATTTCACGGTGCTTGAGAATATCATTCTGGGTGCCGAAGACGGGCGGTTGTTAAAACCGTCGCTGGCCAAGGCCCGGCGCACGCTGGTGGAACTGGCCAATGATTACGGGCTGAATGTCGATCCGGACGCATTGATCCAAGACATCGGCGTGGGTATGCAGCAACGCGTTGAAATCCTCAAGGCGCTGTACCGACAGGCCGATATCCTGATTCTGGATGAACCGACCGGCGTGCTAACCCCAGCCGAGGCTGACCAGCTGTTTCGGATTCTCGACCGACTGAAATCCGAAGGTAAGACGATCATCCTGATCACCCATAAGCTGCGCGAAATCATGGAAACCACAGATACGGTTTCGGTGATGCGACGCGGTGAAATGACCGCAACGGTTAAGACCGCCGAGACCTCTCCGGCAGAGCTGGCCGAGCTTATGGTGGGCCGCAAGGTATTGTTGCGGGTGGATAAGAAGCCGGCGACGCTTGGCGAGGTGGTGCTTGATATCAAGGGCCTCAAGGTGGTTGACGACAAAGGCGTGGAACGTTTGCGTGGCATTGACCTGCAAGTGCGCGCCGGCGAAGTGCTGGGCATTGCGGGCGTTGCTGGCAACGGCCAGTCCGAACTGCTTGAGGTGCTTGGCGGGTATGCGGACGGCACCGGTGAAGTGCGCTTGAATGGTGCCCCACTTGACCTGACGGGGCGTCTGTCAGACGGACAGTCCCGCCGCAACCGGGGCATCGCCCATGTGCCCGAGGACCGTCAGCGCGAGGGGCTGATCATGGAATATCAGGCCTGGGAAAATACCGCCTTTGGCTATCACCATGATTCAGAGTATCGCGCCGGTTTGCTGATGAACAACGCCGCGATCCGCGAAGATACTGCCGAAAAGATGGAACGTTTCGACGTGCGTCCGCCAAACCCGAAACTGGCGGCCAAGAACTTTTCCGGCGGCAACCAGCAGAAAATCGTGCTGGCGCGAGAGATCGAGCGAAACCCGGACCTGTTGCTGATCGGCCAGCCGACGCGCGGCGTCGACATCGGCGCAATTGAATTCATTCACCAACAAATCGTCGCCCTGCGCGATCAGGGCAAAGCGATCCTGCTGGTCTCAGTCGAGCTGGAAGAAATTCTGGCGCTGAGCGACCGGATTGCCGTGATGTTTGACGGTCAGGTCATGGGCGAACGCCAGCCGGATCAGACGGATGAGAAAGAACTGGGCCTGCTTATGGCAGGGATCACCGATACAGGCGCGGCAACTGCCGCCAAGGGGACATAGCATGGATGTGATGCCAAAATGGGCCGAAGTTGTCCTTGTGCCGCTGATCTCGCTTTTGCTGGCCGGGATTATCTCGGCCTTGGTTGTCCTGGCGATTGGCGAAGATCCGGTCGCCGCGGCCAAGCTGATGGTGTCAGGCGCGCTCGGCTCGACCTACGGCTGGGGCTATACGCTCTATTACGCCACGAACTTTATGTTTACCGGGCTGGCCGTTGCCATCGCCTTTCATGCACGGCTGTTTAATATTGGTGGTGAAGGTCAGGCAATGTTGGGCGGTTTGGGCGTGGCGCTTGCCTGTCTTTACATTCCATGGCCGCATTGGTCCTTGGCCTTGGTCGGGGCGGCGGTGATGGCGGGGCTGTTTGGCGCGATTTGGGCCGCGATCCCTGCATGGCTGCAAGCAAAACGCGGCAGTCACATTGTGATCACGACAATCATGTTCAACTTTATTGCCGCCGCATTGCTGAACTATACGCTGGTCAACATGTTGCGCCCCAAGGGCAGCATGGATCCGGCGACGGCGCGGTTCTCCGAAGCAACCAACCTGCCCACGCTACATGATCTGCTGTCGCCTCTGGGCATCGCGTTTTCCAAGGCTGCCCCTGCGAATATATCGCTTCTGGTCGCAATCGCTGCCTGTTTCGGCCTGTGGCTGCTGATCTGGCGCACTCGGCTGGGGTATGAGATCCGCGCCTATGGCTATTCGGAATCCGCAGCCAAATACGCGGGCATCTCACCGGTGAAAATCACCATGGTTGCGATGATCATTTCCGGCGCTCTGGCCGGGTTGATGGCGATCAACAATGTTATGGGCGAAGCTGAACGTCTGGTTCTGAACTCGACCGAGGGGGCCGGTTTTATCGGCATCGCGGTCGCCTTAATGGGGCGGTCCCATCCGCTGGGCGTGTTCATCGCGGCGATCCTGTTCGGGTTCCTATATCAGGGCGGTGCCGAACTGGCCCTGTGGACCTCGATTCCACGTGAATTGATCGTGGTCATTCAGGCCCTGGTCATCCTGTTTACTGGTGCGCTGGACAATATGGTGCGTATGCCACTTGAAAAGCTGTTCCTTGCCCGCAGACGGGCGCGGGTTGCCAAAGAAGGGGCGGCAAACTGATGGATTATCTCACACTTATCCAGTTGCTCGATTCCACCCTGCGCCTTGCGACGCCTTTGCTGCTTGCCTGTCTTGCAGGACTGTTCAGTGAACGCGCAGGCATTTTTGACATCGGACTTGAGGGCAAGATGCTGGCAGCGGCATTCTTCTCCGCCGCGGTGGCCTCACTGACTGGGAATGTCTGGGTGGGTCTGCTGGCGGGCATCGGCGCTTCGCTTGCCCTATCCGCCCTGCACGGCGTTGCCTCGATCACCTTTCGCGGCAACCAGTTGATCTCCGGTGTGGCGATTAACTTTCTAGCGGCTGGGATGACGGTTCTCATCGCGCAAAGCTGGTTCAAACAAGGCGGGCGCACACCCTCTCTGATGGGCGGCGCGCGGTTTGAGGGGATCACCCTGCCCGGTGCCGAGGCCCTTGCTGATGTGCCCTTCATTGGACCTCTCTATGCTGAGCTGATTTCGGGTCATTCGATCCTTGTTTATATGGCCTTGGCCGCGGTGCCTCTGACATGGTGGCTGCTTTATCGGACCCGCTTTGGCCTGCGGCTGCGGGCCGTCGGCGAGAACCCGGCTTCCGTGGATACGGCTGGGGTTTCCGTCGTCGGGTTGCGCTATGCGGCGGTGGCGATTTGCGGCGTTCTCTGCGGCATCGCTGGTGCTTACCTTAGCACCGCCTTGCAGGCCGGCTTTGTCAAAGACATGTCAGCGGGGCGCGGATTTATCGCGCTGGCGGCACTGATTTTCGCCAAATGGCGGCCTTGGTACGCGCTTTGGGCGACGCTGTTGTTCGGTCTGTTCGGCGCGCTTGAGACCCGCCCCGATGTGATCGAATCAGTGATCGGCATGAAGGTCCAGTCTCAGTTTTTGGGGGCTTTGCCCTATATAATGACAGTGGTTATTCTTGCCGGTTTTGTCGGCAAGGCCATCCCGCCCAGAGCGGGGGGGGAGCCCTATGTAAAAGAACGCTAGGCTGGCCGCCATAAGGCCAGTTTACCAGACCCGTTGGTCCGCCATCACGCCTAGCGGCAAGGACCGTTGATTTGATGCAACCATCGCGCTAAGGGACTTTATGCAAATCTACCTTCCTATCGCCGAAGTATCGGTCAATGCCTTCCTACTGCTGGGCCTTGGTGGGCTGGTGGGCGTCCTTTCGGGCATGTTCGGGGTTGGGGGCGGCTTTCTGATGACGCCGCTGTTGTTCTTTATCGGCATCCCGCCTGCCGTTGCCGTTGCCACCGAAGCCAACCAGATTGTCGCCTCTTCGTTCTCTGGCGTGTTGGCGCATTTCAAACGAAAGACGGTGGACCTCAGGATGGGCACCGTGTTGCTGATCGGTGGTCTGGCCGGTGCGGCCTTGGGTGTTCTGGTCTTTAACTATCTCAAGGCGCAGGGTCAGGTCGATCTGCTGGTCAAGCTTTGTTATGTGGTCTTTCTGGGTATCATCGGCGGGCTGATGTTTCTGGAATCGCTGAATGCGATCCGCAACACCAAAAAGGGCAAAGCCCCGCCGCGCAAGAAACACAACTGGATTCACGGGCTGCCGTTCAAGATGCGCTTTCGGGTGTCCGGTCTGTATATCTCTGTCATACCGCCGCTGCTGGTAGGTGTTGCCGTCGGCATTTTGGCCGCCATCATGGGTGTTGGCGGTGGTTTCATTATGGTGCCGGCGATGATCTATCTGTTGGGGATGCCAACCAAAGTGGTTGTTGGTACCTCGCTGTTCCAGATCATTTTCGTGACCGCCTTTACCACCATGTTGCACGCGACCACCAACTTTACCGTTGATATTGTTCTGGCGGTTCTTTTGCTGGTCGGCGGCGTAATCGGGGCGCAAATCGGCGCGCGGATTGGCGTTAAGATGAAAGCGGAACAACTGCGCATTCTGCTGGCGATGATGGTGCTGGGTGTCTGTGGCAAGCTGGCATTAGACTTGCTGCTGCAACCTGGAGAACTTTATTCACTTGGCGCGGCGGGGGGCCACTGATGCGCGCCCTCCTATTTGCCTTTGTCCTGCTCTTTGCCCTGCCCTTGCGGGCCGAAGAAATCGTGCTGGGCCTAAGCAGTGATCAAGTGTCGATCGACACAAATTTCGACGGGTCTGAAATTCTGATCTTCGGGGCCGTCAAACGTGATGCGCCGACACCTGACGAACCACGCTTGCAAGTGATCGTGACCGTCGCCGGCCCCTCCGAACCCGTAACAGTGCGGCGCAAGGAGAAACGGTTTGGCATCTGGGTCAACGTGGACGCTGTTGAGGTTGATCAGGCCCCCAGTTTCTATGCAGTGTCCACAAGCACCGTTCTGGGCCTGTCGCTAAGCGAAACCGAAGACCAGCGCCATGGTGTCTCTATCCCGCGCGCAGTCCGCTCGGTTGGGGCTCCGATGAACATCACCGACAGCGAAAGTTTTTCGCAGGCGCTGATCCGTATCAAATCGGCCTCCAACCAGTACCAGTTGAACGAAGGCACCGTCAGCGTCGACGAACAGACCCTGTTTCGCACCGCGATCAAATTACCTGCGGCCCTGACCGAAGGCGATTATAAAACACGGATATTCCTGACCCGTGGCGGCGATGTCGTGGCGAAATACGAGACCAGCATTTTTGTGCGTAAGGTTGGCATGGAACGCTGGTTGTTCCGCTTGTCCCGCGAAAATGCGTTTCTCTACGGGCTGATGTCACTGGCGATTGCCATTGCCGCCGGCTGGGGCGCTTCTGCGGTCTTTACCGCCTTCCGCCGCTGATCCTGCCCTCTTGCTAGAGAAACTGTTCTGGCTCGGGCGCATCCAGCGTCAACGGCGCTGCCGGCACCGCTTTCAAATCATCCACCACCAAGGGCCCGCTCGGCTTGGACAAACGGTTACGTACCACCCAGATCAGACGCTCCTGCGCCCGGGTGATAGCGACATAGGCCAGTCGCTTCCACAGGGGCTGTCCCGCCTCTACCCGGCCCATACGGGCTGCGGCATATAGATCGGGGGCAAAGACCTGCACAGTTTCCCACTGACTGCCCTGCGCCTTGTGGATGGTTACAGCCGCACCATGCAAAAACGTCGCCCCCATGCGGGCGGCAAAAGGGATAAAGGGCTCTTCCTCATCCGGCTTTTCGATTTTCACAATCGAGGCGGCACTGACCTGCGGATCTTCAGCCCCCATCACATGCAGGCGGCTGAACCCGGGCTTGCGCCCATCACCCAACCAGATCACCTGTGCGCCCTTGATCAACCCGCGCGCTTCAAGGTCGAGCCGTTTCTTGCGGTGTTTCAATGGCAATTCGATCCCGTCGCAAATCAGCGGCTCGCCCGCCAACAACGCGTCCTCGGGCGCACCATGTACGGCGCGAAAGGCGTTAATCAACCGAATGCGCGTGGCATTGCGCCAAACCAGCACCGGCGAGCGCGCCATCAGATCCACTTCGACCCGCTGGCCCCAGACAACACGGTCGTCCTTTTTGGCCGCCTCCTCGATCATCCGTTCAAATTGCTCGAAGCCCAGATCAGGATCAGCCAGCGCATGGGCCAGATCAAGGATCGGGTTGCCTGCATCCTGACGGAAAATACGGTTCAGGTTCATCACCCGTTTTTCAGGCAGTTTTTCGAACACCATTGTGCCCGATTGGTTCACCGGTGCCAGCTGCGCCGGATCCCCGAACAACAGCAAGGTTGGGAAAATTTCCTTGAGGTCTTCGAACTGCTTATCGTCCAGCATAGAGGATTCATCTATGAACCCGATGTCCAGAGGCTCCTCGCGCCGCTTCCAGCCCGTGATAAAATCTGACCCGCGCAGTCCGGCCGCCGCCAGAGCGCCGGGGATGGATTTGTTGTTTGCATAAAACGCGGCTGCGCGATCCAGTGAAATCTCGGTCAGCCCGTCAATTTCCGGACGTTCGCCATTGCCCGCCAGCCATTCCGCGATACGTTCGTATTCTGGATCATAGACCGGCGTGTAGAGAATGCGGTGGATCGTTGTAGCCGGCACGCCACGCAGGCGCAGCACAGAGGCCGCTTTGTTGGTTGGGGCAAGGATCGCCAATGTGCGTTTGTCTTTACGCTTTTTGCTTTCGTAGTCACCTGAAATCACCTCGACGCCGGCGGCCTCAAGTGCTTTGTAAAGCTCAGCCAGCAGCAAGGTTTTGCCCGATCCCGCTTTGCCAGTCACCGCCATCACCTGATCCGCGCCCCCGGCAGGCGGCATCAGCAGGCTGTCGTCAAGATCAATGCCCGCGCCACGCAGCATCTCTGCAACAGCGTCAAAAGCGGCGGCCTGATCGTCGGAATAGGTGAGTGCAGAAGTCATGCCCCCTGTCTACGCAAGGCAGGTCGGCGGGACCAGCAGGATTGCAGCATTTCAGCCGTTTTTCCGAGCGTCTAAAGCGTCCCGCCTTTAACCCGAGCCATCATATATCGCGTTTCGCGTTCGACCAAAGGAAGAGGCCGCGAAAGCAATGCATGTTTAAGGCGCGACGCTCTGGGTGCCGCGCATCTGGCTGAGCCATATCGCAACAGCCCCGCAAGCACCTGCGTTACACAACAATCAATCCCTGACTCAAGGCGCGGGCAACAGCATGTGTGGTGTTCAACGCCCCCAGTTTGAAACGGGCACTTTCGATGTAGACGCGCAAGGTATGTTCGGAAATCGACAGCGATGCGGCAACCTGCGCGCGGCTGTATCCGATGGCCAGCAAGGTCATCGCATCCACTTCGCGCGGGCTAAGCGGCTGGGCAATCTCGCGGGTACGCTCGGGCTCCAGCTCAAGCGCTTTTTCGTTCAGGAAATGGGCAATCAGGATCAGGTCGCGCCGATATTCACGGGCAAAGGCCGCCCAGCTGTCATCGTCACAACTGTGGTTCACTGTAAACAGTGCAAATTGCCCGCTCGGGCCGCGCACGGGGATGGAATACCCCTGATTGCCCAAACCATATTCCAATGTCTCAAGTTGAAAGGCACGCGCCGCTTTAGAGGACCAATCCAACTGCTTCCAATCCACAGGCTGGAACCGTTGGAAACAACCGATGACAACAGGATCAATGCGCAGGTAGTTCTGCTCAAGATAGCGTTGCAACCATGCGCGCGGATAGGTGCCGCAGCCAAATTGATCCCCAGCGGAATCAACCCAAGTATAGGCAATGTGATCCACAGCAAACCTGCACTTCAGCGCCTCCGCCGCGGCCTGAAGGCCGGCCAGCGTGTCAGCCTGCTCCAAACTCTCCAGTATGAACTCCAGTTGCAGTGTCTTGCCCATGCGCGTGCGCCTGCGTCCTCTCTTCAAGCGATGCGATTTCGGCCAAGGCAATCAGCGCGGTGTCGTCCAATTGTTCCGCCAGAGCGGTTAGATCAACCGAAAGCGCGAAGGTCTTCAAATCTGCCAATACGTCCAAAATCCAGTCGCTTCGCATAGGTAGACTCCCCCATAAACGGTTAACAGGCCATTAACACAACCCTAACATGTGCTTGTAAGTGGGTGATACTCACCGGTTTCCACTCCCCACAAATAGGGAGGTCCGGTTTCTCAACCCCTTGTTCTACTTACCCTAGGGGCAAGAACACAAAAGCCCGCGAAGCACCAGAGTGATTCGCGGGCCAGCGTTTCCAGATCTGAAACAGTCAGCTATCAGCCGCGGGCGTCCAACGCGTCTTCCAAAGTGCGCAGGCCAGTTTTTGGCGACTGGACCAGAACGGACATGTTGCCGGGCTTGTGCTCGTTGCGCAGCATTTTCATATGCGCTTCGGGCAGGTCGTTCCAAGTGAACACCTCAGACATGCAAGGATCAAGACGACGCTCGAGCATCAGCTTGTTGGCCGAGGCCGCCTGCTTGAGGTGAGCAAAGTGGCTGCCCTGCAAACGCTTCTGGTGCATCCACATGTAGCGCACGTCGAAAGTCAGGTTAAACCCGGAGGTGCCCGCACAGATCACAACCATGCCGCCCTTTTTCACCACAAAGGTGGAAACAGGGAAGGTCGCTTCGCCGGGGTGTTCGAACACCATATCGACGTTCACACCTTTGCCGGTGATGTCCCAGATGGCCTTACCGAACTTGCGGGCCTCTTTGAACCATTCGGCATATTCTGGTGTGTTCACCTTGGGCAACTGGCCCCAGCAGTTGAAGTCTTTGCGGTTCAAAACGCCCTTGGCACCCAGATCCATCACAAAGTCACGTTTGCTTTCATCCGAGATTACACCAATGGCGTTTGCCCCTGCGGTGTTGATCAGCTGGATCGCATAAGACCCCAGACCGCCCGACGCACCCCAAACCAGAACATTCTGGCCCGGCTTCAGGTCGTGCGGCTCGTGGCCGAACAACATGCGGTAGGCCGTGGCAAGCGTCAGCGTGTAGCAGGCCGCCTCTTCCCAGGTCAGGTGCTTGGGGCGAGGCATAAGCTGCTGCGCCTGGACATTGGTAAACTGGGCGAAAGAACCGTCCGGCGTTTCATAGCCCCAGATGCGCTGGGAGGGTGAATACATCGGATCGCCGCCGTTACATTCCTCGTCGTCGCCATCATCCTGGTTGCAGTGGATAACAACCTCGTCACCGACTTTCCAACGCTTGACCTTGTCACCAACCGCCCAAACGATCCCCGAGGCATCAGAGCCGGCAATGTGAAACGGCTGTTTGTGGCCATCAAACGGGCTGATCGGCTCACCCAGTGATGCCCAGACACCATTATAGTTCACACCAGCCGCCATAACGAGAACCAGCACGTCGTGGCTGTCCAGCTCTGGCACATCTACAACCTCTTGCAGCATTGCCGTATTGGGTTCCCCGTGACGCTCGCGACGGATGGTCCAAGCATACATCTGTTTCGGGACATGACCCATTGGGGGCATTTCACCAACCTCATAGAGGTCCTTTTCAGGTGCGTCATACTGCGCAACGTTTGAATCGAGTGCCATGGGCGGCCTCCTATGGGAAAAACAACTGAATTGCCGCGATGCAGAATCGCGCCGTGTCCATTTGGAATATGAGCGGACACGCAATAATGCAACACCAGAACTGGCTTTTTTGTAACTTTATGACCCCGCAGTCGCAGAAATTCTTTATGCGCCCGCAGCATCACCTTCGAAAAAATGAGCAATCGAGTTGGCATAAAAGGTCAGCACCGCCTCTTTACCCGCGACGACATACCAGTACCCATTCCGCTGCTCGATCAGGCCACGCTTGGCCACCCCCTCAATGGCCCGCGAAACCTCTAGCGCACGGTCCGGCACATCCAGCCCCCGGTTGCCCTCGGGCACGATGTCAAACAAGGCCGCCGCCTGCCCTCGCAGTCCAGCATCCTCTATGCCGTCCTGCTTCAGCAGAACATGACAGACCGCTGGCACCGCAAGAACCGGCATCACACCGGCGATCTGGTCCATCAATTCCGCCGACAGGGTCTCCACCTGCACCGTGGACCCAGCCGCACGCAACGACAGGGGGGTGCCAAAGGCCACAACCGCCCGACCAAAACGGGTTTCCTGAAAGGTCAGCCGCTGCCAGAGCTTGCGCAGGACAAACCGCACCACAACCGAGATACGTGCGCCAAACCGCCGGTCGCCGCGTTCATGGGCGGCGATCAACACAACGTCCTCCAGCACCCGGTCATAGTTGATGGCCACCGGCACAAAAACCACATCGCGCGCACCCTGCGGATCGAACCCTTCCACCAGATAGGACATTAACCCCATCTTAGGCGGCTGAAGTTTGCCGGTCAGGCTCAGCCCGCCCTCAGGATAAAACGCCTGATTTACACCGCCCTCTGTTGCCATCTGCACATAACGCGCCAGCACCTTGCGATAAAGCGCCCCGCGCGAACGGCGGCGGATAAAGTAGGCACCCAGCGATTTGATCAACCAGCTGAGTGGCCAGACACGGGCCCATTCCCCCACCGCATAGGACAACGCAGAGTCACGCGCCGCCAAATAGGTCACCAACACGTAATCCATATTGCTGCGGTGGTTCATGACAAAAACCACCGTGGCATCCTTGGGAATGCTGCTGAATATGCGATCATTCGTTTCGGACCGTTCGATCCGGTAGACAAAATTCGCAAGGAGGCGGGCCAACCTGATGGCAAAGCTGAAATAGGCAAAGGCCGAAAAGCTTGGCACGATCTCGCGCGCGTAATCACGTGCTTTTTCAAAGGCGACATTTTCAGGCACGCCGTTCTGCCGGGCGTAATTAACAATCTCGCGGGTGACCTCTGGATCATAGATCAAGCGCTGGATCATGTCATAACGCCGCGCCAGTTTGAACGGCTCAATCGGGCGTTTCAGCCGTTTATTAAGCCGTTTCACCGCTTTTTCCAGCCGCCGCCGAAAGAACCAGCGCACAGAGGGCAACAAAAAATGGCTTAGGGCTGTGACCGCTGCAAAAAGCATGATCAGTACAAAAAGCCAAAGCGGGAGTTGCACGGTTTGCGTCATAGGCGCACCCTTGCAGGGTCAGGAGACAAGGACAATATGTGAAGTGCCACACAGGGGATACCGTAAATGAAATTCACAATCACCAAAGGGTTTTCAGACCCTGAGCGCAGAGAGATTGCCGCCCTGTATTGGGATGCCTTCGCCCAAAAGCTGCACTACGTTCTGGGGCCGCAGACCAAAGCCGTGTCCTTCATCGCGGCACATCTGAACCCACAGTTTGCCCTTGTGGCACGGGGGCCGGAGAACACGATCCTTGGGGTGGCTGGCTTTAAGACACGGCAAGGGGCGCTGATCGATGGTTCCTTGCGCGACATTGCGAAAACCTACGGCTGGCTTGCCGCTTGCTGGCGTGCCCCGCTTCTGGCGATGGTTGAACGGGAACTGGCCGAGGGTGTTCTGCTGATGGATGGCATATGCGTGGCGGCGCAGGCCCGCGGTATGGGCCTTGGCACGGCGCTGTTGAATGCGATCAAACAAGAGGCTGCATCCCAAGGGCTGACCTCGGTGCGGCTGGATGTGATCAGTACCAATCCCCGCGCGCATGCGCTTTATCAACGCGAAGGGTTCAAAGATATCGGGCAGGAAGCCCTTGGCCCCTTCAAATATGTCTTTGGCTTTGAAAGCAGCACCAAGATGCTTTGCCCTGTCACGCCGGACACCGCCGCCCCCACCCTCTGAAGGCCGGATGAAGCCCGGCCCTAGCCCCTGCACCGTATCCAAGCCATAGAGCCAGCGCGGGCGCAGACCGCTTGCATTTTTCCAAGGTGAATCATTTCGCCTTATGCTGGCAGCGGAATGCCGGCCCCTTTGATTTGCCGGCGTCAAACTCCCCATAAAATGCCGCAACGCAGCGAATTGACATTGGCACAAAGTGTCGCGTACACAGAAATTCACGCAAGATTATTGCCCACACATTTCAGGGAGCCCCCCATGTCCGAGCAAACCAAAGACCGTCCATGGCTGATCCGTACCTATGCAGGTCACTCCACCGCCGAGGCGTCGAATGCGCTGTATCGGTCCAATCTTGCCAAAGGACAAACCGGCCTGTCGGTCGCGTTCGATTTGCCCACGCAAACCGGATACGACAGTGACCATATCCTGTCGCGCGGCGAAGTCGGAAAGGTTGGCGTACCGGTCAGCCATCTGGGCGACATGCGCATGTTGTTCCGCGATATCCCGCTGGAGCAGATGAACACATCCATGACCATCAATGCGACGGCACCTTGGTTATTGTCGCTCTATATCGCCGTCGCCGAGGAACAGGGCGCAGATATTACCGCCCTGAACGGTACCGTTCAGAACGACCTGATCAAGGAATACCTATCGCGCGGCACCTACATCTGCCCGCCTGCCCCGTCGCTCAAAATGATCGCGGATGTGGCCGAATACTGCTATACGAACGTGCCGAAATGGAACCCGATGAACGTGTGTTCCTATCACCTGCAAGAGGCAGGCGCGACGCCGGAACAGGAGCTGGCTTTTGCCTTGGCCACAGCCACAGCTGTGTTGGATCAATTGCGCCCCCGCGTGGATGAAAAGGACTTTCCAGCGCTGGTCGGGCGTATTTCATTCTTTGTAAATGCCGGTATCCGTTTCGTTACCGAAATGTGCAAAATGCGTGCCTTTGTCGATCTGTGGGATGAAATCTGTCTTGAACGTTACGGCGTACAGGATTCGAAATACCGGCGTTTCCGCTATGGGGTGCAGGTCAACTCGCTGGGCCTGACCGAACAACAACCCGAAAATAACGTTTACCGTATTTTGATTGAAATGCTGGCCGTAACATTGTCCAAAAAAGCCCGTGCGCGCGCGGTGCAATTGCCCGCATGGAACGAGGCCCTTGGCCTGCCACGCCCATGGGATCAGCAATGGTCAATGCGGATGCAGCAAATCCTGGCGTATGAAACCGATCTGCTTGAATTCGACGACCTGTTCGAAGGTAACCCCGCAGTCGACAAAAAAGTCGAGGAATTGAAAGAAGGCGCGCGTGCCGAATTGGCGCTGCTTGACGGCATGGGCGGCGCAATCGACGCGATCGACTATATGAAAGGGCGCCTCGTCGAGAGTAATTCCGATCGGCTGGGCCGAATTGAGGCGGGCGAAACCGTGGTTGTCGGTGTGAATAAATGGCAGCAGGGAGAACCCTCCCCGTTGATGACCGGCGACGGCGGCATCATGGTTGTCGATCCGGCGGTCGAGGCCGAGCAAATTGGCCGACTGAATGCATGGCGCGCTGAGCGCAACGAAGGCGAGGTCAATGCCGCGCTGAAAGACTTGCGTGCCGCCGCAGCGGAAGGGCGCAATGTGATGCCCGCCTCCATCGCGGCTGCAAAAGCCGGTGTGACGACAGGCGAATGGGCAGCGCAGATGCGGGCCGTTCACGGCGAATACCGCGGGCCGACGGGTGTCGCGAAAGGGCAGTCAAACAAGACCGAAGGCCTTGATGATTTGCGCGACGCCGTGAATGCCGTCAGTGATAAACTGGGCCGGCGGTTGAAATTCCTTGTTGGTAAACCCGGTCTTGACGGCCATTCTAACGGTGCCGAACAGATTGCAGTACGGGCCCGCGATTGTGGCATGGATATCGCTTATGAGGGGATCAGGCTGACGCCATCCGAGATCATTGCCGCCGCCCGCGAAGGCGCAGCCCATGTTGTAGGCCTTTCGATCCTGTCAGGATCGCATATCCCACTGGTCGAAGACTTGATGAACGAAATGAGATCCGCCGGGCTGAGCCATATCCCGGTTATTGTCGGAGGGATCATTCCGGATGACGATGCCGCACGGCTTAAATCAATGGGTGTCGCGCGGGTCTATACGCCCAAGGATTTCGAACTGAATGTCATTATGCAGGATATCATCGTTCTGGCCGACCCCGAGGCCGTCGCAGCCGAGTAAAAACTGACACAAATTCGGCCTTTTCTTTAGGTATCGTTTGGTTAACTCCTTTTCTTCTATTGTGTTGAAAAGGGGTTTTCCTGTGCATATCGAACTAAAATCAATGACTCGTAAAGAGTTGGAAAAACATCTTAAAGATGTACAGAAAGCATTGAACGCGGCCAAGGCCCGCGACTATCGCGAGGCCCGCAAAGCGGCCGAAAAAGCGGCTGCCGAATTCGGTTTCTCACTCGACCAATTGGCCGACGACACGGCGAAACCGCGAAAGACCGAAAAGGCCAAAACCAAGAAAACAAAGGTGAAATCCAAGCCGATGTTTGCCAATCCGGACGATGCAAGCCAAACTTGGACCGGCAAGGGTCGCCAACCCAACTGGTTCCGTGAAGCGGTGGCGAACGGTGCCTCGCCCGATATGATGAAAATTTGAGACTAAACGACCCAATTATTGAGACCTCACCGATGGTTGTAGTCGCTGAGGTCTCAATACGGCGAAAATTTCCCAAAAACTGATTCGAATTCACGTCCGACTTGAGTGGCGCGCACGCGCATTGCGAGCATCAAAAACGCACCACACACGCCACGCGGGTCTATCTGCATTTCCTATTGCCCTAGACCTCTGCAAATGCACTTAATTGGCAAACAAAAACAGGAGCTTCCAATGACCGTTCATATCGGTGCCGCCCCCGGAGAAATTGCACAAACTGTCCTGATGCCGGGCGATCCATATCGCGCCAAATGGGCCGCAGAGACGTTTTTGAAAGACGCCAAACTGGTTAACGAAGTGCGCGGGATGCTGGGCTTTACCGGCACATGGAATGGCAATCCGGTAACCATTCAGGGTTCGGGGATGGGCATGCCATCGCTGTCTATTTATGCAAACGAGTTGATCAGCAGTTATGATGTGCAAACGCTTGTGCGCATCGGGTCTTGCGGTGGGATGCAACCGCATGTCGGTATTCGGGATGTAATTGTTGCAATGAGCGCCAGCACTATCACCTCCCCTTCTTCCGGTATTTTTCGCGAATTGAATTTTGCGCCGACGGCGGATTGGTCTTTGTTACAAGCCGCCGTCAAAGCAGCCGAGGCGCGGGGCACAAAAACCCATGTGGGCGGAATCTATTCGTCAGATGTCTTTTATGCCGAACGCCCCGATCTGGATGAACAGATGGTGCGTCATGGTATTCTGGGCGTCGAGATGGAAGCCGCAGAACTTTACACCTTGGCGGCCCGTCATGGCCGGCGCGCATTAGCCGTGCTGACCGTTTCCGACCATTTGCAAACCGGTGAAGCCCTGCCGTCAGAAGACCGCGAAAAGACCTTTGGCGATATGGTAGAAATCGCGCTGGAAGCCGCATTTTCCTAAGCGTCAATGTCAAGGCCCGTGCGTGCGATCATATCCATTCACAGGATTGGTCGCGCGGGCCTTGATCACCTCCGTTTCAGGAGCGAACACCTCGACCAGCAGCGGGTAACAACGGGCGACATCCGATGAATGCTCTGCCGAGCAATCACCACCCGGGCAGGCACTCAGTGCGCCCAGCACATCAATTTCAGCAAAGAATTCAAGGTAATCACCCGGGCGCACCGGGCTGGCCTTCATAAAATACTGGCCGGTATCGCGGGTGAATCCGGTACACATAAAGACATTCAAAACGTCATGTACATATGGTTCGGCCTCGCTCAGGGGCACCTCCAGATGGGCGGCCAAGGCGCGGGTCAAATTGGAGTGGCAGCAATGATGGTAGTGCCCGCCTTTCAGCAAATGATGGGTATAGGGGTCACAGCGGGTGCCAATCACGTCATGCACCGATCCACCAAAGGCATCTATCCCGTACCAATCGAGCGTATCGCGGGTAATCGTCGCCATCGGGCGCAGATAGGGAAAACTCGACCACATCTGCTGACCCGAGGTGATATGCGTGCCATGCAGGGCCCGGGTCTTGCCGGAATAAAACCGTTCGTTCAGGTCGGTGGCATTCCAAAGGTTCAAATCGCCCACCTGCGGCCCCTCAACCGAAGAGATACGAAAGAAATGTCCAGCAGGCACGCTAAAGGTGGCCGCATCACGCGGGGCCACCAGCACCTCGTCTGTCTTACGCAAGCCGCTGCGGGCGCTTTCGTACGGTGCCATATCAGGCTGCGGCAAGGTCTCTACAGGATAGCAGATGACCGGCTGGACCGCGCGGCGCGCCTCGGCGTCTTGTGGTGTGTTGTCTCTCATGCGTTTTGTCCCGCGATACGGCCTGAAAACAGGCATCCCCCTAAAAATGTCCCCTCAAGCGCGTTATACCCATGATATCCGCCCCCGCCAAAACCGCAGACTTCGCCGGCGGCATAGAGCCCCGGCAAAACCCTGCCCTCTGGAGTCAGTACACGCCCCTTGATATCAGTATGCAAGCCGCCCAAGGATTTGCGTGTGAGAATGTTCAGGCGCACCGCAATCAGCGGACCGTTTTGCGCATCCAAGATCGCATGTGGTTTGGCCGTGCGGATCAGCCTGTCACCACGATAAGCACGTGCCCCCCGTAGGGCGGTGACTTGCGCATCCTTGCTAAACGGGTTGGTCAATTGCGCATCGCGGCTGATGATCTGTTGGCGCAAGCTTTCCAGATCAAGCGGTTGATCCGGGGTTAGACGGTTCATCCCCGCCACCAGTGTTTCCAGATCATCCGCAACGACAAAATCCGCGCCCTTGTTCTTGAACGCCTCGACCGCCGGCATGGCCCCCTTGCCAAGCCGCGCCTTTAGCACATCCATCCAGCCGCCATCGGTCAAATCGGGGTTTTGCTCCGATCCGGACAGGGCAAACTCTTTTTCTATGATTTTTTGTGTTAGGATGAACCACGAGTGTTCACCGGCCTGAAGGATACGTTTGAGGGTTCCCAAAGTGTCAAACCCCGGCAGAAACGGTGCCTCCATCCGCTGGCCCTTGGCGTCAAACCACATTGAGGATGGACCGGGGAGAATGCGAATACCGTGGTTCGGCCAGATCGGGTTCCAGTTTTGCACCCCTTCACAGTAGTGCCACATGCGGTCCTCATTGATCAGCCCCGCCCCCGCCGCTCGGGCAATGCCCTGCATCTTGCCATCGACATAATCCGGCACACCGGCCACCATCATATTGGGCGGTTTGCCCAGCCGCGCCACTGGCCAGTTTTCCCGCACCCGCGCGTGATCACCACCGATCCCGCCCGTGGTCAAAACAACTGCCGCGGCATGATGCTCAAAACTGCCAATAACCTCGCGCGATGTGCTTTGCCCCCGCGCCGCTGTTGTGTCTTCCAGCACGTCACCGTGCAGGCCTGTGACCGCGCCGTCGGTGGTAACCAACCCCGTCACGCGATGGCGGAAACCCAGTTTGAGCTGTCCGGCGGCGGCATATTCGGTCATCCGTTTGACAAACGGTGCAATGACGCCCGTGCCAGTGCCCCAGGTAATGTGAAACCGTGGCACCGAATTGCCGTGCCCATGGGCCAGCGCCCCACCCCGTTCGGCCCAACCCACGACAGGAAACCATCGCATCCCCAGATCGAAACACCATTGCCGCATCGGGCCTGCCGCCCAGTCGACAAATTGTTCTGCATAAAGGCGCGGATTGACGTCTTCGAGGCGGTCAAACTGTGCCGACCCCATCCAGTCATTCAGGGCCAGTTCCGGACTGTCCTTGATCCCCATGCGCCGCTGTTCAGGCGTGTCGACCATGAACAAGCCCCCTAAAGACCAGAACGCTTGCCCGCCAAGGGATTGCGGTGCCTCCTGATCCAGCATCAGCACCTTACGCCCGCGCGAAACCGCCTCATGTGCGGCCACCATGCCGGCAAGCCCCGCCCCTACGATGATTACATCTGCCTGAAAATCGCCCATGGTCTCTCCCCGCTTTGGAAGAGCTTATAGCGTTTCGAGTAAAACTTGAATCACTTGTTCGCCGCCTCTCCTGCTGGTCGAGCGCGAAAAGTGCTGCGGGATGCCTCAAACTCAAATAGCTTTGGTGTCGTTACGCCCCCGTTGTTGAGGCGAACGCAGTGTTACAGCTTGGCCCGTCCCAGCTGCGCCAGACACTCGCGGGGCGCGCCGGTGCTGCGAAAGGCCTCCTGCCCGCAGGTAATGCAATTGTAACGGATTAAAGCGCCATCGCTCTCGTGCCGGTTCTGGCGCCACCGGCAGCGACGCCGGTCCTTATTGCGGTTGGCGTAGATGGCCACAGCAATCACAACGATGATCAGGAAGGGAAGGAAAAGCACCGGCAGCCCTTGTCGGCCACTGGCGGTCCCGACACAGAGACAGGACCGCCGGAGGCAAGCATATGGTTCAGGTTAAACCGTGCGCTCAACCATCAGTTTCTTGATCTTGGAAATGGCTAGCGCTGGGTTCAACCCTTTGGGGCATGTTTTGGCGCAGTTCATAATCGTGTGGCAGCGGTACAGCTTGAACGGATCTTCAAGCTCGTCCAGACGTTCGCCAGTCGCTTCGTCGCGGCTGTCAATGATCCAGCGATAGGCGTGCAACAAGGCGGCTGGCCCAAGGTAGCGGTCGCCGTTCCACCAGTAGCTGGGGCAGGATGTTGAACAGCAGGCACACATGATGCACTCGTAAAGCCCGTCCAGCTTGGAGCGGTCATCCACCGACTGCTTCCATTCCTTCACAGGTGCCGGCGTTTCGGTCTCAAGCCACGGCTGAATGCTGGCATGCTGGGCGTAAAAATGCGTCAGGTCGGGGATCAAATCCTTGACCACGGGCATATGTGGCAGCGGGTAAACCTTAACCGCGCCTTTCACTTCCTCCACGCCGTAAGTACAGGCCAGCGTGTTGATGCCATCGATGTTCATCGCACAGGACCCACAAATCCCCTCGCGACACGACCGGCGGAAGGTCAATGTCGGGTCGATCTCGTTCTTGATCTTGATCAACGCGTCCAAAATCATCGGGCCGCAGGTGTCCATATCTACAAAATATGTATCGACTGCCGGGTTCTTGCCGTCATCCGGGTTCCACCGGTAGATGTGGAATTCCTTAACGTTTGTCGCCCCGGACGGCTTTGGCCATGTCTTGCCGGTTGTCATCCGCGAGTTCTTGGGGAGTGTCAGCTGAACCATGTCGCGTCTCCATTTTTCTGGGCAGGCTTGCCCGTTTCATCCGTTTTGCCACCTGCGGCGGCGTTTCATCAGGCTGTTTTCCTATTGGCGGACAAACAGCGTATTTTGTTCGGCTTGCAGGGTGATTTCAAAACCCAACCCCTTGATCTGTGCCACCAGATCGACGTTCCATTCGTCCGCATGTGCGGTTTCAACCAGCATCACATCGGGCAGCCAGCCGCCCGCATCCAACAGCGGCCCAAGGGCCGCAACCTCGGCCCCCTCCACGTCAATTTTCAGTACAGAAACATCATAGTTTTCCGCGCCATTAACAAAATCTAGCAAAGGACGAACCGGTACCAATGTGGCACCGTCCTGCCCCGCCTTAATGGGCATCAGTGAAGCCTGTCCAAAGTTGCGCTCGCGAAAGTTCAACATCGCTTCGCCGTCACCGCTGCCAAGTGCGCAGCCTTCAATCCGCACAACTGTCCCGAGATTGTTCAGCCGCACGTTATGTCCCAGCCGGCCAATCATTGTTGGGTTCGGTTCAAATGCGATGACGCGGCTGTCCGGACCGGCGGCATAGGCCAGAGGAATAGTGTAAGCTCCTGAATTTGCGCCGATATCCAGCACAAAGGTGTTCTTGCCCTCAACGATCTCAGTCAAGGCCATCAGGGATTTAACTTCGGGCGGATGGCCATCGCGCCAGATCATCCTGTCGGTGAAATTGTCGCGCGGATCAACATACATGCGCACGCCCGCAAATTCGATTTCCTCGGGCGGCAGGATCGGCACCAGTTTGCGCCGTGTCGGGCGGTCGGCGCTGCGAAACAACGCCCGCAATCTTTCGGACATCAGGCCCGCATCAATCGGGTTGGGAGTTGTATGTGCTGGCGTGTTCATAGGTCAGATGATCCCGCTGCTCAGGGCCGAAGCCTGAAGACATTTAACGGTCTCTGGCCGCGCAAGAACCGTGCGCACCGTCTCCGCTGTTTGATCATCAACACCCAACACAGCTGCCTTGGCAAAATCACGAATTTCCAGGGCTGAAGAGTTGTCGATAATGCAATCTGTGAACGGGGTGATCAGCTGCTTGGGGACTTGCGGAAAACGTGTCGCCAGCGTTTCGGTAACAACGCTTTTGGCCCCCTGTCGCGCGGTCGAGTCAACGGCCTGCTGCACGGGGGCGCAGGCTGTGACGGTCATCAGAAATGCAGCTGCTGCAATTGCCTTCATGATCACTGCGCAATCATCAGTCAATCGGCCTGCCGTCGACACAATAAAGCGTGCCACGGTACATGCCGTTGAATTTTGGCGGGCAGCCGGGAACAGTATAGCGCACTGTGCTGCGCACCCGCTTGGGCTGGCTTCCGTTGGTTCTGTCCTTGGCGCGGTATTGCTTGGCCGGACGTGCGTTCACCTCGCCGACATAACCTTTTGCCCCGACATATGTGTCGCTGTGACCCTCGGCTTGCACGGCCAGCGGCATGGTAATGGCGAGGGCAACCGCCCCCGCAAGTGCCCGTAGTTTGAACGCGATCCCCATCAATATACCCTCGCCTTTGGTGCGATCTTTTTCAGGTCGATCCCACCCTCGTCTTCTTGGGTCAGCGGGTTCAACTGAACACCGCGATAGCCAAGCGTGGCATCGTTGCCTTTGAACCATGTAAGCGAGTGCTTGCGCCAGTTCTTGTCATCACGGTCCGGATAATCCTCGTGGGCATGGGCACCACGGCTTTCCTTACGTGCGGCGGCGGCAGTAATCGTTGCCGTTGCGTTGGGCATAAGGTTTGTCAGCTCAAGCGTTTCCATCAGATCCGAGTTCCAGACCAGTGACGTGTCGGTGACATGCAGATCGTTCAGCTTGGCTGCAACACCTTTCATCTTTTCTTCACCTTCCGCCAAGGTTTTGTCGGTACGGAAAACGGCGGCATCTGCCTGCATAGTTTTCTGCATCTCAAGGCGCAGGTCCGCGGTTGGGATTTGTCCCTTGGCGTAACGCAGCCCGTCAAACCGATCAAACGCCGCCTCGACAGAAGCTTTGTTCGGCGTTGGCACGGCGGTTTTCGGATCGACAATCTCCGCCGCGCGGATAGCGGCAGCCCGGCCAAAGACCACAAGGTCGATCAAGCTGTTCGAGCCTAAACGGTTTGCACCATGCACAGAGGCACAGCCTGCTTCCCCCACTGCCATCAGGCCGGGGGCAACTTTGTCAGGGTTGTCGTCCGTTGGTGCCAGAACCTCGCCCCAATAGTTGGTTGGAATGCCGCCCATGTTATAGTGAACCGTTGGCAGAACCGGGATCGGTTCTTTGGTCAGATCAACACCGGCAAAGATACGCGCAGATTCCGAGATACCGGGCAAACGCAGGTCCAGCGTTTCCGGCGGCAAGTGGTTCAGGTGTAGGTGAATGTGGTCGCCGTTTTCGCCAACACCCCGCCCTTCGCGGATTTCCATCGTCATACAGCGCGAAACCACATCACGCGATGCCAGGTCCTTATAGGTCGGGGCATAGCGCTCCATGAAGCGTTCGCCTTCTGAGTTGGTCAGGTACCCGCCTTCGCCACGCGCCCCTTCCGTGATCAGACAGCCCGCGCCGTAAATGCCGGTTGGGTGGAACTGCACGAACTCCATGTCCTGCAAAGGCAGGCCCGCACGTGCCGCCATCCCGCCACCATCGCCGGTACAAGTATGCGCAGACGTGGCCGAGAAGTAAGCGCGGCCATAACCGCCTGTGGCCAGCACAACCATCTTGGCGCTGAACAGGTGCATGGTGCCGTCATCCAGTTTCCAGCACAGAACACCCTGACAGACACCGTCATCCGACATGATCAAATCAATGGCGAAGTATTCGATAAAGAATTCCGCGTTCTGCTTAAGCGACTGACCGTAAAGAGTGTGCAAAATGGCGTGGCCGGTACGGTCCGCCGCGGCACAGGTGCGCTGTACCGGCGGGCCTTCGCCAAATTCAGTGGTGTGGCCGCCAAAGGGACGCTGATAAATCTTGCCCTCTTCGGTCCGTGAGAACGGCACCCCGTAGTGTTCCAACTCATAAACCGCTTTGGGGGCCTCGCGCGCCAGATACTCCATCGCATCCGTATCACCCAACCAGTCAGACCCCTTAACAGTGTCATACATATGCCACTGCCAGCTGTCGGGGCCCATGTTGCTCAGGCTGGCGGCGATGCCACCCTGTGCCGCAACGGTGTGCGAGCGGGTCGGGAAAACTTTGGACACACAGGCGGTACGCAACCCCTGCTCTGCCATGCCCAATGTCGCGCGCAAGCCAGCCCCGCCAGCGCCCACAACAACCACGTCATATTCGTGGGTTTCATACTCATATGCGGCCATATCGGTCTTCCTTCGGGAAATAGGTGGTCAGTGCGCCAGAATTACAATGCGAGACGGGCGATGGCGAAAATGCCAACCGCCGCCGCGCCATAGCTCAGGCAGGTCACCAGAATAAGCGCGACTTTCTGTGCGGTGCCATGCACATAGTCTTCGATCATGGTTTGCGCACCGTCGTTAAAGTGCTTAAAGCCGACGACCAATGTCAGCGCCGCGATGATCGCAGGGGCCGGGCGGCTGTAATAGGTGGTGATTTCCTCATAGGTGCCACCAAGGGCCGCCCCAAAGGTGAATACGAACAGCGGGATCAGGATCAGCAATGCCACTGCGCTGACCTTCATGGACCAGAAATGTGCGGTACCGGTTTTCGCGGAACCAAGGCCCTGCGCGCGCTTGCGGTCTGTCAGATATGCCATGTGAACTCTCCCTTACACGATCAAGGCGGTGAGGATGGTCAGAACCACCGAACCAATCAGACAGGCCAAACCCAGCTTTTCTGCGGTCTTGATGTCCATCCCATGCCCGTTGTCCCAGATCAGATGCCGAATGCCCGCCAGCGTGTGATACCACAGGCCCAGCAGGGACAGGAACATGATCAGATCACCGAACCAGCTGGTGACAAACCCGTTCGCAATCGCAAAGTACTCAGGCGAACTGGCTGCGGCCAGAAACCACCAGACAATCATAAGGGCCGCGACAAGCATCGCATTTCCAGTGATCCGCGTCAGGATCGAGGTCATCGAGGTGAGTTGCGGACGGTAAATCGTCAGATGTGGCGACAGGGGACGATTGCCCCGGTTTACATCGGCCATGGCACAGGTCCTTTAAGGTGGCTACAGAAAGAGTGGCTGTATAATTTCATTCATTGGCACAAGTCATAACGGATTTTAGAGCGGTGTCACGGGGGTCGATGCATTTGCAGCGCGGTTTCACCGACAATTGCAGTTAAAAACCAGCACAATACCATTATGTCACAGCATTTGTGATCACACCTGAAACCACTGTGATCACAAACACGGTAACATTTCTACCGACTCAACCTTCTTGCGGCCCCGACCGATAGCAGATGTCAGATTTGCACAGGCTTTGCCACATCGCCACGGCAGAGTGATCACAAAACCGCCCACCCTGCCAAGAGGTGCTTTCACTTCTGTATCCGCCACTGTATCGGCCACAAAAAACGCGCCCTAAAGGGGCGCGTTTCAATCTTGCAAACATTTTGGCGGCTTAGCTCAGGCTGTCGTCGATACCTTTACACGCATCAACCAGACCTTTGACCGCGTTTACGGAATTGTCGAACATGGACTGCTCGTCCTTGTTCATCTGGATTTCGACAACACGCTCAACACCGCCGGCACCGATCACTGTGGGGACGCCAACATAGAACCCGTCCAGACCATAGGAGCCATTTACATAGGCCGCACATGGCAGAACGCGCTTTTGGTCTTTCAAATAGCTTTCCGCCATTTCAATTGCGGATGTTGCAGGCGCATAGAAGGCAGAGCCGGTCTTGAGCAGACCAACAATTTCGGCACCGCCGTCACGGGTGCGCTGAACAATCGCGTCCAGTTTCTCTTGTGAGGTCCAGCCCATTTTCACCAGATCCGGCAGCGGGATACCGGCAACAGTTGAATAACGCACCAGCGGCACCATCGTGTCGCCGTGGCCACCCAGAACAAACGCGGTGACGTCTTTCATGGACACTTTGAATTCATCCGCAAGGAAGTGGCGGAAGCGTGCGGAGTCAAGAACGCCCGCCATGCCGCAGACCTTTTCATGTGGCAGGCCGGAGAATTCGCGCAGCGCCCAAACCATCGCGTCCAGCGGGTTGGTGATGCAAATCACAAACGCGTTTGGCGCATGTGCGGCGATGCCCTCGCCCACTGATTTCATAACCTTCAGGTTGATGCCCAAAAGATCGTCGCGGCTCATCCCCGGTTTACGGGCGACACCAGCAGTCACGATACAGACGTCAGCACCGGCGATATCAGCGTAATCCTGCGTGCCGGACATATTGGCGTCGAACTTGGCGGATGGGCCCGATTCGGCGATGTCGAGGGCTTTGCCCTGCGGCACACCATCAGCGATGTCGAACATTACAACGTCGCCAAGTTCCTTGAGAGCTGCGAGATGCGCAAGCGTGCCACCGATTTGCCCGGCGCCGATTAACGCGATTTTGGCTCTGGCCATGATAAGTCTCCGTGAGGGTTAATTTGTCGTCGAGATAACGAAATGCGCGGCAGCCTGCAAGTTGCGTGGTTTTCCTACCATGATGCAATGCAGGGAACTTGGCGGATTAGCCCCGCCCAGACGTGTCAAAGGCTACCAAAACCGGTAGCCTTTGACGTGCATAAATGCACTTGCATATTAGCTCTGGTATTCTGGCAGCGCTTCCAGTTTTTCCTCAGTGCTGTCGATGTAAAAGCGGTATTCATCGCCATCTACACCTTTCAGGATCTGGATTTTCTCAAAGCTCACTGCAACCGGCTTTTCACCAAGGCCAAGGAAACCGCCGACGTTGATCACAGCCTGAGAAACCTTGCCATCGTCATCCATAAGCAGCTGGCCGATCTCGCCCACGGTTTCATCGTTCGCGCCATAGACATAGGCACCCTGCAATTTTTCCGCGGTCAGCTGCTTTACCTCGACCGGATCAATCTCTGCATAACCTTCACGTTTCATCATCGGGCGGGTCAGCGCGTGATCAGCAGACTTTTCCATGTCATTGTGCGCCATGTCTTTGTTGTGCGCCATCTCTTTGCTGTGGTCCATGTCGGCGTCAAATACCGGCGCATTTTCAAGCACTTCTTTGGATGTGGTCACAACCAGAAAGCGGTCATCGGCATCGTCTTTCTCCTGGACGACCTTGATCGCATCCATGGAGACGGTCACGTCACGCTCGCCAAGGCCCAGAAAACCGCCGACCCCAAGGACAACCGCGCGGATTTTGCCGTCTTGGCTGACGATGATGTCATTGATTTCGCCGATGTCGTCCCACTCGGTCTCGCCACCGTCGTTGATCATGTAACCGTTGGCGATTTCGGTTTCGCTGTTATAAATCCGCATACCAATCAGATCAGACGCAAAGAAGTCGCCGTTTTCAAATTCTACCGTTCCAAAGTTCGCGGCATGACCGTCCGCATATGCGGTACCGGAAAGGGCAAAAAGAACTGCGGTGGTGCTCAGAAAGCGTTTCATATTTGTTACTCCATTTTGTCTTGGATGATTATCATCCGTCTGCCCTACCAACGCGCCCTCCTGAAATTCGTTCCGATAAATTTCAATTAATTCCTCTTGCTATAAACTTTGACATAACAGCCTATAATCTATGACATGTTTGAGCTTGATTTACTGTTTTTCTGCGTCGCCGGTCCCGCTGTTGTTTTCGCTGGTATCTCCAAGGCAGGGTTCGGATCGGGCGCTGCTTTTGCCGCGGCTTCGGTCCTGGCACTGGTCGTCCCACCAGAGCTGGCCTTGGGTATCATGTTGCCGCTGTTGATGTTGATCGACGTCTCGTCACTAAAACCCTATTGGCGCAAATGGAGCGCGGCGGATGCGAAACTTTTGATCATCGGCGGCCTTCCGGGGGTGTTGGCCGGTATTCTGTTGTACCGCGTAGCCTCGGCAGATTTACTGCGGTTGATGATCGGTTTGGTTTCGGTGGCTTTCGTGCTTTGGCACCTTGCCCTTTCGACAGGCTTGATACGTTTGGCAAAAAACCGGATGCCGGATGGCGCAGGATTGTTTTTCGGGGCGCTGACCGGGTTCACCACGTTCATAAGCCACGCCGGCGGACCACCGGCAGCTTTTTTCCTGCTCAGCCGTGGCTTGAATAAAACCCAGTTCCAAGCGACGACCGTCATCGTTTTCTGGGTTCTCAATATTGTGAAGTTCTTACCTTACGCCGTGCTGGGCATGTTCACGACCCAGACGTTTCTGGCCAATCTTGTCTTGGCACCCTTTGCGTTTTTGGGAACATGGCTGGGCGTACGCGCTCATTTACTGGTGCCGGAGCGGCTGTTTTTTGCGGCGACTTATATTCTTCTGTTGCTAACCGGCGGAAAACTGATCTGGGACGGGCTGTCTTAGGGTGACCAAAGTGTCCGGCCTTTAACCTGAAGCGTTTCGTATCACCGATGTCCCGAGAACACGCAGCGCGGCAGGGTATTGGGGATTCATGTTTAAGGTCGGGCGCTGTAGGATCTCAAATCCGAGGTCACAAAAAAGGCGGGTGCCATGCCCCGCCTCTGCTCCAAATGTGCCAGATCAGCTGTCCATCATAAATGCCGTATGTTCATGCGTTCACGCGTCGTTGCCCTTCGCCGGCATGACCTCGGCCACGGTTTCAAAAGACTGCCCCGATGCCACCAGACAGGTTAGTCCCCCCGGTGAGGTTACGGTGATCGTCCAACTGCCCGTCTCAGCCGAGGCATAAACCTCGACCATGGCATTGTTGGACCCCAAACCGACGGATTGCCGTGTCTCGCCATAGCCGTCGGCCAATCGGTCCATCACGGCCTGTCTCGGTGCGCAGTTCCTTGTGCCTTGGGCCGCAACATCTGTGGTGGTTACCAGATACAAGACCGCTGCCGCCGTCAGCCCGCCCAAATTGAGTAGTTTTCCAATACTGTTCATCCTATGTGCCTTCATTCGAAAGGCCGCACCCAAAGGTCCTCGGACCAAATCCGGATTTTTCCGGCGGGACCCGGGTGGCCCAGGTTATGATATCCGTGCGCGCGCCCTTCGCCGCTGTTTTCTGACGGCCTTGCCAGAACGGCGCTCCCCATAGAGTGCGATGGCGTCACATTGCCGCGGATGGCTGAACTATTGGTTAATGCGGCGTCCCGGATCAGGGGAAACTCCTGCAAAATTTGATCCTTGCTGCATTGCGGCACGATTCCGGTTGAACTATTTCGAAAAAAATGGCCCTTTGCGCGCAACTTTATGACCCAACCGGAGTTCACCCATGTCAAAGATCACCCGCCCGCTGCGCTCTGTCCTCTATATCCCCGGTTCAAAAGACCGGGCTTTGGATAAGGCACGCGGCCTTGCCTGCGACGCAATCATCTTTGATCTGGAAGACGCAGTTACCCCTGAAGAAAAGCCCGCCGCCCGCGCGACACTGGCCGCAGCCCTTGAAACCGGCGGCTATGGCAACCGGTTCAAGGTGATCCGGATCAACGGTCTGGATACCCCCTGGGGCGCGGAAGATGCGGCAGCCGCAGCCAAAATGGGGGCCGATGCGATTCTGCTGCCTAAGGTCGGCAGCCCCGCAGATCTTGACGCACTGGCGAAAATCGTTGGCGATATCCCCCTCTGGGCGATGATGGAAACCCCCGGTGCGATGTTGAATGCGGCTGCTATCGGGGCACACGGCCAATTACAGGCCATGGTGATGGGCACCAACGATCTGGCAAAGGATTTGCAAACCCGGTTCCGCGCTGACCGCCTGCCGATGATGGCCGGGCTTGGTCTGTGCTTGCTGGCTGCCAAGGCCCATGGCTGCGCTATCATCGACGGTGTCTATAACGCCTTTAAAGATGACGAAGGCCTGCGGACCGAATGTGATCAAGGTCGCGACATGGGTTTTGACGGCAAAACCTTGATCCATCCGGCCCAGCTGGACGTGGCAAATGCTGCTTTCTCCCCGTCTGAGGAAGAAATTGATCTGGCCCGTCGTCAGATTGCCGCCTTTGACGAAACCGAAGCGGCTGGCCAAGGGGTTGCAGTGGTGGACGGCAAGATCGTTGAAAACCTGCATGTTGCAACAGCACGAGAAACTCTGGCAAAGGTTGATGCAATTGCATCCCTGAACGCGGAGTGAAACTATGTTATTGTTGATCATCGGCCTGATCCTATGGGTCGGCGCACATTGGTTCAAACGGCTTAAGCCTGACGCCCGGTCTGCATTGGGCACACCGGGCAAGGGCATTATCGCCCTGCTGATCATTGCTGCTTTGGCGCTGATGGTCATCGGTTACCGGATGGCGGATTTCATCCCCGTCTGGCACCCACCGCTTTTCCTGACCCATGTGAACAATCTGGCGATGCTGCTGGCCTTCTGGGTTTACGGATCATCCGCCGCCAAGGGGGCCAAGGCGTGGCCGGCCTATAAAACCCGCCATCCACAGTTGTTGGCGGTGAAAATCTGGGCCACTGCGCATTTGCTGGTGAATGGCGATCTTGCCTCGATCATCCTGTTCGGCGGATTGCTGGCCTGGGCCGTGGGCAGCGTGATCCTGATCAACCGCGCCGAACCGGAATGGACCGCCCCCGCCCCAGCCGGACGTGCTACCTATATACGCCTTACAGTCATCAGCCTGGTGATGTTTGTCCTCGTTGCGGCGATCCACTTTTGGCTCGGCGTTTCGCCGTTTCCGTCCTGAGGAGACAGCCATGAAACTTTACCGCTTTCTGTCGGAAGAAGACACATCCGCCTTTTGCCACAAGGTCACGGATGCATTGAACAAGGGCTGGGAGCTGTACGGTTCCCCGACCCAGACATGGGACCACAAAGCAGGCGTGATGCGCTGCGGACAGTCGGTCGTGAAAGAAGTCGAGGGCACCTATTCGCCCGATACAAAATTAGGAGCCCACTAATGGCCAAGACAAACTCGGGTCGTTTCTTTGAAGATTACAGAGTCGGGCAGACCCTGCATCATGCAGTGCCCCGCACCGTAAAAATGGGCGAGCGGGCACTTTACCACATGCTCTATCCGGCGCGACATGCGCTTTATTCCTCGGATCAGTTTGCGCAATCCTGCGGCCTGCCGTTCAGCCCGATGGATGATCTGATTGCCTTCCATATCGTGTTTGGCAAAACCGTCCCTGATGTGTCGCTGAACGCCGTGGCCAACCTCGGCTATGCTCAGGGCCGTTGGCTGGCCCCTGTCTGGCCCGGCGACACCCTGCGCAGCCAGTCCGAAGTGATCGGATTGAAACAAAATTCAAACGGCAAGACTGGCGTTGTTTATGTCCGCACCACCGGTTTGAACCAGAACGACGAAGCGGTAATGGAATATGTCCGCTGGGTGATGGTGCGCAAACGCGATGTGGACGCGCCGGCCCCTGAGACGGTTGTGCCCGATCTGCCAAAGGCATTGGATGCCGGTCAACTGGTCATTCCCGAAGGCCTCGATTTCACAAACTATGACTTCACCCTTGCCGGAGAACCTCACCGCTGGGGAGATTACGAGATCGGCGAGAAAATCGACCACGTCGATGGGGTCACTGTCGAAGAAGCCGAACATATGATGGCCACCCGCCTGTGGCAAAACACTGCCAAGGTGCATTTTGACACCTCTGCCCGCCCTGACGGCACACGGCTGATCTATGGTGGCCACGTGATTTCCATGGCCCGCGCCCTGTCCTTCAACGGACTGGCAAATGCACAGATGATTGCCGGGCTGAATGGCGGCGCACATGCCAACCCCTGTTTGGCCGGTGACACAATCCGGGCATGGTCAGAAGTGCTGGACAAGGCCGAAACAGATGCGCCGGGTGTTGGTGCCATCCGTCTGCGGCTGGTCGCGACCAAGGGCGGCGATGCCTTTGCCCTACGTGGCGAGGATGGTAAATATCTGCCCGAGGTCCTGCTTGACCTCGACTATTGGGCGCTCATGCCTCTGTGACGATACGAACCGGTTGTCGGGGCCACAGCGCCCCGATGCCCTGACGGGGAATTGCACCTGCCCCGCCGCCTCGCCTAGGACAGCTTTGTGTTTCGCAAATCAGGCACGGTTTCGCCTGTCGGCCCACACAGCTATTCCGCGAAATACCCGTTAGGGGGTGGAAATTGGCCTTCTAAATACAGCCAGATCGTTTACCCGAAATTAATTTTCCCGCATTTGTGATCACACGTTTTTCTACTGTGATCACAAATGTCGCTTTCTACTGGCAATGTACTAGAAACTGCACAAGGCTGAACCGGAACCATAAGACTCACTGGCGCACCTGCCTGTGACTTGAACAAGAACGGGACCGTTTTTTCATGAACATCCACGAATATCAGGCGAAAGCCCTTCTGCGCAGCTACGGCGCACCTGTCTCTGATGGCCGCGTGGTCCTCAAGGCCGAGGACGCGAAAACCGCAGCTGGCGAAATGGACGGCCCGCTTTGGGTCGTAAAAGCGCAGATCCACGCGGGCGGACGCGGCAAGGGCAAGTTCAAGGAAGCGGATGCCGGCGAGGCTGGCGGCGTACGCCTTGCCAAATCGGTTGAGGAAGCGGCGCAAGAAGCCAAAAAAATGCTGGGGCGGACACTGGTCACGCATCAGACCGGCCCTGCCGGCAAGCAAGTGAATCGGATCTACATCGAAGACGGCTCCGGCATTGAAACCGAACTCTACCTTGCCTTGCTCGTCGATCGTCAGACGTCACGCGTGTCTTTCGTCTGCTCCACAGAGGGTGGCATGGACATCGAAGAAGTTGCTGCCAACACACCGGATAAAATCCTGTCTTTCTCTGTTGATCCGGCCACCGGTTACCAGGCGTTCCATGGCCGTCGCATCGCATTTGCGTTGGGTCTGGAAGGCAAACAAGTCAAACAATGTGTCGGCCTGATGGGCCTGCTGTACAAAGCGTTCATCGAAAAAGACATGGAGATGCTGGAAATCAACCCGCTGATCGTATCAGACAGCGGCGACCTCAAGGTGCTGGACGCCAAGGTCGCATTTGACGGCAACGCCATTTATCGCCACGCCGACATAAACGAGTTGCGCGACGAAACCGAAGAAGACGCCAAAGAACTTGAGGCCTCAAAATACGACCTCAACTACATCACGCTGGACGGCGAAATCGGGTGTATGGTGAACGGCGCGGGTCTAGCCATGGCGACCATGGACATTATCAAGCTCTATGGCTCCGAGCCTGCCAACTTTTTGGACGTAGGCGGCGGCGCGACCAAAGAGAAAGTGACCGAAGCCTTCAAGATCATCACCTCCGACCCCAAGGTCAAAGGCATTCTGGTGAACATCTTCGGCGGTATCATGCGCTGTGATGTGATTGCCGAAGGCGTTGTTGCCGCGGTGAAAGAAGTTGGCCTGAAAGTGCCGTTGGTTGTCCGTCTGGAAGGTACAAACGTGCAGCAAGGCAAAGACATCATCAACAATTCCGGTCTCGACGTGATCGCGGCGGAAGACCTGAAAGACGGCGCACAAAAGATTGTGGCGGCGGTTAAGGGCTAGGTCCGGAACGGAGAACGCTCGAATGCCTTTGGCTGTGACCACCGCTCAAGCACTTGGCCTGACTGCCCTTATCGGGGTGGCAGGCGATGCTGTCGCGGATCAGGCCAATGAGGCAATTCGGGCGTTTAATTCCTGGTGTTTTAAAGCAGGCCAAACCGAGGCAGATGCGCGGCGTAACATGAAAGCCAATGTCGCTTCGTTTACGCTGACCTTTTGGGATGACAGCCTTGCACCGCGTCCAATGGATGCACCGCAGGGTATAGAACGGCGGTGTGAGGTTGCCTTTGACGGGAACCACACCGCCCGCACCATCCCTGCCCTGCGCAAGCAGATGCGGACACCACCTGTTTTTGGTCGCAAAATACTTCTGCCAGACACGCACAGGCATCTGGAAAACACAGCACTGATCGAAGGGCGCGAACTTTTGCACGGGCGGGTTGCCGTGGTGCATGTGGGGACTCGCCGCAATTCGGGCAGAGTTACAACATTTATCTCAGTCTACCGTCTTTATGACGGCCTTGGCATTACGAAAAAAGCAGACGAAGGGACGACAGAATGAAACCAATGCGTATGACAGCAGGTGCTGCACTGATCGCAACTTTGTCTGCTTGCGCCGGCGGTGAAACGGTTGTCCGCAACGGGCCACAGGCAGTTCACCCCAGCCCGTCACATCTGGCAAACCGGCCCCAAAAGGCCGCGGCACCACGGATTCATAGCATTCAGCAAATCACCATTGTGAATGTGATAAGCCCTTGCCGCCAGACACGTTCTTGCGGCCACCACACAGCGCGCCCGCGCGCGAATGACGGGTCCACCCCCATCATCGATTGATCCTAATCCGGCGCGTTGCGCCACACTGAAACAAGACCGAATACCCAGCAAGGAAATACCATGGCCGTACTCGTCGACGAAAACACCAAAGTCATCTGTCAGGGCCTTACCGGCTCGCAGGGGACGTTCCACACAGAGCAAGCCATTGCATATGGCACCAAAATGGTCGGCGGCGTGACCCCCGGCAAAGGCGGTCAATCCCATCTGGATTTGCCGGTTTTCAACTCTGTCCACGAGGCGATGCATGTTACCGAAGCAAACGCATCGGTAATCTATGTACCTCCTCCCTTTGCTGCGGATTCCATCCTTGAAGCCATTGATGCAGAAATGCCGCTGATCGTTTGCATCACCGAAGGTATTCCGGTGCTGGACATGATGCGCGTCCAGCGCGCGTTGGAAGGCTCCAAATCCCGGCTGATCGGCCCCAACTGCCCCGGCATTATCACACCTGACGCCTGCAAAATCGGCATCATGCCGGGCCACATTCACAAGCGCGGCTCTTGCGGCGTGGTTTCACGCTCGGGGACGCTGACCTATGAAGCGGTGAAACAGACCTCTGATCTGGGCTACGGCCAGTCCTCTGCGGTGGGCATCGGCGGTGACCCGATCAAAGGCACTGAACACATCGACGTGCTGGAAATGTTCCTTGCGGATGACGAAACCCAGTCCATCATCATGATCGGTGAAATCGGTGGTTCCGCAGAAGAAGAAGCGGCACAGTTCCTTGCTGATGAGAAAAAGAAGGGCCGCTGGAAACCCACGGCTGGCTTCATCGCGGGCCGCACGGCCCCTCCGGGCCGCCGCATGGGCCACGCTGGCGCGATTGTCGCAGGCGGCAAAGGTGGTGCAGAAGACAAGATCGAAGCGATGAAAGCCGCCGGCATCGTTGTCGCCGACAGCCCCGCAACGCTGGGCGAGGCCGTTAAGGAAGCGATTGAAAAAGGCTGATACCTCGGGTCGGGCAGTTTCCCCGTCCGACCCCCACACATCTGAATGGGAGCGCAAGATGACCATGGATTTTCCCACCGCAGTACGCACCTGCCTGACGCAAAAATACGCGACCTTTCAGGGGCGTGCATCCCGTTCGGAATATTGGTGGTTTTTTCTGGTGGTTTTGATCGGCGCAGTTGTTACTCAACTCATCTGGGGCCTGCTCTATCTGATCTACACGCTTGCTATTATCTGCCCCGCGCTTGCCGCGGGTTTCCGCCGTTTGCAAGATACCGGACGTCCGGGCTGGTACATCGTCATTCCATTCGGCATCAGCCTGCTTGCAAGCTTGATGGCCCCTGACGTTCCAACTGAAGAGGCCATGGCCGCAGGGCAGATGCCCGATTTTGCAAATCTGGCATTGTTTTCAATCCTCGCCATTGTGCAATTGATAATCAGTCTTGTGTTCCTGTGGTGGCTCACCCGCCCGTCACAACCTGAAACCAATGCCTACGGCCCGCCCCCGACACCACAAACCTGACCGTCTTTGACCTTCGACAGTTCCGACCTCTTACTTGCTAGGTAACGCAATGACCGAAAAACCTGCCAACGATCACTTCCACGCTTCCTCGTTTATGGAAGGTGACAATGCTGCATATCTGGAACAGCTTTATGCACAATATGCCGCGAACCCGGCCTCGGTCGACGAAGCCTGGCATGTGTTTTTCGACGCCATGGGCGACGAACGCAAGGCTGTTGAGGCCGAGGCTGCTGGCCCGTCATGGGCGCGCAACGACTGGCCACCCGCCCCTGCTGGCGACACCATGGGCGCATTGACCGGCGTCTGGCCCGAACCCGTTGAAGCAAAGGCAGCTGGCGACAAGATCAAGGCAAAAGCAGCCGAAAAAGGCATCTCGGTAAGTGACGATCAGATCAAACAAGCGGTACTGGATTCAATCCGCGCCCTGATGTTGATCCGCGCCTACCGCATCCGTGGCCATCTGGCCGCCGATCTTGATCCGCTGAACATGCGCGACATGGGCGAACATCCCGAACTGGACCCTAAGGCCTATGGCTTTAGCGATGCCGACATGGATCGTCCGATCTTTATCGACAATGTTCTGGGCCTTGAAGTTGCGACAATGAAGCAGATCGTTGCAATTGTGAAATCCACCTATTGCGGCACATTTGCCCTGCAATACATGCATATTTCGAACCCTGAAGAGGCCGGTTGGCTGAAAGAGCGGATCGAAGGATACGGCAAGGAAATCGCCTTTACCAAAAACGGGCGCAAGGCAATCCTGAGCAAACTTGTCGAAGCCGAAGGTTTCGAAAAGTTCTTGCATGTTAAGTACATGGGCACCAAACGATTTGGTCTGGACGGCGGTGAAAGCCTTGTTCCCGCAATGGAGCAAGTCATCAAACGCGGTGGCCAGCTGGGTGTGAAGGAAATCGTTATCGGGATGCCGCACCGGGGGCGTCTGTCCGTCCTCGCCAATGTGATGCAGAAACCCTATCGCGCGATCTTCAACGAATTTCAGGGCGGCAGCTTCAAACCCGAGGATGTCGACGGTTCCGGCGATGTGAAATACCACCTTGGGGCCTCTTCGGACCGCGAATTTGACGACAACACCGTACACCTGTCGTTGACGGCGAACCCGTCCCACCTTGAGGCGGTGAACCCTGTGGTCATCGGCAAGGTCCGCGCCAAACAGGACCAGCGTAACGACCCCACTCGGATCTCGGTAATGCCGGTTCTGTTACACGGCGATGCCGCTTTTGCCGGTCAGGGTGTTGTGGCGGAATGTTTCGCCCTCTCCGGGCTGCGCGGTCACAAGACCGGCGGCACCATGCATATTGTAGTGAACAACCAGATCGGTTTCACCACTGCGCCGCATTTCTCGCGTTCTTCGCCCTACCCCACCGACAATGCGCTGGTGGTTGAAGCGCCAATTTTCCACGTTAATGGTGATGATCCCGAGGCCGTGGTGCATGCAGCCCGTGTAGCGACCGAGTTCCGCCAAAAATTCCACAAGGATGTGGTGATCGATCTGATCTGTTACCGGCGCTTTGGTCACAATGAAGGTGATGAGCCGATGTTCACCAACCCGGTGATGTACAAAAAGATCAAAGGCCATAAAACCACTCTCAGCCTCTATGCCGAGCGTCTGGTCAAAGACGGTCTTGTCCCCGAGGGCGAGATCGAGGACATGAAGGCCGATTTCCAGAAATACATGAATGATGAGTTTGAGGCCGGCAAAGAATATCGCCCGAACAAGGCCGACTGGCTGGATGGGAAATGGTCTCATCTGGATAAACGCGGCGAAAAATACCAGCGCGGCAAGACTGCAATCTCCAAAGAAACACTTGCCGCGGTTGGCAAGGCAATCAGTTCCGCGCCGGATGGGTTCCCCCTGCATAAAACCGTTGGTCGTTTGCTGGATACAAAGGCCGAGATGTTTAAAAGCGGCAAGGGCTTTGACTGGGCCACAGCCGAGGCCATCGCTTTCGGCTCTTTGTTGACCGAGGGCTACAAAGTTCGCCTTGCCGGTCAGGATTCAACGCGCGGTACATTCTCGCAACGCCACTCTGGCTTGATCAATCAGGAAACCGAAGACCGCTATTATCCTTTGAACCACATTCGCGAGGGTCAGGCCGAATACGAGGTCATCGACTCCATGTTGTCAGAATATGCGGTTCTTGGTTTCGAATACGGCTACTCGCTGGCCGAACCTAATGCGCTGACCCTGTGGGAAGCCCAGTTTGGCGATTTCGCCAATGGCGCGCAGATCATGTTCGACCAGTTCATCAGTTCCGGCGAAAGCAAATGGCTGCGCATGTCTGGCCTCGTCTGCCTGATGCCACATGGTTACGAGGGGCAAGGACCGGAACACTCCAGCGCGCGTCTGGAGCGGTTTCTGACCATGTGTGGCGGTGACAACTGGATCGTGGCCAACTGTACAACGCCGGCGAACTACTTCCACATTCTGCGCCGCCAGCTGCACCGCAGCTACCGCAAGCCACTGATGCTGATGACACCGAAGTCGTTGCTGCGCCATAAAACTGCGGTAAGTACCGCCGATGAATTCACCACCGGTTCCTCATTCCACCGCGTGTTGTGGGATGACGCCCAGCAAGGCAATTCCAAAACAAATCTGGTGGCGGACGACAAAATCAAACGTGTCGTGATGTGTTCCGGCAAAGTCTATTACGACCTGCTGGAAGAACGCGACGCACGCGGCATCGACGATGTGTATCTGCTGCGTTTCGAACAGTTCTATCCGTTCCCCGCACAATCCGCGGTCAAGGAACTGGAGCGGTTTAAGAACGCCGATATGGTCTGGTGTCAGGAAGAGCCCAAGAACCAAGGCGCATGGTCGTTCATCGAACCGAATATCGAATGGGTCCTGACCCGTATCAACGCCAAACATTCGCGTCCAAGCTATGCCGGACGCGCCGCTGCTGCCTCACCTGCCACAGGTTTGGCCAGCATGCATAAATCACAGCAAGCCGCCCTGATCGACGAGGCGCTGACACTTGAAGGATCAAAGAAATGACCGACGTACGCGTGCCCACATTGGGCGAATCCGTGACCGAAGCCACTGTAGCAACGTGGTTTAAAAAGCCCGGCGATACCGTGGCTGTTGATGAAATGCTCTGCGAGCTGGAAACCGACAAAGTAACCGTCGAAGTGCCAAGCCCGGTTGCCGGCACCCTGTCCGAGATCATTGCCGCCGAAGGAGAAACCGTCGGGGTTGATGCGCTTTTGGCGAATATCTCAGAAGGGGCCGCCGGATCAGACGCTGCGCCCAAGGCAAAAGAAGCCGCCCAAGACGCCGGCGCAGCAAGCCAGTCCCCGGCCAGCGCAGGCGGTGCATCCGTTGACGTCATGGTGCCGACCCTTGGCGAAAGCGTGACCGAAGCCACCGTCAGCACATGGTTCAAGAAGGTCGGCGACAGCGTCGCGCAGGACGAAATGCTTTGCGAACTGGAAACCGATAAGGTCAGCGTCGAAGTGCCCGCCCCAGCCGCTGGTGTACTGAGCGAGATCCTTGCCGAAGAAGGCAGCACAGTCGAAGCATCCGCGAAACTTGCGGTGATTGCATCCGGTGCCGGCGCTGCAGTGGCCGCTCCCGCACAGGCTGCGGCCTCGGACGTGCCCGCAGCTGCTACATCAGGCGGCAAGGACGTCGAAGATGCGCCATCCGCCAAGAAAGCCATGGCCGAAACGGGCTTGAACCGTGATGCGGTGACCGGCACAGGCCGCGACGGCCGGGTGATGAAAGAGGACGTTGCCAAGGCGATTGCCGCAGGCACCACCGCAGCGGCACCAGCTGCTGCGGCCCCTGCCCGCGCCCCTTCAACGGCAGATGACGCCGCCCGTGAAGAGCGGGTAAAGATGACCCGCCTGAAACAAACCATGGCGCGCCGTTTGAAAGAGGCCCAGAACACCGCCGCGATCCTGACCACCTTCAACGAGGTCGACATGACCGAAGTGATGGCGATCCGGAACGCTTACAAGGCGGATTTTGAGAAGAAGCACGGTGTGCGCATGGGCTTTATGTCCTTCTTCACCAAGGCCTGCTGCCATGCGCTGAAAGAGATCCCAGAGGTTAACGCCGAAATCGACGGCACTGATGTGATCTACAAGAACTACGTGCATATGGGGGTCGCTGCGGGCACACCCACAGGCCTTGTGGTGCCGGTGATCCGTGACGTGGATACGATGTCTTTTGCCGAAATTGAAAAAGGCATCAACACCATGGGCAAGAAGGCCCGCGACGGCAAGCTGAGCATGGCAGACATGACCGGCGGTACCTTCACCATTTCAAACGGCGGTGTCTATGGCTCGCTGATGACCGCACCAATCCTGAACCCACCACAGTCAGGCATCCTGGGCATGGCGAAAATTCAGGACCGTCCGATGGCCATTGGCGGCGAGGTGGTGATCCGTCCGATGATGTATATCTCGCTGTCCTATGACCACCGGATCATCGATGGCAAAGGCGCGGTGACCTTCCTTGTGCGCGTCAAAGAGATGCTGGAAGATCCCCGTCGCCTGTTGATGGATCTGTGACAGATTAGGCGGGGAGAACCCCGCCCTACGGGTCAACTGTAGGGCGGGGTTCTCCCCGCCATTGCCGCATTGCCAAAGCACTGCGGTTGTCCCCACCCAAAAGGACTTCACGTGACACCCGAACTTACCGTCCTTACCCTCGCGGCCATTCTGCAAATCGTACAGTTCGCGCTGTACGCTGTGCCGGCAAACAAGGAGCTTGGCATGGGGTATACCATGTCCGCACGTGACACCGCCCCCACCCGCCAGATATCCGAACAAACCGCCCGTCTGGGCCGCGCCTTTGACAATCATTTTCAGGGGTTGATCCTGTTTACGATTGCCGTCGGCGTGATCGAGATGTCTGGCCAGAACTCAGGCTTTACAGCGCTTTGCGCATGGGTCTACCTCGCTGCGCGCACTGCTTATATTCCCGCCTATGCCAAAGGCCTCAGCCCTGCCCGCTCCTACATCTGGTTTGCAGGATTGCTTGCCACCTTTTTTATGCTGCTTGCAGCACTCATATAACTCCCAAGGAGATCCCCCATGTCCAGCTATGATGTTATTGTGATCGGCTCCGGCCCTGGCGGCTATGTTGCCGCCATCCGCTGCGCGCAACTGGGTCTGAAAACCGCCTGTGTCGAGGGCCGCGAAACTTTGGGCGGCACCTGCCTGAATGTTGGCTGTATCCCGTCCAAGGCCCTGCTACACGCCTCCCATATGCTGCACGAGGCCGAGCATAATTTTGCCGAGATGGGCCTGAAGGGCAAAAGCCCCTCTGTCGATTGGAAACAGATGCTGTCCTACAAACAAGGCACCATCGACACCAACACAAAGGGCATTGAGTTCCTGTTTAAGAAGAACAAGATCGACTGGTTGAAAGGCTGGGGATCAGTGCCGGAGGCTGGCAAGGTCAAGGTCGGTGACGAGGTTCACGAGGCTAAGAACATCATCATCGCCACAGGCTCTGAACCGGCCTCCTTGCCGGGTGTTGACGTTGACGAAAAGGTTGTGGTGACTTCTACCGGTGCGCTGGAGTTGGGCAAAGTACCCAAGAAAATGGTGGTGATCGGGGCCGGTGTGATCGGGCTGGAACTGGGCAGCGTCTATGCGCGTCTGGGCACGGAAGTTACCGTTGTCGAGTTCCTTGACGCCATCACCCCGGGGATGGACCCCGAGGTGCAGAAGGTCTTTCAGCGGATGCTGAAAAAGCAAGGGCTGAAGTTCGTCATGGGGGCCGCGGTACAAAAGACCGAGGCGAGCAAGACCAAGGCCAAGGTGCATTACAAACTGCGCAAAGATGACAGCGAACATGTGCTGGATGCGGATGTGGTACTGGTCGCCACCGGGCGCAAGCCAGTGCATGACGGTTTGGGCATCGAGGCGCTTGGCGTGGAGCTGACCAAACGCGGCCAGATCGCGGTCGACAAGAACTGGCAGACTGCGGCCAAGGGCATCTATGCCATCGGTGACGTGATCGAAGGGCCAATGTTGGCCCATAAGGCCGAGGACGAGGGAATGGCCGTCGCCGAGGTGATTGCCGGAAAACATGGTCACGTAAACTATGGCGTGATCCCCGGTGTGATCTATACCCACCCCGAGGTGGCTAATGTAGGCGAGACTGAAGCAACCCTGAAAGAGGCCGGTCGCGCCTATAAAGTGGGCAAGTTCAGTTTTATGGGCAACGCCCGGGCCAAGGCGGTTTTTGCCGGTGACGGCTTTGTCAAAATCCTTGCGGATAAGGAAACCGACCGCATTCTGGGTGCCCATATCATTGGCCCCGGCGCAGGTGATCTGATCCACGAGGTCTGTGTTGCAATGGAGTTTGGCGCGTCAGCCCAAGATCTTGCCATGACCTGCCATGCACATCCGACCTATTCGGAAGCTGTCCGCGAGGCCGCACTTGCCTGCGGCGATGGCCCGATCCACATGTAAACAGCGAAGGTGGGCATCACGCCCACCTTATGCCACCGACCAGCGTTTCCAGCCGCGCCGGATATGCAAAACACAAGGCAGCCACGCGCTGCCTCGCCCCCTACCACATTGTCCCCCGCTACCACATTGTCGACGCAGCCCGGGCCCCCCATGCATCATCATAGGGCGCACCACCTTCTTCCCCGCTGGTCATCTCGGCCAGAATATCTCCGGCACTGGGTAAACCACCACTTTCATCCGTCCCCGCCCAAGTCCCGGCGCGCATCAGGGCGCGGGCACATTGGGTGTAGATTTCACCGATATGGATAACGATCACCGTCGCCGGGACCCGGCCCTGTTTCAAAAAGCTTTCGCGCAGTGTTAGATCATCGGTCAGAAAAGCCAGCCCATTCACCCGCACCACATTGTTTGATCCCGGCACGACAAACATCAGCGACACGCGCCCGTCATCCACAATATTGCGCAGTGAATCCAGCCGGTTGTTGCCGCGCCAATCCGGCATTGCAAGCCTATGAGCATCCAGCTCCCTGACCACCGGACCATCGTCGCCGCGTGGACTGCCGTCGGTGCCATCCGCCCCAACTGTACTTAGAACACAGAGGCGCGAGGCCATGATCCACTTGCGATAGAGCGGTGTAAGCTGTGTCGCGACCTTGCGCGTTGCCGGTGCCCCGACAGAACCATAAAGCGCTTCTAACGCGGCACGATCCGTAATCTTATGCATCTTTTCGCCACCCCGCTTCGTGCAGCAACGCGTCCGATGCAGTTTCAACGGTTGCTTCCAGTTGCTTCATGAACGCGTCCTTCTCAAGGCCGGGGGCAATGGGTGGCAAAAACTCAACAACGGCCAGACCTGGCCGCCGGTATAACCCGCGCCGGGGCCAGAAATAGCCGGCATTGGTCGCGACGGGTATGCAAGGTTGCTTCAACTGCCGGTACAGGACCGACGTGCCCACCTTATAGGGCACATGCGCACCAGGCGCGACGCGTGTGCCTTGCGAATAGATCACGATCTGCCCAGGTTCGATCCGGCCCGCATTCACGTCTTCCATCATCTTGGAAATCGCCTGTCCGCGTTTGCCACGGTTCACTGAAATCATCTGCATCCGCTTGGTGTATTGCCCGATCACTGGCGTCCAGAGTATCTCGCGTTTCATGATGAACTTGGCCCGGGGCAAGGCATGGAAAATCATCAAAATATCGAGAAACGACTGGTGTTTCGCGGCGATCAACACCTCGCCATCTGGGACTTGTCCACGTACTTCACAGCGCAGCCCGATCAGCCAGCGCGCCGACCACATGCACCACCCCGCGTAGGTCTTGCAGGCGGTATAGGCCCCCGTCTTGGAAAACATTGCCCAAGGCGCGAACAACAGGCCAATCACCGGCATGGCGATGGTGGCCTGAACAATATACACGATTGACCGGATCCATTGTAACATCAGGCAAGCTCCCTCAGGGTGCGGCGGGCGGCAGAACCTGTGGCAACAAAGGCCACACCAGCCGCCAGAACCGGTATGAAAAACGGCCATAGCCAATGCGCGCCCTGAAAGCCGAGGCCGGTCAGAAAGCCACCGTTTTCCGATGCGGAGGGCAACAGCAAGACCGCAACCATCCCCAGCACAGCACCCACCGCCGCGCCAGACAAGGCCCGCAGAGTAAAGCGACGGATAAACGCCAGCGCAATGTAATCATCGGTTGCGCCGACCAGCCGCAGCACCGCAATCACCTGCGCATTTGCAGCCAGCGCCGCATTGGCCGCCAGCGTAATCATTGCCGCAACTGCGGCCGCAATCAGAACAATCGACACCAGCCCCAGCAAGCGCAAGCGAGACGCCGCTTGAACCAAGGGCGCACGCCACCGGCTGTGATCATCCAGCACCGCGCCGGGCACTTCAGCCGCAAGGCGCAGGCGCAGGCCGGCTGGATCCATGCCGTCTGTATCCTCGATCACTTCGATCAGGCGGGGCACCGGCAGTGTCTCCAGCGCCAGTTCCGGCCCAAACCACGGGGCCATCAGCGCTTGTTGTTCGGCATCCGTCAATGCCCGCGCCGCAGCAACACCTTTGGTGGTTTCCAGAATCCGCAGCGCGGCGTCGGTCTGGGCGGCACGTTGATCCATCGGGGCAACAATACGGATGGTCGCCGAGCGGGCCAGCTCTTCGCCCCAACGGTCCGCCAGCCGGCCCGCTGCCAAAGAAAGGGCCAGCGCGAAAACCGCCAAAAACGCCATCGCCGCAGCTGCAAAAACCGTCAGCTGCGCCGTGAACCCCGACGGGGGCACCACGCGATCGGCATGGTGGTCGCCGGCGATAAGGGCGCGCAATGTCGCAAGATCAAATTTCACAAATCAGCCCCCGCCAGTTGAATGCGCCGGTTGGCGATACGCAACACCCGTGCCTGCACATGGGCCTTTGTCGCACGGATCAGGCTCAGGTCGTGGGTGGCAATCAGCACCGTCTTGCCCATCTTGTTCAGCTCGATCAACAGTCGCAGGAGGCGCTGCGACATTTCCCAATCCACATTCCCCGTCGGCTCATCCGCAAGCACCACATCCGGGGACACAATCACAGCCCGCGCAAGAGCCGCCCGTTGGCGTTCCCCCCCAGACAATTCAGGAGGCATCGCATTCGCACGGTTGGTCAGTCCAACCCAGGACATCAATTCATCCAGATCACCGCCGGCCGCAGCGGCATGTCTGCCGGATACGGTCAGCGGCAGACCAATATTCTCGGTCACCGTTAGATGGTTGAGAAACTGCACATCCTGATGCACCACCCCAACCCGTCGGCGTACAACGGCAATGTCGTCCCGGTTCAGCCCCCGCACATCAGCGCCAAACAGGCGCACATGCCCCGCCGTCGGCAACAAGGCCCCGTAACACAAGCGCATCAGCGTGGTTTTGCCCGCACCAGACGGACCCGTCAGAAAATGGAAGGACCCGGGTGCAAGTTTCAGCGAGATATCAGACAGCAGTTCACCACCACCATAGCTGTACGCCACATTTTCCAGCTCGATCACAATATTATCCTTGCCACACGAACCTGTTGTGCCTCAGCACCGCTGGGGATTCAATCCGTCCCTTCTGGACTTTGGCGCAAGTTAACGCTTTTACTAAGGAATTGTTGATCTTATGGTACGTGAAAACGCGCAAGTGTAGTTATCAGTGAGTAGCGGAACACCAGATGAGGCTGACCTGTCCAAATTGTGATGCCCAATACGAGGTACCTGACGAGGTCGTTCCGACCGCCGGGCGCGACGTTCAATGCTCAAATTGCGGCACAACATGGTTTCAGCATCACCCGGATCATTTGCCGGATGACAACGCGGTCGATACCGCCCCGCTTGGCCTGGATACCCCCGATCCGGACGAGGAAGTTTCCCCTCCGCCGCCCCCGACGCCAGCCACATCAAAGGACCCCGTACGCAAGCAACTGGACCCGGCGGTGGCCGATATTTTACGACAAGAAGCCGAAGCCGAGTTCGAGGCCCGTAAGCGTCGCCAGTCAACTTCGCTGGAAAGCCAGCCGGATTTGGGGCTGGACAGCGGAACGGAGCCGCAAGCCCTCGCCACACCGGAACAGGACGACAGCGATGAACGCCGCGCGCAGGACGCGAAACGGCGGATGGCACGTTTGCGCGGTGAGCCAGAGCCAACAGCCGAGGCAGCAGCAACGGCGGCAGCCATTTCATCACGACGCGAATTACTGCCCGATATCGAGGAAATCAATTCCACCCTGCGCCATGATCAAACCCCCAGCGGCGTTGATGCAGATGCCCGGCAAGAACTCGGCGCAGGTGGCTCGCACAAACAGGCGCGTAGCTTTCGCAACGGTTTTCTAAGTATGCTGTTGCTGTTTGCCCTGCTGGTGCTGCTCTATGTCTATGCGGCACAAATAGCGACAGCAGTGCCTTTCCTTAAGGACGCGCTTGGCAATTATGTTGCCGGTGTCGACCACCTGCGCGTTCTACTGGATCAGCAGATCACATCCCTGCTCAGCTGGCTGGACACGATGGCAACGGAATCAAACAGCTGATCTTCCGATTACCGCAGGGTTTGTGGCCCTAGAGCGTCCCGCCTTAAACATGAATCGCGCGCGGCCTCTCCCTTTGGTCGAATTGGTCGAACGCGAAAAGCGACATATGATGGCTCAGGTTGACTGCAAGACGCTTTAGAAACGCTCCAGCAAACGGTTCAGATAATCTCGCTCGGCGTCTGATCGTTCAGCCTCACCAGATCTGCGCCGTATCTCATCCAACAGGGCACGTGCGCGGTCTCGGGCCTCACCCTGTTGCAGATTCAACCGCCCGTCAGAACTGTCTGACCCGTCTCTATTGTCGCCGCGGCGCAACGGATCACGGTTGTCGGCGCGACGGTCGGCTTCCGCCTGCCCTTGGCCGGGTTGCTGGTTTCGTTGTTCCTGCGCGATGGCCTCGCCCAGTGATCGCATCCCCTCGCGCAAGGCTTCCATTGCCTGTGCCTGATTGTCGATCGCCTCGGCCAGATCATCATTGCGCAAGGCTTGTTCCGCCTGATCCATGGCCCGCCCAGCCCGGTCTAACGCATCTCGGGCCGCTTCCCCTTCTGGCGTGCCCTGACCGGGCAAACGCCCCCGCTGACGCTCCAGTTCATCGCGGAGGGCTTGCTGACGTTCGGCAAGACCACTTTCATCCTGACCGCCCTGTCCTTGATCCCCCCCTTGGCCGCTCCGGCCCTGCTGTTCGCCACGGCCCTCGCCCTGACCGTTTTGACCTTCATGGCTTTCACCGCGGCCCTGACCGCCATTGCGGCCCTCGTTTTCGCCGTTTTCTCCGGTTTGCGCATTCGGATTAAACTGTTCCTGCAGGTCGCGAAACGCCTGATCGCTCAGCCCTTGCTGTTCGTTCAATGTCTCGGCCAAACCTTCCATCGCCTGTTCACCCGGCGATTTGCCGCCCTCTCCTGGCTGGCCTTCGGTTACGCGCATGTTCTCCATCATTTCCTGAAGCTGCTGCAAAGCTTCGGCGGCTTCGGCCATACGGCCCTGTTCCATCAGCTCCTGAATGCGGTCCATCATGCGTTGCAGGTCATCCTGCGTCATCTGCATGTTTTCGCCCTGTTGCTGCTCTTCGCCGTCTTCCTCCTGCGCGCGCTCTTGGGCTTGCTGGCGCTGAAGCTGTTGCAGGTAATCTTCAGTGGCGCGGCGCAGCTCTTCCATCAGTTCTGCGATTTCCTCATCCGAGGCCCCGTTCTTCATCGCCTCTTGCAGACGTTCTTGCGCACGGCGCAGGCGCTCTAACGCATCGGCCAGCTCTCCCTCTTCCAGTTCAAGCGCAAGTCCCCACAGGTCTTCTGCCAGACGATCGACGATCTCGTCGTCCAGACCAAAACGGGTTCGGATTTCCAGTTTCTCAATGGTCCGCTTCAAGCGCAGCGCCGACGTCGCGCTGCTAAACACATCATCAGGGCGATAGGACACGGTCCGCAAGACCTGCGCCACCCGCGGTGCATTATCGGTTGACCACAGCAGATCGCGGCGCATTTCGATCAAGGCCGCCGCTGTCGGGTTAAAGAAACGCCGGCCCGGCAAGACCATATCCTGTGGCGGTGTTGCACCAGCCTGTTCTGCCGCGTCGAGAACATTCAGCGTCAGCTTCACCGGCAGATTGGCCCAAGGGTGTTTCGAAAAATCCTCGATCATGTTCTCTTGGAAGGCGGCCCGGTCGCCGGCAACTGGCGTGGGCAGGGCCACAACAATTTGTGCCCGTGGATCAGGCTCTGCTTGCAAACCAAAGCGGCGGTTAACCGCGGCAAGGTCAAGAATGATCCGCGCCTCACCCGCTTCAACTCCATAATCGTCACGGGCCGCAAAAGGCAGTCGCATCTCGCCCAAAGCAGCCACTTTCACCTCTCCGGCAAAATCGACCTGTGGCGGCATATCCGGGCGAACGGCCACATCCCAAGCCCTGCCTCCGGGGCCCTCAATCGCAATACTGCCGCCTTGCATTACCGCGAAATCCTGCGCCGCATCAGCGGTTGCCGCCACATCGACCGCCCGCCCTGAAACGGTCTCGGCCAGAGACAGCGCACCGGTTTCGCCGTAAAAGCGCAGGGTGATCAATGTTCCCTCTGGCAGGTCAAGCGCGCCAGCCGGCAGATCATTCAGATAAAGGGTTGGACGGTCGGTATAGCGTGGCGGCTCTGCCCAGCCTTCCCAGACCGAACCCGACGCCAAACCGGTTGTCGGGGCCATGCCCGCAACTGATCCGACCCGCCAAATCGAGCCAAAAATCAGCGCAACCGCAAATGCCAATACGGCCACATAGCGCAGGGCATATGGGTCGCGGTCTGAGACCCGCAAGTCAGCAGGGACAGGCGTTGCTGCCGCTGCGCGCGCGGCCATGCGCGCCTTATGCGCCTGCCAGACCGCCATCGATGCATCGTCACCACTCCCGACCGCCGCCTGATCCAGCAGCGCCTGAATGGGCCGCCCCTGCAGGCTGGCATCCAGCCGTGCCATTGCGGCGGATCGGGATGGGATGCGGAACCGGCGCAGCGCAAAGATAAAGGCCCATGCCGTTGCGCCCGCTACAATAATGCCTGCGATCCAGACACTTTCGACCGGCACCGCGTCCTGTAGCCCCAGCATCAGCGCCGCCAAGACCAGCAAAACCACCGCCACCAAAGGCCAGACTGCCCGCACCAATGCTTCGGCAAACATCCCCGCCCAAGTCAGAAGAACCGGCCAGCGCAATCTGGCCAGACTTTGCCGCAGATCGTCAGCGGTGAAACTGCTCATTGCTTTGTCTCCCTTAGGGGGCGGGGCGGGATATCCCTACAACCATTCAGGAATGGTATCGCGATTTATCATTTCGTCAAAGGTTGGACGTGCGCGAATAACCGCAAATTGATCTCCATGCACCAAAACCTCGGGGATCAGAGGACGCGAATTATATTCGCTGCTCATCACCGCCCCGTAAGCACCGGCAGAACGGAAAGCGACCAGATCACCCGCAGCCAGCGGCGGCATCAGGCGTTGCTTTGCAAATGTGTCACCGGATTCACACACTGGTCCAACGATATCAATCGGCTGCGGCTCGACGCCAACAGCAGGTTCCACCACCGGAATGATGTCGTGATGCGCCTCATACATGGCCGGACGGATCAAATCGTTCATTGCTCCGTCAAGGATCAGGAACTCACGCCCCTCCCCTTCTTTGACATAAATCACTTCACTGACCATCAAACCGGCATTGCCGGCAATCAGCCGCCCCGGTTCAATCTCAATCTCACAGCCCAAATGCCCCAGCGTGCGCTTGACCAACGCCCCATAGTCCGACGGCAAAGGCGGATCGGCATTGCTGCGCTCATAAGGAATGCCAAGGCCGCCGCCCAAATCCAGACGGGTAATCTTATGCCCATCTTCGCGCAGGGTCTGCGTCAACTCGGCAACCTTCTGATAGGCCAGCTCGTATGGGGTCAAGTCCGTCAGCTGTGATCCGATGTGAACGTCGATCCCGATCACATCCAACCCCGACATCGACGCCGCCATCGCATAAACCTCGCGCGCCTTGGCAATCGGAATGCCAAACTTGTTCTCGGATTTCCCGGTGGCAATCTTGGCGTGAGTCTTGGCATCCACATCCGGATTAACACGTATGGTAATCGGGGCGACCACCCCCAATTCACGGGCCACAGCATCCAGCACAACCATCTCGGGCTCGCTCTCGACATTGAACTGTCGAATGCCACCTTCCAGCGCCAGACGGATTTCATCTCGGGTCTTGCCCACACCAGAAAACACAATCTTGTCACCCGGCACGCCCGCTGCACGCGCGCGGCGGTATTCGCCGCCGGACACAACATCCATGCCCGCCCCGGCCTGCGCCAAAGTCTGCAACACCGCCTGATTGGAATTCGCCTTCATGGCGTAGCACACCAAATGCTCCATCCCTTCCAACGCCTCATCAAACAGGCGGAAGTGTCGCAACAAGGTCGCCGTAGAATACACATAGAACGGCGTGCCAACAGCGGCCGCAATCTGTGAAATCGCAACATCCTCTGCGTAAAGCGTGCCGTCACGATATAAGAAATGGTCCATGCTTCATCTTGCCCTTAAACTCAACTCCACCCTATTTAACAGGCGCAGTCCTTAGAAATAGATAGAGCGGCAACCCGCAGCTCACCCCGATACAGAACGTGGCGGGAATCGCGAGGAGAGCGCGCCAGTTACGCCGTACAGCAACCTCCGCAATGATCCAGACAGTCAGCGCCACCGCCGCGATGGTCAGATCCCAAACCAACCCGCTGGCAGCCGCGTTTGCATGCCATGCGGCCATCATCCCCATGATATCAAATCCGTTTTCACGAAACCATGTGATGAAGTAATACATCGGATGCACAGTGCCCCAGACCGCAAGTCCAAGGTAGATCATGCGCAGTGGTGACATGTCAGATCCCCTTTGCGACACCGATATTTACATGCCCCGAGACATGTACACCGGGCTGGTAGGTGCTGGGCTGCTGATGTGTGCCGGACAGGGGCACCGTTGCATTGCGGGTAGGCTGTACCGGCTCGCCGTCTGCACCACATCCTGCCAAGGCCCCGCCCAATGCCATACCCAAAAACCACTTCATGCCAACAGACCTTTCCAGCGCGCAACCTGGGCACGCACCTGTGCCGGTGCGGTCCCCCCATAAGACGTCCGGGAATTCACCGAATTCTCAACCGTTAGCACATCAAACACCCCGTCGGTGATACCCTCATGCACAGATTGCATCTGCGCCAGCGTAAGGTCCGGCAAATCACAGCCCTGCTGTTCCGCCATCCCCACCAGCGCACCGGTAATGTGGTGTGCATCGCGAAACGGCAGGCCCAGCACACGCACCAGCCAGTCGGCCAGATCAGTTGCGGTCGAGAACCCGCTGCCCGCTGCGGCAGCCAGTTCAGCACGGTTGCCGGTCATGTCGCGCACCATGCCCTCCATGGCAGCAAGGGCCAGCACCAGATTGTCAGCCGCATCAAAGACCTGTTCCTTGTCTTCCTGCATGTCCTTGGAATAGGCCAGCGGCAGCCCCTTCATCACCATCAGCAATCCAGTATTGGCCCCGAAAATGCGGCCCACCTTGGCACGGATCAATTCAGCCGCATCCGGGTTCTTCTTTTGCGGCATAATCGACGATCCGGTTGAAAACCGGTCGCTTAATGTCACGAAACGGAACTGCGCCGAGGACCAGATCACCAGCTCCTCGGCAAATCGGCTGAGGTGCATCGCGGCGATGCTGGCACAGGACAGGAACTCCAGCGCGAAATCACGGTCGGCCACGGCATCCAGCGAATTGGCGGCAGGTCGGTCAAACCCCAGAGCTTCTGCTGTCATCTCGCGGTCAATGGGAAAGGAGGTGCCGGCAAGGGCCGCAGCACCCAAGGGGCTTTCATTCATCCGCGCCCGTGCATCGCGCACACGGCTGAGGTCACGACCAAACATTTCCACATAGGCCATCATGTGATGCCCCCATGTCACCGGCTGTGCCGTTTGCAGATGGGTGAACCCCGGCATGACCCAATCGGCGCCCGCCTCGGCTTGCCCCAACAGTGCCTGAATAAGCGCAACAAGCCCGCCCTCAAAGGCGTCCAGCTGATCGCGCACCCAAAGTTTGAAATCCGTCGCCACCTGGTCATTGCGCGAACGCCCTGTGTGCAAACGCCCCGCAGGTTCGCCAATCACGTCCTTCAGCCGCGCCTCCACATTCATGTGGATGTCTTCCAAGGCGGTGGAATATTCAAATGTCCCGCCCTCGATCTCTGACAAGATCGTGAGCAGCCCTTCCCGAATTGCAGCAGCATCGTTATCGGTAATGATACCTGTTGCAGCCAACATCGCAGCATGGGCACGCGAGCCCGCAATATCCTGCGCAGCCATACGCTTGTCAAAGCTGATGGAAGCATTAATTGCTTCCATGATGGCATCGGGACCAGCGGCAAAGCGGCCGCCCCACATTTTGTTGGAGCTGTTATCAGTCATGGCAAAACCCTCGGAGGGACAAATGAGAAAATTAGTGTTCGGCCTCGTGTATACGGCCCTTATGGCAGGTGCAAATACTGCATGGGCTGCCGGCCCCGACATTTTGTCGATGCGCACGGGCGACATGAAAAAGCTGATAGTGCATGAAACACCACAGGCAACATCAGACGCGACCTTTATTCTGGCAGATGACGCGGGTACCGGATCACTGGCGGACTACCGCGGGAAATATGTCCTGGTGAATTTTTGGGCCACATGGTGCGCGCCCTGCCGCAAGGAAATGCCGCAGCTGAACGCGCTACAGAAGGAATTCGGCGGCGACCATTTCGAGGTACTTACCATCGCGGCGGGGCGCAATTCCCCTGCTGGCATCTCTAAGTTCTTTAAAGAGGCCGGCATCGACAGCCTGCCGCGCCATCAGGATCCGAAACAGGCGCTGGCCTCGCAGATGGGGGTTTTCGGGTTGCCGATCACCGTCCTCATTGACCCTAAAGGCCGCGAGATTGCCCGTCTGCGCGGGGATGCCAAATGGGACAGCGACAGCGCCAAGGCGATCGTCAAGGCGCTGATTACATCCCAAACGGAAGAGTAACTCGGAGGCCGGGCTTTGCAAAAGTCCGGCCTTATTTTGTCGAAAAAGATCAGGCCGCGTGGGCCAGAATGGCGGCTTCCGACGCCGACAGGTTGCGCCGTGCAAAGCTGCCATAGGTGTGGGGATCAAACTCCAGCTCGGGATGTGTGGCCAGCAGGCGCGCCCGATCCGCTTCATCCAAAGTGCTAAGAGCAGCCGACGCAGGGTGGAAACTCTCGGTTTCCACACCATTGGCCCACATCACCTGATGTCGGTCAAACAGCAGATGCACATAGGTCACCTCGCGCAGCTTCAGATCGACGGTGATGGTTTCGCCATTGATCAGGTCCTTGGCCGCGACCAGCACCTCTGAGGTATTGAACAAGTCTTGAGCAACCGCACCTTTCATCAAGATCCGGTGTTCAGGCGAAACGATCAAATCCTCATCCGGCACGTCCTCCCCGAACACGCTGGCATTGATCCGCACCGGGCGTAACTTCGGCATAGCAAACAACCGCGCGCCACTCATCCGCCGGCTGCCGATCCACTGGATAGGCTGGGTGCCGTTGTCCTTGGTCTGAACCTGATCCCCTTCGCGCAGATCCTCGATACGCACCAGACCTGTCGGCGTCACGATTTTTGTCCCGAGGGTAAAACAAATGACACCGCCACTGCCCTGCCCGTCGGATTCATTTGGCGTCGATCCCAAGGTGTGATGCACAATCCAAAGGTCACAATCGCGCGGCGGAATTTCGTCCATGAACATCAGTAGGGGCTGGCTGCCGCCGCCTACCTCGATCAAAGTTACCGTGTAGCTTTTGCCGCCGTCGGTCACGACAAAACTGTTGTCCATCAAGGGTGTTGTTTCCAACATCTCTTTTTCACGCGGCGACAGGGTTGGCAGGTCTTTCTTCTCCAGCGCGGCCCCAACCAACCGATGCACCATACGTGCGGCTCTTTTTCTAAGTTTCTCTGCACCGTCTGCCTGATCCAGTCGCAACACGTCATTCGGGCCATCGACCCGCACCGCGTCCCCGCGCCACGCCCATGCTGCACCCACTGTAAGGGACTGCACCGGAGCGGCCTCAAGGCCGTCAATTTCTGTTTGCGACCAGCTGATGACAAACGTGCCACGAAAGCCCGTTCTCATTACTCGTACTACCTACCTCAGTTTTTTTATTAACAACAGGTTAACAAAATTCGAATCAGCTGGGAAGTTTCTTTTTGGGGCACGGGCGATAGACAGGCGAAATAGGCGCGCCACCGCCAGATGCAACAGGAAACCCACTACATATAGACAATCAAAACCCAATACACCCCATATAAAGGAACATACGGATCGGCCATTTTACCTCACATCATGCGTCAAAGCAGGCGAAAGAAACACATAAAAAACAACCCAAGGGGGTAACTCCCTGCTGAAAACTTTACCGTTGCCGAAAGCGGCGGGCTCGATCCCTCCGCCTACGCTTGTATTTCGCGTATAAATTGTTAGCGTTTAACACCCAAACCAGCGAGGCCCCATGTCCGATCCCGAAAACCCACTGCCCGAGCGGCGCATTGTCTCTTCACGCCACCTTGCCGAAGGAGACGGCTGGGAGGCATCCGAGCTTGAGTTTGGCATGATCGTCGCCTTCAACGCCTTTACCCGCTGGACGACGCGGTGCATGGCGGCGGCTGGCAATCCGAACCTAACGCCGCTGGAGATCCTTGTCTTGCACAACGTCAACCACCGGGGCCGTGAAAAACGCCTGACGGACATCTGTTTCCTGCTCAATATCGAGGATACCCATACCGTCAATTATGCCCTGCGCAAGCTGTTGAAATCGGAACTTCTTGAGACAGACAAACGGGGCAAGGAAGTCTTCTATCGCACGTCGGAAACCGGTGCAGGCCTGTGCGAAGCCTACCGCGCCATTCGCAAAAGCTGCTTTCTGGACGGGCTGTCACGGCTGGATAACAAGGGCGAAGACCTGCGTGTGATCGCAGCGCAACTGCGCACCATGTCCGGACAATATGATCAGGCCAGCCGTGCTGCTGCCTCACTCTGACCAATCCGCAAACGGCGACAGGCGCACCGCAGGACATTTCTGGTCTGATCCCAATTTCGCAGGGCCTTGCTATAGGCTTTGCCCCGATTGCTAAACTATAGAGTGAGCATGAGCATTTCAGACCCCCAGATAATCGTCGCGGCGGATGGCGGCGGCAGTGGCTCGCGCGCGGTGGCGGGCACATCCACGCAAGGCATCCTTGGTCAGGCCAGCAGCGGCCCGGGCAACATTCACAGCGACTTTGACGCTGCGGTTGCCAATCTGACAGGTGCCATTGCTCAGGCCCTCGAAAATGCCGGACTGGGGCACACGCCACCTGAACGGATCACCGCCCATCTAGGGGTGGCTGGAGCCCATTCAGAGGTTGAAGAGCAGGCCCTGCTAAACGCTCTGCCTTATGGCTGCAGTACCGTTTCCGGTGACCGCGCTACTTCGGTACGGGGGGCTTTGGGCGACACGGACGGCTATGTTGTGGCCCTTGGTACCGGCACAATTGTGGCCCGCCAGCGCGCGTTGGAGATGACCACGGTTGGCGGCTGGGGCTTTCATTTGTCCGATCATGCCTCGGGTGCTTGGCTGGGTCGCAGGTTGCTGGAAGAGGTGCTGCTTGCCGAAGACGGTTTGCGTCCGCATAGCCCGCACAGCCGGACAACCTGCGCGGCCATGGGCGGGTTGATGGGCATTGTCCTGTTCAGCACCACAGCCGCCCCGTCGGATTTTGCCAAGCTTGCGCGGAGTTTGATCACCGCGGCCAAGGGCGGGGATGAGATCGGATTGACGCTCGTTGCGGAAGGGGCCGCCTATCTAGAGACGGCGCTGAAAACATTGGGCTTCCAAGCGGGTGATCACCTGACACTGGCCGGCGGGGTTGGCCCGCATTATGCCCCCTACCTGCCGGATAGCTTGGCCCGCAATCTCCATCCCCCTAAAGGGTCGGCACTGGAAGGGGCTTTTGCAATGGCGCGGCAGTCTCTGCCATGAGCGCCGCCGGGCATTTACGGGCCTACGTAGGGGCGGATATCTTCGACGGCAAACAGGTGTTGAAAGGTCACGCGCTGGTTATCGAACAGAACCGCCCTGCCCTGATGGAAAGTCGCAATATCCCAGCCGGGACATTGATCACCACGCTGAAAGGCGGCACATTCATGCCGGGTTTTGTTGATCTTCAGGTTAACGGCGGCGGTGGTGTGCTGTTCAACGACGCACCAGATCTGGCCACTCTCAACAGGATCGCGCAGGCCCATAACGCTCTAGGGACACGCCACTTCCTGCCCACATTGATCACTGACACGCCGGCGCAGACCTCAGCGGCAATAACGGCGGCAGTCGCGGCCATTGCCGCAGGTGTCCCCGGCATTGCCGGTCTGCACCTTGAAGGCCCGCATCTGTCGGTCGCGCGCAAAGGGGCGCATGACGGCACGTTGATCCGTCCGATGGAGGACGCCGATTGCGCCGAACTGGTTGCCGCGGCGGATAAGTTGCCCAATCTATTGCTCACCGTTGCGCCGGAATCTGTGACCGCAGCGCAAATCACGGCCTTGTCGCAAGCCGGGGCAATTGTGTTTCTTGGGCACAGCAACGCGGATTACGAGACGGCCAAATCGGCTTTTGCCGCGGGTGCGCGCGGCAGCACCCATTTGTTCAACGCCATGAGCCAGTTCACCTCGCGCGAACCGGGCCTTGTTGGGGCAACGCTGGAGAGCGCCGACGCCGCGGCCGGGGTGATTGCCGACGGAATCCATGTGCATCCTGCCACCATCCGCATCGCCCTTGCCGCAAAAGAAGGCCCCGCTGATGTTTTCCTTGTCAGCGATGCGATGGCCTGTGCCGGCTCTGACATCACCAGCTTTAAACTGGGCGGGCGCGACATTTACCGAAACAAGGGTCGGTTGACCCTTGCGGATGGCACACTTGCCGGTGCCGATCTTTCGCTGGCGCAGGCGCTTGGCGTGATGATCCGCGAGGTCGGAGACGATCCGGCGCGGGCGTTCGCACGGGCAACCTCGCTTCCTGCCAGCCTGCTGCGCAATCCCGATGGAGCCGGTTCATGGCCAGCGGATGTCGACGGTTTGATTTACCTGACTGCCAATTTTGATTTGCACCCGATTGCGGAACTGAATCCGGTGTAGGTTTTCTTCAGGCCGGTGTGATTACCTCTTCAGTTCCTGAAAAACCAACGGTCACCCTTATTGCCGACAGGAACCTGAGCTGAATAGAAAAGACAGAAGTTTCCAAAGTCAGATCATGTCGCATGACACGCCACAACACCTGTCAGGGCATCCATTTGATGGCTTTCTGCAACGTCGCCCACTTGAAGGGGGTAAAATTCAGCCGCCAAATGTCCTTCACCAAGAAGGCAGCTTTGTTGCACAAATCAGGCGAAGAACGCGCTTCCCCTTACGCCATAGGGACTCAGCCTAGAGGCTCAGTGACGGATATGCCAAGCGCCGTGTAGCGGTTGAGGACGGCGATGCGGACATGGATTTTTGCAACCTGTCGATCAAAACCCCTCTGCATCAACGATTGGCCAAGTCGTTTCACACAATGCATTTTCGTTTTGACGCGGGTTCGGCGGTGGTATCTGCTCCAACCTCTCCACAAGGTGCGGCCCAGATATTGCTGCGCACTGACCGCTTCGTTTCAGGCAATCGCTCCGGCGCTCGTCCACTGCCTGGCAGTGCATGGCAGCATCTCCGACGGTGCCGCTGGTGACCTCGCCCGTTCGAACCTCCAGTGTTTCTTCGTCAATTCCAATATGTATTTTTCGCCAGATGCGGCGTTTGGGGCCGCCATGCTTGCGGGCGTTCCGCTCGCCTTCACCTTCGGCCTTGATACCTGTGCTGCCGAAGCGGCATGCCAAACAGGATCTTTAACGTCAGACACGTCTGAATGCAGCATCCCTGAATTGCTGTTGCCGACCTCGCTTGCCGTTTGGCGGTCGCGTCCAGACCATCTCCGGATCAAACCAAATCGACCACGATCCGCGCTGCTAAAAGCTGTCATTGTAAGACGACCAGTTCTTGGTCTTGTACTTCGAAGGGGCCCAACTGCTCATGACTTCAGCTATCATGCTGGATTCATACAGTGAATCCCTTCAGACGATTTGTGCGACAAAGCCTAGCGGTTTAGAAAATCCCAAAGTAACTCGCAAAATGGAAATTTTCCATTGTTAGGATGCGTTGAACGGCCAGAACACTGAGCCAAGATTGTTGACAATACATCCAAAAAGACAGCCCATACCTGCTGTTGCTCATGTATTTTCAATGTTCGAAAATAAGATGTTCGCTGCGGAGCTGCCGACTTTAGCGACAGTACCGGTGCAAACTTCGACAGGACAGTTTCCTTGGTGTTCGAGGCATCGCCTGCGTTTACGCCTGTCATCTCAACACCCCCACAAGTGAGTCGTCGATTGCACCTGAACACAGAGAACTTTGCGATACACCCAAAGCGCAAAACAGGTCTGCACGGTTTGGCTTACCGTTGCTTCATGGGCTCAGACTGCGGAGAACCGTCACTGGCACCAACCCAAAATCACCAGACCTAAGAAAGCTCTTCAGCCCAAGGGGGCTGTGCTCCGGCGCGTGAAACCGTGACCGCAGCAACTTTGGCCCCAAATGCGAGCGCCTGCGCAATGGTTTCCGCGCTGACAGATCGTAAATCCTGCTTGCTCAATGCGCCCTGTTGGGAAAGCTCTGCAAGAAAGCCAGCATTAAAAGTGTCACCCGCGCCCACGGTATCCACAACACAAACGGGTTTGCTGGGTACGCGGACCTCTTGCCCTGTGCCAAAATAGGCCGAAGCACCTTCTGCGCCCCGTGTCAGGATCACAACAGCGGGTCCGTTTGCTCGCAACTGAGTGACTTTTTTCGCAATCGTATCTTGTTCAGGGTATATCCAATCCAAATCTTCATCCGAGATTTTGACAATATCTGATATTGAGATCATTTGCTCCAACCGCTTTCTAAAACGTGCGACATTCTGAATAAAGTCGGGGCGAATATTTGGATCCAGAGCGATAACGCGTTTATCGCATTCTCTGACTGCCAACTCTACGTGCGTATCGGCACAAGGCTCACAGGCGAGACTGATACCGCCGAAAAAGAGCGTTGAAACCTCTGGTGAAATGGTGGGAAGGGCGTCCGGGTCAAGCATGCGACTGGCTGAATTTTCATCATAAAATGAATACGTTGCGTGACCATCCACCAATTCGACAAATGCCAAGGTCGTTGGCCGGCCTGAGAAAGCCAATGCCGTAGTATCAACTTTGCTCTCTTTCAGCGCCTGAACAAGTTGTGCCCCAAACATGTCATGAGATACCCCTGTGAACAGTCCAGCCTTCACCCCAAGGCGCCCCAGCGCGATCGCAGTGTTAAACACCGCCCCACCCGTGTGCGGGACAAAGCCATTGGGACCCGCCCTTGTTGGGGACGGGATCATATCAATCAGAGCTTCTCCGCAACAAAGGATCATTTCTTGGGCCTTTTGGGTCACACTAGGGGGATCAGGGTCAAACGAAACAGGTCTAAGACGCCTTTACGGCGCGATACGTTGCTCGGTCACTGGATCAAACGCCACGGCCTTATCCATGTTGACCGCGAATTCAAACATCTGACCAGAGGCGACATCTGTATCGGCGCGCATTCGGGCGATCACGTCGGCATCCCCAAGTGTAGTCGTGACAAATGTATCCGATCCCGCCGGTTCTGTGACATCAATCGCATTGTGGAACGTGGCGATATTGGTGGACTTTCTGTCCGCCCCTTCTGGGTCAGTCAGTGCCTCGGGGCGGATGCCCAGCAGGATGTCCTTGCCATCCCAATCTTCCATGTTTTCCTGACTAAAACGAAGACTTACAGGCTGTCCCTCACCATCAATGATTTGAGCGTAAGGCACCCCATCAACCATCGACACTTTGGCCGGCAAAACATTCATCGCTGGAGACCCCATAAAGGTCGCGACAAACAGGTTTGCAGGTGTGTCGTAAATCTCTTTCGGTGTGCCCAATTGCTGAACATAACCGCCGTTCATGACTGCAATCCGTGTCGACAGGGTCAAGGCTTCGATCTGATCATGCGTCACATAGACAATTGTGGTTTTCAGTTTCTCATGCAGCTTTTTGATCTCAGTCCGCATGTCGACGCGCAGCTTCGCATCGAGGTTTGAGAGAGGCTCGTCGAACAAAAACACATCCGGGTCACGCACCAGCGCGCGCCCCATTGCTACCCGTTGGCGTTGGCCACCGGACAACTGCCCCGGCTTGCGATCCAAAAGTTGATCCAGTTGCAACAGTTTGGCGACATCCTTCAGCGCCACATCACGTTTGGATTTTTCAACACCGTGCATTTCCAACCCAAAGGTCATGTTTTGCCCGACAGTCATATTCGGGTAAAGCGCATAGCTTTGGAACACCATCGCGATGTTGCGGTTTGATGGATGCACGCCGTTCATGACGCGACCTTTGATCGAAATATCACCGCTGGTGATGCCCTCAAGACCGGCAATCATATTCAAAAGCGTGGACTTGCCGCAGCCCGATGGGCCGACAAGTACAAGGAATTCACCCTCTTCGACTTTGATATCGACCTGATGCAGGACTTCGACGTTACCATAAGATTTGGTGACGTTTGAAATATCGAGAAAACCCATGAGTTTAGCCTTTCACGGAACCGGCCATCAAACCGCGGACAAAGTACCGGCCTGCGACGATGTAAACGAGAAGAGTGGGAAGAGCAGCGAGGATCGCGCCTGCGAAGTGAACGTTATATTCCTTCACACCCGTTGAAGATTGCACAAGATTGTTGAGCGCGACAGTCATCGGTTGGCTTTGCCCGCCGAACGAGGCACCAAACAAAAAGTCATTCCATACATTGGTAAACTGCCAGATGACGGACACCACCGTGATTGGCCCGGACACCGGCAACATAATCCGCCAGAAGATGCGGAAAAAACCGGCGCCATCCATCATGGCTGCGCGCACAAGCTCGGTTGGGAAGGCTGCATAATAGTTGCGATAGTAAAGGGTGGTAAAGCCAACCCCATACACGACATGCACCAATACCAAGCCAGGAATAGTGCCTGCCAAGCCTATTTTACCAAGGATCGTGGCCATCGGGATCAGAACAATCTGAAACGGGATAAAGCAGGAAAACAGCAGCAACCCAAACAGGATTGTATCCCCCCGGAAACGCCACTTTGTAAGCACATAGCCATTCAAAGCACCCAGAAATGTCGAAATGGCCACAGCGGGCACAACCATCAGGATTGAGTTTACAAAATAGGGTTTCAAACCCGTTGGTTCGACCCCGATCTGAGCAGAGGACCACGCGGAAAGCCAAGGTTGGATTGTCCATTTATCAGGCAGCGCCATCATATTTCCGCCGGTGATTTCATCCAGCGGTTTCAATGAGTTCACCACCATTACAAAAAATGGCAACAGATAGAAAAGCGCAAAGACCAGCAGCACCAGATAGATGAAGGTACGGGCAATTTTGCCGGTGTTGACGTCCGTGCCTTGCGTTGCGATCGACATCACTTCTTCTCCTTCAGCTCAGCATAAAGGTAAGGCATCATGATCGCCGCAATGGTCATCAACATGATGACGGCACTGGCCGCACCTGTTCCCATTTGATTTCGCGTGAAGGTGTAGGAATACATGAAGGTTGCGGGCAATTCGGTGGCTCGACCTGGTCCCCCACCCGTCAAGGCAATGACAAGGTCATAAGATTTTACCGCAAGATGCGCGAGGATCACAAAGGCCGACAAGAAAGCAGGTCGCAGCATTGGGATAACGATACGGCGATAGAGGCTCCAATTTGAGGCACCATCAATCTGGGCCGCTTTCAGAATTTCATTGTCGATGCCGCGCAGCCCAGCCAAAAACATGGCCATGACAAAGCCACTTGTTTGCCAAACCGCCGCGATAACAATCGTGTAAATCGCCATGTTGCGATCCTTGATCCAGCCGAAACTAAAGCTGTCCCACCCCCAAAGATGCATGGTGTTTTCCAGCCCAATTCCCGGGTCCAGAAACCACTTCCATGCGGTGCCGGTCACGATGAAAGACAGGGCCATTGGGTAAAGATAGATCGGGCGAAGCATGCCTTCACCGCGAATTTTCTGATCCAGTAAAATCGCGAGTGTCAGCCCAATCGCCGTGCAAATAAAGATGTAAAGGGACGCAAAGATGGCGAGGTTTGTAACCGCTGTCCACCACGCCGAAAGCCCCCAAAGACGGGCATAATTGTCAAACCCGACCAGATCGTATCTCGGCAACATCCGCGAGCCGGTGAAGCTGAGGTAGACTGTAAAAAGAATGAAACCATAAACAAAGATCAGCATCAGCGCGATCGACGGTGAAAGCACCAGTTTTGGGATCCATTCCTGAAGTTTTGTGCGAAAATCCGCATCGGTGGCATGACGTGCCATCTGTTCCCCCTTTGGTGACGCAACCGCGTCATTCGCTTCTTGTCGAAAGGACTAATAAGCGCGCTTAACCCATGTAAGGAAGGCCAGCAGGTGCCGACCTTCCAAACGAGATTATTGAGCAGATTCAACTGCGTTGACGAGTTCCTGTGCCGCAGTTTCGGCATCATATTCGCCATTGAAATGCGCGGTAACAACGTCATAAATCGCATTTTTCACAGAGGCCGGAACCGAGTGTCCATGCGCCATTGAGCCAAACAAGCGCCCTTTTCCGCCAGCATCCGCAAGATCTGCCATGCCTTTCTGGCCACAGGCGTCAAACGCCGTGTTTGGAACATCGGTACGCGCCGGAACAGAACCTTTCACCACGTTGAAAGCCGATTGGAACGCGGGGTCCATAACAGCTGACGCCATAGCAAGCTGAGCATCTTGGCCATTTTCAACGTCAAACATGACAAATTGGTCTGAGTTGAATGTCACCGCACCCTGAGTGCCGGGGAAGCGGATACAGACGAAATCTTCGCCCGGTGCCAGGTCTGCGCGCAGGAATTCACCCTTTGCCCAATCACCCATCATCTGCATGCCCGCTTCGCCATTGATCACCATGGTTGATGCAAGGTTCCAATCACGACCCGAGAAATTGTCATCCACGTAGCCACGCAAAGTGCCCATCCGTTCGAACGCCTCAACCATTGTTGCGCCGCCCAAGGCGTCGGTGTCGAGGTCAATCATTGAGGATTTATAGAAGTCATCGCCAAGGCTCAGGACAACCGCGTCAAAGATCGTGGCGTCCTGCCAAGCTTGTCCTCCATGCGCAAGTGGCGTGATGCCGTTTGCCTTCATTGCACCAAGAACGGCGACCAATTCATCCCAGCTGGTGGGCTGGCCCAAACCGGTTTTATCCAGAGCGGCTTTGTTGATCCAAACCCAGTTGGTGGAATGCACATTCACCGGGGCCGCGATCCATTTACCGTCATGTTTTGAGAAGAACTGAAGCGCCTCTGGAACAACGTCATCCCAACCTTCTGAGGTGGCGACGCTGTCGAGATTGCCAAGCACGTCTTCATTTGCCCAGTCAATGATGTCAAAGCCAAGCATTTGCACAGCTGTCGGTGCATTTCCTGCTGTTACGCGCGCGCGCAGTGTAGTCATCGCGGACTCGCCACCACCACCGGCGACGGGCATATCGACCCAGCCTATATCCTGTCCTGCCAGATTGTCTTTCAACACATTCAGCGCCGCAGCTTCACCGCCAGAGGTCCACCAGTGCAGAACCTCCACATCGTCTGAATGGGCTGCTCCGGCCATAAGAGCGATCAGAGCTGCGCTGGTCGTTAGATGTTTAAAATCCATGATTTCCTCCCAGAATCAATTTTGATATGTATTTATAACGTTAAAAATACAGAGCCTGTCAAGACATTCAAATTAGGCAATAACCTCTCTTAGCTCACATAAAGACCGTATTTTACAGGAAAATGTCTAAATTGACAGCAAGCAGAACCTATATGTTGCAAATTTAATCGTATTAAATTAGCTTGGAAGGATACCCATAGAAGTCATGCAACATGCCAAACTCGACACACAGTAAACGCCCCACCCAACGGACAATCGCCGCAAAAGTCGGAATATCTGTCGGTGCCGTTTCACGTGCTTTGGCCAATGACCCGCAAATGGCGGAAGAGACCCGTGCGTTGGTCCATAAAACCGCGCAAGAGCTTGGCTATTCCCCCGACCGTGCCGCCCAAAGATTGCGCACTGGGCGCACACAGGTCATCTATCTGATCCTTCCACCGCACGAAGAAATCCTTGGCTTTGGCACCCTGCTCATTGGGGGCATCAGCGCACGTTTGGAAGGCACGCCCTATCATCTCGTGGTGCTGCCTGACTTTGGGCACGATGAATCCGCTGAAAGGATCCGGCGGGTTGTCCGTGACAAGCTGGCGGATGGGATTATCTTCTCGCGCACCACGCCAGATGACGCACGCATTAAGTTCTTGTTGGAGGCGGATTTTCCGTTTGTTTCCCACGGTAGATCGGAACTGGCGACACCACATCCTTATGTAGACTTTGATAACTTTACCTTTGCCCGACAAGCTGCAGACATGTTGATCAAGCGTGGCGCAAGACGGATCGGTATTCTGTTGCCGCCAGAACGCTTTACTTTCCGCCAACACCTTCTTCATGGCTTTATGAAGGCCGTCCGCGCGTCGGGAATTGACCACGAAATCCTAGAGGGTGTTTCGCTCGATAGCGATGCAGACACAATTTCGGCACAAATTCACCAGCGCTTTGGTGAAAAGAATGCCCCTGACGGATTGATCCTGCCAGGGGATGTTTCTGGGTTGGCAGCCCTTGCCGCCATTCAAGATCGGGGATTGGTGGCCGGTCAGGACGTCCAGGTTGTGGTCAAACAAACCTCTGGTGTCTTTGACCTCGTGCGCCCTCGGGTCGCCAGCCTATACGAAGATCTTTCCGCAGCGGGTGAGACATTGGCCGACCTTCTGCTGAAACGGATCGAGGGCACGCCCGCGACAGACCTGCAATATATTCAACCCATCTCGGGCTTTCTTCGTGACGCCTAAGTTGCGAAAAATGCGCCCCCATACATGACGAGGTTTCCGTTGGAAAACGCAATGAAGACAGTCACATCTGACGCTGCACAATTCAGTTTTGGGGTGCCAGAACATCGCGCCCGCCTGGCCAAAGACGCCAAAGATCAATTTGATTTTTTCAATGCGAGTCTGCGGCCAGATGCCGGTTTTTACGTGTTGGGCTATGACGGGTCACCGTTGAATAGTTCAGTCCAAGAGCTTCACACAACAACCCGGCTGACGCATTCCTTTGCCTTAGGAAAGCTCGCAGGGCTTTCGCAATGTGACACCCTGATCGATCAGGGAATGTCCTATCTTTGGGAGTTCCACCGGGATCGTGAGCATGGGGGATATCTTTGGGCGCTGGATGGGAAAAACATCCATGATGACCGGAAACTGGCTTATGGCCATGCCTTTGTTTTATTGGCCGGGGCAAGCGCAAAATTGGCGGGCCATCCCGACGCGGACCGCCTAATTGAGGATGTCACCAGCACGTTAGATTCCCATTATTGGGAAGACGACCACGGGCTATTTTCGGATGAATACAACCGCAATTGGACCCCCTTCTCCACATATCGCGGAATGAATGCCAATATGCATGGGGTCGAAGCCCTGTTGACGGCTTATGAAGCAACAGGCCGCGAAGCCTATCTGCAAAAAGCGAAACGCATACTCGACTTCTTGGTCTATAAAAATGGTGCCTCGGAAAACTGGCGTTTGCCCGAACATTACACAGAAAATTGGCAAATCGACCGCAGCTATTCAGGCAACCCAATGTTTCGCCCTGCGGGCACCACGCCCGGACACTCCTTTGAATTGGGACGTTTATTGTTGCAATATTGGGATCTATCCGGTCGCCCCGATGGTACATCGATCCAGACCGCTTGGTCGTTGGTCGAACGCGCCCTTACGGATGCTTGGGATAATGAGCGTGGTGGGTTTTTCTATACGCTGAATTTTGATGGGACACCTGCAATCAGGGACCGGTATTGGTGGCCAGTTACCGAAGCGATTGGCGTGCTTGCGGCCTTTCTCAAACTTGGCGACAACGCCGAACAACATCAGTGGTATAGTCGGTTGTGGCAGTTTGCAGACGCGCATTACATTGACCATACCCATGGGGGCTGGTTTCCAGAGATTGACGAGAACGGCCAACCAACGGTCACTCAGTTCATGGGCAAACCAGATATCTATCATTCCATACAGGCCGCACTCTTTCCGCTGTCCACGCGCCTGTCACATATTGGGAAAGATCTTAACGGGGTTCTGTCGGCGTGACCCGGAGTTCGCCGAGGAAGCAGTGGAAAGTGCCATTTCAGAAGGCACCATGCCTCTACTGACCGCTTTTTCACCCAGAAAACAGCGCACCGTTAAATACTCCGGTGCGCTGCGTATTTTTGTCTAAGCCGCAAGGGCGCCTTCTGCCCTTAAACGTTGCCCATCGGTAGCAAACAGATGGATGTTCTCACGTTGCAACTTAAGTCCGACGCTGTCGCCTGGCTGCTTGGGAATATTTCCATGCACCCGCACCATCATCGGGCCAATACCTTCAATGCGCACAAACAGATTTGTGTCTGATCCCAGATGCTCCACGACATCGGCCACGGCATCGAAATCGCCGGTACCAAGGTCGACGACATCAATGTGCTCTGGGCGAATGCCAAGCTCCGCTGCATTGACCGGGTTCAAGGCTAAAGCGATGCCTATTTAAGTCTATACAAGACGAAGGTGCGACAACTCGACGCAGTGCGTCCGAAATTTGCTTGGCACTACTTTCGAAGTACATGACGGCCCATTGCTGCCGTTGACCACGGTCGCTCGATGTTGCGTCAGCAGCCCGAATTGCCGACATTCGTGCATCCCCGCAGCATTCTCGGTGCCTGGAGGACCGGGGCGCGGACGAAACCAGCCTTGAGATTCTTCCTTCGAATGGTCGCTTGAATGGCCATTATCGCCAATCGATATTCAATTCGTCATCGTACTTGAGCGGCATCACCATCATGACTTCATGCGACGGAAATAGACGCCCCGCACGTTCGTGCGAAATGTCATACCCAAACGTCGATTCCTCCATCATTAACTCGATCTCGGCTCTGGGTTTCTCCTCAAGGAGGCTCAGCACATAGCGAAGGAATGTGTGAACGTCGTGGTACCGAGCGAGCACACCGGCAACATCGAACACTGCTTCTTTGTTCCTGAACAATTCGAGGATCGGATCAGCGCCTCGTTCGTAAAGCGGTGTAAACTTGTCAAAATACACCGTTTCGATGGCGTCCTTTCCGGGATCAATGTTTCCATGGAGGTTATGGTTCCGGCGATCCATGACCCGCTTGAACGCCTTATACTCATCGCAGTCCGGATCGACCCCTGCTATGAAGTAATTGCATTTCAAGTGCAGGTCAAAGACCCGCGTATCAATTGGTTGTCGGATATAATGGTCATACTGCCTCGGATTGCGCTTTAGTTCGTCTTTCCGACCCATGAATATTACAAGGTTGATGAATGCCTCTGCCAGCACTGGCGTGATCAAATCGAGCGATAGCGATGCACTAAACACCCTGTCCGCCCGTTTCCCAATCTTCTCAACATGTCTGTTATAGCGCTTGATTCCCGCCGCAGACCTACGCTTTCCCGGCGTGAAGTCGGGAGGATCTTGCTCGTCCGTCAATACCTCATGGAAACCGGCACAGGTATCCGCGATCAAGGCAAATCGGTTCGAGACGATGCTCCATTTTTCGAGTGTCGCGCCGACTGATGCCATTCCGCAACCACAGCGGCCAAAATCACCCTTCAACGCTCTCGCGAATTTTACCCAGTTCTTGGAGGACATAGATTTCCCAAATATCGCGACATGAACGTCGCGGTTCCCTCCCTGTATGTGAAGCCAAGCATCGCCAGCTTTCAGCAGATAGTCCCAATGAAAAAGGTTGTCGCTGTCATGCGGTTTCTTCGCCATCGTTTGGAAACCATAGGGCTGGCCAAAACGGGCACCGAGATACTTGTAGACAGACAGCGGCGAAAGTTGCTTACGAAAAACGAGCATACTGCCACTAGGTTTCCCCGGCGTCTTCGGACGATCCATGAAATCAAGCATCTCACTTGGAGACGGCTTTTCCCAATGTTCAGGTTCAAAGATCATCGGTAATCATCATCTATTCATTCTCACTTTTCTCAACAGTGATAGCCTATATCTCACTTGCGAACAGCAGCCAGTACATACATGTGGGCTCGCAACCGCTATTAGATCGATCGCAGCATTTTAGCCCGTCCTATAGCTTTGGCCATCAAGGCTTGCCCCAGGCGGACTTTGGCTTTTTGAAGCTGGGTCTGCTCAAACTCTGCTGATAAGATCAGGATCGAGGAGGATGGCGACGCCCTGCTTTTCTGCCTGGTCCCGACCATAAGCTTTGAGGTCGTTTACACGCGTCCTGACGTCCAGTGCATCGAAACTTACAGAGCGAAATGTCAAAGGCTGATCCGGGCGACGTTTGAGTGTCACAAGAACGCTGTAGGTGATTTCAGCACCACCGAGCATGCAGGTGTTGAAATAGACGCCAGTTAGTTCGTCGTCTAAAGCCGCATCCTGGACATCAAACTCCAGGTACCCTCGGGGCTCAGCGTCGAGCATAAGGCCGACAGCCAGTTGGGCATCAAGATTTTCCTTTGCCTCAGCAATGTTAAAGCCACCCTTCGCGATTGTCCCTGCCTGGCGTACCAAACGTTGCCATCCCTCAAGGAAGTCCCGAAGCCGCGGTAAATCTTCGATATCCGGCCCGCAAAGTTCGTCGGAGACAGGGAAACTGGTCGCTTCGCCCGATCCTAAGGCGATCGATAGTTGGCCCCGACCGTCTGCGAGATGGGATAGTTGGACCTGTCACGGTTTGATGCCGCTCCTTTGATAGCATTTATTGCAGCAAAGGAGATGAACTATGGGACTGAAACGGACGGACGAATTCCGCCAAGATGCTGTGCGGATTGCATTGACAAGCGGGC